>NZ_JBIZVZ010000003.1:0-481746 GCF_044769785.1 Microbacterium sp. GXS0129 | reverse complement strand
CCGCCGACCGGGCATGGACCGCGGCGACGGACGGGACTACAAAGGCAATTTCACATCCCGAGACCCGGACGCGCCCCTCGCGACTATGAGCAGGCGGAGAAGAACGGCCTGGATAAGCTCGAAGAGAGGTTCAATGTCACGGTGATACGTGACAAGGTGCGTATCGATTATCCTGGCGCACCTCAGAATGGGCGCTACTACGACGGCCTCATACGCAATCCAGACGGCACCTATACGGGCGTTGAGGTCAAGTTTGGTAGCGAATATGACAAGTATTTTAGAGAAGGCTATGTGCAACGTGAATTCGACGAAGGTCTACTGAACAACCCTGCGGTCGGCATGCTGAATGGCGAAGAGATTCGCGTCACCGCGGTTCGCGTGATTCGCGGAACGATAGCTTGAAGAGATTGAGGAAGAGTGAGATGTGTGCAGTCGCATACGGCGAACGAGTTGGGTACGCCTCGGGACCGATCGCTGAGTTAGCGGGGGAGCTAAATCCCATCGGGGGCACGGTTTCTCATCACATCCTCAATTCTCTACGCACTCTCGATGGAGAGGGAGCAACCACCTATTCGATCTGGCGTGTCCCTGCGGGGGAGCGGAGCCCGACGCGGATGGGCGAGACCTTCATTCAGGCGGGCGGCTCCGCGCAAGCGATGACCGTAGAGGCGCGGGTGATGACCTCGGACGGCACGGCCCGTCT
Organism: Microbacterium sp. GXS0129; assembly: GCF_044769785.1. Classification (NCBI taxonomy): domain Bacteria; kingdom Bacillati; phylum Actinomycetota; class Actinomycetes; order Micrococcales; family Microbacteriaceae; genus Microbacterium; species Microbacterium sp. GXS0129. The sequence continues at coordinate 481,043 of NZ_JBIZVZ010000003.1, read as the reverse complement.
CTTCACGGTGGGACGACAGGAGCCGGTGAAAGGGCCGCCCACCACGATCTGGATCAATGACCGTGCGCAGGTCACCGTCTCGTCGAACGAAGTGTTCACTGCTGAGGAGGCGGCCGTGGTCTTCTTGACCTTCTACCTCACCGACACTGTTGCACAGCCGTATCAGTTGCGTGAGTTCGATCTCGGGGTCGGGGGATGAGATGCAGATTTCTGTTAAGCATGAGAGCGTAGCCGGGCTCGTTGTCGAGATGTCTGTTGCAGCCACGCAGATCGCTCGGGAGCTTGAGCAGCTCGATGCGACCGCAGCGCTGTTGCAGTCGCAGTGGAACGGAGAAGCACGGGAGGCGTACCGAGTCGCTCACGCGCGATGGAGCGCGGCGCAGGCCGCGATGAGCACCGTTCTTCGCGAGCTCACCGGGCGTCTCGCCAATGCGAACCAGATCAGCATTGACACGGGTGCCTTGGCCGCCCGCGTCTGGGCCTGAACGGGGCCCGCGGGACGAAACGGTCCCGAGAGGCCCGAAGGAATCGGGAAGGGGAGCCGGCGGTGCGGCCGGTGAGCCCGCGGCCTGAATCCAGCCTCGTCGGTGCGCAGCCGCGGCTGACGCTCCTCTCGCACAGCATCCGTCCAGCCGGTCGCCAGGTGGCCCTCAGTAAGATTGAAGGGTGCCCGCAACCCGTCTCCATCTGGTGCGCCACGGGGAGGTTTTCAACCCCGAGCGCGTGCTCTACGGTCGCCTTCCGGGCTATCGGCTGAGCCAGGCAGGTCGCGCCATGGCAGGCCAGGCGGCGGACTACGTGGCCGGCCTCGACCGCCCGGTGGGCGCGCTGGTGTGTTCCCCGCTGCAGCGGACGAAGGAGTCGGCGCAGCCCTTCACCGCGCGCTTCGGCCTCGCACCCGTGGTGGATGACCGCGTCATCGAGCCGACCAACGCCTTCGAAGGCAAGCGGATGCGGCTCGCTGTGCTCAACCCCCTCAACTGGCGCTACCTGATGCGGCCGTCGGTGCCCAGCTGGGGAGAGCCGTTCGCCTCCATCGCTGCCCGCATGCGCGCCGCCATGGACGATCTCTGGGACGAGACCGACGACGCGGACGCCGTCATCGTGTCGCATCAGGCGCCGATCTGGATCACCCACCTCTCCGTCGCGGGCGAGAAGCTCGCTCACAACCCGAGCACGCGCCGCTGCGCGCTCTCCTCCGTCACGTCGTTCGAGCGGCGTGACGGAGTGTGGACCGAGGTCGGCTATGCCGAGCCGGCATCCACCGGATCCGCTGTCGATGTAGGAGCAGTATGACCAGGCGCCGCATGCTCGCCACCGCCGCCGCCGCACTCGCGGCCGTGGCACTCACCTTCTCGCTGTCGGCCTGCACGTCCACCGACGCCGCTACTCAGGCGTTCCGTGACGGGCAGAACGCCGGGTACATCGGTGGCGACGGGCGCTGGGTCGAGGTTCCCGAAGCTGAGCGCGGCAAGCCGGTCGATTTCGCAGGCGTCACGCAAGACGGCGACGAGGTCTCAGGCGCCGATCTTCGCGGAAACGTCGTGGTGATCAACTTCTGGTACGCCGCGTGCGGTCCCTGCCGCGTCGAGGCGCCCGACCTGGAGAAGGTCTATCAGGACCACAAGGACAACGGCGTTAGCTTCATCGGCATCAACACCGCCGATCAGGCCGACACCGCGAAGTCCTTCATGAAGACCTACGGGGTCACGTACCCCAGCATCATCGACGCGGGCGACGGAGCGGCTAAGATCGCCTTCGCCCAGACGGTTCCGCTGCAGGCGTCTCCGAACACGGTCGTGCTCGACAAGGAGGGACGCGTCGCCGCCCGCATCATCGGTGCAATCGACGGCCCCTCCGTGCTGAACACCTTCGTCACCGAGCTCTCCGAAGAATCGTGACCGGCTCACCGTCGGCCGCGGAGGTCTCGTGAACGGCCTGGTCGCGAGCGGCGCGCTGTGGGCGGCGCTGCCGGTGGCCTTGCTCGCCGGTCTCATCTCGTTCCTGTCGCCATGCGTGCTGCCGCTGGTTCCGGGCTACCTGGGCTTCCTCGGCGGCACCGTGACGCGCGGCTCGGGCGAGCAGGGCGGTGCTGTCTCCCGCGGGCGCCTGCTCTTCGGCGTGCTGCTGTTCGTCCTGGGCTTCACCGCGGTGTTCGTCGTGGTGATCGTGCTCGGCGGCTTCTTCGGTGGCGTCTTCATGCAGTATCAGGACCTCATCACCCGCATCCTCGGTGTGGTCGTGATCCTGATGGGCCTCGTCTTCATCGGTCAGGTGTCGTTCCTGCAGCGCACGGTCAAGATGGATGTCTCGGGAAAGACCGGTCTCATCGGAGCGCCGCTGCTGGGTATCGCCCTCGGCGTCGGCTGGACACCCTGCATGGGGCCGACGCTGGCCACGATCATGTCAGTGGCGTGGGGACTCGGTGACCCGGGTCGCGCGGCGATCCTCGGTATCGCCTACTCCCTGGGCCTCGGGATCCCGTTCATCCTGCTGGCGCTGGGTCTGGGGTGGGCCTCGAAGTCCGTGGCGTTCATCCGCAAGCACATCCGCGTCGTCAACATCATCGGCGGCGTGCTCCTCATCATCGTCGGCCTTCTCATGGTCCTGGGCGTCTGGACGATGCTCATGACCCGTCTTGGATCAGTGATGTCCAGTGTCATCCTCCCCCTCTGACCCTCGCCCGGGCGGCAAGCCGCGGATCGCGAAGGCCTCCGCGGCCGACGCCACCGACCCGCTTCGCCCTTCGGATTACATCGACAGCGCATCCGGCGCCGATCGCGAAGACGTCAACGCTCCGGCGCTGGGTCTCATCGGCTGGTTCCGCTGGGCCTGGCGGCTGCTCACGAGCATGCGCACCGCGCTGGTGCTGCTGCTGATCCTCGCCATCGCAGCCGTCCCCGGCTCGATCTTCCCGCAGCGCAGCGCCGACCCCAACGGCGTCGTGGCGTGGAAGACGAACAACCCCGACATGTTCCCGGTGGCGGACTGGTTCCAGCTCTTCGACGTGTACACCTCGGTGTGGTTCTCGGCGATCTACCTGCTGTTGTTCGTCTCGCTCGTCGGCTGCATCATCCCGCGGATCAAGCACCACGCGAAGGCGCTGCGCTCGCGCCCGCCTCGCACGCCGGCGCGTCTGTCGCGCCTTGCCGATCATCGCGAGGACGTCTTCGAGGTGCCGGGCGATGCGGCCGCGGAGGCCGAGCACGCCGTGGAGGTGGCCTCCAGCCAGCTGCGTGCGGCGGGCTACCGGGTCGAGCGCTACGACGGACGCGGTGCATTCTCGGTCTCCGCGGAGCGCGGCTACTGGCGTGAGACCGGCAACCTGCTCTTCCACGTATCGCTCGTGGGCGTGCTGATCTCCGTCGGCATGGGTGGCGGGTTCTCCTACACCGGCCAGACGGTCATCGTCGAGGGCACCACCTTCGTCAACCAGCTCGTGGACTACTCCTCGATGAACAAGGGCCGCTTCGTCAGCGATGAGGCCCTCGTCCCGTACGGGATGACACTCGACTCGTTCGATGTGACCTACCAGCTTCCCGACAGCAACTCTCCGGGACAGGCCGGCGACTTCGCTGCCAACCTCACCATCACCGCACCCGGCGACGGTCACAAGGAGAAGCAGACGGTGCGCGTCAACCACCCGCTCAGCCTGTGGGGAGACCGGGTGTACCTCCTCGGAAACGGCTACGCGCCCCACATCACGGTGCGAAACGCGGACGGCGAGGAGATCTTCAGCCAGGCGGTTCCGTTCGTCCCGCAGGAGAACAGCACGATGCTCTCCGGCGGCGTGGTGAAGATCACCGACGGCCTGCCCGAGCAGGTGGGGCTGCAGGGCTTCTTCTATCCCACGGTGGGAACCCTCGACACCGGTGCCCTCACCTCGGTGTATCCGGATCTGATCATGCCGACGCTCTCGCTGAACGTGTACGCCGGCGACCTCGGGATCAACGACGGCACCCCGGTGAACGTCTACACGCTGGACGTGTCCAGCATGCGCAACATCGCCGGCCCCAAGGCGGACTTCCCGCCGCTGATCATGAAGCCGGGTGAGACCGTCGATCTGCCGAACGGCTGGGGCACCGTCACCTTCGACAATCTGGATCCGAAGGCGCAGCTCTCGCCCGCCGCGGATCACAGCACCCAGTACGAGCACTCCGTCCCCCGATACGTCTCCTTGCAGATGCACCACGACCCGACATCGATCTTCGTGCTCATCTTCGCCGTGCTGGCGCTGCTCGGCCTGCTGCTTGCGCTGTTCATCCCGCGCCGGCGCGTCTGGGTGAAGGCGACCCCGAAGGGGGAGCGCGTCACCCTGGAGTACGCGGGCCTGGCTCGTGGTGAGGACCCCCAGCTCGCCGCGTCCGTAGAAGCGATCGCGGACAAGCATCAGGCGGCGCTCGCCGAATCCCCCCAGCCGTCCGATTCCGGTCAGAAAGTAGACTGAGCCCATGTCCGCGTCCGATTTCGAGCAGTTCTCCCTTCTGTCGATCTGGACAGCGATCGCGCTCTACGCGCTCGCCCTCCTCATCTACGCCTTCGACATCGCGCGCCGCGCCCAGCAGGCTGCGGACCGTGTCGATGCGGCCGTGACCGTACGGGAGAAGGTCCTGGTGGGGGCGGACGGGACCAATCCGGTCACCGGTGGCGGCGCCAGCATCCCCGCGGCCTCCGGTCCTGCAGGGGGCAAGCGGAACCTTTACGCGCGCATCGCCACGAGTGTGATGTGGCTCGGCCTGCTGTTCCACTTCGCGGGCATCATCCTGCGTGGTCTGGCCATCGGTCACGTGCCGTGGTCGAACCTCTACGAGTTCGCCATGACCGGCACGTTCCTGGTGTCGCTCGTGTACCTGGTCGTGCTGTTCTTCTACGACTTGCGCTACCTCGGCTCGTTCATCTCGCTCATCGTGGTGCTGTTCCTCGCCGGTGCGACGCTCAGCTTCTATGTGAAGGTGGTCCCGCTCGCCGACCCGCTGAAGTCCGTGTGGCTCGTGATCCACGTGTTCGTGGCGACCCTCGCCTGCGCGTTCTTCGCTCTCGCCTGCGGCCTGTCGATCCTTCAGCTGATGCAGTCGCGTCGTGCGGCGAAGATCGCCGCGTCCGCCGCGGCCCCGGTCAAGCGATCCTTCCTGGACACGATCCCTGACGCCACGCGTCTGGAGGGTCTCGCCTACCGCTTCACGATCGTCGGCTTCATCCTGTGGACCTTCACCCTGATCGCCGGTTCCATCTGGGCCAATGACGCCTGGGGGCGGTACTGGGGCTTTGACACCAAGGAGGTCTGGACCTTCGTGATCTGGGTGCTGTACGCCGGCTACATCCACGCGCGCGCCACCCGCGGCTGGCGTGGCGCCCGCTCCGCCTGGCTGTCGATCGTGGGCTTCGCTGCGGTGCTGTTCAACTTCACCATCGTCAACGTCTTCTTCAAGGGACTGCACGCTTACTCCGGCCTGAGCTGAGTCCAGGCCCAGCAAAACCCCGCGCGAGCGGGGTTTTGCTGTTTCTGGGGCTGGTGGCGCGGGTTTCTTTTGCGGGCGGCACCAGTGTGGTGGTGGCGGTACTGGTGTGGCGGGTACACGTCTGCCGTGTGGCGGTTGATGAGCATGCGATAGCCGTGCGGGCTCGTAAGGCTGTCACCAACGAAGGACAGTGTCGCCAAAAGAGGATGTTTCGGCGGGAGTGGTCCTCGTTTGGCGGCATCGTCCTCGTTTGGCGACATGGTCCTCTGTTGGGGACGTGTCTGCGCCCCATGTGCATGTTTGGTGAGCGGGGCTGTCGGTGGTTCGGTCCGGGGGTTGAACGTGCCGGGCCTCGTGCGGTGGCGCGTCGCGAGCGTTGTCACCAACGAAGGACATTGTTGCCAAAAGAGGATGATTCGGCCGGAGTGGTCCTCGTTTGGCGACATCGTCCTCTTTTGACGACAACGTCCTCGTTTGCCGACATCGTGCTCTGTTGGGCACGCTCCTGGGCCGCCGCCGCCGCGATCCGCGGACTCACTAGCTTCCTCTATCCAATTTCCTATAGGATGCTGAGGTGCGGGGCACCGCCCGCTCTCACGTGGAGGAGATCGCAATGACGCGCCTGTTCAATGATCCGGATGACTTCGCGGCCGATTCGGCTGCCGGGTTCGTGGCGGCATCCCGCCGCTGGGTTCGTCCCGTCACCGGGGGAGTGGTTCGCTCCACGCGGGGTGCCGAGCCCACGGTGTCCGTCGTCATCGGCGGCGGCAGCGGGCACTACCCGGCGTTCGCCGGACTGGTCGGTCCCGGGCTCGCGCACGGCGCCGTGATGGGCAACCTCTTCGCCTCCCCCTCGGCGCACCAGGTGCATTCGGTGGCCACCGCTGCGCACGAGGGACGCGGCGTGCTCCTCAGCTACGGGAACTACGCGGGCGATGTGCTGCACTTCACGCAGGCGCAGGAACGGCTGCGGGCCGCCGGCATCGACTGTCGCACGGTCACCGTCACGGATGACATCTCCAGCGCACCGATCACGGAACGGGGCAAGCGCCGCGGCATCGCCGGGGATCTGGTGGTGTTCAAGGTGGCCGGCGCTGCTGCGGAGGAGGGACAGGACCTCGACGGTGTGGAGCGCGTCGCCGCCCTCGCCAATGAGCGGACCCGGTCCCTGGGTGTCGCGTTCGGCGGATGCACCCTTCCGGGCGCCGACGAGCCGCTGTTCACCGTTCCTGAGGGGCGGATGGCCGTGGGGCTCGGCATCCACGGCGAGCCGGGCATCGACGAGGTCGACATCCCCACGGCCGACGGTCTGGCGGAGCTGTTCGTCTCCTCCCTGCTGGCGGAGGTGCCCGACGGCGTCGATCTCGCCACCGCACGCGTGGTTCCGATCCTCAACGGGCTCGGCAGCGTGAAGTACGAGGAGCTGTATGTCGTCTACGCGGCGATCGACCGCCTTCTTGCCCAGGCCGGGGTCACCGTCGTCTCGCCGGAGGTGGGTGAGTTCTGCACCAGCTTCGACATGGCGGGCGCCTCGCTCACGCTGCTCTGGCTCGACGACGAGCTCGAGCGCCTGTGGCTCGCCGCCTGCGACACTCCGGCCTTCCGTCGCGGCGCCGTGGCCGATCGCGTCGTGGTGGACGAGATCGAGGAACTCACCGAGGAGTTCGTCATCCCGTCGGCATCGGACGCATCGCGCGCCGCTGCCGTGACCATCGCCACCGCCCTCGAAGCCATGGCCGCCATGCTGGATGCGGAAGCGGAGGAGCTCGGCCGGATCGACCGGGTCGCCGGCGACGGGGACCACGGCATCGGCATGCAGCGCGGCAGCCGCGCCGCAGCGGCGGCCGCCGCAGAAGCGCTGGCCGGCGGCGCCGGGGCGCGCACGCTGCTGCAGCACGCAGGCGATGCCTGGGCGGACAAGGGAGGCGGGACCTCCGGCGCGATCTGGGGGGAGATGCTCGTTGCGCTCGGCGCGTCGCTGGGCGACGAAGCCCCGGTCGGGGCGTCCGAGGTCGGGGCCGGTGTCGGACGCATGAAGGACGCAGTCATGTCCTTCGGCAAGGCCACGGTCGGCGACAAGACGATGATCGACGCCATCGTTCCGTTCGCGGATGCCCTCGCCCAGCAGCTCTCCGCCGGCGCGGACCTCGTCCCGGCGTGGGAGGAGGCCACTCGCACTGCACAGGAAGCGGCGCAGGCGACCGCCCATCTGACCGCACGCCTCGGCCGCGCCCGCTCGCACGGCGACAAGAGCCTCGGCACTCCTGACCCCGGCGCAGTTTCCTTCGCGCTCATCACCCACACCGTCCTCGACATCCTCAAGGGAGAGAACTGACATGGCACTTCGACTCGTGATCGGCTGCGATGACGCCGGCTTCGACTACAAGGAACGCATCAAGGCCGACCTGCTGAACAACCCACTGGTGTCGGAGGTGGTGGACGTGGGCGTGGACGCCGACGGCCACACCAACTACCCGACGATCGCGACGACGGCGGCCGAGCGGGTCGCGGCCGGGGACGCGGATCGCGCGATCCTGATCTGCGGCACCGGCCTCGGCGTCGCCATCGCGGCGAACAAAGTCGCCGGGATCCGGGCTGTCACCGCCCACGATTCGTTCTCCGTCGAGCGATCCGTGCTCTCCAACGATGCTCAGGTCCTGTGCATGGGCCAGCGCGTTATCGGCATCGAGCTGGCGCGACGGCTGGCCGCCGAGTGGCTGACCTACACCTTCGACCCGCAGAGCGCGTCCGCGGACAAGGTGCGGGAGATCTGCGCCTACGAAGGCCGCTGATCCGCGATGCTCATCGGGGCGAGTCTGAAGATGTACTTCTCCCACGCGCGCACGCTGGAGTGGGTGTCGGATGTCGCCACCATCGTCGCGGGTCATCCGGCAGCAGACGCCGTGACGGCCTTCGTGATTCCGCAGTACCCCTCCATTCCGGCTGCCCTCGAACGTGCGGGTGATCTTCTGGTGGGAGCGCAAGACGTCGCCACCGAGGACTCCGGCGCGTTCACGGGTGAGGTGTCGGCCGCGGTGCTGGCAGAGCTCGGGTGCCGGTTCGTGGAGGTGGGACACGCGGAGCGGCGCCGGATGTTCGGAGACACCGACGCGGTCGTCGCAGCCAAGACCCACGCCGCGCTGCGGAACGGTCTGGTGCCCATCGTGTGCGTGGGTGAGTCCGAACGGGTGGATGCCGAAGCCGCCGCCGATGTCTGCATCGCCCAGATCCGCAGTGCGCTCGCCGCTGCCGATGACGCAGGCGCACACGGGGAGATCGTCATCGCCTATGAGCCGCTCTGGGCGATCGGTGCGCCCGCGCCCGCGTCAGACGATCACATCCGCAGGGTGTGCACACGGCTGCGCGCCCACCTGCGCGAGGGGGAGCGCCGCGGCGCGGTCATCTACGGGGGCAGTGCCGGACCCGGGCTGCTCACGAGGATCGCGGACAGCGTCGACGGGCTCTTCCTCGGCCGATTCGCGCACGAAGCGGGCGCAGTTCGTGACATCCTCGATGAAGTGGGCGCGCTGACGGCGTGATCGCGCCCGGCTCTGGGAGGTACGGATGGTGTCAGCAGGCGATGGCGGTCTGCGCGGACTGGACTCGACGATCGAGCGTCGAGGGCTGCGCGATCACGTGTACGACCGCATCCTGCGTCTGTTGCTGAGCGGCGAGGCGGCCCCGGGTGCGCGCCTGTCGATCGACACCATCGCGCGTCAGCTGGATGTCTCACCCACGCCCGTGCGTGAGGCGATGGTGCAGCTGGAGCGCACCGGACTGGTGACCCGCGAGGCGCTGAAGGGCTATCGGGTCGCACCGCCGCTGGGCGTCGAACAGCTGCGTGAGCTGTTCGACGCGCGAATCATGCTGGAGTCCCGTGCCGCTCGCCTCGCGACCCCGGCGAGCCCGGCGATGCTCGCGGAGCTGCGGGCGGCGGAGGAAGCGCATCGCCGTATCGGTGAGCGCGTGATCACGTCGCTGCGCGCGGGAGACACCGACGTGGAGCTCACCACCGCCTACTTCGCCGCCGATGCGGCCTTTCATCGCGTGGTGTTCGATCACTGCGGCAACCGCTACCTCAGCGACATGTCCGAGTCACTCGGTGCGCAGTTGCACCGCATGCGGCAGTCCGTGCTGCACGGGGTCACCGACGTGCGCGAGGCGATCGCCGAGCACGAGGCGATCGCCGACGCCTTCGCGGGGGAGGACCCGGATGCGCCCGAACGTCTCATGCAGCACCACATCGAGCAGGTGCGGGCCCGTTCCCTCGATCTCGAGCAGGTCTGATCCCACCATCGACATGCGCACGGTCTCGTTCGAGGCCGTGCGCATTTCTCGTCTCCGAGGTGAGGGGTTGACGCATCACCTATTTCCTATAGGATCTACGAAGAGCCGAGACCGGTTCGCCATCACGTCAACGGAGTCGTCATGACCGCAACGTCGCACCCCCTCACCAGTCAGAACTGGCCGATCGCCGTCTGCATGCACGGATTCGCTCCCGTCGCCGCGGACGGCACTCGCCTGCACGATGCGACCGCCGAGACCTGGGACGGCGTCTTCGGGCAGATCGAGCGCCTCGGTTTCACCGCCGTCGAGATCGCCGACAGCCACATCCGGCCCTCCGAGCTGGACCCGGCACGCCGAGCGGAGCTGAAGCAGATCGCCACCGCGCACGGCGTCGAGCTGATCTCGGTGCACGTGCAGCGTCAGAGTGTGATCGAGCCGGGCAAGGGCGAGCAGAACCTCGCCTATGCCCACCGGGCGATCGATGCCGCCGCCGAACTCGGCATGAGCGTGTTCTCCACCGGTCTGCACCAGCCGTTCAGCGAGGCGCAGCGCAAGGCGCTGTGGTTCTGGACGGCGCCGGGACCGGTCGACCCCGACGACGCAGAGACGCGCGCCCTGGCCGTCCGGCGCCTGCGGGAGCTCGGTGAGCACGCGGCATCTGTCGGTCTGCCGATGGCGCTGGAGATGTACGAGGACACGTACCTCGGCACCGCGGACAGCGCCGTGCGCCTGATCGAGGAGATCGGCCTCGACAACGTGGGCCTCAACCCCGACATCGGAAACCTCGTGCGTCTGCACCGTCCGATCGAGGACTGGCGTGAGATGCACGAGAAGACCCTCCCGTACGCCAACTACTGGCACGTGAAGAACTACATCCGTGACGAGGCGGGGGACGGCAGCTGGCAGACGGCGGTGCCCACGAGCATGGAGCTCGGTCTCATCAACTACCGCGCGATGGTGGCCCGCGCCGTCGAGATCGGCTTCCGCGGCCCGTTCCTCATGGAGCAGTACGGCGGAGACAGCCTCGGCGTGTGCGCCACCAACCGCGACTACCTGCGAACCCTGCTGCCCGACGTGGCAGAGGCCTGACCCGTTGATCGACAAGGAGAACGACATGACCGAACAGCGTCCCGTCTATGCAGTGATCGGCAGCGGCTACATGGGCGGCGGCATCGCGCAGTCGCTCGCGCTCTCGGGCGCCGACGTGCGCATCGCCGACGTCGACATCGACATCGCGCAGAAGAACCGCGATCGCCTCATCGCCGAGGCGGAGCAGTTCGCGGCCGACGGGCTCTTCCCCGCCGACGCCGCTGCCGTGATCGCCGAGCGCCTCACGGCCGCCACCATCGAAGACGCCGTCGCCGGGGCCACCTTCATCGAGGAGGCCGTGCCCGAGAAGATCGAGATCAAGCACGCGACGCTGCGACGGATCTCGGCGGCCGCATCCCCGGACGCCATCATCGGCAGCAACACCTCCACGATCCTCATTGGCCGCCTGTCCGAAGCGGTCAGCAACCCGGAGCGCTTCCTGGGCGTGCACTTCTCCAACCCGGCGCCCTTCATCCCCGGCGTCGAGCTCATCCCGCACGCGGGAACCGACGAGGCCGTCCTCCCGACGGTGGAGGCGATCGTCGCCGCGACCGGCAAGGAGACCGCCCGGGTGAAGGACGCCACCGGTTTCGTCCTCAACCGCCTGCAGTACGCGCTGTTCCACGAGGCCACGCAGCTGGTGGAGGAGGGCGTGGCCACGCCGGAGGACATCGACACGATCGTCCGCACCACCTTCGGTTTCCGGTTGCCGTTCTTCGGCCCGTTCGCCATCGCCGACATGGCCGGGCTGGACGTGTACGCGTTCTGCTACGCCTCGTTGCAGACCGAGTTCCCCGAGCGCTTCGCCACCCCGCCGATCCTCGATGCCCTGGTGTCCGCCGGAAAGCTCGGCACCAAGTCGGGCGCAGGCTTCCTCGACGTCCCGGCCGACCGCACCCCGGAGCTCGTGGCGTACCGCAACAAGGCCTACGTCGCGATGAAGAAGCTCGTCGACGAACTCGGCCCCGCCCCGATCCACTCCGCCCAGAACTAAGGAGAACGACATGGCCACTGCATTTCCCACCGAGCGCACCGTCATCCTGACGGGCGCCGCCAGCCCCCGCGGCATCGGCCGCGCCACCGCGTTCTACCTCGCCGAGCGCGGGTGGAACGTCGGCATCATCGACGTCGACGGTGACGCCGCCGCACGCACCGCCGCCGAGGTCGCCGAAGCCCACGGCGTCCGTGCCGCGGGCGTCGGCGCGAACGTCGCCGATCGCGAGCAGGCGGTCGCGGCCGTCGACGCGCTGGAGGCCGAGCTGCCCCAGACCGTCGCACTCGTCAACTTCGCGGGCGTCTCGTCCCCGATCCCGTACCTGGAGGTCACCCCGGAGGAGTGGCACCGCGTGCAGTCCATCAACCTTGAAGGCGTGCACTGGGTGACCCAGCGCGTGGCGCGCACGCTTGCGGAGAACGGGGTGGGCCGCCTCGTCGGCATCTCCTCCGTCTCCGCCCAGCGTGGTGGCGGAACGTTCTCCAAGACCCCGTACTCGGCATCGAAGGCGGGCGTCATCGGCCTCATGCGCTCCATCGCCCGAGAGCTCGGACCGCTCGGCGTGACGGCCAACGTGATCTCGCCCGGCCCCATCGACACCGACATCATGGGCGGTACCCTCACGGACGAGCGCAAGGCCGCCATGGCCGCCGACGGTGTCCTGCCGCGTATCGGCACTCCCACCGACATCGCCGCCGCTGTCGCCTACCTCATCAGCGAGGACGCCGGATTCGTGACGGGCCAGACCCTGAACGTCGACGGTGGCCTCTACATGCACTGAGGTTCGCGCACATGTCCGGATCCTGGTCCAAGAGCCGTATCGCCTTCCTCGCGGTCGGGGTGATCTGCGTGGTCATCGGCCTCGTGCTGATCGTCCCGTCCCTGGGCGGCTGACCCCCATTCGATAACCACTCAAAGGAGAGTTCGTGTCCCATTCGGAGTTCGGTCCCGCCACGCGGGCCAATGTCACCGTGGCGCAGGACCTTTTGTCCAGCCCGCATCTGACCAGCGGTATCCGCAAGGCGACCTTCCGCCTCATGCCGATGCTGATCATCCTCTACTTCGTCGCGTTCCTCGATCGCACGAATGTGGGCTTCGCCGAGGCCGCCCTCGAGGTCGACCGCAACATCACCGCGGGCGCCTATGCGCTGGGTGCCGGCATCTTCTTCATCGGCTACGCGCTGTTCGAGATCCCCTCGAATCTGCTGCTGGACAAGTTCGGTGCCCGCTTCTGGCTGGCTCGCATCGCCATCACGTGGGGTATCGTCGCTGCGGCGTTCGCCTTTGTGAACGGCGAGACGATGTTCATCATCCTGCGCTTCCTCCTGGGCGTGACGGAAGCGGGACTGTTCCCCGGCGTCATCATGTTCCTGGCCCAGTGGTTCCCGAACAAGCGCCGCGTCCAGATGTTCGCGCTGTTCTACCTCGCTCAGCCGTTCTCACAGATGCTGGGCGCACCGCTGTCGGGCGGACTCATCAGCTTCGGTGACCAGGTCACGCCCTGGGCCGGATGGCAGGTGATGTTCTTCGTCGAGGGCATGATGGCGGTCGCCGCCGGAATCGCGTCGTTCTTCTTCCTCGTCGACTCGCCCCAGAAGGCGAAGTTCCTCAATGACGATGAGAAGGCCGCGATGAAGGAGGTCATGGATCACGAGGACTCGGTGAAGGAGTCCGACGGTCCGCGCGGGATCGGCGCCGCGCTCATCAGCTGGAAGGTGTGGTACTTCACGGCGATCTACTTCTGCCTGCAGATCGCGGTGTACGGCACGACGTTCTACCTGCCACAGCAGGTGTCCAGCCTCATCGGGCAGTCCGTCGGCTGGCAGGTGGGTCTCGTTTCCGCCATCCCGTGGGCAGTGGGCCTGTTCGCCTGCTACTACGTGGGAAAGCACGCCACGACCGTCAAGCGGCGCCGCACCTGGGGTGCGCTGTTCTTCCTCATCACCGGTCTCGCGATCCTCGTGTCCGCCTGGGCCGGGGCCAACGGTCAGGGGCTGCTGGGCATCGCAGCCATCACGGTCGCTGTCGCGGCATTCCTGTCGACCGGGCCCATCACGTGGTCGTTCCCGACCTCGTTCCTCACGGGGGCGGCCGCAGCCGCCGGCATCGGCCTGATCAACTCGCTCGGCAATCTGGGCGGCTTCGTGGCGCCCATCATGCGCACCGGCATCAACGACGCGGTGCCGACCGAGAGCGGTGCCTGGGGTGTGGTCTCGCTGGGTGTGTTCGCCTTCGTGGCTGCCGTCATGATGTGGGCGACGCGCTTCTTCAGCGCGAAGGCCGACGCCCTGCTCGTCACGGATCGGGCACCAGGTCACTGACCCGACGGGGCGCGTACCGGATGGTACGCGCCCCGTACTCTTCGACAGGAGGAACGCATGTCATCGAAGACCGTCTTCATCGGCCTCGGAGCCATCGGGCTGCCGATGGCCCGCAGCATCGCCCGAGCCGGCTTCGACGTCGTCGGCGTCGAAGCGTCACCGGAAGGACGAGAGCGTGCGGCAGCGGCGGGCTTGCGTGCCGTGGCCTCCATCGCGGACGCCGGCGTCGTCGATGTCGCCGTCGTCATGGTGGCAACCGCTGAGCAGCTCGCCGCCGTGGTGGATGCGGCCCTCGCCGGAGCAGAGATCACGGGATCGCACTGGATCGTCATGTCCACGGTCGGTCCCGACGCCGTCCGCGCGCAGGCCGAGCGGCTGGCCGGTGCCGGTGCGCGGGTCGTGGATGCGCCGGTGAGCGGTGGCGTGGCGCGCGCGGCCACGGGCGAGCTCTTCCTCTTCGTTGCGGGCGAGAGCGAGCACATCGCGGCCGTCGCGCCGGTCCTGGATGCCATGGGCGCCGTGCGCGTGGTCGGGGCCGCTATCGGGGACGGGCAGGCGGTCAAGGTGGTGAATCAACACCTCTGCGCGGTTCATATCGTCGCCGCCGCCGAAGCACTGGCCCTGGCGGAACGGCTGGGACTGGACCCCGCTTTCGTGCTCGACGTCGTGGGCGGGGGTGCGGCTGCGTCGTTCATGCTCGCCGATCGTGGACCGCGCATGCTGCAGGGGGAGGATGCCCCGGTGCTCAGCCAGATCGGCATCTTCGTGAAAGACACCGGACTCGTCGCCGATGCGGCCGATGCCGCCGGCATCTCGCTGCCCGTGCTGGCCGCTGCCCGTGAGAGATTCCTCCGCGCGGATGCCGCGGGCCTGCGCGGCCGCGACGACTCCAGCGTGATCGAGACCTATCGCGAGAGGAGCGGATCATGAAGACCGTGGTGCTGGACGACGACCCGACCGGGACCCAGTCGGCGTCCGGGGTGACCGTGCTCCTGCAGTACGACGCGGACCTGCTGCGCGAGGCGCTCTCCCGGGCGGACAGCGTGTACGTGCAGACGAACTCCCGTGCGATTGACGAGGAAGCCGCGATCGCACTGGTGTCGGACGTTCGCGACGCGGCCAGGAGCGCCGCAGCAAGCCTCGGTGAGGACCTGCAGTTCGTCCTGCGCGGAGACTCGACGCTGCGCGGGCACGTCTTCGCGGAGACCGAGCAGTTCCTCGACGAGGACGCTGTCATCGTGTTCAGCCCGGCTTTCCCCGCGGGTGGCCGCACCACGCTGGACGGTGTCCATCGGGTGCGCATCGGCGATCAGGACCTGCCCGCGCATGAGACGGAGTACGCCGATGATCCGGTGTTCCCATTCTCGTCCGGGGTGCTCGCCGACTACGTTGCCGAGAAGTCCGGACGTCCCTCCGTGCTCGTGGATCTGGAGACGGTGCGCGCCGGTGGCGTGGCCTCCGCCATCGCCACGGCTCCGGCCGGCGCCGTGGTGCTACCCGACGCCCTCACTGACGACGACATCCGCGAGATCGCCCGGGCCATCGCCGTGGTGCGCCGTGCCGGCCGCTCGGTGGTGGTCCGCAGCGCCTCGCCGCTGGCCGCCGCGCTCGCGGGCGTCGAGAGCGACGGATTACTCCCTCGTCCACTGATCCCGTTGCCGGTGCCGACCCTGCTGGCCTGCGGTTCCCACACCGCGGGCGCGACCGCACAGCTCGACGCCGTCGCGGCCATCCACGGTCTCGCCGTCGTCATCCCCACGGCGGACGCCTTCGCCGATCCGGTGGCAGCGGGACTCGCCGCGGCCGATCGCGCCCGAGAGCAGCTCGCGCAGGGCGGCCTCGCGGTCGTGTCCACCGAGCGACACCGGCGTCCTGAGCACAACACGTTGCGTCACGGCGAGCTCGTCATGCAGGCGCTCACCGTCGCCGTCCGCGCTCTCGTCCCGGAGGTGGAAGCCGTCGTTGCGAAGGGCGGGATCACCTCCGCAGAGCTGGCGCGCACGGGCGTCGGCGCCACGCGTGCCGAGGTGCGCGGCCAGGTGATTCCCGGCGTCTCGGTCTGGGATCTCGTCTCCGCCGAGGGGGACCCGCGGCTGTATGTCGTGGTGCCAGGCAACGTCGGCGATGCCTCGGCGCTCACCGACGTGCTGGCGGCCCTCGGCCGCTGACCGCGGCACCCCGGGAACCTGACACAACACAGCGGCCCCGGCGGAGTGATCCGCCGGGGCCGCTGTGTTGTGTCGGATCAGGCTCCGGCCTGCAGCGCCCGAACCGACGTGAAGCGCCGGCGTGCGATGGACGCGGTGGTCACGACGATGGACAGCACCGTCCAGATCACAAGGGCCGTCAGAGCGGCGCCGAAGCCGCCCGCGGGCGTCACCAGAGCGAGCAGACCCTGATACGCCGGTGCCGTCGGAAGCACTCCGGCGACCGCGTCCAGGAATCCGGGGGTGGTGGAGACCACACCGGTGGCGAAGAACAGGACGCCGACGATCGCCGAGATCCAGCGCCCGGCGCCGCCGAACAGGGCGACCAGCGCCTGGTTGACGGCGGCGAAGGCGATGCCGGCGAGGGCTGCGACACCCGCGAACGCGAACCACTCGCCGACGTCGTACTTCGCGACGAACTGGACCACGCCGGCGATGAGCACGCCCTGCACAGCACCGATCAGGGCACCCGGAATCAGCGCCCGGAGGGTGAGCACGACCGACGGGCGACGCTCCGCAAGCGTGCGCGCCGTGCGTGCCTGCATGGCGATGTACGAGGCGAGGCCACCGAACCAGAGCGCGAAAACGGCCAGCAGCGGGATGGCGGAGTCTCCGAACATGTTCGAGCCGGTGCCCTCGGTGACCACCGGGTTCGCCACCACGGTGGCCAGATCCGTGCGCTGCTGTTCGCTGTAGCTCGGGATCTGCTTCACGGCGTCCTGGAGCCCGTCCGCCAGGCCGGCACTGCCGTCCGCCAGCTTCGTGCTGCCGTCGGCGAGCGTGGTGGTTCCTTCTGCCAGCGTGGTTGCGCCGTCCGCCGTCTGCCCGACGCCGTCGCTCAGCGCGGAGGCGCCGGACGCCAGCTGGTCAGCTCCGTCGGCCAGCGCGCTGGTGCCGGAGGCGAGGGAACCTGCGCCTATCTGCGTCTGCCCGAGACCGAGGGACAGCCCTGAGGCGCCGTCGGAGAGCTGCTGAATGCCGGACGCCAGCTGGGATGAGCCCGAGGCGAGCGAGGAAGCACCGGTCGCGGTCGCGTCCACGCCATCGGCCACCGAGGCGGCGCCCGACGCGAGGGCCGCGGCGCCTGCGGCCAGTTCCTTGCCGCCCTGGTCGAGCGGTGTCGCCTGGGTGATGAGGGTGTCGATGCCCGAGGCGAGTGCGGTGGCCCCCTGAGCGAGGTTGGGTGAGCCGTCGGGGCCGGGCGTCGTGTCGATCGCGTCACCGAGCGCGACGAGCTGGTCCGCGATGGTCCCCGGCAGAGCCTGCGCCGTGCCCTGGGCGTACGCCGAGGCGGTGCCTGCCTGCGTTGCGGCCGTGGTCGCGTCTCCGGTGGCGAGTGCACCGAGCGCCTGCGCCTGCTGCGCGAGGGCGATGCACGAGGCATCGGTCTGCCCGTGCGCCACAGCGCACGACTGCGCCGCGGCGCCCAGCGTCTGGGCGGCGTCGCCGATCTGCGTCGCGACGGACGCCGTCGTGGCGGCCGCATCGCTGGCGTTGGTCAGCAGCTCGTCGGGAAGCAGCGCGGAGGAGCGCATGGTCTCCGCGTTGGCGCGGATCTCGTCCGCCAGCGTCCCGATGCCGTCCCGCAGCTGTCCGGCTCCGGCGGAGATCTGGGGAAGCGCGCCGAGCACAGCCGACACCCCGTCGGTGTACGTCTTCACGCCACCCGAGAGGTCGGATGCGCCCGTGGCGATGCCGCGGGCACCCGGCGCCAGGGCGCTGAGACCCTCGGTGAGCTGACCGGCGCCCTGTGCAAGTCCCTGCGCGCCCGTCGCGGACGCCGCGGCGCCATCGGCGAGCTGGGTGGCACCCGGGGCGAGCTGGTTGAGGCCGGAGGCGAGCTGACCGGCGCCGTCGGCGAGCTGATGGGTGCCGTCCGCCGCGGTCGCCGCTCCGCTCGAGAGTTGCTGCGCACCGCTGTCCAGCTGCCCGATGCCGTCCGCGAGCGTGGTCGCTCCGTCGGCCAGCTGCCGGGTGCCGTCCGCGCTCTGCCGCGTTCCGTCGGCGAGCTCGGTGGCGCCGTCCGCCGCCGTGCCCAGCTGTTCGTTCAGTGTGGTGAAGCCCAGGAGCACGTTCTCGAGGTAGTTCTTCGAGAGCATCTCGCCCATGCTGCCGGAGGCGATCGTGGCGATCTGGTTGGTGATGGTGGCATCGAACACCTTGGCGTCCGGCGACGTGGTCACCTCGATCTTCGCCTGCTCTGGGTTGTCGCCCGCGGTGGAGGTGGCGGCGGCCGAGAAGTTCTCCGGGATGGTGATCGCGGCGTCGTAGGTGCCGTCTGCGAGGCCGGACTTCGCGTCGTCCGCGTTGGAGATCACCCAGTCGATGTTGCTGTCGACGTCGTCGGATCCCTCCACCAGCCCGGCGGTGAGCTGGCGCCCCAGCGGCACGGTCTGCCCGTTGAGCGTGACGGGGGAGTCCTCGTTCACGATCGCGGCACGGATGTTGTCGAGCCTCTCGGTCGGGTTCCACAGCGCGGCGACGAGAACACCGCCGATGAGGACCGGGAGCAGGATCACCCCGATGACGGTCAGCCAGGTGACCCGGCGCCGGGTGGCGGCTCGTTCGATGGGAAGGGTCATGCGATCACCTCACGGGTGGAGCGGACGGATGCGAGTTCGACGGTGACCGGGCGGGACCGGTCTGCCCGCAGGAGCACGTCGGCGACGGCGGCGGGGTACTGGCCGCCGGAGGCGGCGAGGGTGAGGGAATGACCGGCGCGTGCGGCGCGCAGCCCCGCGTCGCGGATCGTCGCGGCCGCCTGCTCACGGGCGGCGGCGGAGAGGGCGTCCAGGCCGTCGATCACCACCAGGCGCGTGCCGCCGGAGAAGGCCGCGCGCAGTGCGCGCAGCGGATCGGCGGCATCGGCGAGGAGCGCGACGCCCACGTTGGAGCGCACCCACGATCCGCGGGCCGGAAGCAGGCGCCCGAGCACCTTCACGATCCCGTCCGTCGGAGCCAGACGGCCCGCGATCGTCAGCAGCACGGCACGGTCGCCCGCCCCGCTCACGAGGAGAGTGTCATCCGCCTCCACCTGGAAGCTGACACCGGAGTAGAGCTCCGCATCCTCGTCGCGCACGGCGAGATCCTGCGCGGCGATCACCGCGGTGGAATCGGGCGACGGCCACTGCTCGAGCTCCTTCTCCCGGACGACCGCCTCGCCCTCGATGTCGAAGTGGGGAAGCAGCCGGTCGAGGCAGCGCGGGAACCACCACGCCTTGTCGCCGAGCAGCGCCATGATGGCCGGGGTCAGGGTCATGCGGATGAGGAAGGCGTCCACCGCGATACCGACCGCGAGGCCGAGAGCGATGGGCTTGATCGACGAGTCGCCCTCGGGGACGAAGGCCACGAACACCGCGAACATGATCAGTGCGGCCGCGGTCACCACGCGCGCCGAGGCGGAGAACCCGCTGCGAACGGAGGCGATGGCAATGGCGCGATCCGCCCGGCGGAACCGGGTGGCGTGCACGAAGTCCTCGCGCATACGGGAGACCAGGAACACCTCGTAATCCATTGCCAGACCGAAGAGCACCCCCATCAGGACGATGGGCATGAAGGAGATCACGGGGCCGACCTTCGCCACGTGGAGGGCATCGGCCAGCCATCCCCACTCGAAGACCGCGCTGACCACGCCGAACGCGGCGAGAACGCTCAGCAGATAGCCCACGGTGGCCTTCAGCGGCACCCAGATGGAGCGGAACACGATCATCAGCAGGATGAACGACAGACCCACCACGAACACGCCGAAGGGCAGGAGCGCCGCGCCCAGCTTGTCGGAGATGTCGATGGCTACGGCCGTGAACCCGGTCACCGACACGTCGATGCCGTACGTGTCCTTCCACTCGTCGTGGTGCGAGCGCAGCTCGCGCACCAGGTCGGCGGTGACGGGATCGTCGGGTGCCGTCGTCGGGATGACTTGCACGATGCCGGTGTCCGCCGTCATGTTCGGCGTGGCCAGCGGGACCGCCTTGACGCCGGGGAGATCGCGGATCTCGTCGGCGAGGTCCTCCATCAGGCCCAGCGGATCGGTGGAGGTGACGATGGTGCCGGTGACGATGAGCGGGCCGTTGAAGCCAGGGCCGAACTTCTCGGCCACGAGGTCGTAGCTCTGCCGCGCCTCGGATGAATGCGGGAGGACTCCGGCATTCGGCAGCGCGAGCGCGAGGCTTCCGGAGGGGATCGCCACGACGCCGAGTCCGACCACCACGGCGACCGTGGTGATGACGGGGTGGCGCGTGACCAGGCGCACCCAGCGCGCGGAGAAGGTGCGGCTGCGTGGGCGGGGCTTGCGCGGCGGACGACCCGCCACCTTGCCCTTGACGAAGCCGAGCAGCGCGGGCGTCATGGTGATGGCGAGGCACATTCCGATGAGCACGGCGCCGGAGGCGGCGATTCCCATCGTGGTGAGGAACGGCACGCCGGCGAAACCGAGGCCGATGAGGGCGATGAGCACGGTGATGCCGGCGAACACCACGGCGGAACCGGCCGTGCCGGTGGCCTGCGCGGCGGACTCCTCGGGGTCGGCTCCCGCTCTGACCTGATCCTGATGTCGCGACACGATGAACAGCGAATAGTCGATGCCGACGGCGAGACCCAGCATCAGGGCCAGCAGCGGGGTGGTGGAGGAGATGGAGGTGAAGAGGGTGGCGATGAAGATGGCCGCCATGGAGATGCCGACGCCCAGGATCGCTGTCAGGAGCGGAAGTCCCGCCACCACGAACGACCGGAACGTCACGATCAGCACGAGCAGCGCGATCAGCAGCCCGACGCCCTCGGTGATGGAGATCGCGGGGATGGAGACGGCGAAGAGGTCGCCGCCGAGGAGCACGTCCGAGCCGTCCGGAAGCTCGGTGCGCAGATCCGCTGTGATGCTTGTGAGGTCGTCCTTCGTCTGCTGCGGGACGTCGGTGGCCTGACCGTCGAACTGGAGCTGCACGATGGCGGCGGACCCGTCATCGGCGATGAGGCCGTCCACCGTCTCGCCGAACGGGTCGGTGACGGCGAGGACGCCGTCCAGCTTCTCCAGTTCGGCGATGGTCGCCTCGATCTGCGGCTTGTAGGTCTCGATGTCGGAGCCGTCGGGAACCGCCGCGATGAACTGCGCGTTGGTTCCGCTCACCTGCGGGAACGTGCGTGAGAGCTGCTCGAGCCCGGCCTGCGACTCCGTGCCGGGAATCGAGAACGAGTTGTCCGTGCCCTTGTTCAGCATCGCGCCGCCGCCGGCGATGCCCAGAACGAGCAGCCAGGCGATGAGAACCCGCCACGGGTGACGGTACGACCAGCGGCCGAGGGAGTAGAGCAGGGTCGACACTCGAGAGCCTCCAGCGATCAGGTTCGATACAGTTGTGTATCGGATACAGTTATGTATCGTAACCCGATTTCGTCCGCTGTTTCTGAACGGGGGATGTGAGACTGGGAGTTCGAGAAGGAGATGCATGCGCGACGAGGTCGACGGCCCGAACAATGACGTGACGGGCGAGACGAAGACCGGACGCAGCCGGGGGAACACCCGTGCCCGGCTGTTCGAGGCGGCCGCCGAGGTGTTCGGCGAGATCGGCGTCGACGCGGCGTCCGTGGAGATGATCACCGAGCGCGCCGGCTTCACCCGCGGTGCGTTCTACTCGAACTTCGAGTCGAAGGACGACCTGTTCTTCGCGCTGGTGTCCGCGGTCTCCGATCGCAAGCTCCTCGCGGTGAGCGAGCGGGTGCGCTCCCTGGAGTCCGAGGGCCTGCGCGACATGGCCGTGGAGGAGCTGCTCGGCCGCATCCTGGACGTGATCGTCGACGAACCCGTCGCCGTGCGCCTGATGAACGAGTTCCGTACCCGCGCGATGCGCGACGAGCGTGCTGCGCAGGCGTATCTCGCCTGGCAGCACGGCATGGAGGAGCGCGTCGAGGGCATCGTCGGCGACATCGCGCGGGGGACCGGGCTGCAACTGTCGATGCAGCCCGCCGAGCTCGCGCAGATGGTGATGTTCATCTGGGAGGGCACCAGCGTTCAGGCTGTGATCGAGCGCCGCGATCAGGAGGATCTGGCCGATCAGGTCTGCCGGCGTACGGTGGCGATCATCGCGGCGCTCGTCGCTTCGCAGACCACCGGTCGCGGCTAGGGGCCGCGCTCGATGAGCCGGTGATCATCACAACCGCGTGACGCGTGTGGTTCAGCTCTCCAGCAGGCGATAGCAGCGGGTGACGCGTTCGCGCCACCAGAGCGCGCGCCCGGCGTCGGCCGCGAGCCGCTGCAGCGCGCCCGCTTCCGGCACCACCCGCCCCGCGGGAAGGACGCCCTCACGCGGACGGGCATCGGCCACGTCGTCGCGCAGCAGGGAGGCGGTGCCGAGGCCGCAGTCGAAGTCGAGATTCGGCAGCGCCGCGGCGAGTGCCGCGCCCATGCCGATCCCGATCGCCGAGTCCAGTGCGCTGGAGACGACCGCCGGAAGTCCGGCCTGGGCGACCACGTCCAGCGCCCGCCGGATGCCGCCGAGCGGTTGCGCCTTCACGATGAGCACGTCGGCGGCTTTCGCCCGCGCCACGGCGATCGGATCCTCCGCCTTGCGCACACTCTCGTCGGCGGCGATCAGGATGCCGGCGTACTTCACCCGCCGACGGACATCGGCCAGCTCGGCCACGGTGGCACACGGCTGCTCCACGTACTCCAGGTCGTATTCGGCGAGCGCGTGGATCGCGCGCTCCGCTTCATCCACGTTCCACCCGGCGTTCGCATCGACGCGGATACGCCCCTCGGGGCCCATCTCGGCACGCACGGCGCGGACGCGTTCGACGTCGTCGGCGAGCGACTGGCCTCGCTCGGCCACCTTCACCTTCGCCGTGCGGCAGCCGTCGAAGCGCGCGAGCACGGCGGCGACCTCTGAAGCGGGTACCGCGGGGACCGTGGCGTTCACCGGCACCAGGTCCCGCCGCGGCGGGGGAGCGACGTGCCAGCCGAAATCCAGCGCGCCGGCCAGCCACGACGATGCCTCCGCGTCGTCGTACTCCAGGAAGGGTGAGAATTCCGTCCAGCCCGCTGGTCCTTCGAAGAGGGCGACTTCGCGCAGGTCCACTCCGCGAAAGCGCACCGCCATCGGCAGGGTGACCACGCGCATCGTGTCCAGGACCTCGGCCAGCGGTGGCAGCATCATGCCCCCCATTCTGCCCCCGGTGTCGGGCTCCGCAACGCAGATCGCCGCGCGAGCGGGTGCCGCCGCGCGAGCGGGTGCCGGCGGGCGGGCGCGGCGGGCGGGCGGGCGCGGCGCGCATCGCCGTGCTCCCGGCCGGTGGTCTCACCTTCGGTGGTTTTGGTGCTGTTGTGGCGCCGAATATGGGACCGGCTCGGCCGGTGGTCTCACCTTCGGTGGTTTTGGTGCTGTTGTGGCGCCGAACATGAGACCAGTTCGGCGGACGGTCCCCCATCCGGCAGCGACGGTGCTGTTGCGCTGCCGAGCATGAGACCAGTGCGTCGTGTCCAGCTGGCTGTGCTGGCGTGGCTGTCCTGCCGGGTGGTGAGACTGTTCCTGGCACCGGCGGCTGGGGGCTGAGCGGCGGGGCGCATCGCGCGGGAGGCGCGCAATAGGCTGGAGGCATGAGTGCGCTGCCGAACGTCTCGGACATCTTCGACCCGGAGGCGTGGGTCCTTGCCCCCGGCGCCGCCGACTACACCGACATCACCGCCCACACGTCCGTCGACGGCCGCATCGCGCGCATCGCCTTCGACCGGCCGCAGGTGCGCAATGCGTTTCGTCCTCATACGGTCGACGAGCTGTACCGGGCGCTGGACATCGCGCGTCAGGACCCGCGGATCGGCGTGGTGCTGCTCACCGGCAATGGTCCGTCCGCCAAGGATGGTGGCTGGGCGTTCTGCTCCGGCGGCGACCAGCGCATCCGTGGTCGCGACGGCTACAAGTACTCGGAGGACGAGACCGCCGTGCACGATCCCGCACGCGCGGGGCGCCTGCACATCCTCGAGGTGCAGCGCCTGATCCGCTTCATGCCCAAGGTCGTCATCGCGGTGATCCCGGGATGGGCCGCAGGCGGCGGTCACTCCCTGCACATCGTCTGCGACCTCTCGATCGCCTCTCGGGAGCACGGTCGTTTCAAGCAGACCGACGCCGATGTGGGCTCGTTCGACGCCGGCTACGGCTCGGCGTACATGGCGCGGCAGGTGGGGCAGAAAGTGGCGCGCGAGGTGTTCTTCCTCGCCGAGGAGTATTCCGCTCAGCGCGCGTACGAGATCGGCGCCGTCAACCGTGTCGTCGATCACGCCGATCTCGAGCGCGAGGCCATCGCGATGGCACGGACCATTCTCGGGAAGTCGCCCACGGCG
Source organism: Microbacterium sp. GXS0129 (assembly GCF_044769785.1). NCBI lineage: Bacteria > Bacillati > Actinomycetota > Actinomycetes > Micrococcales > Microbacteriaceae > Microbacterium > Microbacterium sp. GXS0129. The sequence goes on along the minus strand of NZ_JBIZVZ010000003.1, from coordinate 456,366 downwards.
ATCCGCATGCTGAAGTTCGCGTTCAACGCGGTCGACGACGGCATGGTGGGCCAGCAGGTCTTCGCCGGTGAGGCCACGCGGCTCGCGTACGGCACCGATGAAGCCGTGGAAGGACGCGACAGCTTCCTGGAGAAGCGCGATCCGGACTGGTCCGCCTTCCCCTACCACTACTGATGTCCGCGCTCTTCCTCCCCTCAGCCACCCCGGCGGCCCAGGTCGTCACCGCGGCGCGCTGTGCGATGAACGGCACGGGTCCCGTGCTGGCGCTCGGGGCTCCGGTGGCCGACGACGCCGTACTGCCGGCGGGCACCATCGCCGTGGTGACCACGTCGGGATCCAGCGGAGTGCCCAAGAGCGTGATCCTGTCGCGATCGGCGCTCACGGCTTCCGCGATGGCCACCGCCGACCGGCTCGGTGCGGGGGAGTGGATGCTGACGCTTCCTCCTACCTATGTCGCCGGACTGCAGGTGATCATCCGGTCGCTGGTGCAGGGTCACGATCCCGTGGTGCTCGACGGTCACTTCAGTCCCGACGCGTTCGTGGACACCGCGGGGCGGATGCACGCGACGGCCGACGGAGCGCCGGTGCCGCGTTTCGTGTCGCTGGTGCCGGCGCAGCTGCAGACGCTGCTCGACGCCGCGGACGATCCGGCGGTCGCGGGCACCGGGCGATCGTTTCGGGCCATGCTCGTGGGTGGTCAGGCCGTCGCGCCGGCGCTGCTGGAACGCGCCCGCGAAGAAGGCTGGCGAATCGTGCGGACCTACGGGTCGACGGAGACCAGCGGTGGCTGCGTGTACGACGGCCGTGCCCTGGATCGCGTGAGCCTGCGCATCGTGGATGGAGAGCTGCAGGTGGCCGGACCGACGCTCGCCGATGGTTATCTCGGCGAGCCGGAACGCACCGACGCAGTGTTCCTCACCGACGCCGACGGCATCCGCTGGTACCGCACGGGGGATGCGGGTGAGCTCACCGACGACGGCGTCCTCAGCATCACCGGACGACTGGACAACGTCATCATCTCGGGCGGCGTGAACGTGTCGCTGGATCGCGTCGAGCGCGTGGTCCGCGCAATTCCCGGGTTCGAGGACGTGGTCGTCGTGGGGGCGGATCACGAACGGTGGGGGCAGGTGCCGGTGGTGGTGACCGCGCACGCCGAGCATGCCGACGCCCTCGCGCGTGTACGCGACACCGTGGAGGCGGAGGTGGGCGTCGCCGGGCGGCCGGACCGGATCGTGCCGGTCGCGGAGATCCCGCTCCTCGCCTCCGGAAAGCCTGACCGCCGGGTGCTCACCGCTCTTGTCGCGAGGTGACGAGGCATTCCACGCGGGGGACGGGTCGCTCAGGGCTGATCCATAGCGCCCGCATCGATCGTCCACGGCGTGGTCGATAGGATCGAGGGTTGTGAGCAGCACCTCGAAGAAGTCCCGCGCCGCCCGCGGCCGATCGGGCAACCCGGCCAAGAAACCGCTGGCCCAGGTCACCCCCGCCACCTTCGGCGACTGGGTGGGTGCCGCGCGCCTGCGAACCCTGCCGCTGGCCATCGCGCCCGTCGTGATCGGCACCGGTGCGGCGAAGCTGGCCACCTTCGATTTCCACTGGGTGATCGCGCTCGCGTGCCTGGCCGTGGCCGTGCTGCTGCAGATCGGCGTGAACTACGCGAACGACTACAGCGACGGCATCCGCGGCACGGACGACTTCCGCGTCGGCCCCGCGCGACTGACCGGTGCCGGCAAGGCGAAACCGCGCACGGTGCTCGTGGTCTCCCTCACCTTCTTCGCGCTCGCGGCCCTCGCCGGTCTCGCCATCGTGATCCGCACCCAGCAGTGGTGGCTGCTGGCCGTGGGTGCCGTGTGCATCGTCGCGGCCTGGTTCTACACCGGCGGCAAGCGCCCCTACGGCTATGCGGGGCTCGGGGAACTCTTCGTCTTCGTGTTCTTCGGCCTCGTCGCAACGCTCGGCACCACGTGGGTGCAGGCCCTCATGCTGCCGCAGGAGGCGTGGTTCGGTGCCGTCGCCGCCGGCTTCCTGGCCTGCGCGGTGCTTCTCGCCAACAACCTGCGAGACATCGACCAGGATCGTCTGGCGGGCAAGCGCACGCTGACGGTGCGCATCGGCAAGCGCGCCACCCAGGTGCTGTTCACGGTGCTGATCGTGCTGGCGCTGCTGATCGCCGCATTCCTCGCGCTGTTCTACCCGATCGCCTGGCTCGCGCTCATGTCGCTGCTGGCGTCGGGCCCCGCCATCGTGATCGTGTGGATGTACCGCAAGCCCGGCGAGCTCGTGATCGCGCTCGCCCTGGTGTCGCTGTCGGCTCTCATCTACGCCGGCGCCCTGTTCTGGGCCTTCTGGGGCATCCCCGCCGCCGCGGCGTGATCGGGTGGGCTCTGTCGTGAATCCATGATCATGCGCTCAACGTATGAGGCATTCGCTGAATCCCTCATGAACTCGGCGCGGGGTCATGGATCCACGACACGGACCGCGGGTCGCCATGAAAAATGCCCGGAGCAAGACTCCGGGCATTGGCGGGCTGAACATCAGTCCTCGGTGAGCTGGTCCTCGATGTCCTCGTCGGCCACGCCGCGCTTGCGGGCACGTCGTTCGCCCATGTTCGCGGTCGCCTCGCTGAGTGGACGGCGCAGGAACAGGATCGACAGGCTCATACCGATCAGCGCGGCGAAGATGGCGGAGAGCCAGTACCACTCCCGCAGGATCGGGAACAGCATCATGATGCCGAACGGCACCAGGAAGGCCAGGAGCCGCAGCACCGTGTACGTCAGAAGGGGAGGCAGCTTCACCCCGACAGTCTAGAGGCGAACGCTGAACGGGCCCTCAGCCCGCTCACCGCTCGACCTGCCTAGGATGGAGACGTGGCACGCCTCATTCCCATCGTCGTGGTCGCTGCGGTCCTGTTCTGGGTCATCAGCGTGGTGGACTGCGCGCTGCAGCCGCCGGCTCGCCACCGCGGGGTCTCCAAGCCCGTCTGGATCGTCATTGTGCTGCTGCTGCCGGTGATCGGCGGTGTCCTGTGGTTCTGGATCGGACGCGGGCGTGCGGCCGCGGCTCCGGCGGGCAACCGCGCGCCCGACGACGACCCGACGTTCCTCGGCACCATCGGCGGGATGACCGCAGCCGAGCGTGCGGAGCAGGACGAGCGCATCCGCCGTCTGGAAGAGGAACTCGCCCGCCTCGACGCCGAAGAGGCTCAGGCGAAGCCGAGTGAGAAGCCGGCCGATCCGGAGACGCCCGCGCCCGATGGCGACGACGATTCTCGCGGACGCTCCGGCGCGCGCGGCTGAGATGCCCGACGAGGCCCCCACGGCCGCCGGGCCGACGGCGTCCCCCGCCATGGCGGCGATGGCCGCCCTGCTCGATGAGCTCGTCGCCGCGGGACTTCAGCACATCGTGCTGTGCCCGGGATCTCGCTCCCAGGCGCTCGCGCTGCTGGCGGCCGATCTGGAGCGCAGCGGGCGCGTACGCCTGCACGTGCGCGTGGACGAGCGTTCGGCCGGTTTCCTCGCGCTCGGCATCGGCCGGCAGAGCGGCAGGCCGGCAGCGGTCATCGTGACCAGCGGAACGGCGGTGGGCAACCTCCTGCCGGCCGCCATGGAAGCCCATCATGCCGGCGTGCCACTGCTGCTGCTCACTGCCGACCGCCCGCACGAACTGCGCGGTGTCGGTGCGAATCAGGCGACCACCCAGCCCGGGATGTTCTCCGCGTTCGTCCGGTTCGAGACCGACGCCCCCGTTCCCGTCGAAGCGGCGGAGACGTTCGATACGGCGGAGATCCACGGGTACCGGGAACTGGCGCGCCGCGCGTGGAGGGCTGCCACGAGCGCTCCAGCCGGAGCCGTGCATCTCAACCTCCCCGTGCGCGAGCCGCTTGCCGGAGCGTTCCCCGAGTGGTGGTCGAAGCCGGCGTCGGGGGAAGGATCGGCTTCGGACCCGGCGGGGGGAGCCGAGTCCGCCGCTGTGGACGAGGGAGCTCTGGGGTGGGATCTTCCCGCGCACACGCTCCTGGTCGCGGGAGCGGATGCCGGGCCGGAGGCGGCGGTGCTCGCAGAGGAGCGGGGCTGGCCCCTGGTGGCGGAGATCGTCAGCGGCGCCCGCCTGGGCGCAAACGTCGTCCCCGACTACCGCGCCGCACTGCGCTCCCCGGAACTCGCCGACACCATCCAGCGGGTCGCCGTCATCGGCCATCCCACGCTGACGCGTGAAGTCGCCCGGCTCCTGTCGCGCGCCGACCTGGACATCGTGGCCGTCCCCGCCACCGGTGAGCGATTGAACCTCAACGGCCGCACACGCCCCGTCACGGTGGAGCAGCTGCGGGACGCCGCGCGCGGCGATCGAGACTCGTTGGAACGCTGGTTGCGCGGGTCCGCTCCGGCGGCCCCGGCCGAGGGCGGGATCTCCCGCGCCGATCTGGTGCGCGCGGTGTGGCGGGCGAGCGGCCCCGCCGATCGCGTGATGTTCGGATCGTCCCGTCTCGTCCGTGTGGCCGACAGCGTCCTGGAGCCGCGAGCGGTGCGTGTGCACGCCAATCGGGGGCTCGCGGGAATCGACGGCACCATCGCCACCGCGATCGGCATCGATGCGGCAGCGCAGAGCGGAGTCACCCGGGTGATCCTGGGCGACCTCACCCTGCTGCACGATGCCGGATCCCTCCTCCTGCCCGCCGACGAGCCCGATCCGCACGTGCAGCTGGTGGTGGGAAACGACGGCGGCGGCACGATCTTCGACACGCTCGAAGTGGCGGGCGTCGCGGCACCCGAGGCGTTCCGGCGGGTGCAGTACACACCGCAGCAGGTCGACCTCGCCGCCCTCGCGCGCGCCTACGGGTGGGAGCATGTGCGGGTGAGGAGCGTCGACCACCTCGCCGAGGCGCTGGATCCGCGGCACACGCGGTGCCTCATCGAGGTTCCTCTGGATCGCTGACGGGTTCACGAACGCGTTCGGGACCCGTGCCAGAATGTCGCCATGTCGAAGACGAAGCCCGGCTCCTGGTCCGTTCCCGCCACCGAGGCACTGCGTGTCCGAGGTGGATTCCGGCTCACGGATGTAGACCCCCGCTCCACCCCGGGTTACTCGGGCGACAAGGAGAGCGGACGCTTCGAGCTCACCAGCGGCGTGACCCGGCTCAGCGATCTGCAGGAACGGCTGTTCGCCTCCAGCCGGATGGGCGACGCGCGTGACAGCGTGCTCCTCGTGCTGCAGGCGATGGACTCCGCCGGCAAGGGCGGCATCGTCCGTCACGTCGTGGGAGGAGTCGACCCGCAGGGCGTCTCACTCGCCTCGTTCAAGAAGCCCACCCCGGAGGAGCTCGAGCACGACTTCCTCTGGCGCATTGAGAAGCGCCTTCCCGAGCCCGGCTTCATCGGGGTGTTCGATCGGTCGCACTACGAGGACGTGCTGATCGGCCGTGTGCGAAAGCTCGCCTCTCCGGAGGAGCTGGAACGGCGTTACGGCGCCATCGTCGATTTCGAGAACCGGGTGGCGGCCGCAGGCACGCGGATCATCAAGGTCATGCTCCACATCTCCGCAGAGGAGCAGAAGGTACGGCTGATGGAGCGCCTCGAGCGCCCCGACAAGCACTGGAAGTACAACCCCGGCGACGTGGACGAACGCGTGCTGTGGCCCGACTACATGCAGGCGTACCAGCAGGTGTTCGACCGCACGTCGACGGACGTCGCGCCCTGGTTCGTGGTTCCGGCCGACCGCAAGTGGTTCGCTCGCCTGGCCGTGCAGGAACTGCTGGTCGCCACGCTCACGGACATCGCGCCGGCGTGGCCGAAGGCGGACTACGACGTCGACGCTGAGATGGCGCGCCTCGCAGCGAGCTGATCAGCGGGCGGTGTGATCAGCGGACGGTGTCGATCGATCGCCAGCGCCGGCCTGAGCCCAGCGCGAGGATCGTGACGAGGTATGCGGCGCCGCCCACGGCATAGGCCCCGGTCAGCCCCAGCAGATCGACGCCGGCTCCCGCGAGCAGGGTGCCGATCGGCATGCCGGCGGCGACGCCGGTGCTCACCGCGCCGAGGGTGCGGGCACGGATCGCGGACGGGATCACCCGCAGCAGCGCTGTGTCCAGGATCGGGTTGAGGGGACCGGCCAGGAGCCCCGCCATGGCGGTTCCGGCGAGCAGGACGGGAAGGGGCGGACGCAGGGCGAACAGCCCGAACATCCCGGGTCCCACGACCAGGAAGAGCACGAGGATGACCGTGCGTCGGGGCCACCGCGCCGGGATCAGCGTCGACAGGGCCGCTCCCGTGAGCGCCCCACCGGCAAAGAAGGCGGTCATCGCGCCGTACGCTGCGCCATCGGGGGTATAGGCCGTTGCGGTGATCGGGTTCAGCACCGAGAAGGCGGCGATGTCGAGCAGGTTGGTGATGATCAGCAATCCCACGATCGCGCGCACCACCGGCGTGGTCCAGACGAACCGGATGCCGGCGGTGACCCCGCGCCAGCCGAGCCCGGAATCCTCCGGCACCGAGTCCAGCCGATCCAGCGCCATCACCGGGACGCACAGGATCGTCACCGTCACCGCCGCCGCGAAGAGTGCGGTGGTGACGAGCAAGGTGGGGCCGGCGCCGGCGAGCGCGACGAGACCACCCGCCGCCGCAGCTCCGATCATCATGCTCATGCGGGACACCGTCGCGTCGATCGCCGTCGCCTTCTCCAGGCCGAGTCCGGCAAGCGCGCTCAGCTCCGGCACCTGGCTCGCGCGTGCCGCACGACCGGGGGCATCCAGCAGGTTGGAGAGGAACACCAGTGCCAGAAGCAGTCCGAAGGGCAGCGCGTCGAGGGCGAGCAGTGCGGGAATGGCGGCGATCGTCGCTCCGCTGGCGGTGTCGGCGATGATGCTCGCCCGGCGGAAGCCGAGTCGATCCACCACGATCCCCCCGAGCGCCCCGCCGATGAGCAGCGGCGCCGTCGCCGCCGTGCCTGCCAGACCCGTGGCCCAGGCGGATCCGGTGGTCTGCAGCACAATCAGGGGGATCGCGATCGTCGTGATCGCGTTGCCGAGCTGGGACAGCGCACCGGCCGCGAAAAGGGCGACCAGGGGGCCGCGACGCCGGACGGCGGTGCCGGTCACGTCATCGCCGCCCGAAGCTGGCGTAGATGAAGCGCACGGGGCGGACGTCGGCGTCGTCGCGTCGTTCGTATCCTCGTCGGGACCAGCGTGCGGCGAGCTCCTCCACCTCCCGGCGCAGCTCGTCCGCCTCGTCGGCGGTGAGCCAGGAGATGATGTCGCCCAGCGTAGCCGCCTCGATCCACTCCGGTGCGTCACCGTCTTCCCGGTCGAGGTGCTCGAGGAGTTCGGCCTCGTAGGACTGCACGATGGTGCGGCGAAACGCCCAGCTCGCCTCCCGCTGCTCCTGGTCCTCTTGCAGTTCGGCGGGCACGTAGTGCGTGGTGTCCGCGGTGGCACGCCACCAGCGTTCGCGTCCGTCACGGGCGAGGTCGGGTGCCGGTGCCACGAAGCCGTGCGTCGCCAGGGTGGCCAGGTGATAGCTCACAGAGCCGGGCGCGGCGGACAGGGCCGCAGCGAGCTGACCCACCGTCATGGCTCCCCGGGTGCGGAGCTCGCCGATGATCTTCAGCCGCAGCGGATGGGCCAGCGCGCGCAGAGCGGAGGGATCGTTCACCCGGATCGCATCGGTCATGGTCCGAGTGTAGGTATACAAGAGTTATTGCACAAGAAATCTTGTCTAATCTGACGTGCGAGCAGTTCAGAAGTCCGTCTGGCGAGGTGGGCTACTGCCCTCGCGGAGCTGAAATCGGCGTTCGCGCCTGAAGACTGACGACCCTCGTCAGGCAAGCGCCTCCACGATCGGGCGGAACTTCACCCGTGTCTCCAGCATCTCCTTCTCCGGGTCCGATTCCGCAACGATGCCGGCGCCGGCGTGGGCGGTGAGGGCGAACGATCCGTCCTCGTTCGCCGAGACCTGGACGCAGCGCAGAGCGATGGCCCACTCTCCGTCCCCCTGCGCGTCGATCCAGCCGACCGGGCCCGCATAACGACCGCGATCCGACGGTTCCAGCCGTGCGATCAGGTCCATCGCCGTCGGCGTGGGCGTTCCGGCCACCGCGGCCGTCGGGTGGACGGCGCCGACGAGATCCAGGCTTGACGCCGCGTCCGACAGCGTGCCCTCCACGTCCGTCGCCAGGTGCCAGACGTTGGGCAGCTTCAGCGTGAACGGTTCCTCACCTGCCACCAGCGCGGTGGTGTGCGGCTCCAGCGCGCTCAGCAGGCTGCGCACGGCGTATCCGTGCTCGTCCTGGTCCTTCGTGCTGGTGCGGAGGGCGATCGCCGCGGCGTTGTCGGCATCGGCATCGGCGCCGCGGGCGATGGTGCCGGCGAGCACCCGTGCGGTCACGGTGCCGCGGGAGACGGTGACGAGCGTCTCGGGGCTTGCGCCGATGATGCCGTCGACGGCATACGTCCACGTGTCGGGATAGGCATCATGCAGTTCGCGCGCCAGGCGGCGAAGATCCGCGCCCGGGGGAGCGGATCCCACGAGGTCGCGCGCGAGGACGACCTTCTCCACCTGGCCGGCGGCGATCGCCTCCAGTCCCGCGGTCACCGCGAGCTGGTAGCCGGCCGGATCCAGTGCGCCCGGGCCCAGGGTGGCGGACCAGTATGGTCCCCATGGCGACGGTGCTGGGGTATCCGCCGTGCCGACGGTGGTGAGCCACGCGTCCGGGCCGCGCCGGCCGATCACAGCCTGCGGCACGGTCAGCGTGGACGGCGAGGCGGAGCGGTCGTCGAAGGCGAGCGCTCCGAAAGCCACGAGTCCCGTACCGGCCACGCCGATCGGGTCATCGACGATCGCCGCCGCGGAGAGCTCCCGCCATCGGGAGGCCAGTCGCGCCGCGCGGTCTCCGCCGCTCTCGGAGAGCACCGCGACGGGGGAGCCCGCACCGATCAGAGCATCACCGCGGCGCATCCACACCAGGGGTGCAGCGGGGTCGGTGACAGCGAGGAGATCGTCGGGAGAATCGATGCGCCGGGTGGTGACCACCAGGCGCGGAACGGGCGATTCGATCACCCCTCCAGCCTAGATCGTGCGGGCGGGATCGACGTCTGAGCCGTGTCTAGACTGCGGTGATGGAGCGAATCGCGGGAATGCCGGTGCGAATGCTGTGGCAGAAGTGGAACGGGACGCCGCACTGGGAGCATGACTGCATCTACCTGGGCTCTGACCAGTGGGGTCACTGGGTCGGTCAGGAGATCGGCTGGCGCAGCGAGCGGCCCGGCGCATCCATGCCCGCCCGATCGCGGACGCTCAGCCTGATCCCGCCGTCAGCGGACCACGTTCCCACCTTCAACGCCCGCCCGCTCGACTATGCCGTCTATGTCGACATCGCCTGGGACGTGCGGTGGGACGGCGCCGATGTGGTTCGCGGCATCGACATGGACCTGGACGTCATCCGCGCGCGCGACGAGCGTGGCACCTGGATCGACGATGAAGACGAGTGGGCGGACCATCGCGTGCGATACGGCTATCCCGAAGACATCGTCCGCGAACTCGAGGAGCGGACCAGCGTCATCGCCGCGGATGTGCGAGCCGGACGAGCGCCCTATGACGAGGCGACGGTGGAGTTCTGGAACCAGCGGCTGGACGAGGTGCTCGCACAACGCTGATCGTTCGCGGACGATCGGCTCGGCGGTCCGGACGCTCTGCCCGGTGCGGTGCGGGGCGCCGGATGAGACTCAGAACATGACAACCCAGACCAGCCCGGTCCCGACGGCTCCCGGCATCGCCTCACCCGCATCGACTCGATCGATCGGCCGTGGGCGCGGACTGGCCGCGCTCGTCGCGATGGCCGTCACCAGCTTCATCCTCATCACCGCGGAGTTCCTCCCCGGCGGCCTGCTCACCCTCATCGCAGCGGACCTCGGCGTCACCGCGGGTCAGGCGGGTCAGGCCGTCACGGTCACCGCCCTCGCGGGTCTGCTGATCGCCCCGACCATCACGCTGATCGTTCCAGGACTGGATCGACGGGTCGTGATGACCGCGCTCGCGGCGCTCGCTGCGGTGTCCGACCTGGCCGTGGCATTGGCGCCGAACCTTCTCACCCTGCTCCTGTCGCGCCTGCTCATCGGTGCGGCCATCGGCGGATTCTGGTCGCTCTCGCTCGCTGTGGTGGCCCGGATCACATCGCCGAGCGGCGTCGCTCGCGGAATGATGATCGTCAATGTCGGCAACACGCTGGCGTCCGTGATCGGGGTGCCTCTCGGCATCTGGGCAAGCGGCACGCTGCCCTGGCGAGACGTCTTCGTGATTGCGGCCGGACTGTCCCTGGCCGTCGCCATCGCCCTCCTGTTCCTGCTGCCGGTCACCCCGGCGGGCCCCCACGCCGGCCTCGGCATCTTCACGCGCATGCTGCGTCGTCCCGGCATCACTCCGGGACTCATCGGGCATGTGCTCGTGGTGCTCGGGCACATGGGTGCCTACGCCTTCATCCGGGTGGGTCTGGAGCGCATCCCGGATCTGGACGCCGCTGGCGTCGGTGTGCTGCTGACCGCCTTCGGGGTCGGCGGGTTCCTGGGGAACCTGCTGTGCGGACTCGTGGCCGCACGCTCGCTCCGGCTGCTGTCCGCTGTGGTTCCCGTCGTGATGGGCATGATGATCGGCGCGCTTGCGCTCTTCCCGAGCTTCGGTCTGGGACTTGCCGCGACGGCGCTGTGGGGCGCGTCGTTCGGTGGCTGGCTGGTGGTCGTCAACGTCTGGATCGCGCGGGTCATGCCCGACGAGCTCGAGACCGGAGGGAGCCTAGTGGTGGTCGGCTTCCAGCTCGCCATCGTGATCGGTGCCGCAGCGGGCGGCTGGATCGTCGATCAGAGCGGCGCGTTCACACTCTTCCTCGCCGCGGGGGCCGCGGCGATCGTGGGAGGCATCGTGTTCGCGGCGTCCGCACGCTCGCGCCATTCGGACGGAGCCACACCGGTGTGACGACGGAAGGCGCGGCGGAAGCCCTCGTCGGAGTCGTACCCCACCGCGCGCGCCGCCAGGGACACCGGCTCTCCGATGCGCAGCCGCTGCGCCGCCGCCGTCATCCGTACGGTGGTGACGTATTCGGCGGGCGAGACGCCGAGGCAGGCACGGAACCGCTCGGCGAACGCGGAGCGCCCCATGGCGCTGCGGGCCGCAAGCTCTGCCACCGACCACGGATGGGCGAGGTCGGCGTGCACGGCATCGATCGCCTGTTGCAGGTACGGGTCGATGGCCGGTGCGGGCCACCCCTGCGGTGCGCACCCCTGAACCGCCCAGCGCCGGAGCGCCACGGTCAGCAGGGTGGTCACGATGCGGGCGCACACGAGCCCGTCCACTGGGGAGGGGGCGGCGTCGCAGCCGAGCATCGCGACGAGGGCCGACGCCGACGGCTCGCGCTCGGGCAGATCGGCGATGGAGATCGTCGTGGGCAGCTGCGCCGCACGTTCCGGCGCGCGGACGCGGACCACCTCGGCGACCAGCGCCGACACCGGTGAGAGCGCGTGCAGGCGGATGGCGCCGGACGAATCCAGCAGCAGGTGACCGGCATGCAGCCGGTCATGGGGGTGGCTGCCGGGGGCGGCCACCGTTCCCTCGTGCACGTACACCAGCGTGGTGGTGGGCCACGTCGGGAGGGGGTCGCCGTCGTCGAGGCGCACGCGTGTGGCCGTGCGGATCTCCCACTCGGAGTCGCTGAGGAACCGGTCCAGCGCCCGAAGGTCCACTCCCGGATCCGTCGAGCTGGCGATGGCGGTGGGCGTCATGACCTCTGCCAACGACCGCCATCACGCGCGTATTCCACCCGGACGACGCGCAGGTGCGGCCACGTAGACTCGTGGGGTGAGCACACCATCCCGGAACCGCGCAGATCTGCACAAGGACCCGGCACGCGTCAGCGGCATGTTCGATCAGGTCGCGGCGGCATACGATCGCACGAACTTCCTGCTCACGTTCGGGCTGGAGAAGTGGTGGCGCATCGCCACCACGAAGGCGATCGCTCCACGGCGCGGGCAGCGCATCCTCGATCTCGCGGCGGGGACCGGCGCCTCTTCCGTGGTGCTCGCCAACGCGGGCGCCGAGGTCGTCGCCGGTGATTTCTCCGCCGGCATGATCGCCGAGGGGCGTCGGCGCCACGGCACGGTGCCCAACCTCACCTTCCAGGAGGCGGACGCGCTGGATCTGCCGTTCGAGGACGACACCTTCGATACGGTGACGATCTCGTATGGCCTGCGCAACGTGAACGATCCGAAGAAGGCGCTGGCGGAGATGCTGCGCGTCACGCGCCCGGGCGGGCGCGTGGTCATCGCGGAGTTCTCCCAGCCGCCGTTCGCTCCGTTCCGCGCGCTCTACCGGTTCTACAACGCACGCATCCTGCCTGTCGTGGCGCGGCTGGTGTCCTCGAATGTCGAGGCTTACGACTACCTGAACGAGTCGATCGTCGACTGGCCTGATCAGCGCACTCTCGCCGGATGGATGCGCGAGGCGGGCTGGAGTGCGGTCGCCCACCGCAATCTCACCCTCGGTATCGTCGCTCTGCACCGGGCACGCAAGCCCGCAGCCGAGTCACGGTAGGCTGATCAGGTGACTTCGAGCCGTCCAGCCCCGGGCGCGCGGATCGCGAGCCGACTGGGCATCAGCGACCGCGTGTTCGCCGGTCCCCGCTCGCGGCGGCTGCTGGCCGCGGTCGATGCGGGCCTCGATCGCGTGGAGGCGGAGCTGGCGGACGACCTGCGCGTCACCTCGCCCGTGGCGGACTCGGCCAGCCGCTATCTGCTGGAAGCCGGTGGCAAGCGCATCCGCCCGATGCTGACGCTCCTGGTGGCGCAGCTGGGCGACGGCGGCACGGATCGCGTGATCGATGCCGCCAAGGCGCTGGAGATGACGCACCTCGGCTCGCTGTACCACGACGACGTCATGGACGGTGCAGACCGCCGCCGCGGTGTTCCGAGTGCGCACGCGGTGTGGGGGAACAACGTCGCGATCCTCACCGGAGACCTGTTGTTCGCCCGTGCCAGCCAGTTGATGGCCGGGGCGGGGGAGCGCGCCATCCGCCTGCAGGCCGACACGTTCGAGCGCCTCGTGCTCGGTCAGATGAATGAGACGGTCGGTGCCGGCGAGGACGATGACCCGATCGACTTCTACATCCAGGTGCTCGCCGACAAGACCGGTTCGCTGATCGCGGCGGCCGCGGCCAGTGGCATCCTCTTCTCGGGGGCTGATCTGGCACTGGAAGATGCGGTGCGCGAGTACGGCGAGAAGGTCGGCGTGGCCTTCCAGCTCCAGGACGACGTCATAGACCTCTCGGCCGATGCCGAGAAGACCGGCAAGGTCCCGGGAACCGACCTGCGCGCGGGCGTTCCGACCATGCCGTCGCTGCTCCTGGACCGGTCGGAGGATCCCGCCGACCGCGATCTCGCCGACCGCATCCGGGCGGGTCAGGCCCGCGTCATCGCGGGTGAGGACCCGAGAATCCTGGATGAGGAGATCGAGCAGCTGCGCGACAGCGCCGTGACCCGCCAGACGCAGGCACTCGCCGCGCGGTGGGCGGGGGAGGCGAAGTCCGCACTGGACGCACTTCCCAGCGGTGCCGTGCACGAGGCGCTCATCCGCTTCGCGGACGCGGTCGTCGACCGCTCCGCCTGACGCTTTTCACAGAACCTCGACGCCGCCTGGCAACGAGACGGAGGACATCATGAGCAAGCTGCGCCTGGCGATCGTCGGTGCCGGACCCGCGGGGATCTACGCCGCGGACATCCTGCTGAAGGCAGAACGCGACTTCGACGTGTCGATCGACCTGTTCGAGAGCCTGCCCGCGCCTTATGGGCTGGTCCGCTACGGTGTGGCCCCCGACCACCCCCGCATCAAGGGGATCATCAACGCCCTGCGGGACGTGCTGGATCGCGGTGACATCCGCATCTTCGGCAACGTCCACTTCGGCACCGACATCACGCTGGAAGACCTCAAGAAGCACTACAACGCGGTGATCTTCGCCACCGGCGGCCAGCGCGACGCCTCGCTGGACATCCCGGGCATCGACGCCGTGGGCTCGTACGGTGCCGCGGACTTCGTGAGCTGGTACGACGGTCACCCCGACGTCTCGCGGGAATGGCCGCTGGATGCCACCTCGGTCGCTGTGATCGGTAACGGCAACGTGGCGCTGGATGTGGCCCGCGTGCTCGCCAAGCACGCCGACGACCTGCACGTCACCGAGATCCCTGACAACGTGTACGCGGGGCTGAAGGCGAGCCCCGTGACCGACGTCCACGTCTTCGGCCGCCGTGGCCCCACCGCCGTGAAGTTCACGCCGCTGGAGCTTCGCGAGCTGGGCGAGCTGAACGATGTCGACATGGTCGTCTACGACGAGGACTTCGATTACGACGAGGCCGCCGAGGCCGCGGTGAAGTCCAACAAGCAGATCATGGTGATGGACCGCGTCCTCCAGTCGTGGCGGCAGCGTCCCGGTGTCAACAACGCCGGCGGTGAGGCCTCGCGCCGACTGCACCTGCACTTCTACGCCAAGCCGCACGAGGTGCTCAGCGATGAGGACGGACGCGTGCGTGCACTCGTCGTCGAGCGCACGGCCTCCGACGGCGCGGGTGGCGTCGTGGGCACCGGGGAGTACCGCGAGATCCCGGTACAGGCCCTGTACCGCGCCATCGGATACTTCGGCTCTCCGCTGTCGGACATCCCGTTCGACGAGAAGCGCGGCGTGATCCCGAACCACGAGGGACAGGCGATCGATCCGGCGTCGGGCGAGCAGATCCCCGGCATCTACGCGACCGGCTGGATCAAGCGCGGACCGATCGGCCTGATCGGCCACACGAAGTCCGACGCGATGGAGACCGTCACCCACCTCATCGCCGACCAGAGCACCTGGTGGCAGCCGGAGGATCCCTCCGAGGAAGCGATGCCGGCGCTGCTGGCCGAGCGGAACGTGCAGTGGACCGACCTTGAGGGGTGGCACCTGCTGGACGCGCACGAGATCGCGCTCGGCCAGGACTCCGGGCGGGCGCGCGTCAAGGTGGTGCCGCGCGAGGAAATGGTGCGGATCTCCCGCGCCGACGGCTGACACGACGACCAGCGCCTTCCCGCCTTCGGCGGGGAGGCGCTGTC
Organism: Microbacterium sp. GXS0129; assembly: GCF_044769785.1. Taxonomy (NCBI): domain Bacteria; kingdom Bacillati; phylum Actinomycetota; class Actinomycetes; order Micrococcales; family Microbacteriaceae; genus Microbacterium; species Microbacterium sp. GXS0129. The sequence continues at coordinate 441,259 of NZ_JBIZVZ010000003.1, read as the reverse complement.
TGTTGCCTAGGCTGAGGTCATGAGCGAGCAGACGTGGATCCCCGACGTTCTCGGTGACGGGTTCGAACAGCTCACGATTCCCCTCGGGGCCGATGATGAGGGTGAGGTGGTGGCGACGCTGGTGCGGTTGCTGCCGGACTCCCCGACGTTCTGGGATCGCCTCCGAGGCCGCAGGCCCCTGTTCCACGACGTGGACGTGCTGTACGTGCACGGGTGGTCGGACTACTTCTTCCAGAAACGCCTGGCGCGCTACTGGGCGGGCCTCGGAGCCCGCTTCTTCGCCCTGGACCTGCGCAAGTACGGGCGCAGCCTTCGCGCCGGACAGACCGCGGGCTACGTGACGGATCTCGCGACCTACGACGAGGACATCGCCGCGGCCCTCGCAGCGATGGGGTGGGATGCCGCGCGAGGCCGGGCCGACCGGCGTCTCGTGCTGCTCGGGCATTCGACCGGGGGACTCACCCTTTCCCTGTGGGCTGCGCGCCATCCCGGCGTAGCGACCGGGGTCATCCTGAACAGCCCGTGGCTGACGCTACAGCTTCCCGCGACCACCCGTGCGCTGGTGGCATCGGTGCTGAACTGGTCTTCCCAGCACTGGCCCACGGAGCCGGGTCCGCAGTTGGACGGCGGCTTCTACACGCGTGCGCAGCGAGAGGTGGCCGAGCCCGATGATGAGCCCGTCAACCTGAACTGGCGGCCCGAGCAGACGATGCCCGTGTACGCCGGCTGGCTGCACGCCGTGGTGCAGGGGCAGACCCGGGTGCAGGCCGGACTCGACATCGACGTGCCGGTGTGCGTGATGACCTCCCGTCGCAGCGCGGTTCCCCTGCGGTGGAGTGAGGAGCTCACCTCGGTGGACAGCGTGCTGGTCGTAGCCGACATCGTGCAGGCCGCCACGCACCTCGGCCGTACGGTCTGGCTGGAGCGCATCGAGGGTGCATTGCACGACGTCTTCCTGTCGCGGCACGATGCTCGCGAGGACGCGTACCGGCGGCTGGATCTCACCGCGCGCCGGATGCTGACCGCGTCGCTGCCCGGGCCGGCAGCGAACGTGTGACGATCTTCTCGTGCATGTGAGGATTCTCATGCACGATTCGACGGAGCTGCGTCGACCGGCTATTCTTCTCGCCCCGTCGGGCAAAAGCCGAGGGGGCCGCGATGCTCTCGCATCGCGACCCCCTCGGGCCGATCAGTCAGCTCAGCTGTTCTTCGCTGCGCGGATCCGGCGCGAAGCCATGATCACGCCACCGGCGACGAACAGGAACAGTGCGCCGAGCGCCAGCGGGGTGGCGTCGCCCTGACCCGTGGTGGGCAGGGTCGGCTTCGGAGCCGGTCCCGTGGTGGGCGGCGTGGTCGGAGCCACGACGGCCTCCACCGTGAAGGCGACCTCGGCCGCGTTGCTGGAGATGCTGTCGATCGCCTGCGTTGCGGTCACCGTGTAGGTGCCGGCGGCGAGGCCGGCCGGGAGGGCGATGACCCAGGTGCCGGTCTCCTCAGCGGCGTTCGCCTCGGCGGCGAGAGCAGCAGCACCGGCGGAAGCCGACGGGGCGGGAGTCTGCGTCGCAGCGACGACCTCGGTGGTGCCGACCTTCTCGCCGTTCAGCGAGACGGTGACGGTGGCGCCGACGATGCCGGTACCGGTGACCGCGGCGGGCGTGGTTCCCTCCGTGAAGGTCGCGCCGTTCTCCGGTGCCGTGATGACCGGAGCGGTCGGGATCACGTCGAAGCGGAGGTCGGCGGCAGCGGAGGTCTGACCGCCGATGATCTGCGTGGCCGAGACGTTGTACTTGCCGTAGGTGGCGGCCGGGTCGACCGTGATGACCCAGGTGCCGTCATCCTTGACCGTGGCGGTTCCCTCGATGTCACCGGTGAGGGTGACGGTGGCGCCCTTCACACCGGTACCGGTGATCTTCGAGACCGAGGTCTCGGTGGGGTTGGCCGGAGCGGTGAAGGTCGGAGCGGCGGGAACGATCGTCACGGCGCCGGTGACGGCGTCGGACTTGTTGTAGCCGCCGTCCTTGGCGATGACCGAGAACTTGTACTCGCCCCATGCGGCCGGAGCCGGGAACGACCAGTTGCCCGCGTCGTCAGCGGTGACCGTGATGGGGTCGCCGGTCTCCGGGGTGACCACGACGGTCAGACCGGGGGTCGCGGTGCCGGAGATCGTGGTGCCCGGGGTGACCTTGCCGGAGGTGGCAACGGTGGGCTCAGCGATGTCGAGCAGCACCGAGTAGCCGCCGGTGAGGGCGAGGCCGTCGATCAGGTCGGCGCCGAGGGTGATCTCGGAACCGTCGGTGAGCGTGCCACCAGCGGAGAGGACGCCGACAGCCGTGGTGCCCTGCACCATCGCGCCGCCCGAGTCGCCGTGGTCCGAGTGGGCGTCGGTGCCGAAGCCGTGGACGTAGCGCGTGCCGTCGACCAGGAACCAGAGGTTCGTGTAGGTCACGTCACCGGTGGTGTAGCCGGTGGTGCGGCCGGAGCGCGCGATCGGGCCGAAGTCGGCCGTGCCCACCGCGGTGACCTTGCTGACGATCGAGGCGGCGAGGTCGTCCGAGTCCGCGGAGGACCAGTCGGTGACGCCCGGGATCAGGTTCAGGTCGGGGTTGAGCACGTCGTACACGGAGATGTCGACAGACTTGACGTCGTTCTCCGCGCCCTGCGTGTTGTTCGGGCCGCCGAACTGGCTGAAGCCGAGCTCGCCGATGACGGCGCCGGGCTCGAAGCCGGGTCCGCCGTTGGCCTCTGCGGTGGAGGGGACCTCCACGGCCGCGATGGTCGAGGCGCCGTCGTCGGTGCAGTGACCGGCGGAGATGAAGGCGGGCTTGCCGTCCGGCGTCCAGCCCGGGAAGCCGACGGAGCAGGCGCCCTTGATCGTGCCGTCACCGGTAGCGGCCAGGTAGCCGGCTCCAGCGACGAGGTCGTTGGTGCTCAGCGAGGTGATCTCGCCCTTGAGGTAGCGCACCTCGACGTTGCTGTGCTTGTCGGCGAACTCGTCCGCGGCGCTCGGAGCGCTGGAGCGGAGGTTCTTGTCCTTCTCGGTGGCCAGGATGACGACCTTGCCGTCGGCGTCGACACCGACGGCCTGGACGGCGCTGTCGCTGGCGAGCAGCGACTGGGCGTTGGCGTCGAATTCGGCGCCGGACGTCGGTGCGGGTGTGGCGTCATCGGCCTGCGCCGCCAGCGGCGCAATGCCACCGACAAGAGCGAGCGCGAGACCGGCAGTGGTACCCACCGCGGCGATGCGTCGTTTGCTGTTGTTCATCGTTTCTCTCTGCGTTGTGTGTTGATTAGCCATCAGGCAGAAGGTCACGAAGCCGCGCGCATGCGGCAGAGTTCCCCTTGAGGCGTCGTCGGAGGAGACGCCCCGTTCAGGCTACGGGGGGATCGCCGTTTGGCAAAGTCATCGGAGACACTCACCCCGTTCTCAGCATGAGAAAGTTCTCATCTTTCTCATCGGGTGTTTCTCCGTTCTGCGGGGAGGGCACTGGCAATTGCCAGCCGGAGTCGTGAGACTGACGGCATGGCCCGCACACTCGGAAAGCTCCTCCTCGTCGCGGCACTCGCCGCGCCGCTGGTCGCGTGCGCGACGAACTCGTCTGCCGGGGCGGGAGGGTCCTCCTCTCCCTCGTCCTCTCCGACCCCGAGTCGTCCCGCGTTCGCGAACCCGACACCCACGCCGCTGTCGGCCGCGCCCCAGGGTGATCGCGCGCTGCTGGAGTCCGCGCTCGGAACCTGGGGCGATGAGGGTGGTGCCTACCTCACGTTCACTGCGGATGGCATGGTTCTGGGCTCGGACGGCTGTAACGGCATCGGCGCAACGTTTGCCGCTGACGGAGACACCATCTCCCTCTCGCGCATGCCGTCCACGATGAAGGCCTGTCCGGATGTGGATACCTGGCTCAGCGCCGTCCGCGCGGTGAAGGTCGACGCCGACCAGCTCATCATCCTCGACCGCAGTGCTGCCGAGATCGGCACGCTTGCCCGCACCGCCTAGTCCTCCGTACGCAGAAACCCCGCCGCTCCAGGGGAGCAGGCGGGGTTTCGCGCGTCTGGGCGATCAGCGGTAGTTGATGAACTGCAGATCGACGTCGAGATCGGACGCCTTCAGCAGGCGGATGACCTCCTGAAGGTCGTCGCGGCTCTTGGACTGCACGCGCAGCTCATCGCCCTGGATCTGGCTCTTGACGCCCTTCGGGCCCTCATCGCGGATGATCTTGCCGATCTTCTTCGCGTTCTCCTGGGAGATGCCGTTCTTGATCGTCGAAACGATGCGCACCTCCTTGCCGCTCGGCGTCGGGTCGCCCGACTCCAGGCTCTTCAGGGAGATGCCGCGCTTGATCAGCTTGGACTGGAACACGTCGAGGACGGCGAGTGCGCGCTCCTCGGTGTTGGCCTTGATCAGGATGCTCTCACCGCTCCAGTCGATGGAGGCATCGGTGCCCTTGAAGTCGTAGCGCTGCTCGACTTCCTTCTTCGCCTGGTTGAGTGCGTTGTCGGCCTCTTGGTGGTCGACCTTGGAAACGATGTCGAAACTACTGTCGCTTGGCATGTCGCCAGTGTATCCGCGGGGACCGCGAAAAGGCGGAAGAGAGAGGCGTTGCTATTCTAGTGCTAGAATAGTAACATGACTCTGACCTCCGCCGAGCTCACGATCCTCGGACTCGTCATCGAGCAGCCGCGTCACGGCTACGACCTGGAGCGTGTCATCGAGCAGCGCGGCATCCGCCAGTGGACCGACATCGGCTTCTCCTCGATCTACTACCTGCTGTCCAAGCTGGAGAAGCGGGGGTTGCTGGCATCCGATGCGGCCGCCACGGGGCCGACCACACGCCGCGTGATGCATGCCACCGCCGCGGGGCGGGAGGAAGCCTTCACGGCGGTCGGTGAACTTCTGGAGCATGCACAGCCCGCGGCCAATCCCTTCCTTGTCGCTCTCGCGAACCTCGACCTCGTCGGTCCGGACTATGCGCGTGTCCTTCGCGCGCGACTGGCCGAGGTGGAGGAGCGGATCGCGGCGATCCGTGCCGCCGAGCGGAGTCAGCAGCCGCTCCCGCTCGCCGCCCGCGAGGTGTTCTCATACTCCCTCCACCAGTGGGAGGCTGAGCGCGCCTGGCTCCACGAGCGCGTGGGGGAAAGCCGATGAGCGGGGGTCCCGCGCTGGCGGGCGGCGTTCACTGCGAGACCTCGACGCTCCGCGTGCTGTTCGCGGACGCGGGTATCTCCCTGTCCGAGCCGATGCTGTTCGGGCTCGGGAGCGGGCTGTCGTTCGTCTACTGGGACTCTCGTCGGCAGCCGCTTCCGTTCATCGGCGGGCGGGTGAAGCCGTTCGAGATCGTCCGAGCGGTGACCGAGCGGTGCGGCGTGACCCTGAACGTGCACGAGACCGCGTCCCCGCGGCTGGCGTGGGAGCAGGTGCGAGGGGCCCTCGACAGCGGTTCGGCGGTGGGGCTGCAACTCGACAGCTTCTACCTGCCGTACTTCACGTCCCGGGTGCACTTCGCCGGACACGTGGTGGCGATGACCGGGTACGAGGGGGAGCGTGCGCACCTGGTCGACACGGCGCAGCAGGGCGGCCAGGTGTCCACGGACCTCGACAGCCTGGCGGCGGCGCGTTCAGCCCGCGGCCCGATGTCCGCACGGAACCGCTCGTTCACGATCCGGGCCGGAGCTTCCCTCGATCTGTCGCCCGCGATCCTCGACGCGATCGTCGCGGCCGCTGACGCATACCTCAATCCGCCCATCGCCAACGTCGGCGGCCGCGGTGTGCGCACGGCGGCGCGGAAGGTGCCGGCCTGGTTGGAGCGCGTCGCCGACCCGCCCCAGGACCTGCGACAGATCGCGGCTCTGATGGAGCGCGGCGGGACTGGCGGCGGACTCTTCCGCGCGCTCTATCGGGACTTTCTCATCGAGGCTCGCGATATCGTCGCGGCCGATCTCGCTCCGGCACAGGCTTCGGCGCTGGAGCGCGGCGTCGACCTCTTCGCGGACGCCGCCCGCCGGTGGACGCGCGCAGCGGAGCTGATCGACGCCGCCGGATCCGGGCGGGAGCCCCGCCTTCTCGCAGAGGCGGGTGCGCTGCTCTCCGCGATCGCCGACGTCGAAACCGCCGCCATGGAAGGGCTTCGCATCCTCGAACAGCGCGGTGTCCGAAGCCGCCCCTAGACTGACCGCACGAGGGGACAACGGCCGGGGACGAGGCCGCCGCCCTCGCTGAGGGAGGACCACGGATGACGCTCACACCGCACCACGACGGCTCCGCGCTGTATGTCTCGGACGATGCGCCCGCCCTCGGGGACACCGTGCGCGTGCGCGTGCGGGTGCCGGTCGATTTCGGACCGCTCGCCGCGGTTCGTACCCGTTCCAATCCTGATCACGAGCCGGCCTGGACCGAGGCGGAGCGGATCGGGGTGGCCGGCGGATGGGAGTGGTGGGAAGCGCCCATCACGGTGGCGAACCCGAGGCACGGCTACCGCTTTGTCTTCATCCACGACGACGGCCGGGTTCAGTGGTTGAATCAATCCGGGCTGCACACCGGGGAGACCCTGGACAGCGAGGATTTCGCGCTGGTGACCACCGCGGCGCCCCCGGCGTGGCTACATCGGTCGGTGATGTACCAGATCTTCCCCGACCGCTTCGCTCGCTCGGCTGCGGCCGACACGCGCCCGACACCGGCCTGGGCGATCCCGGCGGCCTGGGATGATCCGGTGGACCCGGTGATGCCCGGCCGCACCCAGCAGTTCTACGGCGGCGACCTGGACGGCATCATCGAGCACCTCGATCACCTGGAGGACCTGGGCGTCGATCTGGTCTATCTCACCCCGGTGTTCCCCGCCGAATCCAATCATCGCTACGACGCTTCCACCTTCCGTCACGTGGACGAGCTCCTGGGCGGTGATGAGGCCTACGCCCGCCTGATCGCTGCTGTCCATGCACGCGGCATGCGGATCATCGGCGACCTCACCAGCAACCACTCCGGTGACAGCCACGAGTGGTTCCGCGCTGCGAAAGGTCATCCGGAGGCAGCGGAGGCCGGGTTCTATTACTTCACCGATCCGGAGTGCACGCGCTACGAGTCCTGGCTCGGCTACGACACGTTGCCGAAGTTCGACTGGTCCGATGCGGAGTTGCGTCGCCGGTTCTACGAGGATGAGGACTCCGTCGTGGCGCACTGGCTGCGCGAGCCGTTCGGCATCGACGGCTGGCGCGTGGATGTGGCCAACATGACCGGACGGCTCGGCGCCATCGACCTGAACGCCGACGTGCGGCGAGGGCTGCTGCGTGCGATCACCTCGGTCCCCGGGGAGCGCATCCTGCTGGGCGAGTCGACCAACGACGCACAGAGCGATCTTCAGGGTGATGCGTGGCACGGAGCGATGACCTACCCCTCGTTCACCCGGCCGGTCTGGGGGTGGCTGAGCGGGCCCACGCACGCTCCCTACCTCGAGGCCGACGGCACCACCTCCACCGATCCGTGGTTCTTCACGCAGCCGGTCGGCGGCATCCCCCGGTACTCGGGCCGCGATGTCGCCGAGGCGATCACGCGTTTCACCGCGGGCATCCCCTGGCGGGTCCGGCTCGGGAACATGCAGCCACTCGACACCCATGACACGGCGCGGTTCGCCACCAACGCTGCGCCCGGCACCGTGCCCGTGGCCGTCGGGCTCTCCATGACGCTGCCGGGTCTGCCTGTCGTCTTCGCCGGTGACGAGTACGCCCTCACCGGCGCGGACGGCGAATCGAGCCGTACGCCGATGCCCTGGGGCACGGAGGGCGAGGGTCGGGTGGCCGAGCGCATCACGCTGTATCGCGATCTGATCGCGCTGCGCCGGGGTCATGCGGCACTGGCCACCGGGGGAATGCGATGGCTGCATGTGTCCGACGAACTGCTGGTGTTCGTGCGGGAGAGCGCCGAGGAGACCCTGCTGATCGCGGCGGCGCGCTCTGCTGCTGCCGCGGACATTCCGGATCAGGCCGTGGAGGGCCTCGGCGCCGCTGCGCCGCTGTTCGGTGAGGTCACGCTTGCCTGTGCGGAAGGCGCGACTCGAATCGTCTGCGACGGCCCGGGCTTCGGCGTGTGGTCGTTGCCCGGTGTGGCGGTTCCGGCCCGCGCGGCGTGAGAGGCTCCTAGACTCGCCGACGGAGGCTTCATGCGAGGAATGACCGAAGATGACGCGCGCGCAGCGCTCGCGAACGCGTCCGACGGCGAGCGCGAGCTGATGGCGGTGCCGACGGCCTTTCTGATCCTGGACTGGGATCACATGGACTTCGTCGCCTGGCGGGACCCGCGCACGCGGGATCGTGCGTATCTGATCGTCGAACTCGATGGCCATCCCACGGGGATCATGCTCCGCGCGGCGTCCGGGTCCAGTCATGCGCGAGCGGGCGTGTGCAACATCTGTCACACCATGCAGCCCGCGGACCAGGTGACGATGTTCACGGCGCGACGAGGGGGCACGGCGGGGGAGCGCGGTGACGGCATCGGCACGTACATGTGCGCGGATCTCACGTGCCATGACGCGGTCCGCCTGGCGGCTCCCCTGGCACCGGGCGAGATCCGTGGCGATGTGAACCATCGCCTGGACGGAACGCGACGCCGCGCAGAGGACTTCGTGCGCCGCGTGCTGGAGGACGCATGAGCGAGGACCGGGTGGTGGTCATCGGTGACGCACTCATCGACGAGCTCAGGGACCCGCATGGCGTTCGCGAGTTCATCGGTGGCGCCGCACTCAACGTCGCCGTCGGACTGAGCGTGCTCGGCGTGCCGACCACGCTCATCGCGATGGTGGGCGATGACGAGCCGGGCGATCGCATCCGCGAGCTCCTCGACGCATATCGCGTCGAACTGCTGGCGACGCCCTCGCCGCTCGGCACTGCCCGCGCCGTCAGCGAGCGGGGCCCGTCGGGGGAGCCGGTGTACGTGTTCTCCGAGGCCGCCCGACAGCGGAGGATCCGCTACGGCGAAGCCGAACGCGCCGCGATCGGCGCGGCACCCGTCACCGTGGTCAGTTGCGTGGCATTCGACGACGAAGCCCAGGCGAACGACCTGACCGACGCCGTCGGCGGTACGCCCACGCGGCTGGTCATCGACCCGAATCCGCGTGCCGGGATGATGCACGATCGCGATCGCTTCATCGCCGGCTTCGAGGCGCTGGTGCCCGCGGCCGCGCTCGTGAAGATCGGTGATGACGACGCGCGTCTGCTGTACCGGTCGAGCCTCACCGAGATGCGGGAGCGCATGCTGGCGCTCGGGGCTGCCGCGGTGCTCTCGACGGCCGGAGCGGACGGGGCGCGGCTGGACGCGAGCGGCGTCAGCGTCTCCCGTGGGATCTCGGTCCTGCCGGGGCGCATCGTCGACACGATGGGTGCCGGGGACGCCACGCTGGCGACGGTGGTGCAGGCGCTCGTGCGCAGCCCGCAGCTCGACGAGGCGGCATGGGAGCAGGCTCTCGCCGAGGCGATGGACGTGGCGGCGGCGACGTGCCGGGCCGAGGGCGCGCTGCTGCGCGTTCCGCGTGACGACGCGGGCGATGAGGCTCACCGCATCGACACCTGAGACCCGCCCCTGATCAGCCGATTTCTGGTCACGCCGAAGCTCCGGTAGTATCGATATCCGCGCCTCTGGTCGGCTGTACAAGTCGGTCGGGTGCGCACCTGGCGGGTTTCCCAAGCGGCCAAAGGGATCTGACTGTAAATCAGACGCGTAAGCTACGGGGGTTCGAATCCCTCACCCGCCACCATGGATTGTTCGCGAAGCTCCTGAGTTTTGTTCAGGGAACTCGAACAGCAATGAGAAACGCCCCCGATCTCGGGGGCGTTTCTCGTTTCGGTCAGGCGTGAGTGGGCGGTTTCGCAGAGTTTCGGTCACTTCATGGCGTTCGTAGGCCGATCGTCGCGTTTTCGGGCAGGCTGGCGCCTTCGTTCTTGCGGGTGATGGAGTGTGAAGCGGCTGCCGGCGTAGCTATGTGCGCTGGCTGGCGCGTGTTTGTGATCTTCGGCGGTTGTTGCGCAGGAGGAGTCGGGTGTCGGGTGCGGTGCGTCGGCTGCGTCGCGTTCGTGCCGCGGGTGGTGTGATGCCGTCTTCGTGTTCGCTGGCGCGTTCTTCTCGTTCGAGGAGGGCATGCAGGTCACCGTCAGTCACGACTACCGCACTCGCACAGCGAGCGTCAGGCTGCACCCGCTGCCCGAGTGGCGGACCCGCGTGCTGGAGCCGATCCCAGTTCCTGGATCCCTCCGCGGCGCGTCCGACCTAGTGAAGCACTTGCCGGAGCGGGAGGACTTCGAGGTCCGGCCGGGCGAGAGGAGCAGGGCGCTGCGGCTCGTCCAGGCGCTCGCGTCGGAGGCCGAGCGTCGAGAGTACAAGGTGTCGAAGACTAGGGGGAGGCGTAAGAACCAGTGGGGGTTCTTCGACCGGAACGAGGAGGACCCCGGGCACTTCAAGCTCGTGATCGGCACCGACGAGTTCAAGCTCGGCGTACACCAGCTCACGGAGAAGCGGGAGCATGTCGCCTCCAAGAGCGAGCTCGCGCGCGCCGGCCGGGGGTATGCCGTGCCCAAGTGGGACGTGGTGCCGACCGAGCGGCTGGCGATCAAGATCCTCGCTCTAGGGAGCGGCTTCTGGGGCAGCTCCTGGGAGGACCGCCCGGAGCGCCCGTTGGAAGTCGTGCTCGCGCAGGTGCTCCAGGAGCTTGAGCTCCGCCACCAGGCCGCGGTCGAGCGCCGCGCGCAGGAGGAGCTCGACCAAATCGAGCGGAAGCGCCAGTGGGAGATCGCCCGGGAGAAAGCGGTCCAAGCGCTCACGGACAGCCACCGCGCGGAGCTGCTCACGGGCCAGGTCGCCAAGTGGCGCGAGGTAGCTGCGATACGTGAATACGCAGCTGAGCTGGAGGCGAAGGCGCTGTCGGACCCCGACGAGTCGCGGAGCGCATCGGCTCTCGAATGGGTCGAGTGGGCGCGCGGCTACGCGGACCGCGCCGACCCGCTGCTGCGCCCGATCCGGGTTCCGGCCGCACCCGAGCTGACACACGCGGCGCTACAGCCGTTCATGGGCTCCTGTGCGCGTACGGCCGGAGTCCGCGCACAGGAGATGAGACGGTCGTCAAACGGGGCCACGCCTGATTTCGAGCCACGACCCAACCGCGAAAGCGATGTTGATACCGTCGTGGCTTGTTCTCCGATCGATTCCGACTCGTCAGTTGAGATTCATGCCATGCCGACGGCTATCGAGCGCCAGCTTCCAGAACGACTCCCGCTGAAGTATCGTCTCCGCCTTGGTCTTCGGGTCGAAGATCTCCAAGATTGAGTACTGGAAGTTCTCGACGATGTGTGCGTCGCCGAGCTCCTCGCGCATCCGGTTCAGCTCCTTGTTTCCGCCGGTGAGGTTCTTCAGGTGCGCGTAGCCCGACCAGCGCTGCCAGAGGCCGTTGGCCTCTCCAGACGCTGAGCCGACGTACTGCCGCCCGTCGCTCAGGTCGGTGATGACGTAGACGCCCTTGACGCTGGAGAGGGCGTCCTTCCAGCTCGGCTCGTCGTTGGCGATGATCCGCTGCATCTCGGCATGCCTGAGCCGGACGTTCTGGTAGCCCGGGAACGTGCCCAGCTTCGTGTCCGGCGCGAGCTCGTAGACCTCCGGGTTGAGCTTGCTGTCCTGGATCCGGTCGTAGCGGCGCAGGTAGAGGTCTCGCCCCACCGGCTGCTCTAGCTTGATGATGAGGCGCTTGATGTACTCGGAGAACTCGTCGAGGAGCTCCAGGTGGTAGCCGGCCCCGCCGATGAGCTCCGGCACCACCGGGGTGACTCGGAAGAAGCCGCCGAAGATGAAGTACTGCGGGCCGTAGGGGTAGTACTGCGCGAACGCGAGCACGTACTCGGCGTCGCCCATGTTGTTGTTCTGGTGCAGCTCGCGGTGGCGGGTCATGTTCAGCCACTCCTCGGGGTCCTCCGCGAGCAGCAGGTCCCAGGCCGCGGCGCCTCCGATGCCCGCGCGGATGTTGAGCTTGACCTTCGTCGCGCTCGGTTCCGACACTCTTATGAAGTCCGTGAATCGGATCATGTCCACCCCTCAGTTGTTTTTTTGATCCCACTTGTCGACGTCGGCGACGAACCGGCTGCGAACTCCGACACTATCGCTCGCCCTCGAAGGGATCGATGACTGAGTGCACGCCGTGAGCCGAGCACACGAACGCGACCCTGAAGCCGTCGCACTCGCCGGCATCGAACGGTTCAGCCGCGCAGTCGCTGCCGCACTCCGCGCAGGTGCGGTACTCGTCGGAGTCCGACGTGTCCTAGCTGCTAGACGTTGAGAGGCTGCCAGTTTTCTACGGCCGCCGAGGTTTCCATGTCTACGAGCCTGGGCATGACACTGCCATCCACCTTCCCTACACCGGTTCGAAACTGGTCATTCCAACGGCGGATCATGCTCGCACGGTCGTCCTGGCTCTCGAGCCAGTGACGCAGCGGCACCGTCCAGGTTGATGCCGTGTGGCCGGCAACGGTGAATCTGGTTGGTGGAGCTTGGCGGTCGCGAGCTGGATCTTGCACTGACGTTACTTCCCATGTGAAACGAGCGGAACGGTGATTGGGGAGGCTCCCCGTCTCACTGTGTGCAGGCTTCATGTAGCCCGCCGCTCACAGCGAGGGCTACGCACCCTGCACCCGCGACCAGATAGGTGACGCTGCCACATCCGCAGGGCCACAGTGACGGACTTTGTTCACAACGCGGGCCCCGCGAATCCAGGGTGTCGAGTGAACCGAGAAAGCAGAGGTCAGAGCAGATTGCAAGACTGCTCAGTCCCGAAGGTTGCCCGCTGCGGAGCATGCGTCTCGCGATGACAGCGGGGGAATCCGCCTCGTGCGAGGTCGATATGCTGCGGTGGCTAGGGGGAGACATGGGCGCAGATGATGTGTGGGGCCTTGCAGGCGTGGTGGGGCATCTGCCACCGGAATTCGTGCGCGCCCCGGTGGCGCGCGTGGCGAAAGAGGCGATCTTTGCCAGGGAGCGGCTACTTCGGACTCCGAACGCGCATCTTCAGAGACTGCCAGCGGCCCTGGACCCGGAACTGATGAGAGATGTCGAGCGCGAGCTTTCGGGATGGGTAGACCGCGCAGATCAGCGAGCGACCGAGCATCTCGGGGTCGTAAGCCCGAAGAACGTGCTCAATCTGGTGTTCTTCTACGCCGCTGTGTCGAAGCTGCGGGGTTCGCCGAATCCGATCGAGGTTCCCTTGAAGCGATGGCTGTGGGTTGTTGCCGCCGGTGGCGCTGGGACTAAGCTCGGTCATGGCATCGTGGAGTTCTTGCAAGCTGCACAGGATTGGCGGAATCTGCTCACTCTGCAGCATTCGCTGAGGCCGGTGGACTCATTCGATGTTGCGGCTCTGTCTCCGCTTGACCATGATGTGCTGACCGGTGTGCGCACACGCTTCGGGTGGAGCGCCGCGGAAGTCGCTCGACAGATTGTGCTGGCGGCGGAGCCCCGCATTGCGCGCGGCGAGTTCGAGAGCCTCGTTGACTATCTTGATGAGCTCGCGCACTCGAGTAACTGGTTCCGTGGCGCTCCGGAGACGATGCCTGGACCCGCGCGCGCACTCGCAGCGAAGATGGCGATTCGAGCGGGGGAGTATCACGGCCGCAGTTTTAGTTCGCTGAGCATGATGCGCGGGTCGGTCACGCACCCCTTCGTGAATGTTGACGGCACGATTATCCCCGCAAACCTTGAAGCCGCGACCACCCGGCTCCACCTTCCAGTGCTCGAGCTGGCGCGAGCCGATCTGCGCCCGAAACAGTCTGCCGCACTGGTAGAGGACATCGTGGGCCGGATCCTGGCGCGCTGCGACGGCGTGCGCGTTCATGGGGGCGATGCTCGCATTGCCATTTCCCCAACCGACATCGGCGAGCTCGACATCCTCGCCACTGATCGCTCATGCACACACGTCCTCAACGTAGAAGTGAAAGCGCACTACGAGGGGCAGGACGTTCCAACAACCGCGAAAGGGCACGCCAACGGGATCGGAGGAGTTCAGCGCCAACTTGCTCGTCGCAAGAAGGCTTTCGCCGGCGGCGAGTCTGTGACCATCGGTGGCACACCGCTCGCTCTTTCCAAGGACGCCCGATTCATCGGCTTGGCTGTGCTTCTGCACGAATACTCGGGGCTCATATGGCGGCCGGAGCGGCTTGGAGAGAGGTTAGGCGCCAACATGATCACTATCGCTGACCTTGCTGTCGTCACTACGGCACTCAATGACGACCGAGAGTTGTTCTCTTACCTCGACTTTAGAGATGATCTTCTCGGCGATGGACGTGGGTATGCTTCAGATGAGACCGACATCCTCGCACTATTCCTCAGTCATTCCCGCGCAACCCTGCAACGAATGCTGAGGAAGCGCCCTCGCAAATCGGTGGCCATGGTGCCCTCGCGCGAAGTGCCTTCTGACCTAGTGACAAGCATGCGTGCGCCAACGCGAGAGAAAGTACGCACGATGCTTCGTGATCTGCCATTGGTCCGAATCTAAGGCCAGACTCGCCCGTTGATGGAGACTCGTTGGCCCGCTCTTCAGAACCGTTCGGGCTCGCGCCGAGCACTTGCATGCCAACCGTGCGGCATCGCGCGGGTCACGAACAAAGCCGACCACACGGCACTTGACGGAGCTCACAGGCGTGCCCAGTTATGTCCGGCTCGGAAGTCGCGGGAGCTTGATGCGGTTGCGACCCATGTCCGACGAAGCTCTCGCATAGAAGTACCAACCTGCGGGATCACGGGCGTTGGCCAACTATCCGGAGGATTAACCCCGCGGAGGCGGAGGATCGGCGGAATCACGCGGCAGAAAGAGGCTCGGAAACATGCAGCAGAACGAGTTCCGCGAACAACCCACCATGAAATGTTCGCGAAACTCTTGAGTTTGTCCCGAGATCTCGAACAGCGAAGAGAAACGCCCCCGATTTCGGGGGCGCTTCTCGTTTCAGTCAGGCGCGAGGGACCGGTTTGCGGGTCTGGGGTCGTCTCAGAGGGATCGCGGCGTTGATCGCCTCGTTTTCGGGCAGGCTGCCCCCTTCGTTCTTGCGGGTGACGGTGTGCGAAGCGGCTGCCGGCTGACGCTGGTCGTTCCCGGAGGGAGCCTGCGCGAGGTCTATCAGTGTGATAGACCTACGAACGTGGAGATTCGTCGTGCGATGCCGGTGATGACGACGGACCGGCCCGGTGAAATGCGTGCGTTCTACGAAGGAGTTCTGGGCTTTCGAGTCGCGATGGATGAGGACGGGATGCTCATGCTCGCGTCACGGAGTACTCCGACCACGCAGGTCATCATCGCGTGGAAGAGTGAGACGGCTGTGGATCCCGAGCTGACTCAGATCGATGTGTCCATTGAGGTCGCCGACGTTGACGCCGCGTTCGAGCAGGCCGTTGCGGCAGAGCAACACATCGTTCGTGAACTGCGCGATGAGCCCTGGGGGATTCGGCGGTTCTTCGTCCGAGACCCGAGCGGTCGTATTCTCAACGTGGCAAGCCACGTCGACCCCTGACGTGATCGTGGGCACGAGTGCCATTCGGATGACGACCCATGTATTGCCAAAAGGCGGAGAATCCCGCAGGTGACCACCCTCGCAGCGCGCCCTCCGCAACCTGCGCGTCGCCTGACGGCCGTCCGCCCACCGGGCCTGGACGCCTAGGCTGGCGGCATGAGTGCGGAGCTTCGGGACCTGGCCATCGACATCGCACGGGAGGCGGGGGAGCTCGCCGCTCGCCGACGTGCGGAGGGTGTGCGGATCGCAGCCACGAAGTCCACGCTCGCCGACATCGTCACCGAAGCCGACCGCGAGGTGGAACGGCTCATCCGTGATCGGCTGGCGAGTGAGCGACCGGGTGACGGCATCATCGGCGAGGAGTACGACCCGGTCCCCACGGATGGGCTGACCTGGATCGTCGATCCGATCGACGGCACCGTCAACTATGCGCAGGGTCTGCCGTTCTGGGCGGTGAGCGTCGCGGTGGTCTCGGGTCCCGCCCGTGTGGGGGAGTGGACGGCGGTCGCAGGTGCGATCTTCGCTCCCGCGACAAACGAGATGTTCAGTGCAGCGGTCGGCGAGGGTGCGCGATTGGACGGCGTGGGCACGAGCGAGCGACTGCGGGTGGCGGAGCCGAGTGCGGCGGGCGAGCTGGTGGCCACCGGCTTCGGTTACGACCGGACGACTCATGCCGCTGACCTCGCCGAGATCGCGCGTGTGCTGCCCTTCGCCCGCGATCTGCGCCGGTTCGGTGCCGCGTCGCTGGATCTCGCCTCTGTGGCGGCCGGCCGCGTCGACGCCTATTCCGAACGGGATCTGAAGGCCTGGGATCACGCCGCCGGTGCCCTGCTGGTGATCGAGGCCGGAGGAACGGTGTCGTTTCTCGACGCGGAAGGCTCACGCCCGCGGATCGTCGCAGGATCTCCCGCCGCCCATGATCGCGTGATCGCGGCGCTGGCCGGCTGAGGTCCTGGATTGCTAACAGAGTTCGCTCTTCGGATGGCTTTTTCAGCGGAGCGGGGGTAGCCTTTACCTGATCGTTACTTTTGCTGACCCGCAGCGGAGTTCGGTCCGCCCCCTGAATCTGTTCGTGTCGCGGTTGTGCGGCCAACCCTGAGGTAACGAGTTCTTGTCGATAGATCACACCCGAGCCGGTGACGGCGCTGTGTCTGAAGCTGACCGCGACGAATCCGCTCCCGCCGACTCCGGTGCGCGCCTGACGCGCCGTGCCCTGCGCGCTCGCGCTGCCGCCGTCACGATCGCCGCCGCTGGCGTCGCTCCCGCCGACAATGCTGTCGCGCCCGCCGAGCCCGCCGCCGAGACCGTCGCACAGCGCCCACAGCCCTCGCGTCGGAGCGACGCGCGTCGCGCCCAGCAGAGCACAGCCGCGGAGGCGGCCCCCGGGCCGACTGTTCCCGTCGCGCACATCTCCGACGTCATCGCCGATCCCGAAGGCGACGCGTTCGCCGAGGCATCGCGCGTCTTTGCCGAGGCCGGTCACACGCAGGTGACGTCGATCATCGAGGAGAAGAGCGCGCCCGCTGACGCAACGCTTCCCGTATCGGACCTTCCCGTCTACCTGCACGTCGCGCCCCGCAAGCGTCGCAACGTCCGTCGTATCGCGACCGCAGGCGCCTCCATCGGCGTTATGGGCGCTGCCGCGGCCCTGGTGTTCGCGATGGCGCTGCCGCCGTCGATCGGAAGCAGCTCGGCGGTCGCCTCGGTCGCCAGCACCGGACCGTCCACCGCCAAGGCCGACATCCAGGCGTTCGTCGCCTCCGGTGATGCCCTCACCGACGACCTCGCCCGCAGCGAGAACTACTCGACGATCTCGGGCGCTGAGCTCGCCCAGGAGAGCGGCATCCGCAACTACTCGTCGTCGGTCTTCGTGAACAACGTCTCCGCACCGATCCAGTGGCCCTTCGCCGTCGGCGTTCCCGTGGGCGATGGCTTCGGCATGCGCGATGGGCGTATGCACGAGGGAGCCGACTTCCAGCCGGGTGACGGGTCGCCGGTCCAGGCGATCGCCGACGGCACCGTTCGCATCGCCACCGAGAACGGCGGCGCATACGGCGTGAACGTGTACATCGATCACGAGATCGACGGCCAGATCGTCACGAGCCATTACGCGCACATGCAGTACGGCTCGCTGCGCGTGAAGGCCGGGGACCAGGTCACGGTGGGCACCGTCGTCGGGCTCACGGGCAACACCGGTCGCTCGTTCGGTGCACACATGCACTTCGAGATCATCATCGACGGAAAGACCGTCGATCCGATCGCCTGGTTGCGCGCTCACACGGAGTGAGTGGTCAATCGCCACCTCGATCATCTGGTACGCTGGATGAGTTGCCCCGGTGAGGGTGACAACGCCCCGATAGCTCAGTGGCAGAGCACTTCCATGGTAAGGAAGGGGTCGTCAGTTCAATCCTGACTCGGGGCTCAAGGCATGAAAATGCCGTGCGGCAGGGTAGCTCAGTTGGTGAGAGCGCACGACTCATAATCGTGAGGTCGCGGGTTCAAGCCCCGCTCCTGCTACAGATGACAACCCCCGGTTCTTCCGGGGGTTTTGTCGTATCGGGGCTGGCGGACCGGAATGGTGGCTGATCGCTCACCGGGCGATCGGCCACGCGTGCAGTTCCTGCGCTCCGCGAGGCGGGGGAGGCCGGGCAACGACCGCTCGGGACGCCCACGACGTGCGGGCTGTTTCCTCTCACGTCCTGGAGCGCGGCCGCACTCCATGGCTACGATCGTGTCGTGCGCCTCCATGCCTCGCTCCGGCCCGTGATCGCCCTCGCGATCGCGGCCTCTGTCGCCCTGACAGTTTCGGCGTGCGCGACCGGCGCGGGTGGAAACACGCCCGCGGACCCCGAGCGGATCGCCGAGAGCGCGAGCTCTCTCGGCATCACGCCCGAACTCGTCTACACGACCGATGTCGACGGCTACGATCTTGCGGTGCAGTCGGTCGGCTCGACCGGCTCCCGCGGCATGTCGGCGTCGTGGTTCAGCGAGGCGCGCGGCGGGATACTGACGATCCGCACCGACTTCGGAGAGGTGACCGCCGAGAACTGCGCCGCAACTCCGCTCTTCGAGGCGCACGATGTGGCCGTGGCATGCGAAGAGGACGATGACGGACTCTGGCACCGGACTGCGGGAGACGCACACGAGTACGTCGCGACGCGTGACGATGTGCTCATCCGCGTGAGCGGCCGAGGCGCTTCGGAGGAGGACCTGCGGGCGGCCGCACAGGCAGTGCACGTGCCGTCGGTCGCGGAACTCGAACTGCTCTTCTCCGATGCGCCCGAGCCGCCTGCGGGGATGCCGGTCGAGCGCGGCGACCTCCCCGAGCATGGCGACGGCGCCCCGATCGATCCGTCGGGCCCGGGTGGCTGATCGCTGATCCTCCGGCGTGGCGGCGATGATCCTCCGGCAGAGCAGCGCTGATTTGTGTTCCCCATCAACGCGCCGTTCGTGTTCGCGTGCTCCGAGCCCGGCGGTGAGCGTCCGGTAGCGACGTGCTTGCTCCGCCGCCGCGTCATGACAAGAACCGCGCACGTGCGAGGATCGAGTGGTGAGCTCTGCAGGTCCCGCCCCCGTTCGTGAGGGGCTGTGGCGCAGGCTCACCGCCTCGATGAATGACCCGGTGCTTCGCGCCCTCGTCACCTCGACAGCGGTGTCCCGGGTGGGTCGCGGGGTGTTCCTCACGGTCACCGTGCTCTTCTTCACGCAGATCCTCGGGCTCGGCGCGGGGGAGGCGGCGCTCGTGCTGGCCGTGTCCAGCGCGTGCGGGGTGGTCGCATCACTGGTGGGTGGATGGCTGTCCGATCGGCGCAGCGCGCGACGCATCGCATTCGCGTGCGAGGCCCTGGGTGGTCTGCTGCTGGCGGGATACGCGTTTGCCGGCGACTTCCTCTCCGCTCTGATCCTCGCCAGCCTCTCCGGATTCTTCGACTCCGTGGGGCACTCGGCTCGCTCCGCGATCATCGCCCGAGGGCTGGCTCCCGAGCGCCGCGTGCACGCCCGCGCGGTGCTGCGCACCGTCACGAACCTGTCGATCGCTCTCGGCTCCGGCATCGCGGCGATTGCGCTCGCGCTCGGCACCGCGCCCGCCTACCGCGTGGTGATCCTCGCGGCGGGACTGCTGTGCGCGATCGGCTCCATCCCGCTGCTGCGGCTCCCCTCAGGCGTCGACGCCCCTGCCCGCAGCACGACTGCGCTGCGCACCGACACGGGGTCGATCAACACCGTCGCCCAGGCGGAGCGCAGCGACTGGCGGCGTCGCTCGCCCTGGCGGGATCCGCGCTACCTGCTGCTGACCGTCCTCTCGGCGGTGTTCGGCATGCAGTTCGGCGTGGCCGAGCTCGGCGTGCCGCTGTGGATCACGCAGGAGACCGAAGCACCGACCGTGATCGTGTCGGTGCTACTTGTCCTGAACACCGCGCTGGTGGTGCTCTTCCAAGTGCGCGCCTCGCGCGGCACCCACGACATCCGCGTGGCGGGACGCGTGACGATGATTGCGGGCTGGCTCATGGCCGGGGCCTGCTTCATCTACGCGCTCGCAGCTGGCCTTCCCACCTGGGCCGCCATCGCGGTGCTCGTCCTCGGCATGGTCGCCCACACCTTCGCGGAGATCCTCTCCCAGGCGGGAGCGTGGGGACTCAGCTTCGAGCTGGCGGATCCCGTGCGCGCGGGCGCGTACCAGGGAGTCTTCGGCATGGGCTTCTCGCTCGGCGCACTGGCATCGCCGATGGTCGTCAACGCCACTGCGCTCACCTACGGGCTCGCGGGGTGGGGGATGCTCGCCCTGATCTTCCTCCTCGCCGCCGCCGGCATCATGCTGATCGCCCGCCGTGCCGCATCGGTGGCGCCCCCCGCGGCGGTCTGAGCGCGAGGAGTCAGAGCGCGCGGGGTTCTCCTCGCGAGCCGGGGTCACCCCGAGCGTCCCCGCTCTTGCTCTGCGTGGCGTCTCGTGTTCGTCCGGGGCGCGTTCGGCCTGCTCTGCGCTCTGTCCTCGGCACCGGCTGGCGCCGCGCTGTCTTCCGCACCGGCTGGCGCGGCGCTGTATTCGGTACCGGCTGGCGCGGCGCGGTATTCGGTACCAGCTGGCGGGGCGCGGTATTCGGTACCGGCTGGCGGGGCGCGGTATTCGGTACCGGCTGGGGCCGCGCTGTATCCGGCGCCGGGTGACGCCATGCCGGGCACTCGCCTGCCGCATGCCTCTTCGCGCTCCGTGATTCTCATCGTGATCCATCTGTAACACTTACGAAACACGTCGTACCGTATCGTTTCGGTGTGACCGCGACCCCCGCTGAGCGCACTGGCCGTCCCACCGACGAGGACCTCACCAGGCGCATCCTCGAGAGCGCGGCCCGGCTCCTGGGCGAGCGAGGTTATGCCGCACTGAGCGTGGAGCAGGTCGCGAAGGCGGCGGGGTGCGGCAAGACTGCGATCTACCGCCGGTACGCCGACAAGGGCGCGCTGGTCGCGGCCGTCCTGCAGTCTCAGGTGCGCATCGGCGAGGTTCCCGACTCCGGCGATGTCCGCGCCGATCTCCTGGAGCACGCGCTGCAGAACCAGCGCAATCAGGAGCTCTCGCCCGAGCAGGGACACGGCCTGCGCGCCATGTTCGAGCCCGACGTCTTCCCGGCCCTCTGGGACGGGTTCTTCCAGCACCGCAGAGCGCAGGGGATCGAGATCATCGACCGCGCCATCGCCCGAGGCGAGCTCCCCGCCGACGTCCACCATGACGTCCTCCTCGACACGATCGCCGGACTCACCCTGTACCGGCAGTCGGTCAAACGCATTCGCATCGCCGAGCACTCCTACGTCGACATCATCGACGCGCTCGTCTCACGCCCGCCGCGTCGCTCCGGCGACTCCGACGAACAGGTCCACCATGTCCATTGACGCCCCCGTCACCCAATCCCTGCCCAAGGTCAGCGCTCGCGCCGTCGTGGGCTTCCTCATCTTCTGCGAGCTCGCGAGCGGTTTCGTTCAGGGCTTCTACGCCCCGCTGCTCGGCGAGATCGCCGGCCACCTGAAGGTGTCCGACGCCGACATCACCTGGTTCCTCACCGTGCAGACGCTCGCCGCGGCGGTCTGTGTGCCGCTGCTGTCCAAGCTCGGCGACATCTTCGGTCATCGCCGCATGCTGCGCATCGCCGTGATCTCCGTGCTGATCGGAACCCTCGTCACCGCTCTGCTGCCGAACTATCCGCTGGTGCTCGCCGCCCGCATCCTGGTGGGGCCGCTCGCCGTCTGGCTGCCTCTGGAGATCGCCCTGGTGCACAACCGCATCAAGGGCGAGACCGCCCGCACGTCGATCGGTCTGCTGGTCTCCTGCCTCACCGGCGGCGCGATCCTCGGTACCATCTCCGCCGGGGTGTTCTCGGCGCTGCTGCCGAGCCTCACCCTCACGCTCCTCATTCCCGTGCTCTTCGTCGCGGTGAGCGTGTACGCGGTCTTCTTCAAGGTGCCGGAGTCCACCTCCCGCACCGGCGCCAAGGTGGACGTGCTCGGCTTCATCGGCATCGGACTGGCCATGATCGTCCTGCTGTTCGGCCTCCGGCTCGCCTCCAGCGAGGGCTTCGGATCGGCCGCCACGATCGGCACCCTCGCGGCCGCGGTCGTGATCTTCGCGCTCTGGGTGCTGTGGGAGCTGCGATCGTCATCGCCCGCGATCGATGTGCGCCTGATCGTCTCGCGCCGGATGGGGCCGGTGTATCTCACCGCCTTCCTCTTCGGCATGGTGATGTTCGGCGCGCAGTCGCCGTCCACCACCTTCCTCACCGCAGATCCCGCCCAGACCGGATACGGTTTCGCCGCCAGTGCGGGCACGGCCTCCGCCGTCACGGCCGTCGTCACCATCCTCGCGACGATCGGCGCCGCCACCTTCGCACCCATCGCACGCCGGGTCGGCATCCGGACCGTGCTGGTGACCGGCGCAATCCTGGCCGCAAGCGGCTCGCTCGTACAGATCGCGTTCCACGACCAGCTGTGGCAGATCTTCCTGGTCTCGGCCATCAACGGCATCGGCATGGGCCTGCTGCTCGGTGCGCTGCCCGCGCTCGTCGCGGAGGTGGCTCCGAGCGACCAGACCGGCATCGCGACCGGTGTGTACAACTCCCTCCGCACCCTCGGCGGCTCCGCTGCCGGCGCCGTGTTCGCCGTGATCCTCGCCGGCTTCACCGCCTCCGGTTCGCTGTCCTCCTCGATCGGCGGCTACGTCACGATCTGGGCCGTCTGCGCCGGAGCCTTCCTCATCGCCGCCGTGGCACTGGCGTTCATGCGCATGCCGAGCCCGGCCGACACCACCACCACGAAAGGCTGAACCATGACAGCACCCGACTTCACCGCGGACGCGGCCGGCATCCTTCCCGAGCTCGTCGCCCTGCGCCGCGCCCTGCATGCCGACCCGGAACTCGGACTCGACCTCCCCCGGACCCAGCAGAAGGTGCTCGACGCCCTCGCCGGCTTGCCGCTGGAGATCAGCACCGGAACGGCCACCACATCCGTCGTCGCGGTGCTGCGCGGTGCACACCCCGGGCCCGCCGTCCTGCTCCGTGGCGACATGGACGCGCTGCCGATCGATGAGGCGACCGGTCTCGACTTCGCTTCGGCCAACGGCAACATGCACGCCTGCGGTCACGATCTGCACACCGCCGGCCTGGTGGGTGCTGCGAAGCTCCTCTCCGCTCGCCAGGACGAGCTCCACGGATCGGTGATCTTCATGTTCCAGCCGGGCGAGGAAGGACACGGCGGAGCGAAGGTCATGCTCGACGAGGGTCTTCTCGACGCTGCAGGCGAGCGTCCCGTCGCCGCCTACGCGATCCATGTCGCACCCGGCCCCCGAGGCGTCTTCGCCACGCGAGCCGGCGCCGTGGCCGCCGGCTCCAACCAGCTCCACGTGACCGTGAAGGGTCGCGGCGGACACGGGTCGCAGCCGCAGCAGACCCTGGATCCGGTGCCCGCGGCCGCGGAGATCGTGCTCGCGCTGCAGAGCTTCGTGACCCGCCGGTTCGACGCGTTCGACCCGATCGTGCTCTCGGTCACGCGGCTGTCCACGGGCGACGGTGCCGTGAACGTGATCCCGGAGCAGGTGGAGCTGGCCGCGACCGTCCGCAACATGTCGCCGGCGTCGCTGAAGACACTGCAGGAGGGGCTGCCGCGCGTGATCGAGGGTGTGGTGAGCGCGCACGGCCTCACCGCCGACATCAGCTTCGAGACGATGTATCCCGTCACGGTCAACGACCCGGCGGAGACGGCGGAGACCGTGGACGTGCTGCGCGACACCTTCGGTGAGCAGCGCGTGACGATCATGCCGACGCCCATGATGGGCTCGGAGGACTTCGCTTTCGTGCTCAACGAGGTGCCCGGAACCTTCATCGCTCTGATGACCTCGCCGCCGGAGACCGACCTGGCGACGGTCGAGTGGAACCACTCGCCGCGCGTCATCTTCGACGACGGGGTTCTCGGAGACCAGGCCGCCGCGCTCGCCGCAGTGGCGTTCGCCCGCACCGCCCGCTGATCACGTCGGGGGCGTGGTGTCGGTCACCGCGCCACGTCCCCGACGTTTCCGTGACGTGTCGCGGTGAGAGATCGAAAACGCACCTCTGAGGTCGCTCGGAGGTGCGTTTTCGATCTCTCACGCTCGTCAGGGACCTGTGTTGGCTCCGAAGTGATCAATAGTGAACACAAACTTTCGCTAATGTTCCTCTCCGTTTAAGACTGTGTCTAAGTGAACAAGAATGTTCACGTCTCGAGTGCAGTCCCGGAGGAACAGGAATGCAGAGGGCACGTCAAGGACGACGGACGATGATCGGTGCGGTCGTCGCGGTGCTGCTGATCGGCGGAGTCTCCGCCGGGGCATGGGCGATCACGCGCGAGGCGGACGGCGCCGCCGCGGTCTGCGGCGACGTGACTGTGCCTGCCTCCACCGCCGTCACCTACGGGCTCGGCTTGCAGAGTGCCGTGGGCACAGACTTCGCGGCCCAGCATGACATCGCCTCCTACGGCTCGGACTTCTGGGGTCAGGAGTACGGCGGCACTCGACCCGTCGACGCTCTCGCGTCCGCCGTGAAGTCCGCTCTCACCGCGGACTGTGCGCTGATTCTCCTTGCTGACGACTGGGGGGTCGACAGCTCGGCGTTTCGGGCGGCCACCGAGGAACCGGGCGGCGTCGACGCGTACGAGCGCATCCGCTCCCGCGCCGAAGAGCTGAAGGACGCGGTGCGCGCTGCGCTGCTGGAGCAGTCCCCGCCCGACGATGCGGACCTGCGTTCCGCGTTCGAACGACTGGGCGACGTCTCCAAGGAGTCCGATCTCGCCGTCACCGTCTGGCGCGTCCACGGCGCTGAGGAGGTGATCGCCGCGAGTATGGCGCCCGCTTCGCCGACCTCCGCCGGGGTGACTGGCAGCTCCGCGACGGTCGACACCACGAACGCCGCCGCCCTTCGTGACCGCCTCATCGCCGCGGGCGCGAGCGTCGAGGAGCTGCGCATCGACTCTCAGGAGATCTCGAAAGAGGATCTGTACTCCTCGCAGATCCTCGATGCGATGCAGCACGCCGAGCCGGGGGCGGTCATCGACGGATTCACGGAGGGGGAGCGGCTCATCCTCGTCGACAAGCTCGGGGGCGGACTGCTCACGTTCGAACAGGCACCCCAGCTCGCCCGCAACGCCTACGTGAACGAACTGCTTGAGGAGCAGCTGGAGCAGGGAATCGATGCAGATCCCCTCCGCATGACCGCCGACCTCGCGACGCTACTGCTGGACGCGACCCCCTGACCGGTCGCCGATCCGCTGCGCAGCACACCGCGCGCGGATCCCGACTCGAACATCCCCACACAGAAAGGACTGCGTTGGAATGAGATTCTCCCGCGTGGCTCTCGCCGCGGCCCTGTCCGCGGCGCTCTTCCTCCCAGGCGTGGCCGCTCCGCCGGCAGCGTCCGCCGCCGAACCGGAACCGGCGGCGTACACCTCGATCGGCCCCTCGACAACCGGGACCACCTACTACGTCGACGGTGCGTCCGGTGACGACAGCGCCGCCGGCACCAGTCCCGCCACCGCGTGGAAGAGCCTGACCAAGGTTTCCGCCACCACCTTCGAGCCGGGGGATCACATCCTCCTCGAATCCGACAGCACCTGGAACGGCCAGATGCTGCACCCGAAGGGCAGTGGCACGGCCGAGGCCCCGATCGCGGTCGACCTCTACACCGACGAGGGCGGCACGGCGTCGTTCACGGCACAGCGGCGCCCGGTCATCAACGGTGGCGGCACGTACGGCACCGGGACTTTCAAGCGCTACATCACCGGTGCCGTGCAGCTGGTCAACCAGGAGAACTGGCAGATCCAGAACCTGGAGGTGACGAACAGCCCCGAGGCCTCCAACCCGGAGGGGTACAAGAAGCCGGGCGACGCGCAGCGCGCGGGCATCCTCGTGATGGGTTACGAGCAGGATCGCACCTTCACCTCCATCCGCATCGCGAACAACTACGTCCACGACGTGCAGTCGGAGTACTTCCAGCAGCCGGGCCTGCCGCCCGCCTCGCAGGGGCCGGCCCTCAAGGCCACCGGAGGCATCATCATCCTCGGCCATTGGGTGGATCCCGACGGCACGGTGCTCCTGCCTGCGGGCGAGTGGCGCTCGTCCACCGGCTTCCACGATGTGACCGTGGAGAACAACGTGGTCAAGCGCGTGGGCCTGGAGGGTATCCGCACCAAGGCTGACGCGAACACGGCGGTGAGCAACTCGTTCAAGAAGACGATGTCCGACATCCGCATCAAGAACAACTACCTGGAGGACGTCTCCGGCGACGCGATCGTGCTGAGCGAGGTGGCCTCCGGCGGTCTCGTGGAGGGCAACATCGCCGTCCGGCCCGCCAACGCCGACTACGGCGCACGCAACTTCGCCGGCGTCTGGTCGATGTCCAACAACGACGCCCTGTTCCAGTACAACGAGGTCTACGGAACCACGTTCGGCTACAACGACGCAGAGGCGTACGACATCGACCTCGGCTGCGTGAACGTGGTCTATCAGTACAACTACAGCCACCACAACGCGGGCGGCTTCATGCTGCTCATGTCGGACCAGAAGGACTCCATCGTCCGCTACAACATCTCCGCGAACGATGGTGGCGGCAACCGCGGGACGAACGCGGACAAGGGCGGTGGCGGCGGCTACACCTACAAGGAGCAGAGCATCTTCCACTACTGGGTGAAGAACGAGGGCTCCGCGATGCCCCAGATCTACAACAACACCCTGTACGTGGGCGACGGCATCTCCACGGCGCTGTTCGGCGAGGGGAACTCGGGCGACAACTCCGGGACCAACGCCTATTTCTGGAACAACATCCTGCTGAAGGAGGGTGCCGGGTCGCTCAAGTTCCTCACGGCGCATCCGTCGGACGGCAAGGACGCGATCGAGCGCGCACTCGGTTCACCCGACAAGCTCATGAAGAACAACATCTTCTGGCCGCAGAGTCTGGCCAGCGCCGCGAGCGGTGTCGACGTCGCCAAGATGGAGGCCGCGGGCAACATCTTCGCCCGCCCGCAGCTCGCCATCGAGGGCGACCCGCAGCTCGTCGCCCGCCTGGCGTCCCAGGCGACCACGACGTTCGACGACGCCACCGACCGCATCGCCGACTTCACCTCGCGCGAGCGGCTCCGCGAGCGGGCATCGCT
The DNA here is from genome assembly GCF_044769785.1 of Microbacterium sp. GXS0129. Classification (NCBI taxonomy): domain Bacteria; kingdom Bacillati; phylum Actinomycetota; class Actinomycetes; order Micrococcales; family Microbacteriaceae; genus Microbacterium; species Microbacterium sp. GXS0129. The sequence goes on along the minus strand of NZ_JBIZVZ010000003.1, from coordinate 414,082 downwards.
CTTCCAGATCGCGTCGACCAGCCCCGCCGTCACGGCGGGAACCGCGATCACAGGCGGTCCGTCCGAGGACTTCTTCGGTGCGAACACCGCCGGCGTCGGTCTCGACATCGGCGCACACCAGGTGTCGCAGGTGAAGACGGTCGCGACGCTCGTGCTTCCTGAGGTCTCCGTGCGCACCGCCGCCGGCGTGTACCCGACCCTGCCCGACGTGCTCCAGGTGACGGTGCGCGAGACCGCCGGCGCCAACACCACCGAGCGCACCGAGAAGCGGCCCGTGACCTGGGATCTGATCCCGGGCGAGAGCTATCGTGCGGCCGGCACCATCACAGCGACCGGAACCGTGGGCGGCACGCCCAGCGCCGCGATCGAGGCCACCGTCACGGTCGTGGGCGAGCTCGGCGCTGGTACCGCACAGGGCGATTCCGTTGCCCTGGACGCGAGCTTCGTGCAGCGCGGATCGGGAACCACGGCGATGGGAACGCAGGCGGGTACGAGCACCGCTCCGGCGGCCGGCGACAAGTACAAGTTCCCGTTCGGCGTCTCGATGTCCAACAACCTGGTGCTGAAGCTGAAGAACGCGGCCTCGGCGGGATTCACCCGTCGGATCTACGTGCAGTTCGACCCGTCTTCCTACGAGGGCGATCTGGCCGCTGTGAAGTCCGCATCGATCCGCCTCTACGTCTCGCGGTACGACGCGTGGACCGGAGCGGGCGGCAGCGACGCGGAGCGCCTGCGCAACACCGCCTTCACCGCGGACGTGTACGCCACCGAGCCCACCTGGACCTCGTCGACGCTCACGTGGAACAACGCGCCCCTGGGTGCGGAGATCTCGCGCTACGCGCACGCCGACTACTCCGCGAACGAGGGAATCCCGTCCTACGACGAGCTCGTCCCGGTGTCGCACCAGGCGTTCACCAACGGCCAGATCATCGACAACGGCAACGCCATCGACCTGGACGTCGCGGACTACATCCGCTCCCTCCCGGCTGATTCCGGCCCGATCAGCTTCGCGATCGACATCCCGGCGAGCGCCATCCCCAACTACAACCGCGACAACGCCGGATTCGATGCGTTCTCGATCCTCGGCGCCAAGCAGGCGTTCGCCGATTACGGCGCGGGCAAGCTCACGCTGCCGGCGAACCTGCCGGCGGGGTTCACGATGTCCGAGACGGCGCTCGCACCTTCGCTGCATCTGTCCGAGGTGTTCGTGTCCTCGATCAGCCCGGTGGCGGTCGATGTGGCGCCCGGTGAGGTTCCGGTGCTTCCCGAGACGGTCACCGTGACCTACTCGAACGGCGAGACCGCCGAGGTCCCGGTGACGTGGCCGGAGATCACGGCGGATCAGGTGCAGAGCGAGGGGGAGCACTCCTTCCTCGGTCGCGCCGCGGGGATCTCCGCCCCCGTGGTCGCCGTGGTGCGCGTGGTCGCACTCCACGTGGTGAGCCTCGTGGATCTCGCTCCGATGGACGTCCCCGTGGGGCTGTCCCGCAGCGAGCTCGGCATGCCCGGTGTCGTCACAGCCACACTCGACGACGGGTCGAGCGTGGACCTGGTGGTCACCGGCTGGGATGACGACCCCCGCAACTACGGTCCCACCAGCCCGCCCGACACGTACCGGTTCCCCGGCGGCATCCAGCTGCCGAGCGGTATCACGAACCCGAACGAACTGCGGCCCGAGCAGGTGGTGACCACGCATCCGCGTCCGGAATCGATCGCGCTGACGATGACGGAATCGGAGCTCGCCCCGGGAGCCACCGCGCCCATCACCGTGGACGTCACCGGTGCCGCGCCGTATCCGGTGACCGACGACTGGGGTCGTGACGTGGCGTGGAGCGTCGCCGAGGTCAGCACGGCAGTGGCCCGCTCCGCCCTCCGGGCAGCGGCTGAATCTGCGCTGACCATCGACGAGTCGGGCGTGCTGCACGTGGCTGCCGACGCCGCCGTGGGCGAGTACCGGATCACCGCCAGCAGCACGCGGGTGGAAGGGGTGTCCGACAGCATCACCGTCACGGTGGCGCTCGCGAGCACGCCGACGCCGAGCACGACCCCGACGGAGACGCCGACGCCGACGGAGACGCCGGACCCGACGGAGACGCCGGACCCGACGGAGACGCCGGACCCGACGGAGACGCCGGCACCGACGGAAACGCCGGACCCGACGGAAACGCCGAACCCGACGGAGACGCCAGACCCGACCGAAACGCCGGCACCCACGGAAACCCCCGCACCGACCGAAACCTCGGCACCTACGGAAACCCCGGAGCCGACGGGAACCGCGACGTCGACCCCCGGTGCGACCGTGACCGCGGGCCCGGGCGTCACCCCGGGCGGCAGCGTCCCGGCCGCGACGCCGCCCGCGGGAGGACTTCCCTCCACCGGCATCGACGGATCGCCCTGGACGGCAGCGGGAGTGATCTCCCTGCTGCTGGCCGCGGCCGGCGTCGTGTTGCTGGCCCGCCTTCGGGCACGGACCGTGCGCGACTGATCGCGCGCGCGGACTGATCGACGACACCGGCCGCAGCGTCCTCACGGATGCTGCGGCCGGTGTCGTGTCAGGAGGCGTCGGAGGAGGGTGCGGGCGCGATCGTCGACTCCGCCGCCTGCCGTGCCGCCTGCTGCTGCGCGGCGTCGACCTGGAAGCGCTCCGCGACGTCACGAGGCAGCTCGGACTGCTCACCGCAGTTGGCGCACTGCAGCACGTACTTCCCATGCCCGAACGGGAAGATCGGGATGAAGAAGAGGGTGAACCACGTGCGCCGGCGGTATAGGCGCTGCGCGGCTGTCGCGCGGCAGAAGCCGCACATGGTGAACAGTGCAGCGAGGAACTTCGCGGTGCCCCGCGTGCCGAAGATGATCATGATGCCCCCGGTGTCGTGAAAGAGCCAGACTACCGGCCGTCTTGTGAACCGGGTCGACGATCTCGGAGGGAGCCTTGCGCGATCGTCGCGTATTCTGTATACAGAATACGCGACGATGAAGCCGCGGGAAGCGGATGACGGCGTCGCGTTTCGTCGACAAAGGAGTCCCCCCATGAAGATGCGGTCCGCGATCGCTCTCGGAGCAGCGCTCACCCTGTCCCTGTCCGGATGTGCCATGGGCGGTGGTGGCGGCAGCGCCGGTGCCACCCTGAACGCCGACGCGGAGGTGTCCGGCGAAATCACCGTCTGGTCGTGGGACGTCGGCGCCACCGCGCTCACGCGGATCGCCGAGTCCTTCCAGGCGGAGCACCCGGGCACCACGGTGAAGGTGGTGGACGTGGGCTATGACAACGCCTACGACAAGATCTCCGTCGGGCTGCAGGCGGGCACCGGTCTTCCGGACGTGATCACCATCGAATCGGATGCCGCCCCGGGATACATCACCCAGTTCCCGAAGGGGCTCACCGACCTGACCCCCGTGCTGGGGGAGCAGAAGGCCGACTTCGACCCCTTCAAGTGGAGTGTCGGATCGAACGACGAGGGGTCGCTGCGCATCGCGCCGTGGGACTCCGGCACCGTCGCGCTGTTCTACCGCACTGACTACGCCGAGGCCGCCGGTGTCGACCTGTCCACGGCCGAGACCTGGGATGATCTGATCGCCCTGGGTAAGACCATCAAGGACAAGACCGGACACACGCTCCTGTCCACGGACCTGTCCACCGGTGGCGGATTCCAGATGTACCTGCAGCAGTTGGGCCAGGGGCTTTTCAATGCCGAGGGCGAGATCACGATCGACTCGCCGGAGGCCGTCCGCGTGCTCACGATGATGACGGAGATGAACGCCGCCGGGCTCATCAAGAACGTCCGCGGCTGGGATGGACGCGTGACCAGCGCCAAGGACGGCGATTCCGCGGTCACGCCCGAGGCGGTGTGGTGGATCGGCACGCTGCAGGGCGATGCCCCGGAGCTCGCCGGATCCTACGGAGTGCTGCCCCTCCCGGCGTTCGACGCGGGAGGCGTGCGCACCTCGAACAGCGGGGGATCGGGCCTCGCCATCCCGACGCAGGCGAAGAATCCCGACCTGGCCGCTGCCTTCGTGAAGTACGCACTCGCCGACACCGACAACCAGGTGTCGATGATGAAGGAGGAGGGGCTGTTCCCCGCCTACCTGCCCGCCCTGCAGTCCGACTACTTCCAGCAGCCGGTGGAGTACTTCGGCGGTGCGCCCGTGTACGAGACCTTCGCCGAGCTGACGGCCCAGATCCCGCCGATCGTCTACACCTCCGACAGCGCGCAGGCAACGGACATCGTCGCCAACGCCGTGACGGCCGCCGTGCTGAACGGAGCGGACCCGAAGAGCGTGCTCGCCGATGCGGCACAGCAGCTGGCCACGGCCACCGGACGCGAGATCGCGCAGCCGTGATGGCGAGCATCCCGGCCCCCGTTTCGCGCCGGGGGCGCGGAGCGGGGCGCCGCTGGCGCCCCCAGCGCGCGGGTGTCTGGTTCGTCCTGCCGGCGGCCGCTCTGCTCGGCATCTTCTTCGCCTATCCGCTGATCGCGTCACTCTGGCAGAGCTTCTTCCAGACGGCCGGAGGAGAGTCCACCTTCGTCGGCGTCGAGCAGTACGTGCGCCTCTTCCGCGATCCGCTCGTGGGTAAGAGCCTGCTGAACGCCGGCATCATCCTGGTGCTCCAGGTGCCCGTCATGATCGCGCTCGCGGTCGGTCTGGCGTACCTGCTCAACCAGTCGTGGCTGCGGTTCCGCTCCGGCTTCCGCCTCCTCACCTTCCTGCCGGCCGTCACCACACTCGTCGCCTACTCGGTGGTGTTCCGGGTGCTGCTGACGACCGACGGCGGCGCCGTCAACCAGATCATCGGAGTGTTCGGCATCGCTCCGGTGGACTGGCTGAACAACGAGTGGTGGGCCAAGGTCGCCGTGATCGCGGCGATCACCTGGCGGTGGACCGGCTACAACATGGTCATCATCCTCGCCGGACTGCAGGCGGTGCCCGCCGAGCTGTACGAGGCTGCCCGGATCGACGGCGCGGGCAAGTGGCAGACGTTCTGGCACGTGGTGCTGCCGCAGCTGCGGCCGGTCCTCATCTTCACCTCGGTGACCTCGACGATCGGCGCGCTGCAGCTGTTCGACGAGAACTACATCCTCACCCAGGGAGGTCCGAACGATGCCACCCTCACGCCGGTGCTCTACCTCTACAAGGTCGGTTTCCGTCAGTTCGACTTCGGTTACGCGTCCGCGATCGCGTGGATGCTCGTGCTCCTCACCGCGATCATCGCCGTCATCCAGTTCCGCATCATGAGGGAGAAGCCGTGACCCATCTCGTCACACAGCGCATCGTCACCGGCGGGCGCACACCGCGCACGCGGCCGGCGGGAAGCGGCTCCCGGCTGGCCCGCGCGCTCGCGCATGTGCCCGGATATGTGCTGCTGATCATCGCGTCGGTGATCTCGATCATCCCGTTCCTCTGGATGATCATCGCCTCCACCCATCCCACCTCGGCCCTTTTCGGGACACCGCTGCCCGTACTGCCCGGCGGGGATCTCTGGGAGAACCTGGCGCGCCTGGAGAGCGAGGTGCACTTCAGTCGCGTGATGGTCAACAGCCTGGGCATCGCCATCGTCTACACGGTGTTCAGCTCTCTGATCTCCATCATGTGCGGCTACGGGCTGGCGACCTATCGGTTCCGGGGGCGCGGCGTGCTGCTCGGCGTCATCCTCGTGACGATGATGATCCCGATGCAGGTGCTGCTCGTTCCGCTGTTCCAGATCATGGCGTCGGCGGGACTGATCGATACCTATCAGGCGGTGATCCTGCCGTTCCTGGCCAACGCGTTCGGCATCTTCCTGATGCGGCAGGGGTTCCTCGACTTCCCGGCCTCGCTCATCGAGGCCGCACGTATCGACGGCGCCGGCGAACTGAAGACGTTCTACCGGATCGTGCTGCCGATCGCGAAGCCCCAGATCGCCGCGCTGGTGATCTACACCTTCATCAGCCAGTGGAACTCGTTCATCTGGCCGCTGCTCATGCTGAACACGGAGGACAACTACACCGTGCCGGTGGCGCTGAACACGATGATCGGCATGTCGCGGGTGGACTACTCCGGACTGATGCTCGGCTCACTCCTGGCCACGATCCCGCTGATGCTGCTGTTCCTCATCTTCCAGAAGCAGTTCGTCGCGGGACTGCTGGGCGGGGCGGTCAAGGGCTGATCGCCATTGACATCGGCGCATTCTGTATACAAAATACGATATGGACGTTCATCCGACGCGTCGCCTTTCGCAACGAAGAGAAAGAGGTAGGGCCATGGCCCGATTCACCACGACAACGCGCCGCATCGGCGCCATCGCCGCCGTCGCCGCGGTCGTGTTCGGCGTCACCGCATGCTCGGGCGGCAACGCCGGCGGAGCGTCCGACGGCAAGACGGTGGTCTGGTCCACGTGGGGCACCCCGGAGGAGCTCACGCGCTACGAGGAATTCAACAAGGAGTTCATGGAGCGCCACCCCGACATCACGGTGAAGCTGCAGCCGGTGGCTGGATACGGCGACTACCACTCCAAGCTGCTGGCACAGCTCACCAGCCGCACAGCTCCGGACGTCTTCTACATCGGGGACGACAAGATCGGCCAGTTCGTGAGTTCCGACGTGCTCATGCCGCTCACGGACCTCATGAACAGCGCGGACAGCAAGACCAAGCCCGACGACTTCTTCCCCGGACTGTTCGGCGCCGCAGAGCGCGACGGTGAGTACTACGCCGCGCCCAACGACTCCAACCCGGACGTGCTCTGGTACGACAAGGAAGCCCTCCGCGCCGCCGGTATCACCGAGGACCCGGCTGAACTCGCCGCAGCCGACAAGTGGACCACGGAGACCTTCCTCGCCATGAACGACAAGCTCAAGGCGGCAGGGCTCACGGGGTCGATGTTCTGGAACTACTGGGCGACCCACTACAGCTGGATCTCCGCGCAGGGCGGCACGGCGTTCGACGATTCCGGTGCGTTCGTGGCGAACAGCGACAAGAAGACGGTCGACGCGGTCCAGACGCTCGGCGACTACTTCCAGGACGGCCGCTTCGTCGTGGCCGACACCCTTCCGGAGGGTGCGGGTGCGGACAGCGTGTTCGTCAGCCACAAGTCCGGCTTCTTCGTGCAGGGGCGGTACACGATCGGAACCGTGAAGTCCGCCGGGGATACCGAGGCGTACGACATCGTTCGCTGGCCGACTCCGGACGGCAAGGCCGCGCCCACCGGCGTCGCGGTGAGCTACCTGGCCATCAATAAGGCCACCAAGAACAAGGACGCCGCCTTCACCTTCTGGACGGAGTTCCTCTCCGCCGAGGGTCAGGTCTTCCGCCTGCAGGGCGGCGGCAACGCGGTTCCTTCGATCAAGGGCGCCGACGAGGTGGTGCTCGAAGGTGACTACCCCGCGCACGCCCAGACCTTCCTCGACATGCGCGACATCGGCTTCGAGGACTATCCGACCGAGGCGACGGTGCCGGGTCTGTCCACCGAGGTCTCGGACATCTTCCTGAAGCTTTACCAGGGCAAGCAGTCTGCGCAGGAGACGCTCGACGAGGTCGCCGCCAAGGTGGAAGCCGCGAAGTGATGAGCAGCATCGGGCAGGTCGCACCGGGAGCCGTCGCTTCCGGTGCGACCCCCGCCCCGCGGCGCGAGCCGCGGTGGCGGCGTCGTGATCGGCGATGGGGATACGTCTTCATCGCGCCGCAGGTGGCGGGCATGGCGCTGTTCATCCTGCTGCCGTTCCTGGCGAGCCTGGTGCTCGCCTTCGCGAAGTGGGACGGCCTCACCGCCCTGGAGTGGGTGGGACTGGACAACTTCACCACCCAGCTCGCCGACCCGCTCCTCGGCAAGGCAATCGTCAACACGCTGCTGATCGCGATCATCACGGTCCCGATCGGCCTGCTGCTGGCGGTGATCGTCGCGGTGGCGCTGGAGAAGCTGCGCACGCGCACCCTCTACCTGGTGATGTTCTTCGCGCCGGTGGTCACCTCGACGGTGGCGGTCGCGATGATCTGGCAGCAGATCTTCCGCGCCGACGGGATGCTCTCCAGCGCGATCGGCGCCGTCTTCGGCATCACCCCGCCGGATTGGCTGGGCGACCCCCGCCTGGCGCTCATCGCGGTGTGCATCGTGACCATCTGGTCGTCGCTCGGTCTCAACGTGATCATCTTCCTGGCGGGCCTCCAGAACATCTCGCCTTCGGTGATCGAAGCCGCCAAGCTCGACGGTGCCGGACCCGTGCGACTGTTCCTCAACATCCGCCTGCCGCTGCTGTCGCCGATCGTCTTCTTCTCCTCGATCATCGCGTTCATCTCGTCGCTGCAGACCTTCGACACCGTCTTCATCCTGACCTCCGATGCGGGGCCGGACAACGCGACGCGGACGATCGTGTACCACATCTACGACCTCGGCTTCGGGAAGTTCCAGTTCGGGCTGTCCAGCGCGGCATCGGTGATCCTGCTGATTCTGACGCTGATCATCACGGCGCTGCAGTTCGCCGCCCAGAAGAAGTTCGTGCACTACGAGGACGAGGCATCATGACCGAGACCGCGCCCACCCTCGCGCGCCCCACCCGCCCCGAGGACGCCACGATGACCATCACGGCGCCCGGTTTCGCGCGCCGCGCCCGCAAGGGAAGCGGCACCCGCCGACGCGCCTCCACGATCATCCTGCACACGCTGCTCGCCCTCGGCGGCATCGCGATGGTGGCGCCGTTCCTGTGGATGCTGCTGACCTCGTTCAAGACGCTGCCGCAACTGCTGCGGCGTCCGCTTGAGCTCCTTCCGGACCCGTGGACGTTCAGCAACTACGCCGAGTCGTGGAACGCCATGCCGTTCGCACAGGCGTACCTCAACAGCATCTACATCTGCGTGCTGTCGGTGATCGGGACGCTGCTCACCGCCTCGATGGCCGGCTACGCGTTCGCACGCATCCGGTTCCGGGGCTCGAAGGTGATCTTCGTGCTGTTCCTGGCCACGCAGATGATCCCCAAGCAGGTCACGCTCATTCCGTTCTACCTGCTGATGGCTCAGCTGGGGTGGGTGGACTCCCATCTGGCGCTGCTGGTGCCGGCGATGCTCGTCAACCCGTTCGCGGTGTTCCTGATGCGTCAGTTCGTGCTCGCGCTGCCGAAGGAGCTGGAAGAGGCGGCGGTGGTCGACGGCGCCGGTCGGTGGCGGACCTTCTGGAGCGTGATCCTGCCCAACCTCAAGCCGGGCCTCGGTGCACTCAGCATCATCGTGGCGCTGGACGTCTGGAACAGCTTCCTGTTCCCGCTCGTGCTGGTGAACACCCCGGACCTGTTCACGGTGCCGCTGCTGCTCTCCAGCTTCCGCGGTCAGTTCGGGTCGGTGAACTACGGACTCGTGATGGCGGCGTCGGCGATCGCCACGGTGCCTATGCTGATCGCGTTCGTCATCGGTCAGCGCCGGATCCTCAACAGCATGGCCGCGTCCGGGCTGGGTGGGCGATGAGCGCCGCCGATCTCGCGGCGCGTCTGCTGGATCTGGATCGCGCACCGTTCACGCTGCCCTCGTCGCGGATCATGGTGTTCCGTCGTGGCGAGGACGCCGTGAGTGTGCACACCTCGGAGTACGAGCGCAGTCGCGACGAGTGCCGTGTCCTCCAGAGCCTCTCGGTGCACGACGGGGCAGGCGCCGCGCTGCCGATCACCGCGGTTCGCGTGGATCGCATCGAGTTCGGCGGCGGGGCGGCCACACTGACGTTCGACGGCGCCGGTGCCCTGTCGCTGCGCGGCGGCGCCGGCATCGTGGCGGTGACCGAGGCGGGGGAGAGGGTCGAACACGACGGCTCCGCCGGTCTGCGCATCGCGATCGGCACGGATCGCTCGCTGCGGCTGTCCGCCGCCGATGCCCACGACGCTGCGCTCGCCGCCACGCAGGCGGCGTGGGACGGCTGGTTCGCAAAGCTTCCGGTCGTGCGCGACGACCTGCAGGAGATGGCCGCGTTCTGCTGGTGGGTGCTGGGAGCGAACATCGTGGAGATCCCGAGCATGCCGGGCTCGCGTGCCGTCGTGCCGTCGAAGATCGGCTACGTCGGCGCCTGGCAGTGGGACGCCTACTTCATCGCTCGCGGGCTGCGACACGGCGATCCGGTTCTCGCGCGCGAACAGCTGGACATCGTGTTCGCCTTTCCGACGCCCACCGGCCAGCTGCCGGACGTGGTCCACGAGCACGGCGTGCTGGCCTCCAGCGACGACCTGCCCGAAGGCGATCGTGAGAACCTGCGTCGTGCGGGCTCCGCGATCGCCGATCCCACCGCACCGGTGCCGCTCACCAAGCCGCCGCTGGCGGCATGGGCGGTACGCGCGGTGCTGGAGGCCGAGGACGATCCGCAGTGGGCGCGACGTGTCCTTCCCGTGGTGGCGGCCAGTCAGGAGTGGTGGCTGCGCGACAGCGACCTGGACCACGACGGGCTCCCGGAGTACGGCCACCCGTACTCCTCCGGCCTGGACGACAGCCCGGTGTTCGACGGGCCCATCCCCACCACGGCCCCGGACCTCGCGGCGTACCTGGTCCAGCAGGATCGGGAGCTCGCAGACCTCTGGGATCGATACGCGCCGGAAGCCGCGGACACCGAGGAACTGCGCCGGCGCGCCGATCGCACGGCGGAACGCCTGCTGCGGCTGTGGGACCCCCAGCTGCGCCGGTTCGTGGCCTGGGGCGCGGGTGAGCCGATCGTCAGTGACACCGTGGTGGGGCTGATCCCGCTGTTCACCGGAACGCTGCCGGAGGCGGTGGTGTCCGAACTGGTGGCCGCGATCGAGGACCCCGCGCGGTATGCCGCGCCGTGGGTCATCCCGACCGTGGCGCTGTCGGATCCGGACTATTCGCCCACGCGCATGTGGCGAGGGCCGGTGTGGGTGAACACCACGCTGCTGGTCGCGGAGGGCCTGGAACGATCCGGTCGTGCCGAGCTCGCGCGGGAGATCCGTGAGCGTATCGCCGCACTCGTCATCCACGCCGGCGGCCCGCACGAGTACTTCAATCCCGAGACGGGGGAGAAGGCTCCACGAGCGACCACGGCTTTCGCCTGGTCCGCCGCGCTGTTCATCGACAATGCGGTGGCCCTCACCGGTCGCTGAGCTCTCTCCCGCCGGCTCCGTTTCGGAGCCGGCGGGAGAGCCGTGTGCGTGCGAATCCTCGTCAGGCGCTGAAGTAGGGGCTGGATGCGTTGTCGGCGATGCGCCGGTTCCCGTTCATCCAGTTGGTGCGCAGCGCCGCGGTGGCCTGGGCCACGTCACCCGCGATCAGATGACGCGCGATGTCGGCGTGCTCCGACGCCACGCGGCCGACGAGCTCCCCTTCGGGCACCAGCAGCGACTCATAGCGGTGGATGGATGCCCGCACGCTCTCGATCACATCGAGCAGCGGACGGTTGGGGCAGGCCGAGAGCATCACCTCGTGCCACTGGTCGTCGTTCTTGATGATCAGCCCGTGCTCGGCCACGTCGGCGTCGAACTCCGCCGCCAGGGCGGCGAGTCGCTCGCCGAGGGCCGGCAGGGCCTCGGCGGGGGTCAGCTCCAGTGCGAGGCTCTCCAACGCGGCCATCACCGGTGCGAGATCCTGGAACTCCTGAACGCTGAACGGCGCGAAGCGGAAACCCTTGCCGTTCTCGCTGGTGATCTGCCCCTCGCTCTCCAGCGCGATCAGCGCCTCCCGCAAGGGGGTGCGGCTCACGCCGAGCTCCGTGGCCAGCTGGACCTCGTTGATCCCCTCACCGGGGGCGACCGCGCCGGAGCGCATGCGCTCGAGCAGTTCGTCACGCACCTGCGAGCGCAGGTTCTTCCGTTCGATGGCCATATTCCTCCTCCGGCATGACCCCGTTTCGCTCGCCAGCCTACGGGCAGGCGGGCGATCTCGGAGTAAAAATATCTTGTATACAGAATACAGTGCACGGTAGGATGAGCACAGGACATCAGAGAGGAGCCCTCGTGAGCACGCAGCACACCGCCCGTGGATTGCGGCTGGACGGCCTCGCCTACGGCGGCGATTACAACCCCGATCAGTGGGATGAGGCCACCTGGCACGAAGACATCCGTCTCATGCGTGACGCGGGCGTCAACATCGTGAGCCTGCCGATCTTCAGCTGGCCGCAGCTGGAGGTCCGCTCGGGGGAGTTCGAGTGGGGCTGGCTGGATCGGATCATCGAGCTGCTGTGGCAGGGGGGCATCGCGATCGATCTCGCCACGGCGACGGCCACGCCTCCGGCCTGGCTGCTGCGCGCCCACCCCGAGATGATGCCGTCGGACGACCGCGGTCTGCCGCTGGCTTTCGGCTCCCGTCAGGTGTACTGCCCCTCGTCGCCGATCTGGCGCGCGCACGTCGCCCGGATGGCACGCGCGATGGCCGAGCGCTACGGCACTCACCCGGCCGTCGTGATGTGGCATGTGTCCAATGAGTACGGCGATCACACCGCACGGTGCTGGTGCCCGGAATCCGACCGGCACTTCCGGCGATGGCTGGCCGAGCGCTACGGCTCCATCGAGGCACTGAACCAGGCCTGGGGTGTGGGCGTGTGGGGCCAGCGCTATCCGGACTTCGAGCACATCGAGACTCCCAAGCGGGCTCCGGGACCGATCAACCCCACGCAGCTGCTGGACTTCGAGCGGTTCTCCTCGGATGCGCTGCTGGAGCTGTTCCGCGCCGAGGTGGACGTGCTGCGGGAGGTCACGCCCGATATCCCGGTGACCACCAACTTCATGAGCATGTTCCGGGAGCTCGACTACTGGCGCTTCGCAGAGGCCGAGGACATCGTCACGGACGACGCCTACCCCGACCCCGCCGATCCCACCTCCCACCGGGGCGCCGCCCTGAACTACGGACTGATGCGCTCGCTCAAGGACGGGGCTCCCTGGCTGCTGCTGGAGCAGTCGGCCAGCGCCGTCAGCTGGCGGGACGTGAATGTTCCCAAGGCACCGGGCAAGATGCGCTCGGACAGCCTGCAGGCCATCGCCCACGGATCCGACGGGGCGATGTTCTTCCAGTGGCGTCAGGCGCAGTACGGCCAGGAGAAGTTCCACTCCGCGATGCTCGGGCATCGCGGAGAGCGCTCGCGGACTTTCCGCGAGACGCGCGCACTCGGACGCGAGCTCCGTGCGCTCGCGGAGATTCGCGGATCGCGGGTGCGCGCCCGGGTCGCGGTCGTCGTGGACTGGGACTCCTGGTGGGGCGAGACGGCGATCGAATCGCTGCCGTCCCAGCGGCTCAGCTGGGCGAGCCAGGTGCGCGCGTGGGCGGCGGCGAGCTTCGTACTCGGCCAGCCGGTCGATGCGGTTCGCGCCACGGGGCCGTTCGACCGCTACGACGTGGTGCTCGTGCCCAACCTCTACGTGGCCACGGACGAGCAGGCCAGGGCATTGGAGGCCTTCGTCGCCGCCGGCGGGACCGTGGCCGTCGGGCCGTTCTCCGGAGTCGTCGATCCGAACGAGGCCGTCCACCCCGGCGGGGCTCCCGGCCCGCTCCGGGATCTGCTGGGTATCGAGGTGGACGAAGTCTGGCCCATCGCCGACGGGCTCACCGAGCAGGTGCAGTTCGACGCGGTACCGCTCGGCGTCGCGCACTGGAGCGAGTGGATCGAGGCCGGCGAAGCCACGCAGGTGCGCGCACAGTACGGCACCGGGGAACTCGCGGGACGCCCCGCCATCACCCGCAACTCCCACGGCTCGGGTTCTGCCTGGTACGTGTCGGCGATGCTTGACGATGACGGGCTGAGTGCGGTGATGCGCGCCGTGCTGTCCGACGCGGAGCTCCCCGTGCGCGAACGCACGGCCGGTGACCTGGATGTGGTCACTCGCTCTGACCAGGACACCGACTGGACCTTCGCGATCAACCACGGTACGACGCCCCTGCGCGTGAACGTCCCGGCCGCAGCCGTGGATCTGCTGGGTGGTGAAATTCGCGAGGGCGCCATCACCCTCGAGCGGTACGGCGTCGCAGTGCTGCGCACCCCTCGAACCGGGCCCGTTCCCTTCCTGACCCTCGCGGACTGACCGCGTCCCTCCCGTCCGTTCGCGGACTCAGAACCGACGTCCGCTCCGGACGCACGATGAATGAAGGACCTGATGACGACACCGTTCGTGCACCCCTACATTCCGAATACGGCTCCGGCCACGAAAGCGGCGATGCTCGCCGCGGTCGGGGCCGAATCCGTCGAGGACTTCTACGCCGACATCCCCGCTGCGCTGCGGTTGGACCGTCCGCTGGACCTGCCGGAGGCGTTGCCGGCCGAGCAGGACCTCGTCCGTCACGCCCGCACCCTGCTCGGCCGCAACCGGACGCTGGGAGAGCGACGCAGCTTCCTCGGCCACGGCACCTACGCGCATTTCGTCCCGGCCGTCGTGGACGAGGTGATCGGACGCAGCGAGTTCCTCACCGCGTACGCGGGGGAGCCGTACGAGGACCATGGCCGGTTCCAGGCGCTGTTCCAGTACCAGTCGCTGATGGCTGAGCTGCTCGCGATGGATGTCGTGAACGTGCCGACCTACGACGGGTTCCAGGCCACCGCCACCGCCATCGCGATGGCGGGGCGCATCACCGGACGTTCGCGTGTTCTCGTGGCGAGCGACGTCCTGCCCGAGAAGCTCGGCAAGGTCGCCGACTTCGTCTCGGCCCACCTGGAGCTCGTCGACGTGGCGCGCGCCGACGGCACGGCTGACGTCGCAGCGATCACGGCCGCGCTCGATGCCGACACGGCGGCCGTGTGGGTCGAGACCCCCAGCGTGACCGGTGCCGTCGAGGCCGCGCTCCCGGAACTCGCGCGTGCGGCTCATGCAGCCGGTGCCCTCCTGGTGGTCGGGACGGATCCGATCGGATACGGCGTGCTCACCCCGCCCGCGGAGCAGGGCGCGGACATCGTCGCCGGAGACATCCAGTCGCTCGGGCTGCACGCGTGGTTCGGAGGGGCGCACGGCGGCTTCATCGCCGTGCACGACGACGAGCGCTTCGTCATGGAGATGCCGTCGCGGTTGTTCGGGCTGGCCTCCACCGATGTTGCGGGGGAGTACGGCTTCGGCGACGTGGCCTACGACCGCACCTCCTTCGCGCTGCGCGAAGAGGGCAAGGAATGGGTGGGCACCGCTGCCGCCCTCTGGGGGATCGCCGCGGGGGTGTACCTGGCGCTGATGGGTCCGCTGGGCATGGCCGAGCTCGGTGAGTCCCTGCTGGCGCGCACCCGCTACGCGCAGGACATGCTGTCCGCCATCCCCGGCATCGAACTCGGCGACGGGGCCCTGCACCTGCGCGAGTTCACGCTCGACCTGTCGGGCACGGGACTGACCGCCCGGGGAGTGATCGACGCCCTGCGCCGTGACGGATTCGAACCCGGCGTCGCCGTCGGCGAGCACCTCCTGCTGGTGTGCGTCACCGAACTCACCCCGCAGTCCGACATCGACCACCTGGCCGCGGCGCTCGAGCGCCTGGCCACCACAGAGTGAAGGAGCAGCGAGCATGAGTCTGCCGATCGCACCGAAGCCGGCGCTGCGCCGCTTCCACCAGGCCCGCTGGGACGAGCCGATCATCTTCGAGCTGTCGACCCCCGGAGAGCGGGGTGTGCTCGTCTCCCCGATCGAGCCGGGCATCCGTGAGCGCGTGGGCGATGTCCTCGCCGACCTTCCCGACGGGCTGCGCCGTGCCACGCCTCCCGCCCTCCCCGAGATGGGGCAGATGCGCGTCCTCAAGCACTACCTGCGTCTGTCCCAGGAGAACCTGGGTGCCGATCTGAACGTGGACATCGGTCAGGGCACCTGCACGATGAAATACGCGCCGAAGGTCAACGACCAGCTGATCGCGGTGCCTCAGCTCCAGGATCTGCATCCGCGGCAGGACCCCGCTGACGTGCAGGGAGCGCTGGCCGTCGTCCACGGTCTTCAGGAGGCGCTCGCCGAGGTGAGCGGGATGGACGCGGTCTCGCTGAACACCCAGGGAGGATCTGCGGCGATCTGGGCGAACATCGCGATGATCCGGGCCTATCACGCCTCTCGTGGCGAGGGCGAGCAGCGCCGTGAGGTGATCACCACGATCTTCAGCCATCCCTCCAACGCAGCGGCGGCGAAGGCCGCGGGGTACGACGTCATCACGCTGTACCCCGATGCCGACGGCTATCCGGACCTGGCGGCCCTGCGCGCTGCGCTCTCGGAGCGCACCGCGGCCATCATGGTCACGAACCCCGAGGACACCGGCATCTACAACCCGCAGATCGCGGAGTGGGTGGCCGCCGCGCACGAGGTGGGCGCGCTCGCGTCCTACGACCAGGCCAACGCCAACGGCATCCTCGGCATCACCCGGGCCCGCGAGGCGGGCTTCGACGTCTGCCACTTCAACCTGCACAAGACCTTCGGCGCTCCGCACGGCTGCGGAGGGCCCGGTGGCGGTGCGAACGCCGTGACCGCGGCGCTGGCGCCGTTCCTGCCCGGGTCGCGCGTGGTGAAGGAGGGCGACCGGTTCGTGATCGTGGAGCCCGGAGAACAGTCGATCGGTCACACCGGTCCGTCCTTCGGCCCGATCCCCACCATCGCGCGCGCCTACCTGTGGATCCGGGCGCTGGGGGCCGAGGGGCTGCGGGCGGTCGCGGAGATCGCGGTACTGAACAACAACTACCTGCTGGAGAAGGTGCGCCGCATTCCCGGCGCTTCGGCTCCGTACGCGACGGGCCGGCGCCGGATCGAGCAGGTCCGCTACTCCTGGCAGGAGCTGTTCGAGCAGACCGGTGTCACCTCCGAGGAGATCGGCATCCGTCTCGCCGACTTCGGCATGCATTACTGGACCAGCCACCACCCCTACGTGGTGCCGCAGCCGTTCACCCTCGAGCCGACGGAGTCGTACTCGATGGCGGAGCTCGACGAGTACGTCGCTGTGCTGGCCGAGGTCGCCCGTGAAGCGCGTGAAGCGACGGAGACCGTGCGCACCGCGCCGCACAACCAGAGCGTGCACCACACGCATCACGACGAGCTCGACGACCCGTCCCGCTGGGCCATCACCTGGCGTGCGTACCTGCGGAAGTACCCCGAGGCGAACCGCTCCGCGTCCGCGCAGCCGGCCTGATGATCGGTCTGCTCGTCAACCCCATCGCCGGCGTCGGCGGGCCCGCCGGGTTCGCCGGCTCCGACGGGGTCGGCGTGCAGCAGGCGGCGCTCGCGGTGGGCTCGCTCCCGCGGGCAGGCTCGCGGGCGGTCGCCGCATTGCGCGTGCTCGCGGCCGCGGCACCCGACACCCGAGTGCTCACGATCGGCGGGGCGATGGGGGAGGACGCGGTCCGCGAAGCCGGGCTCACTCCCGTGGTGGTCGTCCCCGCCGGATCCCCGTCCACGGCCGCCGACACCGTCTCGGCGGTGGGCGCGCTGCGCGACGCCGGCGTCACGCTGCTGCTGTTCGCCGGGGGCGACGGCACGGCGCGGGACATCGCGACCGCCCTCGGCCCGCCGATCTCTTCGCGAGAAGCCCCTGCCCGCCGGAGCAACCCCGCGACGCGGGGCCTCTCCGCCGCTGAGGGGGTTCTCGCGGTGCTCGGGATTCCCGCGGGCGTGAAGATGTACTCCGCCGCCTTCGCGGTCTCGCCGGCCGCGGCCGGGGCCATCGCGGCCGAGTGGGTCGCATCGGGCGGACTCCCCGTGTCCGAGGCCGATGTGCTGGATGCGGACGAAGAAGAGCTGCGCCGCGGCGAGACCCGGCCGCGCCTGTTCGCGACCCTGCCGATTCCGGTACGGCCGGGGCGGACCCAAGCCCGCAAGGCGGCGAGTCCGGCCGATGAGCATGCGGCCGTGCGAGCGGCCGCCGCCGGCGCGGTTTCCCGGATGCGCCCGGGCGTCAGCTACCTGCTGGGCCCGGGCAGCACCATGAGGGAGGTCGCGCGCCAGCTCGGCATCGTCGGCACACCGGTCGGCGTCGATGTGGTGCGCGACGGCGCGCTCGTGCTGGCCGGGGCGAGCGAACGGGACCTGCTCGAGATCGTCGCGGCGGGGCCCGCACAGGCCGTCGTCACCGTGATCGGCGGCCAGGGCTTCCTGCTCGGCCGCGGCAACCAGCAGTTGTCCGCCGCCGTCCTCCGCGGTCTCGGGCCGGATCCTCTCCTCGTGGTCGCCGCGGAGCAGAAACTCATCGATCTGCACGGCGCACCGTTCATCGTCGACACCGGGGATGCCACGCTGGATGCGAGCCTCGCCGGCTTCGTCCCGGTCGTCACCGGTGCAGCGTCCACCAGCATCTACCCCGTCTCGGCGCCCGAGGGCGCCCGAACCTGACCAGGAACCACCAGAAAGGAACGCCATGCGTCTGGAGAACAAGAAGGCCATCGTCACCGGTGGCGCCGGCGGCATCGGCCGAGCCACCTGTCTCGCGCTCGCGGCGGAGGGGGCCGACGTCGCCGTCGTCGACCTCAACACTGAGGCGGCGGAAGCCGTGGCGGCAGAGATCCGCGCGGCGGGCGGCATCGCGATCGCGATCGGCGCCGACGTGTCGCAGGAAGCGGACATCCGCCGCGTGGTCGAGACCGTCGTTGCGGAGTTCGGGACCGTGAACGTGGCGTTCAACAACGCCGGCATCATCCGCCGCTCCACGGCGGAGGAGATCGACGTCGACGAATGGGACCTGGTGTTCGGGGTCAACGTGCGAGCGATCTACCTGATGTGCAAGCACGTGGTGCCGATCATGCGCGCCGCGGGCGGTGGCTCGATCGTGAACACCGGCTCCGGATGGGGCCTCAAGGGCGGCGGTCGTGCGCTGTCGTACTGCGCCTCCAAGGGCGCGGTCGTGAACATGACGCGTGCGCTCGCGATCGACCACGGGCCTGACGGCATCCGCGTCAACTCGGTGAACCCGGGCGACGTGAACACGGGGATGCTGCGCGATGAGGCTCGCCAGCTGGGCGAGGACACCGACGCGTTCCTCGCCGAGGCGGCGGATCGCCCGCTTCGCCGCATGGGGGAGCCGCGCGAGATCGCGCAGGCCGTGGTCTGGCTCGCGAGCGATGATTCGAGCTACGTGACCGGCTCCGCCCTGGTGGTGGATGGCGGCGGCATCGCCTGATCGCCCCCGGCCGGTGCGGCAAGACGAAGGTCCGGGACACCCGCGTGCGGATGTCCCGGACCTTCGCGGTTGACCGCTGCTCAGCCGCGGCGCGTGCGCGCCCGAGCGCGCACCGCCAGGGCTCCGATCAGGAGCAGGAGCGCGGCCAGCGCGGTGGGAAACGCGAGAGACGACGCGTCCGTGCCCGTCGACGGCAGATCGGGTGTCGCGCTCGGTCCCACCGGACCCGTGGACCCGGGAACGGGCGGGGTGCTGCTCGGCGCATCCGTGGGCTGCGTTGTGGGTGCCGTGGTCGGAACGCCCGTGGGCTCGCCGGTGGGTTCCGTGGTGGGTTCCCCGGTCGGTTGCGTCGTGGGCTCTCCGGTCGGTTCCGTGGTCGGCTCCGTTGTCGGTTCCGTGGTGGGTTCCGTCGTCGGTTCCTCCGTCGGTGTCCCCGTCGGCGTCGGCGACAGGGATCCGACGGTCACCGTGGCCGTGTTCGACGCGGTCGTCCCGTTGGAGGACGACACCGTGAACACGGCTGTCGCGATCGCGTCCGCCACACCCGCGGCCGGGGTGAACACGACGATCCGCGAGCGCACATCGGGTCCACCGGCCCGCGCGACGAGCGCAAGCAGTCGTGCGAACGGCCCCGGCTCGTCGGTATCGGCGAGGTCCCAGCGGCCAAGCGCCGGATCATCCGGCTGGATCGCCACGGTGGCGGTCGCGGGTGCGCCACCGGTGAGTGTGCCGGCGGAGTAGGTCAGGACGAGCTCGACCGCGCGACCCGGTTCGGTGTCCGCCGCGCTCGCGCTCGCGGTGGCCGGCGTCGCGGGCGAGGTCACCGTGACCGTGAGGTTCGCTTCAGCGGTCGTGCCGTTGCTGGAGGTCACGAGGTAGGTCGCCGTGACCGTGGCGTCCGTGATCGCTGCCGCGGGGATGAACGTGATGTCGGAGCCCGACACCGTCCACGTCCCCGCCGCGGGATCGGCGGGCGTCACGGTGAGCTCAGCCGTGGCGGGCAGCCCGCCCAGCTCGGTTCCGGCCGAGAACACCGGCGACAGCGTGACCGCTGCGCCTGCGTCGGTGGCGGCCTGTGCATCCTCTGCGGTCGCGGCGACCGCAGAGGCGGGTGCGCCGAGGCGGAACGACGCCACCACCGCGCGATGATTGCTCGCCCACGCGTTGCCGATCACGTTCGTCTTCGAGGGCCAGCCGGCCACCACGGTGTTGGCGCCGTCGAGGGTGAGGGGTGCGCCGGCGAAATGCACGTAGTCGATCCGATCCTGCGGCTGCGGCGAGCCGTTCGGCCGGGTGTCGATGATCGGCGACCACGTGTCGCCGCGCTCGGCCGCGTCGGGGTGTGCGAGACGGAACGCGTCGGTCAGCCCAGCCGCGGCGAAGGCCGCCGGCACCGGCCAGTCCACGCCACCGGTGACACAGTGCGCGTCCGCGGTGGCATCCGTCCAGTCGGCGCCGGACGAGGACTGCAGATCGCCGAGGACGATCACCGGAGTGCGCGCGGCAACGGCGAGGTCGTCCCGCAGCGAGCGGGACACCGCCTCCGTCTGTGCGAAGCGGAGCGTGGCACGCTCTGCGGCGATGAGCGCGCCGGGATCGGCGGGGGACGCGTCACAGGCGGCATCCGGTCCGTACCCGCCGGCATCCAGAGCCACGCTCCAGACGCGGACGTCCTGTCCGAGCACGTCGGCGGTGGCGCCGAAGGCGGGGGCGTCCTCCTCGGCCGCCGTGTCGGCCGTCAGCGGATACGGGGAGAGGATGCCGGTGTCACCCGGGCCCTCCAGGGCGTGCCATCCGAGGGCTGCGGCCAGCTGTGACGCACCGGAGCCGCCGTCGTGCTGCACCCCGATCACATCGAAGCCGTTCTCGGCGATGACCGCGAGGTTCTTCAGACGGGCATCATCCACGTGTGACCCGCCGTCCCACAGATTCCAGGTGACGGCATCCAGCGCCACCGGAGCACCCGCCTCGACGCCGGGCACCTCCACGCTGATCAGCGAGGTGGTGGTTCCGTCGCTCGCGGACACGAGGATCCAGCCCGGGACGTCGACCGCCGCCGCCGGCACCGTTCCGGTCACGGTTCCGTCGGCACTCACGTTCAGCCAGTCGTCCCCGTCCGCCTTCGTGAACGTCGGCGCTCGGCCGTTCCACAGCCCGGCCACGGACTGGGAGATGGATTCGCCGACGCGGCCGGTCGGTGCGCGGAACACACCCGAGACGAAGCCCTTCGCGAGCGTCGAACCGTCGGTCGTCGCGGGGCGCGCGGCCCAGACCGCGTAAAGGGTGACGACGGCGTCCGGGGTGACGGCAAGGTCTGTGACGCTGTCGGCATCGGCGTACACGATCGGGCCGGTGGGGGTTGCCGCCCACCCCTGGAACAGGAACCCGTTGCGCGTGAAACCGTTCTTGTTCAGCGACGCGGTCTGTCCGCCCACCAGCTGCTGGGACGCGGTCGAGCCGCCGGTCGCGCCGTTGCCGTCGAAGGCGATCGTGTACTGCAGCGGCTTCTGCGCGGCGTAGTCCGCGGCCACCTGAGAGGCGGGGACGACGTCGTTGTAGAAGCTCAGCGTGTCGATGAGGGCGTTCGTGTACCCGTCGGCGGAGTCGGTCTCGCTGCCGCTGAAGCCGCCGATGTTGAACGCCAGCCCGCTGGCGAACCTGGTGTTCGCGGTGACGTATCCCGCGGGAGAGGTCGCCGTGAGAGCGCCGTCGGTGTAGACCTTCACCTGGTTCGCCGTGCGATCCACCGTGACGGCGACGTGGTGCCAGGTGCCCTTCAGATTGGGCGTCGCACCGTTCAGGTACTCCTTCGTGCCGCCCGGAGTCTGTCCCCAGCACGCCTGCAGTACGCCCGGTGTGGTCTGGTTGTAGAGCGTGATCCCCGCGTTGTTGCACGAGACGAAGTTCTGGTTGCTCATCAGGGTGCCGTAGGACGTGCGGCTCTGCAGCTGCATCCAGAACGTGTACGAGAAGCTCGCCGAGGCGTCGGTCTTGCCGGCCACCAGCGGCAGCTTCACATAGTTCTTGCCGGACGAGACCGCCACAGCTGTGCCGCTCACGCCCGAGGTGTAAGCAGGAGTCCCGACCCAGCTGGCATCCAGTCCATTGCCGGAGACGTCCGTGATGGCCGCGCCTTGGTCTTCGTCGAAGGTGTAGGTGGCAACAGGGGTCACCGTGGCGGCGGCCTGGACGGGCGATGCCGCGGGCCCCGTCACCGCCAGCACGGTGGCGATCGCCGTCGCCGCCAGTGCACCGAGCACGCGGCGTCGCGTGCCGTGGAGTGTCACGCTCATCTCTGTTCTCTCCGATCCGTCTCAGAAGCCGAGCTGGGCGACGCGGCCGGCATAGCGGTGCACCCACCCGGTGCTGGTGTCGGCGGTGATGACCACGTCGTAGTAACCGTTGTCGGTCGGCCAGACGAGCTCGGCGCTCTCGCCGGGCTTGACCCACACGCGCCGCGCTTCGCCGGCGAAGTCGTTCGGCACCACGTTGTAGTGCACCGGCTGGCGGCCGTCGTTGTGCAGCTGCACCGTCACCGTGGGCTCGGATCCTCCGACGAGGTCGACGTCCACACGGGGTACCCCGGCGTTGTTCTGTCCCGCCGGGATGACGGTTCCTGCGTGGGAGCGGACGAATCCGTCCGGTCCGTACACCGAGAACGCGTAGCGGCCCTCGGTGGCCGTGGCGTCCCAGGTGTGCGTGCGTGGGTTCGCCGCCGAGACGGTGTAGGGCGTGTTGCTGAACGGCAGGTGGCGGTCGGGGAAGGCCTGCAGGCTCACGGCCTTGCCGTCGGGTCCTCCCGCGAGGCTCAGCGTCGCCGTAACCGTTCCCGCCGCGCGGTCTTCGGTGAATGTGCCGTGCGGGTGGTATGACAGCGGGCGTGCCGTCAGCGTGCCGCCGTCCCACTTGTCCGCCTCGGGAACCTGTGTGCTGATGGTGCCGCCGGCGCGGGCGATCTGGACGAGCGCATCGGTGTCCGGGAGCGACGGGACATCGAAGATCGGGTTCTGGAAGTCCATCGCGCTCGTCAGGTCGCCGCTGATGGCGCGGCGCCAGTCGGTGATGGTCGTCGAGCGCGCGGGGGTTCCGATGGCGGCCGTCCACGTCTCCAGGAACCGGATGATCGAGGTGTGATCGAACGTCTCGGTCCCCACCCAGCCGCCGCGCGTCCACGGGGAGACGAGGATGGTGGGGATGCGGGCGCCGTAGCCGAGCGGCGTGGAACCGGAGTACTCGCCCTCGGTGCCCGGCTCGGCGAACGGCGGGAGCACGTGGTCGAAGTAGCCGTCGTTCTCGTCGAAGGTCATGATCAGCAGGGTGCTGTTCCAGATCTCCTCGTTGCTCTGCAGCGTGGAGATGACCCGGTTGCAGAAGTGCGCGCCGTGCTCCGGGTTGGCCGAGGGATGCTCCGACCAGCTGTAGGGCGCAACCACCCAGCTCACCTGGGGGAGGGGGAACTCCGCTCCGGGGCGGCATGCCGCGATGAAGTCGCGGAGCACGCCGTCCAGGTTGGTATCGCTGTCATTGTTCGGCACGCCGGTGCTCTTGTAGGGCGCCGAACCTGCGCGCCACACCAGTCCCGTTCCCGGTGCGTTCTTGACGGGATCGTTGCGATTGGCGATGTCGGTGGCCGTCGACCCCGATGTCGTGAACGATGCGAAGCCGCGGATGGGGTTGTCGGTGTAGTCGCCGACCCAGCTCGAGCCGTTGTTGGTGTTGTCCACGTAGATCCGCCAGGAGACGCCGGCGTCCTGGAGCGCTTCGGGGTAGGTCTGCCAGGCGCGCATGCCGTTGGATTCACCGCCGTTGCCCGTGCCGCCGCCGGATGTCCCCGTCCACGCGTAGAGCCGGTTGGGCGTGGTGGGACCCATGACGGAGCAGTGCCAGTTGTCGCAGATCGTGTATGCGCTGGCCAGTGAATACTGCCAGGGCAGCTCTTCGCCGCTCAGGTAGTTCATCGTGCTCGCACCCTTGGCCCCGATCCAGTTGTTGTAGCGGCCACCCGCCCAGGCGCCCGTGCCGCCGGAGTAGGAGTGGTCGAGCCCCGTGGTGGAACCGGCCACCGTGGTGACCCGGTTCGGCCGGACGAACGAGGTGCCGGAGGGCTGCGAGAAGACGTCGGTGCCGTTCTGGAAGCGCAGCGCCTGCTTGTCGTTGTGGCCGCGCACCCCCGGGAGAGCGCCGTAGTAGTGGTCGAACGACCGGTTCTCCTGCATCAGCACGACCACGTGCTTGATGTCGGTGATGTCCCCCGCGAAGCCGTCGGGGAGCACCGCGCGAACGCGGGATGCCGCCGCGGGAGCGGCGTTCGCGGCGGCTGCCTGCGCGGCGGACGCCGGCGTGCTGGAGGCCGTGACACCCGCGACCCCCGCCGCAGCGGCGGCGCCCATGAGGCCGAGCGCCTTCAGCATGCCGCGACGAGAGAGACCGGAGCGCAGGATCTGGTCGGGAACGGTCTTCGCGCGCTCGTAGGGATCGGGGGTGAAGGGGGTGGGCTCGCTGGACATCCGAACTCCTGAATCGGGGCGTGAAGGGGGACCTCACGACACCAGCAACCGAATCCGAACGCCGGGTGAACGCCGGTCGTCATCCGTATGGCGTGCGCGCAGTCCACGCGCCGAGTGCGCACACTGGGCTGCCTCGGTGCCGGCGACGGTCAGATGGCGCTGCGGATCGGGGCGCCGGCGTCGATTTCGAAGGCGATCACGCCGGCGCGATAGCGATCCACCCCGATCTCCACCAGGCGCCCGTCTGCGGTGACCGTGGTTCGTGACACCTGCAGCAGCGGACTCGAGCGGCGGACGCCGAGGAGGGCGGCCTCGTCCGTGGATGCCGCGGACACCTCGATGCGATGGTTCGTGGCGGCGACCACGATGCCCGCGTCGGCGAGTGCCTGGGTGGTGGAGACCACGTCGTCGGCGAACTCGGCCACCACGGGAGCCAACCACGGCGCCCAGGTCGATCGTTCGACCATGACGGGGCGCTCGTCCAGAGTCCGTACTCTGACGAAGCGTTCCAGCGGCTCGCCCAACCGGATTCCGAAGCGCTGAGCCTCGCGCGCTGTGGCTGCGCCCGTCTCCCGGCTGGCGATCCGGCCGCCGGGCACGCGGCCGCCGGCGAGTGCCCATTCCGCGAACGACTGCATGCGGGCGAATCCCTGCGTGCGGCGGGCGTCGAGCACGATCCAGCCATCCCGCGGCCGGGCCTCGACCAGAGACAGGCGCGCGAGGCGCGCCAGCGCGCCCCGGATGACGCTGCGCGTCGCGCCGTACTGGCCTCCGAGCGCGGCCTCGCTCGGCAGCCGCTCGCCCATCGGGAACTCTCCCGCAACGATGCGCCGCCGGAGGTCCGCGCTGATGCGCGCCGTCTGCGTCGGCGCTTCGCCGTCGCGTCGGGTGCTCGCGCCCTCCTGAGATGCCACGCTCGGATGCTACCCGCCTCGTCGGCGCCTCGACGACGGAGGCGGCCGGAAGGCGCAGCGCCGGACGATAGGCTCGAGCAGTGATGACCCCCGACGCCGCCCCGCGCTCCGCGCGATCGATCATCCTGTACCTCGTGATCGGCCTGGCGGCGGGATTGCTATCGGGCCTGTTCGGGGTGGGCGGTGGCACGGTGATCGTCCCGCTGCTGGTGATGCTCCTCGCCTTCGACCAGCGCATCGCCGCGGGCACATCGCTCGCCGCCATCGTCCCCACCGCCACCGTCGGGGTGATCTCCTACGCTGTCGGCGGCAACGTCGCCTGGATCCCCGCGCTCATCCTGGCTGCCGGGTCCGTCGTGGGGGCGCAGATCGGCACCGCCCTGCTGCCGCGCATCTCCCAGACCGCGTTGCGCTGGGGCTTCGTCGCCTTCGTGGTGCTGGTGATCATCAGCCTGTTCTTCGTGGTGCCCTCGCGCGATGCGGAACTCCACGTCACCTGGCTCACCGGGCCGGGACTCGTGCTCTTGGGCCTGGTCACCGGAGTCCTTGCGGGCCTGCTGGGCGTCGGCGGTGGCGTCGTGGTGGTGCCGCTGCTCATGCTGTTGTTCGGCGCCAGCGATCTCATCGCCAAGGGCACCTCGCTGCTCATGATGATCCCGACCGCACTGTCCGGCACGATCGGAAACGTCCGGCGCGGAAACGTCGATCTGCTCGGCGGCGTGCTGATCGGCCTGGCCGCGTGCTGCACGACGGCGGTCGGGGCGTTCTTCGCGAGCCACATCGATCCGTGGCTGGGCAACATCCTGTTCGCGGTGTTCATGGTCTACATCGGTGCCCAGATGGCGATCAAGGCCATCCGCGGCCGGAACCAGGACTGACGCGGTCCGCAGCGCTGACGCCGGGCCGCCGACACCGCCACCACAGCCCCGACGCCATGACCGACCACTGACACCGCACCGGAGACCCCCGAGACCATGACCGCCAGCACCGGCACCACGCCCGCGCCCACCGCCGTCCCCACTCGCGTGGATGCCGTCATCTTCGACTGCGACGGCGTCATCGCCGACTCCGAGGGGCTCACCAACGAGGTGCTGCGGGGGATGCTGGCGGAGCTCGGCTGGCAGCTCACTCGCGAGGAGTGCCTGGCGGAGTTCGCGGGGCATGCCCTGATCGACCGCGCTGACGTGATCGAGCAGCACACAGGTGTGCGCATCGACCACGACTGGATCGTCCGGTTCCGGGCCGGCCGCGACGAGGCGCTGCGCGCACACCTGCAGCCGATCTCCGGCGCCGCCGAGGCCGTGCGTGCCGCGGCCCGACGTTTTCCGCGCGGGATCGCGCTGGCCAGCGGTGCGGATCGGGCGAAGATCGAGCTGCAGCTGGACATGCTGGGCCTGGCCGATGCGTTCGGAGCCCAGGTGTTCTCGGGGCTCGAACAGCCGCGCACGAAGCCTGCGCCGGATGTCTATCTTTCGGCGATGGCCGCGCTGGGGGTGGAGCCCGCGTGCACCGTGGTGGTGGAGGACACGGTCGCCGGGGTGACAGCGGGTGTGGCGGCCGGGGCACGCGTGTGGGGCTATGCCCCGGGCGATGCCACCCACACCCCGGCCGAGCGCCTGCTCGCGGCCGGGGCGGACGTCATCATCACCGATATGGCCGATCTCGTCGCATCGATCCTCGACCGGGGCTGAGCCGTTTTCCCCGGCCCGCGCGGAGGGCGCCGGAGAGCGGGTCGGTAGGATGGCGGGGTGAGTGTGAATCCGGATCTGGTCGGGCGTGTGTTCCCGCCGACCGCCCCCTATCTCGTCGGTCGTGAGAAGGTGCGCGAGTTCGCGCGCGCCACGTTCGCCACCGCAGCGCAGCACGTTGACCCCGAGGCCGCGCGTGCGCTGGGTTACGCGGATGTCGTCGCACCGCCGACCTTCGCCATGGTGATCCAGGACCGCACCATGCAGCAGTTGCTCGAGCTGGAGGACTCCGGCATCGAGCTGCACCGTCTCGTGCACGCCGAACAGCGCTTCAGCTACTCGCGCCCGATCGTCGCCGGCGACGAGCTGGTGGCACAGCTGGCCGTCACCGGAATCCGCACTCTCGGCGGCAACGCCATGGTCACGAGCGAAGCCACGATCACCGATGCGCAGGGCGCGCACGTCGTTACCGCCACATCCGTGCTGCTGGTGGGAGGAGGAGCCGAATGACCGCGTTCGAGAAGGGCGATGTGATCGCTCAGCGCAGCGTGCACCTCACTCGCGACAGCCTGGTGAAGTACGCCGGGGCGTCCGGGGACTTCAACCCGATCCACTACCGTGACGACATCGCCGCCGAGGTGGGCCTTCCCGGCGTGCTCGCGCACGGCATGCTCACCATGGGCATCGCCGTGAACACCGTGGCCGAGGCGATCGGCGACACCGGCCGGATCACCGACTACGGCGTGCGGTTCACTCGTCCTGTGGTCGTGGACGCCGCCGAGGGCGCGCACCTGGACATCACCGCCGTGGTCGGTGCGGTGCTGGAGGGCGCCGTGCGCATCGATCTCACGGTCAAGCACGGCGAGACCACCGTGCTGGGCAAGGCGCAGCTCACGGTCCGCACGGACGCGTGAGCATGGCGGAGATCACCCCGATCCCGCTCAGCGAGCTCACCACCCTGCGTTCGGGCGGCGTGCCCGCCCGGATGATCGACGCGCACACGCGCCAGGAGCTCGTCGACGCGCTCCGCGAGACCTGGGCATCGGGCGAGCCGTGGCTGGTGCTGGGCGGCGGCTCGAACCTGTTCGCCGGTGACGGCGAACTCGATCACACCGTGATCCGTGTGCGCACCACGGGCATCGAGCGATTGGACGACCCCGCCGACGGCGTCGCCCGCATCCGCGTGCAGGCCGGCCACGGCTGGGACGATCTCGTGGGCTGGACGGTGGAGCACGGGCTCGCCGGCATCGAGGCGCTCTCCGGCGTCCCGGGAACCGTGGGCGCGGCGCCGGTGCAGAACATCGGGGCGTACGGGCAGGAGATCGTCCAGACCCTGGTCGGCGTGGAACTCATCGACGAGTCCACCGGCGAGGTGTCGGAAGTTCCCGCCGCGGAGCTGGGGCTGGGTTTTCGGACCTCGGTGCTCAAGAGCCACTACGGCTCGGTGGCTGAGCGCGACGCGGTGATCCTGAGCGTCACCCTGGATCTCGGCGTGGTCGGGGACGCCGCGCTGTCCATCCCGCCCGGCCAGCTGCGCACTGCGCTGGGGCTGGGGGACCACGAGTCGATGACGCTGGCGGAGGTGCGCCGTGCCATCCTGTCGATCCGGGCGCGCAAGGGCATGGTGCTCGATCCCGCCGATCCCGATACGAACAGCGCCGGGTCGTTCTTCCAGAACGCCATCGTTCCGGAGGATTTCGCCCGGACGCTGCCGGCTGACTGCCCGCGCTGGCCCGTGGCCGCCGACAGCGGCACGGCGACGGCGACGGCCATTCCGCTGGCGGCATATGACGGAACGGTGCCCCCGATCGTCGCTGCGACTCAGGACGTCAAGGTCAGCGCGGGATGGCTCATCGAGCACGCCGGGGTGGCCAAGGGATTCCGGCTTCCGGGATCGCGAGCCGGTCTGTCCACCAAGCACACGCTCGCCCTCACCAACCGGGGCGGTGCCTCTGCCGAGGAGATCGCGGAGCTGGCGCGGTTCGTCCGTGCCCGCGTCCAGTCCGAGTTCGGCCTCACGCTGCAGCCCGAGCCGATCCTCGTCGGCGTGGAGCTCTAGCTTTCATAGCGCGCGAATGGCTCCTATCCCGCCCGGATAGGAGCCATTCGCGCACTACGAAGGCTTATCCCCGCCGAGTGGCCCCGACGATCGCGGCGATGAGATCGGCCTGCGGCACATCGGCGCTGAAGCTGCCGTTGTTGCGACCGTGGCGTAGCACCTCGACACGGTCGGAGATCGCCTGCACGTCGGCGAGGTTGTGGCTGATGAACACGACACCGAGGCCCAGTTCGCGCAGTCGCTCGATGTGGGTCAGCACCTCGGCCGTCTGCGCCACGCTGAGCGACGCCGTCGGCTCGTCCAGGATGACCAGGCGCGGCTGACCGATGAGCGTGCGGGCGATCGCCACGGCCTGGCGCTGTCCGCCGGAGAGGTCACGCAGCGGGCTGCGGATGGAGGGGATGTGCGCGGCCAGGTCGTTGAGCGCGGCGCGCGTGGCGACCTCCATCTCGCCCTGTTGCATCCAGCCGCCGCTGCCGCGCAGCTCCCGGCCCAGGAACACGTTCGCCGTGACATCGAGGTTCTCGCAGACGGCGAGATCCTGGAACACGGTGGCAATTCCCAGGGCGTGCGCGTCGGAGGGGGAGGAGATCTCCCGTACCTCTCCGTCCACCCTGATCTCGCCCGCGGTGGGGATGAGCGCGCCCGCGATGATCTTCGCCAGGGTGGACTTGCCGGCCGCGTTGTCGCCGACGAGTCCGACCACTTCACGGGCGTGGACGGTGAAATCGACGTCCTTCAACGCCTCCACGGCACCGAACTGCTTGGTGACGGCGCGCATGTTCAGCAGCGGCGGTGCCGGCTGCGCTGCCGGCGTCGAGACGGGGAGACTCATGCTCGCTCCTCGAGAAGGGACGTGGAATCCGTGGACTGCAACACCATGATGGTGGCGCCGACCAGTTCGGCGTCGGTGCCGAACGCGGAGGGAACCGGGTCCTGGAAGGAGTGCAGACCCGCGGGCGTGTGCGCACGAAGCGCATTGGTGAAGGGGACCATGAAGATCGGCCCGGCCTCCGTGAGCTCCCCGCCGACGCTGACGACCGCGGGGGAGATGGCGCGACCGAGACCCGCCACCACGGTTCCGATCGCGGAGGCGGCATCGGCGATCACGCGCGCGCAGCCGGGGTCCCCAGCCGCCGCCTGGACGATGACGTCACGAAAGCTCAGCTGGCCGTAAGTGGCTCGCAGCGGCTCGAGGATGGCATCGGCGCCGGCGACGGTGTCCAGGCAGCCGCGCTGACCGCACCGGCAGATGGCTCCGGCAGGGTCCACCTGCACATGCCCGATTTCGCCCGCTGCACCGTCGTGACCTCGGTGGATGCGGCGGTTGATCATGATGCCAGCGCTGGTGGCGTGCGACGCGCGCACGAACACGCTCTCCGCGGCGTCTCGTGCCGAACCGCGAATCGACTCGGCGAGGGCCGCGAGATTCGCGTCCTTCTCGACGAACACCGGGCAGGCCAGGCGCCGGCTCATGACCTCCGCAAGCGGCTCGCCCTCCCACCGGCGCATGATGCCGCGCAGCGCGACATGACCGGTGGCCGGGTCAACGGGAACCGGGACAGCGATGCAGACGCCGATGAGGTCGTCCGCCTCTGCGGCGATCATGCCGAGCATGTCCACGATCAGCAGTGCGATGCGGTCGAGCACCGTGTCCTCGGCGTGATCGGCGGCGAGCGGCATGGAGCGCTCCGCCAGCGAGGTCTGGTTCACGTCGCTGAGGCGCACCCGCATCGACCGGGTCCCCACGTGCACGGCGCCGACCACCCCCGTGCGGCGGGCGATGGTGACCAGCTGGGCCCGGCGGCCGCTGCGCGAGGTGGGATGGGTCTCCACCATCCCCGACTGGGAGAGGTCCTTCACGATGGCCGACACCGTCGCCGCGGAAAGACCGGTCGCTTCGGCGAGCTCAACCTGCGTGAGCCCGCCGAAGCGCTTGATCGTGTCAATGATCTTCGCGGCGTTTGCCTCGCGAAGTCCTGACTGGGATCCGGCCGGCCATCTGCTCACAGCGCGAGCCTATCGCGGCCACCGGTGCGAACCCGGATCAGCGTGCGGCCCCCGCGCGACGCTTGTTCCAGACGTCGAAGGCCACGGCGATGAGGAGAACGAGGCCCTTCACCACCTGCTGCGTCGCCTGGTCCAGACCCATCAGCTGCATGCCGTTGCTCATCACGGCCATGATGAGGCCACCGATGATCGCGCCGCCCACGCGGCCGACACCGCCGGTGACCGCCGCGCCGCCGATGAAGCAGGCCGCGATGGCGTCCAGCTCGAACATGTTCCCCGCGCCGGGCTGAGCGCCGTTGGTGCGAGCGGAGAACACGATGCCGGCGATGCTGGCGAGCAGGCCCATGTTGACGAAGATCCAGAAGTTGACCTTCTTCACCTTCACACCGCTGAGCAGGGCTGCGTTGAGGTTGCCGCCGATGGCGTAGACATGACGGCCGAACACCGTCTTCTGCGTGATGATCGAGTACACGATGATCAGCACGGCGAGGATGATCAGCACGAACGGGAGTCCACGGCTGCTGGCCAGCTGGAAGCCGAACCACATCACCACGGCGGCCACCGCGACGAGTTTCAGGATGAACCACGGCAGGCCCTCGACGGTCTGCTGGTAGGCGATCTTGCCGCGACGGGCGCGGATCTGCGAGACCACGTAGCCCACCACGCCGATCCCGAAGATCACCAGCGTAAAGGTGTCGACCCCGTAGCCGCCCAGGAGACCGTTGAAGAAGCCGTTGGCGATCTGGTAGTACTCGCCGCCGAAGGGCGACAGCGACACGTTGTTGAGCACCAGGAAGGTGAGGCCGCGGAACAGCAACATGCCGGCGAGCGTCACGATGAAGGCGGGAATGCCCACATACGCCACCCAGAAGCCTTGCCAGGCGCCCACCACGATGCCGACGGCCAGGGCGGCGAGCACGCCGACCCACCACGGCTGCTGACCCTTGATCACGATCACGGCGGCCACCGCTCCGGTGAGCGCCACCACCGATCCCACCGAGAGGTCGATGTGGCCGGCGATGATGACGATCACCATGCCGATGGCGAGGATCAGGATGTAGGAGTACTGCAGGACGATGTTGGTGAGGTTGCCCGGCGAGAGGAAGGTCGGGTTCAGGATCGCGAAGAAGATCACGATCGCCACGAACGCGACGACGATGCCGCTCTGGCGGAGGTTCCGCGTCACGAGGCTCGCGAGGTTGTTGACGGCGGTCATCGCTCGTTGGTCCTTTCGAGGGTCATCAGGGTCATGAGGTTCTCCTGGTCGGCGTCCGCGATGGGAACATCACCGGTGATGCGCCCGAACGCCAGGGTGTAGATGCGGTCGCAGATGCCGAGCAGCTCGGGAAGCTCCGAGGAGATCACGAGCACACCCTTTCCTGCGGCCACGAGCCTGTTGATGATCGTATAGATCTCATACTTCGCGCCGACGTCGATTCCGCGCGTGGGTTCGTCGAGGATCAGCACATCGGGCTCCGTCTGGATCCACTTGCTCAGCACCACCTTCTGCTGGTTGCCGCCGGAGAGGTTCCCGACGGTGGCCAGCACGGTGGGCGTCTTGATGTTCATGTCCGCCCGGTAGCGCTCCGCGACGGCCAGCTCCTCGTTGCCCTCGATCCAGCCACCGCGGGAGATACGCCCGAGGGATGCGGCCGAGATGTTGTGGCGGATGTCGTCGATGAGGTTCAGGCCGAAGTGCTTGCGGTCCTCGGTGGCGTACGCGATGCCTGCCGCGATCGCCTTCGACGGAGTGGAGGTGTCCACCTCGCGCCCTCGCACGAACACCTTGCCGGTGGCGCCGCGGCCATAGGTCTGGCCGAACACGCTCATGGCGAGTTCCGTGCGCCCCGCGCCCATGAGGCCGGCGATGCCGACCACCTCGCCGGCGCGCACGGTGAGGTTCGCGCCCTCGACCACGACGCGGCCGGGCTGGGTGGGGTGGTTCACCGACCAGTCCTCGATGCGGAACACCTCGTCGCCGATGTCGGGGGTGCGCTCCGGGTAGCGGTGCTCGAGATCGCGTCCCACCATGCCGCGGATGATCCGCTCCTGGGTGGAGGCGGGGTCGTGCATGTCGAGGGTCTCGATCGTGCGACCGTCCCGGATGATCGTGGTGCTGTCCGCGATCGCAGCGATCTCGTTCAGCTTGTGCGAGATGATGATCGAGGTCATGCCGTCTTCGCGGAGCCGGCGCAGCAGATCGAGCAGCTGAGCGGAGTCGGTGTCGTTGAGGGCAGCCGTCGGCTCGTCGAGGATCAGCAGGCGCACGTTCTTGGACAGCGCCTTGGCGATCTCCACGAGCTGCTGCTTGCCCACACCGAGCTGGCCCACCGGGGTGGTCGGGTTCTCGTCCAGACCGACCTGGGCCAGCAGCTTCGCGGCCTCGGCGTTGGTGCGATCCCAGTCGATGAGCCGTCCCCGGCCGCGTCGCTCGTTGCCGAGGAAGATGTTCTCCGCGACGCTGAGGTAGGGCACCAGGGCGAGCTCCTGGTGGATGATGACGATGCCGACGTGCTCGGAGTCGTTGATCGACGAGAAGCGCGCCTCCTCGCCTTCGTAGACGATCTCGCCCTCGTAGGTGCCGTGCGGGTAGACCCCGGAGAGCACCTTCATGAGGGTCGACTTGCCGGCGCCGTTCTCACCGCAGATCGCGTGGATCTCTCCCGTCGCGACTTCGAGATCGACGCCCTGGAGCGCCTTCACGCCGGGGAACGTCTTGGTGATGTCGCGCATCTGCAGGATGGGTGCGTTCATGCCGGTTCCTCCTTTCACCTGTGCGGATGCAATCGCCTGAGCGGGGGTGCGCCGCGCGTGCGACGCACCCCCGTCGGTGGCGTGCTTACTCCGCGACGCCCTTGTCGACCTCGTCCTGGGTCCAGTACCCGGAATCGACCAGCAGCTTCTGGATGTTGTCCTTGTAGACCACGTCCGACTGCAGCAGGTAGCTCGGGACCACCTTGACGCCGTTGTCGTACGTCTTGGTGTCGTTGGCTTCGGGGTCCTTGCCGGCGAGGATGTCCTCGGCGACCACCACGGACTGCTCCGCGAGCTTGCGGGTGTCCTTGAAGATCGTCGCGAACTGGACGTCCTTGTTGATCAGGCTGACCGAGGCGATCTCGGCGTCCTGACCGGAGACGATCGGCAGGCCGTCGGCCACCGTCGGGCCCATGCCGACGCCCTGGAGCGCCGTGATGATGCCGCGCGAAATGCCGTCGTAGGGCGACAGCACGCCGTCGAGCTTGGTGCCGTTGCTGTACGTGGAGGTGAGCAGGTCCTCCATGCGCTTCTGCGCCGTCTCCTGCTGCCAGCGCAGCGTCGCCGCCTGCTCGATCTTGGTCTGACCCGACGGGACCTTGATGGTGCCCTTGTCGATGTACGGCTGCAGGGTGTCGATGGCGCCCTGCCAGAAGAAGTGGGCGTTGTTGTCGTCCAGCGAGCCGGCGAACAGCTCGATGTTGAACGGCCCGGTGGCGGTGCCCTCGGAGCCGTCCTCCTTGAGCAGGCCGAGGCCCACGAGCAGCGACGTCGCCTGCTGGACACCCACCTTGTAGTTGTCGAACGTGACGTAGAAGTCGACGTTCTCGTTGTCGCGGATGAGGCGGTCGTAGGAGACCACCGGGATGTTGGCTGCGGCCGCGGCGTCGAGCTGCGTGGACAGCGCGGTTCCGTCGATGGCGGCGATGATCAGGATGTCGGCACCCTTGGTGATCATCTGGTCGATCTGCTGACCCTGCGTGGGGATGTCATCGCCCGCGTACTGCAGCTCCACCTGGTAGCCGGCGTCCTCCAGTCCCTTCTTCACGGCATCGCCGTCGGCGATCCAGCGCTCCGAGGTCTGCGTGGGCATCGAGACGCCGACGAGGACGTCGCCCTTGTCCGCCGCGCCGCCGGTGGCGCCCGAGGTCGCGTCGCCGCCGGCACCGGCACCTGCGCCGCCGCCCGCACCGCCTCCGCCACAACCGGCGAGGGTGAGCATCGCCGCGAGGCCGAATGCGGCCACTGCGTACTTCTTCTTCATTCTCTGAGCTCCTTTGCTGTGAACGTCACGCCGGTCGGCGTCCTCCGATGAAGACTCGAAGGGTCTTCATCGACGGTGAATACTCTGTTGGGTTCGAGACTCGAAGTCAAGTCGTCGATATCGTTTCGTGACTCAAACTCAACGAAATCCCTTTCATAGCGCGCAAATGGCTCCAATCCACGGGGGATTGGAGCCATTTGCGCGCTATGAAACGGATTAGGAGCGGAACAGCTCCTGCAGGCGGTGAACGCCCTCGAGAAGTGCGTCATCGCCCAGGGCGTACGAGAGACGCAGATAGCCGGACGGACCGAACGCCTCGCCGGGAACCACGGCCACCTCGACCTCGTCGAGGATGAGGTCTGCGAGCTCGAGGCTGGTGGTGGGCGTCTTGCCGCGCCAGGTGCGGCCGAGCAGGCCCGTCACGTCCGGGTACACGTAGAACGCGCCCTGCGGGGTCGGCACGGTCATGCCGTCGATCTTCGACAGCTCCGACACGATCAGCTGACGCCGGCGGTCGAACGCCAGACGGAACTGCTCCGCCTCGTCCTGCGGGCCGGTGAGGGCCGTGGCCGCCGCGATCTGGGCGATGTTGTTGACGTTGCTGGACAGGTGCGACTGCAGGTTGCCCGCCACCTTGATCGCGTCGGCGGGGCCGACCATCCAGCCCACGCGCCAACCGGTCATCGCATAGGTCTTGGCGACGCCGTTGACGAGGATGGTCTGGCCGGCGAGCTCGGGCACGGCCTCGACGATCGAGAGAGCCTTCACGTCGTCATAGGTGAGGTTCTGGTAGATCTCGTCGGAGATGACCCAGATCCCGTGCTCCAGCGCCCACTGTCCGATGGCGCGGGTCTCCTCCGGCGTGTAGACGGCACCGGTGGGGTTGGAGGGGGAGACGAACACCAGCACGGTGGTCTTGTCGGTGCGAGCGGCCTCCAGCTGCTCCACCGTGACCTTGTACTCCTGGTCGGAGCCGGCGAACACCTCGACGGGGACGCCGTCGGCCAGCTGAATGGCCTCGGGGTAGGTGGTCCAGTACGGGGCGGGAAGCAGCACCTCATCGCCGGGGTTCACCACGGCCTGGAACGCCTGGTACACCGACTGCTTGCCGCCGTTGGTGACGATCACCTGGCTCGGTGCCACCTCCAGGCCGGAGTCGCGCAGTGTCTTCGCGGCGATCGCCTCGCGCAGCACCGGCAGACCCGCGGCAGGGGTGTAGCGGAAGTTCTTGGGGTCCTTCAGCGCCTCCGTGGCGGCGTCCACGACGAACTGCGGGGTGGCGAAATCGGGCTCGCCCGCGGCGTAGGAGATCACCGGACGGCCCGCCGCCTGCAGCGACTTGGCCTTGGCATCGACCTTGAGGGTCGCAGACTCGGCGATGGCGGAAAGTTTGCGGGAGAGGGGAGCGCGCTCAGTCACACCCCGAGCGTACCGCGCAGCGCGATTTCCGTCGTGTTGTTCGTCACAGACCACGGCGAGAATGCCGGCTGCGGGCGAGGATCGACGCATTGCGCCGGCTCTCGCCCGCAGGGGAAGGTCTCGCGGAACTGATCCGGATCAGGCGTGCAGATCCGGCGACACCACGGGCGCCGCAGGCCGGGCGTCCCGGTGCACCTCGGGTAGCGAGTTCTCCAGGACGTCGGCTTCCAGCTGCGTCTTGGTGGCCTCGGCCTCCGCCACGCGCATGCGGGCATCCGCCGTGATCTGCATCCGGTCGATCCACGCCAGCGCGAGGGCCGAGAAGATGAAGGCGATGTGGATGATGACCTGCCACATCGCGCCCTCCCAGGTGATCTCGTTGCCGTGACCGCCGTCGGCGAGGCCGGGTGCGACGCCGTCCTTCATGTTCGAGACCTCGATGAAGGTCTTCAGCAGGTGGATCGAGGAGATCCCGATGATCGCCATCGCCAGCTTGACCTTCAGCACGTTCGCGTTGACGTGGCTGAGCCACTCCGGCTGGTCGGGGTGCTGTTCCAGGTTGATCTTGGAGACGAAGGTCTCGTAGCCTCCGACGATCACCATGATCAGGAGGTTGGCGATCATGGCCACGTCGATCAGTCCCAGCACCGCGAGCATGATGGTGGACTCGTTGGGGTGATGGCCGCTGACCATCGGCGTGATGACGTCGTCACCGATCAGGCCGATGAGGTCGTAGATGAAGACGACCACATACACCAGCTGCGCGACGATGAGCCCCACGTAGATCGGGGCTTGCAGCCACCGGCTGGCGAAAATGAAGGCGCCGAGCGCTCGTGCGCTGGGCCGATCGTTGTAGGTCGTCGTGCCGTGAGCGGAGTTCGCGGACTTCTGGGCGGCCACAGGTTCCCCCTGGATCTCGTTCGTTTCGGGACGATTCAGGATACGGGGTGCGGATGACCGGCGGCCGGAAGGACCGCATTCCAGCGCAGCCGGGGTGATTCTGCCGACAGGTCGCTGCGGATCCGTTCCGGGGGAGTACTCATCGGGAAGGTCGTGATGAGCCGCCCCGCCACGCTGTATGCCACCGCGGAGATCCCGGCGTTGTGCAGGATGCCGATTCGCGATGCCACGGTGCTTTCCGATGCGGGAACGTCGATGTCCAGGTGTGGTGCGTCATCGCTCAGGGCGCTGGCCATCAGCCGTGCGGCTCGTGCCAGCAGCGTCGACCCGGGCCGCCACGGGGTGAGGGCGTCGCCGGGGAGCCCGGCGGCGCGTGCGAGTTCGGAGGACAGCCACCTCTCGCGCTTGAGTCCGTACGGGGTCCGGGCGCGCGAGAGCAGATATCCGTAGCAGTGCAGGAGTCCGGCGTTGCCCATCGGCCAGGTGGCGCTGATCCCCGCGCGGCGATGCAGCGCGGCGAACAGCTCAGTGCCGATCACCGGCTCTGCGGTGTTCTCATCGATGACCGTTGACCATCCCCAGGCCGCAAACGCGCGCGCGTCCCGGTCTGAAGTGATCGATGCATCGAGCCAGCGGAGGGACGTGATGGCACGGTCGGGATCGGTGGACGCGATGACCGCCGCCTCGTCCAGGCGATGGACGTGAGTGTCGTGAGGGTCGCTGTCGGTCGGGAGATCGGAGCGCATGAGCCCACTCTAGGACGCCTGTTTCCGGCGCCCGGTCGGGTGTTCACGCGTCGTTCATGAAGAATGGTCGAAATGTCCACCATTTGCGTGCATCATGGACGCAACGTCCACCAGGAGGATTCGTGACCAACCGACCAGCAGTGATCTTCGACTTCGACGGTACCGTCGCACTCGGCGACGGGCCGCTGCGGGCCTATGCCCGTGCGGTCGAGGAACTCGGCGGCGTGACCGGGATCGAACAGGCGCTCGCGGTGCCCTCGCCCGATCTGCTGGACGGATACGACGTGATCCGCGCGGCGGCAGAGGACCGCGGCGTCACCGCCGACGTGCTGACCGCCGCCTATCTCGCCAGCCGCGCCGTGCTCGGCACGCCGGAGGCCACGATCACCGCTCCCGCGGGTCTTGCCGAGTTCCTCCGGGCGGCAGGGGAGGCAGGCGCGTTGCGCATCCTCGCCACCAATGCGCCGGACGTGCGCATCGCCGAAGCGTTGGACGCACTGGGTATCGCGGGCGGTTTCGATCGCGTCGTCACCAGCGTCGGCAAGCCCGCAGGGCTGGAGGCCCTGCTCGATGACCTCGCTACGGAAGGCGTCACCGATGTGCTGAGCATCGGAGACATCTGGCGCAACGACCTCGCCCCGGTGCACCGCCGGGGTGGCCGCACCGCACTGGTCGGCGAGTTCGCGGACGAGTCCGCCACTCCCGATCACCGTGCACCGACTCTGCCCGAGCTGTGGGAAGACCTGCACTCGTGGCTTTCCACCTCCACTTCCCACTCTTCAGCCACCTCTGCACTCTGAGCCCCACACGAAAGCGAATGCACATGCGCACCTCCCTCATCCGCGCTGCCGGCCTCGGCGCCGCAGCCTTCATCGCCCTCGGCCTGGCCGGCTGCGCCTCCGGTGACTCCGGATCCGCCGGCGGCGACGCGACCGGCGCCGCCGCCTCCGACCCCACCTCGCTCACCCTTGCGCTGGTGCCCTCGCAGGACCAGTCGGGTCTTGTCGAGACGGCAGCTCCGCTCACCGACGCGCTGACCGAGGCGCTGGGGATCCCGGTGACCGGCGTGGTCTCCAAGGACTACCAGGCAGCCGTCGAGGCGATGGGCGCAGGCCAGGCTCAGATCGGGTTCCTGCCGTCGCTGCAGTTGTGGCAGGCCTCGGACATGTACGGCGCTCACACCGTGCTGCAGACCGAGCGCAACGGCAACATCACCTACCCGGCGCAGTTCATGACGAACAACCCCGACAAGTACTGTGCGGACAAGCCGGTCGAGCGTGACGGCAAGTTGTTCTGCAACGGCGCCGACGCGCTGCAGGGTCCGGCGGGACTCGACGCCATCGCGAAGATCGCCGGCTCCAAGGTGGCCCTGCTCGGTCCGGGCTCGCCCGCCGGCTACATTTACCCGATGCTCGCGCTGAAGGAGGCCGGGCTGGACATCGACAAGGACTTCGAGAAGCTGCCGGTCACCGCTAACGACGCCAGCGTGCTGGCCGTCTACAACGGCGACGCCGAGGTCGGCTTCAGCTTCTGGGATGCGCGTGACATCGTGAAGAAGGACACCCCTGACGTCGGTCAGAAGGTCGTCGTCTTCGCGCTCAGCGAGGAGATCCCCAACGACGGCGTCGCACTGACCGACGACCTCTCGCCCGAGCTGCGCGACAAGATCACCAAGGCCCTCGAGGACTTCTCCAACACCGAGGCCGGCTCCGAGGCGCTGCAGAGCATCTACTCCATCACCAAGCTGGCCCCGGCCGACCCGTCCTCCCTGGACGTGGTGGCCAAGGCCGCGAAGGAACTGGGGCTGCAGTAAGTGACCGCCACGCACAACAGCGCGGACGTCGCGGCTTCGGCCGTGGCGTCCGCGCCGTGGTCGATCTCGCTCGACCACGTCACGGTCCGCTATCCCAACGGCGTCGTCGGCCTCGACGATGTGAGCCTGGACATCGCCGCGGGCGACATGGTGGCCGTCGTCGGCCTGTCCGGCTCGGGGAAGTCCACGCTGATCCGAACGATCAACGGGCTGGTTCCGGTCAGCTCCGGGTCTCTCACCGTGGGCGGTCACCACGTCGATGGTGCCTCCGGTCGTGAGCTTCGGCGCCTGCGCGGCGACATCGGCATGGTCTTCCAGGGGTTCAACCTGGCCGGTCGCGCCAGCGTGCTGCAGAACGTGCTCGTGGGCCGGCTCGCCCACACGCCGCTCTGGCGCACCATGATCGGCGCCTATCGCGAGACGGACAAGGAGCTCGCGTACGACGCCCTGGATCGGGTGGGGATCCTCCCCAAGCTCTACGATCGTGCCTCGGCCCTGTCGGGCGGACAGCAGCAGCGCGTCGCGATCGCGCGCGCTCTGGCGCAGCAGCCGCGCATCGTGCTCGCCGACGAACCCGTCGCGAGCCTGGACCCGCCCACCGCCCACGGCGTGATGACGGACCTGCAGGACATCAACCGCGACCTCGGGATCACGGTGCTGGTGAACCTGCACCTGCTGGATCTCGCGCGCGAGTTCGGCACCCGGATGATCGGGATGCGGGGCGGCACGGTCGTCTACGACGGTCCCGCGGCCACGGCCACCGATGCCGATTTCGAGGAGATCTACGGTCGCTCCCTCACCACCGCGGACCGGTCCGGCGCATGAGTTCGGTGACTCTCGCCAATGGCCGCAGCGTGACGCTTCCGGAGCGTCCTCGCGGCCGGTGGAAGCTGTGGGCCATCGCCGCCGTGGTCATCGCGATCACCGTCATCATGTGCCTGCCCGGTATCGGCATCGGTTTCGATCTGCAGGCGATCGTGCGCAATTGGCAGCACGGCGCCGACAAGGTCGTCAAGCTCCTGATGCCGGACTGGGCGTTCTTCCCACGCACCGTGGCGCCCTGGGTGGAGACGCTGCAGATGGCCGTGATCGCCACCGCGGTCGCCTCGGTGATCGCGCTGCCGATGAGCTTCTGGGCGGCTCGTCCGAGCAACCCCAACGCGTGGTCGCGCGGCGTGGTGCGGACGGTCCTCAACGTCATCCGCTCCATCCCGGACCTGCTGTACGCCGCGGTGCTCGTGGCGATGGTGGGCGTCGGTGCCCTGCCCGGCATCCTCGCGCTGGTCATCTTCAATCTCGGCATCATCGTCAAGCTGGTCTCGGAGGCCATCGACATCACCGACGCCGGGCCGATCGAGGCTGGCCGGGCGGCCGGTGGCACGCAGACGCAGATCAACCGCGCCCTGGTGCTTCCCGACACCTGGCCGGCGTTCGCCAGCCAGGTGCTGTTCGTGTTCGAGCTGAACGTTCGTGCCTCCACCGTCCTGGGTCTGGTCGGGGCGGGCGGCATGGGGCTGCTGATCGACTCGGTTCGTACGTTCTACCGCTACGATCAGCTCTCGCTCATCATCCTGGAGATCCTCATCGTGGTGATCGTCATCGACGTGGTCAGCGATGCCATCCGACGGAGGCTCGTATGAGCGCCGTCGGCCTCGCGCGCCCCGCGTCCTCGTTGCCCGTCCAGCCCCGCCATCCGTGGCGGCTTCTCGTCGGCGGTGCGGTCACCGTCGTGGTGCTGGTGGCGTTCTGGTCGGTGGACATCACCTGGTCGCGCCTCGCCGATCTGCCGGCGGAGATCATCCGCTACGTCGGCCTGATGTTCGCCTCGCCCAACTGGGCGAAGCTGCCCGACGCCCTGCTGCAGACCTGGCGATCCATCGAGATGGCCTGGATCGGCACGGTGCTCGGCATCCTCCTGGCCACGCCGGTCAGCTTCTTCGCCGCGCGCGGATTCGGCCCTGCCTGGCTGCGGTGGCTGCTGCGCGGGATCTTCTCGCTGATCCGGGCCGTACCGGAGATCATCTTCGCGATCATCATCCTCTCCGTCACCGGCCTCACTCCGCTGACGGGAGCCCTGGCCCTCGCGATCAATGGTGTCGGCACCCTCGGCAAGTGGGGGTACGAGGCGGTCGAGGCGGTCACTCCGGGCCCGATCGAGGCGGCGCGCGCCGCAGGAGGCGGGACCCTGCAGGTGATCCGGTGGGGCGTGTGGCCGCAGGTCGCGCCGGCCTTCCTGTCGTTCTGGCTGTACCGCTTCGAGATCAACGTCCGCTCGTCCGCGGTGCTCGGACTGATCGGCGTCGGCGGCATCGGCGACATGCTGACCTCCTACACCCAGTACCGTGAGTGGTCGACGGTCGGCGTGCTGCTGATCGTCGTGGTGGTCGTCACGATGGCCATCGACGCCGTCTCCGGGGCGCTGCGCCGGCGGATCATGGAGGGTGCACGTGTCAAGCAGCAGTGAGCCGGGAGCGCGCAGTGCCCCGCCCAGTGTGCGCATCGCCACGGTGCTGAACTCGCTTCAGCCCACCGAGCGACGCGTGGCGGATCTGGTGCTGCAGTCGCCCGAGACCGTCGTGGAGCTGACCGCCCAGGAGCTCGCTGACCGGGTGGGGATCGGGCGCTCCAGCGTGATCCGCGCCTGTCAGAGCTTCGGCTATCGCGGCTTCCCGCAGCTGCGGGTGGCGCTGGCGGCCGAGCTCGCCTCGCACGGCGACAGCGGCACGGACTACGACGAGAGCGTCGTGGGACGTATGCGCGCGGCCATCGATCGTGTGGCGCAGTCGCTCCCGCAGGCGATCAGCATGCTGGATGACGAGGTCGTGTCGGCGGCGGTGCGTTCGGTGGCCGAGGCGCGGCGCCTGCTGGTCGTCGCCAACGGACTGTCGGCGCCGATCGCGAGTGACCTGTCGATGCGGCTCACCGCGGTGGGCCGGCCCGCGGAGTTCGTTCCGGACGCGATCGCCCAGCAGATCGCCGCGAGCGGTCTCGGCTGGCAGGACGTGTGTCTCGTGATCTCCGGGTCAGGCGCCAACGAGTCGTCGCTGCGTGCCGCTGCGGCCGCCCGGAATGCGGCGAGCATCGTCGCGCTGACCTCGTTCGCGTCGTCTGCGCTGACCGAGCTAGCGGATCGGTCACTGGTGATCGCGCCCTCGGGCGTCTCCTTCCGCGACGAGCTGGAGCACACCTCCCGCGTGGCTCACGCGGTCTTCGTGGAGGTCTTCGTCGATGCCGTCGCCCGCGAGCTCGGCTCGCGGGCCG
Organism: Microbacterium sp. GXS0129; assembly: GCF_044769785.1. Lineage (NCBI taxonomy): Bacteria > Bacillati > Actinomycetota > Actinomycetes > Micrococcales > Microbacteriaceae > Microbacterium > Microbacterium sp. GXS0129. Next base: position 370,754 of record NZ_JBIZVZ010000003.1, on the reverse strand, counting down.
CGGATGCGCGCGGTCGTGTGCTCGAGATCCTCTCGGAGAACCTCACCGACGCCGGCGAGTAGCCACCCGAACCTCGAGAACGCAGCCCGGACGCGGTCCGGGCTGCGTTTTTCGTCGTCCCCGAGGGGGGGACTGCTCCGGATGGGGCGAAATGGTTTGATATTGCACAGTCAAGATTGACTATGTTACTTTGATCGAGCCAATCAATGACGAAGGCCGAGAAGGGACCCCCATGGCCACTCCCTCTGCGCAGCGCGCCCGACGACGGGTAGCCGCCACTGTGACGACCGCACTCTCTCTGACACTCGTGTTCACCGGCTGCTCGACGCAGTCGAGCTCATCGACCGCAGCCCCCAGTAACGCGGCCGTCGACGCGGACACGTGCGCGCGGAACAAGGCGGTCGGCACCATCACCTACATCTCCGGTTACGGCTACTCCGCCAGCGCGGGGCAGATGGACGTGTTCCTCGCCCAGGAGCTGGGCTACTTCGACGAGCTGTGCCTGGATGTCGAGATCAACGCCTCCGGAGCCAACGGGCAGCAGCTCGTGGCAGCGGGTCAGGCGCAGTTCACGGCGCTCGGCAGCGCCAGCGACGTGATGCTCGCCGCCGCGAACTCGAAGAACCTGACCGCGATCGCCACGTACGGCACGACGCCGCCGTTCTCGATCTTCGGGAACGAGAAGCTTCAGTCCCTGAAGGATCTCGAGGGCGGGTCGCTCGGCTACTTCATCAACCTCACCCCGATCGCATCCGCGATGCTGGACAACGCGGGCGTCGACGCGTCGAAGGTCGAGATGGTGAAGATGACCAATTACGATCCGACGGTGGTCGTGCGCGACCAGGTCGACGCCATCGTGGGGTACGCCTCCAACCAGCCGCAGGCGCTGCGCGCGGCGGATCAGCCGTTCGTCGAGTTCCTTCCTGATGAGTTCGACGTGCAGGGCACCTACAACGTGATGGAGGTCAACTCGAAGTTCCTCTCGGAGCACCGCGAGGTGGCGGCGGACTTCATGCGGGCGAGCCTGCGGGCGCTGGGGGAGTGCCTGGAGCAGTCCGACATGTGCATCGACAAGCTCGCGGCCCTCGCCGAGGCGAACAACCAGGGTGCCGCGTTCCCGCGCGAACAGCTGGCGCGCACCTGGGAGGTCGAGTCCGCCTGGGTGCGTGACAGCACTGGCGGTGCCCCCGGCGTACAGACGGCGGCGATGTGGGAGCCCGAGTATGCGCTCGTGCAGAAGTACGGCGACGTGAAGAGCCTTCCCGCCATCGCGGACATGATGGATGAGGACCTCGTCGCCGACCTGTACCAGGGCGACGCTCTCGTCTGGCCGGCGAAATGATGGCGGCCGGAGCGGGCGTCGAGGTCCGCGGCGTCAGCAAGTCGTTCGGCGTGGACGGCAAGCGCGTGACGGTGCTCGACGACATCAGTCTCACGATCGGCATGGGTGAGTTCGTCTCGGTCATCGGCCCGAGCGGCAGCGGGAAATCGACGCTGCTGAAAGTGGTCGCCGGACTCCTCGACGCCGATTCCGGATCCGTCACGATCGACGGCGAGCCCGTGCGGGAGGCGTCACGCAAGAAGAACATCGGCCTGGTGCCGCAGTCGCCGGCGCTGCTGCCGTGGAAGACGGTGCTGGAGAACGTGCGCCTGCCCGTGCAGATCAATCGCGCTGCCAACGGCAAGCGCCAGCTGCGCGATCCGGAGGAGCTGCTTCGCACCTTCGGGCTGGGGCACGCGATTCACAAGCACCCCGGTCAGCTCTCCGGCGGCATGCAGCAGCGTGCGGCGATCGCCCGCGCCTTCGCCTTCGACCCCGCCATCATGCTGATGGATGAGCCGTTCTCCGCGCTGGATGAGATGAACCGTGATCTGCAGCGCATCGCGCTGCTGGATTTCTGGCAGTCCAACCGCAAAGCCGTCATGTTCGTGACGCACTCGGTGCCCGAGGCGATCATGCTCTCGGATCGAGTGGTGGTGATGTCCGCTCACCCCGGGCGCATCGCCGATGTCATCGACATCGATCTTCCCCGCCCTCGGGATGAAGACGCCTATGCCACCGACGCGTTCCGTGACATCGAAGCGGTCGTTCGCCGTTCCCTTCGCGCGCAGATGGAGCAGGTCCATGTCTGAGACGAGAACGATTCGCCGCACCGCCGTTCGCCGGTGCCCTTGCGCACAGAGGGAGCAGGTCCATGTCTGACACCGACACCATTCGCACCACAGCCACCGGCACCCTCCTCACCCGTGAGGCCCGTGCCGCAGGCAGACGCGGCGCGCCCGCCTGGCTCCGGCCCGGCGCGTGGCTGCCCACCGTGATCACCTTCGTCATCGCGGCGATCCTCTGGCAGATCGTCGCCATCGCGAACCCCTACGTGATCCCCGCGCTGAACGACATCGGGGCGAGTCTCCTCGAGGACGCGGGCATGTACTGGGCGAACTTCCTCACCACCCTGCTGGAAGTGGTGGTGGGCGCCGCGAGCGGCATCCTCGCCGGCTTCCTCGTGGCCGTCGTGATGGCGGAGTTCCGCATCATCGAGCGGGCCGTGATGCCGCTCGTGGTGATCGTGATGGTCACCCCGATCGTCGCCATCGCGCCTGCCCTGGTGGTGGCGTTCGGATTCGGCATGGTGCCGAAGTTCATCGTCACCGCACTCGTGGTGTTCTTCCCGATGCTCGTCAACGCCCTCGCTGGTCTCCGCGACGTCGACCCCCGCGCTCTGGACGTGTTTCACACGCTGCACGCCAGCCGCTGGGAGACATTCCGTGAACTGCGTCTGCCGGGCAGTCTGCCGTACGTGTTCGCGGGACTGCGGATCGCCCTGCCGATGGCCGTCGTCGGTGCCGCGGTGGCGGAGTTCGTCGCCGCCGGTCAGCAGGCCGGGCTCGGCTCGCTGGTGACGACCTCGGCCGCGCAGGCCAACCTCCCCGTCACCTGGGGCGCCATCACCCTCCTCGCGCTGCTCGGCGTGCTGCTCATCGTCCTCCTCGCCGTGGTGCGCAAGCGCGTGCTGTGGTGGAGCGATGGCGACGTCAACGCGCGCTGAGTCCACAGACCTCACAACAGAAAGGCAACACCCATGGTGAAGCAGCTGCGGCTCGGCCTGTTCGAGAACGCACAGGCCAACGACTCGGGAACGGCCACCTGGCGTCACCCGGACAACGGACGCTACCTCTTCGACAAACTCGACTACTGGCGCGACACCGCGCGCATGGTCGAGGACGCCGGGTTCGATTTCCTCTTCCTCGCCGATGCGTGGGGCTGGGCCGACGTAGCGGGCGAGCGTCCGGAGATCTGCAGCGTGGAAGGTCTCGACCTGCCGCGACTGGACCCGGCGATCATCCTCGGGGCGCTGATTCCCGAGACCACCCGCCTCGGGCTGGTCGCCACGGGATCCACGCTGCTGGAGCCGCCCTACGCGTTCGCGCGCCGGATGGCGACCCTGGACATCCTCTCCGGCGGCCGCATCGGCTGGAACGTGGTGACCACGGGGACGGCCGACACCGCCGTGCAGGGCTTCGGCGTTCCGATGGTGGGCCACGACGACCGGTACGAGATGGCGGACGACTTCATGCAGGTGGTCTACAAGCTGTGGGAGCAGGCGTGGGAAGAGGGGGCGCTGGAGCGGGACAAGTCCGGCCGGTTCGCCGACCCGGGCAAGGTGCACCGTATCTCCCACGACGGCAAGTACTTCCGTTCGCACGGTTTCGGCAACACGTCCCGCTCTCCCCAGGGCACACCGCTCCTGCTGCAGGCGGGTGCTTCGCCCGCGGGGCGCGCGTTCGGCGGCAAGCACGGAGAGGCGATGTTCGTCGGCTCCGGCACGGTCGAACAGCTCCGTGGACATTCCACCGCGATCCGCCAGGAAGCGGTGGCGAACGGCCGCCGCGCCGACGAGGTGAAGATCCTGTCGGCCTTCTCCGCCGTGATCGGCGCAACCGAGGAGGAGGCGCAGCGCAAGTACGCGTCGGTGGCGGAGGCGCAGAACCCCGACGTCACGGTGGCCTCCTACGCGTGGTTCACGGGACTGGATCTGTCCGCGTATGCGCCGGAGACGCCGATGAGCGAACTGTACACCGAGCTGTCGCAGACGCAGGTGGCGCGCTTCGCGGACAAGACGGTGGGCGATGTGCTCCGCGACTGGCACGGGCACGGCGTCGGAGCGCGTCCGGTCGTGGGAACCGCGGAGCAGGTGGCGGATCGGATGATCGAGCTCGCCGACGGCGCGGACCTCGACGGATTCCTGTTCTCGCCGGTGATCCCGCCGGCGTCGACGAAGGACTTCATCGAGCAGGTGCTGCCGATCCTCCGGGAGCGCGGCGCGATCGCCGAGCCGAGTGATGAGCCCCAGACGCTGCGCGAGCGCATCATGGGAACGTCCTCGCCCGCGCTCGCCGACTCGCACCCCGGAGCCGCGTACCGCGCGCGGCGCTGAACCGTCTCTGACGACAAGACCCCCGACGGCGTCGGGGGTCTTGTCGTATCGGTTCAGCCGGTCTTCTCCGTCCGTGCGACCTCAGCACGCTGCGGGGCTTTGCCGGTCTTCTCAGTCTGTGCGACCTCAGCACGCTGCGGGGCTTTGCCGGTCTTCTCAGTCTGTGCGACCTCAGCACGCTGCGGGGCTTTGCCGGTCTTCTCAGTCTGTGCGACCTCAGCACGCTGCGGGGCTTTGCCGGTCTTCTCAGTCTGTGCGACCTCAGCACGCTGCGGGGCTTTGCCGGTCTTCTCAGTCCGTGCGACCTCAGCACGCTGCGGGGTTCTGCCGGTTCAATCCGTGCGGGGGACCGGGTCGGGAACCGACTCGCCGGCGAACACGTACTCACCGTTGCGCAGCCGTTCCAGCAGCCGCATGGCCCACTCCTTCTCCGCGACGAGTCGCGCCGTCGAGAGATCGAAGATCTCCCGGACGTAGCGCGGTGTGGTGTCGGAGCGCAGCGTGTCCTCGACGTTGAAGCCGTTGGTGGTGATGATCGCGTCGCTCTTGATGAGGCGGTGCTCGAGGCCGGCGATGACCTCCTGGCGGCTGAGCACGAACATGAACGAGGCGATGGTCATGACCGACTGGGTGTCGAACGGCTCCACGTTCCAGAGGTTCTCGCGCAGCATGCGCTGCAGTTCTACCTCGCCGGTGGGAGTGATCTTGTACGTGGTGCGAGCGGGGCGCTTGCCGTCCGTCTCCGTGCCGGCCTCGCGGATGTACCCGTCCACTTCGAGAGCGCGCAGGGCGTTGTAGATGGAACCAGGCTGGATGTGCGCCCATTCGTCCACGTGCCAGCTCATCAGCTCGCGGCGCAGGAAGTATCCGTGCACCGGCTGGAACTGCTTCACGGCACCGAGGACGACGAGGCGTGTGGTCGACATGGACAAAGCGTACTGAATGGTCCGTCCGGCACTTGCTGGGAGCGCCGAGCATTAGTATTCTCTTCATTAGTCAATGTTGACTAATGAAAGGTTCAGACATGACGACCGCAGCCGCCGAGCCCCTTCCGCGCGATCTGGCCCTCCGCCGGGCGTTCTCCGTCTATCCCACGGGGGTCGTCGCGCTCGCCGCCCACGTCGACGGGAAACCCGTGGGCATGGCGGTGAACTCCTTCACCTCGATCTCGCTCGATCCCGCGCTCGTCGCCATCAGCGCGGCACGTTCCTCGCGCACGTGGCCGGTGCTCGCCGCGGCGCCCGAGCTCGGGATGAGCGTTCTCGCCGCCGACCACGAACCGCTCAGCAGACGGCTGTCGTCGCGTGATCAGGACCGGTTCGGCGAGCACTCCTGGCAGCGCAGCGCCGGTGGGGCGATCCTGCTGGACGGCGCAGCTCTCTGGCTCACCTGCCGCCCTCACAGCAGGTTCGACGGCGGTGATCACGAGATCGCGTTGTACGAGATCCTCGACGTCACGCTGTTCGACGATGTCGAGCCGCTCGTGTTCCATCAGAGCCGGTATCGCGCGATTCTCGCCGAGCAGGCGAGCACGCGCGCATGACGCAGGGCCTCGGAACCGTGACGGGGATCGTCGTCCCCGGTGACGGCCGCGGCCGCGTGCTCGGGTTTCCCACGGCGAACCTTGCCGTGGGCTCGGAGGAGCTGCCGTCCGACGGGGTGTATGCCGCGTGGGTGAGCGTGGACGGCGGCGATCGCATCGGGGCGAGTGCGAGCATCGGCTCCAATCCGACCTTCGCCGGGGAGCGGGCGCGGCGGATCGAGGTGCACCTTCACGACGTGGAACTCGATCTGTACGGGCGGAGCGTCTCGGTGACGCTGGTGCGCAGGCTCCGCGCCACCCTGAGGTTTCCGCACGTGGATGAACTCATCGCCCAGACTCATAGGGACATCGCCGACGCGCGCCGCGCGCTCGCGGAGGTCGGCGGGGGTGCGGTGGCGGGAGTCGAGTTCGGTGGACGCGCGGCGATGGCCGTCGACGAAGACGCCGTGGTGCAGCCCGGCGAGCGTGCGGAAACGGAATCAGGCGAGCGCGTCATGGCGGAGCTCGGTGGGAGCGCGGTGGCGGAACCTGGTCGGCGCACTCGGGCCGAATCCGAGGGGCGTACTGCGGCCGAACCCTGTCGGCGCGCTGCGACGGAATCCGGTGGGCGTGCTGTAGCGACGTTCAGAGATGACAGCGCGACTGAATCAGGCGAGCGTGCTGTGGGGGAGCCTGATGGTCACGGGGTGGCCGAAGCCGGCGAGTGCGCGGTCGTTCCTGGAGCTCGCGTCGCCGTGGTGGGGAGCGCGAATCTCGACATCGTCGTGCGCGTCGAGCGGCCGCCGGCTGTCGGCGAAACCTTGCTCGGGGCCGCGGGCGGACGATTCCCCGGCGGCAAGGGCCTGAATCAGGCGACGGCGGCGGCGCGCAGCGGTGCGCGCGTGGAGTTCTGCACGGCGGTCGGGCACGACGACGCGGGGGAGCAGCTCACGCGTGCGCTGGTCGCCGCGGGGGTCGGCGTCGATCATGTGCAGACGGTGGGCGAGCCCACCGGTGTCGCGCACATCCTGTCCTACCCCGACGGCGACAACAGCATCGCCGTCGCCGCGGGGGCGAACGGAGCTCTCACCGGCGCCGATGCGGCCGTCGCCGTCGCCGATGCGGCCGTGGTACTGGTGCAGTTGGAGGTTCCGCTTGACGTGGTCCGTGCCGCGCTCGCCGCGGGGTCCCACGCGGTGCGCATCCTCAACGCCGCGCCGGCGCACGAGGAGGCCCGCGAGCTGCTTCATCTTGTCGACATCCTCGTCGTGAACGAGACCGAGTGTGAGGCGCTGGGCGGCGTCGATGCTCTCGCTGCGGACGGTGTCACCCTCGTCGTCACGCTGGGCGGTGCGGGGGTGCGGGTTCATCCGCGGGGCGCCGAGGTCTTCCACGTGCCGGCGTTCGCCATCGATCCGGTGGACACCACCGGTGCGGGCGATGCGTTCTGCGGTGCCCTGGCTGCGAGCCTGGCGCGGGGCTTCGATCTGGAGCACGCGGTCCGGCGAGCCAATGCGGCGGGCGCCATCGCCGCCTGCAGCGTCGGTGCCGCGGCCTACCGGATCTCCGCCTCCGCGCTCGATGAGGTGCTGGCCACAGGGATCGTTCCCGCGTGAGAGACGGAAAACGCACCCCGGATGGTCGTCCGCGGTGCGTTTTCCCTCTGCGCTTGACGCATCGCACGGTGGGTGCACCCAACACACACAGCGCCGTCCGGATGTGGACCGGACGGCGCTGCACGTGTGCGGGCACTCAGGCGGCGACGGGCTCCGCGACGGCCTCAGCAACGGGGGAGCGGCGGGCCCACTTCTTCAACGCCACCACCACGAGCGCCGATACGACGGTGCCGATCGCGAGCGACAGCAGGAACGCCCAGAAGGGATCGAGTGCGAAGAACACGAACACGCCACCGTGCGGTGCGCGGGAGGTGACGCCGAACAGCATGCTCAGTACGCCGGTGATCGCCCCGCCGATCATGGACGCCGGGATCACACGGAACGGATCGGCGGCGGCGAACGGGATAGCGCCCTCGGAGATGAAGGCGAGGCCCAGCGGCCACGCGGCCTTGCCGTTCTCACGCTCCACCGGCGAGAAGAGGCGGCGTGCCAGCACGGTGGAGGCAAGAGCCATCGCGAGTGGCGGAACCATGCCGGCGCACATCACCGCCGCCATGATCAGATACGGCGTGCTGTTCGTGGTGGTGGCGGTGCCGAGTCCCGCCACAGCGAACGCGTAGGCAACCTTGTTGACCGGCCCACCGAGATCGAAGCACATCATCACGCCGACGATCAGGCCCACCACGGCGATCGCCCCGGTGCCGGCGAGGTCGTTGAGTCCGTTGGTCATCGCGTCCATCAGCGCGGCGATCGGTCGGCCCAGGAACAGGACCATGATCCCCGATGCGACGATCGAGCCGATCAGCGGGACGATCACCACCGGCATCAGTCCGCGAAGCCACCGCGGCAGATCGAGCCGGCCGAGTGACCACGCCACCCAGCCGGCGAGCAGGCCACCGGCGATCCCTCCGATGAAGCCCGCGCTCATCAGAACGGCGACGGCACCCGCGACGAAGCCGGGGGCGATGCCGGGGCGGTCGGCGATCGCATAGGCGATGTATCCGGCGAGCACCGGGACCAGGAAGTTCATGGACGTCTTCCCGATCATGAACGCCACGGAGCCGAGGTACTGCCCGAGGCCGCCTGCGGGCAGCTGCCACAGCGAGTTGTCGGTGATGACCGTCGCGGCGTCGTCGGTGACGGCGTAGCCGCCCAGAAGGAAGCCCAGCGCCATCAGCAGGCCGCCGCCGGCGACGAAGGGGATCATGTAACTGACCCCGGTGAGCAGCCACCGCTTCACGGCCGCTCCGGCGCTCTCGCCGGTCGTGTCGGCGGTGCTCGCCTGCGACGTGGCGGTCACACGCGCCGCCTGCGGGTCCCTGCTGGCAGCGACGGCCTCGGCGATCATCTGCTTCGGCTGCTCGATGCCGCGCTTCACGGCGGAGCGGATGACGGGCTTTCCCGCGAATCGCTCGGGGGAGCGGACGTCCACATCCACCGCGAAGATCACGGCGTCTGCCTCGTCGATGACGTGCTGCGGGAGCGGCTTGTATCCGCTGGAGCCCTGCGGCTCGACGACCAGGTCGATGCCGAGATCCGCGCCGGTCGCGGTGAGGGCATCGGCGGCCATGAACGTGTGGGCGATGCCGGTAGCACATGCCGTGACCGCGACGATGCGGGCCGGGCGACCGTCGATCAGGAGCGTGTCGTCCACCGGCGCGGCGGTGGAGACGGGTGCGGCTGCGGGCGCCTCCACCGGCGCCGCGTCCTCTTCTCCGACGGCGATCCGCACCAGGGAGACCACATCAGCGGGGGTCGCGGCGGCGCGCAGCGCGTCGGTGAACTCGTCGGTCATGAGGGCTCGGGCGAGACTGGACAGCATGCCCAGGTGTTCCTCGTCGGCGTCGGCGGGCGCGGCGATGAGGAACACCAGATCCGCGGGACCGTCATCGGCACCGAAGTCGACGCCCGGACTCAGCCGTGCGAAGGCGAGCGAGGGAACCGCGACGGCTGCGGTCTTGGCATGCGGGATCGCGATGCCACCGGGAAGCCCGGTCTCGTCCTGCTCTTCGCGCGCCCACGCGGCGGCATAGAGGCCCGCAGCGTCCGTCGCGCGACCGGTGTCGGCCACGCGCTGCGCGAGTGCGGTGATGACGGCGCTCTTGTCGGCGCCCAGGGGCGCATCGAGCGACACCAGCTCGGGGGTGATTGCTGAAACCATGATGACCTCCGTCGGTCGAGGGGTGCGCTCAGAGCGCGCGCACGGGAAGCGGTTCGGTGCCGAGATCGGCAGGGGAAGGGGGTTGGGTCCCGGGCAGGGTGGCGGCCGCCGACCCGTACCGGATGGCCTGGCGCAGTCGTTCTTCACGACCCGCACCGGCGATGTCGGCCAGCAGATATCCGGCCAGCGCGCTGTCGCCCGCGCCGACCGTGCTGCTCACCTGGATGCGTGGCGCGGGTGTTGCCAGCACCCCGTCTGCGTCGGCGAGGATCGCTCCGTCGCCGCCGAGCGTCACCAGCACATTCGCGATCCCGCCCCGGACGAGCTCACTCGCGGCGGCGGCGACGTCGCTCACATCGGGGAGTGCGGACGCGCCCACCAGCTCGGCGAGCTCGTCCTCGTTGGGCTTGATGAGGTCGGGCCGCCCGCTCGCCGGCGCGTTCACCGCTGCGGCGAGCGGGCGGCCCGCGGCGTCGACAGCGATCCGCGGGGCGGGGGAGAGGGCGGCGCGCACGGTCGAAGCGATCCGCGCGTAGACGTCCGCCGGCACCCCGGGCGGGACGGAGCCGGCCAGCACCAGCCACTCGGCACCGCGCGCGGCCGCGACGACCACCGCGATGATCGCGTCGAGCTCGGCGTCATCGAGGGCGCCGCCGGGGAGATTGATCTTCGTCGTCTCCCCGTTCGGCGCCGTCAGGGTGAGGTTGGTGCGCACCCGGGCGCTGACCGGTACCGCACGGATGACGAGGCCGGTGGCGCGCAGCAGCGGCCCGTAGGGGTCGTCGTCGGCGAGGGGGAGTACGGCGATGGAGGCGGCGCCGGCAGCCGAGATGGCACGCGCGACGTTCACGCCTTTGCCCGCGGCGTCGGTGCGCTGATCATCAGCACGCTGGACGTCGCCCGGCCTGAGTGCATCCGTGAGACGGATGGTCTGGTCCAGCGCCGGGTTCAGCGTGAGGGTGACGATGGTCATGCCAGCCACACCTCCACGCCGGCGGCGTCGAGTGCGTCTGCGAGGGGCTGCGGGGGAGCGGCGTCGGTCACGAGCACATCGATGTCCGAGAGCAAAGCGAAGCGCACGAGGAGGTCCTCCTCGAACTTCTCCGCGTCGGCGAGCACGATGACCCGGCGGCCCGCCGCCACGATCGCGGTCTTCACGTCCGCTTCGTCGGGGTCGGGGGTGCTGAGACCGAAGTCCGCCGACAGCCCGTTGGTGCCGAGAAAGGCGATGTCGGGGCGCAGCGCGCTGATCGAGCGGATCGTTTCGCCCCCGACAGCGGCGGCGGTGAGGCCGCGCACACGCCCGCCGATGGCGGTGAGGGCGAGGTGCTCTGCACCGGAGAGGACGGCAGCGAGCTGCATGGAGTGCGTCACCACCTCGGTGTGTCCGCCGATCGCCGCGAGATGGGTGTCGAGGTTCGCTGCCACCTGCGCGGTGGTGGATCCGGCGTCCAGGTAGAGCGATCCGCGGAAACCCGGCTCCAGTGCCTGGAGCGCGCGTGCGGCGATGCGCTGCTTCGCCTCCGGGACGCGGTGGGATCGTTCGACGAGGGGAACTTCGGCGCGACTGGTCCGCGGCCCGAGCACAGCACCGCCGTGCACGCGCTTGGCGAGCCCTTCGCTCTCGAGCAGATCCAGGTCCCGGCGGACCGTCTCCGGGGTGACGTCGAACCGCTCGGACAGCGCGAGCACGGACACGCGTCCGTCCTCTCGCAGCACCGCGCGGATCTCATCCTGCCGTTCGCTCGCGTACATCCTGCCTCCTTGCCGGTTCCCACAGAATACGAACCAAACGCAGAAAAAGCAACATAAACCCAAGAAGACACAGACGCGAGGTTCTGGCGAGGTTTTCGTTGCGCGCACCTGGCCCGAAAAGGGCGGCCGAAGGGTTCACGTGCGCACGATGAACCGGGCGATCCACGCGCAGGGCACGAGCGAAGCGCCGGCTCAGTCCTCCGCGGCGCGGAAGGCGGCCCAGAGTTCGGCGCGCACCGGGAAGGACGACAGATCCACGTCCAGCAGACGCTGCGCTGCCTGAACCCGGGCGCGCACGGTATGGCGATGCACGGACAGCGCCCTGCCCGTCGCCTCATGGGATCCGTCGTTCTCCAGGAACACCCGCAGCGTGCGTGTGAGGTCGGCACCGGCGCGCGAGTCGTGGTCCCGCAGCGGCGCGAGCGTTGCTCGCGCGACGGCCTGCGCGTCGGCGGAGGGTGAGTCCAGGACGCCTCGCCCGCGGCGGTCGCGGAACGACAGCAGGCCGTCTTCGGCGCCCTGCAGGGCGACTCGTGCCTGCTCCACGGCGGCCGGCGCGTCGGCGTACGAGCACGGCTCCGACAGCCCGACTCGCACCTCGAAGCGCGCCGCCACCTCCTGCGGTGCAGGAGAGCCTTCGGATACGACCATCAGCAGGTCGCTGCCCGCGCGCCCGGCGAACACCTCCCCGCCGTGGTCGGCGGCATAGAGCTCCAGCCATTCCGCGATGGCGAGCGTGCGCCCGGCTCCCTCCGCGAGAGCCACCTGCACCGGGCCGGGCGGCAGCGGCATCGTCAGCTCTCGTGCGACGCTGCGGGCGAGGGTGGTCTGCCCGCCGAGCAGCAGCTCCACCACTCCGGCGCGGATTCGGGAGTGGGCTCGCTGCACGCCCTCCTGCTGCTCCATGGCGAGTCCCGCCATCGCGATGACGGAGGTGACCACTCCGCGCCCCTCCTGGTCCAGCTCCGCCGACGCGATCGCGAGGACGCCGCGCAGCCGTCCCCCGCGTCCCAGCGTCTGCAGGGTGAACGGCTCGCCGTCCACGCTGATGGCCGACGCCGCACGTGCGCCGCGGCGCAGCACGGCTTCCACCTCGGCGTCCACGGCGGCGGAGACCGCGGGGGAGAGGGCGTGGGTGGGGTGCTCCCGCAGCAGGACCCCGGCAGCGTCATACAGTCCCACCCACGTGCCGAGCTGATGTCCGAGCTCCATCAGTGTGCGGGCGAGCCCGTCCGGTCGCAGCGCCGCGAGCGAGATGGCGCGCTGCGCGGACAGGGCCCACGACCGTCGTTCGTATGCCTGCGCAGCCACGGCCTCGGCATTCGCACGCGCCACCGCGATGAACGGCGTGCGGTAGGGCACCTCGAACAGCACCAGTCGATGCCGGACGCAGGCCTCGGCGAGCGGTGCGGGCACGCCGGGACGCACCACCCCGGAACCGAAGCCGAGCGCCAGCACGCCGCGGGCGACGAGACGGCGGACGTACTCGTCGACGTCGACGCTCGGACCGTCGCCCTCCTCGAACTGCTTGCCGGTGGTCAGGAGAACGACCTCGTCGGAGAGAAACGGGGTCGGATCAGCCAGATCGGAACTGTGCACCCACCGGACCGGGCGATCGAGATCGCCGTCGGGCTGCTCGTTCGCTGCTCCGACGAGAGACAACTGCAGGTCGGTGCGTCCCAGCAGGGTCCGCACCGTGGGCACCACGCTCTGTTCGGCCATCGACTCGCCCTCTCAGCCCCCGCGCGGTCCGGTGTTGCCGCCGTCGGCAGCGACCGTCCAGTGCGTATATCGGTATCACAAAGAATGTACACACTGGATAATGCACTGGCGATTCCCGCGTCGTACGCTCGGCCCCATGAGCCTCATCGACGCGACCCAGACCACCCCCCTCGGCGGACCCTCGCTCCCGCAGGAGCGTCGCCTCGTCACTGCGATCCCCGGCCCGCGCTCGCAGGAGCTCCTGGACCGCAAAGCTGCGGCCGTGCCCGCGGGCGTCGGCCACACCGTGCCGGTCGCCGCAGTGGCCGCGGGCGGTGGCGTCGTCGTCGACGCCGATGGCAACTCGCTCATCGATCTGGGTGCGGGCATCGCCGTCACCACGGTCGGCAACGCGCACCCGAAGGTGGTCGCTGCCGTTCAGGCGCAGATCGCGCAGTTCGCGCACACCTGCTTCATGATCGCGCCGTACGAGTCGTACGTGGCTGTGGCGGAGAAGCTCAACGAGCTCACGCCGGGCTCGTTCGCGAAGAAGACCGCGCTGTTCAACTCCGGCGCCGAGGCCGTCGAGAACGCGATCAAGATCGCACGCAAGCACACCGGCCGCCAGGCCGTCGTCGCCTTCGACCACGGCTACCACGGGCGCACGAACCTGACCATGGCCCTCACGGCGAAGGCGATGCCGTACAAGAGCGGCTTCGGGCCGTTCGCCCCCGAGGTGTATCGCGCTCCGGCGTCGTACCCGTTCCGTGACGGACTCACCGGCGCCGAGGCTGCTGCGAAGACCATCTCGATGATCGAGAAGCAGATCGGAGCCGACAACCTCGCCGCCGTCATCATCGAGCCCATCCAGGGTGAGGGTGGCTTCATCGTTCCGGCCGACGGCTACCTTCCCGCCGTCGTGGAGTGGTGCCGCGCGAATGGCGTCGTCTTCATCGCCGACGAGGTCCAGACCGGCTTCGCTCGCACCGGCGCGATGTTCGCCAGCGAGCACTTCGGCATCGAACCGGACCTCATCACCACGGCCAAGGGCATCGCCGGCGGGATGCCGCTGGCGGGCGTCACCGGCCGTGCCGAGATCATGGACGCCAGCCACACCGGCGGGCTCGGCGGCACCTACGGCGGCAACCCCGTCGCGTGCGCCGCGGCCCTCGCCACCATCGAGGCGTACCAGGAGGAGAACCTGGCCGAGCGTGCTGTGGAGATCGGCCGCATCCTGGTCGCCCGCATGCAGGAGGCCGCCACGAGCGACCCCCGTATCGGCGAGGTGCGCGGCCTCGGCGCCATGATCGGCGTCGAGTTCGTGGATCCGGCCACGGGCGCGCCGGACGGAGCGCTGGCCGGTGCGATCGCGAAGCAGGCGATCGCCGAGGGCGTCATCGTCCTCACCTGCGGCACCTACGGCAACGTGATCCGGTTCCTGCCGCCGCTGTCGATCGACGACGCCCTTCTTCACGAGGGACTGGACGTCGTGCTCGGCGCACTCGCCGGAGCCTGAGCCACCCCTCCCGGCGCTCTGGGGGCGCCGGGAGGGCATCCGACACCCGCGCAGCCGACATGCGCACCCCCATTCGCAGTACGAGAGCAAGGGAGCACTCATGAACGAGATCACACGCGATGTCGTCATCATCGGAGCCGGCGCCGCCGGACTCACCGCAGCGAACGAGCTGCGCAAGCAGGGCCTGTCCGTGGCCGTCCTGGAGGCGCGCGACCGCGTCGGCGGGCGTCTGTGGACCGACGTGATCGACGGCGCGATGCTGGAGATCGGCGGGCAGTGGATCAGCCCGGACCAGACCGCGTTGCAGGAGACCGTGGCGGAGCTGGGCCTGTCCACCTACGACCGTTACCGTGAGGGCGACAGCGTCTACATCGGACCGGATGGGACGCTGTCCCGCTTCACCGGCGAGCACTTCCCGGTGTCGGAGGAGACCGGCCGTGAGATCGACCGCATCACCGAGATGCTGGATGCGATGACCGCCGAGATCGACGCGGATCGTCCGTGGGCTCACCCGAAGGCCGCGGAGTGGGACGCGATCTCCTGGCTGGAGTGGCTCAAGGCGCAGACCTCGGACGACGAGGCCGTTCGCAACCTCGCCTTCCCGACGGGATCGGCGATGCTCACCAAGCCCGTTGCGACCGTGTCGCTGCTCCAGTCGCTGCACATGGCCGCGTCCGCCGGCAGCTACTCCCACCTCGTCGATGCGGACTTCATTCTCGACAAGCGCGTCGTCGGGGGCCTGCAGCAGGTGCCGATCCTGCTGGCCGAGCGCCTCGGTGAGGACGTTTTCCTGGAGCAGCCGGTGCGATTCCTGGAATGGGGCGATGACGGCGTGACCGCGCGTGCGGACGGCATGATCGTCCACGCCCGTCACGCGCTGCTCGCCCATGCCCCCGTGCTGTACGACCGGATCTCCTTCGTGCCGCCGCTGCCGCGCCGACAGCACCAGATGCACCAGCACATCTCGATGGGCTTCGTGATCAAGGTTCACGCCGTGTATGAGACCCCGTTCTGGCGCGACAAGGGCCTGTCCGGGACCGCGTTCAGCCCCTACGAGCTGTCCCACGAGGCGTACGACAACACCAACCACGGCGATGAACGAGGCACCCTCGTCGGCTTCGTCTCCGATCTGAACGCCGACGGCGTCTTCGAGCTGAGCGCCGAGGAGCGCAAGGCCCGCATCCTCGAGTCGCTGTCGCACTACTACGGCGAAGAGGCGAAGAACCCGGTGGTCTACTACGAGAGCGACTGGGGCTCGGAGGAATGGACGCGCGGAGCGTACGCGGCCAGCTTCGACCTGGGTGGCCTCAGCCGGTACGGCAAGGATCTGCGTGAAGCGGTCGGCCCGATCCACTTCGCGTGCTCCGACATGGCCGGCGCCGGGTTCCAGCACGTCGACGGCGCGATCCGCATGGGGCGCCTGGTCGCCGAGCAGATTGTCGCCCAGGTCCGCGCATGAGCGGGTCGGTGGTCGTCGGATACACCGCCACCGACGCCGGTCGTGACGCGCTGCGCCTGGGCTCCCGCCTCGCCGCGGGGCTCGGCGTGACCCTCCATCTGGTCATCGTGCTGCCGAATGAAGGCACTCGCAGCCCGATCGTGCCGCCGGAGAAGTCCTATGAGCAGTACCTGCGCTCGCAGGCCGAGAAGTGGCTGCGGGAGGCGGCGGTTCACGTTCCCGCCGGCGTCACCCGCAGCGCCCACGTGCGCTTCGGCGAGTCGTTCGGGGAGGGGCTCATCGCCGCGGCGGAGGAGTTCGCCGCGGCGATCATCGTGATCGGCGGCGCGGGCGGCGGGCGGTTCGGCCGCTACACCCTGGGGTCGGTGGCCCAGCAGCTCCTGCACTCCTCACCGGTACCGGTGGCGCTGGCCGCCTCCGGTGGCGTCGATGCGGATCACCCGATCTCCCGCGTCACATGCGCCGTGGGCAACCGCCCCGGTGCGGACTACCTGCTGGAGAGCTCCGTGGCGCTCGCCCGTGAGCTGGGGGCGGAACTGCGTCTGCTGTCGCTCGCGGCTATCGATCTGCCCGGGGGCATGTCCGCCGATGAGGCGCGCAGTGCCGCCGGCGACCTCGCCGACGAGATGCAGGCCGAGGCCACGGCTCAGCTGCCCGACGGTCAGACCGTCGCCGTCGAGGTGGCACGAGGGCGCAGCATCGAGGATGCCACCTCCCACCTCGACTGGGATGCGAACGAGATCGCGCTCGTCGGATCCAGCCGCCTGGCACAGCCGCGTCGGCTGTTCCTGGGCTCCACCGCAGCGCGGATGCTGCACGAACTCCCGGTGCCGATGATCGTCGTGCCCCGCGAACGCCCCGAAGGAGCGTGACACATGAGCGAGTCAACGAAGTCTCGGCTCTCCCCGGCTGCCGGTGAACCGGATCCGGTCACCGGCGGAATCTCCCGTAAGGGTCTCAGCGTCGGCACTGTCGGCGTGCTCGGTGCGCTCGTCATGGGCATCTCCTGCATCGCCCCCGCGTACACCTACACCGCCGGCATCGGCGGCGCCGTGGGTGCGGTCGGATTCCAGGTGCCCGCGATCCTGCTGCTCGGCTTCATCCCGATGCTGCTGGTGGCGTTCGGCTACCGCGAGCTCAACAAGGCCATGCCCGACTCCGGCACCAGCTTCACGTGGGCGACCCGTGCGTTCGGGCCGTACGTCGGCTGGATGGCGGGCTGGGGACTGATCGTGGCGACGATCCTGGTGCTGTCCAATCTCGCCGGTATCGCGGTGGATTTCCTTTTCCTCCTGATCTCTCAGATCTCCGGTAACGAGGCCATCGCCGAGATCACCCGCAACCCGTTCGTCAACGTGGGCGTCTGCCTGGTGTTCGTCGCGCTGGCCACCTGGGTGTCGTATCGCGACGTGTCCACCTCGCAGAAGCTGCAGTACGGACTCGTGGCGTTCCAGGTCGTGATCCTCGTGGTGTTCGCCGTGATGGCGATCACGCAGGCGGTCAACGGCGGCGGCTTCGAGTCGAACATGCCGGAGTTCTCCTGGTTCAACCCGTTCGCGATCGAGGGCGGGGTGTCCATGATCGTGATGGGCCTGTCCGCATCCGTCTTCATGTTCTGGGGATGGGACGTCACCCTCACCATGAACGAGGAGGCGAAGGACCCTGAGCGCACGCCGGGGCGGGCGGCTATGCTCACCGTGATCTCGATCATCGCGCTGTATCTGCTGCTCACCATCAGCAGCCTGATGTACTCGGGCATCGGCGACACCGGACTCGGACTGACCAACGAGGACATCGGCGGGAACGTGTTCTTCGCGCTGTCCGGCCCGGTGATGGGCGGTCTGGCGTTCCTGCTCTCGCTCGCGGTGCTGACCTCGTCCGCGTCCTCGCTGCAGTCCACCTTCATCTCGCCCGCCCGCACGCTGCTGGCCATGGGGCACTACGGCGCCGTGCCGAAGAAGTTCGCCGGCGTGAGCCCGCGATTCTTCACTCCGGGTTTCGCCACGATCGCGTCCGCCATCGTCGCGGGCGGCTTCTACGCCGTGATGCGCTTCCTGAGCGAGGATGCGCTCTGGGACACCATCCTCGCGCTCGGCATGATGATCTGCTTCTACTACGGGATCACCGCGCTGTCGTGCGTCTGGTACTTCCGTCACCAGTGGTTCGACTCGGGCAAGGACTTCTTCTTCAAGTTCGCGAGCCCGCTCGTGGGCGGTGTGATCCTGCTGGTGCTGTTCGTCATCACCGCGATCGACAGCCTCGCCCCCGACTACGGCTCCATCGCCATCGGCGCCAACGCCGACGGCGAGGGCGGTATCGGAATCGTGTTCTTCATCGGCGTCGGCCTGCTGGTCTTCGGCGCCGTGCTGATGCTGGTCCAGCGCGCCCTGTCTCCCGCGTTCTTCCAAGGAAAGACGCTGAGCATGGATGCACCGCCGAGCCAGCGCGCCGCCCGCTGACCTCCCCACAAGAAAGAGGACATTCACATGACTGACCGCGAAGCAGCCCTTCTGGCCGAGGTTCCTGACGGCCTGTACATCGATGGCGCCTGGGTGGCGGCGGAGGAGGGGCGCACCTTCGAGGTTCGCGATCCCGCGACCAACGCCGTCATCAAGGTCATCGCCGACGCGAGCGCTTCCGACGGCAAGCGGGCGCTCGACGCCGCCGTCGCCGCGCAGGACTCGTGGGCCGCGACCGCGCCACGCACGCGCAGCGACATCCTGCGTCGCGCCTTCGACCTGGTGCGCGAGCGCGCTGACGATCTCGCCCTGCTGATGACCCTGGAGATGGGCAAGCCCCTCACTGAGGCGAAGGGGGAGGTCACCTACGGCAACGAGTTCAACCGCTGGTTCAGCGAGGAGGCGGTCCGCATCGCCGGGCGCTACGGGCTGAACCCTGAGGGCACCGGGAACATGGTGGTCTCGCAGCGCCCGGTGGGCCCGTGCTTCTTCATCACGCCGTGGAACTTCCCGTTCGCGATGGCCACGCGCAAGATCGCTCCGGCGCTCGCGGCCGGTTGCACCGTGGTGATCAAGCCGCCGGCACTCACTCCGCTCACCACGATGTTCTTCGTGAAGCTGCTGGAGGAGGCGGGGCTCCCCGCCGGTGTCGTCAACGTCGTCCAGACCTCGCGCTCGTCGGCGCTGTCCGCTCCGATCCTCGCCGACCCGCGACTGCGCAAGCTCTCCTTCACCGGGTCCACGGAGGTGGGCCGCAAGCTCATCGCCCAGGCCGCCGACGGTGTGCTGCGCGTGTCGATGGAACTCGGCGGCAACGCGCCGTTCGTGGTGTTCGACGACGCAGATCTGGACAAGGCCGTCGAGGGTGCTCTGGCGGCGAAGTTCCGCAACATCGGCCAGGCCTGCACGGCCGCGAACCGCTTCATCGTCCACTCGTCGGTGGCGGAAGAGTTCTCGCGCCGCATCACGGAGCGGGTCACGGCCATGAAGATCGGCCGCGGCACCGAGGACGGGGTCGCGATCGGCCCGCTCATCGACGACGACGCGGTCGCGAAGGCTGTCGAGCTCGTCGACGACGCCGTCTCGCGCGGCGCCACCGTGACCACCGGTGGTCAGGCCATCGCGGGGGAGGGCTCGTTCTTCCAGCCCACCGTGGTCACCGGTGTGGTCGCCGGCTCCGACATCCTCCGCGAGGAGATCTTCGGTCCGGTGCTCGCGATCGCCACGTTCGAGGACGAAGAGGAAGCGGTGCGCCTGGCGAACGACACCGAGTACGGTCTGGTCTCCTATGTCTTCACGCAGGACCTGGCACGCGGTCAGCGCATGATCGACAAGCTGGAGACCGGGATGATGGGTCTCAACGTGGGCGTCGTCTCCAATGCGGCCGCGCCGTTCGGCGGCGTCAAGCAGTCCGGCGTGGGCCGCGAGGGCGGTCTCGAGGGCATCCACGAGTACCTGTCCACGAAGTACACCCTGATCCCCGTCAGCTGATCGAAAGGATGAACCGATGACCGACTATGCCGTCGTCAATCCCGCCACGGGGCAGACCGTGGCCGAGTACGCCACCGCCACGGCCGCAGAGGTGGACGCCGCGGTCGCGGCCGCATCCGCTGCTTTCCGCGACTGGGCCGTGAACACGTCCGCCGCGGAGCGCGCGCGTCTGCTGCGCAACGTGGCACGCCTGCACCGCGAGCGCGCCGAAGAGCTCGGCGACATCATCGTGCGCGAGATGGGCAAGGTGAAGGCCGCCGCCGTGGGCGAGGCAGAGTTCGCCGCCGACATCATCGAGTACTACGCCGACATGGCTGAGAAGCTCACCGCCGACGAGCCCATCGAGCTCATCTCGGGCGGCGAGGGCTCAGCGGTGATCCGCCGGGCGCCACTCGGCGTGATCTTCGGGATCATGCCGTGGAACTTCCCGTACTACCAGGTGGCTCGCTTCGCTGCACCGAACCTGATGAACGGGAACACCGTGATCCTGAAGCACGCGCCGCAATGCCCGGAGTCTGCGGAGGCGATCGCCCAGATCTTCCGGGACGCGGGCTTCCCTGAGGGCGCGTACGTCAACATCCGTGCCACGAACGAGCAGTCTGCGGACATCATCGCCGATCGTCGCGTCGCGGGCGTCTCCCTCACCGGCTCGGAGCGGGCGGGAGCCGCGGTGGCCGAGGTAGCCGGGCGCAACCTGAAGAAGGTGGCGCTCGAACTCGGAGGCTCCGACCCGTTCATCGTGCTCTCCGCAGATGATCTGGACGCTGTCGTCGCGGCCGGCGTCGATGCCCGACTGGACAACACCGGTCAGGCCTGCAACGGTGCCAAGCGGTTCATCGTCGTGGACGGTCTCTACGATGCGTTCCTGGAGAAGTTCACGGCGGCCATGCGGGACGCTGTGGTGGGCGATCCCACGGTGGAGGACACCGTCCTCGGACCGCTGTCCTCGCTGGCCGCCGCGGAGCGCTTGGAGGCGCAGGTGAACGAGGCGGTCTCCCAGGGAGCGACCCTCGCTCTCGGCGGCAAGCGCGACGGCGCCTACTTCCACCCGACGGTGCTCACCGACGTCACCCCGGAGATGGCCGTCTACCGCGAGGAGCTGTTCGGCCCCGCGGCAGTGGTCTACCGGGTGGCGGATGAGGATGCTGCGGTCGAGCTCGCGAACGACACACCGTTCGGTCTCGGCTCCTACGTGTTCACGACGGACGCGGAGCAGGCTGATCGCGTGGCCAACCGCCTCAACGTGGGCATGGTGTACGTGAACCTCGTGCTGGCCGACGCTCCTGAACTCCCGTTCGGCGGCGTGAAGTCCTCCGGAACCGGCCGCGAGCTGGGCACGCTGGCAGCGGACGAGTTCGTCAACAAGAAGCTCATTCGCACCGCCTGAGGACGCTCAGAGGCCCTTCGACTCGCGCAGGAGTGCTGCCGCGAGCCGAAGGGCCTTTGCGTTGCTGGTCTCGGGAGTTGAGCACTGCTGGTCTCAGGAGTTCTCCGCTGCTGGTCACGTGAGTTCAGCGCTGCTGGTCGCGGGAGTTCTCCGCTGCCAGTCTCGGGAGTTATCCGCTGCTGGTCTCAGGAGTGCTGCGCTGCTGGTCTCGTGAGTTCAGCGCTGCTGGTCTCGGGAGTTGAGCACTGCCGTGCTCGGGAGTTCTCCGCTGCTGGTCTCGGGAGTTCTCCGCTGCCGGGCTCGGGAGTTCTCCGCTGCCGTCTCGGGAGTTCTCCGCTGCCGTCTCCGGAGCTCGGCGCTGCTGGTCTCAGTCCTCCTCAGCGCCGTCTCAGGCGTCCGCGATGCCGCGGATCTCGGCGGCCTCGCCGTGGCGGCCGAGGGAGGCGAGCACCTCGCCGAACTCGATGGCAGACAGCTGACGCAGCGGACCCTGCGGATCGGCGTGCTCGAGGGCCGCGCGGAAGACGGGAACGCTGTCGGCGGCGCGGCCGTTGCCTGCCAGCACTCGGCCCGCGAACAGCTCGCTGCCCGCAGCGCCGTCCGAGTCCCCGGCCGATACGAAGGCGTCCGCGGCCTGCAGAGCAGCAGCGACCGCACCGTCCACGTCGCCGCGTGCCGCGCGGGCGCGGGCGCGGGAGTCCGTGATGTCCGCCATGGTCCAGGCGTTGCCCTCGGCCTCTGCCATCGCGTACGCCTCGTCGAGGTGGGTGTCCGACACCGGATCGCCGGCAGCACCGGTGGCCTGGCCGAGCAGGTGCAGCGAGCGCATCAGCAGCTCATCCTCATCGGGGTGGGCGCGGGCGATCGCGACGGCATCGGTGAGCTCTTCCACGGATTCCTCGTGCATGCCGAACTTGCCGAACAGCCGCCCGGCGTGCACGTGACAGTGTGCCGACATCACCTGGTCGCCGCCGGAGGCGAACAGCTCGCCGGCGTATTGCCAGGCCCCGATCGCATCCTCGAACTGCTGGTCCAGCTCCAACGCCTGCGCCAGCGCTCCCGCGGTCTGTCCGCGGGACGCGTCGGGCACGCCGAGTTCGGTCTCGCGGTTGAGCGTGTCGGCGAGGACCTCCGCCGACTCTCCCGCATCACCCGCGTTCATGAGCGAGACACCCAGCTGGTAGCGCAGCGTCAGATACTGCTGCGGGTTGCCGTCCGACTCCGCCAGCCGCGCCGCCACGCGATAGCGTGCGGCGGCTTCGGCCGGTGCTCCGGCATCGTGGAAGAGCATCGCGGCGAGCCCGTAGACGGCGTAGACGTCGGCCGTGATGCCGAGCGCAGCTGCGATGCGGCTGGCCTCGTCGGCGTCCAGAGCACCCGAGTGGTACTCGCCCGCGGCTCCCCGCAGCCGGGCGCGCAGCTCCAGGAGCCGTCCGCGGCTGCCGGCAGTGAGTGCGGGGCGCTCCAGAAGCTCGTCGATCTCCTCGAGCACCGGGGTGCCACTACCCGCGCGCAGCGACAGGAGAACCATCTCGGCGGCGGCGACGCGGTCATCGAGGCCGGCGTCGCGGAACGCGCCGATGGCGGACAGCGTGTGCGTGATCGCACCCTCCGTGTCGGCATTGTCCACACGCTCCGACGCCACGGCCAGCTCCAGGTCGCCGCGGGCCTCGTCCGGCAGATCCTGACGAGCGAGCAGGTGCGCGATGTTCTCGGCATCGCCCTCCTGCGTGCGGCCGTACAGGGCCAGCCCGGCGGCATCCTCCACATCCGCCTGCGCTTCGCGACCGGCGGCGCGCAGCGCGGCGATGCGGGCCGGGAGGGCGGCGGCCGCCGCGTCCCAGTCGTCTCGCGCCGCATGCGCGCCCACGATGATGCCGTGCAGTCGTGCCGCATCCAGTCCGTCGGCGACAGCCGCCGTGGCCGCCGCGATGGCCTCGGGCGCTGCTCCCCAGTCCGCCAGGCAGACGGCGCGATGCAGTCGCTCCTCCGGCGTGGCCGGAGCGTCCGTCGCCGTCTGCGGCGCATATCCCTCCGAACCCAACGGCACCTCGATGCGCTCGTCACGAAGCGCGCGGATCGCGTCGATGCGCTCGCTGAAGCTGGTGTTGCCGTTTCGTGCGTCGAAGAGCCGGGCGATCCGGTCCGCCCCGGCGCCCGCTGCCGCGGCCAGTTCCGCCGCCGTCCACGCGCCGGTGTGCTCGCCGAAGAAGCGGACGAGCGAGGGGGAGTCCGCACCTCGCACCACGGCATCTCCGTGGCCGTCGCGATCGACGGCCTCCAGGGCGAGCGCGATCGTTGCGAGAGCGACCGCGTGGGCGTCGTCGTTGAGCCCGTCGTGCGCCAGCCATCCGAGGTGACGCTCGACCATGGCCAGGGCGCGCGGATAGTTGCCGGTCACCACGACGAACTGCAGGTTCAGCATGACGATCGCGAGGTTGTCGGGGTCGGTGCGCGCCAGCCGGTAGCTGCGACGGTGCGCCAGCACCGCATCGTTCAGGCGTCCGGCACGCAGGTAGGAGAGCAGACCGCGGGCGAGGGCGTGCTCGGGCTCCTCCGCGCAGCTGAAGCCGCCCTCCACGAGCTCGTCGATGAGGGCGAGCGCTTCCTCCGCCCGTCCCTGATCCACGAAGAACCCGGCGAGCTGGCTGCGCGTGCAGGCATCGCAGTGGCTGTGCTCGTCGCGCGGCGTGCTGGTGAGGAGGGCGCGGTACTTCTCGGCCTCCTCGATCAGGCCCCGGGACCAGGCGCTCTCGAAGCGGGCCATCCACACGCCGCTGAGGCCCAGACCCTCACGGCGATAGTGCTCCTCCATGTCGTCCAGCACGGCGTCGATCTGTGCTTCCGTGAAAGCGGGGGAGCAGCGCAGGGATCCCGCCATCCACTTGAACTGCCACATCAGATCCGCACCGGATCCGACGTCGGTGGGAAAGCGCACCGGATCGGCATCATGACGGCCGAGGCACCAGGCGAATGAGCTCAGGGTGAGCTCGGTGTCGCCGGCCATGTTGGCCGAGGAGGTCTGGCGCATGCGGGCGCGGTACTCCAGCTCCTCATCGCCCAGCTCGACCGCCAGCTTCACCGCCTCAGCGACGAGCGATTGCTCCTCGGGACCCCACGGGGTCATGTCGATCTGTGCGAACAGTTCGCGGATGCGGGCGCTGGCCTGGGTCATGTCACTCCTGCGGTGTTCTCAGTCCGCGGATCGCGCGGACAGGTCGATCATCGCGCCGAGGGCGCGCGTCATGAGGGCGCGATCGCGCGGGGCGAGCGGGCGATGTCCGGCCAGCAGCGCCTGTACGTAGAGCAGCTGGACGGTCCGGTCGAACGGTTCGCCCGTGGTTCGCACGAGGCCCTGTACGACCGGGTTCGCCCAGTTCAGGCACAGCCGCGCGCTCGTCGCGGAGTCCTCATGCACGGCCGCGGTCTGATCGTCGATCGTATTCAGTACCGATGACCAGAGGCCGCCGGTGGCACCGCGCGCGCGTCCTCGGTCGATGCGCCGGAGCACCGCGGGGTCGGCGACGTAGACGGCCGGTACGTCTTCGAGCTCGAGGGAGCGGACGATCACGGTGCAGTCCACCTCGGACAGCGCTGCAGTGGCGCGATCCTCCAGCGAGATCGCCGAGGGGCGGTCATCGAAGGGCGGCGGGTCCAGCCGCTCGAACTCGGTGAGCACGTCCACGCGCTCTACGGTGACGGCGGGGAACAGCTCCGGAAGGAGCTCGATGATCTCCGAGTCGTACAGGTACCCGCCGTTCACCAGCGGGCCGGCGCCGCTCTCCAGGCCCGCCACCTGGCGGTACTCGTCTACCGTTGCCGCGTAGCGGACGGAGGGGTAGCGGGTGACCAGATCCCCGATCGTCATCCGGCCGATCGTGGTCTCCACGCTCAGCCAGCGGGTGATGAACCGCGCCAGCTCGTCGTCGTGGCGAACCAGTGCCTTCAGCGACACCTCGTGGACGGAGACGAACTGGGCCAGCCGCTCGGGGGCGGAGAGGCCGAGGTCGAGGATCCATCGCCGGATCGCCTGACCGAGGTCGGCACGGGTGTTCTCCAGCGCGTCGTCCTCCACGAGGGACTCACGACTGGCGGTGGGGGAGAGCGCGGTGGAATCCACGACCGCGCGGACGAAGAACGCCCACTCCGGCAGGAGATCGTCCACCCGCTCGCTGAGCAGCATGCGGTTGAGGTAGACCCGGGCGGCCTGGTGCGATCCGGGCGGCGGAGCGTAGGGGAGGACGTAGGCGAGACCGCGCGTCCCAGTGCCGGCGGCATCGATCGGCACCACGGCGAAGGGTGCGGTGCCCAGCAGTTCCGCCCCGTACTCGACCGCGGCGTCGGGGGTGCTGCGTGCATCGAGGAAGGGTGCTGCGCGGTCGATGCGGCTCTCGCCGCCCCCGGGGAGGTCCACGTCGATGCGCACGCCCAGGAACTCTGCGAACGTCTGGGCGAGCTGCATCACGGAAGCGGTACGCAGCAGGTCCTCCGACCCGAACCGCGGGCGCAGGTGCACGCTCGTGCCGATGGGCGTGTCCACCGGACCCGGCGAGACGGTGAAGGTGCCGTCGGTGCGGCCGGACCACTCGACGGGGTCCCCGCCTCGCGCGCTGCGTGAGCGGATCACGATCTCATCGGCCACCATGAAGCAGCTGAGCAGGCCGATGCCGAACTGTCCCAGGAACTCGTGACGGGGCAGATCGAAGATGTCGCGCTTGGAGCTGCGTCCCACGGTGGCGAGCAACTCGCCCACCTCGTCCGCGGTGAGACCCACGCCGTCGTCGCGCAGCACGAACTCGTCGGAGCGCTCGCTGAGCGGGGTGATGCGGATGCGTCCGCCGGCGCCGTCGATCTCGCTGCGCGCCGTGATGGCGTCACGGGCGTTCTGCAGGAGCTCTCGCAGATACACGCGCGGACCGGAGTAGATGTGCCGACTCAGCAGATCGACCACACCGCGCAGGTCGACTTGGAAATGCTGCTCGTCTGCGCTCACGCCACCCTCGGATTCGTCACGATCAGGCGGCGGGGACGGCGCCCCGCCGGAACGGCGAGCCTATCAGCGGGGGAGTCGTCCGCCCGGGTCCGCACGGGCTGTTTCGCGCTCCGCGGACAGATCGTGCCCAACGGTGTGCGGGAGACGACGACACGCGCGGGACGCAGGCGAGGCTGTTGTGGTTCGCCAGGGCCGGGCACATGCCCTATGCTGGGATACGCAGTCGATGTCTGCATTGTTTCGCTGTGCCTGGCACAGCAGATGCAGACATCTCCCGTGAGATCCCCGGATCTCTAGGGCGGTAGCTCAATTGGCAGAGCAGCGGTCTCCAAAACCGCAGGTTGCAGGTTCGATTCCTGTCCGCCCTGCGCTCAGCGCTCGCTGGCAATGAAAGGTGCATGCAGGATGGATCAGGACGCTTCGCGCGACGATGTCGCGACGACCAGCGGCGCCACCCGTGAGAAGAAGATGAATGTCTTCGCTCGCATCGCGCTCTTCATCCGCCAGGTCTTCGGCGAACTTCGCAAGGTCGTCACCCCGACGCGCCAGGAGCTGGTCAAGTACACCCTCGTGGTGCTCGGCTTCGTTGTGGTGATGATGGCCCTCGTCTACGGCCTCGACACGGTCTTCACGCTGCTCACCCAGTACGTGTTCGGCTCGCCGGAGTAAGATTCCGAGCAATCCGGCACGGTGCCACTGCGGATCACCGGCTGATGTGACCGAAGGAGAGTCCGTGTCCGAACGATTCCACGACGACGCCGACTGGGGCCCCACGGCCGAGCAGTCGAGCGAGGTCGACGAGCACCAGACCGGTGACATCGATCTGGTCGAAGACCGCGCGAGCGATGCCGCCGAGACCTCTGCGATCCACGTGATCGAGGATGAGGACGGCGATGACGAGGCGGATGCCTCGGACGATGATTTCGACAATGACAACGAGCAGGCGCTGGAGGCGGAAGCCGACGCATTCCTGGATGCGCACCCTGCTATGGAGGAGGACGAGGACGTGACCCCGTACGACGGTCCCGACATCAACGGCGAGCCGGATGAGCCCGTGCTCGACCCGGAGTTCACGGAGTCGGTGCGCGACGCATCGGCAGAGGTGGACGCCATCGCCGAGGACAGCACCGCGGTCGCCGAGGCCGAGTCCGACGCGGATGACGCGGAAACGTCGGCCGAGGACCCCTACGAGGCCTTCAAGCTGGAGCTTCGCACGCTCCCCGGCAAGTGGTACGTCATCCACTCCTACGCGGGCTTCGAGCGCAAGGTGAAGCAGAACATCGAGCAGCGCAAGGCGACGCTCGAGGTCGAGGACGACATCTACCAGATCGAGGTCCCGATGGAGGACGTCGTCGAGATCAAGAACGGTCAGCGCAAGATGGTCACGCGCGTCCGTATCCCCGGCTACGTGCTGGTGCGCATGGAGCTGAACGAGGACACCTGGTCGGTTGTCCGTCACACCCCCGGCGTCACCGGCTTCGTGGGCAACGCCCACAACCCGACCCCGCTGCGGTTTGAAGAGGCCTTCAACATGCTGAAGTCGCTCGTCGAGGTGCGCGAGTCCGCGTCGGCCAAGACCGGTGCCGCCGGCGGCTCCGCCCCGGTGCGCAGCGTCACGGCCGAGGTCGACTTCGAGATCGGCGAGACCATCACCATCAAGGAGGGCTCGTTCGCCGGCCTTCCCGGCACGATCTCCGAGATCAAGCCCGAGAGCGGCAAGCTCACGGTGCTGGTCTCCCTGTTCGAGCGCGAGACTCCCGTGGAGCTGTCGTTCGATC
This sequence comes from Microbacterium sp. GXS0129, assembly GCF_044769785.1. Taxonomy (NCBI): domain Bacteria; kingdom Bacillati; phylum Actinomycetota; class Actinomycetes; order Micrococcales; family Microbacteriaceae; genus Microbacterium; species Microbacterium sp. GXS0129. The sequence goes on along the minus strand of NZ_JBIZVZ010000003.1, from coordinate 342,480 downwards.
AGGTCACCAAGATGATCTGACACACGTCGTCAACGAACCCCCACGGCACCGCCGTGGGGGTTCGTTGTCTGTACCCACCGGTGACGCGGAGCACCCGACGGCCGGGGATTGGTCCCACATACCGCTGTCCCCGGCTCCCGATCCCGCACTTTCTGTGAGCGGCGGGGCCCACGGTCTCAGAAGTGCGGATCGATGGAGGCCAACGACGCGATCTGAGACCGAACGCGGTCAAATCCTCGCCGCGGGATGCGGTAGACTTTCATGGTTTGTGCGCGTTCTTCGATCGCGTGCAGACCTGCACCGCGCTCCGGATCCGCCGGAACCGCGGGAGAGCGGGCCGTCTGGCTCGTTCGGAGAAAGGAAGAGGAAATGGCACCGAAGAAGAAGGTGACCGGCCTGATCAAGCTTCAGATCAACGCCGGTGCAGCCAACCCGGCGCCGCCGATCGGCCCCGCGCTCGGTCAGCATGGCGTCAACATCATGGAGTTCTGCAAGGCGTACAACGCCGCGACCGAGTCGCAGCGCGGCAACGTCATCCCCGTGGAGATCACCGTCTACGAGGACCGCTCCTTCACGTTCATCCTCAAGACGCCGCCGGCGGCTGAGCTGATCAAGAAGGCCGCTGGCGTCGCCAAGGGCTCGTCGACCCCGCACACCACCAAGGTGGGCAAGCTCACGCAGGAGCAGGTTCGTCAGATCGCCGAGACCAAGCAGCCCGACCTGAACGCGAACGACATCGAGGCCGCCTCGAAGATCATCGCCGGCACCGCCCGTTCCATGGGCATCACGGTTGAGGGCTGAGGGGAAGACCAACATGGCTAAGTCCAAGGCTTACATCGCCGCCGCCGAGAAGATCGAGGCTGGCAAGTTCTACACCCCGAGCGAGGCCGTTGAGCTCGCGAAGGAGACCGGTTCGTCGAAGATGAACTCGACCGTCGAGGTCGCGCTCAAGCTTTCGGTCGACCCGCGCAAGGCGGACCAGATGGTCCGTGGCACCGTCATGCTGCCGCACGGCACGGGCAAGACCGCTCGCGTCATCGTCTTCGCCAACGGCCCGGCTGCTGAGGCCGCCATCGCCGCTGGCGCCGACGAGGTCGGTGGCACCGAGCTCATCGAGAAGGTCGCCGCAGGCTGGACCGACTTCGACTCCGCCGTCTCCACCCCGGAGCTCATGGGTCAGGTCGGACGCCTCGGTAAGGTCCTCGGTCCGCGTGGTCTCATGCCGAACCCGAAGACCGGCACGGTCACCCCGAACCCGGCCAAGGCCGTCGAGGAGATCAAGGGCGGAAAGATCGAGTTCCGCGTCGACAAGCACGCCAACATCCACTTCGTTGTGGGCAAGGCGTCGTTCTCGGCTGACGCCCTGAACGAGAACCTGCGTGCCGCGCTCGACGAGATCGTTCGTCTGAAGCCGTCCAGCTCGAAGGGCCGTTACATCCAGAAGGGTTCGGTGTCGACCACGTTCGGCCCCGGCATCCCGCTGGATGTCAACGCCATCTGATGCGCTGAATCGCACGAAGGCCCCCACCGCGAGGTGGGGGCCTTCGTCGTTCGTGCGGAGCGTGTGTCGCGGCTGCACGACCTGCGCTCTCGCTGCATCGTGCTGCTTCACGGCGCCGCGTTGCTGCGTAGCTGCGCGGTACTCCTGTGCGGCACCACGATGTTGCCACGCCATACTCCTGCGCGGCGTTGCGTCACGATCATGCTGCGCCGTGGCGGCGCTGGCTCACTGCGTTGCTGCACTGTGACTCCTTGCCGCACTGTGGCTGCGCTGGGTCACTGTATTGCTGCATGGCTGCGCTGGGTCACTGCCTTGCTGCGCTGGGTCACTGCCTTGCTGCGCTGGGTCACTGTGTTGCTGCACTGTGACAGCGCCGGGTCACTGCACTGTCACTGCATTGCCGCACTGTGACCGCCGTGCCGCGCTGCGTCACCGCCCGCCGTCGCGGCACTCGGCGTCGGTGCGCGCCGATCCTGCAGCACGTCACCCTGCGCGCTGCCTCAGTGTCCGAAGGCGAGCACGCCCGCGATGATCAGCATGAACACGGCCACGATGACATCGAGGATGCGCCAGGCACGCGGGCTGCTGAGCCAGCGACCGAGCAGGCGCGCACCGTAGGCGAGCGCGAAGAACCACAGGAAGCTGCCGGTGATGCAGCCGGCGGCGAAGATCCAGCGGGCCGGCCCCTGGGCCTGCGCGACGGAGCCGAGGAAGATCACGGTGTCCAGGTAGACGTGGGGGTTCAGCCAGGTGATGGCGAGCGTCGCGCCGACCACGGCGAGGAGTGAGGACGTCGCAGCCCGGGTGGCGAGCGCGGTTCCGCCCGTCGGGGTGCCCGGTGCCGATGCGTCCCCCGTCGGGGCGTCGGCTGCCGCGTGCAGCGCCTCGCCCGAGGGCTTGTACGCGCGACGCAGCGCCAGGAACGCGTAAGTGACCAGGAAGGCGACGCCGACCCACCGCACCACGGTCACCAGCCACGGCACGGTCTCCAGGGCGAGGCCCACGCCGACGACGCCGGCGGAGATCAGCACCGCGTCGGAGGCAGCGCAGATGAGGGCGACGATGAAGACGTGCTGTCGTCGGATTCCCTGCCGCAACACGAAGGCGTTCTGCGCGCCGATGGCGATGATGAGGGAGAGGCCGACTCCGAGTCCGGTGAGGAAGGGCATGGATCCAGGCTAGGAACGTCGCTGCACAAACACCAGGCATGAGATGTTGGGTCGCATTAGCATTGCTTATATGAGGATCCCGCCCGATCTCGCGCTCACGCTGGCCGCGGTGGTGTCGGAGGGCGGGTTCGAGCCGGCGGCGGCGGCGCTCGGCATCACGCAGCCCGCGGTGAGTCAGCGACTGCGCACGCTGGAATCTCTGCTCGGGCAGGTGCTGCTCGTCCGCTCCCGCCCCGTACGTCCCACCCAGGCCGGCGAGGCGGTCATCCGATACGCTCGCCAGCTGTCGCATCTGGAGGCCGATGCGATGTCGGCCATCGGTATCCGTGAGGAGGGAAGCCTCACCAGTCTGCCGATCGCGGTGAACTCGGATTCCCTGTCCACGTGGTTTCTCCCCGCCATCGCCGAGCTCAGCGCCCGGCTCCCGGTGGTGTTCGACCTGCATCGCGACGATCAGGACTTCACGGTGAGACTGCTCGAAGAGGGAACCGTCATCGCCGCGGTGACCTCGCGCGCCGAGCCCATCGCCGGATGTCGTGTGACGCCGCTCGGCGCGATGCGCTACGTTCCGTTCGCCACCATCGCTTTCCACGATCGCTGGTTCCCAGAGGGCGTCACCACCGCAGCGCTGGAGCGCGCCCCGCTGGTGGACTACGACCGGCGCGACGACCTGCAGACGCGGTGGCTGATTCGTCAGGGGGTGGATCCGGCGCTGCCGCCGCGCCAGCGGGTTCCCGCGTCGGCCGACTTCGCCGACGCCGTCCTGATGGGCATGGGCTGGGGACAGCTGCTGCCGTTCCAGTCCGATGAGCCGCATGCCAGCGGGCGCATCCGCCCACTGTCGCCGGTGGGGATCGACGTCCCGCTGTACTGGCAGCAGTGGCACCTGCGCTCCGCGCTGCTGGACGAGGTGGGCGAAGCCGTGGTCCGGCGGGCCCGAGCTGTGCTGATCCCCGTTCACAGCGCGCGAATCGCCCGAATTCCTGGCGAATAGGAGCACATCGCGCGCTATGAACGGAGCGTACGATCGTCAGAAACCAGAAGGAGAGTTGCATGGCCGCATCGCCCACCGACGAGTACCGGACCGCCCGGGATCAGCTCCTGGCTCTTCGCACCGATCGTGCACGGGCGATCGCCGAGTTCCGCTTCCCCGATGTGGGGGAGAGGTGGAACTGGGCGATCGACTGGTTCGATGCGTTCGCGCGGGGGAACGAGCGGCCGGGACTGGTGATCGTCGAGGCCGACGGGAGTGAAACGTCCTACACCTTCGACGCGCTCGCCGCACACTCCGACCAGGTAGCGGCCTTCCTGCGTTCCCAGGGCATCGGGCGCGGCGACTCGGTGCTGCTGATGCTCAACAACCAGGTGGAGCTATGGGTGGCGATGCTCGCGGTGATCAAGCTCGGCGCCGTGCTCATGCCGACGGCCACGGCGGCGGGACCGGCGGACCTCGCCGATCGGATCGAACGCGGCGAGGCGCGGGCGGTGATCTGCAACGACGCGGACGCCGGCAAGTTCGACACCATTGCCGGCGACTACGTCCGCATCTGCACCACAGCTCGTGACGGCTGGGTCCCGTTCGCGACGGCGTTCCAGACACCGGCGGAACCGGCGCAGCACCCCGGCACGGCGCCCGATGATCGCCTGCTGCTCTACTTCACCTCCGGCACCACGTCGCGGCCCAAGCTGGTGGAGCACACCCAGGTCTCCTACCCGGTGGGCATGATGTCGACGATGTACTGGCTCGGTCTCGAGCCCGGGGATGTGCATCTGAATGTGTCGTCGCCCGGCTGGGGAAAGCACGCGTGGTCGAGCTTCTTCGCGCCGTGGATCGCCGAGGCGACCGTGCTCGTGTACAACTACGCCCGATTCGACGCTGCCGCGTTCCTGGCCCAGCTCCGGGAGCGGCACGTGACCACGCTGTGCGCGCCGCCCACGGTCTGGCGGATGCTGATCAAAGCTGATCTCGGTGCGCGCCCCTCCTCGCTGCGAGAGCTGGTGGGAGCGGGCGAACCCCTGAACCCGGAGGTCATCGCCCAGGTCAAGAACGCCTGGGGTCTGGAGATCCGCGACGGCTATGGGATGACGGAGACCACCGCGCAGCTCGGCAACCCGCCCGGGACTCCGGTGCGTGCGGGGTCGATGGGCATGCCGCTGCCGGGCGTTCCGTCGGTGCTGGTGGACCCCGAGACCGGGCTCGTGGTGGAGGGGGTCGGCGAGGGGGAGATCTGTCTCGACCTCTCCCGCCACCCGCTCGCCCTGATGACCGGGTACGTGGGGGATGCGGAGCGCACCGCCCAGGCGTTCGCCGGCGGCTTCTTCCACAGTGGTGACATCGCCGCGCGGGATGCCGACGGGTACGTCACCTATGTGGGGCGCACGGATGACGTCTTCAAGGCATCGGACTACAAGATCTCACCGTTCGAGGTGGAGTCGGTGCTGCTGGAGTGCCCGATCGTGGCGGAGTCGGCCGTCGTCCCCGCACCCGACGCCGAGCGTCAGGCCGTTCCGAAGGCGTACGTGACGCTCGCTGGCGCAGCGGTGCCCGATCCGGCCGCGGCCGAGCAGGTGCTGCGGTACGCGCGCGAGCACCTCGCCCCGTGGACGCGCGTGCGCCGGGTGGAGTTCGTCGACGAGCTGCCCAAGACCATCTCCGGCAAGATCCGTCGCGCTGAGCTCCGCGCCCGGGAGCGAGAGCGCGCCGCCGCCGGAGAGCGCGGTCCCGAGTTCCGCGACACGGACTTCCCCGGACTTCGTCAGTAGTCCATCGTGCGCACATGGCTCCAATCCCGAGGGAATTGGAGCCATGTGCGCACGATCAACGGTCAGGGTGCGGGAGGTTTCCCCTCCCCGAGAGCGTGGAGCAGGACGGTCAGGCGACTGATGTCGGCCACGTCCCAATCTTCCAGTGCCCGCACGAGGTGGTTGTCGCCGGAATCCATCGCCGCGCGGATCCGGCGGTGGCCCTCCTCGGACGCCGACAGGAGGCTCGCCCGGCCGTCCTTCGGATCCGGCGTGCGCTCGACCAGCCCCAGTTCGGACAGCTCGCGGGTGATGCGGCTGATCTGTGCCTTGTCCATCATCAGCGTCTCGCCGACCGTCGAGGCCGTGATCGGGCCCCGCCGCGCGATGATGGAGAACACCTTGTAGGTGCCGGGCAGCATTCCCGGCGAGACCCGGTTCGCGTATTCGATGTACAGGTGTCGCATGCGGGCGATGAGCCCGCTGAACTCCGACTCCAGCGCGCGCATCGCCGCCGTTCGTGCGTCGGTCGCTGCGGACTGGTCCATCTCGCTGGTCACGTCCTCCATCATCGCGTCTGCCTACTCGCGGGGCGAGTCCGACCGCGACGAGCGGCTGGCCTCGCTGGCGCTTGCCGCGGTCGGGGTGGCACCGGTGATGACCGGGATCGGGCCGGTGGTGGCCATGCCGGTGGCGACTGCCACCATGCCGGCCTCGTCCTCGGCCAGACGTTCGGTGGTGGTCTGACGTGTCAGCGAGATGTTCGGCAGGAACACGATGGCCAGCACGGCGATCGCTGCGAGCGGGATGCCGATGATGAAGGAGTGCGAGATGGCCTGTGCGTACAGGTCCTCCAGTACGCCCCGGAAGGGGTTGGGCAGCTCATGCACGACCGGCAGCTTGCCGCTGGTCATGATGTCGCTGATCTTCTTCGCCGCCTCCGGGCCCGCGCTCTTCGCGACCTCGGTGATGGCATCGGTGAGGCGCTGCTTGTTGTCGGTGAACAGCGTGGTCACACTCGATGCGACGATGGCACCCATCACGGATACTCCGACGGTGCCGCCGAGCGAGCGGAAGAAGGCCACTCCCGAGGACGCCGCGCCCATCTCCTGTGGACGAGCGGTGTTCTGCACCACCAGTACGAGGTTCTGCATCGCCATGCCGACTCCGGCACCGGTGAGGAACATGTAGACCGACAGCAGCCAGTAGTTGGTGTCGTAGCGGATGGTGGCGAGCATCGTGATGCCCGCCAGCAGCATGATCGAGCCGAGCACCACCCAGCGCTTCCACTTGCCGGTGCGGGTGATGATCTGACCGATCACCATCGAGCTCACCAGGACTCCGGCCATCATGGGGATGCTCATCAGGCCCGCCTCGGTGGGCGTCGCGCCGCGAGACATCTGCATGTACTGGCTGAGGTACACGGACGTGCCGAACATGGCGACACCGATGGAGATCGATGCGATCACCGAGAGGGTGAAGGTGCGGTTCCTGAACAGCGACAGCGGGATGAGCGGTTCCTTGACGAGCAGCTCGGTCACGACGAAGGCGATGGCGGCGGCACCGGCGATGGAGGTCATCCAGGCGGTCTCGGCGCTGGCCCACTCGAACTGCGTGCCGGCCTCGGTCACCCAGATGAGCAGCAGCGATACGGACACCGCGAGGAAGACGATGCCGAGGTAGTCGATGCTGACCTTGCGTCGGGGCTGCTTCGGCAGGTGCAGCGTGGTCTGCAGCAGGATGAGGGCCAGAACGGCGAACGGAACCGCGATGAAGAAGTTCCAGCGCCAGTTGGCGACGTCGGTGATGAAGCCGCCCAGCAGCGGGCCGCCCACGGTGGCGACCGCCATCACGGCGCCGAACAGGCCCATGTAGCGACCGCGCTCACGCGGGCTGATGATGTCGGCCATGATCACCTGGCTCAGCGCGGCAAGGCCACCGGCGCCGACGCCCTGCACGAAGCGGGACGCGATCAGCATCTCGGGGTTCTGGGCGAAGCCTGCGGTGGCGGAGGAGACCACGAAGATCACGAGCGCGATCTGGATCAGCAGCTTGCGGTTGGTGAGGTCGGCGAGCTTGCCCCAGATCGGGGTGAAGATCGCGGTGGTGAGCATCGTGGAGGTGATCACCCAGGTGTAGTCGGTCTGATCACCGTCGAGATCGGAGACGATGACGGGCATCGACGAGGAGACGACGGTGCTGGCGAGCATGGAGACGAACATGCCGAGGAGCAGGCCCGAGAGGGCCTCCAGAACCTGGCGGTGCGTCATCTTCGCCGGGGCGGCGGGCGGTGCGGTGGTGGCTGACATTGCGGCTTTCGTGTAATTCGCTCAAGTAGTTGAGAAGAGTCAACGATAAGTGAAATGGTTGACGGACGCCAACTATTCCCGCCGATTCGGGACCGTTCATATGAAACGCCCAGCTACGTCCGTAGCGGCACCGGGAACACCCGAGCGCGTCCGAGAAGCCCCGCGTTCGCTGGGCTTCTCGGACGCGCGGGGTTTTCCCGCGTCAGTCCGTGAGCGCGAGGGCGCGGAAGATGTCGCGCTCGCGCGGCGTCTGACGCGGCGTGGCGGCGGTCGGCCGCGGGGGAAGCAGGGTGGTGTCGGGGTGGGTCCGGCGATGCAGCTCGTCGATCAGTCCCGTGGCGAGGCGGACGAGTTTGGCGATCTCGCGGTCGTCGCGATCGATCCACACGGCGCGAGGCTCGTCGTGCAGTGGCACGAACCCTTCGTGCTCTTCCCAGCAGAAGAGCGTGCGCTCGGCGCCCAGCACGTGTTGCTGCCACCACACCTGCCGGAGGTAGTTGCGGGGGATGGAGTTCCACGACTTGTTGGTCGTCTTGATCTCCGCCAGCACCACGGCCCCGGACTCGTCCAGTCCGATCCCGTCGGGCGTGGCCAGATGACGCTTCTCCACCTCTGCGCAGAACAGCGCGCTGGAGGGGGAGATGCCGTGCGTCGCCGCGACCCAGGCTGCGATCTCCGGCTCGCGACGCCGGCCGTGGTCGGTGTACGCGTTGCCGCCGAAGCGCGATCCGCCGAGCTTCGCATCCGCGGCGCGTGCGATCGATCGTTCGCTGGTGAGCGTGGCGACATCCGTGGCCGTGATGCCGCGCGAGCGCGCGCGGAGCCAGCCGACGCGGTCGCGGGAGTCCGCGATGATGCGCGCCTGAAGTTCCGGAGTCACCCTTCGAGGCTACGCCCCGCCACGGACTCTGCCGACCAGCCGCCTCGGCGCGTCAGGACCGCGCGGACGGGGACTCAGGCGCCGGCGGGTTGGAGGAGGCGGATGAAGGAGGACAGGTGTGCGGCCATGTCGATGCGATCGTCCAGGAGCCACTGGATCTGGAGCCCGTCCATCGCGGCGAGCAGGAGACTCGCGATGTCGGCGGCGGGGATGTCGTCGCGCACCGTGCCGGCCGCCTGTGCCTCGGTGAGGCGCCGGGTGAAGCCACCGCGGTTTCGTTCGTAGCGCTCGCGGAAGTAGGCCCGCCGATCGGTGTCGTCCGGATCCCCGGCGGCGAGCGCCGCCGTGATGCTGAACAGAGCCACCAGCCCCGGCACGGTGGTGTTGTGCGTCACGAGTTCGAGCGTCGCCGTGAAGTCGTCGCCGGCCCCGGCGGGGAAGGCACGACGGTTGACGGCGTCTCGGTGTCGCACGATCGCCAGCATCAGGGCCTCACGGGAGCCGAAGTGGTGCAGCAGCCCCGCCTTCGATCGACCGACCTCGTCGGCGATCAGTTGCAGGGTGGTGGCGTCGAAGCCGCGCTCGGCCAGGATCCGCAGCGCGGCGTCGAGGACATCGAGTCGGAACTGCTCGGTCTTCGCGTAAGGTCCGCGTGCGGTGCCAGCCATGACGGAAACTCTACCGCTGGTCGAGTTTTGAGACTACGATGATCCCAAATCCAACCGCAGGTCGAATTCGACGACCGCTTCTCGACGACGAGGAAGGCCCTCATGTCCACACCGGAACTCTCGATCCAGCTCTATACGGTGCGCGACGCGCTCGCTGAAGACACCCCCGGAACGCTGGCGCGGCTGGCCGAGTCCGGATTCCGCAACGTGGAGGCCTTCGGTTTCGTGGGCCGTGCCGCCGAACTGCGAGCAGCCTTCGACGCCGCCGGCGTGGTGTCTCCCAGCGCCCACGCCGGCTTCCTCACGGACGAGGTCCGCTATGGGGAGACGGTGATCGTGAACCCGCCGTTCGCCCAGGTGCTGGATGAGGCCGAGACACTCGGGGTGACCACTCTGATCGACCCGATGGTTGCTCCGGACCGCTGGCAGGGAATCGAGGAGATCCGTGCCACAGCCGACCGGCTCAACAGCTACGTCGACGCCGCCGAGGCGCGGGGCATTCGGCTGGGCTATCACAACCACTCGCAGGAGTTCATCGCCTCCTTCGACGGCGTGAGCGCGCTGGAGGCCTTCGCCGCGCTGCTGGACCCGCGCATCGTGCTCGAGATCGACGTGTACTGGGCCGCCATCGGCGGTCAGGACGTTCCCGCGCTGCTGCGTCGTCTCGGCGACCGCGTGCGCCTGCTCCACATGAAGGACGGCATCCTCGGTGAGGACCCGTTCCGCGCCGCTGACCCGTCGTCGGTCACACTCCAGCAGCGCATCGCGGGAACGGGCGAGGTGCCGCTGCGCGAGGTGCTCGCCGCTGCACCGGCCGCCGAGTTCGCGGTGGTGGAATTCGACACCTACGACGGCGACCTGTTCGGCGCGATCAACGACAGCGCCGCCTTCCTGCGTGAGGCGGGCGTGCGATGACCGCTCCCTTCGGCATCGGCTTCATCGGGGCCGGCATGATCAGCGATCAGTACCTCACCAACCTGACGCAGTTCCCCGACGTGCGTGTCGTCATCATCGGCGATCTGGACACGGAGCGGGCCGCCGCGCAGGCGGAGAAGTACGGCGTCGCCGAGAGCGGGGACCCGGATGCGGTGCTCGCGCACCCTGACGTCGACCTCGTCCTGAACCTGACCATTCCGCAGGCGCATGTCCCGGTGTCGCTGGCGGCCATCGCCGCGGGCAAGCACGTCTGGAGCGAGAAGCCGATCGGCGTGAACCGCGACGAGGCGAAGGCGATGCTCGGGGCAGCCGAAGCCGCTGGTGTGCGTGTGGGCATCGCTCCGGACACCGTGCTCGGCCCCGGCCTGCAGACCGCTCGCCGCGCCATCGCCCGCGGTGACATCGGTGTCCCGCTGGCCGCGCAGACCGCGATGCAGTACATCGGCCCGGACATCTTCCACCCGAACCCGGACTTCCTGTTCGCCCGCGGCGCCGGGCCCCTCATCGACATGGGGCCGTATTACATCACGGCGCTGGTGCACCTGTTCGGATCGGTCGACGCCGTTGCCGCGGTGGGGCTGCGAGGTCGCGAGAGTCGCACTGTCCAGGTCGGTCCCCGCTCCGGTGAGGAGTTCCCGGTCGAGGTTCCCACCCTCGTGCAGGCCATCGCGCGGTTCGAGTCGGGGCAGCAGTCCCAGAGCGTGTTCAGCTTCGACTCGCCCCTCGCACGCACCGGTGTGGTGGAGATCACCGGCACGGAGGGCACCCTCATCATTCCCGACCCGAACACGTTCGGTGGCGACGTGCAGATCACGCGCGCACCATCGATCGACCGGATGGGCGACGGGCCCCAGTACGAGACGCTCGCGCCGGTGGGCATCGAGTCCGGGCGCGGACTGGGGGTGCTGGACATGGCGCGGGCGATCCGTGGTGGCACGGCCCACATCGCCACCGGGGAGATCGGCTACCACGTCTTCGACACCCTCACCGCGATCGAGGAGTCGGTCGCATCGGGTGAGTTCGTCACGGTGGAGAGCACCGTGGGGGACATCCCCTTCGTGCCGGAAGATCGCGACCCGTTCGCGGCGACCCTGTAGGACGTGCTCATGAGCGAGACAACCGATCAGGCGCCGGCCGCGCTGCGCGCCGGATTCCTCGGCGGTGGCTTCATGGCCGCCGTGCACTCCCGTGCCGCTCGAGCCGCTCGCGCGCGGCTGGTGGCTCTGGCCAGCTCCACTCCGGACCGCGGGGTGGCGGCCGCGGCCGAGCTGGGCATCGAGAGAGGGGTGGCCGACGTGACGGAGGTCGCCGAACTGAGCGACATCGTGCACGTGTGCACCCCGAACCGCGACCACGCCGCGCAGACCATCGCGCTGCTCGCCGCAGGCCGCCATGTCATCTGCGAGAAGCCGCTGGCCACCACCGTCTCCGACGCGCTCGCGGTGGTGGACGCGGCGGATGCCGCAGGAGTCGCCGGTGCGGTTCCGTTCGTCTACCGCTACCACCCGCAGGTGCGTCATGCCCGGGAGCTGGTGCGCTCCGGGGTGGTCGGCACAGTACTGAGCGTCGAGGGCGCGTACTTGCAGGACTGGCTGCTGCGGGAGACCGACTCCAACTGGCGGGTGGACTCCGCGGCCGGCGGCGCCTCGCGTGCATTCGCGGACATCGGTTCCCATCTGTGCGATCTGCTGGAGTTCGTGACCGGCCGGCGCATTCGGGCCGTGTCCGCCCGGACCCGCACGGTGTTCCCTGAGCGCGGCGGCCAGCCGGTGACCACCGAGGATCTGGTGGCCGTGGTGGCCGAACTCGACAACGGTGCCCTGGCCACGCTCCTCGTGTCGCAGATGGCGCCGGGGCGCAAGAACGGCCTCACCCTGGAGGTGCACGGGACCGAGCGGTCGGTGCGCTTCGCCCAGGAACGCCCGGAGGAGCTGTGGATCGGCGCGCTCACGGGCTCGCAGCTGGTGCTGCGGGACCCGGAGGGGCCGGGCGATGACGGGCTCTCCCTCGTGCCGGCCGGACATCCGATGGGCTATCAGGACGCGTTCACCGCCTTCGTGGCCGATGCCTACGCGGGCGTGCGCGGTGCGGCCTCTGATGCATTGCCCACATTCCGCGATGGTCTACGCGCCGCGCGTGTCACCGCTGCGGTCCTGGAATCCGCGCTCACCCGCGCCTGGGTGAGCATCCCCGACGTCGACGAGAAGGAGACACAGCATGGCTGAGCATCCCGTAACCCTGTTCACCGGCCAGTGGGCGGACCTGCCCTTCGAGGAGGTGGCGCGGCTGGCTGCGTCCTGGGGCTATGACGGGCTGGAGATCGCCGCATCCGGCGATCACCTCGACCTGAAGCGTGCCGATGAGGACGACGACTACGTCGCGAGCCGAAAGGAGATCCTCGACCGCCACGGACTGCAGGTCTTCGCGATCTCGAACCACCTAGCGGGGCAGGCCGTCTGCGATGCGCCCATCGACTTCCGCCATCAGGCGATCCTGCGTGACTACGTCTGGGGCGACGGCGATGCCGAAGGCGTGCGCCAGCGGGCCGCCGAGGACATGAAGCGCTCGGCTCGCGTCGCGCGGAAGCTCGGCGTGGACACCGTGGTGGGCTTCACCGGATCGTCCATCTGGCCGTACGTCGCGATGTTCCCGCCCGTGGGCCAGGACGTGATCGATGCGGGATTCGAGGACTTCGCGAAGAGATGGAACCCGATCCTCGACGTGTTCGACTCCGAGGGGGTGCGCTTCGCCCACGAGGTCCATCCGAGTGAGATCGCGTATGACTACTGGAGCAGCGTGCGTGCGCTGGAGGCGATCGACCGCCGCGCGGCGTTCGGTTTCAACTGGGACCCGAGTCACATGATGTGGCAGAACATCGACCCCGTCGGGTTCATCTGGGACTTCCAGGACCGCATCTATCACGTCGACTGCAAGGACACGCGTCTTCGCCCGCACAACGGCCGCGCCGGCGTCCTCGGCTCGCACCTGCCATGGGGCGACCCGCGCCGCGGGTGGGACTTCGTCTCGACGGGTCACGGCGATGTGCCGTGGGAGGACTCCTTCCGTGCTCTCGACGCGATCGGGTACACCGGACCGATCTCCATCGAGTGGGAGGACGCCGGAATGGACCGCCTGCACGGTGCCGCCGAAGCGGTCGGGTTCGTCCGCTCCCTGCTGTGGCCGCAGCCGACGGCATCCTTCGACGCCGCGTTCAGCAACCAGTAGATCGTCCTGAACGAGGGCGACAGCGGCGAGGGGCGCGGCAGCGATGCCGTGCCCCTCGCCGCTCGCGGATTTGGCGACTGTCTCGTGCGCTGTTAGAGTTGTCGGAGCCGAAGACCGCCGGTCGTCCTCTCGAGGATCGAAGCACTGCGAAAGCAGGGGCCCGCGCAGGTGTCATAGAGACTCTCCCTCTGGGATCACGCTCCGTGCGCTTGCGCCGGAGCGTTTTTGTTTGCACTGCGGGCGGTCGAGGCGGACACCACGCACCCGCGTGATGTCACAAGCACATCAAGGAGTGACCATGGCGCAGAAGGATGCATCGGTCGCCGAGCTCACGAAGAACTTCGAGAACTCGAACGCCGTCCTGCTGACCGAGTACCGCGGTCTGACGGTTGCCCAGCTCAAGCAGCTGCGCAACAGCATCCGTCAGGACGCGCAGTACGCCGTGGTGAAGAACACGCTGACCAAGATCGCTGCCAACAACGCAGGGATCACCGCTCTGGACGACGACCTCAAGGGTCCGTCGGCCGTGGCATTCGTGCACGGCGACTTCGTCGCCACCGCGAAGGCTCTGCGTGACTTCGCCAAGGCCAACCCGCTTCTCGTGATCAAGGGCGGCGTCTTCGAGGGCAACACCCTCAGCGCTGCCGAGGTCGAGAAGTACGCGTCGCTGGAGAGCCGTGAGGTTCTGCTGGCGAAGGCAGCGGGAATGATGAAGGCGACGATGGGCAAGGCTGCCGCCACCATCGACGCTCTTCGCGAGAAGCTCGAGGGCGCTCAGGCCGCGTAAGCGGTCCTCGCTCTCTTTCACAAACCACAAACACTCAGTAGGAGATACATCATGGCGAAGCTCACCACCGAAGAGCTGCTCGAGCAGTTCGAGGGCCTCACGCTCATCGAGCTCAGCGAGTTCGTGAAGGCGTTCGAGGAGAAGTTCGACGTCACCGCTGCTGCTCCGGTCGCCGTTGCCGGCGCCGCGGGTGCAGGCGCTGCTGCCGCCGAGGAAGAGGAGAAGGACTCCTTCGACGTCATCCTCGAGGCTGCTGGCGACAAGAAGATCCAGGTCATCAAGGTCGTCCGCGAGCTCACCTCGCTCGGCCTGGGTGAGGCCAAGGCTGTCGTCGACGGCGCTCCGAAGGCTGTCCTTGAGGGCGCCAACAAGGAGGCCGCTGAGAAGGCCAAGGCTGCCCTCGAAGAGGCTGGCGCGACGGTCACCGTCAAGTAATTTCCCGAACGCTCGCCGGCTCGCCGGCATACCGTTCTCCGAAGGCCCCCGGGTTCGCCCCGGGGGCCTTCGTCGTGCTCACGCGCGTGACTCGGGCGCGTGGAGTATCGACCGGGCGTGACTCGGTCGGTGGGTCAGCGCTCGGTAGGGGCGGCGGTGGAGTTGCGGATCACGAAACGGGTGGGGGCCCAGATACGCCGCGGGGGAGCGTCGGGACTGTCGATGTGCTCCTCGAGCAGTTCGACCGCCAGTGCCGCCTGCTCGCGGGGGTTCTGGCGCAGGGTGGTGAGGGCGAACATCTCGGCGTTCTCGTGGTCGTCGATGCCCACCACGCTGAGCTGAGCCGGCACCGAGATGCCCATGCGGCGCGCCGCGATGATGGCTCCGATGGCCACCTCGTCGGCCACGGCGACGATGGCCGTCGGCCGGGTGCGCGCATTGCTCAGCAGATCCACGGCCGCGTCGTAGCCTGCGGGCATGGACACCCCGCATGGCGCCAGCCTGATGGCGCTCTCCAGGCCCGCTTCGCGCATGGCCGAGGCGTACCCGGTGACGCGGTGGGCGTCACCGAAACTCGGCCAGGCCATGTTCGCCTCGCCACCCAGGAAGACGATGTCCGTGTGGCCGAGGGCCAGCAGATGCTCGGTGGCGATACGGGCGGAGGCGGCATCGTCGATGGAGACCGCGCTGTTTCCGATGTCGTAGCTGCCGATCGAGACGAAGGGCTTGCCGAGCGCGGCGATGCGCTCCAGCTCCTGCTGATCGGGTTCGATGCCCACGGTGATCAATCCGTCGAAGCGGCTCCGTCCGAGGTATGTCTCGAACACATGGGAGCGTTCCAGGCTTCCGGGCTGCGCGGAGTAGAGGGCGAGATCGAACCCGCGCTCCATGAGCGCCCGCTGGATTCCCTCCAGCACCTCGCCGAAGAACCAGTGATTCGCGTGCGGCACGATCACGCCGATCGTCTGGGTGCGTCCGGTGGCGAGGCTGACCGCGTTCGTGGACGGTACGTATCCGAGCGCGTTCGCGGCCTCCTGCACGCGCTCCTGGGTGGCGGGGGACACGTAACCACGACCGCTCAGTGCGCGACTGGCCGTCGATTTCGACACGCCAGCGCGGCGTGCCACCTCGGCGATTCCACTCATCGAACGCCCTCCGTGTTCTGCGCTTGCCGACCGTCGTCTTGGCCCCGTGTCGGTCAACTGTAATTCATACCCCCACGGATGTGGAACCGGTTGTGACTGCGGTTTCGTGTCTCGGGTGTGTCGATTCGGGTTTGGGAGCGCTCCCGCGGCGCGGATCGTGGGGTTATCGAGTTGTGACTTCCCAAATGTTGTGATCCGAGCCGCAACCGACTACGTTCGCCTGGAAGCGGTTCCTGATTGAACCCGAGCGCGAGGAAGGGCTCCCCGCGCGATCCAAAGGAGGAACGAATGGGCATGTCTCAGCGACGTCGGGTGCTTGCACCCCTGGCCTTCGCAGGCATCCTCGGTCTCGCACTCGCGGGCTGTGCCGAGAGCGACGGCGGCACCGGTGGCAGCACCGGTGGCAGCGGAGACGGCGGCTCGACCAAGACCGTCCGCATCTCAGGCGGCATCACCGGCACGGAAGCCGACGACCTCAACGCATCTTTCGAGCAGTTCACCAAGGACACCGGCATCACGGTGGAGTACACCGGTGACAAGAGCTTCGAGGGCAACATCGTCACGAAGGTGACCGGTGGCGATGCACCCGACATCGCCATCGTCCCGCAGCCCGGTCTGCTGAAGACCCTCGTCGAGACGGGCAAGGTCCAGCCGGCTCCCGAGGCCGTCTCGAAGGCCGTCGATGAGAACTGGTCGAAGGACTGGAAGAACTACGGCACGTTCGACGACACGTTCTACGCGGCGCCGATGCTCGCGAACCTGAAGGGCTACGTCTGGTACTCGCCGGCGAAGTTCAAGGAGTGGGGTGTCGAGGTCCCGAAGACGTGGGACGAGATGATGACGCTCACCAAGACCATCCAGGAGAAGACCAGCACCGCACCGTGGTGCGCCGGCTTCGCCTCGGGCGACGCATCGGGATGGCCGGGCACCGACTGGATCGAGGACCTCGTGCTTCGCCAGGCCGGTCCTGACGTCTACGACAAGTGGGTCGCCGGTGACGTGAAGTTCACCGATCCGGAGATCGAGAAGGCGTTCGACGCGGTGGGCACCATCCTCAAGGACCCGAACTACGTCAACGCCGGCTTCGGCGACGTCAAGAGCATCAACTCCACCGCATTCGCCGATGTGGCCGCGAAGGTGGCCGACGGCTCGTGCGCTCTGACGCACCAGGCGTCGTTCCTGTCGGCCAACTTCCTCGACGTGAAGAACGCCGCGGGCGAGACCCCGACCGTCGCCCCCGATGGTGACGTCTACGCGTTCATCATGCCGGGCATGACCGACGGTGCGCTCCAGGTTGAGGGTGGCGGCGAGTTCGTCGCCGGCTTCTCCGACGACGAGTCCACCCAGAAGGTGCTCGAGTTCATGGCATCGCCCGAGTTCGCCGACGCCCGTGTCAAGCTCGGTGGTGTGATCTCCGCGAACAAGAACGCCGATCCGTCGCTGGCCTCCAGCGAGTTCCTGCAGGACGCGATGAAGATCATGCAGGACGACAGCACGGTCTTCCGTTTCGACGCCTCCGACCTGATGCCCTCCACCGTGGGCTCCGGCTCGTTCTGGAAGGGAATGGTCGACTGGATCGACGGCAAGGACACCAAGACGGTGCTGAGTGACATCCAGGCCGGTTACGAGAACTAATCTGATCGCAACCCGCTGATCGGATGCGGGGTCGGGTCCTTCGGGAACCGGCCCCGCATCTATCGGCACCGACCGAGTGCACCGCAGCACTCAGAAGGGGTCTCCATGTCCCAGCAGACCGCCGTCAGTCCGCCGACGACGACGCACGGGACCGACGCGAAGGGGCGCGCGCTCACCCGCACCCTCGTCGTCATCGGTTTCGCCGTCATCGTTGCGCTCTTCCTGCTGCTGATCTTCAGCGCACCCGTGGAGGATCCCCAGCGGATCTCCCTCGGCTTCTCGCTCAACCAGCTGTTCGTCTGGATGGGCGGGCTCCACCCGCTCCTGCAGATCCCGATCATCCTCGTGATCTTCGGCGTGGTGGTCGCGATCGTGCTCGTGCTGATCGAGTTCGCCCCTCGTCCCGGGCGGGGCTACCTGGTCATGCGTCTGATCGCCTGCCTCGCGATCCCCGTGCTCGGCTTCATGCTCCTGCGCCCGTACTCGAACGCGGTGCTCTACGTCGTCGCGATCGCCCTGCTCGCCGGGGCGCTGCTGTTCTTCGCCGACTACCGCTCGCGTCAGGGCGCCGGCTACCTGTTCCAGCTGATCCTCTTCATGACGCCGGCCGCGCTGATGCTGGTGCTCGGCCTCATCTACCCGGCCATCTCGACGTTCTTCAAGTCGTTCTTCGACAAGAAGGGCGACTCCTTCGTCGGGTTCGACAACTACATCTGGGTCTTCACGAACTCGGCCGGGTGGGTCTCGGTGGTCAACACCCTGATCTGGGCCGTGCTCGCTCCCACCATCTCGGTGGTCATCGGACTGGCCTACGCCGTCTTCATCGACCGTGCCCGCGGCGAGAAGGTGCTGAAGGTCCTGGTGTTCATGCCCGTCGCCATCTCCTTCGTGGGTGCGGGCATCATCTGGAAGTTCATGTACGACTACCGCCAGGGCGACCAGCTCGGTCTGCTCAACGCGATCGTGACGATGTTCGGCGGGGACCCGGTGAACTGGCTGGCGGTCAAGCCTCTGGTCAATACCCTGATGCTGCTCATCGTCTTCATCTGGACGCAGACCGGCTTCGCGATGGTCATCCTGTCCGCCGCCATCAAGGCCGTTCCGACCGAGCAGCTGGAGGCCGCTCAGCTGGACGGCACGAACGCATGGCAGCGTTTCACCAACGTGACCGTCCCCGGTATCCGCTCGTCGCTGATCGTGGTGCTCACCACAGTGACGATCGCCTCGCTGAAGGTGTACGACATCGTGGCCGTGATGACCGGCGGACGAGACGACACCACCGTGCTGGGCTTCGAGATGGTCAACCAGCAGCAGCGCTTCCAGAGCTACGGACACTCGTCGGCGCTGGCCGTGGTGCTGTTCCTGTTCGTGCTGCCGTTGATCATCTACAACGCCCGATCCATGCGCAAGCAGAGGGAGATCCGCTGATGAGTGCCACGCAGGCCGTCACCACGGCAGACAACCGGACCAAGCGTCAGGTCGCTCGCGACACTCGCCGCAACGAGGCGATCGCCCAGAAGAAGCTGACGTCCAAGGGCGCCACCATCGCGGCGATCATCATCGCGATCTTCTGGACGATCCCGACCTTCGGTCTGTTCGTCACCTCGTTCCGCCCCGGTGCGGACACGCAGTCCACAGGTTGGTGGACCGTGTTCACGAACCCGGAGTTCACACTGCAGAACTACGTCGAAGCGCTGACCGCCGGTGGAACGTCCACCACCCTCGCCTCCGCCTTCGTCAACTCGCTGGCGATCACGATCCCCGCGACCGTGTTCCCGATCGTCATCGCGTCACTGGCGGCGTATGCGTTCGCGTGGATCGATTTCAAGGGCCGCAACCTGCTGTTCGTGTTCGTGTTCGCGCTGCAGATCGTCCCGCTCCAGATGGCCCTGGTTCCGCTCTTGAGCCTGTTCTCGGAGGGCCTCACGCTCAACGGCGTGCAGATCTTCCCCGGCTTCGGCCTCAACGACGTGAACTACTCCTTCGCCCGCGTCTGGATCGCGCACGCGATCTTCGCGCTGCCGCTGGCGACGTTCATGCTCCACAACTTCATTTCGGAGATTCCGGGTGAAGTGGTCGAGGCGGCGCGGGTCGACGGCGCCGGTCACGGTCAGGTGTTCTTCCGGATCATCCTGCCGCTGGCCATGCCGGCGATCGCCTCGTTCGGCATCTTCCAGTTCCTCTGGGTCTGGAACGATCTGCTGGTCGCGACGATCTTCGCATCGCCGGGTGCTCTGCCGATCACCCAGGCGCTGAACTCGCTGTCGGGGACCTGGGGCAACCGGTGGTTCCTGCAGTCCGCGGGAACGTTCATCTCGATCATCGTTCCGCTGATCGTGTTCTTCGCGCTGCAGCGCTTCTTCGTCCGCGGCCTCCTGGCCGGTGCGACGAAGGGCTGACCGCCCTCTGGTACGACGATGCCCGCTGAGCCTCGGCTCGGCGGGCATCGTCGTTGCGGCGCATGACCTCAGTCGTGCACGACCGGAACTCAGTCGTTGACGACCAGGGTGTCGGCGATCGGGCGCCGCTCGCGCGGGGCGTTCTCGCGCTGCTGCAGCTCTTCGGAAGCCTGGCGGATGTCGCCGAGCTCGCCGACGGCCATAACGGAGATCGGCGTGAAATCGTCGCTCAGATCGAACGCGGCGGAGATGGCCGCGCGGTCGAATCCGCCCATTTGGTGGGTGGACAGGCCGTTGGCGTGCGCCTGCACGGTGAAGTGCGCGGCGGCCTGGCCGGTGTCGTACAGGGCCCACGTCATGGGCTGGCCGTCGCGGGTGGTCTCCGCGACGAACACGACGAGCAGGGCGGCATCGCCGGCCCAGGCGCTGTTGAAGCCGGCGAGGGTACCGAGCACCTTCGCGTGGGCTTCGGACCCGCGACGGGCCACGATCACCCGCCACGGCTGCGTGTTGGCGGCCGTGGGTGCCCAGCGTGCGGCTTCGAGTGCGCTGGCGAGGGCCTCCTCGTCGATCGTCGAGGTGGCGTCGAAGATGCGCGTGCTCCAGCGCTCGGCGAGGACGTCGAGGATCGGGGCGTCGGTGACCGCGGTGCGGCCGAGGGCGGGGGTGCTCATGAAGATGAGGCCTTTCGGATCGATGGTTTCTGTCATCGGACCTCATCGTCCGTCTGCGAGGTACCAACGATCCATGCCCTCAAATGTATTCCCGGATCGTCGCTGTTCATTCCGCACTGAGGTGGCGGGCCGTGGGAGACGGGCGGTCGGCCGGCGCTCTCGTGTTGGACGCCCCCGCGGGGTAGAGTGGAGGGGCCGCTCCTGAATCGATTCGATTCTCTCGATTCGTCCGGCGTCCCTCCGCGGATCACCTCGTGATCCGCGTTCCGTATTCTGCCGACGAAAGCCCCCGTGACACCTGACACCGCCCCTGTCCCCGGCCCCTCCGACTCCGAGCTGCGCGAGGGTGAGACGCGCACGCCCACCGGCTCCATTCGCACGCTGACCGGCTCGATCCGCCTGCCGTCCTCGCCGACGGCGGCCATCCGCACGCTGGGTTCGAATCCGGCGACCGCCCCGATCATGCTGCACCCGGGCGATGCCATCTCCGCTCGACGCCGTGTGCTGTACGTGATCCTCCTCGGAGCCCTCACCGCGCTCGGGCCATTCACGGTCGACCTCTACCTTCCCGCGTTCGTGCAGCTGGAGCGCGAGTTCAGCGCCCCGGCCACGGCGATCCAGCTCACCCTGACGGGTACCATGCTCGGCTTCGGAGTCGGTCAGCTGATCGTGGGGCCGCTGAGCGACAAGGTGGGGCGACGGGTTCCGCTGCTCGTGGTCACCGCCCTGCATGTGGCGGCGTCGGTGTTCGCGGTGTTCGCGCCGTCGCTGGTGGCGCTGGGCATCTCCCGCGTGGTGATGGGCATGGGTGCCGCGGCCGGTGGTGTCGTGGCCATGGCGATGGTGCGTGATCTCTTCGGTGGCCGTCGCCTCGTAATCATGCTGTCCCGCCTTGCTCTGGTCTCCGGAGTCGCTCCGGTGATTGCACCGCTGATCGGGTCGGCGTTGCTCACGGTGATGCCGTGGCGGGGGATCTTCGTGTTCCTCGCGGCCTATGGCGTGCTGATGTTCCTCTGCTCCATCTTCTTCCTGCCGGAGACTCTGCCCCCGGCCCGTCGACAGGGGAAGGGCTCCAGCACGCTCTGGCAGCGCTACGCGAGCGTGTTCAGCGACCGGGTGTTCGTCGGAGTCCTGATCATCGGGGCGATGACGTTCAGCGGACTGTTCTCCTACCTGTCCGCGTCCAGCTTCCTCTTCCAGCAGACCTACGGCTTTGAGCCGCTCCAGTACGGCATGCTGTTCGCCGCCAACTCGGTCGGGCTCGTGATCGGAAACCAGATCGCGGCACGACTGGCTGCCCGCATCGGACCGCAGTGGGTGCTGGCCGGCTCCACCATCGCGATGCTGCTCGGCGGGTTCGGCATCGTCGTATGCGACATGCTGAACCTCGGCATGTGGGGGACGATCGTTCCGCTGTTCTTCTTCATGTCCGCGTGCGGCTTTACCTTCCCGTGCGTGCAGGTGCTCGCGCTCGATCGTCACGGCAAGGCGGCCGGTACGGCGGCGAGCGTTCTGGGAATGTCGAACAACGTCGTCGCTGCGCTGGTGTCGCCGCTGGTCGGTCTGATCTCCGCCGACGCCGGAATCACGCCGACCACGATGGCGGCGGTGATGGTGGGATGTGCCGTGATCGGGATCCTCGCGCTGTGGTTCGTCGTGCGCCCCCGTACGGTGGCCATGCTGACGCCGTGACGCCGACCGCCCTGCCCTCGCCCGGGAATCCGCCGGCGATCACGCCGTCCAGGAATCGCGCCACCGGCAGATCACGCTGACCCGGCCTGTCCTGGAAGGATGAGAACATGACTGCTCCTCGCACCATTCGCCCGTATCGCGCTTCGGACCGCTCGGCGGTGTCGGACATCTGCGTGAAGACGGGCGACTCGGGGGCCAATGCGGAAGGGCTGTTCCGCCACGATTCCCTGCTCGGTGACATCTACGCCGTTCCCTATGTCGAGCGTCACCCGGATCTCGCGTTCGTCATCGACGACGGCGCGGGGCGGGCGATCGGCTACGTGATCGCGACCGACGACACCGAGGCGTTCAACCGGTGGTTCCACGACGAGTGGTGGCCGTCGGTGCGCGACACCTATGCGGGTGATGAGGCGGCGGAGCGCGATGCCGCGATGCTGGCCGGCGCCGAGCGCGTGGGAACGGTGCCGATCGAGTACGCCGCGGAGTATCCGGCCCACCTGCACATCGACATCCTTCCCGAGGGACAGGGCGGCGGCCTCGGGCGCGGTCTGATCGAGGCGATGGAGGCGGAGCTGCGGCGCCGCGGTGTCCGTGGGCTCCATTTCGTGGCGTCCTCGCGCAATGAGAACGCCCTCGGCTTCTACGACCGCCTGGGCTTCACCCGCCTGCCGTCTGCGCCGGGCTCCCAGGCCTTCGGCCGCCGATTCGACTGAGAACGAGAGCCCGCGGCGCGGCCCGATACGGAGGGCCGGCTCGGGTGCGTTTGCGCTGCTCGTGCAGCGCCCGAGCAGCATCCGATCACGCCGGAATCAGCCGGCCGTCCTCCAGTCGCAGCGTGCGGTCGATGAGCTCGTCGGGGACCGTGACGTGGGAGATGAGCACGACGGCTCGCTCACGTTCGACGTTCGTCGCGCCGAGGAGGTCCCTCAGCAGGGCATCGGACATGGCCGGGTCCACTCCGGCGGTCGGCTCATCCAGGACCAGCACGTCCACGTCGTGAAGCAGCGCGCGGGCCAGGGCGAGTCGCTGTGCCTGGCCGCCGGAGACGAGGGCGCCGCGCTCACCGACCCGCGCATCCAGCCCACCGCGCTGGCGCAGCCACTCGTCCAGGCCCACGCGCTTGAGCACCGCTTCGAGTTCCGCGTCGGTCGCGTCGGGGCGCGCGAAGAGCAGGTTCTGGCGGATGTCCTCGTCGAAGAGGTGCGGCTGCTGCTCGCTCATGCCGATGGTGCGGCGAATCGTCGCACCGGCGATGTGGTGCACGTCCTGGCCGTTCAGGGTGAAGTCGCCGCGGGCCTCCAGGAAGCGCACCAGGACGTGGGCGAGCGTCGACTTTCCCGCGCCGCTCGGCCCGGTGACCAGCACGCGCTCGCCTGGGGCGACATCCAGATCGACACCGCGCAGCACGTCGCGACCGGTGCCGTCGGGCCACCCCGCCCGTACATCACGAAGCCGTACGCCGGCGCCGATCGTGACGCGTGCCTCGGGATCTTCCGGCAGGTCCGGAGCGAGTTCTGCGGGCAGCTCGGCGGGCAGCAATGAGGCGATGCGCCCGGCTGCCGAGTGCACGCGGCGCCAGGACGACGCCGCCAGCGGCACCGTGGCGAAGGTCTCGAAGACCACCATCGGAACCAGCGCCACCACGGCCAGCCATGCACCCGACGCGGGGTCGGTGATGGTCGGGGCCGTCACGGCGACGGCAGCCAGCGAGGCGATTCCCGCCAGCGCGGACAGGACGGCGGAGGAGGCGCCCTGCGCGCTGGTCGTGCGCGTGACCAGCCGTCGCAGCGATCGGTCGGCGGCGAGAACCTCCGCGCGCGCTCGCTCCTCCGCGCCGAATGCGACCAGCACGTCGAAGCTGCCGATGTAGTCGGTGAGCGCGCTGGTGAGGCGGGCACGGGCAGGCGCGATCTGGCGTTCCGCCCGCGAGCCGGCGAGCCATCCCCAGCCCACGGCGGCGACGGCGGCCGCGATCAGGCAGAGCGCCAACGTGAGGCCCGCTGCGGGACGGATGATCGAGATCGCGACCACCGAGCCGATCGCAGTGAGCGATCCGATCACCACGGGCTGGACGACGCGCAGCGGCAGGTTCTGCAGCTCCTCGACGTCGTCGACCAGCGTCGACAGCACCGAGCCGCGGTCGGTACGCGAGATGCCGTCCGGTGCGAGCGGGACGAGCCGGCGCATCAGGTCCGAGCGCGTGGCCGCCAGTTGCCGGAGGGCACCGTCGTGCCCGGTCAGACGTTCCAGGTAGCGGAACACGGCACGGGACACGGCGAAGAACCGCACACCCACGATAGCCACGTTGAGGGTGACCAGGGTGTCTGTCACAGAGGCGCTGACGATCAGCCATCCGCTGCATGCGAGCAGCGCCACCGCTGCCGCAGCCGATGCCAGCCCCCACAGCACACCCGGCAGGAAGCGGCGGAGCGGTGGCTGGGCGACGCGGAGCACATCACGTGTCGTGGTCATCGTGGGACCTCCGCCTTCGCGGGCCGGGCTCGGCTGGTGCTCGCGCTCATCGTGATATCTCGGGATTGACGGGTGAGTCTGCCGGTGCTCCGGGTCATCGTGGCACCTCCGCCTTCGCCTCCACATCCGCTTCCGCCTTCGCGGGCTCGGCTGGTGTTCGCGTTCATCGTGATAGCTCGGGATTCACGGGTGGTTCTGCTGGTGCTCCGGGTCATCGTGGCACCTCCGCCTTCGCGGGCTGGGCTCGGCTGGTGCTCGCGTTCATCGTGATATCTCCGCATTCACGGGCGTGCCCGCTGACATTCGCGTTCATCGCGGTCCCTCCGCGTGCACGTGGGCTCCGCTCGTGTCCCCGTTCATCGCGACACCTCGGCATCCGCGTCCATCTCCGCACGTCGCGAGCCATCGAGCTCGATGGACTGATCCGCGATGGCCTCCGCGGAGGCGCGGTGGGAGACGAGCAGGATCGTCGCACCGGCATCTGCCACGGCGCGCAGTCCGTGCCACAGGCGGGCCTCGGTGTCGGCATCCAGCGCCGAGGAGGGTTCATCCAGGGCCACGACGCGGGCGTGGCCGCGGCCGAATCGGTAGAAGGCACGGGCCACGGCGACGCGTTGCGCCTGTCCGCCGGAGAGACCGGCACCCTGCACGCCGAGGGGCAGATCGGGGTCGAGTTCGTCCGCGCAGGCGGTCCGCAGAGCCCATGCCATCGTCTCGTCGTCCCGGTCGTCGCCCAGCGTGATGTTCTCTGCGATCGTGCCGGCGACGAGCCCCGGACGCTGGCCCGCCCAGGCGAGCCACGCGGTGGGGTGCAGGTCCACGATGTCCGTGCCGTCGACGGTGATGGATCCCTCGTAAGGGGCGGCGGTGCGCAGTGCGGCCAGCAGACTCGACTTGCCGGCCCCGGACGGGCCATGCAGGAGGGTGAGCGTGCCGGGGTCCGCCGTGAACGATACCGGCGGGAGGAGCCCGTCCCGGTCGACACGGACGTCGTGGAGCTCGAGCCGGGCGCCTGCGGTTGCGTCGCGTCTGGCAGGACCGTCGTGGGGTTTCACCCCGGAACCGGCGGTGGCGCCGGGCATGGCGGGGGCGCTCTGCGGTTCGGACGTGGCGGGCATGTCGTGTGCATCGGATCGTGCTGCCTGATCCAGCACGGCGAACACGTCGTTCGCTGCTGCCACGCCCTCGGTTGCGGCATGGAACTGCACGCCCACCTGGCGCAGCGGGAGGAACGTGTCGGGCGCGAGCAGCAGCACGAACAGTCCGACCGCGAGGGTCATCTCGCCGCCGAGAAGGCGCAACCCGATCGAGACCGCGATGATGGCCACCGAGATCGATGCGATGAACTCGAGCATGAAGCCGCTGAGGAACGTGATCCGCAGCACCTTCATCGTCTCGCGGCGGTACCCGTCGGAGATGGCACCCATGGACGCGACGGCTTTGCGCTCGCGACCGAAGAGCCGGAGGGTTCCCAGACCCTCGACCGTGTCGGCGAAACGGGCCGCGAGGTGCTGCAGGGTGTCCCACTGCTTGCGTTGCACCGCCTGGGTGGCCCAGCCGATCAGGATCATGAAGATCGGGATGAGGGGCAGGCAGAGGGTGGCGGTGAGCCCGCTCACCCAGTCCTGCCACCAGATGACCGCCAGCAGAATCGGCGTGACGATCGCCGTGGCGATGAGCTGGGGGAGGAAGCGGCCCACGTAGACGTCGAGGGCTTCGAGGCCGTGGCCGGCGGTGACGGTCAGACGCGCCGTGTTCTGCCGTGCGAGCCACGCGGGCCCGAGCCGCCGGATGGCCGACAGCATGGCCGTGCGCAGCTCGGAGCCGATGCGGGAGCTGGCCCCGGCCGCCGTCCGCTCGGCTGCCCAGACGAGCAGGGCCCGCACGAGAACGACGGCGCCGAGCAGCGCGAGGTTCTGCCAGAGAGCCGGAGTCACCCCATGGTCGACGACGCCGGTGATGGCCGAGGTGAGAAACCAGGCGAAGCCGAGGGTGCACAGGGCCTGGGCGAAGGAGATGACGCCGGCGAGCGCGAGGAACCCGCGACTGCTGCGCGCGTAGCGCAGCAGTCGCGGGTCCACAGGTCCCCGGCGGGGTGAGTCCGTCATCGGCGCACCGGCATCAGTGCGCTGCCGCCGCTTCGATGGACGCGCGGGTCACGCGCTTGCGGAACACCCAGTAGGTCCAGCCCTGGTACAGCAGCACGAGAGGCAGGAAGATCAGCGCAGCCCAGCTCATGATCTGCAGCGTGTACGGCGAGGACGACGCGTTCTGGATCGTGAGGCTGTTCGTCAGCGGATCGACCGTGGAGGGGAGCACGTTCGGGAACAGGGACGCGAACAGGGCGATCACCGCGAGTGCGATGGTGGCGGCACCGAACGCGAAGGCCCAGCCTTCGCGGCCGCGCAGGTTCATCACCACGGAGGCGATGAGCGAAACGGCGGCGGCCGCAGACAGCACGAGCCCGGCGATCGAGAAGTGGGCGATGACCGTCCACACCAGGAATGCTGCCGCGACGACGATCGAGATGAGCCCGGCCCGCGTGGCCAGCTTCTGGGCGCTGGTGCGCAGCTGCCCGTCCGTCTTCAGCGCCACGAAGGTGACCCCGTGGGTGAAGAACAGCAGCAGCGTGGTGAGGCCGCCGAGCAGAGCGTACGGGTTCAGCAGGGTGAACAGCGTGCCGGTGAAGTTGTGATCCGCATCCAGCGGCACGCCCTGCACGATGTTGGCGAATGCAACGCCCCAGAGGAGCGCGGGGACCGCCGAGCCGACCACGATCATCGTGTCGAAGCCGCGCTTCCATTTCGCGCTGTCGCGCTGGTGACGGTACTCGAACGAGACGCCGCGCAGGATGAGCGCGAGCAGGATGAGCAGCAGCGCGAGATAGAACCCGCTGAACAGGGATGCGTACCACTCCGGGAAAGACGCGAACAGGCACGCGCCCGCCACGATCACCCAGGTCTCGTTGAGGTCCCACACCGGGCCGATCGTGTTGATGACCTGGCGGCGCGAGACGTCGTCCTTGCCGAGGAACGGGAGCGACATGCCCACGCCGAAGTCGAACCCGTCGAGGACGAAGTAGCCCACGAACAGCGCGGCGACGATCCAGAACCACAGAGTCTGAAGATCCATGATGACCCCTTAGTAGACGACCGACGCGAGGGGCTTGTCGTCGACCGGTTGCTCCGAGTCGTCGATGCCCGCCTTTGCGGCCTTGATGATGAGTCCGAATTCGACCACCGCGAGTGCGGCGTAGATGGCGGTGAAGGCGATCAGCGAGATCAGCACCTCCACGCCGGTGACGTTCGGGGACACGCCGTCCTGCGTCGTCATGAGTCCGAAGACGAGCCACGGCTGGCGTCCCATCTCGGTGAACACCCATCCGACCAACGAGGCCAGCAGCGACAGGGGAGCGGCGAAGATCGCGACGTTCCACATCCACTTCTTGACCGGGCCCGCCTTCTTGCGGGTGATCCAGAGACCCACCAGCGCGACGAGGGCGTGTGCCAGGCCGAGGCCGATCATCCAGCGGAAGGCCCAGTAGGTGACCCAGAGGATCGGGCTGAAGTCGGTGAGGCCGGTGTCGGCGAAGCGCACGCCGTACTCGGCGTTGAGGTCGCGGATACCCTCCACGCAGCCGTCGAAGGTGTGCGTGGACAGGAAGCTCAGCAGGTACGGGACTCGCACGGAGAACAGCTCGCTGGAGCCATCAGGCGTGCCGAGCGTGAAGATCGAGAAGGAGGCGTTGGCGCCGCAGGCACTGTTGAACAGCGCCTCAGCCGCGGCCATCTTCATCGGCTGCGTCTCCACCATCACCAGGCCCAGCTGGTCGCCCGTGAGGACCGTGCCGGCGACGGCGACGAGCATGCCCCACAGCCCGAACTTGAGACTGGAACGGAAGGCTGCGGTGTGGTTGCCGTGCTTCAGGTGATAGGCGGATACCGCGATGACGATGCCGGCCGCGAACATGAAGGCGGCGAAGATCGTGTGCGGGAACGCGGTGAGGGCGACCGGGTTCGTGAGCAGCGCGCCAAAGTCGACCAGCTCTGCGCGGCCCGTCGTCTCATTGAGCTCGTATCCCACCGGGTTCTGCATGAACGCGTTGGCCGCGATGATGAAGTACGCCGAGAGGATCGATCCGACGGCGGTCACCCAGATCGTGAGCAGATGGATCTTCGCGGGCAGTTTGTTCCAGCCGAAGATCCAGAGGCCGATGAAGGTCGCTTCGAAGAAGAACGCCAGCAACCCCTCGAACGCGAGCGGTGCGCCGAAGACGTCACCCACGAAGCGCGAGTAATCCGACCAGTTCATACCGAACTGGAACTCCTGCACGATGCCGGTGACCACGCCCATCGCGAAGTTGATGAGGAAGATCTTGCCGAACAGACGCGTCAGGTGAAGCCACTTCACATCCGCCGTGCGCACCCAGATGGTCTGGAAGATCGAGACGACGACCACCATTCCGATCGTGAAAGGCACGAAGAGGTAGTGGTAGACGGTCGTGAGACCGAATTGCCAGCGCGCCAGCGCCAGCGGATCGAGCAGTTCCATGGGAACGACCTCCGTGTCGTGCGCGGGCGTGTCTTACCCACGCTCTTCGACCACGATAGGCAGTCTTTCAAACGGGATTCTCAGCTTGGGGCCGTGAATAACCGAAGCGGGCCGGATTTCGGGATGAACGATTCCAGGGATCAGGAAAACCCCTGATCGGGTTGTCTATTCGATTCTCAGGAATCGGTGGGTGCTGCGACGTCCGCGGGGGCGCGCAGTAGCTGGATCACACAGTCGCCGGGGTTGCAGGCCGGGTGCATGCCCTCGACGGCGAGCGGGCCCCCGGCTTCTGCCAGGACGCTCTGGATCAGTGACATGTGCACTCCGCAGCGGGCGGCGGAGAGAGCATCGGACGCGTGCAGACACGGGGTGAGGTCGACGGTGAGGTGGGCTTCATCGACGATCGGATCGAACCCGCTGTCCTCCAGGTGCTCCGTGATGGCATCGAGCTGGTGCAGTTCCTGCGTGCTCAGGCCCTCGGGAATGGTCTCGGGCATGACGCGGCGCATCAGGTCGCCGTGCTCTGCAGCCTGACGTGCCTTCTCCCGGATGATGGGGCTGGAAGCGCCGCGCTGTCCGGTCGCCGCGCGGTAGAGGGTGCGGGGGCGACCGCGCGTGGTGCGGTGCTCGGCCTCGGCCAGGACGAAGCCGCTCTCTATGAGGCGCTGCAGATGCTCGCGCACCGTGTTGGGATGCAGCCCAGTGGCGCTGGTGAGATCGTCGATGGTGCGATCGGCGCCTTCGAGGAGCATCGCCAGGATGCGAACGCGCGATTCGCTGGAGATCGGGCTGTAGCCATGGGGTGTGGCCATGACCCCAGCATGACAGACGAAGATGAGAAACAGGCCGATAATCTCGATTCCATGAGCGAACCCGCATGCTCCGGCATGGCCCTCGGCGTGATCGGTGCTGGGCGGCTCGGGCTCGCGGTGGCGCGACTCGCGCTCGGGGCCGGCATGACGGTACGCGTTGCGGGCTCCGGCGCTCCGGTGCGGACGCGTCAGGTGGTTGCGATGTTCGCACCCGGCGCGGAGACCGTGGCTGCCGAAGACCTGGTCGACGTCGGCACGGTCGTGCTGGCGATGCCGCTGAGCGCGATCGACGACCTCGATCCGGGGATGCTGGAGGGGTCGGTGGTGATCGATGCCATGAACTACTGGCCCGAGACGGACGGTATGCGGCCCGAGTTCGACGATCCGACGCGTCCGACGAGCACCCTGGTCGCCGCGCGGCTCGCCGGGGCTCAGGTGGTGAAGGCGCTGAACCACGTGGCGTTTCGCGATCTCGAGGCCGGTGCGAAGCCGGTCGGCTCGCCCTACCGGATCGGAATCGGCATCGCGGGCAGCGGCGAGGCGCTCGAGAGGGTGGCCGTTGTCGTGCGGTGCCTGGGCTTCGATCCGGTTCCGGTGGGCTCGCTGGCGGAGAGCGGGGTGCTCGAACCGCGCGGTCCTGTCTTCGGGGCTGCGGTTCCGGCGGAGCAGCTGCGGGCGCGCATCGATGCTGCGCAGGGGCGCATAGCATCGGGGGATGGCTGAGCTTGAGATTCCGCTCGCGGGAGGAAACGCCACCGCTGAGGTCGTCAGGGTCGGCGACACGGTGCGCAAGCCCGTGACCCCC
Source organism: Microbacterium sp. GXS0129 (assembly GCF_044769785.1). Classification (NCBI taxonomy): domain Bacteria; kingdom Bacillati; phylum Actinomycetota; class Actinomycetes; order Micrococcales; family Microbacteriaceae; genus Microbacterium; species Microbacterium sp. GXS0129. Next base: position 311,643 of record NZ_JBIZVZ010000003.1, on the reverse strand, counting down.
TCGAGCGCCGCGGTCACGGACTTCATGTCCGCGATGCTCGCGGCCGGGATCGATATCCCGCGTCCTCTTGGCACCGACGAGTCCGGCCGGCTGATGCTGGAATTCGTCCCCGGGGCGATGGCCGAGGACCACGAACCCGACCTCGATCAGCTGGAGGCCATCGGAGGGCTCATCCGCAGGATCCACGATGCGGCGCTCACGTACGTACCCGAACCTGGGGCCGTCTGGGAGGCGGTCATCCCCCCGCCGGGGGAGCCGGAGCTCATCTGCCACAACGACCTGACGCCATGGAACCTGGTGCTCGGCGAGCGGATGGTCTTCATCGACTGGGACGGTGCGGGGCCGAGCACGCGCGCGTGGGATCTCGCATATTCGGCGCAGGCGTTCGCTGGGTTGCATGCGGACGCGGACGAGGCCATCGGCGCTCGGCGTCTCTCGGCGATCATCGACGGTTACGACCCGGATGACGGGCTCCGTCGCGAGCTGCCCGCGCTGCTCGCGGTCCGCGCTCAGGCGATGCACGACATGTTGGCCGATGCGTATCGACACGACCGAATGCCCTGGGCTCGCGTGTACGAGGAGGGCCACGGCGCGTTCTGGGCCGCGGCGGCGGAGTGGATCCGTCAGCGTGAGGACATCTGGCGCGACGCGCTCTGCCGCTGATCACGGTGGGGTGTGAGCCGGGGACGTGGTGGTGGTCACGGTGGGGTGTGAGCCGGGGATGTGGTGGTGGTCACGGTGGGGTGTGAGCCGGGGATGTGGTGGTGGTCACGGTGGGGTGTGAGCCGGGGATGTGGTTGTGGTCACGGTGGGGTGTGAGCCGGGGATGTGGTTGTGGTCACGGTGGGGCGTGAGTGGTGTTGCGTTGGTGATCACGGCTGGGTGTGAGGGGGGGTGTTGGTTGCGTGGGCCCCGCGTCGTGCCGTGGCGCCGAGCGGATCTTGCGGCGGTCGCGCTGTGGTGCTGATCACCGCTGACTGGCGGTGCCGGTGCTTCCGGGTGCAGCCTCGCGAGTGACGGCTTCGGCGGCTCGGCTGCCCACCCGCGCGCCGTAGAGCACGAACCCCACCATTGCACCCGCGCCCACGAGTGCGACAGACGCCAGCGCTGGCGTCGGCAGAGGGAGGAGCACGATCAGCCCCGCGGCGACGGCGACCAACGCCGAGAGCTGCGTCGCGCGCTTGGCCCGCACATGGGCTGCGAGCCAGGCTTCTTCGCTCGCCATCGTGCTGGGGATACGGATGCCGGCGACCGGGTTGCGCTTGAGCCTTCCGGAAGCTGCTGCGTGCGCCATCCAGGCGATGAGAAGGCCCGACCCGGCCAGGACAACGCACAACACGACTCTCACGCTCAGTTCCGCACCCATCACTCGATCCTATGCACGGTGCAAACAGGGCGTCGGGTGAGGGCTCGGACATGGCGGGCTTGGGGCTGACGGATGCGAGAAGCTGGGGCGATGGGGGTCGGCACTGGCGATTCAGCCAGGGCTTCGGTCGTGAGCGAGGCTCGGGGTGAAGGCAACAGCGTGGTGAGTGTGCTGGGGGTAATGGCGTCCTGCAGGGGTGATGAATTCCACGGTGCCGTCGGAGTGGTGTGTGATCTTCCAGCCGGCGTGGGTCTTGAGGGTGTGGTGGCGGCGGCAGAGGGGTGCGAGGTTGGTGATTGCGGTCGAGCCGCCATGGGCCCAGTCGTGGTTGTGATCGATGTCGGTGTAGCGGATGGGGACGCGGCACCCGGGGTGCCGGCAGTGCTGGTCTCGGTGGGTCAGGAAGCGTCGCATATCCGCGGTCGGCCGGTATCGGTCCGTGGCAAGGACCCCACCGCTGATCGGGTGGGTAAGGATTCGGTCCCATCCGGGTTGTGCGCCAGCGAGGAGTCGGGCGGTGTCGGCGTCAATGGGGGTGATGCCATCGAGCTCGGCCCCGGTGCTCTCCTGCCCGAGGAGCGTGAGGACCGGGATGGTGACGGCGACGGTGGCCCGGATGGACCCGATCGCGGTGTTCACGCCGTTCGGGATGCTGGTGAGGAGGAGATCGGCGAGCAGATCGGCGCGCAGCTGATCTACCGTCCGCGTGTCATGTCGCTCATTCGCGTCCGTGCCTGTGCCGAAGGTCGTGCCAGTGCCAGTGCCAGTGCCCGTGCCAGTGCCAGTGCCAGTGCCAGCGCCAGTGTCCGCGCGCGTACCAGCGCTCGCACGCGTACCAGCGCTCGCGCTCACTGTCTGCGCCATCTCTCGTGTCCGGGCGGATGCGGGGGCTGTCGCTGGCGCTGGTGGACTGGTCGCCGCATCGGCGTCCGCTCCGTTGCGGGTGTTCGCCTTGTTCGCCGCGCGGAGCGTGTGTGCCATCTGATCCAGTCGATCCTTCACGCCATACGCCAGCACCGAGGGGAGGAGGTCGTGCAGCGTCGCCATGCCGTCGGCAGCATCGGTGACCCAGACCGCACGGGCACGACGGGCTTCCTCATGGCGTTCGGTGATCCCGATCTCGCGTACCTCTTCGGCCACGCGGGCGAGCATCGCGCGCAGCCGGTTCGGTGACTCCGCACGCGCGAGCGGGAGGGCACGCTCCACATACGTGTCCCGCGCGGGACCGCTCTCCACGGGTGTCCCATGCTCCAGGATGACCCGCACATGAGCGCCGGTGATCTCCCCGGATGACAGCGCGGCATGCACGGCGGTGAACCCGTGCACCAGCTGGTAGGCGTCCGACATCTGATGCTGCACGGTGCGGTCGCTCACCCGGACAGCGGCGCCCACCTCCGCCGCGATCGACCGCAGGCCCAGCTCCGCATCCGATGACCGCCCGGACGCACCGGACAGCTCCACCAGGTCTGCCAGCAGCGCTGCTTCAAGTGCATCCGTGGCGGCCCGTGAGCGCGATACCGCGGCCAGCGCATCGACATACGCGCGCACCACGCCGGGATCGGTGCCCAGAGAAGATTCGAATGTCATGTCCTCATTCTGGTGACTCGATGGGAACAAAAGTACGAAGGTGGCGAGGATGTGGATAACCCGCTCCGCCATAGAGAGCTCGGCCTCCTCCGCCGCGCACCGTGAGAGCACCCCGGCGAGAGCCCCGCATCGTGAGACCGCGGCGAGAGCCCCGCATCGTGAGTCCGCCGCGAGAGCCCGCACTGTGAGACCGCGGCGAGAGCCTCGCGCCCGGTGAAGGAAAGGGGGCTGGGCCGTTTCAGAGACACACGTCGGTCACGATTCGTCAACCTGCGCGCGGCAACCGGCCGCTTTGCGGGGGAAGATCCGTACCCTGGCACCGTGGACCACAGCGAGATCGTACGGCTCTACGGGCCGTGGCGCTCGCGCACGGTCGACGATGTCGTCGAGCTCTTCGCGGGGTATGCCGGCCCCTGGTGGATCGCCGGTGGATGGGCGATCGAGGCATTCACGGGGATCTCGCGCCCTCACGGCGACATCGACGTGAGCATCCCTCGCTCCGACGCGCATCTGCTGCGCGCGCACCTGCGCGACCGCCTGGATGTCTGGGCGGCGCATCGCGGCGATCTGCTCCCTCTGACGAACCCGGCCCGGATGGTTCCGGATACCTGCAGCAACCTGTGGCTGAGGGCAGACGGTGCCAGCCCGTGGGAGTACGACATCATCCTCATGGACACGACCCCCACCCGATGGACCTACAAGCGCGACCCGCGGGTCGCGCTCGCGTTCAACGAGATCCTCTGGTCTCAGAACGGCGTGAACTACCTGCGTCCCGAGATCCAGCTGCTCCACAAGGCTCCGGGACTTCGCCCGCAGGACCAGGCGGACTTCGAAACCGCTCGTCCGGTTCTGAGCGAGGAAGCTTCGGTGTGGTTGCGACGAGCACTACAGACGGCGCACCCGGATCACCCCTGGATCGGAGAACTCGTTCCATCCCGTTGATCCAGCCCGCTGCTCTCATTACATCCGGAGCCCAGCGCCTACGGTGGGAGCCATGTGGTGGTCCGAACGCGAATGGCAGGCCCTGACATCGCCCGAACGTTGCGGAATGTGCGCTGACGCACATATGGAGAGCAATGAGCACAGCGTGCTCATCGCGGCGACCGGCACCAGCTTCGTGCGGTTCGCCCGCAACCAGCATCACGCGGGATACTCCCTCGTGATCCTCCGTGAGCACATCGTGGACATGGCAGAGCTGCCCGTCACGCAGCTCGCGCAGTTCTGGGTCGACGTGCAACGGGCCGCCCGCGTGATCGATCGCGTGTTCGAGCCGAAGAAGATCGACTACCTCGTCATGGGCCACCGGATGCCCCACCTGCACTGTCACCTGCTGCCTCAGCACGAGCCCGACGACCCCCTGCGCAACGTGAACATCGCAGACGGCCCGACGTACCTTCCCGCTGGCCGACTGGCCTCCGCGGTCACGGCGATGCAGGAAGCCTGGCGCTCGCGGGAGGACGCGCTCGATGGGGGCGTGGGCGGAACGCTCGGCGGCGCCCCGTCGCCCTGAACCGCAGCATCGGCGTCCTTGCGGGGGAGTCCCACACGCGGACCGGGCGTAAGGTCGTGCGAAACACCGAACGAGAGGTGGCACGATGGCGAGCACACACACCGTCCACAACCAGGCGGCTCCACGCGAGGGACTGAACGAGTACCTCGTCAACCGCCCACTGGCCGAGGGCGTCACCACCTTCGGAGCCGGCTGGGCGACCGCAGAGCTCACGGCCACGGGAGAACTGGTCGGAACCGCCGGATTCCAGCACGACGCGGAGCTGGCGAACACCGTTGAGCCGCGGTTGCTCACCTTCGACCGATGGGGGAACCGCCTCGACGAGGTGGAGTACCACCCGGCCTATCACTCGATCATCGGGAGTGCCGTCGCCGCCGGCGCGCACACCGCCGCCTGGGCGGATCCCCGTCCGGGGGCCCACGTGGCGCGCGCCGCCCAGTTCATGCTCTTGGCCCAGATCGAGCCCGGTCATGCCTGCCCGGTGTCGATGACACATGCGGTGGTCCCCGCGCTTCAGCAGTTCGCCACTGCGGAGCTTCGGGACTCCTGGCTTCCGCGATTGCTGGCACGCGAGTACGACCCCGTGTTGCGCGCCGGCAAAAGATCCGCCCTGTTCGGGATGGCGATGACGGAGAAGCAGGGCGGTTCCGATGTGCGCGCCAACACGACGATCGCGGTTCCGCTCGGAGACGGCGAGTATCTGCTGCGCGGTCACAAGTGGTTCTGTTCGGCCCCGATGTCCGACGGCTTCCTGGTGCTGGCGCAGGCGCCCGGGGGCCTCAGTTGCTTCCTCCTGCCGCGGATACTGCCCGACGGACGCCGCAACCCCTTCGCCATTCAGCGGCTCAAAGACAAGCTCGGTAACCGGGCGAACGCCTCCAGCGAGATCGAGCTCGACGCCACCCACGCCTGGCTGGTGGGAGAGGAGGGGCGCGGCGTCCGCACCATCATCGAGATGGTCAACCAGACCCGGCTGGACTGTCTGCTGGGCTCGACCGCGGGGATGCGCCAGTCCACCGCGGAAGCCATCTGGCACGCACAGCATCGCTCGGCCTTCGGCGCCCTGCTGGTCCACCAGCCGGCGATGACGCAGGTGCTCGCCGACCTGGCCGTCGAGACGGAGGCCGCCACGCTCGCCTCCCTTCGCATCGCTGCGGCATATGACGAGACGGCACCGGCAACGGACGAGCCGTTCCGCCGGCTGGCGACGGCGGTGCTCAAGTACTGGGTGTGCAAACGCGGACCGGGGCACGCGTACGAGGCGCTGGAGTGCCTGGGAGGGAACGGATACACGGAGGCGTTCCCGCTCGCCCGCCGCTACCGCGAGCAGCCGGTGATGGCGGTGTGGGAAGGCTCCGGAAACGTGATCGCACTGGACACGCTGCGGGCTCTCGCACGCGAGCCCGAGTCGCTGGACGCGTATGTGGACGAAGTGCGTGTGGCCTCGGGGGCGGACCGGCGGCTGGATGCGTTCGTCGATCACACCGTGGCACTCGCGCGCAGGTGCGCGGCCGACCCGGCCTCCGCGCACGCTCAGTCCTCCGCGCGTGCGCTCGCCGAAGCACTCGCTGTAGCCCTCCAATGTTCACTTCTGCTCCGCCATGCTCCGTCCGCTGTAGCCGATGCCTTCCTCGCCACGAGGACCGAGGGTGCTCGTGGCTTCCTGTACGGCGCGGGACAGATCACCGGCGCGGCCGAGATCGTCGAACGTCACGCCGGCTTCTAGCCCGGATGTCCGCAGCCCATGGGATCATGGCGGCATGCGCACGATCCTCAACATCATCTGGCTGATCCTCTCGGGGTGGGCGCTCTTCCTCGGCTACGTCCTCGCGGGAATCCTGCTCTGCATCCCGATCTTCACGATTCCGTGGGCGATTGCCTCCTTCCGCATCGCAGGGTATGCGCTGTGGCCGTTCGGGCGAGAGGTCGTGGCCAAGCCCACGGCAGGAGTCGGATCGTTCCTCGGCAACGTGGTGTGGGTGATCCTCGCCGGATGGTGGCTGGCGATCGCACACATCGTTTCCGGCATCGCGCTGTGCATCACGATCATCGGCATCCCGATGGGCATCGCAGACTTCAAGATGATCCCGGTGTCGCTGGCGCCGCTGGGCAAGGAGATCGTCTCCACCCGGCGCGGATCCTTCGACCGGACCCTGTGAGAGCCCATGCCCCACGCATCGGATCCCGCTGAGGAGCGCTCCACGACGGTGCGGCGCAGCGCGCTGCGCATGCAGCAGCCGCTGGATCGCTTCACGGTGTTCGATCGCGTCGCGTTCCTCATCGGCACGGTTGCCGCTGTGTGGCTGGCCACGCTCCTGGTGCTGCAGGGCTTTCGGACATGGTGGGGGCTGGGCCTCGCGCTTGTCGTGTGGGCGCTGCTCGCATATCTCGCGCTGCCGCGCCTGCACAAGATGCTCTCGGATCTGTATGTGCCCGACTACTTCTTCGGCAGGACCCGCACCGTCGACGGACTTCTCGGCGATCCCGTGAACCTCGCCGTGGACGGGTCATTCGAGCAGCTCGACGCGGTGATGCGCCGCGCCGGCTGGCATACCGCGGATGAGATCTCCCCCTCGTCCACCTGGGGGATCATCGTCTCCACGCTCACGCGGAGGTCGTACCCCACGGCGCCGGTGTCGAACCTCTATCTGTTCGGACGCCGACAGGATGTCGCTTATCAGCAGGAGGTCGCCGGCAATCCGAAGCAGCGCCACCACGTGCGCTTCTGGCACACTCCGCCAGGCTGGCCCCTGCCGGGAGGTGCCCGGGTGGACTGGCTGGGAGCCGGTACCTACGACACCGACGTGGGGCTCTCGCTGTTCACCCTCCAGATCACGCACCGCATCGATGAGGACACCGATGTCGAGCGCGACTTCGTCGTCTCCTCCGCGACCACGGCCGATGACTCCGTCCGGGTGCGTGTGCTGAGCGATTTCACAACCGGCTATCACTCGCGAAATGGTGGCGGAGATCGATTCATCACCGACGGTGACCTCCCCATCCTCGATCTGTCCGAGGTGGAACCCTCGCTGACGGACACCACGCTCACCGCGAGCTATGTCGCCGAGAAGCGGGCGCGCCCGCCGATGACCACGATCTTCGGCGCGGTCGTGGTGCTTGTCGGTGCGGTGCTCAGCGGTCTGGACATCGTCAACGCCCTCGCGGACACGGCCGGTCTCGACGAGATCGAGATCGCCGCGCTGTGGATCGTGCTGGGCGTCTTCGCGCTGGCGCTGGTGATCCAGATCGTCCTGGCCATCAGCATGCTCCGCGGCGGCAGACGCGCCCGCAACACCCTCATCGTGCTGCTGACGATCACCATCATCGGTGCCGCGGTCAGTTATCTCGACGGAACCATCGCGCTGGGCCTCGACTTCGCGCTGCTGAACGCGACCGTCCAGTGCCTCGGCCTTCTCGCCCTCACCACGGACTCCGCCGGGGCGTGGTCGCGCCGTCGCCTCACGGACGATCTGGAGCCCGCGCCCCACGAGGCTCCGGCGAGCTGAACCCGGCGGGCGCGACGGCCGAGCCAACGGGATTCCGGCGGACGCAAGAGACCCCCAGATCTCTCTGGGGGTCTTCGGCGGAGAATGGGGGATTCGAACCCCCGAGGGCTTTCACACCCAACACGCTTTCCAAGCGTGCGCCATAGGCCACTAGGCGAATTCTCCTCGGCTCACTGAGCCTCGTACGATCCTACCCTGTGTTGCGGTGTGCTCGTGACCGGGCAGACCACCCGGGCGCGTCACGGGGTGGGGGCATCCCGCCGGGGAAGCAGCGAGACGGGAAGGAATCGGGCGCGGCGCCGGACATGCGGGTCCGCCGTCTCCTGCCAGATCCGGTGCACATCGGCGACGGCGCCGGCAAGGGCCTCGCCGTCCGCGACACCAGCGTCCTCACGTCCGTAGCTGACGCGCTCGATGGCGGCACGCAGCAGATCGAGCTCCTCGCGGGGCGCGCCGGTCGCCGTCACGATCCGGTCCACGAACTCGCGCGGGGTGTTCGAGTCGTCGGCCCGGAGACCGTGATCCGCGGCATCTGCTTGCAGCTCCGCCCAGGCAGCCGCCGCGTCGCCCGCACGTGCTGCCGTCATCCGCCGTGCCCGCAGCACGGTGCGCACGGTGAGGGGCGTGAGGGCCACCGCGACCGCCAGGGCGATCCAGCCCAGGATGGCCAGGTACCGGCCGAGATCGACGCTCGGACTGCTCCCCGCCGTGCTCGTGTCGGTGGGCTCGGTGATGTCCGGACGCTCCGGCTGGGCGGTGGCCGTGGACGTGGGCGCTGGCGCGCTCGGCTCGACCGGATCGCTCCCGGTGGGTGTCGCCGCCAGGAACCGCGTGGCCACGCCCAGGCTCGCGGTGGGCTCGAACGCCACCCAGCCGATGCCGGCGAAATAGACCTCCGGCCAGGTGTGGAGCTGATCCGACGTGACCGCGTACTGGACGCGATCGTCGACGCTCGTTCCCGTGGCCTCGCCGGGCAGGAAGCCCAGCGCGATGCGCGCCTGCATACCCAGGTCGCGGGCCATCAGGGTGAACGCGGCCGCGAAGTGAACGCAGTAGCCGCTGCGCTGTGTGAGGAACGCCTCGATCGCCACGGCGCTCGATCCGTCATAGCCGTCTTCCACCGGCGCATCCAGCGAGTACGAGAACTCGCTGGAGCGGAACCAGGACTGCAGCGCCACGAGCTTGTCGTAATCGGTCGCAGCTTCGGCAGTCACCTCGGTGGCGTACTGGTGCAGCAAAGGCGTGTCTTCGGCTGAGAGGCCGGTGCTGGCGCCGATCTGCGCGGACGCCGCGCGAATCTGCTCCAGGGACGGCGCCGCCGTGGTGTACGAGGCGCCGTAGGACAGCCCGTTGATCACCGTTCCCTCGGACGCGACGGTCCGGTTGTCGGAGTCCGCCCGCCAGCCGGCCCCGAGGCCGGTGAGGTCGAAGGGCTCCGGGGGGAGCGGCAGCATGGTGGAGTCCACGCCGTCGACCTCCACCGAGATCTGATGAGTGGTCGTCTCCACCGCGGGATCGCGCACCTCCGGGAACTGGGAGAGCCAGTCCACATCGACCCGCTCGCCCTCATCCGGCTCCCAGACGCTGCCGGTGAACTGCGACATGGTGGTCAGCCGGAGGTACGGGACCGCGCCCCCGTCCGTGGTGAAGGTCAGCATGCGGGTGTTGTTCGGCCGGCGGAGGTCTTCGCCGAGATCGAGGGTGGCGTCGATGCGGTTCGCGCTTCCGAGCCCGAATCCGTTCAAGGACCCGTTCCCGCCTCGGGGAAGGAGGGGCGCCACGATGACGGCGGCAACGAGGGCGATCACCACCGAGACCACTCCCGCACCGAGCACGCCTCCGGGGCGAAGCCCCCCGCGCAGCTGCACGCTGCGATACAGCAGCGCGGCGCCCACCACGATGATGAGCGCGATCGCGACCGCATCGCTGCCGTGGGGGAGGATCGCGGACGGGGCCAGTGCCAGCGCCAGCGGGATGAGCACCGCGGCCACCGGGACGCGGAAGGTGATGACGATGAGGTCGGCGAGCACCGTGATCAGCGCGATCGCCGAGACGAGCAGGAACGACAGCGTGGGATCCTCCGGCATCGGGGCCACGCCCTGGCGGATCTGCTCTGCGGCGTCGCCCGCGAGCACGTCCCAGTGGGCGAACACGTCGAACGTCGGGATCACGAAGAGGAACGCCTGGGCCGGCGCGGTGAGCAGAGTGGCGGACCCGAGGCCGATGATGACCTGCCCGATCAGGGCGCCGAGGCCGCCGGTGCGCAGTGCCCGCATCAGGACGCCGACGCCAATGAGCACGGCGATCGTCAGCACCGACTGCAGCCGCCAGGTCTCGCCGGAGAAGATCCTCCCGAACGGCATCAACGGCAAGCACAGCAGCACAGCGAGAAGCAGGCTGGTGATGGCGTCCGGGCGGGAGCGGCGCCGCGCCGACGACGACTGGACTCGTCCGCGGGCCGGCATCTCATGCGTGTGGGCCGCGGCAGTCGGCGCAGGGGCCTCACGAACCGCCATGGGTCACCTCCGCTCCGATCGCACGCGCCCACGCGGCCCGCAGCGCTGGGGCGCCGGACTCGGCGACGACGCCGGTGCGCCATCCGCGGGCGGCGGCCCGCTCGATTCCCGAGACGGCGGGACCGACGGCCAGGAGCACGGGGAGGGACGAACGCGCAGCGACGCTCCCCGTGGAATCCACCGCTGCATCCACGCGGCCCGCCGTGAGGAGCACCACCGGCCCGAGCTCGGCGGCCATCGGCGAGACACGCGCCGCGGCGTGCACGCTCTGCAACCGGGCGAGCACGGCCAGAGCCGAGCGGATGCCGTCCTCGTCGGCGATGTCCGGGACGAGTGCCGTACCGGACGTGTCGGTCAGTGCCACCGCGTATCCGTCGCGCACCAGCCGCACCACCACGGAGATCGCCCCGGCCAGCACAGCCTCGAGGTCAGCGGCCGCGGATCGTCCGCCCGTCTGGTGCGGGCGCACCCGATCGATGATCACGGTGGCCCGGGGCGTGCTCTCGAACTCCTCCTGGCGAACCATGAGCTCGTCACGATGAGCCGTTGCGCGCCAGTGGACGCGGCGGAGCGAGTCGCCGGGAACATAGGGGCGGGCGATCAGATTGTCGGCGCCCTCCACGGCACGCGGCGACAACGCCGAGTGCGCGCCGCCGCTCTCACCCGCCGCCTCGGACAGGGACGGCAGCTCGTGCACCTCGGGCCCGACCAGCACCGAGAAGGCTTCTCCCACCGTGGGCATACGCCGGGCGAGCCCGAGTGCGTCCACGAGCCCCACGCGCAGCGGCCCGACACTGTGGTCCCCGCGAGCCGTGCCGGTGAGTTCGTAGCGGATCGTCACGCGGTCGATGCGCTGGTCTGCCCGGGTCACGATGCCGTTCGCGCGGCCCGCGAGTCCGGTGGGCACACGCTCGCTCCAGCGCGTGAGACCCGCCGGTGCTGCACCCGGGGTCCACGTGGCCGCGACCTCGATCTTCTCGCCGACGGCGGACACGTCGGGGGAGACCCGGTGCTGCACCGCACCGGCTGCGCCTCCGAACCACACGACCACGAGGCAGCTCAGCACCAGGAGTGCGAGGACCACGCCGGCGAAGACCACGGCGTCGAGTCCGATGCGCAGACCGACCACCGTGATCACCAGCCCGGCGAGGAACAGCACCGTGCCGCGGGCGGTCAGTGGCCAGAGCGGACCGCGCATGTCAGCGGCGGCTCGCGATGGGCACCGCGACCCGGCGGGTGAGCCCGGAGAGCACCTCGTCGATGATCTCGTCATTGCTGGCGCGGCCCAGCGCGGTGCGCGTGGGAAGCAGACGGTGTGCGAACACGGGGGAGAGGAGGTCGGTGACATCGTCCGGCAGCACGAAGTCGCGGCCGTCCAGCGCCGCCCACACCTTCGCGGCACGCACGAGCTGCAGGGTGGCGCGCGGCGATGCGCCCAGGCGGAGATCGGGGTGTGTGCGGGTGGCCTGTGCCAGGCGCACCACATACTCCTCGATGAGCGGAGAGACATGGATTCCCCGCACGAAGCGGATCATCGCGGTGATCTCGGCGGCATCGGTGACGGGACGGAGATCCGCGAGAGGGTTGCCGGCGTCGCGCTGGCGGATCATCGCCTGCTCCGCCTGCGCGTCCGGGTAGCCCATCGACAGGCGCACCAGGAACCGGTCGCGCTGCGCCTCCGGAAGGGCGTAGGTGCCGTCCATCTCCAGCGGGTTCTGGGTCGCTACCACGATGAACGGGGCGGGGAGCGGGCGCGAGAGGCCGTCAACGGTGACCTGGCGCTCCTCCATCGCCTCCAGCAGGGCCGACTGCGTCTTCGGGGATGCACGGTTGATCTCATCGGCGATCACGACGTTCGCGAAGATCGCGCCCGGCTTGAACTCGAACTCCCTGGTGACCGGATTGAACACCGACACGCCCGTGACGTCGCCGGGAAGCAGATCCGGGGTGAACTGGATCCGTCGCACGTCCGCGTGCACGGATGCGGCCAGAGCGCGGGCGAGCATCGTCTTGCCGACCCCGGGCACGTCCTCGATGAGCAGATGGCCCTCTGCGAACAAGCAGACGAGGGCGGCGTCGATCGCGGAGCGCTTGCCGTCGATGACGCGTTCCACCGACTCCACGATCCGGCCGACCACCGCCGAAAAGCGATCCTGGTCGATCACAGCGCCGGTGTGGTCGGCTGCTGACGGCGCTGCCGGAGTGGTGCCCTGATCCATCGGAATCCTCTCGTCCGCGATACCCGCTCGCGCGGGTCCGAGCGGTGCCCTCGGGTGTGACAACACCGTCCGCGCACACTCTAACCGGGCCAGATGGTCAGAGGATGCGTGCGGACCTTGTTAGACTGTTCTCAGCTCTCCGCGCGGCGGTATCCAGGCCAACTCCCCCAGGACGGAAACGTAGCAAGGGTAACCAGGCTCTGCCGGGTGCGCGGAGAGTCTTTTCATGCCCGGGGCACTCGTGTCGCCGGGCATTCTTCGTACGCCCCGCGCATTCTCCCGCTACGGTGAGCCGGTGCGAGCCGGATTCGCGTGAGCGAAGACGAACCATGCGCAGCTGGCGGAATATCTCCAGCCCGCCCCGCCACCCGCCCGCCTAGGGTGGAAGCGTGGCGAAGAGCATCTACATCACGTCAGCCGAGGGGCACACCGGCAAGTCCGCGATCGCGCTGGGCGTGCTGGACCTTCTCACCCGCACGACGGCTCGCGTGGGGGTGTTCCGGCCGATCACGCGCTCACGCGAGGAGATCGACAGCGTCCTGGCCATGCTGCTCGAGCACGACGGCGTCGACCTGGACGCGGCGGCGGCCACCGGCGTGACCTACGACGAGGTGCGCGCGGATCCGGAAGCCGCCCTGTCGCAGATCGTCGAGCGGTTCAACGCGGTGAGGTCCCAGTGCGAGACGGTCGTGATCATCGGCAGCGACTACACGGATGTCGCGAGCCCCACCGAGCTCGGCTTCAACGCGCGCATCGCGGCGAACCTCGGCGCTCCGGTCCTCCTCGTGCTCGGCGGACGCGCCCAGCTGGGGCAGGGGGAGCAGCTGGGCACCACGACGGCGCGCACCGCCGCGGAGATCGCCGCCACCGCGGATATCGCGATGACGGAGCTCCGCCACAGCCGGGCCCAGCTGCTGGCGGCGATCGTGAACCGCGCCGATCCGACGCAGTCCGACGCGATCATCGACGCGGTCTCTGCGGCGATCGTCGCCGATGGTGCCGCACCCGGAACGCCCGTGTGGGCGATCCCTGAGGACCGTTCGCTGGTGGCCCCGTCCGTGCGCGGAATCATGCAGGCGGTGGACGGACGGCTCATCCAGGGGGATCCCGAGCTGATGACCCGCGAGGTGCTCTCGGTGGTCGTCGCCGGCATGTCGATGGTCAACGTGCTGCCACGGCTACAGCAGGACGCGATGGTGGTGATCGCCGCGGATCGCACCGACGTGCTGCTGGCGACGCTGCTGGCCAACGCCTCCGGGACTTTCCCCTCGGTGTCCGGCATCCTCCTCAACGGGCCGTTCCCGCTCCCGGAGGAGATCACCCGGCTCCTGGACGGCCTGTCCTCGTCGCTTCCCGTGATCGCGACGGACCTGGGAACCTACGACACGGCCTTGCGGGTCATGCGCACCCGAGGACGACTCGCCTCCGACTCGCGCCGACGCATCGACACGGCGCTGACCCTGTTCGACACGAGCGTCGACACCGACGTACTCGCCCAGGCCCTCGGCGTGGCGAGCACCGATGTGGTCACCCCGCTGATGTTCCAGTACGCGCTCGTGGAGCGGGCGCGCGCCGACCGACGGCACATCGTCCTCCCGGAGGGCGACGATGATCGCATCCTGCGCGCTGCAGCCACCCTTGAGGCACGAGGCGTCGCGGAGCTGACGATCCTCGGCGACGAGCAGGCGGTGCGTGCGCGCGCGGTGGAACTCGGCGTGGACCTCGGCGGCGCCCACATCCTCAGCCCCTTCGATCCCGAGCTCGTGAAGACCTTCGCCGCTGAGTACACGCGTCTGCGAGCGCACAAGGGCATGACGCTCGAACGAGCCGCCGACACCGTGACAGACGTGTCCTACTTCGGCACGATGATGGTGCACCTGGGGCTCGCGGACGGCATGGTCTCCGGCGCCGCGCACACCACCGCACACACGATCCGTCCGGCCTTCGAGATCATCAAGACCCGTCCGGGGACGTCCGTGGTCTCCAGCGTGTTCCTGATGGCTCTCGCGGACCGCGTCCTGGTCTACGGCGACTGCGCCGTGATCCCGGATCCCACGAGTGAGCAGCTCGCGGACATCGCGATCTCCTCGGCCGCCACCGCCACCCAGTTCGGCATCTCGCCTCGTGTGGCGATGCTCTCCTACTCCACGGGGGAGTCCGGATCCGGCGCGGACGTCGACAAGGTGCGCGCGGCGACCGCCCTGGTTCGCGAACGTGCACCCGAGCTGCTGGTCGAGGGCCCGATCCAGTACGACGCGGCGGCGGACGCTGCTGTCGCGGCCGCGAAGATGCCCGGATCCGAGGTGGCCGGACGCGCCACGGTGTTCATCTTCCCGGACCTCAATACCGGCAACAACACCTACAAGGCGGTGCAGCGCTCCGCGGGGGCGGTGGCGATGGGACCCGTGCTCCAGGGCCTCAACCGCCCGATCAACGACCTGTCCCGGGGCGCCCTCGTCGAGGACATCATCAACACGGTGGCCATCACGGCCATCCAGGCGCAGGGGGTCTGACGTGAGCGCAGTGCTGGTGATCAACAGCGGATCCAGCTCGTTCAAGTACGAGTTGCTGGAGATGGAGGGTGAGCGCGTTCTGGCGAGCGGTCTCGTCGAGCGCATCGGCGAGTCGAGTGGTGCGATCCATCACACCGTGTATGCGCCCGCCGGTGGCGTCCAGGTGGCGATGCACAAGGCCACGTACGACCGCGATGTCCGCATCCCCGACCACACCACCGGGTTCGCCCTCATGCTGGAGGCCTTCGACGAGCACGGCCCGCAGCTGACGGACTCCCCGCCGATCGCCGTGGGACACAGGGTGGTCCATGGTGGGGCGCGATTCTTCGAGCCCACGCTCATCACGCCCCTGGTCGAGATCAACATCGACGATCTGTCCACGCTCGCACCCCTGCACAACCCGGGCGCGGTGGAGGGCATCATCGCCGCGAAGAAGGCTTTCGCCGACGTGCCGCACGTCGCGGTGTTCGACACCGCCTTCCACCAGACGCTGAAGCCGGCGGCCTTCACGTACGCCATCGACGCGGATGTGGCGCACCGCCACCGCATCCGCCGCTACGGATTCCACGGCACCAGCCACAAGTACGTGAGCGAAACGGCCGCGGCCTTCCTCGGGCGCGACAACGCCGAACTGAGGCAGATCGTCTTCCACCTGGGAAACGGGGCCTCGGTCACGGCGATCGACGGCGGGCGCAGCGTCGACACCTCGATGGGTTTCACCCCGCTGGAGGGCCTGGTGATGGGAACGCGCTCGGGCGACCTCGACCCGGCCGTGCTCTTCCAGCTGGCGCGACGGGCCGAGATGAGCACGGACGAGCTGGATCGCCTGCTGAACAAGCAATCGGGACTGCTCGGCCTCGCGGGGGTCTCCGACATGCGTGACGTGCTCGAGGGGCGGGAACGCGGCGACGAGCGCGCCGCACTCGCCTTCGACGTCTACATCCATCGCCTCAAGCACTACCTCGGCGCCTATCTCGCGGTGCTCGGGGGAGTGGACGTGATCTCCTTCACCGCGGGCGTGGGGGAGAACGCGGCGGCGGTGCGCGCCGCGGCCCTCGCCGGAGCGGAGTGGGCGGGCATCGAACTGGATGCGCAACGCAACGCCACCCGCTCGGGCGGACCCCGCGTGATCTCCACCGACACGTCCCGCGTGACGGTGCTCGTGGTGCCCACGAATGAGGAGCTGGAGATCGCGCGCCAGACGCTGCAGGCCATCGCGGTCTGAGGCGCACACGACTGCCTCGTCGCGTGTGCCATGGAACGGTTCCACACCATACTCTGGGCCGAGTGCGCGCAGGGTGCGCGTGATCCCGTCCGATTCGGAGGAGCAGTGGCCGAACTGCCCACTGGTGCAGCTGTTGATCTGACCGCCTATGACGCTGTGCTGTTCGACCTCGACGGGGTGCTCACACCCACGGCCGAGGTGCACATGCACGCGTGGCAGAGCATGTTCGACACCCTCTTCGAGGAGTGGGACATCACGCCGCCGTACACGTCCGAGGACTACTTCCAGTACGTCGACGGCAAGAAGCGGTACGACGGCGTCGCCTCGCTGCTGCGTTCCCGTGACGTCGAAGTCCCGTGGGGCGATCCGTCCGACCCGGTGACCGCCGACACCGTGTGCGGCATCGGGAACCGCAAGAACGTGGTCTTCACGCGCGTTCTGCGCGAGGAGGGCATCACGCCGTACGCCGGGTCGCTCGCCCTCATCGACGCCCTGGTCGCTCGTGGAGTCCCGCTCGCGGTGGTCTCCAGCTCCAAGAACGCCGTCGAGGTCCTCGACGCGGCCGGCATCGCCGATCGTTTCACCGCCGTGGTGGACGGTGTGGTCGCCGAGCGCGACGGACTGCCCTCCAAGCCGGCACCCGACGTCTTCCTGCGCGGTGCCGCCGACCTCGGAGTGGCTCCCTCTCGCGCCGTCGCGGTGGAGGACGCCATCAGCGGCGTCGAGTCCGCTGCAGCGGGCGGTTTCGCGCTCGTGATCGGCGTCGACCGCGGCGTGGGAGCGGACGCGCTGCGCGCCGCGGGTGCGCACGTCGTGGTCGGCGACCTGGCCGACCTCCTCCCCTGAACCTCATCCTTTCCTGCCCACCCGATCCCTCTCGTTCCTGAAAGCAGACATGCTCGATCGCGATCGCTTCCCCGTCGACCCCTGGCGTCTCGTTGAGAGCCGTGTGAGTGCGGACGACAAGGGCCTCACCGAGACCCTCTTCTCCGTCGGCAACGGCTACCTCGGCCTGCGCGGAAACCACCCGGAAGGACGTGACGCGCATGAGCACGGCACGTTCGTCAACGGCTTCCACGAGACCTGGCCCATCCGTCACGCCGAGCAGGCGTATGGCTTCGCCGAGGTCGGCCAGACCATCGTCAACGCCCCTGACGCGAAGATCATGCGCGTCTACGTCGACGACGAACCGCTGGTGCTGGAGACCTCGGAACTGCTGGAATACCGCCGCGAGCTCGACATGCAGGCCGGCGTACTGCGTCGGCACCTGCTCTGGCGCACGCCGTCGGGAAAGAAGGTGCGCGTCAACCTGGAGCGCCTGGTCTCCTTCACCGACCGCCACCTCACGCTGCAGCGGCTGTCCGTGAGCGTCGACACCGACGCGCCTGTCGCCATCAGCAGCCAGATCGTCAACCGCCAGGACGGCGAGGACGTCTTCGGCGGTGCAGCTCCGGCTCGCGGCCACGGCACCGCCAAGTTCGACCCGCGCAAGACCGAGCGCATCAGCAACCGCGTGCTGCAGCCGCAGGAGTTCTGGGAGGACGGCGACCGCTCCGCGCTGTCGTACCGGGTCACCAACTCCGGGATGACGCTCGCTGTCGTTGCCGATCACGAGATCGCCACGGCCAACGACTACAACACCCGCAGCCTCATCGAGGGTGACATCGCCAAGACGGTGTACCGGGTGCAGGCGCGCGCCGGTGTGCCCATCACGGTGACGAAGACCGTTGCATACCACTCCTCGGAGGTGGCCCCGGCTCGCGAGCTGGTGGATCGCGGCCGGCGGACCCTGGACCGGGTGCGCGCTGCCGGGGCGGACGCCGTCTTCGCCGCACAGCACGAGTTCCTCGACGCGTTCTGGAAGCGCTCCGATGTTCTGATCTCGGGCGATGACGCCGTCCAGCAGGCTGTGCGCTGGGATCTCTTCCAGCTGGCGCAGGCATCTGCGCGCGCCGACGCTCAGGGCGTTCCCGCGAAGGGGCTCACCGGCTCCGGATACAGCGGGCACTACTTCTGGGACACCGAGGTCTACGTCCTTCCGTTCCTCACCTACACGTCACCGGACTGGGCTCGCAACGCTCTGCGCATGCGCGCGATGATGCTCCCCGCCGCGCGCCGTCGTGCCGCGGCACTGAACGAGGCCGGCGCCCTGTTCCCGTGGCGCACCATCAACGGCGAGGAGGCCTCGGCCTACTACGCCGCCGGCACCGCGCAGTACCACATCAACGCCGACATCGCCTTCGCCGTGGCCAAGTACGTGCGCGCGACCGGCGACGTCGACTTCCTCCACCGCGAGGGATCCGACATCGTCGTGGAGACGGCGCGCATGTGGTCGACGCTCGGGTTCTGGCGCGAGAACGGTGATCACACCTTCCACATCCACGGTGTGACCGGGCCGGACGAGTACACCACGGTCGTCAACGACAACCTGTTCACGAACGTGATGGCCCGCTTCAACCTCGCCTACGCGGCCAGCGTCGTGCGGGACATGGCGGAGCACGCGCCGGAGGCGTATCGCGCGCTCGCTGATCGCGTCGGACTCGAATCCGGCGAGGCCGATGCCTGGCAGTCCGCCGCGGACGCCATGCACATCCCGTTCAACGAGCACCTGGGCATCCACCCGCAGGACGCGCTGTTCCTGGATCGCGAGGTGTGGGACCTCGACAACACGCCCGCTTCGCAGCGCCCGCTGCTGCTGCACTTCCACCCGCTGGTGATCTACCGCTTCCAGGTGCTGAAGCAGGCCGACGTCGTGCTGGCGCTGTTCCTGCAGGGGGACCAGTTCTCGGCGACGCAGAAGCTCGCGGACTTCGACTACTACGACCCGCTGACGACGGGGGACTCCACCCTCTCCGCCGTGGTGCAGTCGATCCTCGCGGCGGAGGTCGGCTATCGCGACCTGGCGATGGAGTACTTCATGCACGCCCTCAACGTGGACCTCGCCGACCTGCACCACAACACGGCGGACGGCGCCCACATCGCGTCGGCCGGTGGCGTGTGGACCGCCCTGGTATCGGGCTTCGGCGGCATGCGCGACTACGACGGGAAGCTGTCGTTCGATCCGCGCCTGCCGGCGGCGTGGCCCGAGCTGGCCTTCCCGCTGGAGTGGCACGGATCACAGCTTCGCGTGTCGGTCACGGCGACCGAACTGCGAGTGAGCGTCGAATCCGGCGACGCGGTGGACTTCACCGTCCGCGGGGCTGCGCACTCCGCAGCGCCGGGGGCCGACGCCGTCGTGGCGCTGGCCGACCATGGGCCGGTGCTGGAGGGCCGTCCGACGGTGAGCGACGTCGCGCGCGGGCGCCGCGAGGATGGCAGCTACATCACGGCGAGCATCCCCCCGACCGGAACCATCGACGTCGCCGCGGAGTAAGCGGAGATACGGCCAGGGGCGGACGGGGAGACCCGGTCCGCCCCTGGCCGTATCTCGCTCAGGCCCGCGACTTGCGATAGCCCGCTCGTACGGCATCGGCCTCGGTGCGGAAGCAGTCCTCTGGCTTGGTGGCGTTGTAGTAGCGTCCGCCAGGCATGTGGTAGATCCCGGAGTCAGCGTTGCCCTTGATCGGGGCCCATGAAGGGCATGAGGTCGCGCCCTTCGGCGGCGTGAAGCGGCCGGGGTAGTTCACCGCGGCGGTGGGGGTGGAAGACCGGGTGAGCGTGGGAAAGCCCGCCTGCGAGCCGGTCACGGAGACGGTGATCTTCTTGCCATAGGCGCTCTCGGGAATGCGATACGTGGAGCCGGTGGCCCCGGCGATCTTCGAGCCGTTGGCGTACCACTGATAGGTGAACGTCGTTGCGCCGGCCCACCCACCGGTACGCGCCGTCAGAGTCTGTGCGACGGTGGCGCGGCCGCTGATGGTCGGCGCCGGTGCAGCGGCCACCCGGAGGGTCGCGGCGGAGACCGTGGTCACCGTCGTGTAGCCGGTCAGCGCGCCGGTGATGGCGACCGTGATCCGTTTGCCCGTATGTCCCGCCGCCAGTGTGAGCGTCGTCCCCGTCGCTCCCGGGATCGCGGTGCCATCGGCCTGCCACTGATACCGCAGGGAGGTCCCCTTCGTCCACGCTCCCGTGCTTGCGGTCAGGGCCGCACCGACCACGGCCGTGCCCGCGACCTTCGCGCTCGCGGTCGTGGGCAGCTTCGCGGTGGCTGATGACGGCAGAGACGCCGTCGCGTGCCCGGGCTTGGTGCCGGTCACCGTGACGGTCAGTCGCTTGCCCGCTTCGGAGCTGGTGGCGGTGAACTTCGCCGATGTCGCCCCGGCGATGGGCCTGCCATCCGCCTTCCACTGATAGCTGAAGGAGGTGCCGCCGGTCCATCCGCCGACCCGGGCTGTGACGGCGGATCCGACGGCGGCCGTGCCGCCGATCGTGGGAACGGCCGCAGACATGACCCGCAGCGTCGAGGCGGACACCCGGGTGACCGGGGTGTGCCCGGCGAGCGACCCCGTCACCCGCACGGATATCGCCTTCCCGCTGTGGGTGGCGGTCAGCGGGAGGGTGGCGGATGTCGCTCCCGTCAGCTCGGCGCCATCCGCCAGC
This sequence comes from Microbacterium sp. GXS0129, assembly GCF_044769785.1. Taxonomy (NCBI): domain Bacteria; kingdom Bacillati; phylum Actinomycetota; class Actinomycetes; order Micrococcales; family Microbacteriaceae; genus Microbacterium; species Microbacterium sp. GXS0129. Next base: position 290,662 of record NZ_JBIZVZ010000003.1, on the reverse strand, counting down.
CACTGGAACGCGAAGCGGGTGCCGGTGCTCCACCCGGTCGCGCTCGCCGTCAGCGTCGTGCCGGCGACGGCCGATCCCGTGATGCGCGGGGTCGTGGTGGTGGGTATCGGTGCCGGAGCCGCGGCGGCGGTCGGCTCGATGGCGGGCGAGAGCCTACCGGGTGTCGGGGTCGGCGAGGCTGTGAGGGTCGGCGATGGTGTGGATGTGGCGGTCGTTGTGGCTGTCTCAGGTGTGGGTGTGGGGGTGGGCACCGGAATCGGCGACCCGGCGCGCGGAGCTGCCGGCGGCACGCTTTCCGGAATCGACGGCGCAGACGTCGCGCTCACGAGCGAGCGCGGTTCGTCCGTGGGCTGCGGGCCCGGGGCGGACGACGGAGCCGAGTCCGGCACTGGGGCGGCCAACGCGGCGGGAGCGGGGGACAAGAGGGCAGCCACCACGAGGGCGGCGACCACGGAGGCCTGGGGGAGGTGAGAAGGACGACGCACGGTTGTCGGGCTGCTTTCGATCGCCGGTGGGGTGGCGGCGCTCCGGGGTGCCGCTCATTTTGTGAGAAGCCTCTCATAATGTGCGTCATGCAGGCGAGGGGTGCAGGTCGGCCCGCCGAACTCAATGTCGGTGCCCTCCCGTAGGCTGGAGGGGTGACCACAGCCCTCTACCGCCGCTACCGTCCGGAGACGTTCGCCGAGATGATCGGGCAGTCGCAGGTCACCGATCCGCTGATGACTGCACTGCGCGCCGATCGCATCGGGCACGCCTACCTGTTCTCGGGCCCGCGTGGGTGCGGAAAGACCACGTCAGCGCGCATTCTTGCGCGCTGCCTCAACTGTGCGGCCGGTCCCACGGACACCCCGTGCGGAACGTGCGACAGCTGCGTGGAACTGTCCCGGAGCGGCGGCGGATCCCTCGATGTGGTCGAGATCGACGCGGCCAGCCACAACGGCGTCGACGACGCGCGTGACCTGCGCGAGCGTGCCGTGTTCGCTCCCGCCCGCGACCGCTTCAAGATCTTCATCCTCGATGAGGCGCACATGGTCACGCAGCAGGGCTTCAACGCCATGCTGAAGCTGGTGGAGGAGCCTCCGCCCCATGTGAAGTTCATCTTCGCCACCACGGAACCGGAGAAGGTGCTCGGCACCATCCGCTCCCGCACGCACCACTATCCGTTCCGCCTGGTGCCCCCGGCGGCGATGCTCGACTACGTCGGCACCCTGTGCGCGCAAGAGGGCGTGTCCGTGGAGCCCGGTGTGCTGCCGCTGGTGGTCCGTGCCGGCGGCGGATCACCACGGGACACCCTGTCGTTGCTCGACCAGCTCATCGCAGGATCCGAGAACGACAACGTGTCCTATGAGCGGGCCGTCGCCCTTCTCGGATACACGCACAGCGAGCTGCTAGATGCCGTGGTTGACGCCTTCGCCGCAGACGACGCCGCAGCAGCCTTCGCCGCGGTGGACCGCGTGGTCCAGACCGGCCAGGACCCGCGCCGTTTCGTGGATGATCTCCTGGAGCGACTCCGCGACCTCATCATCATCGCGGCGGCGGGTGCCGGAGCCACCGCCGTGCTTCGCGGGGTGCCCGCGGACGAACTGGAGCACATGGCCCGGCAGGCGGCCGCCACCGGCGGAGCCCGCCTGTCGCGAACGGCAGACCTTGTCTCTGCGGCCCTGGACGACATGACCGGCGCCACCTCGCCGCGCCTTCATCTGGAACTCCTCGTGGCCCGCGTGCTCGCCGGCACAGGTGCCATCGACGGGGCGGTTCCCGTGGCGCCGGGCGCACTCGCAGCAGGCGCTGCGGCAGGTGCGCCTGCGGCAGATGCAGCTGCCGCTGGTGCACGTGCGGCGGCGGCGAACGGCTCAGCTCCCGTGACCTCCGCACCGGCGTCAGGTGGTTCCGCGGGGGCTGCACCCGCGGCGGCTGCGGCTGCGGCGGGGGCACCCGGGGGTGCTGCGCCGAGTGCAGCGCCCGGCTCTCCCGCCCCCACAGGGGCCGCGTCCACGTCCGTCCCCTCCGACGCGACGCCCGCGCAGGGAGGTCCGGAGGCCGTGACGGCGCCCACCGCTGGGGAGTCCGTCCCGGTCGAGACCGCCGAGGGCGACCACTCAGCAGGCGACGACGTCCGCGCTGCTTCGGCCGATGTCTTGGACGCCAGCTCTGCCGGTACATCCGGCGCCGGACCGGCGGATGCCGCGATGGATGAGCCGTCGGACGCGATCGACGACGAGGGCGCCCCGGGCGATACACCGATGTTCGCGGTGGAGGAGGCTCCGGCAGCTGAACCCGATGCAACCGAGGATCCGGCGACGCCGGTATCGCCCGAGCGGCCGGGTGCCGCCACGGCCCCTGACGCCACGGCGGCCGCTGAGGCCGAGGACCGGACGGACGTCTCCGTCACCGCTGACGTCGAGACCCCGGCTGATGTCTCGTCTCCGGCTGATGTGTTGTCCACCGCCGATGCGGCACGGCCCGAATCCGCTCCGGCGGCCGCGCCCGTCACGACGGACTCCGTTCTCGCGTCGGCCGTCTCGTCCGAAACCGCCGATGCACCGGCTGCGCCGGCTGCGGGAGCCCGGACTGCTGGCGCCGCCCCGTCGGATGCGACTGCCCCGTCGGATGCGACTGCCCCGTCGGATGCGACTGCCCCATCGGGTACGGCTGCACCGTCGGATACGACTGCCCTGTCGGGTACGGCTGCCCCATCGGGTACGGCTGCCCCATCGGATGCGTCCGCGCCGACCGCTGCTGCCGATGCGTCGGCCGAAGCGGACGCGCCGATCACCGCCCAGCGTATGAAGGATGTCTGGCCCGAGGTGCTCCAGCGCCTGGAGGCGATCAATCGCGCGTCGTGGCTGGTGGCCAGCGATGCCCGCGTGCTGGCGTTCGAGGGTGATGTCCTCACCCTGGGCTTCCAGAGCCAGGCAGATGTTGCCGCCTTCAAGAAGCTGAACGCCGGCGCGGGCCCGAGCGAGGATCTCCGGGCCGCGATCATCGACGTGCTCGGCGTGCGGGTGAAGTACCTCGCGCGCCACGACCGCGCCGCGGCGCCCCTTCCGGGCGCTCCGGAAGCTCCGGGACCCGGATGGCGGACCGATGCGCCTGCACCCTCGATGCCCGCTGATGACGGCTGGTACCCGTCTGATGAGGCGCCGCCCGAGGAGGACGAAGCACCGGAAGACAGCGGACGACGCCCCGCACCTCGTTCCCCGCAGGGGTCGAACGCGGGCGCTCCGACCGCGGCGTCGTCGGCTGGGCGCGCCCCGCGGTCGGCCCCCGCCGCCGCTGCGCCGGTCACGGACTGGGCCGTGGCCGCGATCCCGGGTGGTTCCACGCCCCTCTCCGTCGCCGCCCCGGCGGAACCGGCGCCGGCGAGCCCGGAACCGGAGCCCGACCCCGAACCTGACCCTGTCGAGGCCGAGCAACGACCCACCGTCTCGTCTCGCTCCATTGACATCGGTGACGGCCGCCAGCGCTACGGCGAAGCGGTCGTGCGACAGGTGCTCGGCGCCACCTTCGTCCGTGAGGAACCCTACGAGCCGCCCACGAGGTTCGCCTGATGTACGACGGAATCGTTCAAGAGCTGATCGACGAGTTCGGCCGCCTGCCCGGAATCGGGCCCAAGTCCGCGCAGCGGATCACCTTCCACATCCTGCAGACGCCGAGCTTCGACGTGTCCCGGTTGTCCGCACTCCTCGTCGACATCCGGGAGAAGGTGCGCTTCTGCGAGGTGTGCGGCAACGTCTCGGAGCAGGAGCGATGCGCTATCTGCCGGGACCCGCGCCGCGACCCGAGCCTCATCTGCGTCGTGGAGGATGCGAAGGACGTCGCTGCCATCGAGCGCACCCGCGAATACCGCGGCCTCTACCAGGTGCTCGGCGGCGCGATCAGCCCGATCGCCGGTGTCGGCCCGGATGATCTGCGCATCTCCCAATTGCTGTCCCGCCTTGCTGACGGCACCGTGCAGGAGGTGATCATCGCCACCAACCCCAACTTGGAGGGCGAGGCCACCGCGGCCTACCTCAGCCGTCTGCTCACCACGATGCAGATCTCGGTCACCCGGCTCGCTTCGGGTCTTCCCGTGGGCGGCGATCTGGAGTACGCGGACGAGGTCACCCTCGGTCGGGCCTTCGAGGGGCGCCGTGCCGTCTGACGGCGCCGTCGCGCCGTCGAGGAGCGCGCGCCCATGACCGGGTTCACCCGCCGAGGTTGGCTGCTGTTCGCCGCGATGGGGCTGCTCTGGGGCATCCCGTACCTGCTCATCAAGATCGCCGTCGACTCGTTCTCACCGCCCGCGATCGTTGCGGGACGCACGCTCATCGGTGCGCTCCTGCTGTTGCCGTTCGCGATCCGTTCCGGGGCGTTGAAGCAGGCGGCGAAGAAGTGGCCCTGGGTGCTGGCGTTCGGTCTGATCGAGATGGCGGGCCCCTTCCTCCTGCTCGGCCATGCGGAACAGTCGCTGCCCTCGGGGCTCACCGGACTGCTCGTGGCCACCGTGCCGCTGTTCGCAACACTCATCGCCCTCGGCGGCGGCGACCGAGCGGCACTTCGCCCGGTGCGCATCCTCGGTCTCCTCCTCGGTCTCGGCGGCGTCGCGCTCATCGTGCTCGGTCCGGGGGTCGGGGTGACGGACGGGGCGCTCTTCGCGGTGGGCGAGGTGCTCCTCGTGGCGCTGCTCTACGCGATCGCCCCGTTCATCGTGGCGCGCAAGCTCGCCGATGTCCCCTCGATGGGCTCCATCTGCCTGGCTCTGCTCATCGTGGGCATCGGGTACCTGCCCGCTGCGATCCTCACGACACACACCGTCCCGACCGCGCCAAGCATCGTCAGCTTGGTCCTGCTCGGCGTACTGTGCACGGCGGTCGCCTTCCTGGTCTTCTTCGCGCTCATCGCCCAGGTCGGGCCCGTGAACGCGCCGCTGTTCACCTACATCAACCCGATCGTGGCGCTGGTGCTCGGCGTCATCGTCATGGGGGAGCACCTGGGCCCCGGCCTCCTCATCGGAGCACCGATCGTCCTCGTCGGCTGCTGGCTGGCCGCCACCGGCGGGCGTCTGCGCCCACGCCCGGTGACCCCCGAACCGGAAGACGCTACGCTCACGCCATGAAGCACAGCAGACATCTGGGCTCGCTCGCGTTTTGCGAGGACGGGGACGAATCCGTCGTGGACGCCGCCGTCGTCGTCGCTGAGCGCCCCGCGCCGGCGACTCTCGTGGTGGCAGATCCGGCCGCCTTCGACGAGGACGCCGTGGAGCGTCTGGATGACGTCCTCGATCGGCTGGACCTGCACGACGCCGGGGCGCGCGAGCGCATCGCCGCAGATCTCGGTGACGAGGGCACCGCAGCCGCCGGTTACTGGCGCTTCTTCCACGAGGAGGTGGAGGGGTGGCAGGACCGTACCCCCGGTGACTTCCTCGACGCCCTGGTCGTGATCCGCGTCGGCATCTTCCCGGACGGTGCCTGGGCGACGGATTCGACGCTCAGCATCGACTACGGCATCGAGGACCCGGAGACGGATCAGCTGCTGGTCGCGCGCTTCCCCGACGGCCGCACGCCGGTGATCAGCTGGGAGAGCTGACCGCGCGCTCTGCGTGACGAGAGGGCGTCACATGGCAGAAGCGGCATGCAACGCCTCGTAAACTGGTGATTCGGTGAGCAGATCGCTCAACATTCACAGGAGTTGCCCCATGGCGTTGATCGTGCAGAAGTACGGCGGATCCTCGGTCGCCGACGCGGAGAGCATCAAGCGGGTGGCCAAGCGGATCGTGGACACGCGTCGTGCCGGACACGATGTCGTGGTCGCCGTCAGCGCGATGGGCGACACCACCGATGAGCTCCTCGACCTCGCGAACGCTGTGGCCCCCATCGCCGCTCCGCGCGAACTCGACATGCTGCTGAGTTCGGGTGAGCGGATTTCGATGGCCCTGCTCGCCATGGCGATCCACTCGATGGGCTTCGAGGCACGTTCCTTCACGGGTAGCCAGGCTGGAATGATCACCGACGCCCACCACGGCGCCGCACGCATCGTCGACGTCACACCCGTGCGCCTGCGCGAGGCTCTGGACGAGGGCGCCATCGTCATCGTCGCCGGGTTCCAGGGCTTCAATCGCGACACCCGTGACATCACCACGCTGGGTCGCGGCGGATCCGACACCACCGCCGTCGCACTCGCCGCGGCGCTCGACGCCGATGTGTGCGAGATCTACAGTGACGTGGACGGCATCTTCACCGCCGACCCGCGTGTGGTCCCGCACGCCCGCAAGCTCGACACCGTCTCCAGCGAGGAGATGCTGGAGCTCGCCGCGAACGGCGCCAAGGTGCTGTACATCCGCGCCGTCGAGTATGCGCGCCGTCACGGCGTGCTGATCCACGCCCGATCCTCGTTCTCCTCGAACGAGGGAACCTACGTTCTTGGCGAGGGCATGAAGAGCCCGCGCGCTGCTGAGGGAGATGCAATGGAAGAGCCCGTCGTCGCCGGTGTCGCCACCGATCTGAGCCAGGCCAAGGTCACCGTGGTCGGTGTTCCCGACGTGCCAGGCAAGGCCGCTGACATCTTCACCATCGTCGCCAAGTCCGGCGCCAACGTCGACATGATCGTGCAGAACGTGTCGGCGGCCAGCACCGGTCGTACCGACATCTCGTTCACGCTCCCCAAGGCCGACGCAGCAACGGCGATCCGCGCGCTGCAGGGCGAGAAGGACGCTGTGGGCTTCGAGAACCTGCTGCACGACGACCAGATCGGCAAGCTCTCCGTGGTGGGAGCGGGCATGCGCGTCCACTCGGGCGTCTCCGCGACGCTCTTCGAGGCGCTGAGCAAGGCGGGCGTCAACATCGAGATGATCTCCACCAGCGAGATCCGCATCTCGGTGGTGCTGCGCGCCTCCGACATCGCCTCTGCCGCCGCGGCGGTGCACACCGCCTACGGACTGGACGCCGACGGCGAGGCCACGGTCTACGCCGGCACCGGTCGCTGACGACACCGTTCCCGAAGGTCCGGGCCCTCTGGGTGCTCGGACCTTCGTCGTTCACCGTTCCATGAATTGACATGGAACGGCGGGTCACTTTAGCTTCCCCAGCACCGACCGGCGACGGGCCGGTCTCGGAGGAGGAGGCAAAGATGCCGAACCGTTTTCCGCGGGTGATCGCGACGCTCGTCGCGACGACCGCCCTGGCGCTGGGGCTCAGCGTCGCAGCGCCCGCGACAGCGGCGCCGTTCGTCGGCGCCGTGCGCTCGTTCGACGGCGAGACCGTCGGCGCAGCGCCGACCGGCTGCACGGTCGTGGGGGACGTGACCGTTCAGCCTGCGGCCCTCGCCGGTGCGCCGGCGAGCAATCGCGCGGTGCGCCTGACCGACGCCAGCACATCGGCGCACACGCGCATGACGTGCACACATGCGGCGTCGGCGCAGAAGTCCGTGACCTTCCGGCTGCTCGCGGCGCAGATGGACACGGGGGCCATCGTCTCTCTCGGCACCTCCGCCACCGATGCCCTCGGCATGGTCTCGGCCGGCGGCGGCGTGGTGGCCACCGGCCACGAAGAACACGGGTTCCTGCGGGGCGCAGATGATCCGCGGGTGGGAGACATCGTGAGGATCCGGCCGAACCACGCGTGCGGTGCCGTGAACATGCACCACCGGATCGTCGTCACGGAGGACGACGTCGTCACCGGGCTGTGGCCGGTCCTCGCCCGGCACTGACCCCCGGCGACGACCACATTCCGAGAAGACGACCACCAGATTCAGAGAAGAGGAGAACGAAGATGAGCAGGACCAAGATCGTGACCGAGCAGGCACCCCCGCCCGCGGGGCCGTACTCGCAGGCCGTCGTGGCCGGGGACCTGGCGTTCCTCGCGGGCCAGGGTCCTTTCGACGAACACGGGCAGCGCGTCGGCGAGACGTTCGCCGATCAGGTGCACCGCACCTTCCAGAATCTGGAGACCGTGGCCCAGGCAGCCGGATCCTCCCTGCATCGCGCGGTGCGGATCGGTGTATACCTGCGCAATCTGGACGACTTCGCCGAGTTCAATGAGCTGGCGAAGGAGTACCTGATCGAGCCGTTTCCCGCGCGCACCACTATCGAGGCGGCCCTGCGCGGCTTCGACATCGAGATCGATGCTGTCGTCTCCGTGACGGGCTGAGCCGCATCACCCGCTCACGGGTGCGGGTGAACCGGTGTCGCCGCGATGTCACCCACCACGGTGGTCCACGGCTCGGCCGTCCAGGCCACGACGACGCCGGCGTGCACGTAGGGATCCGCCCTGGCGAAGCGGCGAGCGTCGTCGAGGGCGTTGTCGCCATGGAAGATGATGAGCCCCGTTGCGGGGACTTCGCCGACGGCGCCACCGACGAGCAGCTCTCCCCGTTGCGCCGCTTCCCAGGCGTAGGCCAGGTGAGCGGCCCGATGCGCTTCGCGGGAAGTGAGGTAGTCGTCGGCATACGTGTACTGGAGCACGGCGTGCATGGCTTGCCTTTCGTCGGCGGATCACCGGGTTTCGCGCCGGAGCGCGCGCGGTGATCTACTGGAGGTCATGGTGACCATTGTGCCCGCGGATCTGACCGACACCCGAGTGATCGCGTTCCTGGAGGAGCACCTGCGCGACCTGGAGCCGACCGCTCCGGAGGAGAGCCGACACGCGCTGGATCTCACCGGGCTGCAGGCTCCGGGCGTGCGTGTCTGGACGGCCGTGGACGAGGACGCCGTGGTCGGCACGGTCGCTCTTGCGGCCCTCGAAGAGGGCCACGAAGAGCTCAAGAGCATGCGCTCGGACCCTGCTCGCCGGGGGCAGGGCATCGGACGTGCTCTGCTGGAGTTCGCGCTGGACGATGCCCGCAGCCGCGGCGTCAGCACCGTGTCACTGGAGACGGGCAGCGACGACTTCTTCGTCGCCGCGCGTTCGATGTACCTGCGTGCCGGGTTCCTCGAGTGCGGTCCGTTCGGCAGCTACCGGGACGACCCGAACAGCGTCTACCTCACGCGCGAGATCTGAGGGGGAGTTTCGCCCCCGTCCGGGTGCCCGCCGCGGTGATCCGTGGATCTTGGGGCGTCGCGCAGCGTCCTAGCGCCGCCGGCGCAGCGCCTTCATGTCAGCTTTCGGGAGCCCCAGTGCTCGTAGCTCATCCCATCGAAGCGAGATCGTCTGCAGGCGCTCGACATTCAGCGTCTCTGCTCCCCTCGGGATTCTCTGCCGGAGGGAAAGGCCGGCTGTCACGGCGCCGGCGAGCGCTGCGACGAGTGTTGAGACGAGGGCGGCGATGGCGATGTTGGAGCCGTCACGAACGAGGTCGTTGAAGGACAGCTCGCCGCCCCGGAAGAGCCAGAAGTAGCCCAGCACGCCGGCCATGCCGAACGCCGCCAGGGCGATGACGCCGAAGATCACGGCGCGGCGCGCACGCCTGAGCCGCTCGTGTCGCACGATGAGACGCGATCCGCGCTCGGCTTCCGCTAGTTCCTGGGCCGGCTGTTGCAGGATCTCGACCGAAGGGTTGTGTCCGACGATCTCGGTGATCGTCGAGTTCACGATGTCGCCGCCCGCTGAGATGTCGCGCATCCATGCCTCATATCTGGTCGCCGTGTGCCCTGCGACGATAGTGGACCTGATGCGGCGTTGGTGCGACGAGGGGAGAGTTGTGGACAACGGGAGGGGTCGCGGGAGGGCGGAGGAGCACCTCTCGCCGGCGTCGCGTCCGTGGTCCCCGGGCGGACGTCGCCCAGGGACCACGTGGGTCAGCGCCAGCCGAGGGCGGGCGCGACGTCGCGGATGATCGACTCGATCACATGGGTGTTGTATGCGACGCCGAGCTGGTTGGGAACCGTGAGCAGGAGGGTGTCCGCGGCGGCGATCGCCTCGTCCTCTGCGAGCTCGGCGATCAGCGTCTCCGGCTCGGCCGCGTAGGAGCGACCAAAGATGGCCTGCCCCGAGTCGATGTAGCCGATCTGGTCGTGCTTCTCGCGGTTGAGGCCGAAGTAGCGGTGATCCTCCGGGGTGGTGAGCGCGAAGATGGAGCGGCTCACCGAGACGCGAGGCGTGCGCTCGTGCCCCGCCTCCTTCCACGCATCGCGGAAGAGCTCGATCTGACGGCGCTGCTGCACGTGGAACGGCTCGTCGGATTCGTGGTCCTTGAGGGTGGAGCTCATCAGGTTCATACCGGCGCGCGCGGCCCACTCCGCCGTGGCGTTGGAGCCGGCTCCCCACCAGATGCGATCGCGCAGACCCGGGGACTGGGGCTGGATACCCAGCGGGCCGCCGTGCGGGTTCGGGAACATCGGTCGGGGGTTCGGCTCGGCGAAGCGCGCGCCGTCGATCACCTGCAGGAACACCTCGGTGTTCTGGCGCGCGACGTCGGCCATCGTCATGCCCTCCGGGGCGCCGTAGCCGAAGTGCTTCCAGCCGTCGATGACCTGTTCGGGTGAGCCACGGCTCACGCCCAGCTGCAGTCGGCCGTCGGAGATGAGATCGGCCGCCGCTGCATCCTCCGCCATGTAGAGCGGGTTCTCGTACCGCATGTCGATCACGCCGGTTCCGATCTCGATGCTCGAGGTCTTCGCACCGATCGCGGCCAGCAGGGGGAACGGGGATCCCAGCTGCTGAGCGTAGTGGTGCACCCGGAAGTACGCACCGTCCGCGCCGATCTCCTCAGCCGCGACCGCGAGGTCGATCGACTGGTGCAGCACGTCGGAGGCTGATCGCGTGCCGGAGTCGGGATGGTCGGTCCAGTGCCCGAACGACAGGAATCCGATGTTCTTCATGGTCGATGCAACCGAATGGATCTCGGCTTCATTCCCGATCCGTTAGCCGAGGCGGGTGATGATCCGCTCACGGCTGACCGAGCGCACCACGAGGGCGAACACGATCACGTCCACGACCAGCAGCACGCCAGCCGCGATGAGTGCGACCCACAGGTCGAAGAGCATCAGGCCGGTCGCCTGGCCCACGATCAGCGCGAGGACGGGCAGGATCACCAGGACCGCCAGTCCCTGCGCCCCCTGCATCGTGGTGGATCGCCCCGACACCGCGACGATGAGGGCGATCGCCAGCACGGCCACCAGGGGCACGAGGAGCAGGATGACGACGTACCAGGTGGCGGTGGGGAAGAACGCGCCGCCCATCACGGGCCCGCCGAGAACCGTGACCACGATCGTGTACATCACGAATGACGTCCAGGCGACGCCGACGGAGGGGATCAGGGATGCGATCACCTTGCCGAGCACCAGCTCCCGATCCGTGAGCGGGGTGTACAGCAGGCCCTCGATCGTTCGCCGTTCCTTCTCGCCGACGAACGCCGAGGCCGCAGTGACGGACGCCACGAGGATCGGAATGAGCAGGAACATCGGCGCCATGAAGAACACGATGACCGCGTAGATCACCGTCTGCTGCGTGTTCAGCCCGTCTGGCACGAACCCGGCGGGAAGGTTCTCCAGAAACGGACGAACGCCGTTGATGGAGGACAGCAGTGCCGGGTTGCCGCCCAGCAGGATGACCGCCGAGGGGATGAGCACCACGAGGATCAGCGGCACCACGAGAATCGGGGCGAGGGCCTGCTTGTTGCGCATCACTTCGAGGAAGTCCTTGCGGACGAGAGTCAGCACCCGCTGGCGGTTCATGCGACGGCCTTTCCGGAGTCGATCGAGCTGCGACGCGCATCATCGACCGTGGCGAAGTAGAGATCCTGCACGGTGGGCCGCTGAGGAACGGCCGCGTGGATGCGCACCCCTGCCGCGGCGAGCGCGGCGATTGCCCGCTCGGTGTCCGCATCCGAAGCGGCCTGCACCGCGATACCGGTGGGCGTCAGGGCCGCACCGGGAACGAGGGCGGCCGCGACGGCGGGGTCGCCGGCCACGTCGATGCGTACGGTGGTCGTCGGCCACCGGCGGGCGATGAGCTCGTCGATATCGCCCTGTGCCACCAGCGCTCCGCCGACCAGCACGCCCACGTCGGAGCAGAGGGCATCCAGCCCCGCCAGCTGATGTGTGCAGATCACCACGGTCAGTTCGGTATCGCGCATGAGGGTTGTGAGATCGGCGATGAGGTCCTCCGTCGCCTCCGGGTCCAGGCCCGCGGTGGGCTCGTCGAGGAACAGCAGGTGAGGGCGCGGCAGAAGAGCACGTCCCACGGCCAGTTTCTGGCGCATGCCCTTGCTGAACGAGCCGACGGCGGAGGAAGCACGATCGCTCAGGGACATCATCTCCAGGACCTCGTCGGCACGGCGGCGCAGCTCGGAGCGGCGGAGGCCGTAGAAGCCGCCCCACACCTCCAGGTTCTCGCGAGCGGTCAGCGTGGCGTACAGCTCCGTATCCGTCTGCACCCCGATGCGCTCGCGGAGCCGGTCTGCATTCGTCGGCGTGAGCTGCTCGCCGAACACGGAGACGGTCCCGGCGGTGGGAGCGATCAGGCCGGTGATGAGTCGGAGGGTCGTGGTCTTCCCGGCCCCGTTCGGCCCGAGCAAGCCGTACGCACGCCCGGGTCGAACGTGGAGATCCAGCCCCCGCACCACGGTGCGCTCGCCGTACTTCTTTTCCAGCTCGCGTGTGGCGATGACGGTCTCGCTCATGGCCGGCTCCCTCGATTTGGTTCTATTTCAACTATAACTAATCGAACGACGATGTCGATCGGGGTCACACGGGCCGTGACGGCTCCGGCTCGCGGGTAAGATCGCCCAAACGGCAACGTACGCCGAACGCTGGGCGCGTGCGTTTGCGCGCGTCCCCCATTCGAAGGACACGACATGACGCGCATCTCTGATTCCGGGTACTCCGTCGCCATCGTGGGAGCCACCGGCCAGGTGGGCACCGTGATGCGCGAGATCCTCATCGAGCGTGCGTTCCCGATTCGTGAGCTGCGTCTGTTCTCCACCGCTCGTTCCGCAGGCACTGCCATCGAGTTCGGTGGCCAGACCGTGATCGTGGAGGACGTCGAGACCGCAGACCCCGCCGGTGTGGAGATCGCACTGTTCTCCGCCGGCGCCACCGGATCCCGCGCCCACGCCCCGCGATTCGCCGCGGCCGGTGCCGTCGTCATCGACAACTCCAGCGCCTGGCGTATGGACCCGGAGGTTCCGCTGGTCGTCAGCGAGGTCAACCCCGAGGCCACGGTCAACCCGCCGAAGGGCATCATCGCCAACCCCAACTGCACCACCATGGCCGCGATGCCGGTGCTCAAGCCGCTGCATGAGGCGGCGGGGCTGCAGCGGCTCATCGTCTCCACCTACCAGGCCGTGTCCGGATCGGGTCTCGCGGGTGCGCAGGAGCTGTTCGGCCAGGTCGAGGGAGTGCTCGCCCAGGGGCCGGAGAAGGTGCTGAACCTCGTCCACGACGGTCGCGCGGTCGACTTCCCGCAGCCGGACAAGTACGTGGCGCCGATCGCCTTCGACGTGCTGCCGTTCGCGGGCAACCTCGTCGACGACGGCGACAACGAGACCGACGAGGAGAAGAAGCTCCGCAACGAGAGCCGCAAGATCCTCGGCATCCCCGACCTGCTCGTTGCGGGCACCTGTGTCCGGGTGCCCGTCTTCACCGGTCACTCGCTCTCGATCCATGCCGAGTTCGCCGAGGACATCACCCCGGACCGCGCTCGCGACATCCTGGCCTCCGCCCCCGGAGTCGCGCTCGAGGAGATCCCGACCCCGTTGCTCGCCGCAGGCAACGACCCGAGCTACGTGGGTCGTATCCGCCAGGACCAGTCCGCGCCGGAAGGCAAGGGCCTCGTGCTCTTCGTCTCGAACGACAATCTGCGCAAGGGGGCGGCACTGAACGCGGTGCAGATCGCCGAAGTGGTCGCCGGCAACCTCTCCTGAGCCGTCATCCGGTGAGGCGGGCGGCATTCGTCCGCCCCACCGGCGCCTTCGTCATGCACACACTGGCAGAGCGAGGGTCAATCCCGGCCTAGACTTGTCTGGTGACCGAAACCGTAGACGTCGTCCTCATCGGCGGTGGCGTGATGAGCGCCACCTTGGGCACCTTCCTCTCGGAGCTGCAGCCCGACTGGAAGATCACCGTCTTCGAGCGACTGAGCGAAGTCGCCGAGGAGAGCTCCAACGCCTGGAACAACGCCGGCACCGGACACTCCGCCCTGTGTGAGCTGAACTACATGCCCGAGGGCAAGGACGGGTCCCTCGACCCGGCCAAGGCCATCAGCATCAACGAGCAGTTCCAGCAGAGCCGCCAGCTGTGGTCCAGCCTGGTGGAGCGCGGGGTGCTGCACGATCCGTCCTCGTTCATCAACACGGCACCGCACATGACCTTCGTCCGTGGTGAGAAGGACGTGGATTACCTCCGCCGCCGCTACGAGGTCCTCAAGGAGCAGCCGCTCTTCGAGGGCATCGAGTTCTCCACCGACTCGCGCGTGATCAACACGTGGGCGCCGCTGCTCATGCAGAAGCGCGTTGCGGGGGAGCCCTTCGCGGCCACCCGTGTGCCCAGCGGCACCGACGTGGACTTCGGTGAGGTCACGCGCCAGATGTTCGCCAACCTGGTCGAGAAGGGCGCCACCCTCCAGACCAACACCGAGGTGAAGAGCCTCAAGCGCATGAAGGACGGCACCTGGCGCATCAGCTACCGCCGTTCGCTGGGCAAGACTCCCGGTGAGATCCGGGCGCGCTTCGTGTTCGTGGGCGCGGGCGGATGGGCGCTCAAGCTGCTCCAGAACTCGGGCATTCCCGAGATCAAGGGATACGGCTGCTTCCCCATCGGCGGCCAGTGGCTGATGACCAGCAACCCCGAGATCGTCGCCCAGCACCGGGCCAAGGTCTACTCGCAGGCTGCCGTCGGTGCGCCCCCCATGTCGGTGCCGCACCTGGACACCCGTGTGGTCAACGGCGAGACCAGCCTGCTGTTCGGCCCGTTCGCGACGTTCACGCCGAAGTTCCTGAAGAAGGGCCGGTTCACGGACATCGTCACGCAGGTGCGCTTCGGCAACCTGTTCTCCATGCTCAAGGTGGCCTTCACCAACTTCGGCCTGATCAAGTACCTGGTGTCGGAGCTGGCGAAGAATCACCGACGCAAGGTGGAGAGCCTCCGCGAATTCATGCCCACCGCGAAGGACTCCGACTGGAAGCTCCTGCAGGCCGGTCAGCGCGCTCAGGTGATGAAGGGCGGCAAGCTCCAGTTCGGTACCGAGGTGGTCGCCCACCAGGATGGATCGATCGCCGGTCTGCTCGGTGCCTCGCCCGGTGCTTCCACCGCCGTCTCGATCATGCTGGATCTGCTGAAGACGTGCTTCCCCGACCGCATCGAGGCGTGGCAGCCGGAGCTGAAGAAGCTGATCCCCAGCTACGGCGAGAAGCTCAACGGCAACCCGCAGGCGGCCGCCGCCGAGTTCGCCGCCACCGCCGAGACGCTGCGCCTCTCCGCCTGACGCGCGCCCGTCGTGGGTGGTCTCACGATCTTCCGACATCGCGGCGCTGACATGCAGTTCCTGAGACCACCGAACGGTGTGGTCTCAGGAACTGCTGCTGTCGGCGGCTCCGTCTGGCGGCGGGTACGTCTGGCGGCGGCTAGTAGGCTCGATCCATGCGCCTCTGGTCTCTGCATCCGTCCATCCTCGACCGGGCCGCGCTCATCGCGTGCTGGCGTGAAGGACTGCTGGCGCAGAAGGTTCTCGCGGGAGGGACGCGCGGGTACACCCGCCACCCTCAGCTGGAACGATTTCGTGGCGCGGGTGATCCGGCCGCAGCGATCGCTCATTTCCTCACGGCGCTGCAGGTCGAGGCGACCGCGCGCGGCTACCGCTTCGATGCGACCCGCATCGGCGTCGCAGACGCGGAGAACCCGCGAATTCCGGTGACCGAGGGTCAGCTTGCGTATGAACTGGAGTGGTTGCGCACCAAGGTGATCGTGCGGGATCCCGAGTGGCTGCCGAGACTCGCCGACCCCGCGGCCGCTCCGTCATTCGTCACGATCCCCGGCCCGATCGAGTCGTGGGAGCGCGGCGTCCCGCTCGGCGCGGCCACGGCGTAGGCGCCTCTCCTGGACCCGCCGATGTCGGTGGCCCGTGGCAGGGTGGAGTGATGAGCGAGAACACCCGTGAGGCGGCCCGTCGAATCCTGCGCTCCCTCGTGGGGCGGGAGGATGCGGACTTCCACGACGGGCAGTTCGAGGCGATCGAGGCTCTCGTGGACGGGCACCGCCGTGCCCTGGTGGTGCAGCGCACCGGGTGGGGAAAATCCGCCGTCTACTTCGTGGCCACGGCCCTGCTGCGCGAGCGCGGTGCCGGACCGACTGTCCTGGTCTCTCCGCTGCTCGCGCTCATGCGAGACCAGATCGCGGCCGCCCAGCGCAGCGGGGTGCGCGCGGTGGCCATCAACTCCACCAACGCCCACGAATGGGCCACCGTGTCGGCAGCGCTGGAGAACGACGAGATCGACGTGCTGCTGGTCTCGCCGGAGCGGCTGAACAACCCCGCGTTCCGCGAGAACCAGCTGCCGTCTCTCGTCCGCCGCATGGGGCTGCTGGTGGTGGACGAGGCGCACTGCATCAGCGACTGGGGGCACGACTTCCGCCCCGACTACCGGCGCCTGCGCGACCTCATCGCGGATCTCGATCCTGCGGTCCCGGTGCTGGCCACCACGGCCACGGCCAACAGCCGGGTGGTCGCAGACATCGCGGAGCAGATGGAGACCACCGACACCGATGTGCTGACCATCCGCGGACCGCTCGCACGGGCATCGCTGCGACTCGGTGTGCTGCGCCTTCCCGACGCGGTCACGCGCCTCGCCTGGCTCATCACCCACATCGGTGAGCTGTCCGGATCGGGCATCGTCTACACCCTCACCGTCGCCGCGGCGGAAGACACGGCGCGGGCAATGCGCGCTGCCGGCATCGACGCCTACGCCTACTCCGGTCAGACGCCCGTGGAAGAGCGGGAGGAGCTTGAAGAGAAGCTGCGTCGCAACGAAGTGAAGGCACTCGTCGCCACGTCGGCACTGGGTATGGGATTCGACAAGCCCGACCTCGGCTTCGTGGTGCACCTCGGCGCGCCGTCCTCACCGGTGGCCTACTACCAGCAGGTCGGACGCGCGGGTCGTGCCACGGATCGTGCCGATGTCCTCTTGCTGCCCGGGCCGGAGGACACGGCGATCTGGGAGTATTTCGCCACCTCGTCCATGCCCGACCAGGAGCGTGCGGAACGTGTGATCTCCGCTCTCGGCGATGCGCCGCTGTCCACGCCGGCGCTGGAGGCGCGGGTGGATATCCGGCGCTCCCGCCTCGAACTCCTCCTCAAGGTGCTGGATGTGGACGGTGCCGTCCGGCGGGTGCAGGGCGGCTGGGTCGGCACCGGCCAGCCGTGGGCCTACGACGCCGAGCGTTATGGGCGAATCGCCGCCGCCCGCCGCGCGGAGCAGGAAGCCATGCTCGCCTACGAGCGCACGGACGAATGTCGCATGATGTTTCTGCAGCGCGCCCTCGATGACGCCACCGCAGCGCCCTGCGGACGATGCGACAACTGTGCCGGCACATGGATCGACGCGCAGGTCGCCTCCTTCGCGGCGGAGGAGGCACGCACCGCGATGGACCGGGTCGGCGCCGTCATTGAGCCGCGCGCTCAGTGGCCCACCGGCATGGCCTCTCTGGGGCTGAGTTTGTCCGGTCGTATCCCGGTGGACGAACGGTACGACGAGGGTCGTGCGCTTGCCCGTCTCACCGACCTCGGCTGGGGCAACACCCTGCGTGAGATCTTCGCCGCGGGGGCCGCAGATGCACCCCTGCAACCGGCCGTGCTCCAGGCCTGCGCGCGAGTGCTGGGGGAGTGGCCGTGGGCGGAGCGACCCGTTGCCGTGGTCTCCGTACCGTCGCGGACTCGCCCGCAACTCGTGGCGTCGCTCGCGCATGGTCTCGCGGGGCTGGGGCGATTGCCATATCTCGGGGAGCTTGCCACCACGGCGGTGGGTGCGCCATCCGAGACGGGCGGCAACAGCGCCTTCCGCCTGTCGCGCGTGTGGGGGACGCTGGACGCCGCGAGCCTCGATGTCCCCGCGGGGCCGGTGCTGCTCGTCGACGACATCGCCGACAGCCGCTGGACGCTGCAGGTCGCCTCCTCTGCGCTCCGCGCGGCGGGCGCCACCCGCGTACTGCCCTTCACGCTCGCCCTGCGCGCCTGACGGCCGCGCGCGGGGCGGCTGTGCGCGGGCGGCTGTGTGCGGGACGGCTGTGTGCGGGACGGCTGCGCGTCTGACGGCGTCGTTCCGGACGGCTGCGCTCCTCACGGTGTCCTGCCGGACGTTCGTTTCTGAGGCCTTCGCCGTCGTCCCGAGCATCCCGGGGCGGCACACTCGCCCTGCGCGCCGGACTCGGACCGCGGGCATCGGTCCGAGTCCGTAGACTCTTCCGGTGGCCAAACTCTACTTCCGCTATGGAGCAATGAACTCCGGCAAGTCCACCGCACTGCTCCAGGCCGCGTACAACTACGAGGAGCGCGGTCAGGCCGTGTTGCTGACCAAGCCGGCCATCGACACCAAGGGCGCCGGACAGATCGAGTCCCGCCTCGGTATGACCCGTGACGTCGACTTCCTGTTGCATGCGGATGACGATGCGCGGGCCGTGGTGCGCGAGTACCGTGAGCGGCACCGCGCGCAGGCCGCGGAGGCGCTGATCCCGGGCGGAGTCGGCGACATCGCGTGCGTGCTCGTGGACGAGGCGCAGTTCCTCACTCCCGCTCAGATCGATGACCTGTTCCGCATTGCGGTCCTGGACGGGATCCCGGTACTGGCATACGGAATTCGCAGCGATTTCCGCACCGCCGCGTTCCCCGGATCCCGACGGCTCCTGGAGATCGCGCACTCGCTGGAGGAACTGAAGACGATCTGCCGGTGCGGGCGCAAGGCCGTCTTCAACGGTCGCGTGATCGACGGCCGGTTCGTGTTCGACGGTGATCAGGTGGCCATCGACGCCGCGACCGCGGACGTTCGCGACGAGCACTTCGTCACCTACGAGTCGCTGTGCGGCTCCTGCTACCTGGAGGAGTCCGGCGGCGTCCTCGCCTCCTGATCCTCGCCCCCCTCACTCCACGCCGGGAAACCCCGGCCCGTCCGAGAGGCCCCGCGGCGCCGGGTGTGCCGGGGTCTTTCGGCGTGCGGCGCGCGTATCGGCGCCGTTGTGTGTGGTCCGACCACAGTGATACGCTGTGGTCGGACCACAGTGGCGACCGCGGGAGCGGCGTTCGAGCAACGGGGCGAGGATGAGCGAGAACACCGGCGAGGCTGCGCCGAAGGCGTGGCAGAGCGTCATCGAGCATGTCGAGTCGCGCCTGCTGTCCGGCGATCTCGTCCCGGGTGACCGGCTGCCCGGCGAGCGGATCCTGTCGGCAGAACTCGGCGTGGGTCGCTCCAGCGTGCGAGAGGCGCTGCGTGTGCTGGAAG
Source organism: Microbacterium sp. GXS0129 (assembly GCF_044769785.1). Lineage (NCBI taxonomy): Bacteria > Bacillati > Actinomycetota > Actinomycetes > Micrococcales > Microbacteriaceae > Microbacterium > Microbacterium sp. GXS0129. The sequence goes on along the minus strand of NZ_JBIZVZ010000003.1, from coordinate 271,324 downwards.
TCATGGGCCTCATCCGCACCGCCACGGGGTCCGGCCCGAACGCGGGAGCGATCATCGTCGCCACCCCGGAGGGCGGCATGAGCGCCCTGATGCGCCTGCAGGTGGCAGCCAGTGGGTTCCGGGTCGCGGATATCGTCCGCACCCGACTGCTGCTGGAGTCGGCCGTCGCCGGCGACCTTGCCCGCGGGGGAGACCTGTCCGCAGCACTAGCGCTGCTGGACGCCATGGACGCCCCCGATGTCACCGCGGAGGAATTCCTCGCCCTCGACGCTGCATTCCACCTCGCTCTGGCATCAGCCGCGGGGAACCAGGTCATCATTGCGACCATGGCGGGGCTGCGTCACAGCATCGAGACCTACGTGCGCGATGGCGCGGCTCGCCTCGCGGACTGGCCCGCGATGGCGGCTCGCCTGCGTGCGGAGCACCGCGGCATCGTGGCCGCGATCCGCGACGGCGACGCCGACGCGGCATCGACCCGCACACACGATCACATCGCCGGCTACTACGCCGCGATCTCCCTCGACCCCCACCACACAGACACCGCACAGCGAGAGGAAAGCGCCTGATGGTCAAGCGCCAGTTCCCGAACCCCATCGAGCTCGCCGAGCTCATGCGGTTCAAGAAGCCCACCCTCAACCCCACCGATCGTCGCCTCGAGAAGGCGCTCACGATCGCAGACCTCCGCACGATCGCACAGCGTCGCACCCCGCGCGCCCCCTTCGACTACACCGAGGGCGCGGCCGAAGGCGAGCTGTCCCTCGCACGCGCGCGGCAGGCATTCGAGGACGTGGAGTTCCACCCGTCGATCCTGCGCAACGTGCCCGAGGTCGACATGACCACCCAGGTGCTCGGTGGAACGTCGTCGATGCCGTTCGGCATCGCGCCCACGGGCTTCACGCGGATGATGCAGACCGAGGGCGAGATCGCCGGGTCTGGAGCCGCGGGCGCCGCGGGCATCCCGTTCACGCTCTCGACCCTCGGAACCACGTCCATCGAGGATGTGAAGGCGAACAATCCCACGGGCCGGAACTGGTTCCAGCTGTACGTGATGCGCGACCGCGAGGTCTCCTACGATCTGGTGCGCCGCGCCGCCGCGGCAGGCTTTGACACCCTCTTCTTCACCGTGGACACCCCCGTCGCCGGCGCTCGTCTGCGAGACAAGCGCGCGGGCTTCTCGATCCCGCCGCAGCTCACACCCGGCGTGGTCATCAACGCGATCCCGCGTCCGGCCTGGTGGATCAACTTCCTCACCACCCCGAAGCTCGAGTTCGCGTCGCTTTCCTCCACCGGCGGCACCGTGGGCGACCTGCTCAACGCCGCGATGGACCCCACGATCTCCTTCGACGATCTGGAGATCATCCGCTCGCTGTGGCCGGGCAAGATCATGGTGAAGGGTGTGCAGACCGTGGAGGACGCGCTGCTGCTCGCCGACAAGGGCGTGGACGGCATCGTGCTGTCCAACCACGGCGGTCGTCAGCTCGACCGTGCCCCGATCCCGTTCCACCTGCTGCCGCACGTGGTGAAGGAGCTCGGTTCCGACATGGAGATCCACGTGGACACCGGGATCATGAACGGTGCCGACATCGTGGCATCCGTCGCGCTGGGCGCCAAGTTCACGCTCGTCGGTCGCGCGTACCTGTACGGGCTGATGGCCGGTGGCCGCCGCGGTGTCGACAAGACCATCTCGATCCTCGGCAGCGAGATCGAGCGCACGATGAAGCTGCTGGAGGCCGCGACCATCGAGGAGCTGAGCCCGAAGCACGTCACGCAGCTGTCCCGCCTGCAGCCCATCGCGAAGCCGTTCGCCGATGTTGCCGAGGCGATGACCGCGCACCAGCCGCGCACCGTTCCCGCCAACAAGCCGGCGCGTTCGGTCAAAGCACCCGCGAAAGCGAGCAAGGCGAAGGACGTCGCCGCAAGCTGAGCCCGCATGCGAAGGGCCGGACGGGATCTCCCGTCCGGCCCTTCGCATCGCCGTGAGCGTTTCGAGTGCGTCTCAGACCCGCACCGGAAGTTCCAGCAGCAGAGCATCGAGGTGCGCGGCGGTGTCTTCCCATCCCTCGACAGCGCGGGCGGGTACGCCCAGCGACAGCACCGGATAGTCGTTTCCGCCCTGGTCGAGGCGGTCGCCGTAGAAGAGCATGTCGGCGAACGCGATACCGGTGGCCTCGGACAGCCGCGTCATCCCGTACGCCTTGTCGATGCCGATGCGGGTGATGTCGATGGATGTGGAGCCGCCCGAACGGACCTCGAGATCCGGAAGCAGGGCGGCGACGGCCTCACGCAGGGCGGACTTCTTCGCGCCCGTGGGATCCCAGGCCTTCTTGTCGGCGAGAGCGGCCTGCTGGCCAAGAGCCGAGAAGGTGATCTGGGAGCCGCGGTCCTCGATCACGTCACCGGCCGGACTGGATTCCCACAGCCCGAGCCGCTCCGCCTCAGAGCGCAGTGCCGCGATCGCGCGCTCCTTCTCGTCGTCGGTGAGGTAGTCGGCGTACACGGCCGTGAAGGACGAACCGTCGTGACGGAAGTACTGGGTGCCGCAGGTGGGCATCAGGTGCATACGGTCCAGGACCGCAGCGGATGTCGAGGGCAGGTGCGCGAGCACCTGGTTGCGGAACTGCTCCCACTGTCCGCCGGAGATGATCGCGACTTCGACGCGCTCCGCCAGCTCGACGAGCAACTGAGCGATGCGCGGGTCCACGGGGGACTTCGACGGAGCGAGGGTGTCGTCGAGATCGAAGGCGACGAGCTTCGGTGCAGGCACGGCAGTTCTTCCTTTGTGTGAGCGGTGCCCAGTTTATCCAGCGGGGTCTGAACGATGGCCGGATGGGGATCGACGCACCGCCCACACCAGTGCACCCGCCCCCGCAAGCGCGAGGAGCAGGCCGAGCGAGGTCAGCAGAATGCTCGGCCAGCCGCGTTCCGGGAGCAGGAACCCGTACGGCACCCACCCGTCGGTGACACCGCGGATCAGGACCACGACGAGCCACACCACCGGGTAGGGGAGGAGTAGCCAGAAGTGCCTCCACCGAATGCCGGGGTGATCGCGGATCACGATCCAGTCCACGAGCATCAGGGCCGGCAGGACGACGTGCAGCACGGCGCTCACCCACGGCGGCGCGGCCCCCGTCCCCGGCACCAGCAGGTTGTAGATGACCGCCACGAGGATCATGCACGCCGTGGCCACGGCGCGCGCGAGTGTGAGCGCGAGCGGTGTGCTCCGTCGCAGAAGTGCCGTCGCACCGGTCGCCACCAGCACGAGCGCGGTGAGAAGGCTGGTCAGATTGGTGAAGAAGCCGAAGTAGTCGACCAGTGAGATGCGGTGCGTGGAGGAGAGGAGACCGAACGTGTATGTGAGGACACCGAGCACGACCAGGCCGACCGAGACCCGGGCGACGGCGACTGCCGTCCGGGGAGGCCGGTTCACGGGAGACCGCCCGCGTCGACGGCTCGAGCGAGCAAAGCGCAGCATGTCGTGCGGGCGAGTGCCCGAGCACCGGTCATCAACGCATGCATGATTCCCCCACAGGGTTCGAGACGTCGGTTGCCATTATCCACACGAACCCTCCCGCGAGCGGGACCGGGTGCTGCGACGGCGAGAGGCACGAGCAGAAACGCCGAAGGGCCGGTCCTGATGAACCGGCCCTTCGGCGATTGTGTCGGGGTGACAGGATTTGAACCTGCGGCCTCTTCGTCCCGAACGAAGCGCGCTACCAAGCTGCGCCACACCCCGTTGATGACAACTCATTCAGTCTACCTGATCGGGGGAGGTGGTCTTGACCAAAGTCACCCTTTTCGGGGCACGAGCGTGATGAGCGAGGCCTCGGGACGGCACGCGAAGCGGATTGGCGCGTAGATCGAGTGTCCGAGTCCTGCACTGACGTTGAGCGGGATCGGGCGTGTCGCGGACGGCCACGAGCTGAGGCCGCGGGACTGCGACAGCGGGATGTCGCAGTTCGCCACCAGGGCGCCCACGCCGGGGATCCGGATCTGCCCGCCGTGGGTGTGCCCGGCGAAGATCATGTCGGCGCCCTCGGAGGCGAACGCGTCGAGCACGCGCCGGTACGGTGCGTGGGTGACGCCGATGGTGAGGCGGGGGAGGCTGGACTCCTGCGCGCGTAGCGCGGCCGCGTGCCCGGGCAGTTCGTCGAGACGGTCCCACTGCCGATGAGCATCACCCGTGCCGATGATGTCGATGCGGTGCCCGCGGATCTCCACGGAGGTCGCGCCATTGTCGACGCTGTTCCAGCCGAGGCCGTCCGAGAGGAAGGAGTCCAGCCCCTCGATGTCGAGCCGCGGGGCGTCCTCGATGAACTTCGACGGACCCGTGAAGTACCGGAACGGATTGCGCGGTGCCGGACTGAAGACGTCGTTCGAGCCGTAGACGTAGGCTCCGGGCACGCCCGCGAAACCGGCGAACGCTGCCCGGATGCCGCGGAGGGCATCCTCGTGGCCGAGGTTGTCGCCGGTGTCGATGATCAGGTCAGGACGCAGCGATGCGAGCGAGGCGAGCCACGCTTGCTTGCGCACCTGCCACGGCGCCATGTGGACATCAGAGATGTGCAGGATGCGGACAGGGTCGGATCCGTCGGGCAGCACCGCGACGGTGTGCTGGCGGAGGGTGTACAGATGGCGTTCGATGCCGATGCCCCACGTGAGGGCGGCGGCGCCAGCGGCCCCCACCACCCCGAGGGCGGTGAGGGCCTGGCGTGCTGCGGATCGCATCAGTAGGCGGTGCTCCTTGTCATGGTCATCCGTTGCAGTTCTTCGCGGAGTAGATGATGACCACCTGGGTATCCGGCTTCGCCTTCGTATTGGCGGCGGGGCTCGTGCTGGTCACCGTTCCGCCCCCCGGGGCGTTGGGATCGCTCGTGCAGGTCTGCGCGAGGTTGGTGAACCCGGCCCCTTGCAGCGCCTGGATCGCCTTCTGGAACGACTGTCCGGTCACATCCGGGATCGTGACGTTGCCCTTCGTGTTGTCGGGCTTGCCCTTGCCGGTGCTCGGGGTGATGGTCACGAGCGTGCCGCCTGCAGCCCTGCCCGCCCCCGGGTCCTGCGCGGTGATCGTGCCGGCCGCCTCATCGGCGTCGACCGGGGTTCCGACCGAGACCTGGAATCCCGCATCCTCCAGGACCTTCGTTGCCTGATCGACGGTCATGCCGACGACGTTGGGGAGGTCCTTGAGGACGACGCGGATGAGGTTCTGATCCGGTGCCGGGAAGTCCGGGGCGGGGTAGAACTGGTCCGCGGCGGCCTGCAGGTCGCGGCCGAGGTAATAGCGGATGTCGTTGAGCATCATGCCGGCCTGATCGACCCAGGTGTGCTCGACGGGGACATCCCCGTTGTACTGACCCACCCAGGCGACGCTGGTCACACGGGAGCTGGTCTGGATCAGCCACGTCTGCTGGGACTCGTGTGTTCCCGTCTTTCCACCCACCATCGTGCCGTCGTAGGGGTTGCCTCGGTCTCCCGTGCCGCCTTCCATGACACCTCGCAGCGCGAAGAGCGCGGTCGCGGCGACTTCCGGCGTCGTGACCCGCGTTCCGTCGGGGTTGATGCCGAGGTCGATCTCCGAACCGTCAGCGTTCTGAACGCTGTCGATGAGGCGCGGCTTGTGGTAGACGCCTCCGTTGGCCAGTGCGGCGTATGCCCCGCCCATGCCGAGCGGCGAGACGTTGCCGGAGCCGAGCAGGGTGAACAGCACCTTGTCGAAGTCGCGGGCCGGGTCACCGAAAACGGCGCCGAAGCGCTTGGCGACGTCGATGATCTCGCACACGTCCAACTGCTCCGCCATGGCGAAGAAGCCGGAGTTGAGGGAGTCCCTCGTGAACTTGAGGGGTGTGCCACGGTATCCGGGGTTGCTCGCGAAGTTCTCGGAGGTGCCGGTGATGGTGTCATCGCCGCAGTGGGAGGTGAAGTTCTTCCGGTAGCGGCCGTCGAGCTGCTCGTTGAGCGACTTGCCCTTCTCGAGCCAGTCGATCAGCGTGAACACCTTGAAGGTTGAACCGACGGAGAAACCGATGCTGGAGTCACCCCAGCGATAATCACCCGCCCACACCTGTGGAGAGGTCCCGGGCGCGGCGCCCTCGGGGTCGTAGTTCGTGTTCTGCGTGAGGCTGAGCACACGGCCGGTCGACGCCTCGATGTTCAGGCCGGACGATCCCACCTGAATCGTGTCCATGTAGGCCGGGACCAGGGAGTGCATGGCGTCGTTCGCACGCGACTGCAGGTTCCAGTCCAGCGTCGTGTAGACCTTCAGCCCACCGCGGTTGAGGAGGAGTTCCCGGTCCTCCTGCTCGGCGCCGAAAGCGGGGTCGGAGAGGATGCTCTCCTGCACCAGGGTGCAGAAGTACTCGGCACCGGCGGCAGTGGCACAACCCTTCTTCAGTTCCTGGATCACCGGCTCGATCGGCGCGGCCAGGGCCGCATCGTATTCTTCCTGGGTGATCTTGCCGTCGTGGATCATGCGGCCGAGGACGCTGTCACGGCGCTCTTTGGTGACGGAGTAGCCATCGGCGGCGCCGTTGACCTCGTTCTCGGGCTGATCCAGCCGGTAGTTGTTGGGCGATTGCACCATGCCGGCGAGGGTCGCCGCCTGGTTCAGGTTGAGGTTCGCCGCGGAGACGCTGAAGTAGCGCTGGGCGGCGGCCTCGATCCCGTACGTCAGCCCACCCCAGGAGGCGATGTTGAGGTAGCCGAGGAGGATCTCCTCCTTGCTGTACTGCTGCTCCAGCGTGATCGCGTAGCGCATCTCGCGGAGCTTGCGCTCGATGCCGTCCAGGCCTTCCTGGCCGGCGTAGTCGTCCCAGCACGCGCCCAGAGCTTCTGTGTCGCCGGGGGCGGTCTCTCGCTCACACTGCTGCAGCAGCACGTTCTTCACGTACTGCTGCGTGATGGACGAGCCGCCCGACGTTCCCTGCTTGAGCAGCGTGGAGATCACGGCGCGGGTGGTGCCGGTGAGGTCGACGCCGCCATGGGCGAAGTAGCGGTTGTCCTCGCTGGACAGCAGCGCATCGATCATCACAGGCGCGACCTGATCCAGCGTCACGGGGTCGCGGTTCTGTTCGTAGAACTTCGCCATCTCCACGTACTGCCCGCTGGCGGGATCCTTGGCGTAGAACGTGGACGGCAGCATCGCGGTGTCGATCTGCAGCATGGGGGGCAGCTCGTTGAACATCGAGATGGCACCCTTGGCCGCGGTGCCGCCGACGGCGATGGCGGGCGTGACGGTCGCGGTGACGAGAACACCGGCGATGGCACTGAGGCCGACGAGGCCGAGAAGGCCGCCGACGACGCCGCTGGCCGTGCGTTTGGTTCGAGGCATAGGCTAGATGCTAATGCCGCTCCCTGTGAGGACGGCCTCTCGTTCGCCGCATTCGGAGCTTTCAATGACCACGTGGGAATACCTGACGACGCCGCTGCTCATCCACAACACCGCAGCCATCCTCAACAACTGGGGCAAGCAGGGCTGGGAGCTGGTGCAGGTGGTGACCGGGCCCGAGGGTGGTCTCGTCGGCTACTTCAAGCGCCCCGTCACCGACGCGGCACCCGCCAACACCGGCCTCGCCTCCGCCGCGCAGGCCGCCCAGCAGTTCCAGGAGTGAGCATGACCGTTTCCGCACGCCTCGCCGAGCTCGGCATCGAGCTGCCCCCGGTCGCAGCCCCCGTCGCCGCCTATGTCCCGGCGGTTCGTCACGGCGATCTCGTCTACACGTCGGGCCAGCTTCCCATGGTCTCGGGCGCGCTTCCCGCCACCGGCAAGGTAGGGGAGGGGCACGGGCTGGTTCCGGCGTCCGACGCCCAGTCGTACGCGCGTCAGTCCGCGTTGAACGCCCTCGCTGCGGCCGCCGCGATCGTGGGTGGTGTCGACAACATCACGGGCGTCCTCAAGCTCACCGGCTTCGTCGCCTCCGTGCCGGAGTTCACCGGGCAGCCGGGGGTCATCAACGGAGCCTCGGTCGTGTTCGGCGAGATCTTCGGCGATGCTGGCGTGCACGCCCGCTCCGCCGTGGGTGTTCCTGTGCTGCCGCTCGACGCACCCGTCGAGGTCGAGGTGGTCTTCACCGTCGCCTGACGACTCGTCCACTGCGCCGGCTCCCGCTCATTGAGGGGGAGCCGGCTGCGGCGTACGGTGTTCAGGAACTGCGATGCAGCCGGTGGGACACCACCGCGGCCGCGATGGCGACGGTCGCGCTGAGTGCGGAACAGATCAGCAGCGTCGCCACGGCCGTGGGATCCCCCGTGCCCACGAGCAGTACGGCCGGGATGAGGGTTCCGCCGATGGCCCCGCACGCCACCAGGACTCCCACCACGCGAGGGGCCTGGGCATCGGTGACCGTGTCCAGTCCGATCCCGACGAGTGCCGCGTACCCGGTGGCGACAGTCGCGACGACGACGGCGATGCACACGAGAGCCGCGATCGGGGCTACGTCGCGAAGCAGGGCCGCGACGCCGAGCAGCACCGTCGCGGCGGCCATGCCGATGATGAAGGTGCGCCGCGGCGGATGCCCGCGGTGCACCAGTGCGGCGAAACCGAAGCGACCTGCGGCGACCACACCCCAGTACGCGGTCGTCCCGATCGACGCGGTGGTGGGCGCCAGGCCGCCCAGCCGCTCGCCGAACACCGCCGACCAGCCTGCAAAAACGCTCTCCACGCCCACGAACAGGGCGAGAGCGATGGCGACGATCACGAGGGTGCCGCGGTGGGAGAGGCGCCCGGCGGCGAGGGTGGGACGCGCATCGGGCAGCACCGAGCGCCACAGCAGCACCGCGGTGAGAGCGTGGGCCGCCGCCAGGACGCCGATCAGCGAGATCCGCCACGGCTCCGCGTGCGCCACGGCGAAGAGCAGCGGCACCGTGGCCGCCACGATCGCCACCACGCCGGTGAGGCGGGCAAGGAGCCCGGCCGTTCCCGTGGTCTGCGCCGCGGCGCGCGCCACGAGGTTGCCCGCGGCCTCGGAGATGCCGAAGCCGAGACCGCCGATCGCGGCCGCGGCGACGAACCCGATGGGGCCGGGGGTGATCGGCACCGCGATGAGCGCCGTCGCCTGCACAACGGAGCCGATGGCCGCCATCGCCGTCGGGCGCATGCGTGCGCCGACCGCGGTGGTGACGAGCACGCCGATCAGCAGACCCAGGAAGAGCATCGGTGCCGCGAGCAGCACCAGGTCGCCGTCAGAGGCGGCCCGGGCCGGAATGAGGGCGGGAAAGGTGGCCGTCGTGATGCCGAGCCCGGCGAAGGAGAGATAGACCGCGGTACGGGCGTTCACGTCAGCGGCTGCGCATGCGCTGGATGGCGTCGTAGGTGGAGTGCAGCGCACTCATCGAGGCGTCGTAGTCGGAGCTCGCGACACCGATGAAGAGACAGTCGACGACCATCAGCTGAGCGATGCGACTGCCCAGAGCACCGGAGCGGAACCCCGTCTCACGCGCCGCCGTGGTGAGGACGATGTCCGCCTGCTGGGCGAGGAGGGAGCCGGCATGATTGGTGATCGCGATGGTGACGGCGCCACGGGCGCGGGCGAGCGCCAGATACTCGACCGTGTCGCTGGTGTTGCCGGAGTGGGACACCGCGATCGCAACGCTGGACGGGCCATAGGTCGCCGCTGACGTCCACGCGGCGTGTGCGTCGTTCCACGACAGCGCCGTGCGGCCGATGCGATTGAGCTTCTGCTGCAGGTCGAGGCCGATGAAGGCGCTCGCACCGATTCCGAAGATGTCCACACGCGCGGCGCGCGCGACGATCTCCACGGCGCGCGCCAGCTCCGTGGTGTCGAGAGTGCGCGCCGTGTCCGCGATCGAGAGGGTCTCGGCCAGCGAGACCTTCGCGACGATGTCGTCCATGCTGTCGTCGCGTTCGATGTCGCCACGCGCCTCGGTCAGCCTCTCCGCTACCAGCCGCTCGCTCACGCTGGCGGCGAGCACATCTGCCCGCAGCTGCTTCATGTGCGCGTAGCCGAGGCGCTGCACGAAGCGCATCACCGAGGTCGTGGAGGTGTCACAGGCGGTGGCGATCAGGCCGACCGAGGTCTCTGCCGCCGTGAGCGGATCGCTCAGGAAGAAGTCGGCGATCCGTTTCTCCGTGGGGCGAAGTTCGGGCATCATCGCCCGGATGCGGACGAGGACGGTGGTCGCGCTCGCATCGTCGCGGGCGGTCGTTGGGCTCATCGGAACTCCTCTTTCCGGCATGACACTATCGTGAATGGAAAAAAGTTTCATCTGGGAACGTTCTGGTGTACTTTTGTGCCAATCGAGATCACCGATGCTCTCCCGGCGGCACAGCACTCATCGCCAGACGAGGCATCTGAAGAGGAGTCCTCATGAACGCAGGATCGCGCCGGATGCGCGTCACCCTCGCCACGACCGGCCTGGCGGCCGCGCTGGCACTGATCGTCACCGGTTGCACCTCCGGTGGCGGTGGCACCTCGCCGAGCTCGGCGCCCGAGGACAGCGGCAGCGCCGCAGCGGGGGGAGCGCTCGTGATCGGTGTCACCAGTGACCCCGACACGCTGGACCCGTGGAAGGCCACGCAGTTCCAGGCCGTCAACGTCCTGCAGAACCTCTACGGCACCCTCACCGAGTTCGACGCCGACCTCAACGTGGTGCCGGGCCTCGCGGAGAAGTGGGACGTCTCCGAGGACGGCCTCACCGTCACGTTCACGCTGCGCAGCGGTGTCACCTTCGCCGACGGCAGCACGTTCGATTCCGCTGATGTGAAGCACTCGCTCGAGGCCATCATGAACCCCGACACCGCCGCCGTCTCCGCAGCCTCGCTGGCATCGGTCGCCGCCGTCGAGGCGCCGGACGCGAGCACGGTCGTGCTCACGATGAAGTCGCCGGATGCGGCCCTCTTCGCGAACCTCGCCGTGGTCAACATGGCGATGCTCTCCAGCGATGACGCCGAGTCCTCCCTGGAGACCAAGCCCAACGGCACCGGCGCGTTCAGCTTCGACAGCCGTACGCCGAGCCAGTCCATCACGCTCAAGCGAAACGAGGCGTACTGGGGCGACAAGGCTGTGCTCGACTCGGTGGAGTTCCGCGTGATCCCCGACGAGTCCTCGATCGTCTCTGCGATGCAGTCCGGCAACGTCCAGTTCGCCGTGTTCAACGACCCGCTGGTGGCACAGACCGCCGAGACCGGCAGCATCACGGTGGAGAAGACCCCGCAGCTGAGCTACCACGCACTCCAGCTCAACGCGCACAAGGACGCCGTCTCCGACGTCAACGTCCGCCTCGCGATCCAGTGCGCCGTCGACCGCCAGCAGGTGCTGGACACCGCGGCACTCGGTGAGGGCGAAGTGACCGGCCCCATCACGTCGCCGGCGTACCGCTCCGACCCGGAGGCGCGGCCCTGCCCCACGCGCGACCTGAACAAGGCCAAGGAATACTTGGCGAAGGCTGGCAAGTCCGGCGGCGTCGAGCTGACCACCATCGTGTCGCAGGGCGAGTACGCTACGTCGGTCAACGAGGCGCAGAACCTGAAGTCGCAGCTGGCCGACGCCGGCATCACGCTGAAGCTCGATGTCCTGGAGTCCGGTGCGTATGTCGAGCGCTGGAAGGCCGGGGACTTCGACGCGGCGGTCGCCCTCAACGGCGGTCGCCCGGACCCGGACGGCATGTACTCGCGCTACTTCACCAGCACGGGCAACCTGAACCAGGTGGCCGGCTACAGCTCGCCCGAGCTGGACAAGCTGTTCGCCGACGGCAAGGCCACGAGCGACCCCGCCGAGCGCAAGAAGATCTACGCGCAGGTCTCCGACGAGCTCGAGAACAACGCGGCGTGGATCTGGATGTTCACGAGCTACACCTACACCGCGACCACGTCGAACGTGACCGGCTTCACCCCGATGGCCAACGGCTCGCTGCAGTCGCTGCGCACCACCGGCCTGAACTGATCCGACGTCGTGCGGGGCGGGCATCGCGCCCGCCCCGCACGTTCGCATGAACCCCACGGGAGCTGATCCATGCTGAGATCGATCCTCCGCAACGTCTGGCTGCGGAAAATCCTCGCCGCGATCGGCACGCTGTTCGGCGTGGCCGTCTTCGTGTTCGTGATGCTGCGCGCCATTCCCGGTGACCAGATCACCGCGAGCCTGGGCACAGAGGGAGCCTCGCTGACGCCGGAGCAAAGGCAGGCGCTGGAGGCCTACTACGGCATCGACAAGCCGCTGATCGTGCAGTTCTTCTCCTGGATCGGGAACATCTTCGTCGGAAACCTCGGCTTCTCTTCGCGGGCACAGACGAGCGTGGCCGAACTCACCGCGGCTTCGCTCCCCGTCACGATCGAGCTGGCGATCCTGTCGATCGTGCTCGCGCTGGTGATCGGCATCCCGCTCGGCATGCTGTCGGCCTCCAAGCCCGATTCCCCGCGCGATGCGGTGGGACAGGTCGTGGGTCTGGCCGGCCTCTCCATTCCCGCCTTCCTCCTCGGCACCGCACTGCTCGCGGTCTTCGCGGCCTCGTTCGGCTACAACCCGAACGGCCAGGGATACGCCCCGCTGTGGGTGAACCCGGGGCTGAACCTGCAGCAGATGCTGATGCCCGCGTTCGTGCTGGCCTTCGGTATCGCCGCACCGATCATGCGCACCACACGCACGGCGGTGCTCGAAGTCCGCTCCAACGACTTCATCCGCACAGCGCGTGCCAAGGGCGTTCCCGCGCGCCGCCTCCAGTTCACCCACGTCCTCGGCAACGCGCTGGTGCCGATCGTGACGATGACCGGCCTCCAGTTCGGCTACCTGCTCGGCGGTGCGGTCGTCGTGGAGCAGATCTTCTCGCTTCCCGGCATCGGCCGCCAGGTGCTGCTGGGCATCCAGCAGAAGGAGTATGCGCTGGTGCAGTCGACGGTGCTGATCATCGCGCTGTCCTTCGTCATCGTGAATCTGCTGACCGACCTCCTCTACCGGATCATCGACCCCCGGGTGCGTGCATCATGAGCGACATCTCCACCACCGCGATCGCCCCCGGAGGCGGCCAGCTCGGCGAACGCGTCCGGCTCCTGCTGCGCAGCCGCTCGGGTCTCATCGGCCTGATCCTCGTCATCCTTCTCACCCTGCTCAGCCTCGCCTCCGCGTTCGGCTGGCTGCCGTACGACCCGCTTGCGCAGGATCCGCCCTCGCGCCTGCAGCCGCCCAGCGGCGCGCACTGGTTCGGTACCGACCAGTTCGGGCGCGACGTCTTCGTGCGCGTCGCCGCCGGTGTCGCAAACTCCGGTCTCATCGCCGTGGTGGCTGTGGCGTTCGCCACCGTGGTCGGCACGCTCGCCGGGGTGTTCGCCGGCTTCTATCGCGGCATCTCCGACGGTGTCGTGACGGCCATCACCAACATCCTCTTCGCCTTCCCGCCGCTGCTGCTCGCCCTCGCCCTCGCGTCGGTGTTCGAGCGCAACTGGTTCACCATCGCGGTGGCGATTGCCATCGTGTACGTGCCGATTTTCATCCGCGTGACGCGTGGACCCGTGCTCACGCTGCGCGAGGTGGAATACGTCAAGGCGGCCAAGAGCACCGGTCAGTCCAGCATCGCCACGGTGTTTCGCCACGTGATCCCCAACCTCACGTCGATCATCATCGTGCAGGTGACGCTGTCGCTGTCCTGGGCGGTGCTCACCGAAGCGGCGCTGAGCTTCCTCGGACTCGGCGCGCCGCCGCCCGCCCCCTCGCTCGGATCGATGATCTTCGAGGCGCGCACGCTGATCATGGTGGCACCGTGGACGATGATCGCCCCGGGCGTGGTAGTTGTCCTGCTCGTTGTGGGGTTGAACCTGCTCGGCGACGGACTCCGTGACAGCCTCGATCCGCGCAACCGCGGCAAGCGATGAATCGATCCCCTCACGCCGCGCGTCCCGCGGCTTCCCTCTCGCAGACCCGGCGCACCGCGTCGGAACAGGAGCAACCATGCGCATTCTCGGACTGATCTCGGGCACCTCCCACGATGGGATCGACGCCGCGATCGTCGATTTCCATGAGAGCGACGGTCATCTCGTCGGCCGCGTCGTGCACACCGCCGAGACCCCCTACGAGCCGGCGCTGCGCCAGTGCATCATTGACGCCCTGCCGCCGCGACCCACCACCTTCGCCGAGATGTGCGAGCTGGACACTCTGGTGGGGCAGGCGTTCGCGGACGCCGCTGTTGCCTCGATCGCCGCAGCGGGCGAGGTCGACGCGATCTGCTCCCACGGGCAGACGGTGTTCCACTGGGTGGAGGACGGGCACGCCCGCGGAACCCTGCAGATCGGCCAGCCCGCGTGGATCGCGGAGCGGACCGGCGCTGCCGTGATCTCGGATGTGCGGATTCGCGACATCACTGCCGGCGGTCATGGCGCTCCGCTCGTCTCCTTCCTGGACGAGCTGCTGCTGCGTGGCCGGGGCACGGCCGCCGCCCTCAACATGGGCGGCATCTCCAACGTCACCGTCATCCGCGACGGGTCGGTCGTGGCGTACGACATCGGTCCGGCAGGTGCTCTGATCGACGCCGTGGTCACCGATCTCGGCCTGAATCCGCTCGGGTTCGACGCCGACGGCGCGATCGCGCGCTCGGGCACCGTGGACGAGGAACTTCTGGCATCATTCCTCGCCGAGCCGTACTACGCGCAGCCCGCCCCGAAGAGCACGGGCAAGGAGCTGTTCCACCTGCCGTACGTCCACCAGCACGTCGCGGCACTCGGACGCGAGGTGGCCCCCGCCGATCTCATCGCCACGCTGACCGAGCTCACGGTACGCACGATCGTGGATGACGTGCGCCGCGCGAACGTCGGCTATCTCGCCGCCTCCGGCGGGGGAGTGCGCAACCCGGTGATCCTCGATGGGCTGCGCGCCGGACTCCCGGACACGGAGGTGGTGCTGGCGGATGAGCTGGGCGCCCCTGCAGACGCGAAGGAGGCGATCCTCCTCGCCCTCATCGGCTGGTGCACGATGCACGCCGTCCCCGCGATCGTTCCCGGGGGCACCGGCGCGCGGGAACCGCGCGTGCTGGGAACGATCACACCGGGTGCGGGGCCGCTGCAGCTGCCCGCACCCGTCGCCGCGCTGCGCGACCTGCGCCTGGAATCGGCATGACCGCCATTTCCCTCCGCCTCGCGGACGCCGACGATCACGCGGAGATCACCGCGCTGTTTCTCCGGTGCTTCCGCGAGAGCTATCGCGGGATCATCGCCGACGAGACGATCGCGGCGATGACCGACGAACGAGCTGACGCCCTGTGGCGGCGTGTGCTCGACGCGGCGGAGGGTGCGTCCCTGGTGGCGGTGCGCGATGGATCGGTGGTCGGTGTGACGCGCTGGTCGGCCGCTGACGTCCACTCGCTGTACGTCGATCCCGACGCGCACGGTGCGGGCATCGGCTCGATGCTGCTGGATGCGGCAGTGGCGCGCATCGGTGAGGGCTTCGACCGTGCGCGTCTGTGGGTGTTCGCCGACAATGCCCCGTCGGTCGCCTTCTACCGCTCGCGCGGATGGGTCCCCACCGGTCGCACGCGCGTGGAGGCCGAGTTCGCCAGCCAGGAACAGCAGATGGAGAAGGTGATCCGATGATCACCCGACTCCTCGTCCACCGACGCCGTCTTCGGCTGGCCCGCCCGTTCGTCACGGCCATCCGCCGCGCCGAACACCTCGATGTGACCCTCGTCGAAGCACGCGACGACACCGGGCGGTCGGGCTGGGGTGAGGCGGCCGTCAGCTGGCGGGTGACGGGGGAGAGCCCCGAGTCGGTGACCGCTGTCGTCGACGGGGCGCTCGCCGAAGCGGTGCTGATGCGGGATCCCGCAGACCCGGACCTGCCGGGGATCATCACCGGCGCCGTGTGGGGAAACGCCGCGGCGCGCAGCGCCGTCGAGTGCGCCGCGCTCGACCTCGCCGCGCAGCGCGCCGACCGCTCGTTGTCCGCGGCTCTCGGAGCCGGGACCCTCGCGGTCTACACCGACATGACCTTGTCCGCCGCCTCCATCGAGGAGACCGAATCGGCCGCCGTCACCGCCGTGGAGCGGGGATTCGGCACGATCAAGCTGAAGGCGGACCGGTCCACGGATCTGGTGCCGCTGCTGCGGGCGGTCCGTTCCGCCGTCGGCGACGACGTCCGCATCCGCATCGACGCGAACCAGGCCTGGAGCGTCGACGACGCGATCGATCGCCTCCGCGCCGCCGAGTCGGCGGGCATGCCGATCGAGCTCGTGGAACAACCGGTGCCGGCCGCGGACCTCGCGGGCCTGGCCGCGGTGCGGGCGGGGGTGGGCATCCCCGTCCTCGCCGACGAGGCGGTGCGCACCGAGGACGATCTGGACCGCGTCCTCACGCTCGGCGCCGCTGACGCGGTCAACCTCAAGCTCGCCAAGAGCGGCGGCCCCACCGCGGCGCTGCGTCTCGCATCCCGTGCGCGGGACGCCGGTCTGGGGGTGCTTGTCGGCTGCATGCTGGAGAGTGCGGTGGGCGTCGCCGCGTCTGCGGCCGTCGCGGCCGCCTGCGCACCCGAGGGCGTCCACGACCTGGACGGTGGGCTGTGGCTGATCGGATCGCCGGTGGTGGGCGGCGCGCACTACGACGAAGACCGCATCATCCTCAGCCCGCGCCCGGGTCTGGGCATTGCAGCCATCGCGGAGGGAGCGGAATGAGCGCCATGGCAGCCGTCGAGCAGATCCTCGGCGGGACGAACCCGCCCACCGGTGTGGTCGTGGGCACCTCCATATCCGGTGCCGTCGACATCGCCGCGGGCGGTACGGACGGAACGGGCGGCACTGTCACGCCGGCGTCGATGTTCGACGTAGCGTCGGTGACGAAGGTCGCGGCCACCACGGCCGCGCTCATGCGCCTGGTCTCTCAGGGTGCGCTCGATCTGGACGTCGCGGCGGGACACATCCTTCCCGAACTCCGCAGCGCAGCCGGGGCGAGCATCCGCGACCTGCTCACCCACCGCGCCGGGCTGTGGGAGTGGCAGCCCCTCTACTTCACCCCCGATCCGTGGGCCAGCGTGTGCGACCTGCCCCTGCGCTATGAGCCCGGCACTGGTCGTCACTACTCGGATCTCGGTTTCATGATTCTTGGCCGTATCGTGTCGGCGATCGCCGCTGCGCCTCTGGACGAAGCCGTGCGAACGCTCGTCACCGAGCCGCTGGGGCTGTCCTCCACCGGATACGGGCCCGTGACGGGCGCGGTCGTGAGCGGTCACGGCGATGCCACCGAGCAGCGCATGGTGCGCACCGGCGAACCCTATCCCGTGCTGCTCACCGACCCCGGATTCACCTGGCGCGAGGAAGACATCCGCGGTGTGGTGAACGACGGGAACGCCGCTCACGCCTTCGGCGGGGTCTCCGGGCATGCGGGACTCTTCACCACCGTGGAAGATCTGCTCACACTCGGGCGCGCCGTGATGGGCGGGGAATTCATCGCTGAGCCCGTCGTCCGCGAGTTCTTCACGGCGGGACCCGATGACGGGCAGGCGCTCGGATGGCGTGCAGCCGACGTGCGCCTGGGCGGTGAGCGCCGTCGCCTCATCTGGCACCCCGGCTTCACCGGATGCGCGTTCGGCATGCTGCCCGGGGCAGACACCGCGGTGGCGGTGCTGAGCAATCGCCTGCTCGCACCCGAGCCGCGTACCACCGACTCCATCTGGGCCGACGCGCTTCGCGCGGTCCCGAACCTCACCTGGGAGATCACATCATGAGCACAGAACCCGTTCTGCGCATCGAGAACCTCTCGATCGCCTTCCGCTCCGGGTCGGAGACCGTCACCGCGGTGAAGGGCGTGTCGATCGACGTCGCAGCCGGAGAGACGGTCGCGGTCGTGGGCGAGTCGGGGTCGGGAAAGTCCACCACCGCAGCCGCCATCAACCGTCTGCTGCCGGAGAACGGCCGGATCACCGGGGGCAGTGTCCGCTTCGACGGGAAGGAGATCACCGAGCTCAGCGAGCATCAGATGGTGAGCCTGCGCGGTGCGGGCATCGGCCTCGTTCCCCAGGACCCGATGTCCAACCTCAACCCGCTGATGCGCGTGGGCGATCAGATCGGCGAAG
The DNA here is from genome assembly GCF_044769785.1 of Microbacterium sp. GXS0129. NCBI lineage: Bacteria > Bacillati > Actinomycetota > Actinomycetes > Micrococcales > Microbacteriaceae > Microbacterium > Microbacterium sp. GXS0129. The sequence goes on along the minus strand of NZ_JBIZVZ010000003.1, from coordinate 253,328 downwards.
CGCTCGAGGTGCACGGCCTCACGAAGGGGGACAAGACCACGGAGCGCGTCATCGAGCTGCTCGACATGGTCGGCATCCCCGATGCCCCTAACCGTGCGCGCCAGTACCCGCACGAGTTCTCCGGCGGCATGCGCCAGCGCGTCCTCATCGCCATGGGTCTGGCCTGCCGCCCGCGACTGCTCATCGCCGACGAACCGACATCCGCGCTCGATGTCACCGTGCAGCGGCGCATCCTCGACCAGCTGGACACGCTCACGGACGAGCTCGGAACCGCCGTTTTCCTCATTACTCACGATCTCGCGCTCGCAGCCGAGCGCGCGGATCGCATCGTGGTGATGTTCCGCGGGGACGTGGTGGAGACTGGCACGAGCGAGGAGGTGCTGCGAAACCCCCAGCACGAGTACACGAAGCAGCTGATCGCGGCGGCTCCGAGCCTCTCCAGCCGCCGCGAACCACTGCCGGCACGGACAGCGACCTCCGCCGAGCCGCTCGTGGTGGTCTCGGATCTCACGAAGGTGTTCTCGCTGCGCAACCCGGTGGCGGGCGGCCCCACCACCTTCACCGCTGTGGATGGGGTGAGCTTCGAGATCCCGCGCGGTCGCACGGTGTCGATCGTGGGGGAGTCCGGTTCGGGCAAGTCCACGACGGCCAACATGGTGCTGGGTCTCGAAGACGTCACCAGCGGCACGATCACGATCGATGGTGTCGATATCGCCAGCGCGCGACGCCGCCAGATGTTCGCGTTGCGGCGGCGGATCCAGCCGGTGTTCCAGAATCCTTTCGCCTCCCTCGATCCGCGCTACACCGTGCAGCAGAGCATCGAGGAGCCGATGGCCGTGCACCGGGTGGGAACGAGCGCGTCCCGGCGCGCGCGGGTCGCCGAGCTGCTGGACAGCGTGGCGCTTCCCGCCGCGATGGCGTCGCGGCTGCCGCACGAGCTGTCCGGCGGTCAGCGCCAGCGCGTGGCGATCGCACGCGCCCTCGCACTCGAACCGGAGCTCGTGGTGCTCGATGAGGCCGTGTCGGCGCTGGACGTGCTGGTGCAGGCGCAGATCCTCGACCTGCTCGCCGACCTCCAGCAGCGGCTGGGCCTGAGCTATCTCTTCATCAGTCACGACCTCGCGGTGGTGCGCATGATCTCCGACGAGGTACACGTGATGCAGCGGGGGCGGATCGTGGAGAGCGGTACACCAGAGCAGATCTTCGACGCACCCCAGCACGAGTACACCCGCGAGCTACTGGCGGCGATTCCAGGCGCGGAGCTCGGGCTCGTGTGAGACGTCGAAGCCCGTCGCACCGAAGAGGTGCGGCGGGCTTCGTCGTGGTGGGCGTCAGCGTGCGTTGCGGCGTACGCGGCCCAGTGCTGGTGCCGCCATCGTGAGCAGCCCCAGGAGGAGCAGAACCGAACCGACCGCGGGGGCTGGGGTCTGCTCGATGCCGGTGGCCGGCAGCGCGGTGCGTCCCACCGTGGCATCACTGATCATCGTGACGCCGAGATCGGCGAAGTCGAGGATGAGGTGGTGCTCACCGGCCGGAATGTCACGGGCATCGAACGACCCGCTCACCGCGCCACGATCCCACTCCAGCGTTCCGATGTTCACCGGTTCGGATCGCATGTTGCCGATGATGCTCGATCGGCTTTCCTGCATCCTCTTCAACATGTCCGTCATGAGGTCGGAGGCTTCGTTGCGCTTGTCGGTGAGGGACTGCAGCCGGAGTGCATCCATCTGCTGTGTGTTGGTCGTGCTGTCAATCTTCGCCTTCACTTGGTTGATCAGGTCGCCGAGCGCTGCCGCACGCTCTGCGGCGGGTACATGGAGAAAACGATCGTCGACGGCCGCAGCACGGGCAGCCTCCACAACCGCGGCGAAGGCCACGTCCGTGGCAGACGCGCCGTAGCGGTTGGCGGCGAACAGCAGAGCATGGTACGCCTTCAGCTGCGCGTTCCGTGCCTGGATGGCGGGGATCTGCGCGGCGAGTTGTTGATCCAACGCCGAACCGCGGGCGCTTTGCGCAGCCTGCAACATTGCCGCCAGGTCCATCGCCACGATGGGCTGGTCGCCGAGGACCACACCCGGTAGCGCGGCGGTGATCGGGTCAACGATCGGCCCGAGGACAGCGGGCGACACATCCGGCTGCCACGCCACGCCGAGGACGTCGCCTGGGTCGCCGAACAGGACGGTGGGTTGCGGCGTCGTCTGGATCCCGCGGAAGGCGTCCTGGAACAGCTCGGTGCTCGGGGTCAAGAAGACCCCGGCAACGTTGTCGGCCCCGGGGGCGGCGATGGACGGATACGGGCCGGGGGGAATCGGCGAGCCTGTGGGTTCTGGGGAGGGTGTGGCCGTGGGTGTGGGTGTGGCCGTGGGTGTGGGTGTTGCCGTGGGTGTGGGTGTGGGTGTGGGTGTGGGTGTGGGTGTGGGTGTTGCCGTGGGTGTGGGTGTGGGTGTGGGTGTGGGTGTGGGTGTGGGTGTGGGTGTGAGTGTTGCCGTGGGTGTGGGTGTTGCCGTGGGTGTGGGTGTGGGTGTGAGTGTTGCCGTCGGTGTGGGTGTTGCCGTCGGTACGAGGGCGAAGGAGCGCTCCAGGCGAAGGCCGTCGGTCAGATCGCGTGGAAGCGAGAAAGCGGCGTTGGCGGACGGCTGATCGTCCGCCAACCGGTACCCAGCAGGAGGTTCGAACGCGAGCCGGTAGTCGTCTTCGCTGGTGGTGGGCAGCGCCCCAGTGCGGAAGGAGCCATCTGGCTGCACGGAGATTGTCTGTATGACCGCTTCACCGCTACGGACCACGATCACCGCCCCCGTGAAGTCGCTGAGGTGGCCATCGTCCACGGAGGCGGTGAGTGATCCGACCGCATACGAGAAGGGGCTCCACAGCGTAATGGCCGCCGACGCGTCATCGCTCAAGAAGAACTCCGCGCGGGAGGAGGTCTGCTCGAGGTCGCCGCGGGCACCGGGCCAGACCGCCTCAGCGATGTAGCTCGTGGGTTCGCTGGCAACGTCGAGATCTACCGCGCCGGTGAGGCCAGTGGTGCCCGTGGCAAGGATCGTGCCATCTCCTTCGGCGCGCCGCACGTTGACCTGGACGCCTGCCAGCGGCGCGTCCGCTGAGCCATCGGAGATGGAGACCTGAACAGTCACAGAGCTCATGGTGGGCATCGCGGCAGCGGGCAGGCCGGCGAGAAGCAGTCCCGCCGTTGCCAACACGGCTCCGCTGATGCGCGCGGCACGGGTGCCGGTGCGCGAGCGGTACGGGGAAACGGGGCGGAGCTGGGCTAGTCCGCGGGAACGAAAAAACATCACGATGCGCCCTTCAAGCGAGACGAGGTGAGACAAGTCGGATTGAATCCAAGTATGGACTAGGTCCACTCTTGGTCACAAGTCATACTTAGACTTCAGGTAGACTGCATGTCGGCATGTGGGGAGCGGGATGGCTGAGGGACTACGCGCGAAGAAGATGCGCGCTGCGCGTCGCGCGATGGAAGAGGCAGCGGTAGAGATCGCCTATGAGGAGGGGGTCGGCGCCGTGACGGTGGACCGGATCTGTGCGTTGGCAATGGTGTCGCGCAGCACCTTCTTCAACTACTTCGCCTCGCTGGATCAAGCCATCTTCGGGTCAGCCCTCGAGTATGAGGCGGCGGTTACCGAGCCGATTCTGCGCGCTCACGCCGACGACCTCGTTGTGGCGGCCTGCCTGATCGTGATGACGTCGGTGCGTGGCCCCGCCGATGATGAGATGACCCGCCGTCGATTCGCGTTGTTTGTCCGGGAGGCCGGAACAGCGAGCTCGGTGTCCTGGGCTAGCCACACGAGCCGGGAGCGACTCGTGGGCGTGCTCGAATCCTGGCTTCACGCAAACCCCGAGCACGCGCGCGTGCCCTCTGTCGATGCGGCAGAAGAAGCACGTCTCACCGTGGAGCTGTCGATCGCGCTCGGCGACGAGGTGCAACGCTATGCGCGCGAGACGGATGGCGAATATGTGATCGAGCCGGCCATTTTCCGGCGAATCCGCGAGCGGATGGCCGCCATCGTCCGGCCCGCTCTCTGACCGCTCCCGCCCCGTTCGGATCAACGAGGGCCAGACCGTTCCGGAGCAGGAACGATCGGGCCCTCGGGTCTGTATCGCGACTACTTGACCTGCTTGGAGATCACGCTCATCACGGCGGTGTCCGCGAGCGTCGTGGTGTCGCCGACCTCGCGCCCTTCGGCCACATCACGCAGCAGACGACGCATGATCTTGCCGGAACGCGTCTTGGGCAGCTCACCCACGATGTAGACGTCGCGGGGCCGCGCGATCGGGCCGATCTGCTGTCCCACCCACAGCCGCAGGGTGTCGGCGAGCCCGTCGACCTGGTGCGTCTTGAGGTAGTTCTCCTTGATGATCACGAACGCGACGACGGCCTGGCCGGTGGTCTCGTCGTTCGCCCCCACCACCGCGGCTTCCGCCGTCGCCTCGTGAGCGACCAGAGCGGACTCGATCTCGGCGGTGGACAGGCGGTGGCCGGACACGTTCATCACGTCGTCCACGCGCCCCAGCAGCCAGATGTCACCGTCCTCGTCCTTGCGCGCGCCGTCACCGGCGAAGTAGTAGCCCTTGTCGGCGAACATCCGCCAGTAGGTCTCCACGTAGCGATCCGGGTCGCCCCAGATGCCGCGGAGCATGCTCGGCCAGGGGCGCGTGATCACAAGCAGGCCGCCGTTGCCGTCCTCCACCGGGTTGCCGCTCTCGTCGACGATCGCCACGTCGATACCGGGGACCGGGATCTGCGCCGAACCGGGGGTGAGCTCGGTCACGCCGGGAAGCGGGCTGATCATGATGGCGCCGGTCTCGGTCTGCCACCACGTGTCGACGATCGGCGCGGACCCGCCGCCGATGACGTCGCGGTACCACATCCACGCCTCAGGGTTGATGGGCTCACCCACCGACCCCAGCAGGCGGATGGAGGAGAGATCGTACTGTTCCGGGATCTGGCGGCCGGTCTTCATGAACGAGCGCACGGCGGTCGGTGCCGCGTACAGGATCGTCACGCCGTACTTCTGGATAATCTCCCACCAGCGTCCGGGGTGGGGTGCGTCGGGGGTGCCTTCGTACATCACCTGGGTCGCGCCGTTCGCAAGTGGTCCGTACGTGACATAGGTGTGGCCGGTGACCCACCCGATGTCTGCGGTGCACCAGTAGACATCCGTCTCCGGGTGAAGATCGTGGACGATGCGGTTGGTGTAGGCGGCCTGGGTGATGTAGCCGCCGGAGGTGTGGACGATGCCCTTGGGCTTGCCGGTGGTACCCGAGGTGTAGAGGATGAACAGCGGCGATTCGGCGTCGAAGCCCTGGGCCTCGTGCTCCGGGCTGGCTGCTTCGACCGCCTCGTGCCACCAGATGTCGCGCTCGGCGTCCCAATCGATCTCGTTCTCACCACGGCGAACGACGATCACGTGCTCCACGGTGGCCTGTGCGCCTTCGCCGTTGCGGTCGGCGAGGGCCTGGTCCACGGCTGGCTTCAGAGACGACACCCGACCCTTGCGGTAGCCGCCGTCTGCGGTGATGACCACCTTCGCGCCGGCGTCATCGATGCGAGAACGCAGGCTGTCCACCGAGAAGCCGCCGAACACGACCGAGTGGATCGCGCCGATGCGAGCACACGCGAGCATCGCCGCGGTCGCTTCGGGGATCATCGGCATGTAGATGGCCACACGGTCACCCTGGGTGACGCCCAGGCCCTCGAGAACATTGGCCATGCGCTTGACCGTGTCGGTGAGCTCCGCGTACGTGACGGCCCGGGAGTCGCCCGGCTCGCCCTCCCAGAGCAGCGCGACACGGTCGCCGTTGCCGGCTTCGATGTGGCGGTCGAGGCAGTTGTACGCCACGTTCAGCTTTCCATCGCCGAACCATTTCGCGAACGGCGGGTTGGACCAGTCCAGCACCTCGGTGAAAGGAGTGTGCCAGGTGATCAGATCGCGTGCCTGCTGCGCCCAGAAGGCCTCGCGGTCGGCAGCCTCGTCATAGAGGTCCGCCGTGGCGTTGGCCTGTGCGGTGAACTCGGGTGTCGGCGGGAATCGTCGTGACTCGTTCAGCAGGTGATCGATCTGACTGCTCATGCGCATGCTCCTTTGCGATGAAATGACGAAGGCCGCTCCATCGCGGCTGTGGCGAATCTACTTCGCCCCGAGAGCCCAGACTACTGCCGGAAAGGGGTAGTGCACGGGGGTTTGTGAGGGGTCCGAACATGGCTTGTGCTCTACGCCGCCCGATGCGTAAGATCGGTGCTGGCCGATCAATCGATTCTGGCATCGGCGAGACCGCCGCACCCCCCAAGGGCGGTCATCGCATCAGGTGGCATCCTGTTCCCCCCCCACGGGATGCCACCTTTCTTCTGTCTCTCCCCAGGAGTGTCCCGCGCGGGAGTTCTCCCGGTCGAGGGACTATTCCCGTCGCCCTCGGAACGCCCTGCCTACGCTCTCGGCATGGGATCTGGATTCGTCATCGCACCGGCGTCGAGAACGCACGCGCCCGCCATCGAAGATGCGCTCGCGCCGTTTCGCGCCCAGCTGGAAGACCCGCTCGTCACCGACGTGTTCGTGAACGGATCACGGGGGATGTTCATCGACCGCGGGTCCGGTACGGAACCTGTTGCGGGGTGGACGGCTTCCGAGCGCGAGGTGCGCGAGCTGGCATGCGAACTGATCGCGCAAGGCGGTCGCCACGTGGATGACGCGCACCCGTGCGTCGACGTCCGGCTGCGTGGCGGCATTCGTGTTCACGCCGTGCTGGCGCCGATCGCCACCGCGGGTACGACGCTCTCCATACGCATTCCCCGCTTCGCCGCCACGACCCTCGCCACGCTCGTCGCGCAGGGCATGATCGATCGCCCTCTGGAGGCCATGTTGCGCGAAGCCGTGTCGCGGCGCGCGAACCTGCTCGTCAGCGGGGCGGCCGGCGCAGGCAAGACCACCTTGCTGTCCGCGCTCCTCGGAGAGGCTGCGCCCACCGAGCGCATCGTGACGATCGAAGACGTCGCGGAGATCGCGCTGGATCATCCGCATCACGTCGCACTCGAGTCGCGCCAGGCGAACCTGGAGGGCGCCGGGGAGGTCGGCCTCGCCCGCCTGGTGCGTGAGGCGCTACGGATGAAGCCCGATCGTCTGGTCATCGGCGAATGCCGCGGCGCCGAGGTACGCGAACTGCTCAGTGCACTCAACACCGGCCACGACGGGGGCGCCGGCACGGTGCACGCCAACAGCCTGGCCGACGTGGCCACGCGATTGGAGGCGCTGGGCGCGCTGGCCGGGCTCGATGAGACCGCGCTCGCCCGGCAGGTGACGAGCGCCATTGAGTTCGTCATCCATCTGGAGCGGGACGATGCCGGCCGGCGCCACGTTGCCGCGGTGGGGGAGTTCCGTATCGTCGACGGTCGCCTGTTCGTGGTGCCGAAGGATGTCCCTCAGACCGCGGAGGTGCCGCCGACGCGCCGGTCACGGCGGCAGGCACGCGGCGGCTCGGCAGGAGCCGCATCGGCGGCGGCGCCGGTCGCGGTGCCGGACGATGGCCTCGTCTCCGACTCTGCGGCCCCCGGAGACGGGGAAGGTGTCATGACGAGCGGATTTGTGCCGCACCGGGAGTCCGCGGCAGTCGACAGTCCGGACACGCAGCGCGGCCGTCCGTTGTGGATTCCTCGCGCACTCTCCGATGGCGGACACGCGCTCGCGGCCGTCGCCCGATCGCCCTTCACCCCGGACGGCGAGGAGCAGCCGATCGCGGTCGTCGATGCAGGTCTGCTGCCGGAACACACGGCGGCAGAGAATCCGCCTGGTGCTCCCCGCCCGATCGCCGAGGTGAACGAGGCGTTCCCGGCGACGCTTCGTCGGCGAACGCAGCGCGGGTCCGCCGATGCCCCCGTACGTCCGAGCTCTCCGCCACCCACCGCGGAGAGGCCCGTCCGCGGTGGGCTTCCCACGGTTCTGCCGACGTTCGACCAGTGGCGAGAACGCCTCGGCGTGCCGCGGCAGGCGAATTCGTCAGCGGGCAGCCCCTCGGGAGCGGTCGCGTCTGAGGATCACGCTCGGCCGGGCGATCACAGTGCGCAGACCGGTCACCGTCCACAGGATGACGGCCGGGCGCGAGGGGAAGCGCTCCGGCGTGACGGTCACAACCCGCGACGCGATCCCGGCTGGCGGGACGATCGCCGTTTGCGAGACGAGCGCCATCGGCGCGGTGGTGACCGGGCGCCGGACGCTCTCGGCGCCCAGGGTGAGGACGGCCCCCGGGACGATGGCCGAACGTGGAGCGAGCAGAGCATGCGGGCCCAACGCGCATCGCGCACAGTGACCGCGCTCACTCCCGCCGAGCTGGACGCGCAGTGGACACGGCTCGTCGAGGGGTGGGAGGCGAGTCCGGCTCCGGCAGATGCCGCCGAGGGAGTGAGCCCCAGCGGGCCTGCGCCGGCACTTCGCGCATCGCAGCCTGATCGTCGAGGCGGCGGCGCATGGAGCTTCGTCCCCGAGCCCGCGGTACCTGCCGGTACGAGGAGCGCCACCGATGCGTCGAGCTGAGCGGTATCGGGCCGAGGAGCGTCGGGCGGTCGCGGAGACGGCGCAGCGACTGGCGGTGTTGCTCCGCGCCGGGATAGCACCCGAACGCGCCTGGCACTTCATCGCAGAGGTCGACGGCGGCCCCGCCGCGTCCATCGTCGCCCGCATGGGGAGCGGGCAGCGTATCGCCGACGCTGTCGAACAGGAGGGTGGGCCGTGGCGGTCCATCGCGGGTGCGTGGCGGATCGCCGCGGAGGTGGGTGCGCCGCTTGCCGACAGTCTGCGATCGATCGCGGGCGCCGCCCGTGATGCCGCTGAGGCCGCCGATGATGTTGCCATCGCGCTCGCGGAACCGGCGATGACGGCGCGCATCATGACGTGGCTTCCCGCCGCCGGCCTGCTGCTGGGGGCAGCGCTCGGATTCGACGTGGTCGGGGTGGTCCTCGGAACACCCGTCGGAGCCGCCAGCGTCATCGCGGGTGCTGGGATGATGCTTCTCGGGCGCTGGTGGTCCGCTCGTCTGATCCGGTCCGCGTCACGTCGCTCCGAGACGCCCGGGCTGCGGGCCGAGTTCACAGCGATCGCGCTGTCCGGCGGAGCATCCGCATCGCGCGCCTCCGCGCTGGTCGAAGACGCCGATCCGGGGGGAGATCCGAGCGCCACCGCACGGGTGCTGGAACTGTCGCGCGTCGCCGGGGTGCCGGCCGCCGAGCTCCTCCGCGCTGCGGCTGCGGATGAGCGCCAGGGTGCTCGCACCCACGGGCGAATCGCGGCCGCCCAGCTGGGCAGCAGGCTTCTGTTGCCCCTCGGGGTGTGCACCCTTCCTGCCTTCTTCCTTCTGGGGGTCGCCCCCATGATCCTCAGCGTGCTCGCCACGACGCCGGTGGTGTGGTGATGACCGGCCTCTCGCTCCGCAACCACCGCTCCTCACTCGACGTCGAACCGTGCCACCGGTTTGCCTACGACGTGCCCCGACCAAATTTCGTGCCCAGAAACAGGAGAAGAGATGAACACCTTGATGAGAGTGGCGGCCATGCGGCGCTCCGGCCGCCAGCTCGCTGCGGCGGTGCAACGCGGCGCCCTCCCGGAGGCAGGAGGGGGGAGCAGACCCGGGCTGCTGCGCACCTTTCTGAACGACGAGGAGGGAGCAGCGACAGCGGAGTATGCGATCGCGACGATGGCGGCCGTGGCCTTCGCCGGAATGCTGGTGGCGATCATGAGGTCCGACGAGGTGCGCGGCATCCTCACCGATCTCGTGCATCGCGCGCTCTCCGTACCGTGATCCGGCGCACCGTGGCCTCGCCGCGCGGCGGTCTGCGGTGTGACGAACGCGGCGGCGTCGCGGCGGAGTTCGCCGTGACGCTGCCCGCCGTCCTGCTTGTGCTCGCCCTCGCGATCGGCGCGGTAGCGGCACAAGCCCAGCGCGTCCTCCTTCAGGATGCCGTCGCCGACGCGGCACGTCTGCTGGCCAGGGGCGAAGACGCCGGGCGGGTGGCGCGCGCCGTCACGGACGCGGTGCCGCAGGCGCACACCGAGTCGGCGTCGGAGGGGGAACGGGTGTGCATGAGCGCCTCCGCGCCCGTGCGGCTGTTCGGTGCGACCACGATCACGATCGCCGCTCGCGCCTGTGCGCTGTCCGGCGGGCTCTGAGGAACGAACGGGGCGTTTCACCGCCCGGAGAGGAGATGCCCATGTCCGGCGTTGCCACCGCGGTCGGCGTGCTCGTCGTTGCGGCAACCCTGGTGACGGGGGCCGTGGTGCTCGGCGAAGGAGCGGTGCTGTCCCAGCGCACCGCGAGCGCCGCCGACGCTGCGGCGCTCGCGGCCGCCGACACGCTGACGGGCGTTCTCTCGGGAGACGCCTGCGTGCGGGCCGGTGAGGCGGCGGCGTCCAACGGTGCGGCGCTGGAGAGCTGTGTCATCGCCGGCACCACCGCGACGGTCGCAGTCAGTGCGCGCAGCGGAGCGTTTGCGGCGCGCGCTGTCGCGCGAGCGGGACCCCCACCCTGACACGCGCCCGGCCGGTGCGTGCACCGAACCCCCGCCCTGACACGCACCAGGGCCGGTGCGTGCACCGAACCCTCATGAACAGGCCGTAGGCTGGTGGATCAGCCCCGATCATCGCGCGGACAGCGCCCCGATCCGGCTCCCGACCCGCACACGGAGCTCCCTCCGCCGCGGGACCCGATCATGTGCGTCACAGCCACCGCCGCGAAAACGGCGTGTATGGTGTGCTGTCGAAGAAAGGACGCTCCGTGGCAAACGGCAAGAAGCTCGTCATCGTCGAGTCCCCGACGAAGATGAAGTCGATCCAGGGGTACCTGGGCGACGACTACGAGGTGCTGTCCTCGGTGGGGCACATCCGCGACCTCGCCGACAAGAAGAGCATTCCCGCCGACAAGAAGGCGGCGTACGGAAAGTACTCCATCGACGTCGACAACGACTTCGACCCGCTGTACGTCGTCTCGGAGCGCAAGACCAAGACCGTCAGTGAGCTCAAGCGAGCGCTGAAGAATGCCGACGAGCTCCTGCTCGCCACCGATGAAGACCGCGAAGGCGAGGCCATCGCGTGGCATCTGCTGGAGACCCTGAAGCCCAAGGTCCCCGTCAAGCGGATGGTCTTCCACGAGATCACGAAGGACGCGATCCAGGCAGCGGTGGGCAACACCCGCGAGCTGGACACCGCGCTGGTCGACGCCCAGGAGACCCGCAGGATTCTTGACCGCCTCTATGGGTGGGACGTCAGCCCCGTCCTCTGGTACAAGGTTCAGCCGGGTCTGTCGGCCGGTCGTGTCCAGTCAGCGGCCACACGTATGGTGGTCGACCGCGAGCGCGAGCGCATGGCGTTCGTCTCCGCGGCGTACTGGGACGTGGAGGCGGAAGCCTCGGCAGCTGGTGCCGCATTCGGCATCCGCCTCGTCCGCCTCGACGGCGCCCCCCTCGCGCGAGGTGCCGACTTCGACGACAAGGGTGAGCTGAAGAAGGCGGTCGTCGTTCTCGACGAGGCAGCTGCCACCACTCTCGCAGCCGCGATCACGGCCGCAGGCACCGGCGAGGTCACCAAGGTCGAGGCGAAGCCCGGCACCCGGAGCCCCTACGCGCCCTTCACGACGTCCACGCTCCAGCAGGAGGCGGGACGCAAACTCTCGATGACGGCGAAGATCGCGATGTCCACCGCGCAGCGCCTCTACGAGAAGGGATACATCACCTATATGCGTACCGACTCGGTCGCGCTGAGCTCGCAGGCGATCACCGCCGCGCGCGAGCAGGCCGTGTCGCTCTACGGTGAGAAGGCCGTGCCGCTCAAGCCGCGCCTCTACAAGTCGAAGTCGAAGAACGCGCAGGAGGCGCACGAGGCCATCCGTCCCTCGGGCGAGCACTTCCGCACGCCGGCGTCCGTCTCATCTGCTCTCGACCGCGACGAGCTGCGACTGTACGACCTCATCTGGAAGCGCACGGTCGCCAGCCAGATGTCCGACGCGAAGTTCGAGACCACCACGGTCACGATCGCCGTCGCGGCGTCCGGCCAGACGGCAGAGTTCACCGCGTCGGGCACCGTGTACACCTTCAAGGGATTCCTCGAGGCGTATGAAGAGGGTAAGGACGAGCGTCGCCGCGACTCCGACGCCGCTGCCGACCAGTCCCTTCCCGCGCTCGCGGTGGGGTCGTCCGTCGACGTCTCCGAGGTCGAGGCCAAGGACCACCGCACCAACCCGAAGCCGCGTTACACCGAGGCATCGCTGGTCAAGGCGCTCGAAGAACGAGGCATCGGCCGGCCCTCCACGTTCGCCAGCATCATCGACACGATCATCGACCGTGGCTACGTCAGCAAGCGCGGCCAGGCCCTGGTTCCGAGCTGGATGGCCTTCAGCGTCGTGCGCCTCCTGGAGGAGAACTTCTCGGAGCTGGTGGACTACGACTTCACGGCAGCCCTCGAGGACGACCTCGACGCGATCGCTCGCGGGGAGCAGCACCGTGCCGATTGGCTGAAGGAGTTCTACTTCGGCTCGGACGAGCACACCGGTCTTCGCAACATCGTCGACAATGTCGGTGAGATCGATGCGCGCGCCCTGAACGCCACGCGGATCACCGACAACGCCACCCTGCGCTTCGGGCGCTACGGACCGTACCTGGAGGTCACGGACCCTGCAGCGCCTGACGCGAAGCCGCGGATCGTCAACATCCCCGAGGACCTCGCCCCGGATGAGCTGACAGCCGCCAAGGCGCAGGAGCTCATTGAGGCACCGGTCGCGGGCGACCGCGTTCTCGGTGAGAACCGCGCCAACGGCAAGCTGATCGTCGTCAAGGATGGCCGGTTCGGGCCCTACGTGCAAGAGATCGACCCGCCGTCGGATGAGGACGTGAACGAGGCGACGGGCGAGGTGGAGGAAAAGCCCAAGCGCCGCGCCAAGAAGGCGGAGGAGCCGAAGCCGCGCACGGCGTCGCTGTTCAAGTCGATGTCGGTCGACACGATCGACCTCGCCACGGCGCTGCAGCTTCTCGATCTTCCGCGCGTTGTGGGCGTCGACCCGGCGACGGAAGAGGAGATCACCGCTCAGAACGGCCGGTTCGGGCCGTACCTGAAGAAGGGCGCAGACTCCCGATCCCTGCAGACCGAGTCGCAGATCTTCGAGATCACGCTGCCGGAGGCGCTGGAGCTTTACGCCCAGCCGAAGTACGGCGCCCGACGCGCGAGCAGCGCGTTGAAGGAGTTTGAAGCCGACCCCGTCAGCGGGAAGCCGATCCGCATTCGCGACGGTCGCTTCGGAGCGTATGTCACCGACGGCGAGACCAACGTGACGATCCCGCGCGGCCAGACGCCGGACGACATCACCTTCGAGATCGCGGTGCAGATGCTTGCCGACAAACGCGCGAAGGGCCCGGCCCCCAAGCGCAAGACGGCGGCGAAGAAGACCACCACCGCAGCGAAGAAGACGGCCGCGACGAAGTCGACCGCGACGAAGTCGACGGCGACGAAGTCCGCCACGGCGAAGAAGACGGCCGCAACCACGGCGACGGCCACGAAGTCGGCGGCCGCGAAGAAGCCGGCGACGATGCGCAAGCCGGCCGCGAAGAAGACGACGGACGCGGCGGAGTGAGCACTCCTCACGGCCTCTGGATCACGGTCGAGGGCGGAGACGGGTCCGGAAAGACCACGCAGTCCGAGCTGTTGACCACCTGGCTCGAGGAGCGGGGGCGTACCGTCGTGCGCACCCGCGAACCGGGGGGCACGGAGGTCGGGCAGCTGATCCGCGACATCGTGCTGCACCATCGCGGCGATATCGTCCCTCGTGCCGAGGCGCTGCTGTATGCGGCCGATCGTGCCCACCATGTCGCCACGGTCGTGCGTCCTGCCCGGGAACGCGGTGACGTCGTGCTGCAGGATCGCTACCTGGACTCGTCCGTCGCCTATCAGGGGGCGGGACGGGTGCTCGACGCGGACGAGGTGCGCAATCTCTCGCTGTGGGCCACCGACGGCGCGCTGCCCGATCTCACGATCCTGCTCGATATCGATGAGGCCACCGCCCGTGCTCGTCTGGATGCCGCGGACAAGCCGTTCGACCGTCTGGAAGCGGAGGGGGACTCCTTCCACGCGCGCGTGCGCGACGCCTATCTGGCACTTGCTGACGCGGAGCCCGATCGATTCCTCGTCGTGGACGCCGCGGGTTCGGTGGCGGAGATCGCCGAGCGGATCCGCCTCGCCGTCGAAGCGCGCCTGCACTGACCACTCAGGCAGTGGGGGAGGCCCCCGCTAGGCTGAAACCATGCAGACGGTGAACACCCCCGACACCCGGGAAGTTCCCTGGGGCGACGTCTGGGGGCAGGACGATGCCGTCGAGACGCTTCGTGCCGCTGCGGCCGATCCGGCCAGCATGACGCATGCCTGGCTCATCACGGGCCCTCCGGGCTCTGGTCGTTCGACGCTCGCGTACGCCTTCGCGGCGTCGCTGATCGCCGCCCCGGGGGATCACCATGCGATGCGTCAGGTCATGGCGCGCACCCACCCGGACCTGTCGGCGCTGCGCACCGAGGGTGTGATCATCTCCATCAAGGACGCGCGCGCCCTGGTGGAGCGCAGTTATCTCGCGCCGTCGGCCGGCCGTCATCGCGTGATCGTGGTGGAGGACGCCGACCGCATGACCGAGCGCACCTCGAATGTGCTCCTCAAGGCCCTCGAAGAGCCGCCCGCCGAGACGGTGTGGGTGCTGTGCGCCCCCTCGGAGGCGGACCTGCTTCCCACGATCCGCTCGCGTGTGCGGACGCTGCGCCTGCGGGAGCCCGAGGTCGAAGACGTGGCCCGCCTCATCCAGGCCCGCACCGGAGTTTCCGCCGAGATCGCCGAGCAGTCGGCCCGGCACGCCCAACGTCACATCGGCATGGCCCAGCGTCTCGCCACGGATGAGGCGTCACGGCGTCGTCGTGAATCCACGCTGCGCGGGGTGCTGGCGGTGCGATCCATCGGCGATGTGATCGAGGTCGCGGCGCAGATCGTCCAGGCCGCCACCGAGGACGCGAAGGCGCTCACCGCGGCACGCGATGAGGCGGAGCGTGCCACGCTGCTGCGCACGGTCGGCATCGTCGAGGGCGCGGCGATTCCTCCGGCCGTCCGATCACAGCTGAACGCACTCGAAGACGAGCAGAAACGCCGGGCCACTCGTAGCCTGCGAGACGGCCTGGACCGCGTGCTCACCGACATGCAGTCCCTGTTCCGTGACGTGGCCATGATGCAGTTCGGGCGCACGGACGGGCTGATCAACGTCGAACTCGCCGCGGACGCGCGCGCCCGAACCGAACAGTGGACGCCACAGCGCACGCTCGCCGTGCTGGATGCCATCACCGCCACCCGTGAGGCGCTGCAGCAGAACGCGGCACCCGTACTCGCCATCGAAAGCCTGCTCATCACGGTAGGAACCGGAAGGACACCATGAAGACCTCGCTGCTGCGACGGGGAGTGGCAGCGATCGCGCTGCTGGTCACGACCTCACTCACCCTCAGCGCCTGTCTGTACTCCCAGATCCCGAAGGGGGCGGGGGAGATCTATCAGAACGTTCCCGCTTCGACGGAGGGTGTGCCCGAGAACCTGGTGCCGTTCTACACGCAGGAACTGGACTGGAAGATCTGCAACACGACCTTCCAGTGCACGACCGTGGAGGTCCCGCTCGATTACGCGCACCCCGAGGAGCGCACCATCGAGCTGTCGGTGATCCGCAGCGTTGCCATGGGCAAGCGCCAGGGCTCCCTGTTGACCAACCCCGGAGGACCGGGCGCGAGCGGTGTCGCCCTCATCCGCGACTCGCTGAGCTTCGCCGTGGGCAAGCCGCTGCGTGAGAACTACGACATCATCGGTTTCGATCCCCGAGGCGTCGGGGAGTCCACCGCCGTGTCGTGCCTCAGCGGCACCGAGAAGGACGCCTTCCTGTATGACCCGTACACCGGTGCCCTCGGCAGCGACGAACGACGCACGGAGATGGACGCGCGCGGTCAGGCCTTCGCCGACGCCTGCGCCGAGAACTCCGACGGCCTTCTTCCCTACATCACCACGGTGAACGCGGCGAACGATCTCGACATCCTCCGCGGCGTGCTCGGCGACGAGAAGCTGAACTACCTCGGCTACTCGTACGGCACATTCCTCGGTGCCAGCTATGCGCAGCAGTTCCCGCAGCGGGCCGGCCGTCTCGTGCTCGACGGCGCCATCGACCCGAGCGTCTCGGGGACGGACGTCGGCCTGACCCAGGCCGCCGGATTCGAGTCCGCGCTGCGGGCATACATGTCCGACTGCATCACCACACGCGAGTGCCCGTTCACCGGCGACGTGGACCAGGCGCTCACGGACCTGTCGACGCTGATGCACACGGTCGACGCGTCCCCGCTGCCGACCAGCGACACCCGCACTCTCGACGGCAGCTCGCTGATGACCGCGATTTCGGCCGCCATGTACAACCAGGACAACTGGAGCTATCTGACGCAGGCACTGTCCGGTGCGCTGGAGGGCGACGGCAGCGTCGCGATGTCGCTGGCCGATTTCTACAACGGCCGTGTGGGTCCGGGCGAGTACGAGGACAACTCCACCGAGGCGTTCACCGCATACAACTGCATGGACTACCCGGATGAGGGCGACGCGGACAGCGCCGCGGCCGAGGAGCGTCTGCGTGCGGAAGCACCGACCATCGCCGACTTCTGGGACGGACCGAACACCTGCGGTTCCTGGCCCGTGGCCCCGACCGGCGTGCGCGCCCCCATCGCGGCCGAGGGAACGGGACCCATCGTCGTCATCGGAACCACCAACGACCCCGCGACGCCGTACCAGTGGTCCGTGAACCTGGCGGATCAGCTCGCTGAAGGCGTGCTCATCACTCGTGTGGGTGAGGGACACACCGGCTACGGCAAGGGGAACAACTGCGTGGATGACGCCGTCGAGTCCTACCTGATCGACGGCACCACCCCGGAGGACGGACTGCGCTGCGAGTGATCCGGCTCGCCCGGAGTCTGGCCGGTTTCAGAGCACGCTCGCGCATGCTGTAAGCTGATCCATGGCCCGCCGCTTTAGCTCAGTCGGCAGAGCGAGTCACTCGTAATGACTAGGTCGTCGGTTCGATTCCGACAAGCGGCTCCACAGAAAACCCCCGGTTTGCCGGGGGTTTTCGAGTTTCCACAGCCGGGTGGAGCGGTATCCCACTGGTGCTTGCGGCGAACATGCGGCCCGCTGGAAGCACGTAGGCTCACTCTATGGCTCGAGCACTTCTGATCGTCGACGTCCAGAACGACTTCACGGAGGGCGGCGCCCTGCCGGTGTCTGGAGGCGATGCCGTGGCCGCAGGCGTGACGGCGTTCCTCGCTGAGCATGCGGACGAGTATGACCGCATCGTGGCCTCGCGGGACTGGCATGACCCCGACGGCGACAATGGGGGACACTTCGCGAGCGGCACGCCCGACTTCGTGGACACCTGGCCCGTGCACTGCGTCGCGGGAACTCCGGGTGCTGACTACGACCCGTTGCTGGACACGAGCGCCATCACGGACCACGTCCTGAAAGGTCAGGGAGTTCCCGCCTATTCGATGTTCCAGGGGAGGACGGCGGATGGCACCGGAACCGCGGCACTGCTCGCCTCTTACGGCGTGACGGAGGTCGATGTGGTCGGCATCGCCACCGACCACTGCGTGCGTGCCTCCGCGCTCGATGCTGTGCACGCCGGATTCGAGGTCCGGGTGCTCACCGACTTGATCGCCGGTGTCTCACCGGAGACGAGCGCGCGGGCGTTGAGCGAGCTGGCCGCCGCGGGCGCAGATCTGGAGCCCTCGGAGACCATCACCACCGTTCGTCAGGTGCGCGCCGACGAATGGATGCGTGTGAAGGAGCTCAGACTGCGCGCTCTTGCCGACCCCGATGCCGCCGTCGCCTTCCTCAGCACGGTGGAGGCATCCAGCGCCGAGCCGGATTCCTTCTGGCAGGATCGCACCGAAAACGCTGCCGAGGGCAGTTCCACGGCGGCTCAGTTCATTGCGGAACGCGCGGGTGAGTGGATCGGCACGGCCACCGTCCTGATCCAGCAAGCCGGGTCGGTGAATGAGTTCGGTGTGCTGCGTCCGGCCGACCGCGCGATCATCGTCGGCGTCTATGTGGACCCGGTGGCTCGTGGCGAGGGCGTGATCGACGATCTGCTGACGATCTGTGGTGCGTGGGCGCGCACCGAAGGACTCTCGGAGATCTTCCTGGACGTCCACGTCGACAACCACCGCGCACAGGCTGCCTACCGCAGGGCCGGATTCACTGCCACGGGCGTTCGTTTCACCGCGTCGATCGGCGACGAGATGGAGATGTCGCGCCGGCTGTAGCTCTCAGCGCCGACGAGCGTCAGGGCGCGTTCGGCGCGGATCCAGAACGGACACCGCGATCCGATCGGCGAGCCACACCAGAAATCCGGCCACGGACAGACCCGTCAGTCCGCCGGCCGCCAGCAGAACGGCCACCGCTGTGACGAGCGCTGCCTCGATCGCGAGGCGCGCGGGTTCGGGAAGCCGGTACTCGGCCTTCGGTGAGAGGAACAACGCCCACGTCACCGCGACGACGATGACCGCGGCGATTGCGGTGGGCCACTGCCAGCCGCCGGTGGTGAGTCGCCATGCGCCCGCGAAGGCCCCCGCCAGGAGGGCGAGCTCGACGATGAAACGCACGAGGAGCGCGATGCGGCGGGCAGTGCCGCTGCGGACCCCATCGGCCGGGTCATCGGTCATGATCACACCGTAGCGGTGCCATGAGCCGCACCGCACATCCGGAGGGACGAAGCGATGAAGCGGTGGAGTGACGGAGCCGGAACAGCGGACTGATCCTCTGAAGGCCGGTGGCCGCAGAGGCGGCCGATGTCTCACGGTGGGCCCCGTGGGGCTCGAACCCACGACCCGCGGATTAAAAGTCCGATGCTCTGCCAACTGAGCTAGAGGCCCGTCCTTCCACTCTAGAGGTTCGTCGGGGCGTCGCGCTCCGCAGCAGGCCGGGCGCGAGTGCAGGATCATCCGCCGGGTCCATGACCATATCGGCAGAAGTCTCATGTTTTCGGCGCCTGGTCCTGGATTCGGCGCACGTGCACCCTCGTCCCCGAAGCCGCGCGTACCCTGGAGTGATGCCTGAGTCGTTCCATAAGCCGGTGCGCCGGCCGTCGTCGATGTTCGACACGATCTTCGGCGGACATGACCCGGCTGACACCTCTCGTGTGGCGCATTCGACGGCGCACGCGCTGTTGGCCCGCGTCCGCGAAGATCCGGAAGCGGAGGTGGTCGAGCGCCTGGTGGCGTTCACCGCCGAGCACGGTATCGACACGATCGCGTCGCTGTGGTCCCAGGCACCGGCCCGCAGCCTTCCCGGCGCGCTCTGGAGGATCTACCTGTTGCAGCTGATGGTGCACGAGGACGCTCACACATCGAGCATCATCTACGAGCGCGGACGCCACGAGCTTGCATCTGCCGATCCGATCGTCGCGGGAGCGCCGACACCGGCCGGTCCCGATGAGATGGTGGCGCTTGCCGATGCGATTCTCCGCGGAGTGTTCGACGGCGACTTCGCTGTCGCCCTCAATCGCGCCGCGTCCTTCAGCCGTGTCGAAGCATCCGGGGCGACACACCTTGCGGACGACTATGAACTCACCGAACCGGATCGGTCCACCGCTCTCACGACGAAGGCCCTGCGGCTGTCCACATTCGCCGCGGACCTCGATGCTGCGGCGGCCCACTGGCGTGCCGGCACCCTGACCTGAGCCAGCAGTCGCCCGCGCGGCGCCCGCGTCGCCGGTTGACAGCTGGGGGACGGCGCGGCCCCGACCACCCCGGATTCGCCGGTTGCGCGCCGGGAACAGCACGGCCCGCATCGGACGCTGGCTTCGCCGGCCGAGGGTACGCAACAGGACGCTTCGCATCGGACGCTGGCTTCGCCGGCCGAGGGTACGCAACAGAACGCTCCGCATCGAAATCTGGCTTCGCCCGTCCGGCGCAGAGCAGCACGTCTCCCACCCGATGCACACGGCGTCAGGTGAGTGTCTGAAACTGCATCGGATGCACGCGTCACCGGCCGAGCGTCCCACCCGACCGGCGGGCGAGTCCGCGCAGCCAAGATTCGTGCTCGGTACGTCGGGTACGTGTGAGGACACGCCCGGACCGCTGCTGCCAAAGGCGGAGATTTCCCGGACCGGAATACCCTCGCCCGCGATCGCGTTATGATCGAGTGCCGGGCCGCAGTAACCCCGGGCTCCAAAACTTGCCGCTCCGAGCGGCCTCGCGCCGAGAGGCGTTTCTGCGGCCCGGTTTTATCATGTCCGGGCGATGCGCGTGTCGACGAATCCCGCCGGACTAGGCTCAGGACATGACGCGTTTCGCACTGCTCATCCGGCCGGTCGCGGCCGATGACCACCGCTCCGGGTTCTCCGACACGTTCGCCGAGACCGATCCGTCCGCCCCGGCCCTTTCCGTGGGGGAGCTCAGCACCCAGCGCGGCGACGGGATCTTCGAGTCGATCGGTGTGGTGGACGGCCATGCGCAGGAGGTCGGCCCGCATCTGGAGCGCCTGGAGCATTCGGCCCGGCTGTGCGACTTGCCGGCGCCGAACCTCACGCAGTGGCGGGAAGCCATCGCCATCGCCGCGTCGCACAGCGGAGCCGGTGAGTACGTCATCAAACTCATCCTCAGCCGGGGCGTCGAGCACGGCCCGACGCCGACGGCGTGGGTGACCCTCGCGCCCGCCGCGGACAACACCCAGGCCCGCACCGAGGGGATCGCGGTTGTCACGCTCGATCGTGGCATCGACAGCGAAGCACCGGCGCGCGCGCCATGGCTTCTGCTCGGGGCGAAGACCCTGTCGTATGCCGTGAACATGGCCGCCATCCGCGAGGCACACAAGCGCGGCGCCGATGATGCCGTGTTCCACTCGTCGGACGGCGTCCTGCTGGAGGCGCCCACCGCATCCGTCGTGATCCGCACCGGCGAGCGCTTCGTGACCCCGGCCCCGGGCGCCGGAATCTTGCATGGCACCACCCAGATCAGCCTGTTCCAGTACCTCTCCGGACGCGGCTTTGAGGTCGGCTACGAGACCCTGCGCACCGAGGCTCTGGCCGAGGCCGATGCGGCGTGGCTCGTCTCCAGCGTCCGGCTGGCGGCACCCATCACCTCGGTCGACGAGAGCGCGCTGACGGTGGATGACCAGCTGACGGCCGAGATGAACGCGTACCTGCTCTCACCGCGCGACTGATGACGCAGCTGATCGAACTCGCTGCCGGCGATGCCCGGGCAATCCTGACTCGCACCGATGGCGCAGCGCTGCTGTCGCTGACGGTGGCCGGGGCGGAGTTCCTCGCGGCCGACCCCAGCGCCGCCGGTACCGGGGAATGGGTCGGCGGGAACTACCCGCTCGCGCCCTGGCCCGGCACGGTGCCATCGAGGGTGGCCCGAAACGGCGCCGATCGCATCGACCTTCCGAGCCGCAGCCGGGGAAAGATCTCACACGGATTCCTGCTGGAGCGCACCTGGGACGTGATCGAGCAGACAGCCGACCGGGTCGTGTTCGGGCACGGTATCCCCGAGGGCCCCTGGCGCGGGGACGCACGGCAGACGTATCGGCTGTTCCCCGACCGCCTGGAGGCCCGCCTCGAGGTCACCGTGGCGCAGGCGGCTCCCGTCGGACTCGGATTTCACCCGTGGTTCGCTCGCGAACCCGACGGCGGCCTGCCCACGCTCGTCTCGGAGTTCGATGAGCTGATCCTCGCGGATGCGCAGGGTACCGAGACGGTGTCGGTCGATGCTCCGCAGTCACCCCGGGATGCCGTTCACCGCGGCGCGGTCAGGATGCCGCAATTGCGCTGGCGCGACGGACGAACGCTCGGCATCGAGAGCGAGTCCCGGGTGTGGGTGATTTACGAACAGGATCCGCGCGGGATCTGCGTGGAGCCGTGGACCTGTACGCCCGGTGAGTTCGCGGCGGGGGAGCGGATCACCGATGCCGGAGGAACCGAGGCGCTATCGATGACCCTGCGGTGGTCCCCGGCGCACTGAGCCTGCGCGATGGCCCGCGCGCCTTCAGGAACCTGCCGTCGTTGACCGACCGCGCGCGGCCGTCACCAGGGGGACGCCGATCGACAGGATCGTGAAGGTCAGGGTGAACGCACTGGTCGCACCCATCAGCAAGGTCGCCGGGAGGAACCCTCCGGGACTCCACGCGCTGCCCGGCAGCCCGGGTCCGATGATCGCGAAGATCGCCATCAGCAGGACCGCGGCCACACCCGCGAACACCAGCGCGTGAGGCAGCACCCTGAGGCACAGCAACCAGAGCAGTGACAGCACCGCTGCGCCCGCCAGAGTCCACACGGTACCCGGGAGAACCCAGCCCAGGGCCGCGACGGCTCCGCCTCCGAGGTAGAGCCCGACGCCGAGCGCGACTCCGATCAGAGCATTGGCGCCCGTACTCCGCGAGCGAGCCGAGGACTTCGTTGACGGGTGCATGTTCTCCAGGACCGACATGCTCGCAGGCTATCGGCGGGTCGCCCGAACCTCAATCGGGTCGTCTGACCTGTTGGCCCCACGGGCGCGATCGCCGGCCGCCGCGCCCCGTCTTGAAACGAGGAGATGTCGTCCTGGCCTGGGCTGAAACCGCGGAATGGTCCTCGTGTCGCGACACGATCCTCGTTTCGCGACACCTGCGCCGCGTCTGACGCGCTGTCAGTGGGGCGGACGAGGGACTCGACTCGGCGACGAGGTGGGCTTGTCTCGAAACGAGGAGATGTCGTCCTGCCGGGTGCGGAAACCACGCAACAGTCCTCATGTCGCGACACCCGCGCTGGACGCCGCCCCGCAAGGAGCGGCACCTGAAAACGAGGACGGGGCCGGCTCCGCAGAGCCGACCCCGTCCGGAGAGCGCTGATCAACCGAAGCGGCCGGAGACGTAGTCCTCGGTGGCCTGAACCGACGGCGTCGTGAAGATCGTCGTGGTGTCGGCGTACTCGATGAGCTTGCCGGGCTTGCCGGTGCCGGCGATGTTGAAGAACGCCGTCTTGTCGCTCACCCGCGAGGCCTGCTGCATGTTGTGGGTCACGATGACCACCGTGTAGTCGTTCTTCAGCTCGTTGATGAGCTCCTCGATTGCGAACGTGGAGATCGGGTCGAGGGCGGAGCAGGGCTCGTCCATCAGGATCACATCCGGGGAGACGGCGATCGCGCGCGCGATGCACAGACGCTGCTGCTGACCACCGGAGAGGCCAGAGCCCGGCTTGTCGAGGCGATCCTTGACCTCATTCCAGAGGTTGGCGCCGCGCAGCGACTTCTCCACGAGCGCGTCCTGGTCGGACTTCGCCATCCGGGAGTTGTTCAGCTTGACCCCCGCCAGCACGTTCTCCTTGATGGACATCGTGGGGAACGGGTTGGGGCGCTGGAACACCATGCCCACCTGGCGACGGACCATCACCGGGTCCACTCCGGGGCCGTACAGGTTGTTGCCGTCGAGGAGGACCTCGCCCTTCACGTGTGCACCGGGGATGACCTCGTGCATACGGTTCAGGGTGCGCAGGAAGGTGGACTTGCCGCAGCCCGACGGGCCGATGAAGGCGGTCACGGTGCGCGGCTCGATGTTGATGGAGACGCCCTCCACGGCGAGGAAGTCGCCGTAGTAGACGTTCAGGTCGTTGACCTCGATGCTCTTGGACACGATGTTCCTTTCGGCTCAGCGGCCGGTCTTGGGGGCGAAGAACTTCGCGACGAGTCGCGCGACGAGGTTCAGCACCATGACGATGATGATCAGTGTGAGGGCGCCGGCCCAGGCACGGTCGACGTAGGCCTCGGGCGGGATTCCCTTGTTGGCCCACTCGGTGTAGACGAAAACCGGCAGGGTCTGCATGCGCCCGTCGAACAGGTTGTAGTTCATCGACGCGGCGAACCCGGCGGTGATGAGCAGCGGCGCCGTCTCACCGATCACGCGGGAGATGGCGAGCATGATGCCCGTGGTGATCCCGGCGATGGACGTAGGCAGGACGACCTTGAGGATCGTCAGCCACTTCGGGACGCCCAGCGCGTATGCGGCCTCGCGCAGCTCGTTCGGAACCAGGCGCAGCATCTCCTCGCTGGAGCGGACGACCACCGGGATCATCAGCACCGCGAGAGCGACCGAGCCCATGATGCCCATGCGCACGCCCGGTCCGAAGATCAGGGCGAACACCGCGTAGGCGAACAGACCGGCGACGATCGAGGGGATACCCGTCATGACGTCCACCAGGAACGTGATGCCGCGGGCGAGCTTGCGGCCCTGACCGTACTCCACGAGGTAGATCGAGGTGAGCAGGCCGATCGGGATGGAGATCACGGCGGCGCCGAGCGTGATGAGCAGCGTGCCGATGATGGCGTGCAGCGCTCCGCCGCCCTCGCCGACGACGTTTCGCATCGAGTTCGAGAAGAACATGACGTCGAAGCGTGCGACGCCGTAGGCGATCACGGTCCACGCCACGGAGACCAGCGGGACCATCGCGATGACGAAGGCGCCGGTGACGAGGGCGAGGACGAGCCGGTCGGTGGCCTTGCGGCGGCCCTCGACGATGCCCGAGAGCACCGTGACCAGCACCACGTAGGCAATACCGGAGAGCACGAGCCAGCCGGCCACGTTGAAGGAATCACCGCTGGCAGCGGAAATCAGGGCGAAGACGGCGCCCAGTGCGACGATCAGGCCGCCGAGAAGCGCCCAGGGGGCCCAACGGGGGAGCTGGCCGCGCGTGAGCGGAGCGGATGCGGCGGCGGTCACGGTGGGAACGCTCGGCGGGACGATGGTGGAGGTCATCTCAGTTCGCTCCCGAGAATTCCTTGCGACGATTCACGAGCCAGCGCGCAGCGGCGTTGACGGCGAACGTCACGACGAAAAGGATGAGGCCGGTGGCGATGAGAACGTTGATGTTCACCTTGTACGCCTCCGGGAACGTCAGCGCGATGTTCGCGGCGATCGTCGAGGGGTTGAGCGAGGTCAGCAGCTGGAAGGAGACCGTTCCGGTCGCCGAGAGCACCATGGCGACCGCCATGGTCTCGCCCAGTGCGCGGCCGAGGCCGAGCATGGAGGCGGACACGATTCCGGAGCGGCCGAAGGGGAGCACGGCCATGCGGACCATCTCCCAGCGCGTGGCGCCCAACGCCAGCGCGGCCTCCTCGTGCAGCTTCGGGGTCTGCAGGAAGATTTCGCGGCAGATCGCGGTGATGATCGGGACCACCATGACCGCGAGCACCATGGCGGCGGTGAGGATCGTGTTGCCCGTCTTGGAGACGTCGCCGCTGAAGAGCGGAATCCAGTTGAGGTTGGTGTTGAGCCACGAGTAGACGGGCTGAACGGCCCCGGGGAGCACGATGATGCCCCAGAGGCCGAAGACCACGGACGGGACCGCCGCGAGCAAGTCCACGATGTAGCCGAGCGTCTGCGCCAGCCGGCGCGGTGCGTAGTGGGTGATGAACAGCGCAACGCCCAGTGAGAGGGGCACCGCCATCAGCAGGGCGAGGAATGCCGCCCAGATGGTTCCGAAGAGCAGGGGCCAGACGTAGTCCCAGAAGTTCGTCTTCAGAACCGATGCGTCCTCGCTGGTCGCCGTGAAGGCGGGCAGGGACTGCACGATGAGGAAGATCGCGACAGCGGCCAGCGTGACCAGGATCATGGAACCCGCGAACAGCGCGGCTGAAGAGAACCAGATGTCTCCGGCGCGTCGTTTGGCGACGATGGGTTCATCGGTCGCGGCAGTGGTGGCTGACATGTCGCCTTTCCGTGAAGGGGAGCAGAGGTGAGGGGTGCGGGCCAGAGCGGCCCGCACCCCTCAGATCATCACTTGATGGCGTCCACAGCGGCCTGGGCCTTCTCGCGGAGCGTGTCCGAGATGGGCGCCGAGCCAGCCGACGTGGCAGCGGCCTGCTGGCCCGCCTCGCTGATCGCGGCGGAGAAGAAGCCCTTGGCCAGCGCGCCGATCTCGGCGTCCTTGTACTCGCCGCAGCCGATCAGGTAGCTGATCAGCACGACCGGGTAGGCGTCCTTCGCCGTGGTGGTGCGGTCGATCTTGATCGCCAGGTCGGTGGCCTCACGGCCGTCCTCGAACGGCGAGGCGTCAGCCGCGGCTGCCGCACCCTCGGCCGAGTGACCGACGTACGCGTCGCCGACCTTGACCTTGACGGAGGCCAGGTCGCCGGCCTGGGAGGAATCGGCGTAACCGATCGTGCCCTCGCCGCCCTTGATGGCCTCGATGACTCCCGAGGTGCCCTGGCGAGCCTCGCCGCCCTCGAAGGGCCACTCCTCGACCGAACCGTAGGTCCAGGCGTCGGCACCGGTGGCCGAGAGGTAGTCGGTGAAGTTGCCGGTGGTGCCCGACTTGTCGGAGCGGTGCACCGGGCTGATGGTGCTGTCGGGCAGCGTCACACCGGGGTTGGTCGCGGCGATGGCCGGGTCGTTCCACTTGGTGATGGTGCCCGCGAAGATGCCCGCGAGGGTGCTGGGGTCCAGGTCCAGGCTGTTGATGTCGGCGCCCAGGTTGAAGACGATGGCGATCGGCGAGATGTACGCCGGGATCTCCACCAGCGCGCTGCCGTCGGCGCACGCCTCGAAGGTACCGCCCGAGATCTCGTCGATCTTGAACGCGCGGTCGGAGCCCGCGAAGTTGAAGGCACCGGTGCCGAACGACTCACGGCCAGCACCCGAGCCCTGCGGGTCGTAGCTGATGGTCGCGTCCGGGTTCGCAGTCTGGAAGTCCTTGGTCCACGTCTGGATGGCGACCTGCTGCGAGGTGGCGCCACCGCCGACGAGGTCGCCCTTCAGGGCAGCGGACGTGGTGGTCTCGGACGAAGCCGAGGAAGAGCCGGTGGTCGGGTCCGTGGTGCCCGAGCCGCCCTCGTTCGCGGCGCAGCCGGCGAGCGCAAGAGCGGCGACGGCGCCGATGGCGCCGATCTGAACAAAGCGGGTGAGCTTCACGAGGTGAATCCTTCACTGTGTCGGTTGTTGCCCTGGTGCAGGCACACGACGACCGTAAGTGTGGACTCTAAACAGGTGTCGCTGGCTACGTGAACGGAAGGTGAACGGCCGGTCTCAGTTCGCTGCGTGCGTGCGGGCGCTGCTCACACCCGTGACTCGTACGTCTCGATGGAGACGATGCCCGATCCGGGGTTGGTTGCCGAGAGGTGAACGACGCTGAAAGCCGCGGGCTCCAGCTCCGCGGCATCCACGAGATACCGGCCCTCCACGGTGCCGGTGGCGAGTGCGATCTCGTGGAAGATCTTCGGGATCACGGGGCGGTGACTACAGAGGACGGCGGGCTTGCGTGAGCGCACCCGCTTGCCGACGATGCCGCGGATGTCGTCCTCACCGGCCTCGAACGCAGCTTGACTGATGCCTTCGGCCCGGATGATCTCACGACCGAGCGAGGCGGCCAGGGGCACGGAGGTGGTGACACATCGCACCGCGGGGGAGGAGACGATGCGCTTCACCCCGAACGCTCGCAACGGGCCCGCGATCTGCGCCGCCTGCTTCGTGCCGCGTGCGGTGAGCGGACGCGCGGTGTCCTCGCCCTTCCAATCGGCACGGGCGACGGCGCGCGCGTGACGCAGCACGATGAGCGGGAAGGTCTCTAGCGCGCCGTCATCGACCAGCCGCAGGAAGTTGTCGAGGATCTCGACGTCGACGGGGTAGCTGAGGTAGGTGCGGGCCTTCTTCGGGGAGACCCACTCGATCCCGGCCACCTCCCGGTTGGGCACGAACGCCGATGCCCGAAGCGCCGCTTCCGTGGCCTCTGCGGTCCAGTAGTGGACGATCTTCTGTTTGCGGCTGGGGAGGCGATAGCGGGAGACGCCGACGGGTGCTCCGAGGACGATGCGTATGCCCGTCTCCTCGAACACCTCGCGCACGGCGGTCTCGGCGAGCGTCTCGCCGGGATCGACCTTCCCCTTCGGCAGCGTGACGTCGGCGTACTTGGTGCGGTGGATCACGAGGATGCGCAGCTTCCCCTCCACCATGCGCCAGACGACCGCACCGGCCGCGTAGACCGCGGTGTCCCTCATCGCACCGCGCGAGCGCGGCGGCGCCGCGCGATCTGGGCCATGGTCGCATCCTGGGCGTCCACGAGGGGAGCGCCCTTCGCGTCCACCGAATGGCGGGTCCACTCTCCCTCGGGACCGAGGTGCCAGGAACTCGTGCCCTCGTTCATCGCCAGTGCGAACAGATCGCCGAGCTCGGTGAGGTGCGCCGGTGCGACCACGCGGATGAGCGCCTCCACGCGCCGATCCAGGTTGCGGTGCATCATGTCGGCGGAGCCGATGTAGAACTGCGGATCCCCGTCGTTGTGGAACGCGAAGATGCGCGAGTGCTCCAGATACCGGCCGAGGATCGAGCGCACGGTGATGTTCTCGCTGAGGCCGGGGACGCCGGGCTTCAGGCTGCAGATCCCGCGTACCCACACCTCCACCTTCACGCCCGCGTTCGAGGCGCGGTACAGGGCGTCGATGATCTGTTCGTCCACCATCGAGTTGACCTTGATGCGGATCGAGGCGTCCTTGCCGGCGAGGGCGTTGCGCCGCTCCTTGTCGATCAGCCGCAGGAGCCCCTTGCGGAGGTGGCGAGGTGCCACCAGCAGGCGCTTGAACTTCTTCTCGATCGCGTACCCGCTGAGCTCGTTGAACAGGCGGGTGAGGTCCTTGCCCACCTGATCGTCGATGGTGAACAGGCCGAAGTCCTCGTACAGCCGCGAGGTCTTCGGGTTGTAGTTGCCCGTTCCGACGTGCGAGTAGTGGCGGAGAACGCCGTCCTCCTCACGGATCACGAGCGCCAGCTTGCAGTGGGTCTTCAGGCCGACGAGGCCGTAGACCACGTGCACGCCGGCCTTCTCCAGCTGACGCGCCCAGCCGATGTTCGCGGCCTCGTCGAAGCGAGCCTTGACCTCGACAAGGGCGAGGACCTGCTTGCCGGCCTCGGCGGCGTCGATCAGTGCCTGCACGATCGGGCTGTCGCCGGACGTACGGTACAGGGTCTGCTTGATCGCGAGCACGTGCGGGTCGCGTGCCGCCTGCTCCAGGAACGCCTGCACGCTGGTGGCGAAGGACTCGTACGGGTGGTGCACGAGGACGTCGCCACTGCGGATCGCGCCGAAGATGTCGGCACGGCTCTCGTTCCCGGTCGGACGGAACGGCACGGCCGTCACGGGGACGTGCGGTGCGTACCGCAGCTCGGGACGGTCGATGCGAGTGAGGGAGAACAGCGCGCGCAGGTCGAGCGGGCCGGGGAGGCGGTAGACCTCCTGATCGGTGATCGACAGCTCCTTCAGCAGCAGCTCCAGCGTCACCTCGTCCATGTCGTCGGTGATCTCGAGCCGGATCGGCGGTCCGAACCGGCGACGCATCAGCTCGGCCTCGAGGGCCTGGATGAGGTTCTCGGTCTCATCCTCCTCGATGACCATGTCCTCGTTGCGGGTGAGGCGGAAGGCGTGGTGGTCGATGACCTCCATACCGGGGAAGAGGTCGCCGAGGTGGTTGGCGATGAGGTCCTCGATGAGGATGTAGCGCACGCCACCCGAACCCGGCACCTCGATGAAGCGTGGCAGCATCGGCGGCACCTTGAGGCGCGCGAACTCCGTGCGGCCGGTGCGCGCATTGCGGATGCGGATGGCGAGGTTCAGCGACAGGCCGGAGATGTACGGGAAGGGGTGGGCGGGGTCGACGGCGAGCGGCATGAGCACCGGGAAGACCTGCGCCTGGAAGTACTCGGCGAGGTGCTCGCGATCGGCCGCGTCCAGCGCGTCCCACGACACGACGGAGATGCCCGCTTCGGTGAGAGCCGGGCGCACCGAGTCGGTCCACGCCTGGGCATGGCGCAGCTGCAGCCTGTGCGCCTCCGCGGAGATGTCCGCGAGCACGTCGGCGGGGGCTCGTCCGACGTTCGTCGGAACGGCGAGCCCGGTGACGATGCGGCGCTTGAGCCCGGCGACACGCACCATGAAGAACTCGTCGAGATTGCTGGCGAAGATCGCGAGGAAGTTCGCTCGCTCGAGCAGCGGAGTGGTGGGGTCCTCGCCCAGTTCGAGCACGCGCTGGTTGAACTTCAGCCAGCTCAGCTCGCGATCCAGGTAGCGATCGTCGGGGAACTGGTCGTCCGATTCCACGGCGAGCACATCGAAGTCGTCGTCGTCCTCGCCCAGTCCGGCGTCAGGGATCGTCGTGTCGATCATGTGCTCATCCTTACAGTGACGGGTGACGAACAGGTTAAGCGGTCAGCGGACGCGTTCTGTGGGCTGCTCGTCCTCGGCGGCGTCGAAACGATAGCCCACGTTTCGGACGGTGCCGATGAGCTGCTCCATGTCGCCGAGCTTTGCGCGCAGGCGCCGGACGTGCACATCGACGGTTCGGGTGCCGCCGTAGTAGTCGTAGCCCCACACCTCGCTCAGCAGCTGCTCACGCGTGAACACGCGTGAGGGGTGGGTGGCGAGGAAGTGCAGGAGCTGGAACTCCTTGTAGGTGAGATCCAGCGGACGGCCGTTGATCTTGGCGGAGTACGAGGCCTCGTCGATGGTGATGCCGGAGGTCTGCACGCGGGTGGGACGCTCATCCAGCGCGGCCGCTCGGCCGAGCGCGAGTCGCAGCCGGGCGTCGATCTCGGCGGGGCCGGCGGAGCTCAGCAGCAGATCATCCACGCCCCAGTCGGGGGAGAGGGCGGTGAGGCCGCCCTCGGTGACCACCACCAGCAGCGGGGAGCTGAGTCCCGTGGTGCGAAGCAGACGACACAGCGACTTCGCCGCGACGAGATCCGCGCGGGCGTCCACGAGGATCAGATCGGCGTCGGGCGCCGCGACCAGCTGTGCGGGGGCCGCCGGAATCGTGCGCACCGTGTGGCTGAGCAGCTCGAGGGCGGGCAGAGCGGCATCCGGTGTCGAACTGAGCACGAGCAGTTGCGCCACGCCGACTCCTCTCCTGCGGCTAAGTCCCCATGATATGCCTCACTCGGGAGCGTTCCCGCGCCGCGTCTGGGAGAATGACGTTATGTCACAGCCGCAGCTCGCTCCGCGCTCGCCCATCATCGGCATCGCGGCGGTCTGGATCCTCAGCGCGCTCATCTCGGTCGCGGTCGGCATCGTGGCACCGCTGGACCAGCGCGTCGGCTGGCTGTGCGTCGGGCTGGGGATCACCCTCATCGCCGCGTTCGCCGTGCAGATCTTCTCCGCACCGGCGCAGGGATTCATCGGCCGCATGGGTGCGAGCATGCTGGGCGCGCTGGTTGTGATGGGGCTGGTCTCTGCGGGCTTCGGACTCGCCGCGCTGAGCGGTCTCTGACCCGCGATCAGCGGCGAGCGGGCTAGAGTGGATGCCATGGACCTCTTCGCACTCGAGATGCTCTTCGTCGGCCTGCTGGGCCTCGCGTCGCTCGCCATCGCGTTCGTCGCGGGCGTCGTGGTCTACAACCTCTTCCGCGGCCAGCGCTGACCGGGCACAAGCCATGATCGAGCTGCCCAGCGATCTGCCCGCAGACCTGGTGCCGCTGTCCTGGCTCCTGGGGGTCTGGGAAGGCACCGGCGTCATCGACTACACCGCCGGTGATCATCACTTCACGGGCGAGTTCACGCACCGCGTGAGCTTCAGTCACGACGGTGGCGACGCGTTGAACTACTCCGCTACCGCCGTACTCCTCCCGATCGACGAGGACGGCGAGCAGGTCCGCCTGAACTCGGAGGTCGGATTCTGGCGCATCGCCCGACCGCGCACGGCGTCGGATGTCGGACCGGGTCTGCTTCCGGGCTCGGAGGCGCTCGTGCCGCGCACGGTCGAAGACGTCGAGGCGCTGCGCAACACCGATGAGGCGTTCGACCTCGAAGTGTCCATCGTCCATGCGGACGGCGTGACGGAGCTGTACCTCGGACAGGTGAAGGGCCCCCGCATCGACCTCGCCACCGACGCGGTGCTGCGGCCCTCGACGGCGAAGGACTACGCGTCAGCCGAGCGTATGTACGGCCTCGTCCAGGGGCACCTGCTGTGGGCCTGGGACATCGCGGCGCTCGGGGCACCGCCGGCCTCGCACGCGTCCGCTCGCCTGGCCAAGGTGTCCTGACATGGCGGGATTCGCCGCCCTGCCCGGTGCCGTCGTCGACGGCGACGCGGTCACCCACTTCGGTGAACCGCTGCGTGAGCAGCGCGCTCTGGAGCAGGGGCAGGCCATCGCGCCGCTCGGCGATCGTGCCGTCGTGTCTCTGACGGGCCCCGACCGGCTCACATGGCTGGACTCCATCACCTCGCAGTCCGTCGCGCATCTTCCCGCCGGGGTCTCCTCCGAGTTGCTCGTCCTGGATCCGCAGGGGCGGGTCGAGCACGCCGCCGGCATCGTCGACGACGGTGAGACGGCCTGGCTTCTCGTCGACCGTGACGACGCCGGTCCGCTGTCTGCATGGCTGCTGCGCATGCGCTTCCGCGCCCAGGTCGACATCGCCGTGCGGGACGAGCTGCGCGTGATCGGATTCATGGGCGACGCGGCGGGCGAGCACCTCTCCTCGATCGCCCCCGGCGCCGTCGTATGGCAAGATCCGTGGCGCGCTGTGGCTGCGGGCGGCTGGCAGTACGCGCAGATCACGGAGCACCCGGGGGCGGAGCGCGACTGGCGCGAGGCGATCGTCACGGCTGCGCAGTCGGATGAGCTCGCGACGCACCTGGGAGGTTTCCGTCCTGCGGGGGTGCTGGCGGCGGATGCGCTGCGCATCGCCGCGTGGCGTCCGCGCTGGGCGCGGGAGCGCGACGAACGTCTCATTCCGCATGAGGTCGACTGGATTCGATCCGCGGTGCACCTGAACAAGGGGTGCTATCGCGGCCAGGAGACCGTGGCGAAGGTCCACAACCTCGGTCACCCGCCGCGCCGCCTGGTGATGCTCCATCTCGACGGCAGCGACAGCGTGCTCCCGTCTCCGGGCGACGAGGTGCGCTCGGACGCCGAGGGCGATGAGGTGGGCCGCATCACCTCCAGCGCCATGCATCATGAGCTCGGACCGATCGCGCTGGCGGTCGTCGCCCGCCGCGTGCCCGCCGATGCGGTGCTGCACGTCCGCTCCGGCGAGACGGACATCACGGGAGCACAGGAGGTCGTGGTGCCCGCCGATGCCGGCTCGGTGGCCGACGTCCCTCGTCTCACGCGGCTGTCTCGTCGTCCGCTGAAGCAGGACTGACCAGAGCCCTTCCGGTTTCATTGCGCGCGAATCGCTGCTATTCGGGCCGGATTCGCGCAATTCGCGCGCTATGAACGGAGTCAGCGGGTGAGGTCGCGCAGCGCGAGCTCGGCGGCGTTGACACCGCACATGCCGTGTACTCCGCCGGCGGGGGCCGTCGACGCACCGCCGAGATACACACCGCGAACACCGGTCGCGAAACCCCGGGGGCCCATTCGTGGGCGGGCGATGAGCTGTCGGAGGGTGGTGGCACCGCCGCCGATGTCGCCGCCGAGGTACGCGGTGTTGTGCGCTTCCAGGGCCCCGGGACCGCGGGTGTGCACCGCGAGGATCCGTTCGCGCGCGCCGGGGGCGTAGCGCTCCAGCTCAGCCAGCAATCGCTCGGTCTCGTCGTAGGGCCATCCGTTCGGGACGTGCGCGTAGAGCCAGAGCGGGTTGATGCCATTGTGCGAGCGGGACGGATCGACGAGGTGCGGCTGGGTGACGAGCACGAACGGATGCCCCGGCATACGTCCCCGCACGACATCGGCCTCTGCCCGCGCGACCTGCGCGAACGTTCCGCCGAGATGCACCACCCCGGCGCGGCGCAGGGCGTCGTCACGCCAGGGCACATCGCCCTCGATGGCCAGGTCGAGCTTGAACGCGCCGGGACCCGGGCGGAAGCGGCGCCACGCGTGCCGAACCCCGGCCGGGACGTCCATCATCGTGAGCGCGGTGCGCGGCGGGACAGTGAGCACGACGACATCCGTGCCGAGTTCATCCACGCGCGTCACCCGGCGACCGAGCTCGATGCGCCCGCCGAGCTCAGCGAATTCGGCGAGCAGCGCGGAGGTCAGGGCTCCCGCTCCACCGCGTGGGAACGGCCAGCCATGGGCGTGCAGCGCGGTGGTGAGCATGGCGCCGACCGAGGAGGACAACGGCGCCGTCAGACTACCGATCATGTGCGCGGCGATGCCTGCGAACGCAGCGGCGTTCTCAGGACGCCGAAACGCCCGCGCCCACCACGATGCCGGCGGGGCCGCGCGCAGTCCCAGCTGGAGCAACGCACGGGGGTGGCGGGGGAAGGAGACGACGGGGGCGAACGCGGTGTCGAAAACGGCGTCCGCATTGCGGGTGAGCGGAGCGAACAGACGGCGCCACAGCGCGCCGTCCGCGCCCATGCTCATGGCCGTTCTGACGAGGTCGCGGTAGACCACTCCGGTGGCATCGTCCGTCGGATGGGCAACGACCACATCATGATGCAGCCACTGCAAGCCATGACGCTCCAGGTGCAGCGAGCGGAAGAACGGCGACGCCACCGCTCCCGGCATCGCAGTGGAACAGTCATCGTGCAGCACTCCGGGAAGGGTGAGCTCACTCGTGCGAGCGCCGCCACCCGGCACCGGGGCCGCCTCGATCACCGTGACGCGAATGCCGGCCTGTGCGAGCCGGATCGCCGCGGCGAGTCCGTTCGGGCCGGACCCCACCACCGTCGCCGTCGTCACCCGCCCAGCCTAGTCGGCGCCCAGCGGGGCGACGCTTGCCCAGTCCACGGTGAGCTCACCGAGCTTCGCGCGGGCCTTCGGGGTGCGCACAGGCCATCCCGTGGCGCGGAGATCGGAGACCGCCGCGAGCCAGCGCTGGACGGTACCGAACGCGCCGAGTCCGGCGTTTCGCTCCCACGATGCGTCGAGGTCGGTCATCAGGCGGTGCACGCGCTCGCCGGGGACGTTGCGGTGGATCAGCGCCTTCGGCAGCCGTTCTGCCACGATGCCCGGCCTCTCCAGCTCGGCCAGCCGGAGAGAGATCGTGAGGCTGCGCGGCTTGGCTCCGCTGTCCAGATCGATCCAGCTCGACACCCGGCCGATCTCATCGCACGTGCCCTCCACCACGATCCCGTCCGGGGCGAGGCGTGAGCACATCATGCGCCAGGCCTCGGCGACGTCGGCCTCGTCGTACTGCCGGAGCACATTGAACGCCCGGATCACGGTGGCCGGTCGCGGAGCGGGGACTTCGAAGCCCCCGCGTGCGAACGAGATCCGGCTATCGACGGGGAAGCGCGTCTGTCCCGCCCGGATCTCGGCGAGCTGTGCGGTCGCGCGCGTCACGCGCTCCGCGTCGATCTCGAGACCGAGGACCTCGACGTCTGGATGCGTGCGGCGGAGGCGATCGTACAGCTCGAAAGCAGTGACGCCGCTGGCCCCGTACCCGAGGTCCACAACCAGAGGGGAATCGGCGCGGCGAAGCTCGGGCAGCGCGGCGATCCAGCGGTCCACACGTCGCAGCCGGTTGGTGTTCGTGGTGCCGCGCGTGGCGTGACCTGCGGGGGAGACGGGGCGCGGCATGAGTCCATTCTCTCGTGTCTGCGTCATCGAACGTCGTGCAGCGATATCGCCCCGAAGCCGCCGGTAGGCTGGGGACATGACCGAGCCGTACACCCTCATCCTTCTTCGCCACGGCCAGAGCCAGTGGAACGAGCTGAACCTGTTCACCGGTTGGGTGGACGTCCGTCTCACCGACCAGGGCAAGGCCGAGGCGGCCCGCGGCGGACAGCTGCTGGCCGAGGCCGGCATCCTCCCCGATGTGCTGCACACCTCGCTGCTCAGCCGTGCGATCCAGACCGCCAACATCGCGCTCGACAACGCGGATCGTCTGTGGATCCCGGTCAAGCGCTCGTGGCGCCTCAACGAGCGCCACTACGGAGCGCTGCAGGGCAAGGACAAGGCGGAGACGCTCGCCGAGTTCGGCCCGGAGCAGTTCCAGCTGTGGCGTCGCTCGTTCGACGTGCCGCCGCCCGCGCTCGCGGACGACAGCGAGTTCAGCCAGGTGAACGACCCCCGCTACGCCGGCATCGACGGGGAGATCCCGCGCACCGAGTCACTGAGTCTCGTGATCGACCGTCTGCTCCCGTACTGGGACGCCGAGATCGTCCCGGACCTGCGTGCCGGCAAGACCGTCCTGGTGACGGCACACGGCAACTCGCTGCGGGGCCTGGTGAAGCACCTCGACGGCATCAGCGACGACGACATCGCGGAGCTCAACATCCCCACCGGTATCCCGCTGGTCTACAAGCTGGACGCGGACCTCAAGCCCATCGCCCCGGCTGAGTACCTCGACCCCGAGGCCGCGGCAGCGGGCGCCGCTGCGGTGGCGAACCAGGGCAACAAGTAAGCCCGACACGCACGACGTCCCCGCACCGGTTCGGTGCGGGGACGTTCGCATTCCCGGGGCCGACGGGCCGATGACGCCCCGGATCCGGCCGCCATGGTCTCAGAACCTGCCGTCGGTCTGCGCCGGCAGAGCAGATCTTGAGACCAATGCCGCGGTCGGTCTCAGAAGCTGCTCGGCTGCATCGGAATCACAACAGATCCTGAGACCGGCGCGCGCCCGGAGACGACGAAGCGGCGCGGTCCGCCACCCCTGACGTGGCCCGCGCCGCTTCATCGGGCGTCAGACGGCGTTCTCGCTCGTCTCGCCCTCCGCCGTCCAGTCGCCCGTGGCGAGGTAGACGGCCTTCTTCGCGACCGACACGGCGTGGTCGGCGAAGCGCTCGTGGTAGCGGCTGGCCAGGGTGGCATCGACCGTGGCGCCGGCCTCGCCCTTCCAGGTGTCGCTGAGGACCTTCTCGAAGACGCGTGCGTGCAGCTCGTCGATGTCGTCGTCGAGGTTGCGGATCTCGTCCGCGATGGTGAGGTCCTGGGTGCGCAGCAGGTCGGCCAGCTGGGTGGCGATCTGCACGTCGAGCTCGCCCATGGAGGTGAAGGTGCTCTTCAGACCCTTCGGGATGGCGCGCTCCGGGAAACGGTAGCGGGCCAGCTGAGCGATGTGCTCGGCCATGTCACCCATGCGCTCCAGTGATGCGCTCATGCGGAGCGCAGAGACCACCATACGGAGGTCGCGCGCGACCGGCTGCTGGCGAGCGAGGATCTCGATGGCCAGCTCGTCGAGCACCACGGCGCGGGCGTCGATGAGGCGGTCGTCCTCGATGACCTCCTCCGCCAGCGTGACATCGCTGGTGGCGAAGGCGGTGGTCGCCTTCGTGATCGCGATGGTGACGAGCTCGGCGATCTCGACCAGGCGTCCCTGGACGTCGTCGAGGGACTGGTGGAAAACTTCCCGCATGGCTGTGTGCCTTTCACTGGTGCAGGTCTGCGCCGCCCGCGCTCGCGCCGGGATGTCCTGGCTGTCGGGCTTCGGCGCAATCAAAACGAGCGAAGGTTAACGATTGGTGCCGCCCGCGTGAATATCCGGCGGCGATGCCAGTCATAGCGCGGAATCCGGGCTCGTCGGCCTTCGCGGCCAGAATACGCTGTACTCATGTCCTCCACGCAGCTGGCGATCTTCGCCCTCGTTCTGGGCCTGGTCATCGGCGCTGCCGTCACTGTGGCTCTGGTGGTGGCACTGCGCGCCCGTGACCGCCATCTCCGAGAAGTCGCGGGCGATGTTCCGGAGGGAATCACGGCGGTCCTGGCCGGGATGGACGATGCTGCGGCGGTCCTGGACACCTCCTTCCAGCTGCTGGCAACCTCCACCGCTGCGGGCTGGCTGGGGTTCGAGACCGGGCGCCCGCTGGAGAACACCGACCTGCGTGCCCTCGTTCGTCGCGCGCGATCCGCGGGCGGCACCGAGACCGAGACGCTGCGTATCCGGCTCGGTGAACTCTCTCCCGAACTCCGGCTGGTCAGTGCCCGGGCCACCGTGCTCAGCGCGCGGCTCACCATGCTGACCGTCCGCGACATCAGCGAGAGCGAGCGCCTGGAGCAGATGCGCCACGACTTCGTCTCGAACACCTCTCACGAGCTGAAGACGCCGGTGGGTGCGATCACGCTGCTCTCCGAGGCCGTCGACATGGCCGCGGACGACCCCGATCAGGTGCGCGTGTTCGCCGCGCGGCTGCAGGCGGAGGCGCGCCGGCTCGGTGGGCTCACCGGTCGCATCATGAGTCTGTCGAAGCTGCAATCCACGGATGGCCTGTCCGAGGTGCGCGACGTGTCGGTCGACGAAGTGGTCGCCGCGGCCGTCGATGCCAACAGTGTGGCCGCCCAGGGAGCGAACGTCGAGCTGCTGCGCGGCGGCGAGCGCGGACTGTTCGTGCGCGGTGATGCCCAGATCCTCAGCGACGCACTGGGAAACCTCGTGTCCAACGCGGTGAAGTACTCGGCATCGGGATCGCGCGTGGGCATCGGCGTGAAGCGCGTGGACGATGTCATCGAGATCGCCGTGGCCGATCAGGGGATCGGTATCGCGGAGGACGACCAGCAGCGCATCTTCGAGCGCTTCTACCGCGCAGATCAGGCGCGCTCGCGCAGCACCGGCGGCACCGGACTCGGGCTCTCGATCGTCAAGCACGCCGTCCAGCGGCACGGCGGTGACGTCCGGCTGTGGTCCCGTCCGGGCAAGGGCGCGACATTCACGATCGTGCTGCCTGCATCGGAAGCGCCGGCGCACGACAAGGCTCGCAAGACCGACAAGCCGCGCAAGCCCGAGAAGGCGCGCAAGAGCGAGGAGGCCCGCAAGGCCGACAAGCTGCGCAAGAAGCAGAAGCGTGAGGACCGGAAGCGCAGCGAAGAGCTCGCGACCGAGACCGCGCCGCTGGCACCCGCCGTGGAGAAGCCCATCCCGGCGTCCGTCCCGATCGTCGCGGAGCGCCGCGAACCCGTCGCCGACGCCGCCCGCGCGGCCCGCGACGCCGTCGTGCGCGTGGACGCGCACGCATCGACACCTGTCCCCGTCCCGGCTCAGACCGAGACGCAGAACGGAGAGAACCCGTCATGACCCGAGTGCTGCTCATCGAGGACGAGCCCGACCTCGCCGATCCGCTGGCGTATCTGCTTCGCCGTGAGGGATACGAGGTCGAGATCGCCGAGGACGGGCCGGCGGCCCTCGCCGCATTCCGCGAGCGCGGCGCCGACATCCTGCTGCTCGATCTGATGCTGCCGGGGATGCCCGGGACCGAGGTGGCCCGCCAGGTGCGCACGACGTCGGCTGTGCCGATCATCATGGTGACCGCGAAGGACACCGAGGTGGACATCGTGGTGGGCCTGGAGATCGGTGCCGACGACTACGTCACCAAGCCGTACTCCGCTCGCGAGCTGCTGGCGCGCATGCGGGCCGTGCTGCGGCGCACGGCGGCGGCGGAGGCCGACCTGGACGAGCGGGTGCTGCAGGGCGGACGGGTGAGCGTGGATCTGGACCGTCACACCGTGTCGGTGGCGGGAAGCGAGATCAACATGCCGCTGAAGGAGTTCGAGCTGCTCGAGGTGCTGATGCGCAACGCGGGTCGCGTGCTCACCCGGGGACAGCTCATCGACCGGGTCTGGGGCAGCGACTACTTCGGCGACACGAAGACGCTCGACGTGCACATCAAGCGCATCCGCTCGCGTATCGAGGAGAATCCCGGACAGCCGGTGATGCTCGTAACGGTCCGCGGTCTCGGATACCGATTCGAGGCCTGAACCGCAGATGAGAGCGGGCCGCATCCGTAGGGATGCGGCCCGCTCTCATCTGCGAGGTCAGCTGGTGGCCGACGGCGTCGGCACAGCCTCTTCGAGGTACTCGAGGGTGCCGTCGAGCACGGGGACCTCCACGGCCTCCGACGTGCCGTCACCCGAGGTGAACGTGACCTTGACGGTGTCGCCCGCGACCGTGTTGAGGCCGGGGACCTCGAGGTGCTCGCCGTCGATGCCGTAGCTGACGCGCTCGCCGGCGGGCACCGACACCTTGAGCGGAGCGGCCACGCCGTCGACGGCGACCGTGGCGGTCTGGTCTTCCGCGGTGTCGTTGACGAAGACGGCGACGAGGTTGACGGCGTCCTCGCCCGTGATGAAGAAGGCGTTGCGCACCAGCACGGGCCCAGAGGCGTTCGGGACGTTGACGCCCTCCGCGGCCGAGTAGGGGATCGTGGTGGCCTGCGGCGAGATCATGCTGCAGCCGGTGGTGCCCAGGATGATGGCGGCACCGAGGGCGATGGACGCGAGAGCGCGCGTGTTCACTGATCCTCCTCAGGATGCTGACGGTGTCCCTCCAGTCTAGGGGTACTGCCGCCTCTCGCCGTTCACGCTCACCGAGGGCGCAAACCTTAGCGCATTTTCGCTGTGGTATTCTGGAGGTTGCCGAAAGGACACAGCTGCATGCTTTTTGAGGTTGGCGAGACGGTCGTCTATCCGCACCACGGTGCTGCGACGATCACCGAGGTGAAGACCCGCGTGATCAAGGGCGTCGAGAAAACGTATCTGAAGCTCCGTGTCACCCAGGGGGACCTCATGATCGAGGTGCCGGCAGACAATGTCGACCTCGTGGGTGTACGTGACGTGATCGGCAAGGAGGGCCTCGAGCGCGTGTTCGAGGTGCTGCGTGCTCCGTTCACGGAGGAGCCCACCAACTGGTCGCGCCGTTACAAGGCGAACCTGGAGAAGCTCGCGTCCGGTGACGTGATCAAGGTCAGTGAAGTCGTGCGCGACCTCTGGCGCCGCGACCAGGACCGCGGGCTGTCCGCCGGAGAGAAGCGGATGCTCGCCAAGGCGCGCCAGATCCTCATCTCCGAGCTGGCTCTTGCGGAGAAGACCGACGAGGAGAAGGCATCCACCCTCCTCGACGAGGTCCTCGCCTCCTGAGATCTTCCGAACGCCGCCCCACGGGGCGGCGTTCGTCGTTTCCGGGAGCCGGTGCGCGGCCCGAGGATGACGGGTGCGGCCGCGGCGTCGTGAACGCATGATGCGGCGCTGAATCCATGACGCAATCACCGGAGCCGTCATGGATTCAGCACCGGATCATGAATTCGGAACAGCCGTGGCGGGCGCGCGCACCGGAACCTTGCGACTTAAATGGGGGTATGGACTACATCCCTGTGCCCCGTGTCGCTGTGGTCGTCGTTGCCGCCGGCGCGGGGACACGGCTCGGGGCGGGGGAGCCGAAGGCGTTCGTCGGCCTGGATGACCGCACGATCCTGGCACACGCCCTTGACGGCGTGCTGGCCGTGCCGACTCCGATGCAGATCGTCGTGGTGGCACCGGCCGATCGGGTGGGGGAGGCCATCGCAGAACTGGATGTCCGCGCGGGCGGCCGGCGGAATCTGGCATCCGTCGTCGTCGGCGGCGAGACGAGGCAGGCGTCGGTGGCAGCGGGACTCGCCGCGCTGTGGGGCGACATCGACGTGGTTCTGGTGCACGATGCAGCGCGAGCCCTGACACCGCCCGAGGTGTTCGAGCGTGTGATCGCCGCGGTCGATGAGACAGGATGGGGCATCATTCCCGTCATTCCGGTGGTCGACACCCTCAAACGCGTGGACGGCTCGCGCATCACGGCCGCCGTCGATCGTGCCGAACTCGCCGCCGCACAGACACCGCAGGGCTTCCGTCGCGATGTGCTCGCAGCAGCGTATGCGGCGGCGGACGAGGACTTCACCGACGACGCGGCTCTGCTGCAGAGCCAGGGGCACACGGTCGGAACCGTCCCGGGGCATGAGCTCTCGTTCAAGATCACTACCCCCGCCGATCTCCAACGTGCGCGGCACCTCGTCACCTCTGATGCGCCGGGGGCGCCTGCGGTTTCCGAGACGCTCGGGGGCCCGGAGTCGGACCTGAGGGCCATCCCGCGCGTAGGGATCGGGACCGACGTGCACGCTTTCACGGATCACGGAATCCTCTGGCTGGCGGGGCTGGAATGGCCCGGTGAGACCGCGCTGGAAGGGCACTCGGACGGCGATGCCGTGGCGCACGCGATCGTGGACGCGCTGCTGTCGGCGGCGGGACTCGGCGACATCGGGGCGCACTTCGGCACCGCACGGCCGGAGTTCGCGGGCGCACACGGCGCGGCGTTCCTCGCGGAGACGCGTCGGATCGTCGAGCGCGCCGGGTTCCGCATCGGCAACGTGGCTGTGCAGGTGCAGGCAGCGCGTCCGAAGTTCGCTCCGCGTCGCGCCGAGGCCGAACTGGTGCTGTCGGAGGTGCTCGGTGCTCCGGTGTCCGTCTCGGCGACCACCACGGACGGGCTGGGCTTCGTCGGTGCGGCGGAGGGCGTGCAGGCGTTCGCGGTCGCGATGCTGGTCGCCGTCTGACGACACAGCCCAGCGGGTTCCCGGGCCGCGCCGGTAGGCTGGAGGGGTGACTCTGCACCTCCACGACACGCGCACCCAGACGCTGCGCGAATTCGTCCCGCTCGATCCGACGAACGTGACGATGTACGTCTGTGGTCCCACCGTGCAGTCCGGCCCCCACATCGGACACGTCCGCGCCGCTCTGGGCTTCGATCTGCTGCGCCGCTGGCTGGAGTACCGCTACGGCCGGGTCACCTTCGTGCGCAACGTCACTGATATCGACGACAAGGTCCTCACCAACGCCACGGACACCGAGGAATGGTGGGCGCTGGCCTATCGCATGGAGCGCGAGTTCACCGCGGCCTACGAGGCCGTGGGAATCCTCACCCCCACGTACGAGCCCCGGGCCACCGCTTCGATCCCGCAGATGCAGGAGCTCATCCAGCGACTCATCGACGCCGGTCACGCATACGCCGCCGCCGGAGACGTCTACTTCGACGTGCGGTCGTGGCCGAGCTACGGCGAGCTGACCCACCAGTCCGTCGACGCCATGGAGGATGCGGCTGATGCCGACCCCCGCGGCAAGCGCGACCCGCACGACTTCGCGCTCTGGAAGGGCGCCAAGGAGGGTGAGCCGGCCTCCGCGATCTGGGATTCCCCGTGGGGCGCCGGGCGTCCCGG
Organism: Microbacterium sp. GXS0129; assembly: GCF_044769785.1. Taxonomy (NCBI): domain Bacteria; kingdom Bacillati; phylum Actinomycetota; class Actinomycetes; order Micrococcales; family Microbacteriaceae; genus Microbacterium; species Microbacterium sp. GXS0129. Next base: position 210,451 of record NZ_JBIZVZ010000003.1, on the reverse strand, counting down.
GTGGCACATCGAGTGCTCCGCCATGTCGCGGCGCTACCTCGGCGCCGCGTTCGACATCCACGGCGGTGGCCTGGACCTGCGCTTCCCGCACCACGAGAACGAGCTCGCACAATCGACCGCGGCGGGCGACCCCTTCGCGAGGTACTGGGTGCACAACGGTCTGGTGACGGTCGGCGGCCAGAAGATGTCGAAGTCCCTCGGCAACTTCACGCTCGCCGAAGACGTCCTCGCCGAGCACGATCCGCAGGTCGTGCGTTACGCCCTCGCCGCCGCGCACTACCGCTCGACCCTCGATCTCACTGCATCGTCGTACGACGAGGCGGAGGCGGCGCTGGGACGCATCACCGGCTTCTTCCGGCGGGCGCAGCGCACCTTCCCCGAGACCGTGGCCGCCGCGACGATCGACGAGCTGCCCGCCGAATTCACCGCCGCGATGGACGACGATCTCAACGTGCCCCAGGCGCTCGCCGTCATCCATGAGACGGTGCGCACGGGCAACACGGCGATCGACGCCGCAGACGGTGCCGCAGCGGCGTTCGCCGCGGAGAACGTGCGGCTGATGATGCAGGTGCTGGGCCTCGACATCGATCTGCCCGCAGCCGGGGGTGCGGAGCAGGTCGCGCTCGGCTCCCTCATGGATTCACTGATCTCGCAGCGTGCGCAGGCGCGCGCTGACAAGGACTGGGGTGCGGCAGACCGCATCCGAGACGCACTCGCCGCAGCCGGCATCACGCTGGAGGATACGGCGGACGGAACACACTGGAGTATCAATGACTAAGCCAGGACGCCCCGGCGCACGTCGTGCCGGGAGCAAGAAGGGTGCCACCAAGGGCACCGGTGGCCTCGGCCGCAAGGCGCTGGAAGGACGCGGCCCCACCCCCAAGGCGGAGGACCGCGCCTGGCACCCCGCCGGCAAGCGCAAGGCGGCCGCCGAGCGCTACGCCGCCGCGGGCGGCAAGGGCAAGCCGGGGCAGAAGCCGCAGAGCAACATCAACCGCGGATCGCGCGCGAAGTCGACCGATGACACCGAGACCGTCACCGGTCGCAACTCGGTGCTCGAGGCGATGCGCACGAAGATCCCGGCCACGGCGTTCTACATCGCCCAGCGCGTGGAGATGGACGATCGCGTCAAGGAGATGCTGGCCATCGCCCGCCACCGCGACATCCCCGTGATGGAGGTCACCCGCCAGGAGCTGGATCGCATGGCCGGCTTCGACGGCGTGCACCAGGGCGTCGCCCTGAAGGTACCGCCGTACGAGTACCAGCACCCGCAGGATGTGCTGGAGGATGTGCTCAACCGCAACGAGACGCCGCTGTTCGTCGCGCTCGACGGCATCACCGACCCCCGCAACCTCGGCGCGATCATCCGCTCCACTGCGGCGTTCGGGGGCCAGGGCGTCATCCTGCCGCAGCGTCGCTCCGCGAGCGTCAACTCCGCCGCGTGGAAGACGTCCGCCGGCGCGGCCGCGCGCATCCCGGTGGCCATCGCGCCGAACCTCACCAACACCCTCAAGGAGTTCAAGAAGCAGGGTGTGTTCATCCTGGGCCTGGACGGCGACGGCGACGTGGAGCTTCCGCAGCTGGAGCTGGCCGATCGGCCCGTGGTGATCGTGGTGGGCTCGGAGGGCAAGGGGCTGTCGCGCCTGGTCACCGAGCACTGCGATCAGATCGTCTCCATCCCGATCTCTGCGGCCACCGAGTCGCTCAACGCCGGTATCGCCACCTCGGTGGCGCTCTACCAGGTGGCCACGATGCGCCAGGCGGCGGAGTGATCGTCCGCCACTGAGAAACGCGTGATGCCCGGGTCCGTGCGGACCGGGCATCACGCGTTTCTCGGGGCGACTCACTCCTTGACGGCGCCGGAGGTGAGACCGGCGACGATCCACCGGCTCGCGAGGGCGAACAGCACCATCGTGGGCAACACCGTGAGCACTGCTGCGGCCGCCATCGGGCCCCAGTCGATGTTGAACGTGGAGATGAAGCCGTTCAGCGCTGCGGGAATCGTCTTGTTCGCGTCCGAGTTGATGAGGATGACAGACAGGAACAGCTCGTTCCAGCAGTTGACGAAGTTGAAGATGAAGGCGGCGATGATGCCGGGCATCATCACCGGCACCAGCACCCGGAACAGCGCGCCCAGACGGGAGCACCCGTCCACCATGGCTGCTTCCTCCAGCGCGTCCGGGACGTTCTCGAAGAAGCCGCGCAGCATGATCGTGGAGAACGGGACGCACATGGCCACGTACACCAGGAGCAGTCCGAACTTGTTGTCCACGAGGCCGAGGCTGGACATCATCGAGTACAGCGGTCCGAGCGCGATGAACGCGGGGATCATCTGGGTGACGAGGAACGCCAGCATCACGGCGCCGCGGCCACGGAACTGGAACCGCGCCAGCACATATGCGCTGAGCAGGGCGATCACCGTGGCTCCGAGCCCCGCCACCACGGCCACCAGGGCCGAGTTGCCGAGGAAGACGCCGAAGTCCGACTTCTCGAACAGCCCGACGTAGTTCTCGGTGGTGGGCTCTGTGGGCCAGTACTCCAGGGGGAAGCGGCTGATCGATCCCGGGGACTTGAACGACGTCACCAGGATCCAGTACAGCGGGAACAGCGTGATGATCAGCCAGAGGGCCAGACCCACCACCTTGATGACGCCGCCCACGGTGATCTTCCCTCGCCCCGCCGGGCCGGTGACCGGGACCGACTTCGTGCCGGTGACGATGGTTCGCGTGGTGTCGGTCATCGCTTGTTCACCCTTCCCATCGCCATCAGGTAGAAAGCGCAGAACACCAGCAGGAAGGCCATCACCAGCAGTCCGATGGCGCTGGAGAGGCCGTAGTTGCCCAGCTGCGTGTACTTGATCATCCACGTGGTGATGATGTCGGTGCGGTTGGCCGGTCCGCCGCCGGTCATCGCGTAGATGATGTCGGGGAAGTTGAAGATCCAGATCACCCGCAGCAGCACCGTCAGCAGCAGCGTGGTGGAGATGTAGGGGATGATCACCGAGAACAGCTGGCGAGCCTTGCCCGCCCCATCGAGGCTGGCGGCCTCGAGCAGCTCATCCGGCACGGACTGCAGCGCGGCGAGGATCATGATCGCGAAGAACGTGACGCCGTACCAGATGTTGGCAACGATCACCGAGGTCATCGCCAGGCTCGGATCGGCCAGCCAGGGGACGGGCTGGGAGATGACCCCCGCCTTCATCAGCAGGTCGTTGAACACGCCGAACTCGGCGTTGAACATCCAGCGAAACAGCAGGCCGATGAGAAAGCCCGACACGGCCCACGGGTAGAACACGAGTGCCTGGTAGACGCCGCGGAAGCGGAACTTCTTGCGCAGCCACAGAGCGAGGATGAACCCGATCACCAACTGCGGGACGATCGATCCGACCACCCACATGACGGTGTTGCCGGCCACGATCGGGAACGCGGGGTCCTGGAACACCGTGACGAAGTTCTGCAGACCCACCCACGGGGTCGAGGTCAGGTCCCAGGTGTTCCAGTCGCGAAACGCCATCTGTGCGCCCTGCAGCATCGGCAGGTAGGTGAACCAGACGACGAACACGATGGCCGGAACCATGAACAGGAACAGCGACAGCGCCGTCTTGGCCCCGAAGGTACGACGGCGGGAGGTGCCCCGGGGGGCCGCACCGCGGGATGCGGTGCGGCCCTCACGGGTGAGCGAGTCCGAGGTCACGGATCAGCCCTTCTCCGATGCGAGCTTCTCGGTCCAGTAGGTGTCCCAGCCCGCCAGCATGTCGGAGGTGGTCATCGAGCCGAGGAGCACGTTCTGGATGTCCTTGTCCGCGCGCTGGATCCAGTCGGTCCACCAGGACACGCCACGCGGCTGGATGACGTTGACGTACGTCTCGGGGTCCTGGGTCATCGTCACGTAGCTGGCCCACGGCCCCTCCTTGTAGAAGGGGTCGTCGGAGGCTGCAGCGATGATCGGTACCAGGCTGTTCTTCTGAGCGAAGGTGACGGCGGCGTCGCCCGAGGCCAGGAACTCCACGAGCTTCACCGCTTCGGCCTTGTGCTTGCTCGACTCGGACACGCCCCAGCCGGCGGTGGCCAGCGGCTGTGCCGCCTTGCCGGTCGGACCCACGAGCAGCGGAGCGGTGGACCACTGGTCGGCCTTCAGGGTGGTCGATGCCTGCACCGTGGCGATCACTTCGGGGTCCTGCAGCAGGAACGCCGTGGAGCCGTTGGTGAAGCCTTCGACCATCTCGGGGTAGCCCCAGGACACGGCGGACGGCGGCGAGCCCTTCTTGAACAGCTCGAGGTACAGGTCCATGGCATCCTGTGCCTCGGGGGCGGAGAAGATGGTCTTGCCGCTCTTCAGGAGGAACGCGTTCTTGTCATCGAGCTGATCCGCGGTGTACGCCTCGATGACCGCGACCGCGTTGCTGTTGGCGTTCGTGCCACCACGGAAGGCGTAGCCGTACTGGTTCTTGCTGGGATCCTGGATCTTCTCGGCCTGGGCCAGCAGGTCCTCCCAGCTGTGCGGGGCGGCGTCGAAACCGGCGTCCTGAACCAGGTCGGTGCGGTAGAAGAGCGACAGACCGTAGAAGCCGTAGGGCAGGAACCAGGTCTTGCCGTCGGTGACCGCGGCGCTCTTGGCGTTGTCGGTCAGCGCGTCCCATCCGTCCCAGCCCTGGAGATCGCTGGTCATGTCGTAGATCCACTTGTTGTTGGTGAACGGACCCACCGTGATGTCCCGGACCTCGAGGACGTCGATGCCGTTGCCCGCCTGCAGCATCTGCTGGATCTTCTGGTCGGCCTGCTCGGTGGGCGGGGAGACGAGATCGACCTTCACGCCCGGGTTGGCGGCTTCGAACTCGTCGAGCAGTCCGCGGATCAGCTCGGTGCGCGCCGGATTGGTCAGGCTCTCGACCATCTGCAGGGTGACGTCGCCTCCGCTCTCTCCGGAGCCCGACGTGTCGCCGGAGCCACCTGAACATGACGTCAGGGCAAGGGCGGCGACGATGCCTCCCGAGATGACGGCTGCCATGCGTGTGCGCTTCATGGTGCTTCCTTTCGTGTGGTGCTGTGGTTGTGAGGGGGAGTTCGGTGCGCGCTCACGCGAGCGCTTCGGCGCGCCGTTCGGCGGCGAGGTCGAGGATGGCCGGGATGCAGCGCTCGATGAACGCGTGGAAGTCGTCGGCCAGGGTGTAGAGGTGTGCGGACAGGCGCAGGTACCCGATGCCCTCGAAGCTCGTGAACGCGGTCTCGACGCCGACCTCGTCGATCATCCGCATGCGCAGATCGTCGGCGTCCTCGCGGCGCCGCCCGAGCCCGTCGGGCAGGCGCACCAGGCGCATCGATGCGACAGGCATGCCGACGTCGGGCGTGGCGGGACCGGAGACATGCGCGCTCATCGCCTCGCCGATCACGGCGGCCCCGTAGTCGGCGAGCTCGGACATGGTGGCTCGCGTGCGCTCCCAGCCGTACTCGCGCTCGATCACGTCCACCGCGTCGGGGGCGGCGATCCACGCGGTGGCGTCCGCAGTGCCCTGCGAGTCGAAGCGCAGCGGCCACGGATCATCGCCGCCCCACGAGTCGATGAGGGGCCAGAGGTCCTCACGGTCGGCGGCGCGGGTGACCAGCAGCGCCGATCCGCGCGGCGCGCAGGGCCACTTGTGAAGATTGCCGAACCACCAGTCTCCACCGCCTGCGGTCGCAGCATCGGGCACGAGCCCCGGTGCGTGCGCCCCATCGACCAGCACGCGGACGCCCTGCTGGTGCGCGAGGTCGGTGATCGCCCGGGTAGGGAGGAACCGCGCGGTAGGCGAGGTGATCTGATCCACCACGATCAGACGGGTGCGCGCCGTGATCGCCTCCCGGAAACGTCCGAGGATCTCGTCCTCTGACGCTGCAAGCGGGAGGGTGACAGTGACGATGCGTGCGCCCCAGCGATGGGCCAGTCGCCGAGCCCCCATGGTGATGGCGCCGTAGCCGTGGTCGGTGACCAGGATCTCGTCTCCCGGTTCCAGGCGCAGGCTGTTGAAGACGACGGTCGCCCCGGCGGAGGCGTTGGTGACGAAGGCCGTGTCGCCGGGGTCCGCGCCCACGAATCCGGCGATCCGCTGCCGCGCCCGTCCGACCAGCTCCGGCACCCGGGGGAACCAGTCCACGGGGTTTCGGTCGCCGCGGCGGCGCAGCGCGTCCTGGATGGCCATGACCTCGCTCGGGACGGCGCCGAAGGAGCCGTGGTTGAGGTGGACGACCTGAGGATCCAGGGGCCAGGCGTCGCGTGCGGCGATGCCGGAGCGTAGCGTCACGGGGACGGGACGGTCGGGGAGAGGGGGCATGCCGGCCTTTCTGTCATCGGACAACATCGACGTTGAGCAACGGGTATGCGTGAAAACATAGCCCAAACCTGAAGATTTGTCCGATGACTTCTGTTAAATCCGTGTGACGATAGGGTCACAGAGGAGAGGGAGGTGGCGGATGGGCGCCGTCGACACCGCGCTTCGCGGCCTGCGGGTGATGATCGCCGATGGCACGCTGCGGCCGGGGGACAGGCTTCCCTCCGAGGGGGAGCTGAGCGACCGGCTCGGCGTCGCACGCGGGTCGATTCGGGAGGCGACGCGGATGCTGGCGGCCTTCGGAGTGGTGGAGACCCGCCACGGTTCCGGCACCTACGTGGGGTCACTGACGGCTGCGGACGTCATCAGCAGCATGACGCTGACCGTGGGGCTGCTCCCGCTGGAGTCGGTCATCGAGCTGTACGAGCTGCGCAAGGTGCTGGACGCTCATGCCGCTTCGCTCGCTGCTGCGCGCCACGCCCCGGCCGTCATCGAGGAACTCGCCGGCTATCTCGACCAGCTCGAGGGAACCGATGACGACGACGTGCATTCCGTGCTGGATCACAGCTTCCACATGCGCATCGCGGAGATCGCCGGAGTTCCGGCCGTCGAAGCGATGCTCGGCGTGCTGCGCTCGCGGTCACGCTCCTATCGGATCTTCGAGAGCGCATCGGCATCGGAGATCAAGCGACTCTCCAACGAAGGGCATCGCGCCATCCTCGATGCCATCGCGCGCCGCGATGCACCGGCCGCTGCGGCGGCGGCCGTCGCCCATGCGGCGCAGACGGAGCACTGGCTGCGACAGCTGCGTCCCCCTGCCCGTGCGAATTCTGAGGATATGCCGAACGGGGAATGATTCGGCAGCGAGGCCGCGTTGGAGTCCTCGGATCGACGAAAGGATTCCCCATGGCACGCATCGCCGTCATCGGTGGCACCGGTTACTCCGGCAGCCACATCGCCGCAGAGGCCGCAGCACGCGGTCACCAGGTCACCTCGTTCTCGCGCTCGCTTCCTGCCGAGCCGCTCGAGGGAGTCTCCTACGAGATCGGCAGCATCGAGCAGCCGCAGGCTCTCGTTGACGCCATCGGCGACGTTGACGTCGTGGTCTTCGCGGTCTCTCCCCGCGGTGGCATGGAGGGCAAGACCCGGTCGGGCATTCGCGAGACCATCGAGTTGCTTGCGCCATCGGTGCGCGTCGGCGTGGTCGGCGGTGCCGGATCCTCGCTGGTGGCACCGGGCGGGGCGCGCGTGATGGACGAGGGCTTCCCGCCCGAGGTGCTTCCCGAGGCCACCGAGATCGGCGGCGTCCTGGATGACCTGCGCGAGCGTGGCGACGCCAACGAGTGGTTCTATGTGCACCCGGCCGGCGGCTACGGCTCCTGGGCGCCCGGGGAGCGCACGGGCTCGTACCGCATCGGCGGAGACGTCATCGTCGTGGACGAGAACGGCGAGTCGAACATCGGCGGCGAGGACTTCGCCATCGCGTTCGTCGACGAGATCGAGAACCGCAAGCACATCGCCCAGCGTTTCACCGTCGGCTACTGAGTCGACAACGAAGGGCCGCTCCGCGTCGGAGCGGCCCTTCGGCGTGATCACGCCAGCTCGGGGCCGATGTAGCGCGCCGACGGCCGGATGATCTTCGAATCCTCGGCCTGCTCGAGGATGTGCGCGCTCCAGCCGGCGGCACGTGCCACCGCGAAGGTGGGCGTGAACATCGCCCGCGGCACCCCGCAGGCCTCCATCACGACCGCTGCGTAGAACTCGAGGTTGATGTGCAGTGCACGTCCGGGCTTCAGATCAGCCAGCACCCGCTCCGCGATGGCCTCGAATCGCCGGGCCTGCTCCACGCGTGATCCGCCGAGGCTGAGAGCGACCTCCTTGAGCAACTCGGAGCGCGGGTCGACGGTGCGGTACACGGGATGTCCGAACCCCATCAGCCGCTCGCCGGCGGCGACCTTCTCCCGCAGCAGGCGCTCGGTGCGGGCGTCATCCTCGCCCCCGATCTCGTCGAGCGCCTCGAGGGCACGCGCCGGTGCACCGCCGTGCAGCGGCCCGGTGAGGGAGCCGATGGCGCCGGCGAGGCATGCGGCGGCGCCCGCTCCGGTGGACGCGATGACGCGTGCCGTGAACGTGGAGGCGTTGAATCCGTGGTCCATCGCCGCCACCAGATACGCGGACAGCGCGGACACCTGCGCATCCGAGGGCACGACACCGGAAACGGCACGCAGATAGCGGGCGACGAATCCGCGTTCATCGTTCGCGGCCCCCGCGATCACCACGGGAGTGATGGCCGCTAGTGCGACGGTCTGGTGGACCCGCTCCTCACCCGGCAGATCGTAGAGCGCGCGGAATCCCCGGGCGGATGCGGCCAGCGGCCACGCTGCCGTCAGCCGCGACGCCGCATCGACGGGCGGGAGCGCAGCCAGGACCTTGGTGAGCGAGGGGTGCTCCTGCGCGGCCAGGAGCTCGGCGCTCCACTCGATGCGCTGTGCCGCGTCGGGCAATTGCCCATGGACCAGGTGGAACCACGCGTCCTCGAAGGACACGGTCCGCGCGAGCGCGGTGGCATCGTGCTGGCGGTACTGGTAGCGCCCGGCGTTGCCGTCCACACGGCTGATGGACGTGTCGGTCACGGCGACATTGGCCAGGCCGCGCGGCACCTCGATGAGGGTGTCGTTCATTCGATCGATGCGCATGATCTCTCCTCCGCTGGTGTTCTCGCTTCAGCTTGTCTCCGCGACGTGCTGGGGCCACTATTGATTCGATCAACATGGACGACCTTCCTCAGCTCACCACCGCGGAGGCGGCCGCACGGCTCGGGGTGAAGCCGGCGAGCCTGTACGCGTACGTCTCACGCGGTCTGCTGAGCCGGGTGCGCACGGCGCACGGCTCCCGCTTCGATGCACTGGAGGTGGAGCGGTTCGCACGCTCACGCCGGCGGGCGGATCCCGTCGGTGTGGTCCCCGGCTCGCCGCTGATGGTGCTGGACACCGACATCGCGCTGATCGAGGATGGAAATCTCTACTTCCGCGGTCGCGACGCGATCGCCCTGTCGAAGGAGCGCTCCTTCGAGCAGGTCGCGCGATGGCTCTGGGGACTGCCCGAGGATGGGGCCGGATTCTCCGTGGACCTCCATATGCTCGGCGCACTCCGCTCGAGCATCGCAGCACTTGCTCATGATGCGTCGCTCGCCCGGATGCAGGCGGCCGTGCTGGCGCTGGGCGCGGAGGCGGCGGCTGCGGACACCGCGCCCACGGTGGAGGCCGCAATCCGAGCGGGACAGCGCCTGCTCGGTCTGCTGCCGCGCATCTTCGGGAAGGCAGTGACGGCGGCTCCGGACGCGTCCGTCGCGACGATACTCGCCGATGCACTGCGCACCGGCCCCGGCCAGCATCCCGCGCTCGCCGGGGTGCTGGATCGCGCGCTGTCGCTCGCCGTCGACCATGATCTCGCGGTCTCCACGCTCGCGGCTCGCGTCTCCGCCAGCGCGCGTGGATCCGCCTATGCCGGCGTCCTCGCCGCCCTCGCGGTCTTCGATTCGCCGATGCACGGCACGGTGAGTCGCGACGCGGTGGTGCTCCTGCGCCGCATCCATGCGGGGGAGCCGGTGTCGAGATCACTGCGGATCGGGGACACCCGCGCCGGCGTGCCCGGATTCGGGCACCGCATTTACCGGGGACCCGACCCGCGCGCTCTCGCGCTGCTCGCGGACATCGCCGTGCTGGATCGCGACGGGAGCGTGCTCGCCGCGGTCGCGCGCCTGCGCGCCGCAGTGCATGAGCGAGCCGGTCTGCACCCCAACATCGATCTGGCACTCGCGGCCCTCGTGCTGGCCGGGGAGCTGCGCGACGATGCCGGTGTGGCGCTGTTCGGCATCGGGCGCGTGGTCGGGTGGATCGCGCACATCGCTGACGAATACGGTCGCGCGCCGATGCGACTGCGGCCGCAGGGGCGCTACGTCGGGCCCTGAGACGTCCCGCTTCGCGGATCCGGTGGTCTGCGTTGCTGCACGTTCGCACGCCTCTGAGTGCAGAAGCTGAGACCACGGCGTGGGCTGGTCTCAGCGATGGGAGATCCGGCGGCCGAACGGCGCCGAAAGTGAGACCGACCGGGTCAGACCAGATCCCGCCAGTCGACGCCCTCGTCCTCATCCTCGTCGTCCACGACGGACCCGGACGACGTGATCACCGGCATCGCCAGCGTCTCCGTCGGCGGACCCATGATCGTGGCCTCATCGCGACGGTGGCGTAGCACGTCCTTGATGTAGCTGGAGAGCACCTCAGCCAGCGGGACCGCCTGACCCCGCGCCTGGGACATGTACCACCGGTGCTCCAGCACCTGGTGGTAGACCTCGGCGGGTTCGAGCTTGGCGCGCAGGTCGTAGGGGATGGCCTTGACGACGGGCTCGAACACCCGCGTGAGCCACTCGTGTGCCGCCATCTCCTCATCAACGCCGACACGACTGACGCGGACGCGGAACTCGTCCAGGTCGTTCAGCAGCCGGCGCGCCTGGTTCTCCTCGACGTCCAGCCCCGTGAGGCGGATGAGGCGACGCTGGTGATGGCCGGCGTCGACGACCTTGGGCTGGATGACGACGCGGGTGCCGTCCGCCGCCGTCTGGATGGACATCTCGTCGATGTCGAACCCCAGCGCGTTCAGCCGCTGCACGCGTTCGGTGAGCCGCCAGGTCTCGTTGGCGCCGAAGGACTCCTCGACCGTCAGCGCATCCCACAAGGAGCGGTAGGACGACACGATCCGGTCGGCGATGCCGACGGCGTCCACCCCGTGCTCCAGTCGTCCGCCGGCGGCGAGGTCCATGATCTCACCGGCGATGTTGGTGCGGGCGACGTCCAGGTCGTGGTTACGCTGACCCTCGGTCAGGCCACCCTCATGGAGCTCGCCGGTCTCGGCGTCCACGAGATAAGCGGCGAACGCGCCGGCGTCGCGACGGAACAGTGTGTTGGAGAGGGAGACGTCGCCCCAGAAGAATCCGATGTTGTGAAGGCGGACGAGCAGAACCGCCAGGGCGTCCACGAGGCGCCCGGCGGTATCGGGGCGCAGGACCTGCGTGAACAGCGCGCGGTACGGCATGGAGAATCGCAGGTGCGCGGTGACCAGCGCGGCCGGGAGCGGGTTGCCGTCGTCGTCGGTACGTCCGGCGATCACCGCGACGCGCTCGACGCAGGGAACGGCGAGCCGGTGCAGGTTGCCGAGCATCTCGTACTCGCGGCGAGCCATCGCCTCGGTGGTCTCCTTGACTGCGACCACGCGGCCGGACAGGTTCGCGAAGCGCACCAGGTGGCGGGACAGGCCCTTGGGCAGCGAGACGATCGCGGAGCTCGGCCAGGTGGCGAGAGGGGTGGACCAGGGAAGTTCCAGCAGGCCGGGATCGACCGTGCTGGCCGTGATGGTGAGGGCTTCGGACACAGGCTCCCTTTCGCCGGTGGTGAAACGCCAATGCGGCGCGGTGGATCTCTCCACCGCGCCGCATCGTCGCGGTTCTTCGATTATCAGGCCGAAGCGATGGCCTTCTCGGTGAGGCGCTCGCCGGTCTCGGCGTCGAACACGTGCACGTGGCCCGGAACGGCGGCCAGCGTGACGGTGTCACCGGCGAACGGGTGCTTGCGGCCGTCGACGCGAGCGACGATGTCGTGCTCAGCGGCGCCGTTGGCGTTCGCGCGACCGTAGAGGTAACCGTCGGCACCGAGCTCCTCGACGAGGTCGACCTGGACCTTGAGGCCCTTGTCGGTCGCGGAGCCGAGGACGAGATCCTCGGGGCGGATGCCCACGCGGACCTGCTTGCCGTTGGCCTTGGCCAGGACCTCGCGCTCGACTGGAACGATCTCGTCGCCCCAGACGATGCCACCGTCGGTGATGTCGCTGGTGAAGAGGTTCATGGCCGGCGAGCCGATGAAGCCGGCGACGAACTCGTTCGAGGGACGCTCGTACAGGTCGCGCGGGGTGCCGACCTGCTGCAGGAGGCCGTCCTTGAGGACCGCGATGCGGTCACCCATGGTCAGAGCCTCGGTCTGGTCGTGCGTGACGTAGACGGTGGTGACGCCCAGGCGGCGCTGCAGCGACGCGATCTGCGTACGGGTCTGGACACGGAGCTTGGCGTCGAGGTTCGACAGCGGCTCGTCCATGAGGAACACCTGAGGCTGACGCACGATGGCGCGACCCATGGCCACACGCTGACGCTGACCACCCGAGAGGGCCTTCGGCTTGCGGTTCAGGTAGTCGGTGAGGTCGAGGAGCTTGGCGGCCTCCTCGACGCGCTTGGCGCGCTCGTCCTTGCTGACGCCGGCGATCTTCAGGGCGAAGCCCATGTTCTCGGCCACGGTCATGTGCGGGTACAGGGCGTAGTTCTGGAACACCATCGCGATGTCGCGGTCCTTCGGCGGGACGTCGGTGACGTCGCGGTCGCCGATGAGGATGCGGCCGGCGTTGACCTCTTCGAGGCCGGCGAGCATGCGCAGCGAGGTGGACTTACCACAACCCGACGGGCCGACGAGGACGAGGAACTCGCCGTCACCGACTTCGAGGTTGAGCTTGTCGACGGCGGGACGAGTGCCCCCCGGGTACAGACGAGTGGCCTGGTCGAAAGTTACAGACGCCATCGTTTTCTTCTCCTTCACCGGCAGGTACGTGCCGGACGATCCGTTGTGAATGAGCGACGGGGGTGAGCCGCCGTGACCCGTCGTCGGGTCGCGTTCAGTATGGCATGCGCATCGTGATATCGCACGAAATCGGTCGCGGCCCCGTCGTCATCCATCGCTCACGCCCTGGTCACCAGTTGTTTACCCGTCTGTTCGCTCGCGTGCAGGCCGACCCCGTCTGGGCATTTCTCAGTGTGGATGGGTACCATCGTTTGGTTGTGCCACCCGGATCCTGGCCGGGCGAGGAGGCGGAGACTTGATGACGAACGACGATCACAGCGAACTGGAGAGCACCGAGCAGCGGCAGGCCGTGCGTGCCAAGGCCCAGCGCGTGCAGGCTGCCCAGAAGCGGTGGCGCGTGGTGCGCGTGTCCGTCCTGGCCGTTCTCGCCCTCGCTGTCGTCGCGGCGATCATCGTTGCCGTCACCCTCGTCGTGAGCAGCGCCGCCACCAAGCCCGCTCCGGTTCCCGCGAACGTCGTCGACGACGGTGTTCAGATCGGTGCTTCCGCGGTCAATCTTCCGTCCTCCGCAGGCAACGGAACGCTGACTCCCACCTCGGCCCCCTCCGCCTCGGCAACCGCCACATCGGCACCCACCGCAGCACCGGTGTCCGTGGTCGTCTACTCGGACTTCCTCGACGCGAAGGCCGCTACGTTCCAGACGGCCAATGCGCGCCAGCTGGCGCAGCTGGTCAGCGACGGTGCGATCACGCTCAGCTACCACCCCCTCGCGACGCTCGCCCACAAGTCCAACGGCACCAAGTACTCGCTGCGCGCCGCAGGAGCCGCAGCCTGCGTGGCCAGCTACGCCCCGGATCTCTTCTTCGCCTACAGCTACGAGCTCATGCTCAAGCAGCCGGGCATCGACGCGGACGGACCCACGGACGACGACCTCGCTGACCTCGCCATCGCGCTGGGGATCCCGAACCAGGACGGCCTGCGCACCTGCATCACCAATGCCACATACCAGCCGTGGGTGAAGACGGTGACCGAGCGCGCGGTGGAAGGTCCGCTGCCGGGCACCAAGGCCACGATCGGTGAGCTGCCCCTGGTGCTCATCAACGGCGTTCCCTACGTCGGTTCGCTGGATCAGCCGGCCGAACTCCTGCAGGCCGTGATGGCGGCGGAGTCGAAGGCGTACTTCGAGACCGCGAGCCCGTCACCCTCCGCCACGGCGAGCGCCGAGGCACCGGCATCGGAGCCGACTCCGGCACCGGAGGCCACCCCGGCCACCGAGGAGACCCCGGCAGCGGAGCAGACCCCCGCCGGATGACACCGGTCCCGACGAGCCAGTAGGCTTGTCGCATCCGCCGACTTGGCGCAATTGGTAGCGCACCCGACTTGTAATCGGGCGGTTACGGGTTCAAGTCCCGTAGTCGGCTCAGACACGAAGGCCCCGCCTCCCTGGAAAACGCTAGGAAAGCGGGGCCTTCGTTTTTTCTGCTAGACCGCTCTTTGCCCCGTTCGTGCCCGGTCTATCTGCGCCGCCGGAGCCCGAAAGATCGGCATTCCGCGCAGAGCCTGGATGACCTCGCCGATTCGCGTCTGCACCGGTGAGGGCTCTTGAAGACCGCCAACCCCGAAGGGCATGTGTGAGAGTTCTTGGTTCGGCCCCACCGCATCGTGCGGCATGGGCTCGACGCTCCTTCGTGAGGGCATCGTTGTGGCCGTTGTGAGGTGGCCGGGGCGCGTTTACGCTGAGGCGGTGCAGCGCAAGGAGTGGACAGTGGACCCGCAGTCCTGGGTCGAGGTGCCCGTGCCCGCGTTCGCTACTGCGGACGAGGCAATCGCGCGCCACCGGCTTCTGGCGGACGGGACTATCGTGACGGTGGAGATGAAGCCGGAGTATGGCGGGGTCACCGGTATCTGGCATCGCGGCGACGGGGAGATCGGCCTTGACGGTGAGGTCCCGGACGAGCTTCGGATACGCCTGATGATGTGGCACACCTACTGGACTGATCGTTTCGATCCGATCACGGGCTGGGTGGCCGGTTCCCACGCCGCGTGGTGGTTGGCGGAGGGGCGACGACTGCACGGTCTGCTTCAGGAGCAACTGTGGTGGCGGTTCGAGATTCTCGACCGCTTCGATCCGGCATCCACGGCCTAAGTGATCACGCGGATTGCTGTGCGCTGCCATTCCGGCCACAAGTGCAGCGCGCGTCGAGGTCGTGGTGTGAGGGCGCCACGCAGCGAAAGCCGGTGAGCCGTCCGGCGTCAACCATGACCGTGTGAGATGGAAAACGCAGCCCAGATCGTTGCGGGCGATGTGTTTTCCATCCCCGACGCCCAGCGGCACCGCTGCACATCCCTCCGGTCGGCCGCATGCGCCGCGATGCACATGGGTCGCACTGCTCAGCCCGTGATGCGCAGGACCGGGAGCTTCGCGATTGCGCGTTCGATGTGGGCATTAGGCCAGGACTCCCGCACCAGATCCGCGGGAATCACCCGCTCGATGACCTCGGCGAGGATTCCGTCGCAGTGTTGGCGTAGCAGGGCGAACAGTGCGCGATCGGACACCGATGAACCAGTGCTCACCGACTGGAGCAGTGCGACGCCCCACGAGCGGGTGCGCGCCTCCTGGAGCCAGACGACCGCGTCCGCTACGTGGGTCTCGATTGCGAGGCCCTCTGAGGTGGCCGCGTCGCGGAGCCCGTCGATGGCCACGGGGCTGAGATCCACCGCCGTGACGATGTGACCGAGCCGTGCGGCTGCGAGGCTCACACGGCCCTGGCCTGCGCCGACGTCCAGCACAGGGGATGCCGGCGGGAGCTCGGCCAGTCGTTCGCACATCCACGCCGGCGCTGCGCCGAACAGATCCGGGTGTTCCGTGTAGCGCTCATCCCAGCGGGCCGCCTCCGTGCTCACAGCGGCCGGTCCCGCAGGAGGAACCAGTGATCGGCGATCTCCCGGAGCCGGATGATGTCCGCCGCGGGCCAGCGGTAGGCCTCGGCGAGCTTCATGGCGCGCCACCAGGTGCGCGCGTGCCGTCCAGCGACGACGTACCCCGCCGATCCCGACGTGGGAGGCGAGATCACCGTCTCGTCGCTGCGCGGATCCGTCGGGTGTAGGCCGATACCGGCCGTCCGCGCGAGCGTGCACAACCAGACGTAGTCCGGGTCTGCGGCGAACGCGACCCGCCGGCGGGACTCGCGATCGAACGCCTCGGCGCGGGCGAGCCGGTCTGCTTCAGCGGCAGCCCGGCGGATCGCCTCCTCCCGGCCGAAGTGCTCGCGCCAGTGCATGGCGTCGTCGATCTCGGACAGCATCGCCAGCCGCGCGACGGGCGGAGGAGTCGGGGACGGGTCCGCAGGACCTTCCTCGACAGTGACGACCACCCCCGGCATCAGTCCCTGCGGAGTCTGCACGAACACGCGCAGGCCCGACGACGGGGGAGCGGCCAGGGTCCACGTGTGCAGGAAGGCGGGGCCCACCGGCTCGGCGTCGGCGAGATCGCACGAGGCGATGGTGACGAAGCAGGCCGCGTCCTCCGTGTCCGCCATCACGTTCTCCTGATGCTCGTACGCCGCGCGGCGGCGTGCCGGGCTCCCGGACGAGAGTACCCGCCGCCACGGACACGGCGGCATCAGAGGACGGGGAGGCGCCCGATTCCGCCGCCGCGGGGCGGGGTCGACCCGCTGGCATAGAATCGAGACGGTGGGTTCTGCCCACCTCACCGCTGCCGTACCGCTGAGGGAGACGCCTGTTCATGGCAAAAATCATCTACACCCACACCGATGAAGCGCCGATGCTGGCGACCCACTCGTTCCTGCCGATGGTCGAGGCGTTCGCCTCCCAGGCGGGCATCGACGTGGAGACGCGCGACATCTCGCTCTCGGGCCGCATCATCGCAGCGTTCCCGGAGTTCCTGACGCAGGAGCAGCAGATCGGCGATGCGCTGGCCGAACTCGGCGAGCTCGCCAAGACCGCCGAGGCGAACATCGTCAAGCTCCCCAACATCTCCGCCTCCGTGCCGCAGCTGAAGGCGGCCATCGCCGAGCTGCAGGCCCAGGGCTACAACCTCCCCGACTACCCCGATGCCGCCGAGAGTGATGCCGACAAGGACATCCAGGCGCGTTACGACCGCATCAAGGGCTCCGCCGTGAACCCCGTGCTCCGTGAGGGCAACTCGGATCGCCGCGCACCGCTGTCGGTGAAGAGCTACGCACAGAAGCACCCGCACCGCATGGGCGCGTGGAGCAGCGACTCCAAGACCAACGTGGCCACCATGGGCGAGGGCGACTTCTTCAGCAACGAGAAGTCGGTCACCCTCCCGGCCGACGACACCCTCGAGATTCGTTTCGTGGCCGAGGACGGCTCCGTCTCCGTGCTCAAGAGCGGTCTGGCGGTGCTCGCTGGCGAGGTCGTCGACGGCACTGTCATGAGCCTGTCCGCACTGGACGCGTTCCTGGCCGCCCAGGTCGCTCGCGCGAAGGAGGAGGGCGTCCTGTTCTCCGCCCACCTCAAGGCCACGATGATGAAGGTCTCGGACCCGATCATCTTCGGTCGCGTGGTGCGCGCCTACTTCTCCGAGCTGTTCGACACGTACGGTGACCAGCTCGCCGCCGCGGGTCTCTCCGAGAACAACGGCCTCGCCGCCATCATCGGTGGCCTCGACGCCCTGCCGGCCGATGTGGCCGACGGCGTGCGCGCTCTCATCGAGAAGGGCCTGCAGGACGGTCCCGCCCTCGCGATGGTCGACTCCGCCAAGGGCATCACCAACCTCCACGTGCCCAGCGACGTGATCGTCGACGCCTCGATGCCGGCGATGATCCGCGACTCGGGCAAGATGTGGAACCGCGCGGGCGAGCGTCAGGACACCCTCGCGGTCATCCCGGACGCCTCCTACGCCGGTGTCTACCAGGCCGTGATCGACGACTGCCGCCGCAACGGCGCGTACGACCCGGCCACCATGGGTGACGTCCCCAACGTCGGTCTCATGGCACAGAAGGCGGAGGAGTACGGCTCCCACGACAAGACCTTCCAGCTGCCGGCCGCCGGACGTGTCCAGGTCGTCAACGCCGCGGGCGACGTCCTGATCGAGCACGTCGTCGGCGCCGGTGACATCTGGCGTGCCTGCCAGACCAAGGACATCCCGGTGCGCAACTGGGTGGAGCTGGCCGTCGAGCGCGCCCGCGACTCGCAGACTCCGGCCGTGTTCTGGCTCGACGAGAACCGCGCCCACGACGCTCAGCTCATCGCGAAGGTGAAGACCTACCTCGCCGACCTCGACACCGACGGTCTCACCATCGAGATCATGTCCCCGGTCGAGGCCACGAAGTACTCGATCGAGCGCATCCGCCGCGGCGAGAACACCATCTCGGTCACCGGAAACGTGCTGCGCGACTACAACACCGACCTGTTCCCGATCCTCGAGCTCGGCACCTCGGCCAAGATGCTCTCCGTGGTCCCGCTGCTCGCCGGCGGTGGCCTGTTCGAGACCGGTGCGGGCGGCTCCGCGCCGAAGCACGTCCAGCAGGTCCAGGAGGAGAACCACCTGCGCTGGGACTCCCTCGGCGAGTTCCTCGCGCTCGCGGTCTCCTTCGAGAAGAACGCGAAGCAGAACGACAACCCGAAGGCGAAGATCCTCGGCGTCACGCTGGACGAGGCCACCGGCCGGTTCCTCGACGAGGACAAGTCGCCGTCGCGCTCGGCCGGCGAGCTGGACAACCGCGGCAGCCACTACTACCTGGTGCGCTACTGGGCCGAGGCCCTCGCGGCACAGTCTGAGGATGCTGAACTGGCTGCGGCCTTCGCGCCGGTCGCCTCCGCGCTCGTCGCCAACGAGGACGTCATTGTCTCGGAGCTCAACGGCGTGCAGGGCTCGCCGGTGGACCTGGGCGGCTACTACCACCCCGATGAGGCGAAGGTCTTCGCCGTCATGCGCCCGTCGGCCACGCTGAACGCGATCATCGACGGCCTGCGCGGCTGATCAACCAGACGAGAGGAGGGGCCCTGCGCGATGCGCAGGGCCCCTCCTCTCGTCTGTCTCAGAGACCGTCCGGCACCGGCTGTGACGGGTGCGGTGCGTCGCCCACCGCCGCCTGAGCGTGCCACATGTCGACCTTCAGACGCTCGCGGATCTCTGCGTACGCGGGATCGTTGTAGACGTTGCGCTGCTCGGTCGGATCGGTCTCCAGATCGTAGAGCTCCCAGTCCGTCGGGTACTGGGCGCCGCTCGTGCCCGGCAGGCCGAATCCGTCGTTGTAGAAGAAGATCAGCTTGTACCGCGCGTCCCGGTAGCCGTAGTGCGCGGGAGCCTTGTGGTTGTGATCGTCGTTCTCCCAGTACCGGTAGTACATGCCCGGGCTCTCCGGGCTGTCCGGGTGGGCGGGGGAGATGTCTCCGGCGAAACTGCGTCCCTGCATCCGCTCGTGCGGCGCCACCCCGGCGAAGGCGAGGATCGACTGGGCGAAGTCCACGTTGGTGACGATCCCGTCATGCGCCTGTCCGGCGGCGATCGCACGCGGGTAGCTCATCACCAGCGGCATGCGCAGCGATTCCTCGTACATGAATCGCTTGTCGAACCAGCCGTGGTCACCGAGGAAGAAGCCCTGATCGGAGGCGTACATCAGCAGTGTGTCCTCGAAGTCGCCCCGCGCGCGCAGCCAGTCGATGACCTCACCCACGCCGTCGTCGACGCTGGCGACGCAGCGCAGGTAGTCCTCCATGTAGCGCTGGTACTTCCACAGCGCCTCCTCCTCGTAGCTGAGCCCTTCCGGCGGCGTCTGCTTGAGGTCTGTCAGCGTGAGGTGGTCGGCCACTCGCATCGCGGCCCGTCGGGCCGAGGCCGAACGCGTGGCGTAGTCGTCGTCCCAAGTCACCGGCAGCGGAATCGGGTCCGAGTAGTCGTCCTGATGCACGTCATCGGGCTCCCACGGCCGGTGCGGTGCCTTGTGATAGATCAGTACGCACCAGGGCGCATCCGCGTCCTCCGGGTCCGTCCCGAGGGAGTCCACCCACTGCGTGGCGAGGCGCGTGATGATGCGGGTGGCGTAGCCCTCCTCGACCCGCTCGCCGTGTGCAGAGAGGAACAGCGGATTCCAGTACTCGCCCTGTCCCTCCGAGCCCACGAGCACGTCCCAGTAGTCGAAGGCCTGCGGGTCGTGTCCGTCGCCGTGGCCCATGTGCCACTTCCCGACGATCGCCGTGCGGTATCCGGCCGCCTTCAGCTGCGATACGAACGTGGGCTGCGACGCGTCGAGCGGGGTGACGAGGGTGGTCACCCCGTTCACGTGACTGTAGGTGCCCGTGAGGATCGAGGCACGACTCGGCGAGCACAGCGCGTTGGTCACGAAGCAGTTGGTGAAGACCACACCGGCGTGGGCGATCTCGTCGATGCGGGGGGTGGCGTTCACCACGGACCCGTAGGCGCCGATCGCGTGCGCCGCGTGGTCGTCCGTGAGGATCATCACGATGTTCGGGCGGCGCGGTGGTGTCGTGGTCTCGGTCATGCGTTGTCGTCCTTTCCGACCTGGGAGATGCGCCGGATCACAGCGCGCTCGGCTGATAGGTCTCGTTGTCGAGCACTGACTGGCTGGGGTCGTAGTCCAAGCCGCCCACCTCGTACATCGCGGTCATCCAGTGGTAGAAGTTGTCGCCGCGCTCGCGCAGCAGCCGGTAGAGGCGGGTCAGCAGGCGGGTGCGCAGCTCCTCGTTCTCCGCCAGCTCGTACACGTTCTGCAACTCGTGCGGATCGCGCTCGAGATCGTAGAGCTCGTTGATCGAATCCGGGTTGACCACCAGCTTGTAACGACGGGTGCGCAGCATGCGCTGCGGATACGGGAAGTGATGTCCGTGGAACTCGCACACGATGTCCTCCTGCCACGCAACCTCCTCACCCGCCACGAGCGGCAGCAGCGACCGTGAGTCGACGGCCGCGGAGGTGTCCAGTCCCGCAAGGTCCAGAATCGTCGCGGTGCAGTCGGTCAGGCTCACGAACTCGTCGCGGACCACCCCCTCGGGAGAGCCGGGAACACGGATGATCCCGGGAGTGCGATAGATGTCCTCATACATCGCCGGGCCCTTGTCGTGGAGGCGATGCGCCCCGGTGAACTCACCGTGATCGCAGGTGAAGAACACGGAGGTCTCCTCGGCCAGCCCGAGCCGTTCCAGAGCCGCGATCACGCGGCCGATCTCATGATCGATCATGGCGACATAGCCGTGGTAGACGGCGATCAGCTTGCGCGACTCCGCCTCGCTCATGGTGTCGAAGCCCCAGTGCGCTGAGTAGTTCTGCTGCACGGGCGGCTTGCCGTGGAAGTTCTCCGTGGCCGACACCGGCAGCTCGACGGTCTCGGGATCGACCAGGTCGAAGTACTCGTCCGGCACGATGTACGGCAGATGAGGACCGAAGAAGTGCAGGGCGAGGAAGAAGGGCCGCTCTCCGGTGCGGAACTCCTCCGCGTACCGCTCGATCATCTGAATGGCACGCGTGGCGAGATAGTGCTCGAACGTGGCCTCCAGCGGCTGCTGCAGGCGGGCCGCGAGGAGGTTTCCCGGCCCCCCGTTGGGTAGCACCCCGCGGATGCGGTCGGTGATGCGGTAGGGCGGCAGGCCCTCCTCAGCGAGATAGGCGAGGTAGTCGGGATGCTCGACATCGTTGTGCCAGCCGTCGATCGGAATGCCCTCGAACCCGTAATCGCTTGCCAGGCGTTCGGTGCCGGCGTGCCACTTGCCGAGCAGCCCCACGTTGTAGCCCGCACCGCGCAGTTGCTCGGAGAAGGTGAACGTGTGATCGGGGAGGTCTTCGATGTACCCGACGTTGCGCTCATGGTTGGCGAGCACCTTGTGGCGGAACGGGGCCTGTCCGGTGAGCAGGCTCGCCCGTGAGGGCGTGCAGATCGCGGTGGGGGTGTACCAGCTGTCGAACCGGGCCCCCGTGGCGGCCAGACGATCCAGCGCCGGGGTGGGGACACGCTGGGCGCCGTACGCACCCAGCGTGTCCACCCGGTGCTGATCCGTCATCAGGAACAGCATGTTGCGAGGTGTCGTGCTCACTTGCTCGCGCCCGTGAAGAGTGCGGAGTCGTAGTACGCCGACGGCTCCAGCGCCGTGGCGTCGAGCTTTCCGGAGTCGGTGAAGTAGCCGTTCATCGCGGTGAGCCAGGTGTCGACGGTGCCGTCCGTGCTCAGTGTCTCGAGTTCTTCGGTGGACATGAGCTTCACGTTCGCTGCATCGGCCTTCACGGTCTCGACGTCGAGGGCCAGGAACTTCGCGACGAGCTCGATGGTCTCATCCGTGTGCTCGTAGCGCCATTGGTTGGCTTCCTTCAACGCGGCAACCACGCGCTGCGCCATCTCGGGGTTCTTCTCGATCACGTCGGGGCCGGCGACGAACGACGACGGGAAGGCCATCTGGTCCTCGAAGTCCGAGTTCTGGGCCAGCTCGACGAGGTCCGGCACCTGCTTCTTCAGCGTTCCGATCGCCGGGTACCAGAGGCCGGCGGCATCCACCTGCCCCGAGCCGAAGGCGGTGACCACGGCGGCCGGGTCCATGGGAATGACGGTGACGTCTGCCTTGGTCATCCCCGCTTCTTTCAGGGCGAGGGTGAGGATCATGTCGCCGGAGGTCCCTTCCGGCACCGCGACGTTCTTGCCCTTCAGATCCTCGATCTTCGTGATACCGGGCTGGGCGATCACGCGATCGGCCTGCCCCAGCGAGTTGATCATGACCATGGTGGCCTTGCCGGAGGCGGGCAACCAGACGGCGCCCGGACCGATGTAACCGAAGTCGAGGTCGCCGGTGCCCATGGCCTGGATCTGCAGCGGACCGTTGGTGAACACCACCGGGTTCACCGCGAGTCCGTGCTCAGCCCAGATGCCCTGGTCCTCGGCGACGGCGAGGAGGCTGGTGCCGTTGAAGTCGCCGATGTAGCCGAAGTTGACGTCGATCGTCTCGCGCGGGGCATCCGCCGATCCGCTGCCGCCGGCGGGCGCGGGGGCGTCGGTGCCGCCCGTGCATCCGGTGGCGACGAGGGCGACCGATGCGGCGAGCGCGAGCGCGCCGAGGAGCCTGTTCGTGATTCGCATGATCTCTCTTCCGATCAGACCGCGGGGGCGGTCGGGTTCTGGTGGTAGACGGCTCGCCACACGCGGTTGCGCAGCTCGGCGAACTCGGGGCTGAGACGAACGGACTCGTCTCGGGGGTAGGGGAGATCGACGTCGATCACCTCATGGATGCGCCCGGGACGTGCCGCCATCACGACCACACGATTGGCGAGGATGACGGCCTCGTCCACGTCGTGCGTGATGAACATCACGGTGCGCTTGTCCTGGCTCCAGGTGTCCAGCAGCTGCTCCTGCAGCCGGACTCGAGTGAGGGCGTCGAGAGCGCCGAACGGCTCGTCCATCAGCAGCAGCGACGGGTTCACGGCATAGGCGCGCGCGATGGCGCAGCGCTGCTTCATCCCGCCGGAGAGCATCTTCGGCAGTGCGTCGGCGAACTGCTCCAGGCCGACGAGACGGATGTAGTGCTCGGCGCGCTCGCGGCGCTGCGCCGCCGGGACCTTGGCGACACGGAGCCCGAACTCGACGTTCTTGCGCACCGTCAGCCAGGGAAACAGTGCGTACTGCTGGAAGATCATCCCGCGGTCCGGTCCGGGACCGCGTACCGGGATGCCGTCGACGAACGCGCCACCACCGGAGGGCGTCTCCAGCCCGGCGAGGATGTTCATGAGCGTGGACTTTCCGCAGCCGGACGGGCCGACCACGGTGATGAACTCGTTGTCGCCGACGTCCAGGGAGACGTGATCCAGAGCGATGAAGTCCTTGTCCTTCAACGGATAGACGCGGCTGACGTCCTGGACGCTGATCTTGGGGGTGTTGTCGGTCATATCAGCGGCGCTCCTGCCACGAGGTGAGCTTCTTCTCGGTGGCGAGCAGCAGACGGTCCATGACCAGGCCGAGCACGCCGATGATGATGATCCCGACGAAGATCGACGGGAGATCGTAGAACAGCTGTCCCTGCTGCATGCGGTAGCCGAGTCCGACGGACGCGCCCAGGAGCTCGGCCGCCACGAGCGTGGCCCAGGCGGAGCCGAGGCCCACCCGCATGCCGACGAGGATGAAGGGCACCGATGCCGGGATGACCACACGCAGGAAGATGGTCCCGTCCTTCGCTCCCAGCACGCGAGCCGCGTTGATGAGCGTGCGATCGACGCTCACGACGCCCTGGAACGTGGAGATCACGCATCCCAGGAATGAGGCGAGGAAGATGACGAAGATCTTCGGGACCTCACCGATGCCGAGGAGCACGATCACCAGGGGCAGCAGCGCCAGCGGTGGAATGGTGCGGAAGAACTGGATCCACGGCTCCATCAGCCCGCGCGCGATGGGGTACCAGCCCATGAGGAAGCCGACCGGGATGGCGACGATCGAACCGAGCAGGAAGCCGCTCAGCACACGCATGAGCGACATGCCGACGTCCTTGTACAGGGCGCCGTTGTCCGCGAGGGCGACGGCCTTGGCCACCACCTCGGGCGGCGTGGGCAGCTGGAACCCGGCGAGGGCGAGTAGCCACCAGATCGCGATGCCGCCGATCACCGACACCGAACCGAGGATCAGCGACCGGGCCGACATCGAGCGCGAACGCACGCGGCGTCGGGAGCGGGTGGCGATGGATCGCGTCGACTCCAGCGCGGTCATCACGGCGCTCCGGTACGGGCAGGGATGGTGCAGGTCATATCGCGCTCCTTCGCGCTCGGGGTGACAGGGGACGGTCGTCGTCGCGGGACGGCTGCGCCGGATAGGCCGCGAGCAGCGGGGACTGGTGGAACAGAGCGAGCACGGCGCCGAGCGCGCCGTCCTCGTCGCCGCCATGAGCGGCCCGGATCTCGGGGCTCGATTCGATCACCGGGAACAGCTCGAAGTGCAGCGTGTCGGCGGCCGCGCGCAGCAGGGTGGGAGATGCCGCCACGATGTCGCCGCCGATGATGATCTGCGCGGGGTTGAGGGCGATAGCGGGTCCGGCGAGGGCGCGGCCCACCGCGGCACCGGCGCTTCGCAGCACCTCGTCGACCACGGGATCCCGCCGCTCGATGTAGGGCAGGAGCTCACCGAGCGAGGCGACATCGCGACCGCGCTCGCGGCACGCCGCCAGGATCGCGGGCAGGCTCGCCACGGATTCCATGCAGCCGTGCTTGCCACATCGGCAGGACGGGCCGCCGTCCACGACGCGGACGTGTCCCACCTCTCCGGCCAGCCCCGCGGAGCCCGTCACCAGGCGGCCGCCGACGATCACGCCGCCGCCGACGCCCTCACTGAGACGAACGTAGATGATGTCCTGACCCTCGCCCGGTGCCCAGGTGGCCTCGGCCAGGGCAGCGAAGCGGGTGTTGTTGTCGATCAGCAGCGGCACGGCGTACCGGTCGGCAAAGGCGCGTCGGACCTCTTCTCCGGCGGGAGAGCGTCCCCATCCGGCCGGGGCATCCAGCCCCTGCTGCGCGACGGGGCCGGGGACGCCGATACCGATGGCCTGGAGGTTGCCGAGATGCAGATCGGCGTCGGCGAGGACCCGGTCCACCAGGGCGAATGCGACCTCGACACGTTCATCCCATGCGGTGCTGTCGAACGAGGCGGTCCCCGACCCGACCAGTTCGTGCGAGGCGTCCGCGATCACCACCTGCACGCGGCGATGGGTGAACTCCACTCCGATGAACTGACCGGCGCGCGGATCCAGTGCGAGGCGTTCCGCCGGGCGCCCACTGCCGTGCCGACCCGCGGCGTCCGTGTCGACGACCACCACGGCCCGCCGCGACAGCAGCGCGGCCGCGACACCGGACATCGTGGTGCGCGACAGGCCGAGGGCGTCGGCGAGCTCGCCGCGGGTCAGGGCTCCCTGCGCGCGCAGCAGCTGCATCGCACGTTCCTCGTGCGTGGCTGCGGTGATCGGATGCACTCCATTGGGCTGTGGCACAGGGCCACGCTAGGCAGGCGGAATTTTTCCGTCAATGGACCGATAAAAAGATTCTCAACTTCCTCCGAAATGCGGTCGAATCGGGTCGTCCGCCCGCGGGACGTCGCGAGTGGCGAGAGGGTGCTCGTGGGTCGCGTAGCGTTGTGTGGTGACATCCTCCGCCCGTCCCCGACTTCCGCTCTGGCTGGCGATCGCCGGTGCCGTGTTCATCGGAGCCCTGACAGCCGTTCAGGCGCGGGTGAACGGACTGCTCGGTGCCCGGCTGGAGGACGGCTTCGTCGCTGCGGCCATCTCGTTCGGCTCGGGGCTGGTCCTGATGATCGTGATCTCGCTGAGCCTGCCGGAGGGGCGTCGCGGCTTCCGTGCCCTGAGGAGCGGCCTTCGCGACCGGACGGTTCCGCGGTGGATGGTGCTGGGTGGTCTCGCCGGTGCCCTGACGGTGACGACGCAGGGCCTGACGGCGGCGATCATCGGCGTCTCGCTGTTCACCGTCGGAGTGATCGCGGGGCAGGCGTTGTGCGGACTGCTGATCGATCGCGTCGGTTTCGGCCCCGCAGGCGTGGTTGCCCTCAGCCTCGGACGCATCGGGGGCGCCGCGCTGGCGCTCGCGGCCGTGGCGGTCTCCCTCGGAGGTGACGCTCTGATGCGGGTGCCGTGGTGGATGCTCGTGATGCCGTTCGCGGCCGGTGTCGGTATCGCGTGGCAGCAGGCCGTCAACGGACGGCTGCGCGCGCAGGTGGGTACGCCGCTGACGGCTACGCTCGTGAACTTCATCGGTGGCACAGCCGTGCTGCTGCTGGCGGCCGTCATCGCGGTCCTGGTGATGGGGCCCACCCAGCCCTGGCCCACCGATCCCTGGCTGTACCTCGGCGGCACGATGGGCGTGATCTACATCTTCCTCAGCGCCGCGATCGTCGCCCGCACCGGGGTGCTGCTGCTCGGACTCGGCAGCGTCGTCGGCCAGATCCTGACCTCGGTCGTCATCGACCTGCTCTGGCCGGTGCCCGGGGCGGGTTCCGTGTGGCAGGCGGCCACGATGGTGGTCCTGGCACTGTCATCCGTCATCGTGGCCGCCGTGCCGTGGGGTCGTCGCGCGCGCCGCTGAGACGCGCGCGACGAGGTCACTTCTTCGACTTCTTCTTTTTCTTCTTCTTGGTGCACTTCTTCTCGGGCTTCACGGCTTTCGCGATGGCCGAGCCGGACCCGGTGGGCATCGAGGAGAGGAAGGTGGCGGCGTCGATCGGGCGACGTGTTCGCAGCCGCTCGTCGGGCTTGCCGCCGACGTAGAGCCAGCCGAGCAGCTTCTCGCCCGAGTGCAGTCCGTGTGCCTTGGCCACTGCCCGCGATCGCGTGTACCCACCGGTGCGCCAGATGACTCCCCAGCCGGCTTCGTCCAGCAGCAGGCTGAGCATGTGTGCGACGCCCGAGGCCACGGCCTCCTGCTCCCATGCCGGAACCTTGCCGCTCGGCTTCTCGGAGAAGACCACGGCGATCAGCAGGGGAGCCCGTAGCGGCTTGGTGGAGACGCCGTCGTGCCCCTCCGCCTTGTGGATCGCACGGCCGAGACGTACCCGGTCCTCACCGCGCAGCTCGATGAGCCGCCACGGCTGCAGACTGGAGTGATCGGCCACGCGGCCCGCCGCCTCGATCAGGCGAACCAGTTCCGTGCGATCGGGCGCGGCGTCGGTCACCTTGGAGGCGGAGCGGCGGCGCAGTGCTGCCTCGTACGCGCTCACTCGGCTTCCGGCGTGAACGACAGTGCGAGCGAGTTCATGCAGTAGCGGTCGCCCGTGGGGGTGCCGAAGCCGTCCGGGAAGACGTGTCCGAGGTGCGAGCCGCAGGATGCGCACCGCACCTCCGTGCGTACCATTCCCAGCGACGTGTCCTCGATCAGCTCCACGGCTTCGGGCCGAACCGACTCGTAGAAGCTCGGCCAGCCGCAGCCGGAGTCGAACTTGGTCCCGCTCTGGAACAGCTCCGCGCCACAGGCTCCACAGGTGTAGAGACCCGCGCGGTGCTCATCCAGCAGCTCGCCCGTCCAGGCGCGCTCCGTCGCGGCTTCGCGGAGCACCGCGAAGCGAGCCGGATCCAGCTGCTCGCGCCACTCCTGCTGGGACTTGTTCACGGTGTACGACGCGTTGTTCTCGCTGTGCGACATGTGTCCTCCTGGTTTCTCTCCATTCAACACCGCCGGCCGGCTGCCTGTTCCGCGTGGACCTGTGTGCTGGGAGAGAATGAGCGGGTGACCGTCTCGAACGTGCAGGAGCGCTATGCCAGGTTCGCGCGGGAAGAAGCACCCGGGCGCAGCGAGGTGTACGAACGGTGGGCTCGTGCCGTAGCGCAGGATTCGGCCTCGGCCGCGGTGATCGCCACGCTGCCGGAGCAACGTCGCCAGCCCCCGCTCGTGTTCGCCCTCGCGCGCGTGCTGGGAGCGGGCGAGAGCACTCACGAGCTCACCGAGGTGCTGCGGACGCAGGGCGCGCGGCTGCGAGAGCTCGCAATGCGCCGATCGGTGCAGACCAACGAACCGCTGCGCTGCGCGGCGCTGCTGCCCGCGCTCTCGCGGATCACAGAGCCGATCGCGCTCCTGGAGCTGGGCGCGGCCGCCGGACTCTGCCTCTACCCGGATCGATACGCCTACCGATTCGCCGCGTCGGAGGGAGCGATCACGGTGGGGGAGGCGTCGAGCGCCGTCGTTCTGGAGAGCCACTGGCGCTCGGATGGCCCGGTTCCCGCCGTCCTCCCCGCCATCGGCTGGCGCGCCGGGGTCGATCGGGACCCGCTGGATGCCCGCAACACGGATGATCGGGACTGGCTCACCGCGCTGGTGTGGCCGGGAGAGGCCGGGCGAGCGGAACGGATCGAGGCGGCGCTCGACGTCGTCGCCGCCGATCCACCCGCGCTGTGGCCGGGTGATCTGGCGACGGACGGGGCGGCGGTGATCGCGGCCCTCCTCGCTGAGGTGCCGGGGGAGCTGACGCCGGTGATCTCCACGCCCGGGATTCTGCCCTTCCTTCCCCGCGCCGCGCGTGCCGAGCTGATCGGCGCGATCCGATCGAGCGGTGCGCGGTGGATCACGATGGACGCCCCGGGGCTGCACGACGGATGGACCGCGCCCGTTCCCGATCTCGCCGAAGGCTTTGCTCTGGCCCTCGACGGTGAGGTGATCGCGGCCGTCGACCCAGTCGGCCGCTGGGTACGCATGCTGGACTGAGTGTCGGTGGCCCGCCGTAGCGTTGCCGTCATGAACGCCACCATCCTCACCTCACGAGACATCGCCATCCTCGATTTCGAGTCGCGCTTCCCGATGCACTCGGCGCGCAAGGAGGAGGAGATCGTCACGGTTCTCGACCTGTCGGCCGTGCGCTACTACCAGATCCTGGGCCGGCTTCTGGATTCCCCGGCCGCGCTGGCACATGATCCGCTTCTCGTGCGGCGGTTGCGCCGCCTTCGTGATGCGGATCGTGCGCGCCGCACGCCGCAGCGCGCGCCGGTCCGCGCGGCGATCGCCTGATGCCGGTCCGGCGCTTCCTGCACGTGGCTCTCGGACACTCCCGGTAGCATCGTCGGGTGCCCACCAACACTCAGCCGCGCGACCGCTTCGACGACGTGCCTCGCGAACGTCACCGGGTGGGCGCGCATCGCGCCGAGAACCCCCGGATGCGTGCCGGGCTGATCGTCCTCTGGGCGGCCGTCGCCGCGGTGGTCCTGTTCGCCGTGGGTGTCTTCCTGTCGCTGCTGTGGACGGATCGCATCTCCTTCGGCCCCGAGCCCTCCACGCCGGCCGCCGTCGAATCCACGGCTCCCGTCGGCGCTGTGGACACCAGTTACACGGTGTGGATCCTCAACGCCGGTCCGGACCCGGCGCAGACCGACCGTGCGAAGTCGCTCGCGGTCGGTGTCGGCTATGCCGAGGACGCCGTGGCGACCTCGGAAGCGGACCAGCAGGACTTCGCGACGTCCACCGTCTACTTCAGCGACGCGGCCGACGAGGGGCCGGCGCGAGCACTGGCGTCCGCGCTCGGTATCGCTCAGGTCGCGCAGAGCGACGCGTACAAGCCGATCGACGACTCGGCGGGCCGTCAGCTGACCGTGGTGCTGGGCGTGGACTTCGGCGCCGACGCCGGCTGACCCCGTCGAGCCGGCCCGGGGGAGGTCTCTGGGAAGGCGGTGTGCGTCGCTTGCACTCTCCTAGGTCGAGTGCCAGAATGAGGATTAGCACTCATCCTCATCGAGTGCTAACGAAGATTCGCCTACGTCCGGGAGGGACGACACACACATGGCAAAGATGATCGCTTTCGACGAGGAGGCCCGTCGTGGCCTCGAGCGCGGCCTGAACATCCTGGCCGACGCCGTCAAGGTGACGCTCGGCCCGCGCGGTCGCAACGTCGTGCTCGAGAAGAAGTGGGGCGCCCCCACGATCACCAACGATGGTGTCTCCATCGCCAAGGAGATCGAGCTGGATGACCCGTACGAGAAGATCGGTGCGGAGCTCGTCAAGGAGGTCGCCAAGAAGACCGACGACGTCGCCGGTGACGGTACCACCACCGCCACGGTTCTGGCTCAGGCGCTCGTCCGCGAGGGTCTGCGCAACGTCGCGGCCGGCGCCGACCCCATCTCGCTCAAGAAGGGCATCGAGAAGGCTGTCGCTGCCATCATCGAGCAGCTGCACGCCAACGCGAAGCCGATCGAGTCCAAGGAGCAGATCGCTGCGACCGCGTCGATCTCCGCTGCTGACACCGCCATCGGCGAGCTGATCGCCGAGGCGATCGACAAGGTCGGCAAGGAGGGCGTTGTCACCGTCGAGGAGTCCAACACCTTCGGCACCGAGCTCGAGCTCACCGAGGGCATGCGCTTCGACAAGGGCTACCTGAACCCGTACTTCGTCACGGACCCGGAGCGCCAGGAGGCTGTCTTCGAGGACCCGTACATCCTCATCGCCAACCAGAAGATCGGCAACATCAAGGACCTGCTGCCGATCGTCGACAAGGTGATCCAGGACGGCAAGGAACTGGTCATCATCGCCGAGGACGTCGAGGGCGAGGCTCTCGCGACGCTCGTGCTGAACAAGATCCGCGGCATCTTCAAGTCGGTCGCCGTCAAGGCTCCGGGCTTCGGCGACCGTCGCAAGGCTCAGCTGCAGGACATCGC
This sequence comes from Microbacterium sp. GXS0129, assembly GCF_044769785.1. Lineage (NCBI taxonomy): Bacteria > Bacillati > Actinomycetota > Actinomycetes > Micrococcales > Microbacteriaceae > Microbacterium > Microbacterium sp. GXS0129. The sequence goes on along the minus strand of NZ_JBIZVZ010000003.1, from coordinate 179,428 downwards.
CATCCTCACCGGTGGACAGGTCATCACCGAGGAGGTCGGTCTCAAGCTCGAGAACGCCACCCTCGACCTGCTCGGCCGCGCTCGCAAGGTCATCGTCACCAAGGACGAGACCACCATCGTCGAGGGCGCCGGTGACTCGGCTCAGATCGAGGGTCGCGTCACGCAGATCCGTCGCGAGATCGAGAACACCGACTCCGACTACGACCGCGAGAAGCTGCAGGAGCGCCTGGCGAAGCTCGCCGGCGGTGTTGCTGTCATCAAGGCCGGCGCTGCCACCGAGGTGGAGCTCAAGGAGCGCAAGCACCGCATCGAGGACGCCGTCCGCAACGCGAAGGCCGCTGTCGAAGAGGGTGTCGTCCCCGGTGGTGGTGTCGCGCTGATCCAGGCCGGCAAGACCGCTTTCGAGGGGCTGTCGCTCGAGGGCGACGAGGCAACGGGTGCGAACATCGTGCGCGTCGCCATCGAGGCTCCGCTGAAGCAGATCGCCGTCAACGCGGGCCTCGAGGCCGGCGTCGTGGCGCACAAGGTCGCCGAGCTCCCCTCGGGCTCGGGCCTGAACGCTGCCACGGGTGAGTACGGTGACCTGTTCGCACAGGGAATCATCGACCCGACCAAGGTCACCCGTTCGGCTCTGCAGAACGCTGCGTCGATCGCTGCGCTGTTCCTCACCACCGAGGCAGTCGTCGCCGACAAGCCGGAGAAGGCCGCCGCTCCCGCGGGCGACCCGACCGGTGGCATGGACTTCTGATCCAGCACTTCTGAAAGCACGGGGCCTCGGCAACAGCCGGGGCCCCGTGCTTTTTCGCATGCAGGATCAGCGGAACATGCTGAGGGCAGCCTGCTCGGTGTCCGCGTAGTTCCGCGCCGCCGTGTCGAGGGCCTGATGGATCGAATCCAGCGAACGCTCGACGATCTGCTGCGTGCCCCGCCATTCCTCCACCGTGGCCTGGAAGGCGGCGGAGGCGCTGCCCGTCCAGGAATCACGCAGCGCTGTGAGCGAGGCCGTGAGGCCCGCCACCTCCGCCCGGATCCGATCACTCGACGCACGCGCGGCACCTGTCGCGCTCATCACTGCTTCACTGTCAACCGAGAACAATCACCGGGGTGTTGAGTGGTGATGAGGGCCCATGGCTCCCGCATGATTACGCGGAATTCATGACGTCTCGCGACGGGCGTTCATGTGGCGTCGTGGGAGTTTTGCGGACTGGATGCGGACTGCGGGCCGTAGGGTGTCGGTGGCTGATGGTCGAATGCACCACATGCAGGAGAGACAGCAGAACGACAGAGAGCGACCCTGGATCACCCGCGAGGAGGCGCTGGACCGTTTCGCTCTGCGGCTTGCGGAGATTCGCGCCGAGATGCGTGCGGGCACTATAGAGCCTCCGCCGACGAGTGATGACGGTGGGGCGAAGGCTCCCCGGCTCAGCCGGGATGATGGGGTGGACCGGGCGGCGCTGCGTCTCGCTGAGATCCGAGCAAAGATGATCGCGGAAGCTGCGTTGGAAGCGTGCGCAGTCGCCCCTGAACCGTCACACGACAGCACCGGACCCCACGTGGGCACCGGCGTGCGGGACAGTGTTCCTGCGGCCATGCGGCTGTTCACCGTCGTAGAGGCGGCCGAGCTCCTCCGGGTCGGTCCAGACTGGGTGTACGAGCGGATCAACCGAGGCCTGCTCCCGGTGGTGGAGCTCGGTGAGACGCGGAAGAACCAGCGGATCCGGGGGAGTGACTTGGCGGAGTTCATCGAGGCCAGGGTCTACGGCGCGCGCTGACATGCTTGCGCGTACGATGTCGGGTGGAGCACGGTAGGCAGTCCCCGCGGACGGCCGCGGCGTGCCCCCGTCGAAGCGTGGCGGACAGTTCACTCGGACAGTCCAGCCGCGCTTCAACAAGTCCGAGATAGGAACGTCTGGCGTACGCCATCGCGTCGGCTGCCATCGGCCTTCCGATCGCGGTTGCGTTGGAGTCGTTGATGTGGCCGATGAGCTGTCGTAGCTGGCTCTATCTGACGCTAGCCTGCGGGGATGGATCTGATTCCCGAGACCGTACATCGAACGCTCGCCTACGTTGATGCAGCGAATCGCGCCGGCGTACCACTCAGAGCGGACCAACTGCGCCAGTTCGCTGCCGCGCCGTTACCTTTGCCCAGGCTGACGCGGCGGTTGGGGATCTTCTCATTTATGGACACGCTCGAGGACGAGCGTACCGAGCTGAGAGCTGCGGAGACGCCCGACGCGTTCGCGTTCAGGGTCCATTGGCTTGAGGGGCAGGCGAGTACGGTCACCATCACAGCGTTAGGGCGTGCGATGCTGCGGCATGCGGAGATGCGCCGGGACATCAGCCCAGAGGCGACGTCAGCGCTCTCAGTCACGATCGATCCCGAAGACCCGCTCGCCTACGCACGCATATTCGAACTGCTATCGATTCATGGAGATGGCCTGCTCATCGATCGCTACCTCAAGCTCGAGGGTCTGGGGGATCTGCTCTCGATGTCGACAGCGACCCGCGTTCTTACGGGCGACGACAGCCGCAGCGGACGGTTGGGACGGTTCGCTCGCGTGGTTGGACCCGAGGAGCGAATGGAGGTGCGCACGGTACCAGCGGCCGACTTGCATGATCGGTTCTTCATTCCGGACAGTGGGCCCGTGTTCGCGCTCGGGTCGAGCTTGAACTCGATCGATGCCCGGCCAGGCGTCGTGACGACAATCTCGGAGGCACCAGCGGCCGCGGTGCGCGGCATATACGAATCAATGTGGGCAGGCGCGTCGCCCCTACCAGCAATGCCAGCGGACACCTCGACAGACACGTGACAGGTGCACTCTGAGATGCTCTGAGCACATAGGGTTATCAACTCGCCTGGTCGTCAGCTCACGGTCGACAGAGTCGAAGTCAAGCTCGACGGGATCCAACACATGATGCGGATTCGCGAGCTGGGTGACGGGAAGACCCTCGCGCCGGGCGAGAGCTTCGAGTACCTGCGCGTGCCGGCGCCCGGCGAGAAGAAGCTCACCGTTTGGTATCGCCTCGATGACGAGCCTGAGCAGCGAGGGTTCATGGTCGCGCTGTGACCGCTGAAACGGCGTACACGAGCCGTCCGCTGAGTTGAACCGGCGCGTTGTTTCGGCGCTAGGGGGATATCCTCTAGGCCACGAACCATGACCGACGAGCAAGAACCCGATGGGTGCCGTGCAACGCAATCAGGCCGCGGGTGCTCAACCCGCGGCGCGGCGGCCTACTGCGGCATGGCGTATCAGACGTTCCGCAACCGCCTAAGACGATTGCTTCTCTTAACGGCACGAGCGCGAACGCTGGTGAGCGATTCTGTCTGAGCGGCCCGTGTATACCCTCGGGTGGCGTGTAACTGGGTGCATCGTCGCATCGTGAGGGTAGAGCGGGGAGTGCAGTACGGCTTCAACGCATGCATGATGCATGGAAAACCGCAGATGGGGTACTAGATCCTGCATTCCGTGCAAGCCGGGCAGGCATTCTGAGTTAGTCCCTCGCGGCTCCATCACGCACTTGGCTACGGTGGTCGAGTTCGTTCGCTTGAGCGGACCTGATCCAAGATCCTGGGGGTTCTTATGTTCATCGAAAATAAGGGTGAGTTCGTCGCGTGGGGTGGCTCGACAGAGGAGCGTCGTCGTGGACGCACCGCAGTCGCGGAAACTCACGCAACCATCAAGGTGAAGGATGCGGCGACGATGGAGCGGTGCCTCGCGGCGCTGGCAGCATCGGATGCGCGTCTTGCTTCGCCCAAGATGGGCACCAAGCCTGGAGGGTACGACTGGACGGTCGTGTACAAGGACGTCGCGGAGGACGGCTCCGGTAACATCCACTTCGGCGTCGTCTGGTACGACCAGGCATTCTACGAGGGACATCGCAATACCTTCCAGGGGCACTTCCACGGTCAGGTCTTCGCGGACCTCGGTATCTCGGCAGACGACTTCTCTGTGACTCACTGGAACAAGGACCTCGCGACGGCCTAGTCCCTCCATGCTTCGCTCTCGAATGAGGCGAAGCGCCGCCCAGCTGGCGCTTCCGCTCGCGTTCCTCGTCCTGACCTTCAGCAGCGGTGCTACGACCCTCGCGGTAATGGTCTCGCTCGCCGAGTCAGAAGGCGCCAGCTGGGCGGTTCCCGTTGTAGTGTTGTGCTTCTCGATCCCGCAAATCCTCCTTGCACCGTTGGGTGCACCTCTCCTGGATCGGCTCGGCCCACGCACGGTAGTGTTGCTTTCGACGGCCGTGCAAGCGACGCTGCTGCTCAGCGCGGCAGCATTCCCTCGGCAAGAGATCATCATCGCGATGGTCGCGATGAAGGCGGCCGCGTCGTCCCTAGACAGCGCCGCCTTTCTTCTCCTAGCGGACAGAATGCCGCGCCTTAGCGGCAAGGAGACAACCGCTCGCCTTTTCGCTCGTCTTGATACCGCTAGGCTCATCGGTTCCCTGGTTGGACCGCTGATCGGGGGCGCGGTCACTCAATATGCGGGTGTGTCCTGGGTCTTCGTCATCGATGCGGGTGCCATTGCTCTTTGCGGGGTCATCGTCCTCGTCACTCCACATGTGCAGCAGCCGACGGTCCCCGCACCCGCAAGCTGGTGGCAGCGCGTGAAAGAGGCACCGACTCTACTGGCGCGCAACCCAGCGACCCGGGCTGCGCTGCTGGGGCTCGCCGCTGCGATCGTGTTCACATCGTTCTATTCGGTTGCGGAGGTGCTTTACGCCCTTGACGTACTACGGCTCGACCCCGTGGGCTACGCGATCCTTGGCCAGTGCTTTATCGTTGGCCGGTTGGTTGGCGCCCAACTCGGCGCTCGGCTAACAAGCGCAAACGCACTATGGTGGCTCGTCGTCGCCACCTTCCTGATGGGGGCCGGGCTGTTCCTTCCCGGCGTGGTCCACAACAGTATCGTCGCGGGCGTGGGCTTTGTGATTGCAGGTCTTGCCAACGCCGCGCAAGTCGCTGCTATTCGACTCGTGATCGTCGGCGAAGTTCCTGAAGACGCGCGTGGACGCTCACTATCGACCATGGGGTCAATTAACCAAACAGCCGGGGTGGTCGGTACAGCCGTCGCTGCCCCCGCGCTCGCCCTGGTGGGGCCCGCCGGGCTTCTTGTTCTCGCGGGGTTGGGCACCATCCTTGCCGCAACCGCTACCTCTTTGGCGCGAGGTTACCCTCGTGCCTCCTCTCTGTCAGCTATGCAGCCGGAGGCGGTCGATTAATGGGGCCACGAGTGATGCGAATTGGCACGCTGCACCGCGGGAGCGATGATCTCCTGACTCGGACGTTCGATGAGCCGTACTACCTCGACACTCGTCGGATCGATGCCAGTGTCAGCACGACCCGTGCGGCACGGTACCGCGCCACTCATGATGTCCTCGTGCACCGACAGCTTGGCGCGAATCTCGTGCTTAATCTGGGAACCGGGCATTGGTTCGTGCTTGACTCCCTCGCTGCCGATGTACTGCGGTCCATTGCCGATCAGTGGGTCACCGCGGAAGAGGTCACCAATTTGCTCGGCGTCGGTTCTGTCGAGGCCATCGGTCTTGAAGCGACGCTTTCCGAACTTGCCGACGAAGCGTTGCTGGAAAGGTGTGATCGGTGAAACCCATCCAGCTCGTCTCTATCGCGGACTCCGACAACGATGCGTACACCCTTCTCCATGGAGAGCGTGACGACCCCCTGAATGGGCGACATGGGGTTGCTGCTGCGGTGCGTGACATCCTGCTGGGCTCCACGGCGATCGATGCATGGTGGATACTGACCGCAGATGGCTGGTATGACGCTGCATCAGGGCTACGAGTAGCGCAGGACATCGACCAGCTTCGCGACTACAGCGGTGTACTGTTCGACCCCCTTCGCCATTATCGCGATCGACTCGCGATGTTCCGCGCCCAGCACCAGCTCCCGTGGCCGATCGTCACCATGGCGCACAGCGTAGGATACGGGCCATGGGTTGCCCGGGGGCAAGCCGACCTGCTTTGGGATCCCCATCCCCAAGATGTCGTCCTCTTCCCGAGCGAGGCAGCACGCGCAGCTTGGAAGGAGCTGAATGAGCACCTGCAGCAGCTGAGCGGACGACCTACCAGTCTGCCGCAGACGGAGATCCTGCCGTACCACGTCACGAAGGTCCGTTCAGAGCACCGCGCAAGTCCCGCAGCCACTGAAGGTAGCGGACACATGCTTCTTACGATCGGTCGGCTCGATCCAATCGAGAAGTTCGACTTTGTCGCCTACGCGCGCGCCTGTCACGAAGTGGGGAAAGCCGATGACATCTATGTAATGATCGCAGGCCGGGAGCGCTCGCCCGACAGCACAGCGTGGATTGAGGAGATCTTCCGTGAGCTCGCACCAGATGTTCGGATCACCGTCCGACCCAACATCACCGATCGGGAGAAATGGGACCTGCTCTGGGAAGCCGCCGCGTTGATCCATCCCACCAACTCGCACGCAGAGAGCTTCGGGATCGTTCTTGATGAGGCCTCCGCCACGGGCCTACCGATCGTTGCATCGAACTTCTCGGGGCAGCCTGAGGCGCTGCAGGGGTATGCAAACGCCCGTTTGGCTACCGGGTCCTGGCCTTCGCCACCGGCGACAAATGCCGACACCCTTTTGCAGTTCGGACGGATGTCGGGCGGACGGATCGATCCCACGTCGTTGGCTGAGGGAATTCGGTGGGCGCTCACAGCAGGACGAACCACCGCGGGCGCGCACGACAGTGATTCCAACTTTGCGGACCAACTGTTGGAGACCTTGGCAAAAGCGGCGCCTGTGTGTTCGCGGACGAATTTACGTGGAATCACTTCACCACTCAGCGCTTTCAGCGACTACTGGCAGGAATCACGCTCTCAAGCATCTCGCGACCGCGCGGCCCGGTAGCGGGGCTTGTCTGTCTGCGGCGAGCTGCACGTCTCCGTACTCATGGTCTAGTGAGTCGATCATCACCCAGTGGGTGGGTTCGCGTTCCACGGCGCTGAGGATCGGGTGCCAGGTCATGCGCCCACGGTAGGTGGCACCTCCGACAACGACGAATGCGCCCCCGCACCCTGTGAAGGGTGCGGGGGCGCGGTGTGGTTCACGGTGGAATTAGCGACGTAGCCCTGCGATCATCCACGCCCCCACGGCGGTCGGGAACAGAACGAGAAAGGGGGAGGTGTGCTCGACCACTGCGCTGACGATAAGGAGCGTGACGGACACGGCGCAGATGAACAGGATCGCGAGTCGGACGCTGTCAGGATTCCGCTTCGCCTGCTGATGGCGTCGTGTCGTTGGTTGCGTCACCATCGGTGTCACCTCGCTTCGTACGCGTAACTTCGATCACAGCCCACTCGGTTCGGATGTTCCGACCCGGCTCTTTGGTGGTGGTCTCTCGTACCCTGAGCCAGAAGATGTCATTCTTGTGAATGGCTTCGCCGTGGTCAAGACCCCGGAGGAACTGTGCATCTTCGATGGTAGCCGTGCGGGTGCCATCGTTGGTCGTCTTGACTCGCCACTTCGCAGTGTTCTCGAAGTCGATGGCGCTCAGCACGGCCTCGGTATCGAAGAACCGCACGTCCTCCCACGGCTTCTCGGTCTCCTGGATGGCGGTGAGGTAGTCCGTTCGAATAGCGACCGCATCTGCAGGACTCTGAAGAATTTCCTCTGTCGTTTCGGTCACGGATGCATCGCGAACTTCGAGGACGTCCGCGTCGGTGTTCAGCGGGGCCATGATCTTGCTCAGTGCTTGGCGAGTCGGGCGCTTCATCTCTTGAAGCTTGTTCCACGACTCGCGCCGGAGTTCGCTGACAACGTTGTCGGACCATGTGACCTTCACATCACCATTGTCCAGATACTCGAAGTCGATCGGTTTGTGACCTCGCAAACTCCGGATCCCCGCTCCGATCGCCTGCGAGATGGCTTTTCCTGCATCCGCGCCAAACGACTTCGCAGCGGCAGATGCGCCCAGGGTAGCGACTGTGAGTCCAGCCGCGCCGATAGGGTTCGCGTTCACCCACGCGATTGCCTCAATGACGAACGAGCCCTCCTTAGGTGCTCGAATGCGGATGCGTGGTGCCGCGCCATCGCCGAACTCTCCAGCTTTGGTTAGCTCGCTGGTAAGGGCAATGAGCCCCTCGAGAACCTGCGCAAGATCCGATGCGCCGATGTCGTGCACATTGTTGTCCTCGTCCACGAAACGAAGCTGCACGACTCCGTCCTCGATGTCCTCGCGATCGCGCGTAATTCCGGCCATGTATCCCCCTCGGGTTTCGGGCTGTCTCCTGATCACGGTAGTGGATTGGCTGCCGCGCCCGCATTCCGGCAATTTGGCATCCGAAGAAAGCGCCCCCGCACCCGTGAAGGGTGCGGGGGCGTGCTGTTCTGGATCTACTCGGTGGGCTCCGTGCCAGGCGAGCGTGTATCGGGCGGGGTGTTGTCAGCGCCGATGTAGGAGCGCCACTGCCGGCGGGTCATGCCGACGGCCTCGCCGGACGCGAAGGTGTACTTGATTGCGCCACGCGGGGCTGTGCCGAGCCCGATCTTCGTGAGCTGATCGTTCACCCATGGCACGGCCATGAGGCGCGAGAGCGCGGCGCTGAGCGCCGCGGCGGCGGCGATCGCGCCGGACGCCCACGCGACCACCGGGCCGGGAAGCACGTCCTGTACAGCGGCGAGGATCTGCGGGGCGACCACGACCGTGGTCGCGAGGATCGCGGTAGCCGTGACGAACACGGCCGCCGCGGTACGCAGCGCCCGTTGCATGGGGAACCAGATCTTGTCCATCATCGTTTCTCCTTGGTGGGTGTTGTGTCTTCGAGGTCGTCGGGGTCCATGCCGAGCTCGCGGGCCATGGCGCGCACGACGTGGCTGGTCTGGTCGGTGCGGTCGCGGAGAGACTTGCCGGAGTTGGGGAAGACCTCGTGGTGGACGGCGTCGAGCTTCGTCGTCTGCGCCGTCTGGGTCGTCTCGATGGTCTGGAGGCGGACCATGACACCGGGGCGGGCGGGTTGCCCGTCCCGGGCGTCTTCACCGAACCAGTCATCGAAGAAGTGGCTCACGCGCTGGAAGAACGGGAGCACCTTCACGACGAACCCGACCACCCCGAACGCGACCGAGCTCAGCGCGAGCAGCCACAGCAGCACTGCGAGTGCGCTCTGAGCTTCCAACCACTCCGCGATCGGGGCGGGGATCACGACAGGGTGACCTTCACGTCGGCGAGGTTCTTCGCGACCTGGTCGAGCGACGACTGGACACGCTTCGTGCCGGCGCGGCCGGCCTCACCTTCGGCGGCGGAACGGGACCAGTACCGGCCGTTCGTGCCGTACACCTGGCCGCGGGTGACCTGCTCGACCACGGCCCACGGGATGAAGTTGCTGTCGATGACAGCGCGGAAGCCGACGTCGTCGAGGTTCTTCATCTCGCCGTACAGCACCTGCTGTGCGCCGAGCTCTTCCTGGCTGCCGATGTACCAGATCGACTCGGGGCCGACCTTGTAGCAGGCGCCGGTCTTGATCCAGCGGGCGATGGTGATCATGTTGTCTCCGTTCGTGGTGGCGGGTGCCGGTTCGGGGTCGTTGATGTGCTGGTCGTTCTCGGGGAGGTACTCGCCGTGCCAGGGTTCGTCGCGGTCGTCGTTGTACCGGGCGGTCTGACGCCACCCGTTCTCTCGCCACACCGCGGCGGCCGCGTCGTTGTACCAGTCGTCGGAGTCCACGGCGCGACCCTTGCAGTGCACGGACTCGTCTGCGCCGAGCGCGTACGGTGCCCACGGGCCGCCGCGGTACTTGTAGTCCTCCCAGGCGGCACGGTTCTTGTTGGCCTGCTCGGCGCTGCGGCCGGCGTCGTTGACGTCGGCGAGCCGTCCGAGCTGGCGGTCGATGCGGTGCACGGATGCGGCGGCGGCTGATTCGAGCCAGCCGCGGCCGCCGGTAAGTTGGGTCACCTGCATGTGGTGTCTCCGTTCATGACGGAACCCCCGGGGTTTCCGGGGGTTCGAGGGTGATGTTCGCGCCTTGGCGGAGGACGCCGCCGCATCCGCCGCCGCATACGGCGTACCCGTTCGGGTCGTCGGGCACCTCGTACTCGATGTGTGCGTTCGCGCAGCCGGCGGTGGTGCACGAGACGATCACCCCGGGCACCTGGATGGGCTGGTTGTTCTCGTCGTACGCGGTGAAGGTGGTCATCCGGCCGCGCTCCCTTCGGTCATCTGGATAGCGGTCCATCCGATCGAGCCGGATCCGGACGCGGTGGTGGCCCAGTTCGACACACGGATCGACACGCTGGTGGTGCTGCGCGTGATGGTGGCGAGGGTGAGGGTCTGCTGGCTCTGTGATGTGAGTTGGATGATCGGGGTCTGCGTGAACCTGCCGGAGGGGAGCGTCACGGTGACGCTCACTCCGGCGTTGCCGCCGACAGCACCGTGTGCGACCTCACCGGCAGCCATCGCTGCCGGCAGGCGCACGTAGTTGTTCTCGTCGTAGACCTTCACCCAGTCCACGAACGGGCTCGTGCTGTTGACCCGCCAGCGCTTGTAGACGCCACCGGGCGCCATCGGCGACGTTGCGTACTGAGTTGCGCGGCCCCCGTTATCCATCACCATGACGTTCCAGAAGTGGCCCGCGGGAGGCGTGTTCAGTGCAGCCTGAGAGGAGTCCGGCGTGGTGCCATACCAGCCCGTCCCTGTCGCATCGTTCAGGTCTCCGAGGCGGGGGCCGCTGTTGCCGATGTTGACGCCAGGCGACATGCCGTCGATGTAGCTGCGCCCCAGGAGTCCCCGGAACTCAGCTGCTCGCACGATCGTGTCGGAGGTGATGTCGCCGGTCGCGTAGACGGCACCGGCGACGTCCAGGGTTCCACGCTCGTGGAACTTGCCGATGCCGACGCCGGTCTTCGACCAGTGCATGAGCACGGCGGCGGTCGCCACCGTGGACTGTGCTGCGGACGTGTTGAACTTGTCCGCGAGCTCCACGCGCACTTCGAACGAGTCATCGATCGGGTAGTTCGCTCCACCGGACACCACGAAGTTCGAGTTGTACGACAGTCCACCCGTGATGACGTTGCGTGCCGTCCAGGACGTGCCGCCACGTGGTCGCGTGAATACTCGGATCGTCATGCTGTTGCGCTGCGTCGAGTTCACCAGCGACGTCACGGAGCAAGTCAGATCGATCCGCAGCGATGTCCCCGTGTCGGAGATGACTCCCGCGGAGGTGGCGCGCCGCACGAGCACCTTCGAGAACAGCGGGTTGGCGTACCCGAGGACGGTGAGCGTGCCGGACCAGTTCGCGGTGCGGTTTCGTGAGTCGGTCGCGGTCGCCGTGATGGGCACGTTGCCGGCCGCGGTGACGGGGATCAGCCCACCCGAGTTGACCTCGGTGCCGCTCATCTTGAACTTGCGGGTCTTGATCGTGGACCCCTGGGCGCCGGAGGCGTTGACCGTGGCGCGAAGGATCGAGAGACCCTGCACGAAGGTCCCGACGACGCTCGCGACCGTGGGGTTATCGTCGGCGACGGACAGGGAAGCGATCGTCGGGGCGACGCTCGCGGGCGCGCGCAGCGTGAACCCGGTCTCGGTCTTCCCGACCTGCGCGGTGCCGTTCATCGTGGTCACGTAGATCGTGCCGGTGCCCGACGTCGCGTTCGGGATCATCGTGAGCAGGCTCAGCGGAGGCGTCCACGACACCGACGCGCCCGCGGCAGTCGCGATCGTGCCCGACATCGTCCCGAACAGGTACGTGATCTTGTGCGTGAACGCAGTGCTCGCACGGTTCGTGTTGATCGTGACCGCCGAGCCAGCATCGAACGCGGGCCCACCGGCGAACGTCGCGGTCGACGCGCGTGGGATCGTCGGCTGCCGCATCGTGACGTTGATCGACGTCGCGCCGAGGATGTCGTAGTTCCCCGACGCGACGACGTTCCACGACCCGACACCATCGCTGGCGTGGGTGAGGGTCGAATCCACCTGGAGGATCAGCCACGGCCCGTCACCGGTGAAGTTGAAGCCGCTCGCGTTGGTCTGCCCGATGACGGTGCCGTTGACCCGGATCTCCCGGTTCGCGACGCCGTCCGACATGGTGGGCGAGTAGCTCAGCTTGTCGATGTACAGCCAGAACCGCATCTTGGACTGGTTCGCCGCGATGTTCTGGCTGAGGAGCTGCCATTCGAGCCGAAGCCTGAATGGCCGGTTGGGGAATGCTGCTTCAACCAACTGCCCGCACCACCGTTCCTGTTCCGTACGCCTCGACCTTGTGGTTGGCGAGGACGATCGTGTCTACGACCATCGAGGGGACGACCATCTGCCCGGCCGACCAGTAGGAGACCTCGACTCCGTTCTCCGTGATGGAGAACCGGTCGTTGAGGACGTGGGACTGGAATGGGGAGTCGGACCGGCCGACATGCGCGCCGGCTTGATCGACTCGGAACCATGTCTGGATCCGGTCGACGTCTCCCTTGGTTGCGTCAGCGGCGTCGATGATCTGCGTGATGCTGCTGTTCGCGGTCAGGTCGAGCGCGCCGCCGATGCCCGCTTCCAGGTGGGACACATTGACCACGCCTGCACCGATGTGGTTCGCTTCGACGCTGTTCGCCTCGATGTCAGGGCCAGTGATTCCGACGACCACGATCCGTTCGACGTCGGAGTATTGCCCGGGCCGCCCGAGCGTATCGAGCGCCCGGAAACGCACCGCGACCTCGGATCCGATCTCCGCGAGGATGCTCGTAGATCCACCAGATGCGAGGGGCACCCCGACCCGATACCAGTCCGATCCATCCGTGGACGACTCCACAATCACGAACTGGAACCCCGCCGCCGGCACGCCCGTGACGAGCTGCCCGTCCCACGTGGCCGCGACGATGCCGCGGGCAGAGTCCAGAATCGGCGCGGAAGGGGGAGTCGTGACCTGCGGGGCCAGCGCTGTTCGCACCGACACCAGCACGGAGAAATCGGACCACACGCGAAGGTCGGACTGCGCCCGTACCCGGAGCACATGGTCCGTGTTCGACGGCCACGTATACCTGGCCTCCGGGGCAGTGCTCGCGGCGATCATGATGCCCGGATCAGTGGTCGTACCCTCCCAGAGCTCGTAACCGCGGATCTCAATGAGAGCCCCGGTCGTGTCCTGCGTGACCGCGTCCCACGCGAAGCCGACGGTCGCCGCCGATGACCCGTCCTGCAAGAACTGGCCCACATTCGACACGACGCGCAGGTTCGCGGGTGGCTTCGGCACGATGTTCAACGGTGCCGCCGGCGTCACACTGATTTCTGCGGACAGCTCCGACCATTTCCCGCCCACCGACCGCACGCGCGCGCTCACCAGTCGCGGCACGCCAGGGCGCCATGTCCGGATCGTGGCTTGCAGGTCCTTCGTTGCCGTCACCAGCGATGCGAGCTCCCACGGCTCCCGGGACCACACCTCGTACAGATCCACGTCCAGCGGTGTGAGGTCCGTGGAGGTGGTGACCGCGTTCCAGCCGATCCCGACTGTCGATCGTGCCGATCCGTCCCGGTTCCACTCACCTGTGTTCGACAGCACCCGCACGTTCTCCGGAGCGGACGGCGTGAGTGCCGGCATGCCCGGGTTCGAGGGGAGCGGGGATCCGGTGCCGCCGATGATGGTGCCCGACGAGCCGCCGCTGACCTGCTTGCGCAGCCGCGCGGCTGAACCGATGAGCTTCGTCCCGACGACGGTGCGGACCTTCACTTCGTCGTTGTCCTTCGTGACGATGACGCCCACGACGCGCTGCGGCTGCTTCCCAGAGCGGCGGACAGCGGAGACCGTGTCACCGATCGTGAAGTCCAGGTACGGGCGGGGGAGCCCGGCGTCCGGAGTCCAGTCGTACGACATCTCGCGCTGCTTCGCGCGGCCGGCGGTGAGGATGGGCTGCGCGTTGCGTTCCGCGACCGCCCGCTTGTCCACACCCGACTGGGACATCGACGTTTCCAGCGACCCGAACCGGGCGTCCGCGCCGGGGTTCTGGAGACCGAACGCCACCATGCCGTCGGGGATGACCACCAGGCGTGTGAACACGTTCGAGAAGTCCGACTTGGCGGGGGACCGGTCGAAGCGGGGGCCGCCGAGCGTCACGTTCCGCCGGTCGTCACCGACCGTTGAGCGTGCGATCCGGAACTTGGTGCCCTCGGTCCACCACTCGAAGTAACCCTGCTCCGACCACGTCGCGACGAGGTTCGAGTACGGCTTCCACAGGTCCACGACCATGTCGATGTTGTCGTCCGCGGTCCAGGCGTTCCCGTACGAGTCCTTGGCGGCGCTGAAGTCCCAGGTAACCAGCGGTCCCCACCCGCGCGGTACGGGCGGGGTAGTGGCGGGCACGTTGCCGTGCGCCTCCGCCAGTAGCCCGCCGAGCACCTTGCCAGGGGATCCGGCCCACCGCCGCGTCCGGTTGTCCTTCGAGTCGGTGTTCCACCAGTGAAGCGCCCATTGCATCAGCCACGGCACGAACCCCGCCGCGGTGAAAGCGACCGTCTCCGAGAAGTCGGAGGAGTCGGAGTCATCCACCACGGCGATGAACAGGTCGTTGCGGGGGCTGATCCACCGCTTCGTGTCGTCGTTGTATACCTCGACGCCCACGAGGAACGGGGAGTCGAGGTAGCCGGCGACGCGCTGCGACACAGCGAACGTGAGTCGCGCGGTGGCGGATTCCGCGTCCGTGAGCGAGATCGTCGTGGTCTTGAGGACACGGCCACGGACCGCGTTCTCCGAGTACAGGCGCAGACGAATATCGAACACCCGTCACCTCCTGGTGGTTGGCCCGGGTGGGCGATGGGGGGTTAGAGCTGGTGGGCGGAGCGGCCGCGAACCTCGATGGTCGCGCCAGGCCAGGTGACAGCGGTCACGGTGATGCGGGCTTCCCGGTCGGACGGGTCACCAGAAGCGAGCCGGGGTGTGAACTCGAACCCGCCGCGGATGCCGCCGAAGTCCACGAGCCCGGACGCGTCGGTGCCGCCCGTCCAGGTGTTCGAGGTGGTGATGAAGCACTCGCCCGTGTCGAGGTGGAATCGGCCGTACTGTGACGCGGTGAGTGCAGGCATCGACACCCAGGAGCCACCAGAGTCCACGATGCGAACACCGGAGGACTCACCCTTCACCCGCACGATCGCATCCGTGACGGGCGCCGACAGTCCCGGGAACAGGCCCGTCACCGTCACGGAAGCATCGAGCGGGGTCGCAGGAGAAGTGACCGTGCCCGTCGCACGCCAGAACGCGCGCGGCAACTGGATCATGTACTGCATATCCACGATCTCGTCGCCGTCAACGTTCAACGGCAACGGCGTCGAAGACAGCGTCTCGTACGCCACGCTCCGGTTCGCGAGACCCACCTGCGTGAGAGTGCCGGCATCCCCGAACAGGGCATTCAGCGTCTCCAGGTTCTCCCGCGGAGTCTGCACCACGAACCGCAGCACCACCGCTTCCATCGTGGAACCGAGCCCCGGCACCACACCGTCCACACCGGACACCTGCATCGTCCGCCGACGACGCACCAGCGCCGACAGCGGCTCAGTCGGAGCACGCTCGATCCACCCGAAAGTCGCGTTCTGCAACGGCACGTTGTTGATCGCGTACATCACTCCACCTCCCCGGCATCGAGGATCTGCGCCGCACGCCACGCGTCCGACATCAGGTCACGAACGACCGGATTCACGAGAACAACCTGGCTGCCACCACGCGGAACCGGAGGAATCGAATGCGCGATCGTCGGCTCCCCGACGGACCCGCCATCAGCGAAGCTTCGTGAGCCCCGCGGGACGAGGTCGTACCCGAATCGACCCGCGACGTTCTCCAGAATCGCGGTCGAGCGGGCCCGCTTCGACTCAGCCAGAGGGATGTATGCCTCACCACCGGTCTCGGGCTCGGCCCACACCCGCCACGACCCCGCGCGAGCAATCTGCGCGACATGGTGCTCACGGGTGCCACCCTGCGCGTAGTAGTCCACGACCGCGCCATTCGCATATCTGCCGCCCGGATCCTCGATGTTCAGTCCGGCATAGAGCATGAGCGATCGACCGTTGTTGAGGTAGATGAATCGGTCGATGTTCGACTGCGCTGACGACGTGTCCGCGAGCACGGTCACCTCTCGCTCGGTCGGGATCGAGTAGATCGCATCCGCGAGTGCTGTCGCCTGCTCGCTGGTGTACCCCAGATCCATCGCCCTCTGGATCAACGCCTCCCGGCCGGCCTGCAACGTACCGATGTATGACTGGGTGTTGCTGTCCAGCTCGAACTGCTTTTCCGCGGCAATCTGTGACTTGCCAGCGAGGTCGAGCAGCATCTTCATGTTGTCGCTGCCCACCTGTGTATTGGTGTCGAGGCTGATCGAGTAGCCCTCGACCCCCTCGCGGGCCTTGGCGATGTACTCGTCCACTTCACGCAGCGTGTCCGTGTAGGTGAGGTTCGCACCGATCGCGGTCTGGTTCGCGACGTTGCTCTCCTGGATACTGTCGATCAGGTCCCGGAGCTGCCGGTTCAGATCCTCGACCCGACTCGCCTCCTCGAGGTAGGCGTCCGCGGCGGACTTCGATGCGTCCGCCGAAGCCTGGGACGATGCGGCGCTCTCCGCGTTGGCCTTGTCCTTGAGTCGCTGCGACTCGATGGCCTTCTCGATCGACTCAGACTCGCCCGCGACGGCCTGCTTCACGTCATGGATCTTCACCGCGAGGTCTGCGCTGCCGATACCGAGCTCTTCGGCCTTCTTCCTCGCGCCTTCGGACCCGTACTCGAACTTCGCGAGCTCGGTCTGGAGCTCCTCGAGCTTGCCGGGCACCCGAGCGGCAGCGTCGGCGACCAGCCCAAGATTGAGGCCGAGCTGGTCCGCAACTTCGAGCGCGGAGTCCATCTCGCCGAAGCCCATGAAGGAGCGCTTGGCGGCGAGGTTCTCTCGTGCCATGTCCTTCGTGGCCTGGGTGATGCGGAACGTCCCGGACTCCAGCGTGTCGGCGTACGCCTTGGCCTTGGCCGCGGCTTCGGCTTGCGCAGACGCCACGAGCGTGACGACCGTGAGAATCCCGGTGAGTGCGAGACCGACCGCGCCACCAATGAGCGCGGTCGAGCGCATCGAAGTGTTCGTGAGATCCATCTGGACCTTCAGCTCAGCGAACTTCGCTCGCGCGACGACAGCACCGCCCGCGAGCAGCGCCACAGCGCCGGCCGCAATGCCGATCAGAAGCCCGAACTGCTGAACACCGTCGGGTGCGTCTGCGAACAGGTCCACCAAGCCGGTGAGCCCCTGCACCATCGTGCGAAGCACCTCATTCGCGCCGGATCCGGTCTTGATCAGCGCGGTGTCGAACGCCCCGCCGAGCTTCTCGATGTCGCCAGCGAGGTTGTTCTGCCGTTCAGCGGCCTGGAGCGCTGCATACCCAGAGTCGTTGACCTCGTCGGTCCACTCCCGAACGGCCTTCGCGCCGCCCTCCATGAGGACGTTGGCAGCCGTGATCTGCTCGTTCCCGAAGATGCGACCGAGAGCGGCCTGGCGTTCCGCATCGGTCAGACCACCCAGCTTGGTGCGCAGAATCTCGGAGATCTGCGCCATCGACTTCATCTTGCCGTCGGCATCGAAGATCTCGATGCCGTACTGGTTCATCGTCTTGGCGGCGAGCTGCGACGGTGCGGTGAGCGACATGAGAACGCCGCGGAGGCCCGTGCCCGCTCGCTCTCCGAGCTGGCCCTTCGACGCGAACAGCGCGAGCGTGCCGGTCGTTTCCTCCAGGGTGAGCCCTAGTCCGGCTGCAACGGGACCGACGTACTGGAGCGCGAGCGCAAGGTCATCAACGGAGCCTTGCGCCTTGCCCGCGCCAGCCGCGAGAAGGTCCGACACGTGTGCAGACTTGTCACCCGTGAGGTTGAACTGCTTCAGGGTGGTCGCCATGATCTCGGCGGATCGTGCGACCTGGAGCTGTCCGGCGGCGGCGAGCGAGAGGGCGCCGTTGAGGGAACCACCCACGATCTCCGAGACCGAGAGACCGGCCTTCGCCAGCTCCTCCTCGGCATCCGCGGCTTCACGCGCCGAGTACGCGGTGTCGGCACCGGCGTCCATGGCTGCCTCGGCGAGCTTCTTCTGCTCGCTCGTGGTTGCCATGGTCGCCGCGGACACGTTCGACATGGCCTGGTCGAAGTCCGCATATTTGGCGACGGCGAGACCGACCATCGCGCCGACCGCGACACCAGCGGCGAGGAGTGCGGTGCCCAGCTTGGTTGCTGCGGCCCGCTGCTCCTCGATGCTGGCGGTCGCCTTCTTGACCTTCGGCGCGGCGTTGTCGTTCTCGTTGCCGGTCTGGCGAGTCGCGTCGCCCTGCTCCCGGATCTTCGGGGCAGCGTCCTTGGCCTTCTTCCCGGCCTGCTCGGTCGCATCTCCGGACTTCGCGACCTTCTCGCCGCTCGCCTGCGCCGCGGCACCGGTCTTCCCGAGCTCAGCCTGCGCCGAAGCGAGGTCACGGGTGAGGAGTTCCCGCCCGACCGTCTTGATCTGGAAGACCAGCGCGCCCGCGTTGAAGTCGCTCATCGGTCACCGCCTTACGCACCCATGTGCTGTCGATGTCGAGGAGCCGGAGAACAGCGGCTCGAATGAAGTGCCATGGGCGTGTGCGAAGCGCATGATCGAGATCCGGGATGAGCCCGTACTGCGCTAGGTCGAGTTCGACCTCGCCGAATATCTCCGGGAGAATCCGGGACCAGAGCTCGTTTGCTGTCAGGGGGTGCCGGGTGGGGGCGGTGTCACCGCGTGCGGCGGCGCGTGCCGCGGCCCACCCGGCAGGGAAGACGTACTCGTCGTAGTAGCCGTTCGGATTCAGCCGGCCGATGCCGTACTCGGCGATGTCCGCCGCGCCAAGGTCCCCAAGCGGGATGTCAGCGCGGCCGACGCTTTTAGGGTGCCGGCGAGTCCTTCACCGCCCTCGATGTAGGCAGTGACGCCGTCGATGCCGAGGATCGTCTGCCAGAAGAACGCGGGCATGAGGACGGTCTCTGCCTCAGACTGCGACAGTTCCCGGCCCATGCGTCGGTAATTCGACTGCTCGGCTTCCGGCAGCGGTTCCCAACGCCCGGTGATCGCGTTTTCGCGAGCACCGTCGAACGCGATCTGCAACGCCTCGGCCATGCCGATCGTGTCGCCGCCCATGCTGTTCAGGTATGTGTCGGTGATCTGGAGCCCCGCCGCACCAGGCAGGGGACGGACGACGTACGGTTCGTCGATGCCCTCCACGGTGAGGTGCAGATTCCGGCCGACCTTCTCTGCGGTGATCATGAGGCCTTCCTTCGGTGACGTGCGGCGATGACTTCGCGGTGGCATGTCTTGCACCGTCGACTGATGGTCCCGCCTGAGTTGGTGAATGAGTAGGTGTTGCTGGCGGTCAGCTCATGGCCTCGCTTGCAGTGGGTTCGGTATCTACCGGTGAACGTTCCGGCGCCTCCGCCGAAGCGTCCTTTGTCGATCGCGTCTGCCACGTTGTCTCGCTGGGTGCCGGCGCGCAGATGGTCGGGGTTGCAGCATGGTGGGTTGTCGCAGGTGTGCATGACCACTGCGCCATCGGGTATGGGGCCGTGCGCGAGCTCGTAGGCCACTCGGTGAGTTCGTGCGTGTCGACCGGCGTGCTTGAAGTAGCCGTAGCCGTCCCAATGGCGTGGCCCGATCCAGACGAGACAGTCGTTCTCCGTGCGCACTAGGCGCGACTCGAGGCGCTCGCGCAAACTGCTGTAGTTCATTCGAGGGGGCATGTCATCTTCTCGCCATCGGAGCGAAGGGCATCGGACGCAGCATGTGGCCCGATGCCCTCCTGATCTCAGGCCGCGGTGTACGCGAACGCGGTGGATGCGCCCTTGGCGTTGGTGACGACGACAGGCGCGGCGCCCGCGGTCACCCCGGTCGGGATCTGGATCACGAGCGTCGAGTCATCGACCACGCGCGCGAGCGTCACGGGCTTCGCCTGGACGGTCGCGGACACGTACGAGGCGAGACCGGAACCGCGGACCGCGACCATCACACCCGCGGCCTGCGCCGTGGGCTGCACGGTCTCGATCGTCGCGACACCCGTACCGGCGACCGGGGACGTGATGCGACGCACGACGCCGTCGTTGTTGAGCGTGAAGCGGATCACGGCCTTATCGGCGTATCCGGACGTGCCGCGCGCGAATGCGACCGAGAAGCTGCCCTCGAACGCCGGCATGCGCGGGTCGAGAGCGTCCGTGATGATCTGGAACTCGCGCTTGTTCAGCCCACCCTCGGACACGGCGGCGGACATGAGGTCGATGAGCCACGACTGCGCTGCGACGATCTGCTGCGTGACGGGGTCACGGATCACCTCGACATCGAACGTCGGCGCGAAGTTGTAGCCCGTGATGTCCTGCGACGTGCGGCCCTTCGTGCCGTACGCCTCACGCTGCACCGTGATCGGGGACGGGGCCGGGTCGAGGTTGTTCACGTCGCCCGTGATGTTGATCCACGCGCCAGCGACCTTCTGGCGGATGAGCCACTGGTGGGCGAGGGCGAGAGAGCCCTGGCTGATCGTGGTGGTCTCGTAGAGAGTGGGGTCCGGCATGATGTTCTCCTTGTTCTGGATGGGGATGTCGGCGCACGCCGACGACCCCTTCACTCACGAAGGGGTGGCTTTGGTGGGAGCGGTTACCGCTGGCGGCGACCGCGGAAGTGGTAGGTGAGCGCGGTCGATACACGCCCCTGGGTGTCGGCGTCGAAGTCGGTGCCGCTGAACTCGGTGGCGTAGCTGATGCCGAGGATGTTCGGCGTGTACTCGGCCTGATCGAGCACGGCGCGCAGGTCTGCCGCCCAGGCGCGGATCGTCGCGGGCGAGCCCTTCCGGGCGGTGTAGAACTGCGTCCGGTAGGTCATGTTCGCGCGGCCGTCCGGGATCGGGCGCAGCGGCGTGAGCAGCGTGAACTCAGTCACGCTGGTCGGCATCTTCCCGTCCAACCGGATGCCGCGCTCAGAGAGCGGCTGGCCGGGGTCGTACACGGCGAGGTCGTGATCGTGGAGGAACTGAGCGAGCGCCCGGTTCAGGATCATCTCGGGGGCATCAGCAGTCATCGTCCGTTTCCCCTTCCTGCGCGAGGCCGAGCCGCATAGCCGTCTCGCGCAGGAGCGCGCGGTTACGCGCCGTCACGGACGGATGGAGCGGGATGTACGAGCCACGCAAGTCGAGTTCTGCGAACCGTCTGATCGAGCCGTCGCTGGGGATGATGCCGCCCCGGATGTCAGGCACGGTTCACCTCCGCGGCGATGATCGCGCCGAGCTCGTCGGCATGCGTGAGCAGGGGCTCCTCGACGTACTTGCCCTGCCGACCGTTCTGGAAGTTGTACTCGGGGTGCTCGTGCAGGCGCACGGCATACGGCGTGTTGTAGGTGATCGCCGCACCGTCCTCGGGGCTGCTGGCGGGCTCCACCGCGCCGGACCCGACGAGCGTGCCCAGATCAAGCGGGACACGTTCAGCGGTGAGGGCGAGGCCACGCTCAGCCGCCAGGTTCAGCCCTTGAACTGTCGCCGCGCTGATCTCACCGTCGAGGCCGGGATTCACATCGACCGTGACGGTGACGGTTACTCCCATGACAGCTCCCTTCGGTACACGCGGCCGGCGTTGCGGTCGCGTTCGTCAGAGGTGTCCTGGTCAGCGCACGCCGCGGCGGCGAGCGGGGACGGCCACAGGGCGCCGCACTTCTCGCACTCGGTCATTCGAGGAACGCCTCAATGTGGTTCGGGGTGCGCTTGTAGTCGAACTTCGCGGAGTCGATGACTTCGGATGTGCGCTCGCGCGGGGTTCCCGGCCACACGGTGATGCGGTAGCGGGGGAGGACATCGTGCTCGGGCAGGAGCACCACGAACGTCGATGAGGTGATCTCCTGCCCCGACGTGGGGGAGGATGCGCGCCGGTCGACCCGGAGGCGCGCCTTCTGCTCGACGTACGCCGGGACGTCCGGGATCGGGGTGCCGGTGCTGTCGCCCTCGTCGGTGTCCGCGGTGAACGGGGTGATGATCACCCGGTGCGGGAGGTGCTTCTTCCGGAGCCGCGGCATGACCTACCCCCTTGTCAGGTGTGCGCGATCGCGGAACCCATGAGGCCCGCGTTGCGAAGGATCGTGACGGCGAGCTCACCGATACGACGGGTGAGGCGTTGCAGGTCGGTGAGGTTCTCCTGCGACGCGGACGTGGTGCCGAGTGACACGGATCCGATCTTCACGGCACCGGCGGCGATGTCTGCACCGTTCGGGTCGTCGGTCTCACCCCAGTAGGACACGATCGCCATGGTCGCGTCGCGGAACGCCTCACGGATCACGGGGTCCGTCGGCATGCCGTCTACGTCCGTGGCGTACACAGCGGTGCGGGTGAGGCCCTCGACCTCGTGCGACGCGTCCCGCAGCCGTTTCACGATGACATCGGACTCGTTCTCGTCGCTCTTGTCGTAGTCCTTGTACTCGGCCTCGGTGGCGTACACGCGCGCCATGGTCACGCCTCCGGGACCTCGGTGAGCACCGGGACGGGCGCCGCGTTGATGGCGTCGATGATCTGTGCCTTCGTGGCCTTCGCCGGCAAGTCGATGCCCTCGGTCTCCGCGATGTCGAGGAGCACGGCCTTCGTGAGGTCTTCGAGCCGTGTGCCTTCGGCCACGACCGTCGCGCCGTGCTGGATGAGCGCCGCGACCCGCTCGGGGTGAACGTCGTCCACGATGGCGGTGCCGTCCTGGAACTCGATCCCAAGGAACTCGACACGGCCGGGTTCCGGGGCGGGGTGGTTGATCTTCATGATGATGCTCCCTGCTGTGTGGTGGCGTGCCCGCGACCGGGTGAGGGTCGCGGGCACGCCGGTCACGGCCTACTGCGCCGGGGTGGCTCCGGCAGCCGCGGCAGCCTTCTCATCCGCGATGCGCTTCTGTTCTGCCTCGGCGGTCGCCGTACGCTCGGCGAGCGCGTCGGTGATCGCCTTGAGGACGTCGGCCTTCTTGCCGTCGGTGACGGTAATCTCCTTCGCCGCGGCGAACGCCTTGAGCTGGTCGCCGGTCCACTTCTCCGTCGGGTCACCGTCGGGGAACGCGGGAGCCGTGTCCTCGATGGTGTAGCCCTGGCGGGCGAAGTAGGCCAGCGCGGCGGGGTTGTCGGTCTCGCCGTGGCCGTCCACGAACGAGACACCGACGACGACGCCGGTGTAGCCCTCCACGGGTGTGGTGATGCCGGCCATGGGTCAGCGCACCTTGATCTGGCGGAAGACGGCGGCGGCCTTCGTGGCGCGCAGCTCGACGCCGACCGGGCCGAGCTCGACCTCGCCGCGCTTCACAGCGCCCGCGGTGTCGAACTTCGGCAGCCATGCCTTCGCGATGCTGCCGCCGATGGTGGAGACACCGCAGAAGCCGTCGAGGCCGACGCGGTAGGCGTACAGGCTCGTGGTGCCGTCCGCCGCAACCGGGATGATCTCGTCGTTCGATCCGGCCTTCGCGCCGGCATCGCCGAACACGATGCCGCCGTACATCTCACGCTCGATCGGGCGGCCGTTCGCGCCGATCAGGCCCTCGACGGGGTCCTTCGTGTACATGCCAGCGCGGCGAGCCGCGGCGCGCACGCGTGCGAGGGAGAACTTGTTGCCGAGGATGATCGTCGGCGCCCCGTCGAGCAGCGACAGGAACTCGTCGATCGCGTCGAGCGCCTTGTGCTCGGCGCGCGGATTCGTGTCGAAGTCGGTCCAGTCAGTGACTGCGCCGGTGCCGTACTCGGTGCTCGTGCCGACGAGTGCCTTGTCCAGACCGTCGAAGCTGTTCGCATCGGTCGCGACGTCGCCGTTGACCACGAGGTCCGCGAACTTCGCGTTCGTAGCCTTGATCTTCTGCGTCATGTTGAGCGCGATGCCACCGGACGCGGACGGGCCGAGCTCGGCGGTGACGCGGTCGATGGAGAACGAGCCACCCATGACGGCGAGCTGGCTGTACTTCAGCTCGGTCGTCACATTCTGGTCGGTGTACTCCTTGTTGATCTCGCGGGTGGCGGCGGTCGCCTGGGTCACCAGACGGCGGTAGCCGTGCGCGAGGACACCGCCGCCAGCGGCGGAAACGATGTCGTCGTAGATGAGCGTGTCGGGGATGACGCCGGTCTTCCGGTACTCGTCGATCACCTGCACGTCGAGAGGGGTCGGGGCGTTCTTCTTCGCCTCGTCCAGAGTGATGGGCATGATGCCTCCTTGGTTCGAGTTCAGCCAGCGAGGGCCGCGGCGATCGCGCCCTCAAGGGTTGTGGGTGTGGCGGTGCTGCCGCCCCGTGCGCCGCCGCCATTCGTGGCGGGCAGCGTGGGTGCGGCCTTGAGCGCCGAGTTCTTCTCGAGCGCGTCCGTGATCGCGGCCTTGACGGCGTCCTCGTTCTGGAGGTCGACGTTGGCAATTGCGGTCAGGAAGGTGGTGGAGTCGAGCAGCGCGGCGGGGTTCGCACCGACGGCGGGCGCGATGCGCAGCACCGCGAGCTCGCGGCGGGCGGCGTCACGCTCGGACTCCGCCGTGGCGAGTGCCGTCTTCGACGCTTCGTGCGCCTGCCGCTCCGTGGTGAGCGCCTCGCGGCGTTCCTTGTTCTCGTCGCGGAGCTGGCGCACGTATGCGTCGGGGTCGCCGTGGTACGCGACCGGCGCGGATGACTGCGCCGCGGGGGGCGGGGCCGGTGCGCTGGGGGCAGCAGGCGCCGGGGGTGTGGGCGCCGCAGCGGCGGGAGCCGCAGGCGCGGACGGCGCTGCGGGGGCCAAGGGCGCAGCCGGGGCCGAACCAGCTTCGCCCTCCACAAGACGAATGCCGCGCATCTGGAAGCGAGACGGGCCGATCTGCGCCAAGCCGCCCGGGTCGATGGCGACGGCGGGGCGCTTCTGGGTGGTGGACATGCGTGAGCCTCCTGCTCATTGGTGGATCCGCACCCTGCGTGCGGGTCGTGTAGGCCGCGCCGCCGCCGTGCAGGGCCGTCGGCGGCGCGGAGTGTGAGGGGAGCGGCGGCGGTGTTCCAGGTCGCCGCCGCTCCAGGGGTGCAGGTCTGCCTCGCGCGGAAAGGTGCGCGCGTCGTGAGCAGCCTTCGCGGGTAGCAAGAGACCGCGTTGACACCCGGCTTGTGGACGCCGCGACACGCGCGGCGGTATGATGGGCGGTGAGAGCGCGGCAGTCGGTTCACTCGGACCTTCCAGCCGCGCTTTCACTCATTCCCGCGTGTAGAGAGTCACCGAGCCGTCACGGCCGATGAACAGCACCGCGTCCAGCCACCCACTCGCGGCGAACCGGCGACGTACCTCGGCGCGCACGGTCTCCTCATCGAGGGGTGTGCGGGCCATGTCGAACACGAAGTGCCGGACGCCCTGTTCTTTCGCGGCTCGGAACTGGTTCGAGACCGTGCTGCCGCCGCTGCCTCGGGGGCTCTTGATGTCCCAAGGGGCGGGGTCGCCGTTCAGGAACACGTCGGGGTTCTTCACCCGGTGCCCGTGGGTGAGCTCGCGCCACACGACGCTGTACCCGCCGGCGGCGAGACGTTCGCCCGCCGTGATCTCGTGCGGTTCGATGCGTAGCCCTGGCGGGATGTACTGGGGCGTGCGCTCGCTGGCCGGAATGGTCGGGACACGCGTTGTCGTGACGCCGTCCGTGCGGATCGCGGGCGGGGCGGCCGGTGTCGGCGGCTGCGGTCCGGGGCGAGCTGCGGTGCCGCGTCCGTCTGCGAAGTGCAGCTGTTCACGGTAGGACTGGCGGTGCCGGCCGGTGTCGCGGATGAAGTCACGCATCGTGGCCTGAGCGTCACGGACATCGGCGCGGGCGCGGGCCCGGTCGGTGTCGTTCATCGCGGACGCCTCACGGCGCTTCGCCGCCCGGATGTCACGTTCGAGTTCGCGCTGCTTGGCACGTTCCTTCTCGGCGGCCTCGTCGTACGTGGTGTCTTCCTGCGGGATCGTGAGCCCGGGGGAGTACGCGACGAGCCGGCACCGGCAGTTCGGATGTCCCCACCCGGCGGCGCGCGCCTGATCTACGGTCGCTCGTACGAAGACGGGCACGGATTCGCCGTTGATGGTCGCGTGCGGGAGGTTCACCCATCCGGTGGTGCCGTCGGTGGAGAGGATCGCACCGGCCCAGTCCGCGCACTTTCGGCACGAGTCGAGACCACGCACGACGGTGACGAGGTTGATACCCGCCTGTTGCATGCGCCAGATCCCGGCGTCCGTGAACGCCCGGTTGACGGACGTGCGTCCGGCCATCTCGGCGTAGGCGCCGATCGTCCACCGGCGCCCGGCACGGTCCACGAACCCGGGGATTCCTTCAGCGAGGAACCGCTGCACGGCGCGCGCCTGCTGCACCCGCGAGGTGGTGACACCGAGGAGCGTGCCCGGGGTGTAGATCGACACGATCCGCTGGTACGCGTCCTGCGGGTAGCGGGTGATGCGCTGCTCAAGTGCTTCGAGCCGCGACTGGAGCGACAGGGCCACCATGGCGACGGCCTGCGCGGAGCCGGGGACCGCGGCAACCGTGCGGATCATGCCCGCACCGTCACGGACCGGGACGACACCGGGGCCGGACCCGAAGCCCATCGCCGCAGCCGCCGCGGCCTCGCCCTGCTCGGCAGCGATGCGGATGACCTCTTGCACGAGATCCGCGGTCCGCAGCCGCTCCACGAGCCCAGCGGCGATGCCCTGGAGCTCCTGCACCATGCGGCGGCGCTCGATCGCGAGCAGCGCCAGGATCCGGTTCTGCTCGGCACGCTGCGCCGCAGTGAGCCCACCACCCACCGGAGTGTCCGGCAGCATCGCGAGAAGCCGCTGCTGACGCACGAACCGCTCCGCGACCTCCTGGATCAGCGTGTCCTCGACATCACGGAACCGGGCCGCGAGCTCACGGGACAGCTCCTCGATGATGTCCTCAGGGGATGGGCTGTCGGGGTCGAGAGCGAACAGCGCCACAGCGTCCCCCCTACTCGTCGGAGTCGTTGATGTCCTCGGCGCGTGCCAGCATCCGAAGGACGATGACCGCGAACGTCACGCAGGCCACGCCGTACAGCGCCAGCGCCGACAGGATGCCGACCAGCACCACGACGAGGGGATTCATCACACCTCGGAGTCAGGCTCGGCGGGGTCGGCGACAGGGCCACCGTCGAACGTGGTCGGGTCTACGAGGGTGCCGCGGTCCTTGCGGATCTTCGCGACTTCTTGCTTCACCTGCTCGTCGTCCCAGTCGGGGTTGACGCGGCGGACCTTCTGCTCGGTGCTGATCGCGTCGGCAGCTTCGAGGAGCGACAGGGTTTGCGCGAGCACGAGCGGATCCTCCTGCGAGACGTCCACGAACGTGACCGTCGGCGCGTCGTACAGTCCGCCGCCCTTCCCTGGGAACACCTTCCCGTCGAGTTCGAGCGCGACGGACGACTGGCGGGCGATCGCGCCACGGTCGTGGAGCAGCTTCTTGTCACGGGTGCGCTCGGACGCGGACTTCCGGTCGGTGACTTCCGTTGCGGTCATCGCGCCCTGCTGCCCGTCGTAGTCGCCCCAGGATGAGGACGACAGACCCGACTTCCGGAGGATCTCCTTGTAGATGCCGCTCATCGTGCGCTCGTGCTCTTCGACACGGATCGCGAACTGCACCTGATCCAGCGGGCGGTCGGGATTGCCCGGGATGTTCAGCCCCGCGAAAAGCTCCCGGTTCATGTCGAACGATGCGCCCTGACCGCGTGCACCGAGGTTCAACGCGGCCTCGGGGACGATCAGGCGGCCCGCGCCCTGACGCAGGTCACGAATCCAGGAGGAAAACGTCTCATCGAGCGCGTCGAACAGTTGGTGGAGCTGCGCGAAGTCGGATCGGCCCGTCGCGGACAGCGTGCCCTTCTTGCGCCAAGCGGTCGTGGGGACGTTCGGGTTGTACGTCGCGGTGAGGCGAGTGATACCCGTCTCGATCACCGATGCGGAGTTCACAAGCCCGGCGTACTGACGAGTCTCGGGGTGCGCGTCGAGGGGAACGCGGCGGCCGAGGTTCGCGGCGGTGCCCTCGAACAGGGCGTGCTCGATGTACCCGGGTGCGTGGTGCTCAAGGTGGCGGAAGTAGGTCGAGTTCTCCACATACTCGGTCCACAGGGTGACTTCGGTCATCCGGCCGCTGACGAACGTGGGGATGATGACATCCGCGCCGGACGCTTCGAGCCACACGTGATCTTCGACGGCCGTGTTCCAGCGGGACACGAGCACGGTCGCGCCGAGAGCGGACTTCATCTCGCCCATCTGGTTGAACGTGACGTGCGCCATGTCGCTGTTCGCGATGAGGTCGAGACGCGCCTGCGCCTTCTCGTTGCTCTGGGTCAGGCGCACCTCGGGGGGCTCCGCGAACACCAGATCGGACGCCAGTGTGGCGAGATCAGCCGGTGCCGGGACATGCAGGCGGGTGCGGTTCTCGTTCGCCACGACGGGGCGGCCCCAGAATCCCCGGTACAGGGCGCCCACAACGCCGCCGCGGTGCGGGATACCGGCGTGCATGTGCGTAGCCTGCTGTTCGCCGCCGTACATGGCTTGCAGCTTCGCGACGTCCCCGAGCCACCATGCTTCGTTCTCGGCGTATGCGGCGTAGGCGGTGTCCCAGGGCTTCGGCAGCCACGGGGTGTTCGCTTCGGGAATCGGCATGGCGCTCCCTTCAAGCGGCGGCGAGCTCGTGCTGCCAGTAGTGGCGTGTGCTGTGGGTGATGTACCGGCCGGCGTCGAGGTAGTGATCGGCTTCCTTCATGGGCTTGTCCTCGCCCTTGTCGGTCGCTTTCTCGTCCCACTGGTATTCGGTGACCTCGGCCATCCAGCCTTCGCACCGGTCGGTGACGATCATCCGGTCTGTGTCGAGCAGGTTCGCGACGGTCGCGATGCCCTTGAGGACGTCGTGATCCGCAGGCCATGGGGCGATGCCCTCGCCGATCAGGTCGTTGCGCAGTTGCTCGTGGAAGGACGCAGCGGCCGGGTCGAGCATGATGAAGTTCGGGTGCCGGGTGAGCGGGAACGGTGCGTGCTGGCCCCTATGCCACGTGATGAACCGGCGCGACAGCTCGGAGTCGGTGAGCCGCTGGCCGTTGTTCTTCTCGGCTTTCGAGTCGTAGCCCCACTCATCCATGAACACGAGCCGTGGCTTCGGTTCCTCGGTGAGCCCGAGCAGCAGTGCCGTGGTTGCGTTCGTGGTGCCGTAGTCCATCCCGTACCCGTAGACCTCACGGATCGGGGGCATCGACGCGAACGGGATCACGTGCCGGTCGGGATCCCACATCGGGTAGATCGCGCCGGCCGCGTTCGTCCACTCGCCCTTGATCATGCGCTGGTAGAAGACGCCGCTGAACGACCGCTCCATGTCGGCGATGTAGTCGGCATCGAGACCGGGGTTGTCGCGCATCGTGAAGTGGAACGAGATGAGGTTCTTCGCCGCGCCCGGGACGATCCACTTCTTCCGGAGCCAGTGGTTCCGTGACGCGGGGTTCATCGTCGCGAGGAGCCGGGCGCCGGGAAGCCGGAGACGGCTGATCAGCATGTTCCAGAACTCCTCGGGCAGCAGCGCCGCCTCGTCCACGTAGGCGAGCGCAACAGTGGAGCCCTGGATGCGTCCGACGGCTTTCGCATCGTTCGCGCCGACGATCATGACCTCACGGCCCAGGATCCGCGCCGACGACGCCCCAGGCGTGTACGCGACCTGAGCGGCAATCTTCGACCCGAACAGGTCTGTGCGCTGAAACTGCACGAACACGTTCTGGTACACCGTCGTCATCGTGCGGCCCACGATCAGGATGATCCCGCCACGCGGCGCGAGAGGGATCGCGAGCAGCAACGCGAACAGTGTGATGATCGTCTTCCCCGACGACACCGCCCCGTACCAGAGCGCCAGCTTGAACCGCATCGCATCCACAAGCGACAGGATCTGAGCCCGGGACGCCAGCTTCTCGACGTCACTCAGGATCATCGGCCAGCGTCTCGTCAGCACGGTACTGAGCCGCGGCAGCCTTGAACCCGGCCGCGAGCTGATCCAGCATGCCGATCGCTTCCTCAGTGCCCGTGTTGGCACGCTCCACGATCCGCGTCAGCTTGTCGAACGTGATGCCCGCCGTGACGATTATGTTGCGGCGCACCTCGACCGGGGCCGACTCCAACGTGTGCTCGTTGTAGTCGTTGTCCTTGCCGCCGAAGTTGTACACCAGGTACTCGTCATCGATCCGGTCCAGCATGTCCTCGGACGCCGCGAGCATCTTCTCCGCGAGACGGACTCGGCCCGCGGCGAGATCCACCGTCCGCGCCTCGGTCGCCTGTTTCGTCTCTGACCGGTCAAACGAGCGGTCGGCGGCGCGGCAGATATTGGTGACGGATCCGGCGCTGATCCCGAGGGTGCGTGCGATGTGGTTTCGGGAGTGACCTTCGGCGTGGAGGCGAAGGACTTCGGCTTTCACGTCGTCGCTGATGGGTGTGGTGTTCGCCATGGGGGATCACCTCGCGTGTGGGCCTCTTGCCCGTGCGTGGCGCTGTGCGCGCTGTCGATGTCGAACGGGGTGTGTAGGGTTGCCAGTTCCGGGGCAGGGTGCTCCGGGTTACTCGATGGGAGATCGGTTATGGCAACTCGGGATGAGGCGCAGGTGGCGCTCTACAGTGCGGCGGCGACGTTGTCGGAATTCGCGCAGCGGGCGAACCCGTCCCATGCGGCGCAGCTGTTGATTGCCGCGTCGGTTGCTTATCGTGCGGCCGAGGGGGGCCCGCAGGTAGGGAATATCACGCTCGGGTAGTAGTCGAAGCGCAGCGGCCCCGGTGCTCATGGTGAGGTCCGGGGCCGCCGTGTAGGCGCTCCGCTCCCTTCGGCCGGCAGCGGTCATTGCTAGGCTCCCCGGCATGCGTGTCAGGGGGCTCAGCGGGTACGTGCAGGCAGCGACGATCGGCGCTCTCGCGTTCGCGAAGGGATCTCGTCTGAAGGCTGTGATGCTGTGGCTGGGGATGTTTCTCAGCACTGTGATGATCGCGACGCACGGCAAGGTCTACGTCTCGGAGGACGGGAACGGGACTGTTGCGATCCGACGTCTCGGGCTCTGGGCCTACCTGATCATGCTGTCCGTTGTCCCGATGGTTCTTGTCGTCGTGTTCGGCGTGACGTTCTTCATCGCGCTGGTGTGGCCTATCGGCGCGATCTATGTCCCTCTGGTCGCGTCCGCGATGCTCCTGCTACTCACCGCATGGGTGCTCGCGGGACTCATCATCACACTGCAAGGGCGGCCAACGGGGGCCAGCATTCGCGAAGTCGGGCGGGAGACCCCGAAGGGATGCAGGTACGGAATCGGTAACCTCGCGCAGCGCCCGGGTACCAGGTGGTCCGCGCTCTTCCTCGTGCGCGACGCGATCGCCGAAATGCCGGCAGGATCGGTGCTGTGCGCAGTCGCCGGATCGGCGGAGCTCCAAGACGTGTACGTGCGGCGTGGTGGCCTTAGCGCGGGGAAGCGGCTGCGGGTCTACCGCGTGATCTGAGCCAAGATCACAGGTCGTGATGGACGCGTTCACGCCGTGCTCTGGCTCGGTTGATGTGAGAGCAGGTCTGTCCGTGGGCGTGGATAGCATGAGCGCATGGGAAACTCTGCGGAGGAGCTTCATGCCCTCTACACGGAATGGCGCGGCCGGATGCCGGCGCGCCAGGGCAGCACTGTCAACGACGCACTCAAACCGAACACGGCGGAGGGAATCGCTGAGATCATCCGTGCGTATGGCTTGCTGTCCACGATTGATCAGCAGCTTAAGTACCTAGCGTCGCGGAAACACCGGGTCAGCGTGTATCAGCGCCAACTTGGAAGGTGGGCGCGCGTGCCGTTGTCGTTGAACGCGGGTTGGGGCAACTCAACCATGCCCGAGATGCTGGTGTCAGACGAGATCCTCGAGCAGATTGAAGGGCTGTCGTACTACCTAGACGGCAAGGTGCTTGCCTACGACGAGCATGACGTTGAGCAGTTGCGCCCGTTGATCGATCGGGCGGATTCGCTTCTGACTGATGACGACGACATGGACCCGCGCCTCAAGATGTACTTGCGCCGACTAATCGGCGAGATCCGCCTGGCGCTCGATGACGAGCACGCCGGACGAGTGTTCGACTTCACGACTGCGACGGAACGACTGTGGGTGGCGTTCACTGCCGCGGCCGACCAAGCGAAGCCAGAAGCGAAGGGATTCTGGCGGGAACTTGCCGGCCAGATTGTCCCGACCGTCGTTGGAGGGGCCGCCGTCGAAGCGGCCCGGATCGCGCTGGAGATCACCACAGGACTCGGGGCATAACGACGATGCGATACGCGATCCCGGTCACGTTTGGTCCACACGAAGCAGATTGGTGGATGGTCGGGGTGACGGCGGCGTCGGTTCTTGTCTCCGGCGTGCTTGCGTACTTGGCGTACCGCAACGGTGTGAAAGCAACCATGATTGCCGAGGAAGCGGCGGCGAGGGACGCTGACCAGCGGACGCGCGAGTCGAATCGGCTCGCGCGGGAAGAGCGCTCTACGGTTGCACTCGCGATGATGCGCGCGGTCGCCGCGGCTGATCAAATGGTACGGGTGCGGGACGAGGACACGGCTACCTACGCATTGACACTCTCCGACGTGGAGACGGAGATGAACATCCGGCGCGCTGAGGCCTTGGCGCATGTGGACCTCTATGCGATAGCACCGGAGGACGATGAACTGCGCGTTTGGCTCGAAAGCACCCTTGACCGTCTTACTGAACTTCCCACAGACGGGATGGATCGGCTCGAGCGGTTGAGCTTCGTGTACGATGCTCGCCGTGGAATCGCCCTATGGAACCAACGGGCCGTGACCTCGGGCCAACTGATGGTTGGGGAGCTGCCGCCGGAGTTTCCGGAGAGAGGCTGATGATGGTGGAAGCCCCGGTCCTCGCGTGAGGTCCGGGGCTTCCACCTGGGGGCTCCGCGTTGCTTCGCATCTGGGGACACATGTCCACCTGTTATCACTCTATGGCGGACACATTGGCCACATTCAAATCGGATCTTCGTGTCCGACGTTCGCGCGTCCGAATGTCGGCGTCATACGGTACTTGGTTTTCTCAGCTTCGACGCGACGGAGGTCGGTGTAGCTGATCGTGAGGCCCTGGTTGTCGCTGTAGCGGACGCCGATGTTGTTCCGTGGGTCGTGTACCCAACGACGGATGGTCCGTTTCGAGCGTCCGCAGGCCATGGCCGCCTGCGCGTATGTCAGCCAAGCGTTCACCTCACTTCCAGACCCAGCAGGCGGCGCTTGACGGCTCGGGTAGCGGACCGCGTGGCGTCGTTCGGGTACTCCATGGCGGCTCGAAGCTGACGGATCCACGTCTTGAGCTCTTGGTCGCTGCGTTCCAACCAGGTGACGGTGATGCGGGCTCCGGAGAACTGTGCCCGGCGCTGTCGTGCGAGATGGTAACCGCCGAACTCGAACGCTACGAACTCGTCGTACGGGAGTGCCTTCATACGGCCGGCGAGGTCGGTCGTGGTGCCAATCCTGATTCGGTTGCCGAACGCGACGTAGTACACGACAGCGCAGTCCCGCATCATCTGTTCGCGAGTGATGACCTCGCGGGGGTTGCGGATTCGCTCGGCGTCTTCGGCGCAGGTGTCGTTGTGGCATTGGAACGCCGCTCCGTCGGGCACCGAGGACTTCTGGTTGCAGAGTGGGCATCTAGCGACGACATGGCTCATGCTGCCTCCGGACGATCAGGCGAGTCCACGAATGCCTCAGCGATCGTGTCGTAGATCTCGTCAACGAGGTCCTCAACCGTCGTGTGCGGCTGACCGATGAGGGTGACGATCACGGCGAGCACGTGGTGGTTCCCGAGGTCGTCGCCCCCGAGCGCGTCCGTTTTGGCGTCGATGAGTGCTTCCAGAACGTCGAACTTGGTTGCCATTTGGTGCCTCCTAGGCCTGGATGTTTCCGACTTGCGTGGTTGGTGACTGGCCGGACGCGCGCTCATTGCTCGGCTCTCAGCGGGCCGTGCAGCTCGCCGTCGCGCCACGGGTACGAGGCTTCGATCCGCTTCTCCTCGGCGCGCACACCGGCACGGTGAGCGGAGAGACGGCCCGCAGCCTCCACCGGCAGCGGCTCCCGCGCGG
The DNA here is from genome assembly GCF_044769785.1 of Microbacterium sp. GXS0129. Classification (NCBI taxonomy): domain Bacteria; kingdom Bacillati; phylum Actinomycetota; class Actinomycetes; order Micrococcales; family Microbacteriaceae; genus Microbacterium; species Microbacterium sp. GXS0129. Next base: position 145,388 of record NZ_JBIZVZ010000003.1, on the reverse strand, counting down.
GCCAATCGCGGCGGATGAACCCGAGCGCCTTCGCGACCCGCACATCCGCTTCCACATCCGCGAACCGTGCCCGATTGATCGACTCGACTCGGTCCAGCACGTGCGCGACGGTCAGGTACTCGTGACGAGTCGCCGGGTCGCGGTGGTGCGCGATGATCGCGGCCTCCACCTCCGGGTAGTGATACCCGTCGAGTGCTGCCGCCCAAGCGGTCGCGGTGAGCTCGTCAACCTGGCGGCGGTCGAATCCGGACGCGACCGCCAGGGCCTTCGCAGCCTCCGTGCGGTTCATGATGTGATCCCTCTCTGCTCTGCGGCCTCACGTGCCGCGATCTCGGCCACGACAGCCAGGTTCTGTTCAGTGCGAGTTGGCACCCGCTGCGGGCTGGTGCGGGCGGGTGCCTCCTCGCGCCGGAGCCAGTTCCGCCACGCGGCCACCCAGTCGCGCTTCGAAGCACGAGACCCGGACTCAGCGCGCCAGTAGTCCACGAACTGCCGGGTGCACGCATCGACGTCCGCGTGGGGTGTCTCGCTCGCCGCCCATTCCCTCATCGCTGATGTCACGATGAACGGTTCCGGGATGCGGGTGCCGCGCTTGCGCGCACCACCACCGTTAGGTGGTGTATTTGTCTCTGTCTCTGTCTCTGTCTCTGCCTCTGTCTCTGCTTTTGTTTCGGTTTCGTTCTGGGATGCCGAGTCGGTAACCGAATGGGTTTTGCGAGGCCTCCCACCCTTACGTCCGTTTTCACTGTTGACCTGGCGTTTCTTCTCGACTTCCGCCTTCGTCTCCTGCATGTCGGCGAAGTCGTGGATTTCGTAGTCTCCGCCCGGCAAAATCACCAGCGATGGGTGCGTTTCGTCGTTGCTTGTGAGCTCTTCGAGCACGTCGATACCGAACCGGTTGGCGATTCGCACAGGGATTCGACCATCGGTCAGGTATCTCCGCGAGTACAGGATCATTTCCACGTGAGCCCGAAAAGCACCGTCCGAGAGCCCCGCGATCTTCGGGTGATCGGCGTAGTCGAGATCGAGCCGCGCGAACAGGCGGTTGTCCTTCTTCACCGCGCGACCTCGGGCACTCCCACGAGGGCCTTCGTGACTCGTGCCACGTATGACCGTGACGAGATGAAGGTCCCCGCCTCCACCTTTCGCAGATAGCTCGGCGTGGTGTCAGCGGCGGCAGCCGCCGCCTCCAGCGACAGCCCCACATCCTCTCGGAGATGCCCCAGGATGGCCCCTGTGACGCCGCCAGAGGCGTGCCGCCGTCGGATCAGGTTGCAGAGCTCACCGGTCAGGTTCGCGAGCTGCTTCTCGCTCACGAAAGGCAGCGTGCCAGCCTCGAGCGCGATCAACCACTCCACGGATCTCCCCGTCATGCTGGCGAACTCGCTGACCGTCACGCCGGCCATCAGCCGCAGCGTCCGAACGCCGGAGGCGACTGCGGCCTGTTCGCCGCGGATCACGGCTCCAGCTCCTTCAACTGCGCGTCCACGGATACCGCGCGGCGAAGCTCCCGCGGTTGCGGGGACGCACACTCAACGAGCGCGGCGGCGAGCTGAGTCGCCTCGTGAGGGAACAGCGTCAGGACACCCAACGGCAGACTCACTGTGACGCCGTGACGATCACTCGCGCCATCGATCATCGTGTCCTCCACAGTGATGAGCCCGCCAGCGAACCGGGCGTCGACCAACCGCGCCCGGGTCACGCCGCCACCGCCTTGATTACGGCCGTGCACTCCGGGCAGATGATCGTCTGCGGTCCGTGCGCCGCCACGTCCCCGCCGCGTGCGCGCAAGACGAACATCGCGCCACACGGCGCAGTTACCGGTGTGCCATGCACGATGCCGGCCGTGATGTCGGCCTTCTTGACGTAGTGGTTCACCGTGGTGGGGCGGTTGAACATCTCCTCCAGCGCGTCGATCGTGTTCTGGGGGATAATCGGGGTGGTACTCATTGGGATTCCTTCACTGGGTGTCATGCCCTCGCACGGTTGCCGCCGTGGCGAGGGCTTCTTGGTTGTTGAGGCGCAGGTCATTCGCCGAACGCCTTGGCGAAGAACTCGTCGAGCTGCTGCTGAGAGACCACTCGTCGGCCGCCGAGCTTGGATGAGGCGAGCTTTCCTGTCTGCATGAGCCAACGCACCGCGGCCTCTGAGCGGCGCAATTCTGTCGCAACCTCATCCACGAAGTAGAAGCGGTGGCGTGGGGTTGTGTCTGTAGTACGCATGAACACTCCTTGTGTGTGATGGCTAGTGAAAATCAGCATAATGCTGTCACGTGTTGTGGGTCAATGCCGTTATGTGGGATCGTGCTTGTATGACGGAGAACGGCGGGCTTGACCTGGCATCGGAGATTGACCAGAACATCGGGCGCAACATGAGGGCGCAGCGCGAACAGCTGGGAATCTCGCAGTCCGAACTCGCGCGCCAGCTCACCGACATCGGGATTGCCGGGATGCACCAGACGACCATCGCTCGTATCGAGTCAGGCAGTAGGTCGTTGCGTGCTGCTGAAGCGATTGCGGTCGCTCGAGTGCTCAACGTGTCCATCGATCAGCTCGCCCAAAGCAAGGAACTTGTCCGCATGCGGTGGTGGGTCACCATACTCATGGAGCGTGTCGCGCGCTTCCACGAGAGTGCAAGACAGCTCGTTCAGGAGCGAGTTTTGGTGGCTTCTCAGATGGACATCCGGTTCCCGCTCGACGCCGACCGCATCTTCATACGAGAGCAACTCGCGAAGGCGGGTGTCGACATGGCCGCGTATGAGGCTGTCGAAGGGGCGTTGAATCGATCGGATCCCCTGGAAATCTTGCGCAATGTCTACGCAGCGGAGGCAGCGCAAACGTCGCCAACAGCTCGTGAGGCTCTGACGCATAGCCCGAGTCGCACAGAGGATGCGACAAGGCTGGAGGTGAGGTTGCACGATGCCGACCTATAACGTCAAGCAGCGCCCCAACGGGAAGTGGCGCGTACGGTGGCGCGACCACTCCGGACGGGAATCCTCGAGGCACTTCGACCTGAAGCGGGAAGCGGATGCGTACGGCTCAGCCCAGGTCGCTGCGCTCAACGCCGGAACGTACATCTCGCCGAAGGACCGCAAGACGACCGTCGCCGCGTGGTGTGACACGTGGCTCGCGGGGTACTCGAAGCGCGAGAGCACCATGCAGCTCGCCGCGAACCACATCAAGATCATCAAGGCGGACCTGGGCGACCGGCAGATGTCGAGCCTCAAGGCATCCGACATTCGGGCCTGGGTCGTTCAGCTCCAGGGCCGCGGCTACGCAGCCTCCTACGTACACGCCGTCTACCGTCGGCTCTCACAGATCCTGGACGACGCCGTCCATGATGAGCTGCTGGTGAAGTCACCCTGCTCTCGAAAGACCTCGCCGCCGAAGGGTGAGCAACGCGCGTATGTGGCGACCACGGAACAAGTCTGGGCGCTCTACGACGCACTGCCGGAGCCCACGCGGCCGGCGATCCTGCTCGGCGCCTTCGTAGGCTTGCGGGCCGGTGAGGCAGTGGTGGTCCGTGCGACCGATGTCGACTTCATGCGCGGCATTGTCAAGCCACTGATCCAGTACCCCGAACGAGAGTTGAAGACCGACGAGTCGAAGACCCCGATCCCGATTCCCCCAGAGCTATCGATGCTCCTTGGCATGAACGTCAGGACGTGGAACAGCAAGACGATCGTCCTCGGCGCGCTGGGCCGGCCGATCGGGCCGCGTCAGCTCGACTACGCGTTCGCGAAGGCTCGCGCGACAGTGCCGGGGCTCCCGGAGGACTTCAGGTTCCATGACCTGCGCCACTACTTCGCGTCGCTGCTGATCGCGGCCGGCCTGGATATCAAGACGGTGCAGAAGCGCCTTCGGCACAAGACCGCGCAGCAGACTCTGGACGTCTACGGACACCTCTGGCCCGACAAGGACGAGTCCTCGAAGATGGTCGTTGCGAACGTGCTCCGTGAGCGGTTCTCTGACGACCAGTTCGCCGCGGTGGCAGTTCTTGCGGACTGAATGCGGACTGATCACCCGGATTCAGCCCCGGATCCCCTGAATTCCAGGGGACAACGGGCGTGCTTCACTGTCAACCGAGAACACAGCCATGGTCCCGTTCCTTTCTCTCTGCCGACAACGGTAGGAACCGGCGGCTCGAGGCGGGCGGACGCACGCGTCGATGGGGACGAGGCGGGGAGAACGGGGCGCTGGGGAGGACGAGCGTCAGTTGCGCGACGGAGCGACCGGCGGCAGGGGATCGCCGTTCTCATCCAGGGCAAGACGCTCCAGCGGCTGCGTTTCGATGAGCAGATGCTCCTCGGGGGTGCGCTGACGCACCAGCGGGATGCTGACCCGGAAGGTCGCGCCGCCACCGGGGGTGTCCTCGACCGTGATTGCGCCGTGCAGGGCCTCCACGATGGATGCCACGATCGACAGACCCAGTCCGCTGCCGCCGGTCTCGCGCGTACGTGACGTGTCCGCGCGCCAGAAGCGTTCGAAGATCTGGCCCTTGAGCTCGTCCGGGATGCCGTCTCCGTGGTCGATCACGGCGATCCAGCCGAACTCGCGCGCGTCGTCCACGCCGACAGCGATCTCGATGGGGGAGTCGTCGGGCGTGTACCGGCGCGCATTGCCGACCAGGTTCGTGACCACCTGACGGATCTTGTCCTCCTGGCCGAGCACGATGGGCTCCGCGTCGGGGATCACCGGGGCGGGGTAGGTGATGGCGGGAAGCGGCGCCACCTCGCCGGTGGGCGTGCGCTCGAGCTCGGTGCCGTCCGCGGCGCGGCGGCGCCCCAGGCGGCGACCGATCGTCGCGCCGACCTGCAGGATGGCGGTGGTCGTCGGGGTGCGCCGCTTCGACGTTTCGCCCGTGTCTGTGGGGAGGGGGACCGGTGGCGTGGCGTTCGCCTGCTGCGCGGTGGCATCGATGAACGTGCCGGTGCGCTCCGGTGCCGCCGCACGGATGTCCATCGCGGCGTCGCGGCCGACGGGGCGCAGATCCACAGCGGAGAACACCAGTTCGCGCCGCTCGTCGAGGCGCGCCAGGGCGAGGAGATCCTCCACGAGGGTGCCCATGCGGATCGCCTCCTTCTCGATGCGATCCATGGCTGCTGCCGTGTCTTCTTCGCCGCGGATCGCTCCCATGCGGTACAGCTCCGCATAGCCGCGTACCGTGACGAGAGGCGTCCGCAACTCATGGCTGGCGTCACCCACGAACCGGCGCATCTGCTTGACCGTCGTATCCCGCTGCGCGATGGCCGCATCGAGCCGGCCGAGCATCGTGTTGATAGCCAGCTTCAGCCGGCCCACCTCGGTGTGCGGCTCCGCTCCGGGCATGCGCTGGCTGAAGTTTCCCGCGGCGATCGCCATCGCCGTGGTCTCCACCTGACCGAGCCTGCGGAACGCGAGCGTGACGATCCACCGCGTCGCCAGCGCGGCCACGACGACCGTGATCGCGGCGAGCACCAGGAAGATCGAGAGGTAGGTTCCGATCGACGCGTCGACCTGGTTCGTGGGCAGCGCGACCACGAGCGTGATCATGGTCTGAGCATCACCCACGGTGATGGTGACGTTGCTCATCAGGGCACGGAACGCGTGCGCCTGCCCGTCGTCGCTGGAGAGGTCCACCGGACTGCCGGTCTGGTTGAGCGATTGGTCGAGCGTGATCGAATCCCAGTAGGCCGGTTGCAGTTCGCCCTCGGGCCCGCCGCTGGCGTAGCGGGTGCCGTCGGGGCCGTAGATCACGACGTACGGCGGATTGGCGACCGCCATCGAGGCCTTGGGGCTGACCTGCAGTCGCGAACCGTCCGTCGACACGTCGAACAGCTGGTCGACCAGTTCATTACTGGACCACTGCCGCAGCTGCTCGTCGATCTGGGTGACGAAGGCGGATCGCAGCAGCGGCACCGAGCCCAGGCCTGCCGAGAGCAGGCCGATGGCCAGAATGGTGACCGTGACACCGGTGATCTTGGCGCGCAGGCTGATCCCGCGCCACCACCGGGTCAGGGCGTCGTCGTGTTCTTCCAGGAGGTGTCCGTCACTTGGCGGTCTTCAGCATGTAGCCGAAGCCGCGCTTGGTCTGGATGAGCGACTCCTCGGTGTGAGGGTCGATCTTGCGTCGCAGGTAGGAGATGTAGCTCTCCACGATTCCGGCATCGCCGTTGAAGTCGTACTCCCACACGTGGTCCAGGATCTGCGCCTTGCTGAGCACGCGGTTGGGGTTGAGCATCAGGTAGCGCAGCAGCTTGAACTCGGTGGGGCTGAGGTCGATGGCGGCGTCGCCGACGAAGACGTCGTGCGTGTCCTGGTCCATCGTCAGCTCGCCGGCCCGGATCACCGACTCCTCATCGGCCTGCATGGTGCGGCGGAGGATGGCCTGGATGCGCGCGACGATCTCATCGAGCGCGAACGGCTTGGTGACGTAGTCGTCGCCGCCCGCGTTCAGGCCGGCGATCTTGTCCTCGGTGTCGTCCTTGGCGGTCAGGAACAGGATGGGCGCCGTGTAGCCGGCCTCACGCAGCCGCTTCGTGACGCTGAATCCGTTCATGTCCGGAAGCATCACGTCCAGGACGATCAGGTCGGGCTCTTCTTCCAGAACGGCGGAGATCGTCTGCGCGCCGTTGGAGACCGAACGGGTCTGGAAACCCGCGAAGCGCAGACCTGTGGTCAGCAGGTCGCGGATGTTCGGTTCGTCGTCCACGATGAGGATGCGCGGTGCTGTCATGCCCCCCATTATGTCCACCCGCGCCTATGAATCGGCAGTGGAGCGCGGGAAATCGCTCACGCCGAGGGCGAAAGACAGTGTGCACACAGCACACGGCCAGGCGAGTGTCAGGCGGGCGTCAGCGAATCCGCATCCAGGATGGTGTAGCTGTAGCCCTGTTCCGCCAGGAAGCGCTGTCGGTTCTGCGCGAAGTCCTGATCGACGGTGTCGCGGGCGATGAGCGTGTAGAAACTCGCCGTGGCGTCGGTCGATTTCGGACGGAGCAGACGCCCGAGGCGCTGTGCCTCCTCCTGGCGGGAGCCGAACGAGCCCGACACCTGGATGGCGACGGATGCATCGGGCAGATCGATCGAGAAGTTGGCCACCTTGGACACCACCAGCACCGAGATCTCCCCGGTGCGGAAGGCGTTGAAGAGCTTCTCCCGCTCGTCGACGGGCGTCGCCCCCGTGATCTGCGGAGCATCGAGCGCCTGTGCGAGGGTGTCGATCTGATCCAGGTACTGCCCGATCACGAGGATCTGCTCACCGGCGTGCTTGGCGACGAGGTCCTTCACGGTGCGGATCTTCGCCGGGGCGGTCGCCGCCATGCGGTACCGCTCGTCGTCTGCCGCTGCGGCGTACTCCAGCCGATCATCATCCGGAAGGTCCACCCGCACCTCGTAACAGGCGGCGGGGGCGATGAACCCCTGCGCTTCGATCTCCTTCCAGGGGGCGTCGAAGCGCTTCGGCCCGATGAGGCTGAACACGTCGCCCTCGCGCCCGTCTTCGCGCACCAGCGTGGCGGTGAGGCCCAGCCGACGGCGCGCCTGCAGGTCGGCGGTCAGCTTGAACACCGGCGCCGGCAGCAGATGCACCTCGTCATAGACGATGAGTCCCCAGTCGAGGGCGTCGAGAAGGGCGAGGTGCGCGTAGTCGCCCTTCCGCTTGGCGGTGAGGATCTGATAGGTGGCGATGGTGACCGGCTTGACCTCCTTGGTCTGGCCGGAGTACTCGCCGATCTCCTCGGGCGTGAGGGTGGTGCGCTTGAGCAGCTCGTCGCGCCACTGGCGTGCGCTGACCGTGTTGGTCACGAGGATCAGCGTGTTGGTCTGGGTCGCGCTCATCGCCCCGGCGCCGACCAGGGTCTTTCCCGCGCCACAGGGGAGGACCACCACTCCGGAGCCGCCCTCGGAGAACGTGTCGACGGCCTGGCGCTGGTACGGGCGCAACTCCCAGCCGTCCTCCACAAGGCCGATCGGATGCGGAGTGCCCGGCGTGTAGCCGGCGAAATCCTCCGCGGGCCAGCCGATCTTCAGCAGCTCCTGCTTGATCTGCCCGCGCGCCCAGGTGTCGATCACGTAGGTGTCGGGGGAGGGGTGGGAGATCAGCAGCGGCTGGATGCGCTTGTTGCGCGTCACCTCGGCGAGCACCGGCACATCGCCGGAACGCAGGATCAGCTGGCCTTCGTCGTCGCGCTCGATGACGAGCCGGCCGTAGCGGTTCACGGTCTCGCGGATGTCGACGGACACCGACGGCGGCACGGGGAAGCGCGAGTAGCGATCCAGAGTCGCCAGCATGTCCTCGGCGGAGTGGCCGGCGGCGCGTGCGTTCCAGAGCCCCAGACGGGTGATGCGGTAGGTGTGGATGTGCTCGGGAGCACGCTCCAGTTCGGCGAAGACCGCGAGGTCGTGGCGCGCGGATTCGGCGTCCGGGTGCGCCACCTCCAGGAGCACGGTGCGATCGCTCTGCACGATGAGGGGTCCGTCAGCCATAGCGATCCAGTCTAGCCGCCCCTGCACGCGCGGGCGCCGGGAGTCGGCGGATCAGCTCGCGACCGCGAGGTGCGTGATGTGGGAGATCGGCAGCACCCGCTCGACGTCGGCCGCGCGGTCCAGGCCCCGCAGGCGCCCTCCGCCGATTCCCGAAGCCTCGAGCGTGAAGGTGCGCTCGGCACCGTCCGGGAGCGAGACCGTGACGTGCAGGAGTGCTCGGGCGTGCACCGCTGCCTCGAGCTCGCGCTGCATCCACGCCGATTCGAGGTCTGCGGCATCGGCGGAGCGCAGCCGTGCGACCAGGGGATCCAGATCCGGCGTGATCAGGTCCGTCGCGTCGTCCGGTGCGAGTCTCCCGGCCTGCAAGGGCTCGGGCTCTCCTGCCGCGTTGACCGCGGCTACGGGATAGTGCGCGTCGGCGAGAGCACGCGCCACGCTGTCGCGTCCCACCCGCGAGACCAGGTCGTCTCCGTCGCGCAGCAGTCCCAGGGGGCGCAGCGTCTGGTCGATGCTCAGCATCTCGCGCAGGGCGTCGGAGCTGACCCGCACCCGCGTGCGACCGCTGACCGGATCGGCGCCCACCGTGATCGCGCCGTGCCGGCGCACTGTCTCGGTGATGAGGTAGGACAGCGGCTGCGGGATGCCGGTGAGGGAGAGATCCCCGAGGAAATCGCGCACGCTGTCCTCGGTCTCGCCCTGCGCCAGGGCGCGCTGCAGAGAGTCCGGCGTGAAGCGGTAGGTCGAGGCCTGTGCGTGCGACTCACGGTCGGACATCGTGCGAAGCCGGATGTCCAGCGCCGGCGCGAGCGGGCCCGGCGCGATGACGCTCAGATCGTTCTGCAGATAGACGCGGTCCACCTCGTGCGGCAGATGCGCGGCGAGCAGCTCGCGCGATGCTTCGTCGTCGTTCAGTGCCCACGGCGTCGGAGCGAGCGTGCGGGCATCGATGAGGCCGAGAATGCTCGCACGGTGAAGCCACGTGCTCGCGTGCCAGTCGGCGTTCCACGGATATGCCTGCTGCCAGTCCTCCGGCGGCGCCCAGCCCTGGCCGCGGCGGAGCCCCAGCGGCAGCCGATCCCGGAAGGTGGTTGCGAGGTGGTGCCACCGTTCGGCGGTGCCGGCCCGCAACCACCCCGCGGCTGCGGTGGAGACCAGCCATTCGCGCTCCACCAGTCGTAGCAGGCCGGCCCGGGAGGCGATCCAGACCAGGTCGTCGATGTCGTCGGGATCACGCACCAGGCCGTCCTCCACCACCCGCTTGCGGTCACCGGCGGCGATCGAGCCCGTTCCGATCACCGCGAGCGGGCGGACATAGGAGGTGAGGAGGAGGTCGGCGAGCTGCCCGGCCGCGGTGAACGCGTGTTCGGCAGCAGACGGGGAGTCCTTCGCAACAGCGACGGCGTCGCTCGGAGCAGGCACGTCGGGCAGAGAGCGCACGACCTCGGCGACGCTCGGGTACGGCGCGCCCCCGTCCACGAGAGCGAGCGCGCGCAGGGTGCCGGAAACATCGGTCGCTGCGGTGCCGTCCATGACCGCCGAGTGCAGGTCCGACGCCTCGGCCGCGGTGAGTGTGGCCAGCGCGGCGCGCACCGATGACGGCTCCAGCAGTGCCTCTGCCGCATCGAACGGATCGCGCCAGGATGCGGTCGGGGAGGCGCCACGAGCACGGAGAACGGCGCGCAGCTCGGTGTCGCTCAGTGCGGCGAGCGCACCGGCCAGACCCCGTGCGTCCAGGGACATCGCCCGGGTCAGCCCTTCCGGGACTGCTTGGCGGCCCGCGAACGCCGCACCAGGTTCATGATCAGGAGCACGAAGAAGAGGAGCACACCCACGGGCAGAGCCACGTTGATGAACGTGAAGATCACGCCCCAGATCGGAACACCGAAGTCGGCATGCACGGCCGTGGCCACGATGATGGCGATGAAGCACAGGATGGACAGACCGATGAGGACCACGGAGCTGAACGCGAGGATGCGATCGATCCGCTTCACGGGGAGGTCGTCGGTCTGATTCTGGGTGTTCATCAGTCCCAGCGTAGTCGCCCCGTGGACCGCTAGGCTGAAGGTGCGGCCCCGCACAAACTGTCGGGCCGTGATTTCCATCAGCACGCCGCGCCGTGCACCAGTTCGAAGGGGTCAGCATGCCCAGCGGCAAGGTCAGGTTCTACGACGAGGACCGGGGCTTCGGATTCATCACGTCGGAGGACGGCCAGGACGTCTTCCTGCACGCCACAGCTCTTCCGGCGGGCGCCCCCGCGCCCAAGCCGGGTACGCGCGTCGAGTTCGGCGTCGCGGAGGGCAAGCGCGGGCCCCAGGCCCTCTCCGTGCGTGTCATCGACGCACCGGTCAGCCTCGCGAAGAAGAACCGGAAGCCCGCCGATGACATGGCGGTCATCATCGAGGACCTGGTGGGTCTGCTCGACGGCATCGGCGGCGATCTGCGCCACGGTCGCTACCCCTCGTCCTCGCACGCCCGCAAGGTGGCCACCGTGCTGCGCAAGGTTGCGGATGAGCTGGATGCCTGAAACCGACGCGCCCGAGCCCGGCTCGCCGACGCCGTCCTCCGCTGCCGAGGTGCCCACGGACGCGATCAGCACGTCTGCGGATGCCGTCGACGCGCCTGCGGATGCTGTCGACGCGCCTGCAGAGTCGGCAGAGCGGCCCGCTGAGGTCGCGGACCCGGTACTGCTGGCAGCACACGACATCGCCCTGGCGGCACTGCGCGAGATCACTCCCGCGGCCTCGATCGGTGCTCCCGTGGGTCACCGGGTGGAGGCGGACGGGGTGGTCTCGCTGCTGTTCGAGAACAATCTGCTGGGTTATCCCGGCTGGTTCTGGACCGTTTCGGTCGCACGGGTGGCCGGCGCGGAACCGACGGTCCTCGAAGCAGAGCTGCTGCCCGGGGAGGACGCACTCCTCGCCCCGGACTGGGTCCCGTGGGCCGTTCGGCTGGCGGAGTATCAGGCCGCACAGGTGGCCCTCGCCGAGGCCGCGGAGACCGCCGGTGACGATGAGGATGTCGACCTCGCCGACGACGACGCCCCGTCGGCGGACATCGACGATGACGATGACGATGACGACCTGGACGAGGCGGATTTCGACTCCGACGGCTCGCCGATCCTGCACTCCGGCGATGTGGACGGCGTCGACATCGACGAACTCGACCCGCAGCGTGGTGACGCGGATGTCGACGATGACTCGGACGATGATGACTCGGACGACGACTCGGGCGATGATGACGACGACGAATCGGATGACGACGAGTCCGATGACTCGGACGACGAGGATCCCGAGGACGACGACGATGACGACTCGGACGATGACGACGAGTCCGATGACTCGGATGAGGATGACGACGAGGAGTGACGACCTCCCCTCAGCGGAATACGACGGGGGCCGGACGATGAGATCGTCCGGCCCCCGTCGTATTCGTCAGGAGTTCGCGAGCACGTAGTCGATCGAGCGGAGCAGCTGACGGACATCCTCGGGCTCGATGGCGACGAAGGTCGCGATGCGGAGCTGGTTACGGCCGAGCTTGCGGTACGGCTCGGTGTCGACGATGCCGTTCGCGCGCAGAGTCGCGGCGATGGCGGCGGCATCGACGCTCTCGTCGAAGTCGATGGTGGCGACGACTCCGGAGCGGTATGCCGGATCAGCGACGAAGGGCGAGGCGACATCCGACGCCTCCGCCCAGGCGTAGATCGCTCCGGAGCTCTCCGCCGTGCGCGATGCCGCCCAGCTCAGGCCGCCGTTGTCCAGCATCCAGTGAAGCTGGCTGTCCAAGAGGTGGAGTGTGGACAGAGCCGGGGTGTTGAGGGTCTGATTGAGGCGCGAGTTGTCGACCGCGGTCTGGAGATTCAGGAACTCGGGGATGTAACGGTCACCGGCATTGATCCGCGCGATCCGCTCCAGTGCTGCGGGGGACACCGCTGCGAACCAGAGTCCGCCGTCGGAGGCGAAGTTCTTCTGGGGTGCGAAGTAGTAGACGTCCGTCTGGGCGATGTCGACGTTCAGCCCACCGGCCGCGCTGGTGGCGTCGATGACGGTGAGGGTGCCTTCACCGCCGTCCACACGGGTGACGGGAGCCGCAGCACCCGTCGACGTCTCGTTGTGGGGCCAGGCGTACACGTCCACGCCATCCACGACCTCCGCGAATGCCACCGAGCCCGGCTCCGCCGTGCGGACGTCCGGCGCCTGGAGCCACGGAGCCTTCGCAGCCGCGGCGAACTTGCCGCCGAACTCACCGAACACGAGGTTCTGAGCACGGTTCTCGATCAGGCCGAACGCGGCGGCATCCCAGAAGGCCGTGGATCCGCCGTTGCCGAGGATGATCTCGTAGCCCTCGGGGAGCTGGAACAGCTCAGCGAGCTGAGAACGCACCGAACCCACGAGGTTCTTCACGGGCGCCTGACGGTGACTGGTGCCGAGCAGCGACGATCCCACTCCTGCGAGGGCGGACACCGCCTCAGGGCGGATCTTGGACGGACCACAGCCGAAGCGTCCGTCGGAGGGGAGAAGGTCACGGGGGATCTCAACGCTCGCCATGAACAGATTCTAGGGCGGGTGAACGGGCGCCCCTGACCGCGTGACGCTCGGTGACGGATAGGCTGGAGGGGACAATCGTCGCGATCGTGAGGGGCACATGACTGATCTCATCGACACCACCGAGATGTACCTGCGCACCATCCTCGAGCTGGAAGAGGAGAACATCACTCCGCTGCGCGCGCGGATCTCCGAGCGGCTGGGGCACTCCGGGCCGACGGTGTCACAGACGATCGGGCGCATGGAGCGTGACGGCCTCGTGGTCGTGTCGGACGATCGCCGTCTGCAGCTGACCGAGAGCGGCCGGGCCAAGGCCGTGGACGTGATGCGCAAGCATCGCCTCGCCGAGCGGCTGCTCTCCGATGTCATCGGCCTCGACTGGGCCTATGTGCACGATGAGGCATGCCGCTGGGAGCATGTGATGAGCGAGCAGGTCGAGCGCCGGCTCATCGAGCTGCTCGGGCACCCGACCGAGTCTCCGTACGGCAACCCGATCCCTGGACTCGACGTGCTGGGCAGCGAGGTGGCCACGGAGTTCGAACAGGGCGTGATCGGGCTGGTGAACCGGCTCACCGATGCGGGAACGCCGATCGAGGGTACGGTGCGACGCCTCGCCGAACCGGCACAGGTGGACCCGGAGCTGCTCGAGCAGCTCCGCGACGCCGGCGTTCTCCCGGGCGCGCACGGCAGCTTCCGCTTCAACGAGGGCTACGTGCTGGTGGAGATGGACGGTCACGCTGACGGTCTGGAGCTTCCGGTGGAGATCGCCGGCCACATCTTCCTGGTCGACGACCGGCGCTGATCCCGGGCCGCACGACAGCACACGGCCAGTCCAAGGGGGACGACATGGCGGGTGAACAGAACACGGGCGGTACGCCGCCCGACTCCGGCGGGTTCGACGGCTTCGCCCCGATGCCGCTCGGACAGCGCAGCTCCGAGGAGCTCGGGCTCGGACCTTCCGCTGCGCGCACCTGGCCGAACGGGAGGCCGGAGTATGGCGGTCTGCCTCCCTACGGCACACCGTACGTTCCGCCCGTCTATCCGCCGGCACCGACCGCGGGAGCGCCCGCGGGGCCGCCCTCGGCTCCCGCCGGAATCCCGTACACCGGAATCCCGTACACCGGAACGCCGTATGCCGGGACACCGTACACCGGAACGCCGTATGCCGGGACACCGTACACCGGGAGCCCGTACGCCGGGACACCGTACGCCGGGACACCGTACGCCGGGACACCGCACGCCAGTGCGTCACATGCGGGTGCGCCTCATGCCGGGGCCCCGTACGCCGGGGCGCAGCACCCCGCCAGCTCGTATCCCGTACCGGCACCGGACAGCACGTCGCTGCCAGCCCCTGCGCCGCCTCTCGCCGTGCCGCCCGGATATGCGGCTGCCCCTCGGGCGAACGGACTTCCCAGCTGGGGCTGGGCTGTCCTCGTCCTGATTGCGCTGGCGATCATCGTCGTCGTCGGTGGTGCTGCAGCACGCATCCTCACGGCGGCACCCGAAACCGGGCCAGCGACACCGGTGGCGGGAGCGAGCAACCCGGGTGCTCCCACGGCGGGCGCACCTGCTCCCGAGGGGACGGTGACGCTGGACATGTCGGCGAATCTGCCGGCGGGGACGGTGCTCGCGATGGCCGAGTCGGCCGACTGGGCCCCCTACGACACGACGGATCCCGAGCATCTTCTCGGGCCCGCCGCTCCCGCGGGCGATGACGCGTGGCGCAGCCCGTGCTACTTCGCGCTGCACTCCAACGAGGGAGCCTTCGGCGACGACGACCGGGACGGGAGTGAGTACTGGGGGGAGCTGGCGCAGAAGTACGCGGCACCGGGAACGACGGCCTCGCCGATTGCCCCGCTGCTGGTTCCGGGACCCGACGGGACCCTGTACGAGTTCTCCGGATACTCCGAGGTCAGCACGGGGGACTACGAGAAGGCCTCCGTCAGCTATGCGCGTGTGGACGTTGCGGGCGATCGCACCTACGAGATCGCGGTTCGCTGCGATGGGACCGAGGTGCCGCAGGAGGTTCTCGACGCGGTCGCCTCGCAGTTCCAGCTGAAGTGATCAGAGGAAAGGCCTGATCGGTGACCGATCCGTGAGGCTCATCCTGAGAGTTTGGGATTCAGAGTGACAGAATCGTTACATTCCCGTACTCTGGAATTGTCCGTCGGCGCAAGCTGGCCGAAGGACACCCCGGAATTGCCTCGACGGCTCGTCACCTCCGTGGGTCCCGATGCACAAAGTGCCCTGAACCGAGTGCCGACGAGCCGGACGCCATGGGCGTGGAG
Source organism: Microbacterium sp. GXS0129 (assembly GCF_044769785.1). NCBI lineage: Bacteria > Bacillati > Actinomycetota > Actinomycetes > Micrococcales > Microbacteriaceae > Microbacterium > Microbacterium sp. GXS0129. The sequence goes on along the minus strand of NZ_JBIZVZ010000003.1, from coordinate 130,094 downwards.
GCGACGGAGGAACCAGCTTGAGTGCAGTGAACGAGTCGAACCCGCCCGAGTCTGAGGGGACGCCGGAGTCGACCGGAGAGGTGGTGCGCCGTGCGCGCCGCCAGGTACGCCCCGCGAGCGGGGGACGGGCGCGACCCGCGCGCGTTCTCGGCAGCCTGGTGATCGTCGCCGGTCTGATCGGCACCGTCGGCCTGTCGGCCTACGGCGCATACAACGGCGCCAACAGCGCCGCCGCCGACAACCAGGGCCTGACCCTGCAGCAGGCTGCGTCCAACGGTGCCCAGGCGCTGGTGGTCGCATCCGATGTCACCGGCGACGCCGTGCAGCGCGATGCCTATGCGGCAACGACCGCCGCGGAGATCGCCCAGAAGAAGGCGGAAGAAGAGGCTCTACGTCGCGCGCAGGAGGCTGCTGCGGCAGCCGAGGCGGCGAAGAAGGCGGCGGCCGACAAGAAGGTCTCGATCGACTTCTCCAACGTCCCCACCTTCTCCGGCGCCACGGGCACGTTCGTGTGGCCGGTGACGGGCTTCGTCCTGGGCGACACTCTCGGCGCCGGCCGTGGACACGAGGGCTCCGACCTGCTGATCGCCGCCGGCACTCCGATCTACGCGATGAACGCGGGCACGGTCACCATCTCCGCGGAGAGCTACGGCGGATACGGCAACTTCGTCGAGATCACCGGTGACGTCAACGGCACCTCCGTCGAATCCCGCTACGGTCACATGACGTCCGGATCCCGCGTGGTCTCCGAGGGCGACCACGTCGAGGCCGGCCAGCTGATCGGTCTCGTCGGCAGCACCGGCCGATCGACCGCCAACCACCTTCACCTCGAGGTTCGCCTGGACGGCTCCCTCGTGGACTCCTACGCCTTCCTGGTCGCGAACGCCGGCTGACGCTACCAGTACGAGAGAGGGGCATCGCACGCGTGCGATGCCCCTCTCTCGTACGCTTCGGACGTGGGATGTTCACCTGCGCGTCGTATGCCTCCCGGGCGTGTCGGGGTTACGCTGTGTCCTGACGCCGGTCGAAAGCGGAGGGCGCACATGTATACGACGACGAGCATCCGAACCACGGGTGTGGGTCAGTCGCGCGTGCATGAGCATCACCTGCCGCAATCGAGCATGTCCGCGAGCTCTCGCAGGGCGCCATCCGCACGGGTGGCGCCCTGTGTCGTTCCGGGATGATCCGACCGCGTCGCAACGCATCGTGAAACCCGGCAACCAGCCGGGGCGAATCGAGAGGATGACGGATGCGCACGCTGGTGTTGAACGCAGGATACGAACCGCTCGCGGTGGTCTCATTTAAGAGAGCACTGCTGCTGGTCATGAACGACCGGGCGACGATCATCGAGCGGGTGGAGGACTCGCCGGTCTGGGGCACGAGTAGCGTGTACGACCGCCCGGCGGTGATTCTGCTCTCGCGCTATGTGCGCGTGCCCGCCACATACAACGTCCCCGTCACACGGCGGGGCGTGCTGCGGCGGGACGGATACCGGTGCGCCTACTGCGCCAAACCCGCAGCCACCATCGACCACGTGATGCCGCGCTCGCGTGGGGGAGCGGACTCGTGGGAGAACCTCGTCGCCTGCTGCCTGCGCTGCAACAACGTGAAGAGCGACCGGACGCCGCACGAGATGGGCTGGGAGCTGCGGTTCATCCCGCAGCCGCCGCGGGGCTCGCAGTGGACCGTGCGCGGCACGGAGCGGGCGGAGCCGGCCTGGGCTCCATATCTCAGCGCGGCCGCCTGACCCGCGTCAGTCGACGTCGAGGGCGCGCAGCCAGCGGCTGAGCAGGCCCGCCAGAGTCGAGGCGTCGGCGCCGAGGGCGCTGATCAGCCGGTGCTCGTTCGCGGTGTGGGCTTCGACGGCGCGTTCGACCAGGTCGAACCCCGCGGGGGTGAGGCGGATGTGGCGGCGACGTCGGTCGTCTGCGTCGCCTTCGCGCTCGACGAGGCCGCGTGCGGCCAGGCGGTCGACACGCTTCGTGAGCCCGCCCGTTGAGATCATGGTGCGTTCCGCCAGCTCTCCGGCGCTCCGGCGATACGGGGCGCCGGCCCGGCGGAGCGTCGCGAGGACATCGAACTCGCCCTGTGAGATGCCGAACTTCGCGAACTCCTCGTCCAGGGCACGATCCAGAATCGCCGCCAGCCGGTGCAGGCGGCCGATGACGGCCTGCGGCGTGGTGTCGAGATCCGGTCGCTCCCGGTGCCACTCGGCGAGGATCAGGTCGACGCGGTCTTCGTCACGGGGATCTCCAGCCATGGGGACAATCTATCTTCCATGGAAGGTGTAATTTATCTTCTATGGAAGATAATGGGCGTCTGAAGTGGATCCTCATCGCGGCGATCGCACCGATCGCATGGGGGAGCGTGTACTTCGTGACTCGGAACTTCCTGCCCGCGGGCATCCCGCTCTGGGGTGGCGTCTACCGTGCGCTGCCGGCCGGGATCGTCCTGCTGCTGATCGCCCGGCGGCTGCCGCACGGCGCGTGGTGGTGGCGGTCGATCGTCCTCGGCGTGCTGAACGTCGGCGGCTTCTTCGCGCTGATCTACCTCGCCGGAACCCTGCTGCCATCCAGCCTGGCCGCCACCCTGATGTCCGCATCGGCCGGGGCGATGCTCCTGTTCGGCTGGGCTTTCCTTGCGCAGCGTCCCACGCTGATGGCGGTCGCGGGAGCGGTGATCGGCGTCGTCGGCGTTGTGGTGATGCTCGGGGTGGGCACGTCCGACGTCAGCGGCTGGGGAGTGCTGGCATCGCTGGCTGCGATGATCTCCTCGAACATCGGATTCGTCCTCACCGCCAAGTGGGGAGCGGGCATCCCGCCCGTGACCCTGGCGTCGTGGCAGCTGATCGCCGGCGCCGTGATGCTCATTCCGGTGGCCGCCGCGGTCGAGGGTGCACCGCCCGTACCGGCGGGCGCGACGCAGTGGCTCGGCTTCCTCTACGTGTCGCTGGTGGCCACCGCTCTCGCCTACGTGGTGTGGTTCACCGGCCTGCAGCGGCTGCCTGCTGCGGCGATCGGTGCGATCGGCCTGCTCAACCCGGTCTCCGGCGTGCTGCTGGGCGTCGCGTTCGCCGGAGAGCTGTTCGGCCCGGCGCAGGCGATCGGCATGGCGCTCGTGGTCGCGGGGGTCGTCATCGGCACACGCAGCCGCCGCGGCCGAGGCGCCACGCTCTCCCGATAGGCTCGCAAGCAGGCGCGTCGTCGAGCCGGCGACGTGCGGCAGAGCCGAACGGAGATGAACGCGTGGACCAGGAGAGCGGTTGTGGTTGCGGGTGCGGTGCTCCGTCTCGGTCCTCGCTGATGCAGATCGGCACCGCCAGCCCGCCGCCGCCGTCCTCTGCGCGAGGGACGCATGCCATCGAGCAGGTCGCCATCGCGGCAGGCTCGTTCACCATGGGCGACTCCTCAGGCGATGAGAACCCCGCGGACGGGGAGACCCCGCGCCATCGGGTGCGGCTGTCGGCGTTCTCGATCGACGCCACGTCGGTGACCAATGACGCGTTCGCGGCGTTCGTCGACGCCACCGGCTATCGCACCGAGGCCGAGGTCTTCGGGTACTCGGCGGTCTTCCACCTCGCCGTCACGGCACCCGAACAGGACATCGTGGGAGTGCCGCCCCAGACCCCGTGGTGGCGCGGTGTGCGGGGTGCGGACTGGCGCCATCCCGGCGGGGCGGGCTCCGACATCGTGGACCGTGGCGATCATCCCGTGGTGCACGTGAGCTGGAACGACGCTCAGGCGTACTGCGCGTGGGCGGGGCGTCGGCTTCCGACGGAGGCGGAGTGGGAGTACGCCTCTCGTGGCGGCCTCGACGCAGCGAAGTACCCGTGGGGCGACGAGGAGGTGGATGACGGCGGCTGGCGCGCGAACATCTTCCAGGGCGAGTTCCCCGCGCGCAACACCGCCGAGGACGGATGGAGCACGACGGCACCCGTGCGGAGCTTCGCTCCCAACGGATTCGGGCTGTGGCAGACGGTGGGCAATGTCTGGGAGTGGTGCGAGGACCGCTTCGACCCCGGCTACTACGCGCAGTCACCGGAAACGGACCCTCAAGGTCCGCGCAGCGGAGACGTGCGCGTTCTTCGCGGCGGCAGTTACCTCTGCCACATCTCGTACTGCAACCGGTACCGTAACTCCGCCCGTTCGCAGAACACACCGGACTCGTCGATGGGAAATGCCGGCTTCCGCACCGTCGCGCGCTGATCCGGTCGCTAGATTCATCCCATGGGGATCTTCGACTTCTTCTCACGCAAGCCGCGAGCAGCCTCGCCCGCCGCGGCTCCGGAGCCGGCACCGCCCGTCGACTACGCCGCGCTGGTGCCGATGGCTGCGATCATCAGCAACGATGACGCCCAGGTCGCCGCGGACATCGCCCTCCTCGCCACGGGATACGAGACGTTCCAAGCGGCGTATCCGGGCTGGTGCGAGACCATGAGCTTCGGTGAGGTCGCACCCGAGCATGAAGACGCGACGGTGCGCGACGTCTTCGTCTACTGGCTCGCCGGCTACGAGACCCCGTTTCACTACGGCGCCTACATCGACTGGAAGGCGGCCCCCGAGGACATCGTGTGGCAGCTGGAGCGGGCGGCGGCTTCGCTTCATGCCCCGCTGGACTTCGCCGACATCCCCTTCGCCGCCGACGAGGACACGGAGGCCGCACTGGAGCGCATCGCGCAGCATGTGCGGGCGCGCGGGTACGCTCTCACCGTCATCGACACGGAGAGCGACAGCTACCACCTGTACCTGGTTCCCGAGACCGAGTACGACCGCCTCGTCACGCTCGGTGCGTCGGTCGGGTTCAGGATCTTCAGCCCGGCGTGAGGGTCCGCCGCGCCGTCGTGGTCGATGCGTCTACGGTGCCCCTGACTGGACTCGAACCAGCGACGCACGGTTTAGGAAACCGACGCTCTATCCACTGAGCTACAGGGGCGCGACTACCCAGCTTAGTTGACCGCTGAACGGTTCACCGGAGCGCACAGCCGCGGAAATCGTCACGCGATGGAAACAATCGCGTGACGGCTGGGAAATTCATGTGCGCCAGATTGGGCGGTGTCGCAGCGCGCCCGCGCAGATCGCGACCTCTCGGAAAGGTGGACTCGGATGGACCAGGGAAATACAGCGTTCATTCTCATCGCGGCGGCGCTCGTGCTTCTGATGACTCCCGGCCTCGCGTTCTTCTACGGCGGACTCGTGAAGGCGAAGAGCGTCATCAGCATGATGATGCTGAGTTTCGGTGCGCTCGGTCTCATCGGCGTGCTGTGGGTGCTCTACGGCTACGCCATCGCATTCCCGGGCGCAGAGGGCACTCTCGCACCCTGGGCCATCGACTGGTCGGCGGTCGGGCTGGAAAGCCTGATCGAGGTGCCGGAGGGTGCGGCCTATCCGCCGCTCGCCTTCGTGGCCTTCCAGGCGACGTTCGCCATCATCACGGTCGCGCTGGTGTCCGGTGCCATCGCCGACCGTGCCAAGTTCGGGTCGTGGATGATCTTCGCCGCTATCTGGGCGACGGTCGTGTACTTCCCGGTGGCCAGCTGGGTGTTCAATTTCGGCCTCGCCGATGACGGCAGCTTCGCTTACGGCGGATGGATCACCCACGGACTTCAGGAGGCGTTCGGCGTCGGTGCCATCGACTTCGCCGGCGGCACGGCGGTCCACATCAACGCGGGTGCCGCAGCTCTCGCCCTCGCTCTCGTCCTGGGCAAGCGTCAGGGATTCCAGAAGGGCGCCCACGTGCCCCACAACCCGCCGTTCGTGCTGCTGGGTGCGGGACTGCTGTGGTTCGGCTGGTTCGGCTTCAACGCCGGTTCGGAGCTCGCGGCCGACGGCACCGCGGCGCTCGCCTTCGTGAACACGATCGCGGCTCCCGCCGCCGCCCTGCTGGCGTGGCTGGTCGTTGAGAAGATCAAGGACAAGAAGCCCACCTCGGTGGGTGCGGCATCCGGTGCCGTGGCAGGCCTCGTGGCCATCACGCCGGCCTGTGGTTCGCTGCAGCCCATCTGGGCGATCCTGCTCGGCCTCATCGCCGGCGCGGTGTGCGCGATCGCGATCGAGCTGAAGTTCAAGCTCGGCTTCGACGACTCGCTGGATGTGGTGGGCATCCACCTGATCGGCGGGCTCATCGGAACCCTCTACCTGGGCTTCTTCGCCAACGGCACCGGCCTGTTCCTGGGCGGCGACGGAACGCAGTTGCTGGTCCAGGCGATCGCAGCGCTCGCGGTGCTCGTCTACTCCTTCGTCCTGGCCTACGGCATCGGCTTCGTCATCGATCGGACGCTGGGCTTCCGCATCAAGGACGAGGACGAGATCGCGGGCATCGACAAGGTCATCCACGGAGAGGCCGGCTACGTGCTCGCTGATCGCTGAGCTGGGCCAGACGGGGCGGGAGCGCACACAACGCGCCTTCCCGCCCCGACACTCTTCAAGACCGCAGAGGCAGGGACATGTTCACTCCGATCAACCAAGCGGTCGCTGTACGGCCACTCGACGCCGGCGACGGACGTATTCGCCACCTCACCGCACTCGCAGACGACGAGCGCTGGTCCGATGCCGGTCTGCACGTGATCGAGCTGCGCTCGCGCACCGGGACCTTCGTGCTCCCCGAGCGCCATGCCAGTTATCAGGTGGTCGGGCTCTCGGGGGCGCAGATCGCGATCGGGGAGCGGGGCTCGTATCGGCCGCTGCGCTCCGGTGAGGTGCTGCGTTCCGCGGGCGACACGATGGAGCTGCGCCGGTGGGCCTCCCGCGGGATCAGCCGTCTCCTCTGCCTCAGTCTCGACCAGCGCGAGGCCATCGCCACGCTGTCGACGGTGACCGTCACCGAACCGACCGGCCTCACCGGGGATGTCACCTCCGTGACCGTGATCGCCGGTGCCGCATCGCTGGAGGCTCAGGATCTGGAGCCGACAATGACGATGCTGGTCGGCGGCGGAAACGACGGCATCGTCACCGGCCATGGCCGCCTCGCGTTGACGCGATTCCTCACCCGGGTGGCGTCCTGATCAGAGCACTCGGGCCGCTGCGCAACAACTGCGCAGCGGCCCGAGTGCGGTGAAGATCAGTGAGCGGCGTCGTAGGCCTCCAGGACGCTGGCCGGGACGCGGCCGCGATCGGAGACCGAGTGGCCATTGTCGTTCGCCCACGCGCGAACGGCGGCGAGGTCCGTGCGGCCGGAGCCGCGCTTGGGGGCGGCGGCGGAAACGGAAGCGGTGCGCGCAAGGCGGCGACCGGCGGCAATGAACGGTGCCACGGCGGCGCGAAGTGCCGCGGCATTGTCATCCGTCAGGTCGATCTCATAGGCGACGCCATCGAGCGAGAAATGAACGGTCTCGCCGTCCCCGACTTCGAGGACAGTGCCATCGAGGTCGTCAATGATCTGGTGAACGATCTTCTTTGCCATAGGGATAACAATAGAAGATGCGGGACCATTCATGCATGAGGAATTTCACAGAATGCCGCGTGGCGCACATCCGAGCGATGAGAATGATCGCAGCGCGGATGTTCAGGGAATGATTCCCGCCCGCCGCGCTTCCGTCACGGCGGCGAGGCGGGTGGATACACCCAATTTCGACATGGCAGTGGCCAGATAAGCCTTGACCGTTCCCGGCTTGAGCCCGAGCTGCCGCGCGATATCCGCATTCGTTCCGCCGAGCGCGGCCCACGCGAGAACATCCACCTCGCGCGGCGCGAGCCGCGGGGTTTCCGCTCCGGGCACGGGAAGCTGATCGCCGGCGAGTGACGCCAACCGTGCGGACAGCACGCGCAATTGCTGTGCATCCGATTCTGATGCGCGATTAATGAGGGGGCGAAGAGATGCGTAGATGGAGCGCAATTCTTCGCGATGAGCGACGGGAAGAGGGTCGGTGACCACCGGTAAGGGGGCGGTGGTGCCGAGCATGCGAACTCTGCGCTCCACTTCATCGCGAACCCGCAGCTCGGATGCGAGAGCTTCCGCCACCTGGAATGCGGGAGCGGCGTTCACCTCGCCGACCGGCTGACCGCTCCAGGATCCGCCGTACAGGATGCCGCGCGCGATTCCCTCCACAATGATCGGCACCGCGAGAAGAGTGGATATTCCTTCACCGAGGATCGCTCGATCATAATCGTGGGTGATAGAGCGGCTCGCGCCGTAGTCGCTGGTCATCCGAGGGCGAAGCTCGACCACCGCGCGGCCGCCGAGACCGCGCTCCGGGTGCACACGCAAACCGTCCAGGCTGCGGGTGCGCGCGCCGTGCACCGCGGTGATGGACACCTCGCCGTCCCGGAACAGCCCTCCGAACGCCACCGGAAATCCCGTCCGGCGGGAAAGCTCGCTCACCGCGTGCGCCACCAGTTCCGCCTCACTGGGCGGTGCTGTGCGAGCGTTCACCGTGCCTCCGGGATGCTGCGTGGTGCCTGCGTGGCGCCTGTGCTGGTGAGGGATCGAGCATTTGAGGATATCGCCGGATCAGGGGCGAAGCGCTCCTTCGAACGCGTCTTCCGCTGCGGCGTCATCCGCGCGTGCCGCCCGACGAGTCACCGGGCGCGGAGCGATCGCTCCTTCGAGTTCCAGCAGGGCACGCTTGGTCTCGGGATGCGCGCCGTACTCGCCAACGGAGCCATCGGAGCGGACGACCCGGTGCACGGGCACGATCAGGGAGAACGGGGTGAGCCGGCAGGCCGTGCCCACGGCCCGCGCCGCGCGCGGCCGCCCGGCGACCAGCGCGATCTCGCCATACGACGCGGTCGTGCCGTAGGGGATCTGGGTCACCGCTCGCAGCGCGTCCAGTGCGAAACCGTCGATCAGACGCCAGTCGAGCTCGACATCGAACTCCTGTCGCCGGCCGTCGGCATACTCATCGATCTGCTCGCACAGCTCAGCGAGGGAGCCCGGACTGCTCTCCGGAACGGTACCGAGCTGAGCCGAGACGCGCTCGATCTCCCACTGCGGGTCTCCGTCGATCAGGTGGAACCAGACGAGTCCGTGCTCGCCGGCGACTCCCACGGCCGCGCCGAAGGGTGTGGATATGACGTCCCAGGTGTATTCCATGACCACATCATCATCGCCGTTGTGCGCCTGTCTTCTGACATGGGCGCCGATGCGGACAAGTTCCCGAGCCGGGCCATCGGGGGAGGAGGAGGTGAGGGATCGCCCTCTCGCGGCGCGGAATACGGCGAATCTGCGGGCTGTCGACCTAGTCTGGTCGTGTGCGGCACGACAACACCGAAGACGACGAGCGTGCGGGCGCGACGGTGAGGCCGATCGTTCCCGGCGACATCGACTCGCTCGCGCCCGGAGTGCATGTCACCCACGCCGCGCAGCCGACACGGGACGCCATCGTCCGCCAGGCGGCGGACCTCGGCGGTCCCTCTCCGCTGCTGCGGTACCACGACATCCCGGAAGCGGGAATTGAGATCACCAAGGCCCATCCCGGCAGCCTCCCGCAGTTCATCACGGGCCGCTCCACGCTGCTGTCCGGACTGTTCCGCGACGAGGTGGCCCTCCGCACAGCCCGCATCGCGGCCGAGCGGATCACCACCAAGAACCTGGAACTGCGCGCAGTGCGGGGCCTGGATCCGGTGCATCTGGCCGTGGGGCTGGCCTCGTGGCGGATCGGCGGCGTCTCCTATACCGCGCCCGTGCTGTTGCGCCCGCTCGCCATCCGCCGTCATCAGCACGACTTCGAGCTCAAACTCCACGGCAACTTCCAGATCAACCCTGAGCTCGTACGCGCAGCGCAGGAGCACTTCGGCATCACGATCGACGGCCCGAGACTCGCGGCGCTCGCCTACGACGGCGGGGTGTTCAAGCCGCAGCCCGTGATCGATCACCTCCGTCGTGCCACCGCCCGCATCGACACGTTCTCCGTGCACCCTCGTCTGGTGGTGTCGGTGTTCGCCGACGTCGCCAGCGCGATGTCCCGGGACGGTTCGCTGGATCACCCGGTGCTGAACGCGCTCGGCGGCCACCAGGACGATCGGGCCCGGCTGCGGGCGGCGCGAGGGGATGTGGTGCCGACCAACCCGGACACCCGGGCGCCGGCTGCCGACACGCTGCTGCTGGACGCCGACTCCGAGCAGGAGCGGGTGCTCGCGCGCATCATGGCGGGGCAGTCCCTCGCCATCACCACGCTTCCGGGAACCGGCGGCACCCAGACGATCATCAACGCCGTCGGCTCGCTGGTCGACTCGGGCAAACGTGTGCTTGTGGTGAGCGCGCGTCGCTCGACGCTCGACGGCATCCGTCATCGCCTCGCGGGTGTCGGTCTGGACGCGCTCGCCATCGCACCCGCCGCGGTGCGCAAGGACCTGATCCGCGCCATCGGCCGCAACGAGAAGGCGGAGCAGCCGCAGGTGGCCGATGTGGACGAGGCGCTGGTGCGCCTGCGTGCGATCCTCACCGACTATCGTGCCGCGCTGTCCGCGCCGCATCCCGTCTTCGGCGTGTCCGCGCTCGACGCCACCCGTGCGCTGTCGGCGCTCGCGCAGAAACCCACCGCTCCGAACACCGCAGCGCGTCTGGACACACGCGCCCTGCAGGCTCTCGCCAGCGGACGTCGGGAGGCCGCGGAGAAGCTCACCCTCGCCGCACGCCTGGGCGAGTTCCGCTTCGGGCCCGACGATTCGCCCTGGTACGGCGTCAGCTTCAGCACGACGGCATCGGCCACGGACGCACACGCCCTGGCCGCGCGTCTTCACAAGAGCGATGTGTCGAGCCTCCTGGAGCGCGGCTACGAGCTGATCGCACAGACGCGCATGCGTCCGTTCCTCACCGTCGACGAGCTGGGGGAGTACCTCCGGCTGCTGCAGGGCATCGGCGAGTCCCTCGACAAGTTCCTGCCCACCGCGTTCGAGCGTCCGCTGGGCGAGATGATCGATGCACACGGCCCGCGGCGCGGTACGGCGGAGATGAGCAACGCCAACCGGCGGCGCCTGAAGAACCTGTCGCGGGATCTCGTGCGCCCCGGCGTCCACGTCGCCGATATGCACGCCGGGCTGCTGCGCATCCAGCAGCAGCGCACGCAGTGGCAGCGCTACGTCGAGCAGGGCGCCGTGCCCGAGGTCCCGGTGGGCCTGCACGACGTCACGGTGGCATGGCAGCGCGTGCACGCCGATCTCGCCTCACTCGACACAGTGCTCGGCCGCGCCGGCACCGCGCGGTTGTCGGCCATGCCCGTCGCACAGCTCGTGCGCACGCTCGCGGGCCTGGCCGCGGAATCCAAGTACTTCGACAACCTCGTGGAGCGGGCGAGCCTGCGCACCGAGCTCGCGCGCCTGGGCCTGGAACCCCTGCTGGAAGAGCTCTCTGTTCGCCACGTCGACGAGGAGCGGGTCAGCGACGAGCTCGAGTTCACCTGGTGGCAGTCGGTGCTGGAACACCTGCTGCAGAACGACCGGCGCCTCCTCGGTGCGAACACCTCCATCGTGGATCGGCTGGAGCGCGATTTCCGCCTGGTCGACGAGGCGCACAACGCCGCCTCCGGTCCGCTGCTGGCTGCGCGCCTCGCGACCGACTGGCGCATCGGCATCGTGGATCACCCCGACGAAGCGATCGGCCTGAAGCACACGCTGACGCGAGGCACACCGAGCCCGGGAGAGCTGGTGCGGGTCGCGCCCCACCTCGCCGACATCGTCGCCCCGGTGTGGATCGCCTCGCCCTACGAGGTCCCCTCGCTGGGCGATGACGTCCGCTTCGATGTGGCGATCATCGCCGACGCTGGTGCCATCAACCTGGCCGAAGCGGCCCCGGCCATCCGTCGCGCACACCAGATTGTCGCTCTCGGCGACCCGGCCACCCAGGCTCCGACGCCGTTCCGCATCGCCACATCGGATGACGGCGAGTGGGAGCCCGAAGACCCCTTCGACGTCACCAGCGTGTTCGAACGGCTCGCGGAGGTCGTCCCGGTGGAGACGCTCACGCGCAGTTACCGCGCCGGCGGCGAGGACCTCGCCGAGCTGGTGAACGACGCGTTCTACGGCGGTGAGATCGTGTCGCTGCCGTGGGCGGGGTCGTACCTCGGTCGTGGCAGCCTCAGCGTCGACTACGTGGAGGGCGGCTTCGGCGCGCCCGATCCCGACTCCGGTGCGGTGGAGAGCACCGATGCGGAGGTGTCCCGTGTCGTCGCCCTGGTGGTGCAGCACGCGGTGAAGCGTCCGCGCGAGTCGCTGATGGTGGTCACCGCGAGCAGGCGGCACGCCGAGCGGGTCCGTCGCTCCGTGGCTGCGGCGTTCGCCGGTCGCTCGGATGTCGCGGACTTCGTCTCGCGCGACGCCGGCGAGCCGTTCGCGGTGCTGACCCTCGAAGAGTCGGTGGCGGAGAGCCGCGACCGCGTGATCTTCTCGCTCGGCTTCGGTCTCACCAAGCACGGCCGTGTGCTCAGTGATTTCGGCGATCTGTCCACGCCCGACGGAGAACGCCTCCTGACGGTCGGGATGACGCGGGCGCGGCGCTCGATGGTGATCGTGTCCTGCATTCAGCCGTCCGCCTTCGATGACGGCCGCCTCGAGCACGGTGCCGCCACGCTGATGGGCATTCTCGCCGGCGTCGACGAGCGAGCCGCCGAGGTGTATCCGGAAGAGGACGTCGATGTGCTCACCCGCGGGCTGGCGCGCGAGCTGCGACAGCTCGGAGCGGATGTCGAGCTCAACTACCGTGGCATCCTCCCGCTCGTGGCACGCCACGGCGACAAGGCCGTGGTGGTGGAGAGCGATCCGGACGTGGCCGACCAGTCGCTCCGCGAGAGCGTCCGGCTGCGCCCGCAGGCGCTGCGCAAGCTCGGCTGGCACTACGTGCGCGTGCACGCCTTCGACCTGTACAGCGACCCCGCCGGTGTCGCTCAGCGCATCGCGGTGCTCCTCGGTGTGGAGCCGGCGCCTTCGCGTGGTGACGAGACGCAGCCGATCGATGTTCAGCCGGTCGATGGGAACTGATCCGGCGAACCCGCGGCAGCGCGTGGTCCGGGTCGGCCCGCGCCGCGCGAAGCTGACGGCAGCGCCCGGCACCTTTGCCGAACCGGCGGTCACGCAGGACGAGGCCGCGGCGCCCGTGTCCGCGGGTGAGGGGCCCAACGATGCGCGACTGCGCCAGGACGTCCCGCCGCACTACTGATGGCACGAGAAAGGGCGCCGACCGACGTCGGCGCCCTTTCTCAGACGTGTTACGCGCGGTCCTTGGCGAGCAGGTCGCGGATCTCCGAGAGCAGCTCCTGTTCGCTGGGCAGGGCGATCTCCTCTTCGACGGAGGTGCCGGCCTTCGCGGCCTGACGCTCCTTCCACTTGTTCATCGGCAGCACCAGGCAGAGGTAGACCACCAGGGCGACGGCGAGGAAGTTGATGATCGCGCCGATCACCGATCCGATCCCGAAGTCGGTGGTACCGCCCTGGAGGTTGGGAACGGTCCACACCAGGCTGTCCAGGCTCTTCACCGAGAAGAAGAAGGCGATCAGGGGATTGATGATCCCCTCGACCAGCTTCGTGACGATCGCGCCGAACGCGGCGCCGATGACGACCGCCACCGCGAGATCGATGACGTTTCCCTGCAGGATGAACTGCCGGAATCCCTTGATCATGTTCTTTCCCCTACCCAATCTCCGTGCGAGACCGCTACGCGGAGGCCGTAGCGGAAGACGAACCCGTCTCAGCCTTCGATGATGACGCAGCGCTTCCGCCGCCGCCAGAGGACGCGCGGGAGTCCGTGCGATAGAAGCCGCCGCCGTTGAAGGTCACCCCGATCGATCCGTACTGCTTGCGCAGCGCTCCGCCGCATTCCGGGCAGACCGTGAGGGCGTCGTCGCTGAAGGACTGGACGGCATCGAAGCGGTGGCCGCACTGCGTGCAGGCATAGGCGTAGGTGGGCATCTGAGTGTTCTTTCGTGAATGGCGCCGCGACGAGGTCAGCGGGCGCTGGAGGTGAGGGCGATGATGGTGGTGGGAGTGACGATGCCGTCGACCGGCTGGTCGTGCGGCTCGCGGGGAACCGCGTCGAGAACCTCGTTGTCGTACACGACCGCGTACACCGGCGGGCACTTCTGCATGGAGCCGAGCGTCTTATCGAAGTAGCCGCGTCCCCACCCGAGGCGTGTGCCGTCGGACCCGACCGCTGCAGCCGGCACGATCATCAGGTCCGCATCGTCCACGGCCATGGGCCCGAGCAGCTCGCCCTCCGGCTCGGAGAGCCCGAACAGGCCCTCGTACTCGCCGCCGTCCGGTGTGGCCACCGTCCAGTCGAGGAGACCGTCCGCTCGCGTGACGGGTAGCAGCACGCGGATGCCGCGCTCCATCGCGTCGTTGATGAAGGTCCGGGTGCCGGGCTCAGCGGGGGAGGAGAGGTAGCAGGACACCGTCCGGGCCCCGACGCGCTCGACCAGCTCGTCCAGCCGCCCGGCGATGTCGGCAGTGGCCTGATCGCGCTGGGACTCCGACAGCGACTGCCGCCGCGTCCGGATGTCCGCGCGCAGGGCCTGCTTCTCGTCCGCGATGTGTCTCACCATACCCCCGAGTCTACGGCGCACGACGGCGCATCCTTTAGAGTGGTTGAATGTCTCAGTCTCGTATGAAGGCGGTCATCCCTGCCGCCGGTCTTGGAACGCGCTTCCTTCCCGCCACCAAGGCGATGCCGAAGGAAATGCTTCCGGTCGTCGACAAGCCCGCCATCCAGTACGTGGTGGAAGAGGCGGTCAACGCCGGGATCGATGACGTCCTGGTCATCATCGGGCGCAACAAGAACGCGATCTCGGACCACTTCGACGCTGTCCCCGAGCTCGAGAGCAAGCTCGTGGAGAAGGGCGACGACAAGAAGCTGCAGCAGGTGCTGGCCTCCAGCGACCTCGCGGACATCCACTTCGTGCGCCAGGGTGAGCCCAAGGGGCTCGGCCACGCCGTCCTGCGCGCGAAGGCGCACGTGGGCGACTCCTCGTTCGCGGTCATGCTCGGCGATGACCTCATCGACGAGCGCGATCCGCTGCTTCCCCAGATGATTGAGCAGCACGCCAAGCGCGGCGCCGCGGTCGTCGCGCTCATGGAGGTCCCGCGCGAGCACATCCACCTGTACGGCGTCGCCGCCGTCGAGCCGACCGAGGATGAGGGCGTCGTCCGCATCACCGGCATGGTGGAGAAGCCCTCCGCAGAGGACGCTCCCTCCAACCTCGCCGTCATCGGACGGTATGTGCTGGGTCCGGACATCTTCGATGTCCTCGAGCACACCGAGCCGGGCAAGGGCGGCGAGATCCAGCTCACCGACGCGCTTCAGGAGCAGGCCGCCGATGCCGAGGGCAATGGCGTGTTCGGCGTTGTGTTCCGCGGTCGTCGCTACGACACGGGCGCCAAGATCGACTACATCCAGGCCATCGTCCAGCTGGCCGTCGCCCGGCCCGACCTCGGTCCGGAGCTGCGCGACTGGCTGAAGGACTTCGCCGAGACCCTCTGAGTCTGACCCGTCGCCCCGTGGAACCGCAGATCGCGAGCAGGCACGGGTCCGTCTCGCTGCGGCTGGTGAACCCGCGCGACGCACGGATCCTGCAGCACGAGCTCCTCTCGAACCGCTCCTGGCTGAGTCCGTGGGAGGCGACGCTTCCGGGCGGTCCGGTGTCCTTCGACATGCGCAGCGGCGTGCGCCGGCTCCTCCAGCAGTACCGGGAGGGAGCCGGCGTCCCGTTCGTCATGGAGTACGACGGGGAGATCGCCGGCCAGCTGAACATCTGGGGGATCGCGCGCGGATCCCTGGCGTCGGCGACGATCGGGTACTGGGTGTCGGAGCGTTTCGCGGGGCGGGGGATCACCACCATCGGGGTCGCACTCGCCACCGACATCGCCTTCACCCAGTTGCGCCTGCACCGCATGGAGATCTGCATCCGGCCGGAGAACCACCCGTCCCGGCGCGTCGTGGAAAAGCTCGGCTTCCGCTACGAGGGCCTGCGGCGGCGCTACATCCACATCGACGGTGACTGGCGGGACCACTACGCCTACGCGCTCACGACGGAAGACGTGCCCCGCGGAGTCCTGAACCGCTATCTCCTCGGCGCGGTTCCGCGCGATGCCGCTGCCGTGCCTCCCGCCGATCGGATCGGTCCGGCGTAGTCCGACACGCCCAAAGCATCACCGGGAGCGTTGTCCGGCTCCCATATCGTGGACGCATGGGCGGAACGGTACTCGGCGGCGGTGTGATCCTGGCGATCGCACTCGTCCTCTGGTTCGTGTACCTCGTGCCCGTCTGGCAGTCGCGCAGCCGCTTCAATGCCACCGAGCGGAATGCCGTGCGACTGAACCAAGCGCTTCGGGTGCTGGCGGAGACCGCGGAGAACCCGGAAGAGCTCCAGCTCGAGCTGAACGCCCGCACCGCGCACGAACAGGCCCGACTGGCGCGCGCCGTGGAGGCGGAGCGTCTGCGGTCGGAGCGCGAGCGCGTCCGCGCCGCGGCTGCGGCCGTTCGTGAGCAGCAGCGCGCCGAGGCCCTTGTGCAGAAGGAGCGTGACCGGGTCGCAGCCGAGCAGGCACGCATCGACAAGGAACGTCAGCGGTCGGAGCTCGCCGCCGCGCGGGCGAAGCTCATCGCCGAGCGTCGTGCTTCGGCTGAGCGTCGTGCCCGGGCCCGGCGCACCACGCGTCTCGTCGCCACGCTTCTCACCGTCGCCGGGCTCGGTGGGCTTGTCGCCGGCGTCTGGCAGATCGTCGTCTCGGCGGGCACGGGATTCGGTGGTCTGGTGATTGCCGGAGGCGTGGTGGCCGTTGTGGCGGGAATCTCGGTGCTGCAGCGCATGAACCGGGTCGCACGCCGTGCGGTGGTCCGCTCGGCGGCAGTGGACACGGTCGAGGCCGTGCCGGTGGCCACCCCGCGTCCGGCCGTGGTCGTGCCGGTCGTCGAGCGGGTGCCGGAGTGGCAGCCGCGCGTTCTTCCTCGCCCGCTCAGCACCGTGACCGGCACGTCGGCCGCCGCGGCCCAGGACGCTCGCGACGCCCGGGAAGCACTGCGCCGCGCCGCGATGGAAGAGGCGGCACGTCAGCGCGCAGCCGAGGCGGCTCCCGTGCCGATTCGTCCCGTACGCCCCGAGGCTCCGCAGCGACCTGCCGCGGCCTCACCGTACGCCCGCATGGGCGTCGTCAGCGACGAGGAGATCGAGGCGCACGTGCGCTCGCTCCTCGCCCGCCGCGCTGCGGGCTGAGTATCGCGCTGCGGGTTCAGCCTCCGCGTGGCGGGTTGAATGTCGTGTTGCGGCTTGAACGTCGTTGAATGTCGCGTTGCGGGTTGGATGTCGTGTTGCGGCCTGGGTGCCGCGTTGCGGGGTCAGGCCGCGCTGGTGGCCGGATGTCGCGCCGTGGGCCGGGCGCCGCTGCGCTCGTCAGTGCTGCCATGCCGGCGGATGCTCACGCCGGAGTGGACACCGACCGACGCGTCAGGCATGCAGGAGGCGTCCGCCGCCGATCACGATCTCGCGCGCGGGGGTGCGCACGAGGGTGTCCATCGGGTTCTCCGCGTCGATGAGGACGATGTCTGCTCGCGAGCCGACGACCAGATCGTGGACCTCGCGACCGACGAAGCGCGCTGCGCGAGAGCTGGCGATCTCGACGACGCGCAGCAGGTCCTCATCCCGGACCACGCCGCCCGCGCGAGCGTACTGCCAGGCGATGCCGAGCAGATCGCCGGTGCCGTAGGGGCTCCAGAGGTCGCGGATGCCGTCGGTTCCGAAGGCGAAGTCGACGCGCGCCTCGGCGAACTCGTGCAGCGGCAGCTGGGGTAGCCGCAGCGGTGCGACGGTGCTCCACGTGATGTCGAGCTGGCCGAAGGTCTGCAGCAGGTCGCGTCGGCGGGTCTCCGGGATCTGCGCGATGGCGAACCCGTGCGCGACGTTCACCCTGCCCTGCAGGCCATACCTCTCGGTGCGCTCCGCGATCAGCTCCAGCTCGAACGCGCCGAGCTCGCCGCCGTCGTGGAGATGGATGTCGATGCCGCAGCCGTGCTCGGCGGCGATGTCGAACAGCGCGTCCAACTGTCCCACCGGGTCCCGGTCGATCGCCGCGGGATCCAGCCCGCCGATGAACTCGACCCCGGCTGCTGCGGCCTGGGCGAGCAGGTCCACGACGCCCGGGCGGCGCAGCACGCCGTCCTGGGGGAAGGCGACGATCTGGAGCCCCAGAGCCCCGTCGAACTGAGCGAACGCGTCCCGGACGATGCTGATGCCGTCCAGACCCAGACCGAGGTCCACGTCCACGTGCGTGCGAAACGCGGTGGTTCCGGTGCGGACGGACTCATCGAGCACGGCGCGGGTGATGTCGATGCTGGGGATCCCCAGCTCGCCGCGGCGCTCTCGTTCGTGCCGGATGCGGCCCTCGGTGCTCTGCTCGCCGCCGTAGGACTGCCAGGGGTGTCCCCACCACGACTTGTCGACGTGGGCGTGTGCATTGATGAGGCCCGGAATCGCCAGCAGGCCGCGACCATCCACCGTACCCGGCGCGCTCTCCTGCTCGGCGGCCGGCGTGATCTCGGTGACCACGCCGTTCTCGTCGATCCGGATGTCGGATGCCTCGCCGCCCCAGGGGCGGACGTTGCGCACGAGGCGGACGGGAGGGAACGGCGTTGTCGTCATGGTTCGATTCTCGTCGGTCGGGAGCACCCGTGCGAGCGTGCTAGGCTGAATCTGTTCACGGGCCTATGGCGCAGTTGGTAGCGCGCCTCGTTCGCATCGAGGAGGTCAGGGGTTCGAATCCCCTTAGGTCCACCATGATGCTCTTACTCGAACCCTCGACAAGAGCAATGAGATTATCGGACAGTACGTCCAGGGAGAGCCCGCCGGTATCGGCGGGCTTTTTCGTTTGCCCCGTGCCGTCGGGGGTGGCGTCGTGCTGCTCGCGTCGCGCCCCGTGAACGAGTGCTCGGGCGTCTGGGCTGTAGATGACGTCGAATGGTGCCCGGGAGATCGCGTCGACGTGGTGTTGGCCGTTGTCGTCGGTGGTGACGAGGAGTTTGTCGAAGAGGAGCTGGTTGAACATGCGGCGGATGTGCTCGGGGGCTTGCCGGTAGGTGTTTCCGGCGTGCTGGGCGATGTCGAGCGCGATCGCGATGAGTTCGTCGGCTTCGGCGAGGTCGGCGGTGAGGTTGCTGAGGCTGCGGTTGGTGGCGGCCAGTTCGGTGTCGAGTCGCTTCTGTTCGGCGCGGAGCATCTCGATCGGGATCGCGTCGTTGTAGTGGGCTTCGAGGAGTTTGCGTTGGCGACGTTCGATGGTCTGCTTCGTGTTCTCGAGCTGCTCCCTTTCGGCGTCCGTGTCGGCGCGAAGCTGCTTCAGTCCGTGCCGGAGGAGTGTTTCGAGGTCGCGGCGGAAGTCGGGTGTGAGGCTGATGCGGTCGTAGAGGTCCTGGATGAGGTCTTCGGCGTGTTCGATCTGGATGGAGCGGAGGGTGCAGTCGGTGCGCTTGGAGTGTCTGCCGAGGCAGGAGTAGTACGGGTAGGTCTCACCGTGCCTGTTCTTCACCACCTGGACAACCATGCGGAAGCCGCAGTGCCCGCAGTACATCGTGGATTTGAGGTAGTGGTCGTGCTTGATCGACCGTTCGCCGTTGATCTTCTCTTTCAGGATCGTCTGGACCTTCTCGAAGGTTTCGCGGTCGATGAGCGGGGTGTGGCTGCCGGGGTACTCGACGCCTTTGAACGTGGTGATGCCGGTGTAGTAAATGTTGGTGAGCATCGAGTGCACATGACGGATCTCGACCGGCTTCTCCACCAGCCGCGCGGTGGGCACCGTTGTCAGCCCTCGCCGGACGAGTTCCTTGGTGAGGGTGCGCACGGAGTGCTCACCGGTGGCGTAGGCGTTGAACGCCCAGGTGACCAGTGGTGCGCGCCTGTCGTCGACGGTGACGGTACGGTTCTCGCGGCCGTTCTCGATGGTGCGGGTGTTGAGGTAGCCGATCGGTGCACGGCTGACGGAGCCGCCGTTCTTGACCTTCTCGCTCATGCCCTTGATGACTTCGTTGGCGAGGTTACGGGAGTAGAACTCGGCGATCGAACTCATGATGCCGTGCAGGAGGACCCCACCGGGGGTCTGGTCGATGTTCTCGCTGGTGGAGACGAGCCGGACGCCGAGTTCGTTGAAGCGCTGATTGAGGGTGACGTCGTCGGCGCGGTTGCGTGCGAGACGGTCCAGCTTGTGCACGATGACGTAATCGATGTTGCTCTGCTCGGCTTCGAGGTAGCGCAGCATTTCTTGGAGCGCGGGCCGGTTGGTGGATGTGCCGGAGACGCCACGCTCGACGAACTCTTTGACGACCATCGCGCCGACGGCTTGAGCCTTCTTCTTGTTCGCGTCGCGCTGCGCGGGGATCGAGAAGCCTTCCTCCCTGCCGCCGCGTTCCGCTTGCTCGCGCGTCGAGACGCGCAGGTATGAGACGGCTCGCTTCGGGGTGAAGCTCTGAGTGAGCGCAGCGAAGGGGTCTGCGGCGGTGAGCGGGCTGGTGGTGTATGGAGTTGTGGTCATGTTTCCATTGACGCTCTCTTGCCCGTGTGAGTCCAGCGCGAAATCATCCGCCTGGTCAGGGTTTTCCACAGGACGCTGATGTGCACCGGGGTCAGGGCTATCGGATGAAGACATACACTTCACCTCCTCGCTCGTGGAACTCGAAGTCGCCGCGCAGATGCTCGAGCATCGCGGCGCGGTCGAAGACGAGGATGTTGTTCGGGATCGCCCATTCGCGGAGGGCGTGGTCGCGGGCATCAGCCCAGCCGAGGCTGTCGATGAAGTCGTCGATGAACTGGTCGATGCGTTCGTACGAGCCCCAGTGCAGGTTGGTGAAGTCCGACTCCATATCGCTGATGGTCTCGACGCCGTTCCAAACCGAATCGAGGTAGACGTCGAACGCTGTGCCGTGTTCACGGCGGAGCCGGTCGAGCTCGCGGGCTTCGTGCCGTGTCGTCGGCTCGGGCGGTGCGCGTCGTTCGGGGGTCGTCGGCGGAGTTGTTCTGTTTTCGGCGTCAGCGGGTGGGTAGAAATTGTGTTCAGGTTTCATAGGGGGTGTTCTCCTTCCTGGTGTTGTTCTGTTTCGTGAGCGGCGGGCCGTCACGGATGATCTCGGGCAGTTCATCGAGGGTGAGCACGGTGAACATGTCCTGCGGGAGCTCGGCAGCTTCGAGGTGTGCACGCAGTTGTGTTCGACGTTTCGCGGTCGGGACGATCCACAGCACTGCGGGGAACGCGCCGCTGGATCGCTGCTCTGCTCCGCTGCGGCGGTAGCGCACGTATTGTCGGCATTTCGCGATCACCCGGGCGGGGTTCTCCGTGGCGCGGTCGACCTCGATGAAGTAGCGATCCAGATACTCGGTCGTGGTCACGCTCATCAAGAGGTCGGGTCGCAGTGTGAGGCGTTCGCCGTGCGGCCCGAGGTAGTTCCTCCAGCAGGCGGGCTCGGTCTCGACCCGTAGCTCTGCGCCCGGGATCTGCTGGATGGTCTCGTTCGCGATGATCCGGGTTTCGGCGATCGCGAGGAGGTGTTCTAGGAACGTCGTGGAGATGAGGTTCGGTCGCTGTCTCGTGCCGCTGTGTCCGGTGGCCTGCCGGTGGCCGGTGGTGGTGAGCGCCCAGATGGATGGTGTGGAGCCGTGCTGCCATCCACCGATACGACGCTCCAAGCGCAGCAGCTGGCCGTGCTGCTCGAGCTTGGACAGGTGCCGCATCGTCTGCCGTCGCGCAGACCGGGAACTTCCGTAGTGTTCCCTCGTGAGTCTGGCGAGTTGCTCCGTCGTCGCGAAGCGCAGCTCGAGCAGATGAGCGAGAAGCTCCTGATAGATCGGATGGTCAAGTGAAGCGGTCATGACTGGAGTCCTCCGCCGTTGGGGACGGCCGGGTGACCTGGGATGACCGGGTCAGTCACGTCCCGCTGCCAGCACCCTGCCCCGCGACGTCCGGCAAGCCCGTGTCTGTTGGGCGCGGTGATACGTCTCCCGGTGCGTCTCGGTCGAGGACGGCCATTCATCGTCGACTCCTTCCCACTGGGCCGTCGTCGGCGTCTGTGAAGTCGGGTGTGGTCGGGGCGATGAGCTCACGGATTTGTTGCTCGGTGATAGTGGCGGCGACGCCGTAGCGTTCGTGCGCGGCGGCGTAGATGGCTGCTGGGTCGCTGATACCTGCCGGTGGCGGCGCGGTTGCGATGCTGATCCAGCCGGTGGCTTGACCGTGCTGCATTACGTTGACGTACGCGTGGTATTTCGGCAGCAGCAGAAGATCCTGGGCGTCGAGACCGGTGGCGTGCTTGGCGATGGTGGCCGCGTCGGTGCCGCCGAGGCCGAAGTAGATCTTGCTGCGCGTGTTGGTCTCGACCGAGGCTTGCATGGCCGGGGTGAACTGCTTCAGGTATTGGTTCGCGACGGTGAACGCGGCACCGAGGGAGCGGGCCTGGGCGAGGGCGTCGGAGAGGTCACCGGGGATGCCTGCGAGGAAGTCGTGGATCTCGTCGATGTAGATGCTGACGATGTGCCGGTGTTGGAGGCCGTAACGTTGCCTGGCGAGGATCTTTGTCCACAGCTGCCCGATGAGGAGCGTGCCGAGCAGTCTTGCGGCGTCGGCACCGAGCAGGCCCTTGTTGAGGTTCACGACGACGATGCGTCGCTTGCTGAACAGGTCGGTGAGGTCGAAGCGGGGATCGCTCTGCCCGAGCATCGCCCGCAGCCCAGGTCGCAGGATCAGTTGGCGGAGCTTGTTCAGCACCGGGCCGATCTCTTCGGCCTGCTGCGCAGGTGACTTCGCCTCGTACTGCTCCCAGAACCCTCCGAGCCCGATCGGATCGTCGATGTTCTTCAGCACCTTGCGTCGGAACGCGGGGTTCGTGAGCAGCGGGGCTACCCAGAGCAGGTTGGTCCCGTCGATCTGCGCGAGCGTGTTGAACACCGCCGTGAAGATGTCCGCAGAGCGGATGCCCCAGTGCTTCGCGAAGACCGCTTCGAAGGTCGCCAGCAGTGTGTCGGCCGTAACCGAGGCCTGACGTCGGTGACCGGCGAGCGGGTTGAACCCGACCGGAGCGGCGTTCGTCGGGTCGATGACAACGACGTCGTGTTCTCGGTTCTTCGGAACGTGTGCGAGGACGCGATCAGCAAGGTCTCCCTTCGGATCAAGGACCAGCACACCGCGCCCCGCTGTGATGTCGGCGGCGATGAGGCCCAGCATCACAGTCGACTTTGCCGAGCCGGTCGGCCCGAGCAGATGAGTGTGGAACGCGGCGTCCCGGATCGGGATGCCAACCGACTCACTATGTCCCGGTGCGCTGGCAGTGCCGATGATCCGGTCTGTTCGCACAAGCGCTTCGGGCGGTGGGAGCTGGCGTGGGTGGAGTGTCCCGAGTAGTGGCAGTGGCGGTTCGCCGATCGGCCAGCCGGTCAAGCCGATGACTTCCCCGCTGGTCAACGTGAGTGGCCATCGCCAGGGCAGCGCGGCTCTGTTGAGGTGCGTCGCAGAACCGGTCATGGCGCTGATGCGGCTGGTGGCGGATTCGAGGACACGCAGCGCACCGATCACGTCACCGACGAGCTGCTTCGCTCGCGGGGCGGCTGCGCCGGTGATGCCGACGCGTACGCTGAGAGAGAAGCCGTGCTGACCGTCTCGTCGTTTCGACGTCATCCCGGTTCGTGGTGGAACCGCAAGCACACGGAGCCAAGCGCCGAGCGATTCTCGCGGCCGTACGGGCGGTGTGTGACGTCGACCGAGCAGCAGCTGCAGGACGACTTCTTCCTCCCCGTGGAGGCGCGACAGTGCCCCGTAGAGGCCACGAATACTTGCGGTGACCTTGGCGGCCTCGAGGCTGAGGTCGGTGCCGGTGACGCGCAGGTCGGCCGCGTACAGCACCTCGCCTCGGTGCCGGCGGGGAGTATGCGCACGGACCGTGAGGTGTGCGCGGAGCGAGTCAAGTACCGTGTCGATGCGGGTCGGCTTGACCGCGATCAGCCACCGCAGCCCCGTCTTCGTTGCGCGGGCCTCGAGCACGATCGGGCCGAGCATGGACGAGGCGGCCAGGTGTTCCAGTGTGGCGTGGACCGCGTCGGGGGTGAGCGTGTCGGGCCACGTGAGTTCTTGCCACTCCCACTCCTCGTGTTTAGTGTTACTCGTCATGCCCGCCCCCTTTCTGCTCGGTCGTTGGTGCCGAATTCTGCTTCCGTGTATGAGCCGCTCGACGGGTTTCGTCAAGATGCATCGCGAGTAGCAGCAGAACCCTGGCCAGGCCTTCCCGGTCGACCTTGTCCTTCCAGATCGGGGTGAGACGGTGGCGCCCACCGGCCCGGTTCTTCTTGCGGTTCATCGTTGACCTCCTGTCCGAGAGCTCAGGGCCAGGTGTTTCGGCGTCGCCACCACCACAGCAGCCCGCCGACGATGACGACCGTGAGAGCGATCAGGGCGAGGATCCACCAGATGCTCTTGATCAGCTCGATTGTGAGGACGAGCAGGATCACGCCGCCGAACAGCAACAGGCAGGTCCTCCAGAACTTCTCCGCGAGCGAGCGCGGCCCGGTATCGCCCTGCATGCTTCACGCCCCTCATTCCTGAGTCTCCGCCACCGCTGCCGGGGCGTCGTTGGGTTGGTGGTCGGCAGGTACGGGGTATCCCCATTTCGCGAGCGAGATCGTGGCGTCGCACTCGTTTCCCCAGATGTCCCAGTGCTTGCTCGACGGTGCGGGACGACGAGCGAACAGTTCGAGGAATGGCCCGTCCCCCGCCGACGAGCCGTTCGACGATGAGGTGGATTTCCTCGGGCTTCCGGCTGTGGGCCTGCAGGGCATGCATGCCCCAGTTCGGCTGACCTTTGAACGCGACTTTCGTGCCCTTCCCGCGTACGCCGAGGAGCAGCAGCTCCCCGGAGTTGCGGAAGGTGTTGCCGAGCATGAGACGGGGCTTGGCCCAGAAATAGAAGCTCGTGTACCGGTATCCCCAGGCTTCGAGGACCTTGATGCCCAGGGGGACGGTCGCGGTGGTGACCCACAGGAAGCAGAACGAGTTCTCCGCCATGATCTCCTGCATGGCCTCACCCATCCCAAGGATGCGCTCATCGGTCATGAGGTCGTAGTGATTGGCCGCGCCGAGGTCGCCCTTCTGCTGCAGCGACCACGGCGGATCGCACAGCGCCGCACGGAATGTCCCCGGCAGCGGCGTCTTGTCCGGCAGGTTGTGATTGATGTGAATGCTCATACGCAGACTCCTCCTTTCGAGAGGTAAAAGTTGATGGATCGGCCCGCCAGCAGCGGTCGAGCTGGGCGGTGTCAGCGCCCATTACGCACCTTGGCGACCGGACCGTGAAGACCACGCCGCGGCGCACCTCATCTCGATCCGACACAGCGGTGACCGAGGTAAGCCACGGCGGGCGGTGCGGTGAAAGCCGTCGTTGTGAAATAGGCAACGATGCGCTCTCGCTGAGGGGCTACGAGCGAGGGAGATCGGTGCGCCCGGTCGTCAGGAACATCGCTCGCGTCAACGCCTTGGATGCCTCATCACGGTCGGTCGCGAGGTCGTCGGCGAGGGAGAGGATCGTCTGCCGGAGCTGCTCGGACTTCGCGTCCAGTTCCGCCTCGATCCGTGTACGACGACGCTCCTGCCACGCCTCGTACTCGTCCCACAACACTTCGACCACACACAATGCGACGAAGGCGGTAATCGCGACCAGGAGAACGAGTCCCGCGGCAACCGCGATCGCGGCAAGGGATTCCATCACAGGCCCCGAGCGATGCGCTGGCCCGCGCCGATGGCGTATCCGGCGATGATCGCCTCGTAGAACTGCGCACCAGCCGGGGCGATCTTCATCTGCGCCTCCGCCTGCGCCACCAGCGTCGCGACGTTCGTCATCGCCTGCGACGCCAGGAACGCGTGCCCCTGCTCCCGCACCGCCGCGATCTCCGTGGACGCAGCAACCTGCTCCACCTCACGTTTGGTCTGGCGCACCAGGCTCCCTGTGATCTTCTGCCCCTGCTGGGTTGTGTGCCCACCGAACAGCGGCACCACCTGATTGCTCGACATGTTGCATGTCCTTCCGGTTGAAGAGAACCGCCCCGGATTTCCGGGACACTTCGACCGTAGAAACTCGCCCGAGGGCACTCTGAAACTCGGAATAAAGTTGGAAGCGAACACGGGTGCGAGGCGGAGGTGATGGCGTGAGACTCGATGAAGACGATGTCGCCACCCTTCACCAGCAGCTCGCCTGGTTGAGCAAACGCGAGGGCTTCGTCCAACGTCGCCTCGCCCAGGCTGGGATCGTCGACGAACTCCTCCGCGACTCCCTCGAGGACAGTTTCGAGCGCCTCCGGCACCGCTTCATCTCCGCCATCCACACCCTGCCCGGTGAACAAGCAGACCTGCTGCTCGACGTGTTCGCGCTCACCCCCGACACACACCAGGTGCCCGAGCTGATGCACCGGCGACAGATCCACGGCGACAAGATCGGACGGAAAGTCGACACCGTTCGCACGCGAGAGACCGCCGCCCTGAAGGCACTGCACTCGCGTCTCGTCACCGGCCGCTACGCGCAGGCCCCGCTCGTGCTCGACGTGCCCGAGATGCACGGCGGCATCATCTATGAAGAGACCAGCACCCTCATCGTCGTCGAGAACCGACGCTGGCAAGCCACCTACGAGCACTACCGGTTCGCGAACATGGCAGGCGAACTCGACTACGTCACGATCGGCCGCTCCTATCCCGGCGTCGTGACCCCCAGCAACAAGGGCGACTTCAAGGTCAACACCCGCCCGGTCGACGGCGCGGGCTGGAACGACCACTTCTGGCACCTCAACACCGCCCGCACGGCGACCGAGCCGATGCAAGACCGGACACGCTACGACCTGCGCGTCCGCATCACCCCGCCCGAAGACGTCAGCGAACCGGAGCCGATGACTCTCGCCAGCCGGGCTCTCCACCACCGGTCACTGCTGTTCACCATCCGCGTCGGGTTCATCGGGGACCAGCCCGCCAGCATCTGGAAGTTCGAGGGAGCAAGCCCGTTCGCCCGACCGCACGCCGCCAACGAGTACAACCGCGTCCAGCTCGACGCCCGCGGCACCGCGACCCTCACCCTGCGTGACGTCCACGGTGGCCTCTTCAACGGCTTCGCCTGGAACTGGGACACCTGACCGAAGCGGCAAGGTCTTCTCGAAAACCGCCGGTCATGAGATAATCACAGGTAGATCGCAGCGCCCGGTCGACGCGACACATGCTCCCGGCTGCATCACACCTCAAGCCCATGCAGGGCATGGCATCCGAACAGTGTCAATGCCTGGCGCTACGGTGAGATTAACCCGCAAGCACAACTTAAGACGCGCCCCAGGCGCAGGAGACGAACCACATGGCACCGACCACCAAAGAAGGACAACGCGCCGAACTGCACAAGACCATCTGGCGCATCGCGAACGACCTCCGCGGCTCCGTCGACGGCTGGGACTTCAAGTCCTACGTGCTCGGCATGCTGTTCTACCGGTTCATCTCCGAAAACCTCACCGCCTACATCAACAAGAGCGAACGCGAAGCAGGCGACCCGAGCTTCGACTACGCCCGGCTCGGCGATGCGCAAGCCGAGTTCGGCCGCAAAGAGACCGTGGAGGAGAAGGGCTTCTACATCCTCCCGTCTGAGCTGTTCCAGAACGTCCGTAAGCGTGCTGCGAACGACGCGAACCTCAACGAAACCCTCGCTCGCGTCTTCAAGAACATTGAAGGCTCCGCTGTCGGCACCGACGCCGAGGACGACCTCAAAGGCTTGTTCGACGACCTCGACGTGAACAGTTCTAAGCTCGGCAACACCGTCGCGAAGCGGAACGAGAAGCTCGTGAAGCTGCTCGATGCGATTGGTGACCTGCCGCTGGGGAACTTCGAAGACAACTCGATCGACCTCTTCGGCGACGCGTACGAGTACCTCATGCAGATGTACGCCTCGAGTGCGGGCAAGTCTGGTGGCGAGTACTACACGCCGCAGGAAGTCTCTGAACTGCTCGCCCGTATCACCGTGGTCGGCAAGACCCAGGTGAACAAGGTCTACGACCCCGCTGTCGGATCCGGATCGCTGCTGTTGAAGTTCGCGAAAGTCCTCGGCAAAGACAACGTGCGACAGGGCTTCTACGGCCAGGAGATCAACCTGACCACGTACAACCTCGCCAGGATCAACATGTTCCTGCACGACGTGAACTACGAGAAGTTCAACATCGCCCATGGTGACACCCTGACCGACCCCGCTCACTGGGATGACGAACCGTTCGAGGCCATCGTCTCCAACCCGCCGTACTCCATCAAGTGGGACGGTGATGCGAACCCGCTGTTGATCAACGACCCGCGCTTCGCACCAGCTGGTGTGCTCGCACCGAAGTCGAAGGCCGACCTCGCGTTCACGATGCACATCCTGTCGTGGCTCGCCGTCAACGGCACCGCCGCGATCGTCGAGTTCCCCGGCGTGCTCTACCGAGGCGGCGCGGAACGGAAGATCCGCAAGTACCTCATCGACAACAACTATGTGGATGCCGTCATCCAGCTGCCGCCGGACCTGTTCTTCGGTACGACGATCGCGACCTGCATCATCGTGCTCAAGAAATCCAAGACCGACAACTCAGTACTCTTCATCGACGCATCCGCCGAGTTCAAACGCCTCGGGAACAAGAACAAACTCACCGAAGCCAACCAGCAGCACATCCTCGACACATTCACCACCCGCGAAAGCGTCGACCATCTCGCCGCACTCGTGTCGAACGAAGACATTGCCGCGAACGACTACAACATCGCCGTCTCCTCCTACGTCGAACAGAAACACACCCGCGAGACAGTCGACATCACGGAACTGAACGCCGAGATCGCACGCATCGTCGCCCGCCAGCAAGAACTCCGCACCTCCATCGACGAGATCGTCGCCGACCTGGAGGACACAAAGTGAGCCGCATCGACGAGCTGATTGTGGAACTCGCGCCAGGGGGAGTTGAGGTCAAGGCCTTAGGCGAGGTTGGCGAGTTCATCCGTGGCAACGGCCTGCAGAAGGCTGATCTTCGTGATGCTGGATTTCCTGCAGTCCACTACGGACAGATTCACACGCACTACGGCGTGTGGGCGACGGAAACGAAGTCGTTCACCGATGAGAACATCGCAGTGAAGCTACGCCATGCGCGGCCAGGGGACCTGCTTATCGCGACGACCAGTGAGGACGACGACGCTGTCGCAAAGGCCACGGCGTGGCTCGGTAACACCGATGTTGCGCTGAGCGGCGACGCGTACATTTACCGACACGAACTGGAACCAAAATACGTGTCCTACTTCTTCCAGTCGACCTCATTCCAGGACCAGAAGCGTCGGTATATCTCGGGCACCAAGGTTCGTCGTGTCTCAGGTGATTCCTTGGCGAAGATCCGAATCCCCGTGCCGCCTCTCGAGGTGCAGCGGGAGATCGTGCGAATATTGGATCAGTTCACTCAGCTGGAAGCGGAGCTGGAAGCGGAGCTGGAAGCCCGCCGCCGCCAATATGAGCATTACAAAGACGTACTGTTGACTTTTCCCGAAGAAACTCAATGGGGATGTGTGGGGGACGTTTGCCGGGTATTTGGCGGTGCCCCGTTCAAGTCTGAGTACTTCAACGATCTCGGTGATGGCCTGCCTGTCGTGCGTATCCGGGACATCAACAGCGGGTTCAGCGGAACATTCTATTCCGGGCCTTTCGACGAGAAATATTTGGTTCACAATGGCGACGTCTTGATAGGAATGGACGGGGACTTCAAGACAGTTCGCTGGGCACATGGAGACGCTGTCCTCAATCAGCGCGTCTCCCGCTTACAAGATTTCGACGACGAGAATGATCCTTCTTTCATCTTCTACCTCGTCCGTGACGCCATCAAGCGCATCCAGGATGCGACCCAGGCGTCGACCGTGAAGCACTTGTCGACTAAGCAGATTGCAGGTATCCGGATACCACTCCTTCCGCTTGACGAACAACGGGAACGTTCAGCGGTTCTCGATGATTTCGATGCTCTCGTGAACGACTTGAGTATCGGCCTCCCCGCCGAGCTTGCTGCGCGTCGGAAGCAGTATGAGCACTACCGTGACAAGCTGCTGACCTTCAAGGAGGCAGCATGAGTGACGCAGCCCCGCGAAAGTATGATCCGATTGCTGTCTCGTCTGAGAGCACGGTCGTTGCTGAGTACGTCCCTGACGTAGCTGGTGCGTCGTCCTATCAGTCTGAGGCGGATCTTGAGCGTGAGCTGATCCGGTTGTTGCAGTCTCAGGCGTACGAGTATCTGCCGATCACGTCGGAGGCGCAGCTGGTGGCGAATCTGCGTACCCAGCTCGAGGCGTTGAACACGATGACGTTCTCCGACCCGGAGTGGGAGCAGTTCTTCTCTGAGCGGATAGCGGGCGCGAACGACGGCATCGTCGAGAAGACGGTACGGATCCAGGAGGACCACGTTCAGCTGCTGAAGCGGGATGACGGTTCGGTGAAGAACATCCTGCTGATCGACAAGCAGAACATCCACAACAATCGTCTGCAGGTCATCAACCAGTACGAGATCGGTCAGGGCGACGGCGGTTCGGCGCGTTCCAACCGGTACGACGTGACCGTGCTGGTGAACGGTTTGCCGATGGTGCACATCGAGTTGAAGCGTCGCGGCGTTGATATTCGTGAAGCGTTCAATCAGATCGATCGCTACCAGCGCGACAGCTTCTGGGCGGGCAGTGGCCTCTTCGAATATGTCCAGTTGTTCGTGATCAGCAACGGCACGCTCACGAAGTACTACTCCAACACCACACGTCGTCAGCATCTCAGTGAAGCGGCTGGGTCGAAGCGGGTGCGGAAGACGTCGAACAGTTTCGAGTTCACGTCGTGGTGGGCGGATGCGCAGAACAAGCCGATCCAGGACCTGTCTGCGTTTGCGAAGACGTTCTTCGCCAAGCACGCCCTGCTGAACATCCTGACGAAGTACTGCGTGCTGACGGCTGACCGGATGTTGCTCGTGATGCGCCCCTACCAGATCGTCGCGACGGAGCGAATTCTGCAGAAGATCGACATCTCCACCAACTACAAGACCCTCGGCACCGTCGCCGCGGGCGGCTACGTGTGGCACACCACCGGCTCCGGTAAGACCCTGACATCGTTCAAGGCTGCGCAGCTCGCGTCGAAGCTGCCGAGCGTCGACAAAGTGCTCTTCGTCGTGGACCGTAAAGACCTCGACTACCAGACGATGCGTGAGTATGACCGGTTCGAGAAGGGCGCGGCGAACTCCAACACCTCGACGGCGGTGCTCAAGAAGCAACTTGAGGATCCGGGTGCGCGGATCATCATCACCACGATCCAGAAGCTCTCGACGTTCATCGCCGCGAACAAGGGGCATGCGATCTACGACGGGCATGTCGTGATCATCTTCGACGAGTGCCACCGGTCGCAGTTCGGTGACATGCATACCGCCATCACGAAGGCGTTCAAGCGGTACAACCTCTTCGGGTTCACGGGAACGCCGATCTTCTCCGCCAACTCCGGTAGCGGCGGGAACCCGCAGCTGAAGACGACTGAGCAGGCGTTCGGCGAGAAGCTGCACACGTACACGATCGTCGATGCGATCACCGACAAAAACGTGCTGCCCTTCCGGATCGACTACGTCAACACCATCAAGGTTGGCAACGTCGCCGACAAGCAGGTCTCGGCGATCGACACCGAGAAGGCGCTCCTCGCACCGGAGCGCATCAGTCAGATCGTGAAGTACACGCTCGAACACTTCGACCAGAAGACCAAGCGCGCGGAGCACTACACGCTCGGGGAACGTCGCGTGCGTGGTTTCAACGCTCTGTTCGCAACTGCATCGATCGAGGCCGCCCGAACGTACTACAACCACTTCCAGTTGCAGCAGGAAGGCCTGCCATCAGACAAGCGGTTGAAGGTCGGTCTTATCTACTCGTACGGTGCGAACGATGCTGTTGAGGATGGCGCGCTTGACGAGGAGGGCTTCGACACTGGTGCACTGAGCATGGATGCGCGGTCGTTCCTCGAGGATGCGATCCAGGACTACAACGACATGTTCGGCACGTCCTTCGACACCTCCGCCGACCGGTTCCAGAACTACTACAAAGACCTCTCGCTCAAACTCAAGACCCGCGAGATCGACCTGGTCATCGTCGTGAACATGTTCCTCACCGGCTTTGATGCGACCACGCTGAACACGCTGTTCGTCGACAAGAACCTGCGCGCGCACGGGCTCATCCAGGCGTACTCACGCACCAACCGCATCCTCAACTCGGTGAAGACCTATGGCAACATCGTCAGCTTCCGCGACCTCGAAGACGAGACCAACGACGCAATCGCGTTGTTCGGAAACAAGGACGCTCGCGGTGTGGTGCTTCTCAAGCCGTACAGCGAGTACTACAACGACTACGCCGAGAAGGTCACCGAACTGTTCAGTACCTTCCCGCTCGGCCAGCCGATCATTGGTGAAGCCGCTCAGAAGGAGTTCATCAAGCTGTTCGGTGCGATCCTGCGCCTGCAGAACATCCTCACCTCGTTCGACGAGTTCACCGGCAACGCCATCCTCACTGACCGGCAGAGTCAGGACTACCGCAGCGTCTACCTCGACCTGTATGCGGAGTTCCGCAAGGACAAGGACGCCGACAAGGAACAGATCAACGACGATGTGGTCTTCGAGATCGAGCTGATCAAGCAGGTCGAGATCAACGTCGACTACATCCTCATGCTCGTGCAGAAGTACCGGGATGAACGTGGTGACGGCGACGACAAGGAGATCCGCGCGGAGATCTCTCGCGCCGTGGACGCCAGCCCGACCCTGCGCAACAAAAAGGACCTCATCGAAGACTTCGTCGACTCGCTCTCGGTGGACGGTGAGATCGACCAGGAATGGCGCGCCTTCATCGCCGCCAAGCGCGAGGCCGAACTCGACACGATAATCACAGAAGAGAACCTCCGCCCCGACGAGACCCGCGTCTTCGTCGAGACCGCGTTCCGCGACGGACAGATCCGCACCAGCGGCACAGCAATCACGAAGGTACTGCCGCCGGTATCACGCTTCTCCGCCGACGGCGGCCACGGCGAGAAGAAGCAACGGGTCATCCAGAAGCTGGGCGCGTTCTTCGAGCGATTCTTCGGGCTGAGTGCAGGATCGGATGGCTGATGAGCGCGTACGACCCGTTCTCCGCGAGCAATATCAGTGACCTCGTGCGGGCTAACCTTATAGACGGTCAGGTTCGGGTCGTCACTCATGAGGGTGTCCAGAAGGAGTTCAAAGAGTCCTTTACCTGGGGATCAATCGGCCTCTATGCGCGGACTATGGCCGCATTTGCGAACGCACGTGGAGGTTACCTTATCTTCGGCGTTACAGATCGGCCCAGGATCGCCACCGGTCTCAGCGTTCGGAGTCAGACTGCCTTTGATGAACTAGATCGCGCGAGGTTGACGAGTGGCCTCAATGAGTTGTTTTCCCCTGAAATCCACTGGGATAGCAGTCTTTATCGGATTCATGGAGTTACACTCGGCCTCATTTATGTTTTTGAAAGCGATAACAAGCCTGTAATCGCACGCAAGGCTTCGCAGGCACAGAACGCGAATCTCCTCGAAGGTGACATTCTCTATCGATACAATTCAAGAACCGAGCGCGCGAAGTTTCCTGAACTTAAACGCATAATTGACGATGCGAAGTCGCGCGAACAGAAGTCGATGATGAGGCACATCGAGGAGTTGGTTAAGGCAGGCGCATCTAATGCCGCAGTGCTTGATTTTAGCTCAAGCACCCTACAGGGGCCAACTGGCGAACGAGTTCTCGTTTCGCAGGAGCTGCTCGACAAGATTTCGTTCATCAGGGAGGGCGAGTTCACGGAAGTCGAAGGAGCACCGACGCTCCGCCTGATTGGTGATGTGGTGCCTACCAACACGATCACTCTTGGGAACGAGCGAGTTGTCATGCACGCCATGACGACTGAAGACGTGATTTCCGACTTTCTCGACCAGACACATGGGGGAGATCCGCGAGAATATATTCGTCAAGCGGCATCTGGTAGTACATCATTTGTGCCGATGCATTTTTACCGTGTCGCCGCGCAGATGACTGTCGCTGGACTTATAGATTATGTTTCGGATATCAATACTCGTTCGCAAGCAAAGGCCAAGTTGCTTAGTCGTCTCCGAGCGGGTGAAACGATGAAGGTCCCGGCTCCATCACGATCGCAACAACATCTATCAACCGTTATGCGTAGGAGCTTCTACGAACGGCTCCTAAATGGCGACATTCCTTCCGTTCCGTTCGCCGATGCAAGTGAAGCCAAGAGCTTTATGGACGCGATTCGGTCGCTCGATGATGCGCTCATTGTGGACCAACACGAGCAGTTGATCGAAATCCTCAAACACTGCTTCGAGCAGTACTATGGTTCTGCCGGACCGATCGCCGACTCGATCCGCCGTGCGGCTTGCCGTATAGATGAAGCCCTGTATGGAGCCACTGAACCATCAGAATGATGGGATTCAATCTTCTCCCTTTGGGTGTCAGCGCTCCCTCTGATGATGCGCGCGCGTTTTGACGCCTGTATTTCTCAGATGAGCGAGGACGGTGCTTGCGTGGAAGCCAAAATGCTCACCAACCTTAGTCAACGAAAGTCCCGATTCATAGAGGCGGGCCATCTCGCCGATCTGCGTTGGCGTTGGTGATCGGTGCCGAATGGGCACGCCCTGCCGTTTCAAGACAGCGCTGATCGTGACGCGATGACAGCCGTACTCGGCGGCAAGTTCGTAGACGGTCTTCCCTGTCTCATAGGCGGTGACGATCTGGCTAACCTTCTCGTCCGAGAGTCGCGGCTGCGTCGAGCGCTTACGATGTCTGTTCTCCTGCGGAAGCTCGCGGACTGGATCGGTTGAGAGGTGACGGTGTGCCTTCCGCAATTCGTTTGCATGCGAGGAGAACAGTCCCACCAGAAGAGGCTTACTGCAATCGGCGCCCTCGTAAACGCCGCCAGGCAGATCAAGCCACAGGTTTGCTGCTTTGGCCAGGCCGCCCTTCGGGGCGGCGTTTGGCGTTTCTGGGCCGCTGTGGTGCGCTGTCGCGGCTTGGGTGGCGGCGCGGGCCGCCTCGGGCGTTGCGCCCGCTGTGAGGCCCTCCCAGCCGCGTTCGGCGGCGAGAAGTTCCCGTAGCGGCGAGCGGATGTCGTCTCCAACGACTTCGTCGTAGGACACCAAGGCGTCGGCCCGCACTCCCAAGCAGGCGCAGTCGTCAAGCATGGCCAGCACCTGACCCACCAATGCAGCGATGGCCGCCCGGGGTCGAGAGCATCCGTGCTCTCCTCCGGGCTGGCCATCGCGAGTCTTTCCCCTTACCTCGTCCGTGTCATGCGGCCGCAGCAGGAACCATTTCGGTTCCCGGTCGCTCGCACAGGAGGAGGCGAATCATGGTCGAGGGACTCTATATCCCAGCAGATGACAGTGAAGCCGTGGAGATCCGCGAGCTGGAGAAGCTCGAGGACTATCAGGCGGCCGTGGGCGGCTGGATCGAGGCGGTCGATGTGCCGAGCCTTGGCGTCACCATCTACGTGAACGAGGAGGGGCTGCGGCGGCGGCTGCCGTTCAACCCCAGGGCTTCGTTCCTGTGGTGGTTCCATGGTCCCGGCGCGCATCAGGCGATGCTCGTCGGTGACGCGATCATCGTCGGCATCCCGGACGAGAACGGCGACGGTACCGATGTACCGGAGGAGGTTGTCGGTCTGCTCACGGTCGCTCGGGAGTACGCCATTGCCATTCAGATCGGCGGTGTCTCAGGGCCGAGTGAGTTGGGCGGCAAGCTGTCGAGCATCCTATTGCCGCTCACGCGTGGTGATCCGAGCGGGTGCGTCAGCGTGACCCGATACGAGGACTACTTCTCGGCGGCGGCGTGGGCGGTGGTGTTCCGCGTGCGGTGGGCTGATGCGGTCAACGTGAGGGCGGTTTCCGCCGTGGAGCTTCCTCGGCGCATGCAGTTCCCCATGGACACGCTACCCCCTGTGGAGTGATCGGCACGTTACCGGCCCACCTTGGCGGCATCCGACCGAGTTTGAGAGCTATGCGCTCTCGCTCGGCGGATGCTGCTCTTTTCATTTGCTCGCATCGTACGGTCACGCTGCGGCGCTGTGCATAAGGGAGTGTCGGTGCCTCCGCCTAGAATTGTCACTATTGAGATGCGCGTCACCCGGGCGTGGGACTCACGGCGGCGGGGAGACAACATGGCAGACGAGAACGCGCTCGTGCCAGTGTGGACGCTTGCCACCGAGACCGTGGCAGTGCCCGATCTCGTGGGTGATGCGGACATGACTCCCGAACGGCTTGCCGACTTGCGTACTGCGCTCGCGACGTTCGCGCAGGCTCCCATCGCGACGTTGGAGATGCACCCGATCGAGCGGCGCCGTGACCCGGCTGGCGGCATCGCGCTGAACGCCAGCAGCCCTCTCGCCCAGCAGCTCTCACAGCTAGTGACTCAGACCGCGCGATCTGCACCGGCCAAGGTCGACGTGGGGGCTACCGGTGAAGTGCTCTACCGCATGGTGGTGCCCGCGAAGGTCGCCTCCCAGGTGAGTAAGGGGCTTGTGAAGCCGATGGCGTCCAAAGCCGTATCGGGCGGCGTCTACAGTGCGCTCCGCGACTCGACGGGAATCGTCTCCAAGGCGACATTCGTCCCCGTGGCTGGCACGGGCGCGACAACCGGCGCTGCAGCAACTGCAGGCGTCGGCATTGCGGGCGCAGGAGCGCTGACCGTCGCCGCCCCGCTCGTTCTGATGGCTGTCGCCGTGGGAGCGAGCGCTTATGCCGACCATCAGCGGCAGAAAGCCATCGAACGGATCACTGACCTGCTTGAGCAGCTGCACGACGACAAGGTGGAGCAGGAACGCAACCGGCTCGACGGCTGCCGGGACGCGATCGACAAGGCCACCTCGGTGCTGCTCGATCAGGGCAAGATCGGGCAGTCGCTGGGACTGGACTCCGCGTCACACGAGATCAGCACCGCGATCGCCGCTATCCGCACCAGGCTCAAGAAGTGGGAGGACGCACTCGCAGAACTCCCCGAGGGGCCGGTGGAGCTGACGGCTCTGACGGAGGCATTCCCTGGCATCACCGACGAGAACGGTGCCTTCAGCGCGCACCTGGAGACCGCGAGGCTGGCCATCGCCCTGAAGCGTCGTGTCCTGGTGCTGCAAGCTGTCGAGCACGCGCAGCTCGACGGCACTGGCAATCCGTTCAAGTCGTTCCTGAGCGAGCTGCGCAGCGACGAGCAGCGGCTGAACGATCTCGAATCGAGCATCAATGGTGTGCTGTTGCGTCTGTCCTCGCTTGAGCTCAAGCGTCCGAGCGGTCTGCTGAAGAAGGTGCACTATGCGCCATCCGACGTCGACAAGTTGCTCACTGCCGCGTACAGGCTCAAGGGCCTCAGCAGCAGTCTCGACTCGGTTGGGAGCCATGCTGACGTGGTAATCGAGATCGAGCGGGGCCGTGACGGCTCCGTCGTGGTGTTTCCAGCTGAAGCAATCGAAGCGTGAGCTGACCTGATCCGTTGAGCGTCCCTGACCGTGCAGGCTCTTCTACAGACGCGGACTACTTCTTCGCGGCTTCGGCGAGTTTCTGGTTGCTGACGATGTAGACGTTGCGGCTCCAGTGCCAGTCGGTGATGAGGGCTGAGCCGTCGAACCATTCGCGGTCGCCTTCTGCGAGGTAGACGCCTGCGGCGTCGTCGGGGATGGCGTCGGCGTCGTCGACGCTGGCGATGAGGGCGAACTTGGTGCCGTTGGAGAAATAGAGGTAGTGCTTCGCGCCGTACATGGTGTCGCAGTCCTCGGTGCTTGTTGCATCCGTGTCCTGCGCTGTCTTGGCGGTCTTGGCGATACCTGCGGGGTCACGTGGGATGGCGTCGATGACGGCTTCGCGCTCGAGATCGGCAAGGAAGCCGAGATTGGCGTCGCTGTCGAAGCTACCGCCCGCGCAAGTGCCAGTGCTGATCGGATAGTCACCGTGCTGCTCTTTGTAGGTCTTGAGTGCTGCGGCGAGACGGTCGAGGTCGGCCACGCGCTTGGCGTCACCGCGAGGGAGATCCTTCTCCTCGTGCTGCTTCTCGGCAGTCTGGGAGCTGGAGTCATTGGCGGTCGGGGTCTGGTCGGTGAGGCTTGGGAGGGTGAGTCGGATGAGGCCGTAGGTGATGCCGACGGTGACGGCAATGATCAGGACGGTGAAGATGATCCGGCTGCGGGTTTCTCGTTGCTGGTGGTAACTGCTCATGCTGCTTTTTCTCCTGCTGCTACTTTGGCGGCAGCGACGCGCTTAGGTTGCTGTTTCGGCTCCACGGCGAGCTTCGGGGTCGGCTTCCACGCCACCTCGCGGATGCCCGCGAGCCATTTCAGGACGGCCACGAGGGGGCCGGCGGTGTCGATGTGTCCCGCGTCAACGCAGCCGCCCGCACCTCCCACACCACAACACGCCGCACAACAAACCCCTCTCAAACGAGGTGTTGCGCTAACACCCTGAAACCGCCACCGTCCGCGGTGCGCTTTCCGTCTTTCACCGAGCGTCCGGCGTCACTCGTAGCGCACCTGCTCCGTGCGCAGCAGGCGACGGCCGGCCGCCGTGGCGATCCCGATCGCGATCACGGCCATGACGGCCGTGGCGATGAGGGCGATCGGCATCAGGGGATCAGGCCAGCCGACCGTCCGGTCGGCCGACAGCGACGTGACCAGCAGCCAGGCGGTGAGGGAGCCGGTGCCGGCAGAGATGACCGTGACGCCGATCAGCGGCACGAGAGTCTCCCGCGTGATGAGGCCCCGCAGGGTGCCGTTCGGCATGCCGATCAGGCGCAGCAGCGCCAGCGTCCGGCGGCGGTCGTACAGCGCAGCGATGGTTGCCATGACGAGGACCGAAGCGGCGAGCAGCGTCGCGATCCCGATGGCGAAACGGCCGATCTCCGCGAACTGGATGGCCAGGTTCGTGTCGGCGTTCGAGACGAACTCGTCGCGCGTCCACGCGCCGGTGCTCGGATCCACCTGGGGCAGCGCGAGCAGGATGGTGCGGGCCCGCTCGACGGCTGCGGGGGTGTCGTCGGTCCGGATGATCACCGCGGCGATCGGCAGCGAGGACACTTCGGTGACGTCGGCACCCGTCAGCGCGGGCGTGTCTGGCGCGAGGGAGAAGATGCCGCCGACAACGGACAGCACCGGGCTCGGGGGCAAACTCGTCGCGCCCAGGCGAGCGGCGTCGTCCGCGGTGAGGAAGACGCCGTCGACGTTGCCGTGAACGACGATGACGTCGCGTACGCCGGGCTCGTCGCGGGCGGCCTGCAGCGCATCCGTCAGCAGCGATTCGTCCACCGGATGATCGCCTGCGGCGGCGAACTCCACGGCTACGGCATCCGTGGGCAGCAGCACATCGCTGCCGAAGGAGTCGGCGTCCGCTCGTGCGGTGACAGCGGTGGCGAACAGGGACACCAGGAACGTCGCCGCTACGAGGCCCGCGACCGAGCGGAACACCGCCGCGGGGGTTCGCAGAATCCGTCGGGATGCGAGGACCCCGGTACCGCTCGTCGCCATCGTCGCATACGCCCGTCCCGTGAGGTAGGTGATGTAGGGGCCCGCGATGACGAGCCCGACCGCGAGTACCGCGAAGCAGGCGATCACGGCGATGGTGGTGGGGACGGGGAGTGCGGAGCCGGCGAAGCGCACGACGCCCAGGGCGAGCAGCCCCGCCAGGAAAGGCATGACGCGCCAGAGCCTCGGAGCGCGCTCGAACACGGCCTGCGTGGTGGTGGCGTGCGAGTCGGAACGGATCGCCGACCAGGTCGCCGCGATCACCGACCCCACGACCACGACGACCACCACCAACGCCAGGGTGCCGGGGTCGACAGTGAGATCGGCGAGGGC
The DNA here is from genome assembly GCF_044769785.1 of Microbacterium sp. GXS0129. Taxonomy (NCBI): domain Bacteria; kingdom Bacillati; phylum Actinomycetota; class Actinomycetes; order Micrococcales; family Microbacteriaceae; genus Microbacterium; species Microbacterium sp. GXS0129. Next base: position 90,294 of record NZ_JBIZVZ010000003.1, on the reverse strand, counting down.
CAGTCGCTCGCCCGCGACCCGCAGCAGCGCCAGCAGCGGGCGGGTGGCGGAGAACAGCCCGATCCCGACCAGCGCGCCGATCGCAGCGCTGAAACCGGCCTCCACCGCTGCGGTCCGCACCAGGAATCGTCCCGATGCGCCGATGGTGCGCAGCGTCTGATTCCGCTCGGACCGTGCGGCTGCCCCCAGCGACGTCGCCACGGCGACGAGCAGGAACGCCGGCATGAGGAGCGCGATCGCGCCCACAGCCGCCAGCGCCTGATAGTTCTCGTTGCCGCCGAAGCTCTGGCCGTCGAACGGCATCATCTCCAGCGCCGACCTCTCGGCTGCGACCGACTCCGGCGTCGCGCCGACGATCACGGCGAGGGTGTCCGGGCTGGGCAGCAGATCGGCCGGGATCTCCCCGACGAAGGTGCCGTAGCGTTCACCCAGCCGGTCGGCGGGATTCGCCTCGATCATGGCGACCAGGGCCGGGGAAGCGAGGTAGCTGCCGGGCGCGGGCGGCTCGGCGATGCCGGGCAGCGGCATCCCCGACGCGGGAACGGACGCATCCATCCGGCTGATGCGCTGTCCCTGGAAGGTGTCGGTGCCGGTGGCGACGACCGTGGCATCGGTGACGGGCCCGGAGACGGCGGTGCCGGAGGGGTGCAACCAGGCCCCGCGCAGATCGCGCGTCTCCATGGCGCCGGCCCCGGCGATGAGCATGAGCACGACGAGCACACCGGCGGCCACCCCGGAGGCGATGGCGGCCAATCGCCCCCAGTTCCCGCGACTGCCGAACGTCAGCAGACGCATCGCGCCGATCATCGCGCGCCCGCAGCCGCCGGGTCGAGCACGAGACCGTCCCGGATGAAGATCTCGCGGTCGCTGTACGACGCCACCCGGCCATCGTGAGTCACGAGGATCAGGGTCGTGCCGGTGGTCCGGACGACCTCCGTGAGGGTCTGCATGACCTTCTCCGCCGTCAGGGAGTCGAGGGCTCCCGTCGGTTCATCCGCGAAGAGCACCTCGGGGCTCGTGACGAGCGCGCGCGAGAGGGCGACGCGCTGCGCCTGGCCGCCGGAGAGCTCAGCGGGAAGACGCTTCGCGAACCCACCGAGCTCCAGCCGGTCCAGCCACTCGTGTGCCTGCACCAGCGCGCTCTTGCGCTTCATCCCCGCGAGCATCAGGGGTAGTGCGACATTGTCTTCGGCGGTCAGTTCGGGCAGGAGCTGGCCGAACTGGAACATGAACCCGAGGCGGGTGAGGCGGAACCGGGCGCGGCCGGCCTCGTCCAGAGCGCTGATGACGGTGTCTCCCACCCGCACCTCGCCGGCATCCGGCGCGATCACGCCGGCCAAGCTGTGCAGCAGGGTCGATTTGCCGGAGCCGGACGGTCCCATGATTGCGACGATCTCGCCGCGCGTGATCTCCACGTCGACGCCGCGGAGGGCGTGGGCGGTGCCGTAGTGCTTGTGGAGGCCGCGCGCCACGATGGCGGGCGGCCGGGCCTCCGAGGGGGTGACGATGCTCATCGCAGGGACTCCTTCAGGTCGTTCAGGCGGGCTTCGGTGGTGTCGATCCAGCGGAGGTCCGCCTCGACGCGGAAGAGGGACTGGTCATAGGCGAGGACGTCGAGCAGATCGGCACCATGCTTGGCCCGTGTGAGGCCGCGCATCGTGTCCAGGAGCATGCTGCGGTGCAGAGCAAGCAGGCGTACGGCGTCCTCATCGAGCAGCAGCGACACCACCACCTTCGCGAAGAGGTTGCTGCGCCCGGTCGCCTCCTCGTCCGGCTGGGTGAGCCACTGCATCACGCGCTCGCGCCCGGCCGGGAGGCCGCGGTACCGCTTGCGAGTGGGGCCTCCGCCTTCCTCCACGCCGTCCATCACGATGAGCTCGTCACGCTCGAGCCGCGCGAGCATGGCGTAGACCTGCCCGAACTTGAGCGCGCGTTCCGCGCCGAAGTAGTCGTCGTAGCGCTGCTTGAGCTCATAGCCGTACCCCGGCCGAGCCTCGATCAGTCCGAGGAATGCCTGTGATGTGTCCACGCCAGCGACTATACACTCAGTGTGTAGTGCCGTTTCTGGCAGAGCGCTGAACCTGGCTGCCCGTTCTCAGACCGTCCGCACCACGCGCGCCAGGCCTGCCGCTGCGGCCGTGGACAGCGCCATGGTCGCGAGGGCGAACACGACGAGCACCGGGATCATCGGCAACCACAGCAGGGCGAAGCCGATGAGGACCGGGGGGAGGGTCATGCCGGCGTAGGCCATGAGGAACACGCCTGCCAGTACCTCTCCGCGACGGGCCGCGTCGCCCAGCGCGGCACCGGTGATCAGGGCGCTGCGGAAGAGGAACCCCACGCCGAACCCTGCGATCACGCCGCCCCCGATGAACAACGCGGTCGAGGCGATCAGTGCCGCGAGTGCGAACGTCGTCATCCCGGCGAGGACGGCGATCGCGCCCGCCATGATCTGTGCGCGCGCGACCAGTCGCCCGGAGATGAGCTGGGCGGCGGCTGCGGCCCCGAACACGGCGAAGGCCGTGGATCCGACCGCGAGCGGGTCGTGGACGCCGCCGATCTCGGCGAGGAACGCCGGGGACACGGAGCCGAAGAATCCGGTGATCGCGAATGCGGCGAAGGCTGCGGCGCCGGCGAGCAGGAATGCGGAGCGGCGCTCCCGCGGTACCGCGACGCGCTGGCGTCGGTAGCTCGTGCGCAGGGGCACCGTCGCCACGGTCTCCGGGATCCGGGAGAGCAGGATGGCGGCGGCGATCAGTCCGCCCAGGAAGACGAGGTACGGCGCGAACAGTGGCCACGCCGACCACTCGCCGAAGAGCCCGCCGATGAGCGGGCCGAGCGCGAGGCCGCCGAGGTTGGCGACGGTCGCCACGGTGGCGGCGATCCCGGCCTCGCCCGAATGATGGATGCGGAGCTCGCTCAGCCCGGCCGTCGCCGCTGCCGTGAGGAGACCGACGGCGAGTCCGGAGACGAAGCGCGCGGCCAGCAGGGTGGGAATCCCTCCCGAGAGCAGGAAGATGATGCTGGAGACGGCCTCCACGAGCGCGGCCATGACCAGCATGCGCCGACGGCCGACCCAGTCGCTGATATGGCCACCGAAGCTCAGTGCGACGATGACGCCCACGGCGTACGCGGCGAAGATGAGCGTCACGGTGAACGTGGGGAACCCCTCGCGCTGCTGGTAGATCGCGTACAGGGGAGTGGGAACGGTCGCGAACGCCATCATGAGCAGGAAGGATGCGGCGACCACCCAGAAGGCGGCGCCGGGGGTGAGCAGGCGGCGCCGCTCGAGCAGGATCGTGGACATGACTCCATGGTCGATCCGTCGATTGATCGTGTCCAACGCAGAGAATGGATATCATCTATCGCTTTACTCGATAACATGAACCGTGGATATCCGGCTGATCGAGTACTTCGTGATCGTCGCGGACGAGCGCAGCGTGACTCGCGCGGCGCAGCGGCTCTATGCCGCGCAGTCCACGGTTTCCGCCGGCTTGCGAAGTCTGGAGCAGGAACTCGGCGTCTCCCTGCTCGAGCGCACCACACGCAGCGTCGGCTTGACACCGGCGGGCGAGGATCTGCTCGCAGCGGCGAGGTCGATCATCGACGGATGGGAGAGCATGCGCGAAGCTGCGTCGGAGTCGACGGCAGGCGTCCGAGGCCGCGTTTCGATCGGCACGTTCACAGCGATGCCGTTGATGGACCTGCCGCGTGTGCTGGGGCAGTTCCGCCGTGATTTCCCGCTGGTCGACGTACACCTGATGGCCTCGCCGTCGGGCTCGACCGGGCTGGTCGACGACGTCATGCAGGGCCGGCTGGACCTCGCCTTCACCACGGTGCCGCCGCCCGTGGGACTCATCGCTCACGAGCTGGCACAGGTGCCGTACGTCGCTCTGGTTCCGCACGGCCACGAACTGGTGGATGCCGGCACGGTCGATCTGGCCGCTCTGGCGGATCTGCCCTGGGTCGACGTGCTGCCCGGCTACGGAAACCGTGTCCAGATCGATCGGGCGCTCGCTCAGCGGGGGCTCTCGCGTCGCATCGTGGCCGAGATCGAGGCCATGCCGAGCATCCCGGAGTATGTCGCGGCGGGGCTCGGCATCGCCGCGATCCCGGACGGGATGCCCGCACCGGGGTGCGTGAGCCTGCCGATCGTGGACATGCCGGAGCCGTGGATCCTGTCCCTGGTGGCGGGAGCGAGTGCGGCACGGCGTCGTCCCGTGGATGCGCTGCGACGTGCGATCGCGGCAGCGCCACTGCGATTGGTGTGATCCCTCACACCACCTGAGCCGGGTCCACGATCGGAGCCGGGGTGCCGGGGGCTCCCCGGCTGAGCAGCAGCGCGGCTGTGACGGCGCCGGCAAGGCTGACCGATGCCGCCACGAGGAACCCGAGCCGGAAGTCGGCGAGAGCGGGCGGAGTGGTCGAGATGATCCCCGCCACTGTCTGGGTGGCGAGGGCTCCTCCAATCGCCCGGGAGATCGTGATGAGGGCCGTGGAGACGCCCACCTGATCGGCCGCCGCGCCCGCAGCCGCCGAGGCGAACACGACAGTGGAGGCGGCCCCGGCACCGATGCCCGCGAGGATGAGCGATGTGGCGATACCCGCAGGGGTCGGTGCGAGGATGCCGGTCAGCGCTCCGCAGGCCATCAGCAGCAGTGCCAGGGTCGCCGGCCCTCGAACGCCGAGTGGTCGCGACAGCGGTCCCATGGCGAGAGAGGCCGCGATCCCGGCGCCGTACGCCGCGGCGAGCATCGCGCTGGTCTGACTGGGTGAGGCGCCCCAGCCGAATCCGGAAGACGGGGGCTGGGCGATGAACTGCGGAACCAGGAAGACCAGGGACGCGTAGCCGCCACCGATCGCGACCCCGACCAGGACCGCCCCGCCCACGCTTCGCGACCGCAGTGCCGTCACGTCGACCATCGGTGTGGGGACCCGGCTCTCCACGCGCACCCAGACGGTCCCGGCCGCGGCGGTGAGCACGAGAAGCGTCAGCGTCAGGGGTGAGAACCACCCGCCAGCGGACGAACTCGTCAGCGTCGCCACGAGGAGAAGCAGTGTGGTGGACAGGAGGGCTGCGCCACGCCAATCGAGGCGAGCCGCGTGGCGCGCTTCCCGACGCCCGCGGCGACGTGCGGCGAAAGCCCCGATCGCCCCGATACTCACCAGCGCGGTGGGCACACCGTAGAGTGCTGCGCGCGAACTCGCCTCAAGGATCGGCCCGGCGAGCAGAACGCCGAATCCCGCACCGGCGACGCTCATCGCGATGAGCACTCCCGAGGCAGTGCGCACCCCGTCCGGCGGAAGGAGACCGCGCAGCATCACGAAGCCCACGGGGATGATCCCCAGGGCGAAGCCCTGAAGAGCCTGGCCCGCGATGAAGGCCCAGAACGCCGGCGCGAACGCGCTCAGCAGGCCCCCGCACGCGGTGATGCAGATCAGCCATCCCAGCGTTCGTTCCGCGCCATGCACATCGGCCAGACTCCCCGCGATCGGGGTGATGATGACGGTCACGACGGTGGGGATGACCGTGGCCAGCGCTCCCACTGCCGCGGTGACGGCGAAATCCTGCTGCAGGCGGGGCAGCACCGGGACGATGAACCCCTCGAGCGAAGCTGCGGAGAGCACGATGATGGCGAGGCTGCAGATCACGAGCCAGCGGCGGGAGGTCGCTGCGGCGAGTGGAGGTGAGGGGGTCATCGGGCTCCTCGGATCATGGCGCTGATCGTCGCTGATGCAGGCCGGCTTCTATTTCGTTACGCGTAACGATATGGTGGGCTCATGGTAGCGGATTCGCACAGGCGCGCAAGAGCGGGGCGGCCGGCATCCCTGGATCCTGCGGCGCTGCTCGAAGCGGCCACCGTGCTCGCCGACGAGGAAGGCCTGGAGGCCGTCACCTTCCGAGCGCTGGCTGAGCGCCTCGGGGTATCGCCCATGGCCGTTCACCGTGCGAGCGGCGGCATCGAGGCGCTGCGGCACCGGCTGATCGCGCGCGTGGTGGATGAGGGGATCGCCGCTCTGGAGTGGGCTGAGCCCGGCTGGCGAGCGCGCGTGGAGATGTTCGCCCTCGCGCTGCGCGATCTGCTGATGCGTCACCCCCTCGTGCTGGAGGCTCATCGGCGTGCCTCGCTGGACACTCCCGACGCCGACGACATTGCCCATCGGGTCGTGGCGACGCTGCGGGATGCCGGACTCGATGAGGAGGCGGCGGTGTACTCCTACGCCGCTGTGCATGACTTCGTCACCGGACACGCGGCCATTCGTCTGGGGCGGGGCGATGCCGAGCTGTCGGAGATCCCGGCGACGCGGCGCGCCGCATCCGTCTTCGACAGGTATCACGATCCCGAGCGCCGGTTCCGTATCGGGCTGGATCTGCTTCTGGACGGGATCGCGCAGCGGCTGAGCGGGGGTGCGGAGTGACCGATCCGGCGGAGAATCCGCCTCCCGTCACGCACCGGTTGCGGGTGGGTGCGCGCACGATCGCGTACTGCGAATACGGCGACCCCGCCGGCGTGCCGGTCCTCGCCGCACACGGCTCACCGGGGTCGCGGTATCAGCTCGCACCACTCGCAGCCGCCGCAACGCGAGCACGCGTGCGCATCATCAGTCCGGATCGCCCGGGTTTCGGGGAGACGACTCGTGAGCGGCGTCGCGGATTCGCGACCGGGTCCGGGGATGCGATCGCCCTGCTCGACGAGCTGGGCATCGACTCGGCGGTGGCGCTCGGCTTCTCCGGCGGTGCGGGGTACTCCCTGGCTCTTGCGCGCGAGCACCCCGACCGCATCGAGCGCGTCGTCCTGGTCTGCGGCATGCTTCCCGGGGCTCCGCCGCGGACACTGCGCGCGCGAATCCCGATCGTGACGGCGCTCTACCGGGTTGCCCGGTTCCTGCCGGGCCTGGCCGTTGCCATGCTCGACGGGCGCGGTCCGTTCGGGGCGACGCGGGAGCGCAACCTCTCCGCATGGCCGAGCGCCGATCGCGAGGTCATGGTCGATGCTGCGATGGCGCCGATGATGGCGCGTGATGCTCGCGCGGGCGCCCGTCAGGGCTCGCGCGCCGCCATCGATGACCTTCGCGAGTACTTCCGGCGGTTTCCGCTGGAAGATGTGCTCCAGCCCGTCGACCTGCTGCACGGCACCGCGGATGGGAACGTCCCGATCGCGGTGGCACAGTGGGGTGCGACACGGTTCCCGGACGCGCTGGTGCGCGAGTTTGAGCAGCAGGGGCACTACTTCGCGGTGACGCACGCCGACGAGGTGGCCGAGGCGCTGCGAGAGCCGCGGCCGCGGGTCCGCCGGAGCGCCCCCGCGGAATGACGTGACCCGTCCCGCGCCTGAGACTCCGCGGGATCCCGCGTCCGCCAGCCGGTCAGGCGCGTTTGACGACACTCGATTTCAGCAGCATGGCTCCGAATCCGTCGACGCGGCAGTCGATGTCGTGGCCGTTCACCGGCTCGATCAGCCGGATGTTGCGCACCTTGGTCCCGGCCTTGATGGGCCGGGCTGCGCCGGCGACCTTGATCGACGTCGTCACAATCACCGAATCGCCGTCGGCGAGGATGTTGCCGACCGCGTCGAGCACGCTGCGTGGATGCGGATCCACGGCCTCAGTCGCACCGGCCTGACTCCATTCGTGGCCGCAGAGGGCGCAGGCGACGAGTGCGCCCAGCTCGTAGGTGTGCTCACTGCCGCAATCCGGGCACGAGGGAAGGGGATCGACCATGGGGTCATGATATCGCGATATGATCAATTCATCATATCGCGTGAAGGAGAGCCATGCTCAGCGACCCCAGCCGACCGCTGTATGAGGTGAAGGCCGGACTGTTCAAGGGGCTGGCTCACCCCATTCGCATCCGCATCCTGGAGATCCTCTCCGGAGCCGATGAGGTCTCGGTTTCGGACCTGCTGAGGGACATCGAACTAGAGCCGTCCCATGTCTCCCAGCACCTGGCGGTGCTGCGCGGTCATCGTCTGGTGGTGTCCGAGCGGCGGGGGAGCCTGGTGTTCTACCGGCTGGCGTATCCGCAGGTAGCGGACCTGCTTCGGGTGGCGCGTGCGCTCCTCGGAGAGATCCTGGAGACCACGCATCAGCAGCTCGCCGAGCAAGGCGCTCTTCCCGCGATCCCGGACACGTCTCGGAGTATCGACCGCTGATGAGGCGTCACAGCTCGCTCCTGCCCTCGATCGCCGACTACCGCGAGGTGCCGCGAACGTGGCGCGGAGATCTCCTGGCAGGGCTCACCGTGGGAATCGTCGCGCTCCCTCTCGCGCTCGCCTTCGGCGTCAGCTCCGGTGCCGGGGCGGCGAGCGGGCTGGTCACCGCGATCATCGCGGGCGTCATCGCCGCCGTCTTCGGGGGCTCGAACGTGCAGGTTTCCGGACCGACGGGCGCGATGGTCGTGGTTCTGGGGCCCATCATCGCCTCGCACGGCCTGTCCGCGCTGGCCACAGTATGCGCTCTCGCAGGTGGCATCGTGCTGCTGTGCGGTGTGATGCGGCTGGGGCGGACGATCGCATACATCCCCTGGCCGGTGATCGAGGGGTTCACTCTCGGCATCGCCGTGATCATCTTCCTCCAGCAGGTTCCGCTCGCGATCGGATCGGAGGGTGCGCATAGCGCGAACGCCGTGATCGCGGCAGGGGAGTCCGTGGGGTCGATGGCATGGCCCGGTGCGGGGTGGTCCCTCATGCTTGCGACGATCGTGGCGGTGGTGATGGCCGTCGGGGATCGGATGGCTCCCCGCTTTCCGGCATCGCTTGTGGGAATTGCACTGGCCACTGCCGTCGCGATCGGTTTCGAGCTCCCCGTCGCGACCATCGGCGCCTTGCCGCCCGGCCTGCCCAGCCCGACCCCTCCCTCCTTCGACCCGTCGCTGGTCGTGCAGCTGCTGATGCCCGCTGCGGCGGTCGCCGCACTCGCGGCGATCGAGTCGCTCCTGTCCGCACGGGTCGCGTCCACGCTCGCGGACACAGGCCCGTACGATCCGGATCGGGAACTCGTCGGCCAGGGACTGGCCTCCATCGCAGCCGGTTTCTTCGGAGGGATGCCCGCCACCGGTGCTATCGCACGCACCGCCGTGGGCGTTCGGGCCGGCGCGCGCAGTCGCCTCGCTGCCATCACCCACGCGCTGCTGCTTCTGCTGATCGTGCTGGTCGGGGCTGCTGCTGTCTCCCGTATCCCGCTCGCGGCGCTGGCCGGCGTGCTGATGGTGACGGCGACGCGGATGGTCTCGCGGCGTACCGCGACGATGATCCTGCGGGCGTCGCGCCCCGATGCTCTGCTCTTCTGCCTCACCGCGGCGATCACCGTGAGCGTGGACCTCATCTACGCCGTGGTCGCGGGAATCGCGGTGGCAGGGGTTCTCGCGTTGCGACAGGTCGCGCGTGCGAGCGGTGTGCATCGTGAGGAGATTCCGGGTGCCTCACAACCGGGAGACGAACGGATCGCCGTGTTCCGCGTGGAGGGGGCGTTGATCTTCGCAGCCGCGGAGCGGATGATCGACCGGATCTCCCGTCTGGAGAACGTAGAGGTGGTCGTCCTGCGTATGTCTCAGGTGCAGCTGCTCGATGCCACCGGTGCGCGCGTCGTCGCGGAGATGATCGAAGCGCTGGAGAGGCGCGGCGTCGTCGTGCTGCTCAAGGGCATTCGCGCGGATCAGCGTGGCCTTGCGGAGAGGGTCGGTGTCCTCGCATCACTGCGGCATGCCGACCACCAGTTCTCCGACCTTGCCGGAGCCATCGAGCATGCCCGCAGCCACGTGGCTCGCGGGCGACCGGGCGTCTAAACGCCGCCGGCGCGCAGGTCGGGCCAGGGCTGGGGGAGGAGTTCTTCCAGCGTGACGTCGAGGACCTGTGCGATCGCCATGATGTTGTGAAGGGCGGGGTTTGCCGGGGTGCCCGGCATGGACTCGCCCTTCTCGAACTTCTGAAAGGTGTACCGGGTCAGTCCGGCGGCGTAGGCCACCTGCTCCTGTGTGAGCCCGCGCGCGATGCGAAGACGGTGGATGCTCGCGCCGAGCTCGCGCGCGTACTGGGTCCACTCGCCGCTGGGTCGTCGTTTTGCCACCCATCCACACTCGGTGCTCGACCTCTCCTATATAGCCTCCTTCATCTGGCAGACTTTGCGTGCTACTCTCGCGGCCCGTGGTGAAGAGATCCCTTCGCCGCGATGCGACAGGCTCGGCGGGAATGTCCGAAGCGGGTGATGTACTTCCAGGAACGGCGTGTGCCCCGCCAGATCGGAGGGAGTCTCACGTGCAATCCGAACGACCCGCCTGGCTCGCGCAATGGTGTCCTGTCTGGTGCAGCGGCGACCATGACGGCCAGGAGCTGCTCGATGACCGCCGTCATCAGTCCGTCGCCCACTGGTGGCCGGAGCTGGTCCGGCGCCGGCAGGTTCTGCCCTCCGGGGAGGTCCACCGCGTGGTCGTGCCCACCGAGATGTCCGTGATCGCGGTGCAGCAGATCGGCGAGCGACAACCGTGGGTGGCTCTGACGACGGACAGCGAGCTCGTGGAGCTGACCCCGGAGGGTGCCCGGCGGCTTCTCCACGAGCTCGCAGACGTGCTTACGCGGATGGAAGACGCGGACGACGGCTGAATGCGGCCATGGTCGTCCTCGCCCGTCGTCACGCTGCGACGGTGCTGCCGTCGCCCCGGGTGGACAGGAGCTCGATCACGCCGACGGTGGCGGCGAGGGCGGCCACAACCGCAGTGAAGACCAGCCCGGCGGGGCGCAAGCCGATGGCTCCGGCAAGGAGGCCGACGCCGATCGCCGGGATCGCGAGCATCGCATAGAGCCCGGCGAAGAAGGAGGAGGAGACCTCGCCGCGATGCGCCGGCGGAACCTGCCCCACGGTGGTGGCGAGCGCGGCATGCAGACAGAGCCCGCCGGAGAGTCCGAGGATCGCGGCGGCAGCGAGCAGGGGTGCCAGTGCGGATGCGCCCAGCGCCCAGGCCAGCGTGGCGGCTGCCAGGACGAGTCCGGAGCATCCGGACGGGAGCGCGACGCGCGGCGCGAGTCGGCCGGCGATCACCTGCCCCAGTGCCATGCCCGCGAACGCCAGGAAGACGACGAAGCCTGCCAGCGCGTGACTGTCCAGGTGCAGTTCGCGGGCCAGGAACAGCGCGGACACGGCGGTGAGTACCCCGGTGACGGCGAAACCCGATCCTGCTGCGAGGACGGCGCGGACGAATGCCCCACGCAGATACGGCGGGATGCGCAGGCCGTTCAGGCGCAACCGGGCGCGGCGGAGGCGGGATGGCCGGGGTGTCCAGATCCACAGCCCGGCAAGCGCGACGGCGCACAGTGCGAGGTGGACGAGGTAAGGGGTCTGCAGTGGAGACGGGGCGGCATCGGCGAGCATGCCGGCGACCAGGGTTCCGAGGGCGAGCCCTCCCGTGTTGGAGATCACGGCGACGGTGCCGGCGAGCGCCCTCCGCTGGGCCGGGAAGAGGTCCATGATGGCGGCGGTTCCGGTGCCGCTCATGAGGCCCGCTCCGAGCCCCGAGACGATCCGGGCCGAGATGAGGGCGGGCAGGGACGGCGGGAGGAGGAACAGCAGCGCGCTCGCGGCTGCCAGCAGGACGGCGAGCACCATGACCGGCCGCCGTCCGATGTCGTCGGAGAGCCGACCGAAGGCGAGAAGTGCGCCCACCACGCCGACGGCGTAGACGGCGAACAGGATCGTGATCGTGAGCGGTGTGAAATCCAGCTCGGCGGAATAGAGCGCGTAGAGGGGCGTCGGGAGCGTGGTCCCCATCATCGTGACGAGAAACGCCAGGGCGGTGGCGGGGATCGCGCGACGAACCCGCGCGGGGGTCGGAGTGGTCATATGGCCTTCAGTTTCAATACAAGGTGTCTCGAAAGCGTAGCAGGTATCGAGACAATATGTCTCGTAAGACCGTTCCGGTGCACGCCGTATCGAAATCGATAGGATGCGGGGATGACCGCGAGCACTCGATCCCACGGCCGTCCGCGTAGCGAGGACGCCCGTCTTGCAGTGCTGCACGCCGCGGATGATCTGCTCGTGGAGCAGGGATACGCGGCCATGACGATGAAGGGGATCGCCGAGCGCGCCGGAGTCGGGCGCCAGACCGTCTACCGGTGGTGGTCCTCGAAGGCGGAGATCCTGCTGGAAGCGAGCGCGGCCGACGCGCGCCGTGAGCTCACCCGTCCACCCGCCCCCACGGTGGAGGATGAGATCGTCGGCTTTCTGACGGGTCTGGCGTCCTTCCTGACCGAAGCGGACGCGGGACTCGCCTACCGGGCCCTGCTCGGGGAAGCTCAGCACGACCGCCGGGTCGCCGATCTGCTTGCCGGGACCGACGTGCTCACGGAGGCAGCCGCAGAGGTGATCGCCCGGGCGCGGGCCGGTGGTATCGCCCTAGACGGGGAGGAGCGATCTCTCACGGCTGAGCTGGTCGGCCCGCTCGTCTTCCGGATCCTCTCCCAGGGGTGGCAGCCCTCCGCTGCCGAGATCGAGTCGATGACCCGGCGTTTTCTCCAGCGCTGAGCATCAGCGTGGGCACATGTACAGCGAAAGGAACCGCGGATGAACGTGGATGCGATCGACGATGAAGAGCGGACGCGCCTGGTGTCGGCCGGGCTCACGGCGGCCGGAATCGAGTCGCGCATCGTGACGCTGCCCGACTCCGCTGCCACCGCCGCACTTGCCGCCGAGGCGCTCGGGGTGACGGTGGGGGCGATTGCGAACAGCCTGGTCTTCCTCGCGGACGACGAGCCCCTGCTCGTGATGACGTCGGGCGCGCACCGGGTCGATACCGCTGCGCTCGCGGATCGGATCGGAGTTCGGCGCATACGCCGGGCCAGTGCCGAGCAGGTGCTCATTGCGACGGGGCAACGGGTGGGCGGGGTATCGCCGACAGGTCACCCGGCGCCGTTGCGCACCATCGTCGATGAATCGCTTGCCGATTTTGACCAGCTCTGGGCCGCCGGCGGCACCCCGCACGCGGTCTTCCCGCTCACTTTCGCCGAGCTGGTACGCCTGACCGGAGGGACGGTGTGCTCGGTCGAGCCCGCCGCCTGATGGCCGGCGCCTCCGCCGCGTGATGCCTCGGCCGCGTGATGCCTCGGCCGCGTGATGTCTCAGCCGGCGCTGTAGATGCTCAGGAAGCTCACGATGGCCGACGCGATCCACGACGCGATGACGCCGGCGATCGCCAGCCAGAGCGGGCCGAATGAACTGCGGCCCTGCCGCCGGAGCACGACCGTGCGCCCGATGAGGTAGAGGAGGGGCTGCAGCAGGAAGTTCCACCCCCAGGGGAACGGCTTCACGACGCCGAGGCGGGTGAGGGCGCGCTGATCCAGGTATGCGCACACGATGCTGGCGGCATAGCAGGCGAGGGAGATCCCGCCGGCGAGTGCGATGCTCGGCACGACCGCCGCAACGTAGGAGGAGAGTTCCGACCTCACCGGCCCTCCCACGCCGAAGGAGATGATCGCGAGGTTGAGGCGGAGGACCGCGCCCCAGTCGACCACGAAGTACGCGCAGATCTGCACGAAGGCGAGCGCGCTGATCACCCACGCCCACGGCGTGTTCACCGCGACCGTCGCCGCAGTGCCGCTGTGCGCTGACGGTGGCCACGGCTGCGCCGGAGGCTGACCGGGATGCCCCAGCGGCCCACCGGAGTATCCCTGCTGTCCGCTGGCGGGGCCCGGTGGGGATCCCTCGTACCGAGGGTCCGGTGATGCCGGCCACAACTGCTGCGCCGGCGGCTGAGGCGCGGGCACTGCGGGTTGCTGCGGAGCGTTCTGCGGTTCGGTCACGGCGTTCCCTTCCCGGCGATGGCGCGGATGACTGGCAGTCTAGGCAATTCCGTCAGCCGATGCGGCGTGCCAGCCGGTCGGCGGCGTCGTGCACGGCGGCGATCAGGGTGTCCATGTCGCGCGCGGCATCCTCCGACCACGTCACGGCCACCGCGGCGATGGGCCAGCCGGTGTGATCGTGGACCGCCACCGCCACGGATCGCATGCCGAGGGTCACCTCACCGTCCTCGAACGCGTACCCGGCGCGGCGCACTTCACGCAGAACGTCCCTCAGCTCGCGGGGTGTCGTGGGACCACGCTCCGTGCGCGTACTGAAGGATGCCGCGTCCGGATAGAGCGCGCGCAGCTGGGCTGCGCCGACGCCTGCCAGCATCGCGCGGCCGGTCGCGGTCAGGTGCGCGGGCAGCCGCACGCCCACGTCCGTCACGAGTGCGGGGCGACGTGGGGCGCGCTCCTCGACGATGTAGATCACGTCCCGCCCAGTGAGCATCGCGATGTGCGTGCTCTCGCCCGTGCGGTCGGCGAGCGCGGCCGCCACCGGCCCGCCGAGCCGTGCGAGCGGCTGCTGGCGGTTGAAGCCGCCGGCGAGCTCGGCGGCTGCCGTTCCGAGCCCCCATCGGCGCTGCTCGGGAAGATGCACGACAAAGCCGTGCTCCTGCATCGTAGCGAGCAGGTGATAGACGCTCGAGCGCGGCAGCCCGAGCGTCGTGGCGATCGAGCTGGCAGCCACCGGGCCCCGGGAGCGACCGAGCAGAGCGAGGATGCGCAGCGTCTGATCGGCGGCGGGCACCTGGGGCTTGTCTGGCATACCAGACAGCATATCGAGCACCCGCCTGGTCCGGTGGCGGCCGCCGGTGTGGAATCGGAACCATGAGCACTTCCGCCCCCGTTCTCGTCGGCCTGCACCCCCTCACCATCGACGAGGTGGTTGCCGTCGCACGCCATCATGCGCGGGTCGAGGTGACGGCTGAGGCGCGTGCCGCCGTGGCTGCATCGCGTGCCCGTATCGATGCGCTCGCCGATGACCCGCACCCCCACTACGGCGTCTCCACCGGATTCGGCGCTCTGGCCACGACCTTCATCACCCCGGATCGCCGTCTTCAGCTGCAGGCATCCCTCATCCGTTCGCATGCGGCGGGCACCGGCGCTGAGGTCGAGGAGGAGGTGGTGCGTGCGCTGCAGTTGCTGCGGCTGCGCACCCTCGCCTCGGGGCACACGGGAGTGCGCCCCGAGGTGGTCGACACCTACGCGGCGATGCTGAACGCCCGTATCACGCCGATCGTGCGGGAATACGGCTCGCTCGGCTGTTCGGGAGACCTCGCGCCGCTCTCGCATGTCGCGCTCGCCGCGATGGGCGAGGGGCGTGTGCGCGTCGACGGCGTGGAGCAGGACTCCGCGGACGCGCTGCAGGCGGCGGGGATCGAGCCGATCGTGCTTCGTGAGAAGGAGGGCCTGGCTCTCGTCAACGGCACGGACGGGATGCTGGGCATGCTGTCGCTCGCCCTCGCGGACCTCGCGGACCTTTTCGACACCGCCGATCTCGCCGCTGCGATGTCGGTGGAGTCCCAGCTCGGCACCGACCGGGTGTTCGACGCGGACCTGATGTCGCTGCGTCCCCAGGTGGGACAGGCGGCCTCGGCCGCTCGCATGAGCGCGATCCTCGCGGGCTCGCCGATCGTGGCCAGCCACGCCGGCCCGGAAGACGGACGTGTGCAGGATGCGTACTCGCTGCGCTGCTCCCCGCAGGTGCATGGCGCTGGTCGCGACACCGCGGCCCACGCCCGCCTCATCGCGGACCGGGAGCTGGCGAGCGTCGTCGACAACCCGATCCTCACCGGGGATGGCCGTCTGGAATCCAACGGCAACTTCCACGGTGCCCCGGTCGCCTATGTGCTCGACTTCCTCGCCATCGCGGTCGCTGATCTGGCCTCCATCTCCGAGCGGCGCACGGACCGGGCGCTCGATGTGGCGCGCAATCGCGATCTGCCGCCCTTCCTCGCGCACGAGGTCGGTGTCGATTCCGGGCTGATGATCGCCCAGTACGCCGCCGCCGGCATCGTCTCCGAGCTCAAGCGTCTCGCTGTCCCGGCGTCCGTCGACTCCATCCCGTCGTCGGCGATGCAGGAGGATCACGTGTCGATGGGCTGGGCTGCGGCCCGCAAGCTCCGCCGTGCAATCGACGGGCTCGGCCGTGTGCTGGCCGTGGAGCTGATCACCGGATCGCGAGCGCTCGACCTGCGCGCGCCCCTGCAGCCCGGCGCCGCCACCGGGGCCGCGCGCGACCTCGTGCGCACCCGCGTGGCCGGTCCCGGCCCCGACCACTTCGTCTCGCCCGATATCGAGGCCGTCACCGCGATGGTCCAGGACGGGTCGTTCGCGCGCATCGTGCGCGAACACGCCACCACGATCTGATCCGCACCGGATCCATACGAAGGAGCTGTCGATGTCGACGCACGAACCCCGCACCGTCCGCGCCGCCCGCGGAGCCGAGCGCACCGCGAAGTCCTGGGGTGCCGAGGCCGCCAAGCGCATGCTGATGAACAACCTGGATCCCGAGGTGGCCGAACATCCGGAAGAGCTCGTCGTGTACGGCGGCACCGGCCGGGCGGCCCGCAGCTGGGAGGCCTTCGACGCGATCGTTCGCACGCTCGACGAGATGGACGCTGACGAGACGCTGCTGGTGCAGTCGGGCAAGCCCGTGGGCGTGTTCCGCACGCACGAGTGGGCGCCGCGGGTTCTCATCGCGAACTCGAACCTCGTGGGCGACTGGGCGACCTGGCCCGAGTTCCGGCGCCTCGAGTCGCTGGGGCTGACGATGTACGGGCAGATGACCGCGGGCTCCTGGATCTACATCGGCACGCAGGGCATTCTGCAGGGCACCTATGAGACCTTCGCGGCCGTCGCCGCATCGCTCGGACGCGACTCGCTGGCCGGCACCCTCACCCTCACCGGTGGCGCCGGCGGGATGGGCGGTGCCCAGCCGCTCGCCGTGACCCTCAACGGCGGTGCCGTGCTCATCGTCGACGTCGACGAGACGCGCCTGGCCCGCCGCGTGGAGCACGGCTACCTCGATGAGTACACCGCCGACCTGGATGCCGCGATCGACCGCGTCGTGGCGGCCAAGGACGCAGCGGAGGCGCTGTCGGTCGGCGTGGTGGGCAACGCAGCCGAGATCTTCCCGGAGCTCCTGCGTCGCGGGGTGCCGATCGACATCGTCACCGACCAGACCAGCGCGCACGATCCGCTCGCCTATCTGCCCATCGGCGTCAGCACCGCCGAGTGGAAGGCGCAGGCGGAGGCGGACCCGGAGGACTTCACGCGTCGTTCGCGGGAGTCCATGGCGGCGCACGTGAAGGCCATGGTGGAGTTCCAGGACGCGGGGGCCGCGGTCTTCGACTACGGGAACTCGATCCGCCGCGAGGCCGAGCTCGGGGGCTACGAGCGGGCCTTCGCCTTCCCCGGGTTCGTGCCGGCATACATCCGCCCGCTGTTCGAAGAGGGCAAGGGCCCGTTCCGGTGGGTGGCGCTCTCGGGCGATCCGGAGGACATCGCCAAGACGGACCGCGCGGTCGCCGAGCTGTTTCCCGAGGACGCCCACCTGCAGCGCTGGCTGCGCCAGGCGGGGGAGAAGGTCCACTTCGAGGGGCTGCCCGCTCGCATCTGCTGGCTGGGCTACAAGGAGCGCCACCTCGCCGGTCTGAAGTTCAACGAGATGGTCGCCTCGGGCGAGCTGTCCGGGCCAATCGTCATCGGGCGCGACCACCTGGATTCCGGCTCGGTGGCGAGCCCGTACCGGGAGACCGAGTCCATGAAGGATGGCTCCGACGCGATCGCCGACTGGCCGCTGCTGAACGCCCTGCTCAACACGGCGTCGGGGGCGTCCTGGGTCTCGCTGCATCACGGCGGTGGCGTGGGCATCGGCCGGTCCATCCACGCCGGTCAGGTGACCGTCGCCGACGGCACGGCGCTCGCGGCCGAGAAGATCGAGCGCGTGCTCACCAACGACCCGGGCACCGGAGTGATGCGCCACGTGGATGCCGGCTACGAGCACGCCGCCGACGTCGCGCGGGAGCGCGGCCTCACGATTCCGATGCTGGACGCCGAATGACGTCGCTGCTCATCACCGGCATCGGGGAGCTCACCACCAACGACCCCGACGCCGGACACGATGCGCTCGGCACGGTGCACGGGGCGGCCGTCGTCGTCGAGGACGGCCGGGTGGCCTGGATCGGGGAGGCGAGTGCCGCTCCGGAGGCAGACGCCGCTCGAGACGTGGCGGGAGCGGCGGTGATCCCCGGATTCGTGGACAGTCACACTCACACCGTGTTCGCCGGTGATCGCTCCGCGGAGTTCGCCGCGCGGATGACCGGGACCCCGTATGCCGCAGGCGGCATACGCACGACCGTGGCCGCGACGCGAGCAGCGAGCGACGATGATCTGCGCGCTCGCCTGCATGCGCTGCGTGCCGAGAGTCGTGCCCAGGGCACCACCACGCAGGAGGTGAAGACCGGGTACGGGCTGGATGTCGACACGGAGGCCCGCCTCGCGCGCATCGCCGCCGAAGTCACGTCGGAGGTCACGTATCTCGGTGCCCATGTGGTACCCGCCGAGTTCGTCGACGATCGAGCCGCCTACGTCGCACTGGTGACCGGAGAGATGCTGAGGGCAGTGCGCCCGTTCGTGCGATGGATCGACGTTTTCTGCGAGCGTGGGGCGTTCGACCCCGATGAGTCGCGTGCGGTGCTGCAGGCGGGGATCGCGGCGGGGCTGCTTCCGCGCGTCCACGGCAACCAGCTCGGCGAGGGAGCGGGAGTCGCGCTCGCGGTGGAAGTCGGCGCTGCAAGCGTGGATCACTGCACGTACCTCAGCGATTCCGATGTCGCGGCGCTGGCCGGCTCGGACACCGTGGCTACGCTGCTGCCCGGTGTGGAGTTCTCGACGAAGCACCCCTACCCGTCCGCGCGCCGGCTGCTGGATGCGGGCGTGACCGTGGCACTGGCGAGCGACTGCAATCCCGGGACGAGCTTCACCACCTCGATGCCGCTGATGGTGGCGCTTGCCGTGCGGGAGATGGGGATGAGCCCGGACGAAGCCGTATGGGCGGCCACCGCGGGCGGTGCCCGCGCGCTCCGCCGCGACGATGTGGGCGTGCTGCGGGTGGGTGCGCGCGCGGACCTGGCGGTGCTCGACGCTCCCAGCCGAATTCACCTGGCCTACCGCCCCGGCGTCCCCCTGGTGTCCGAGGTCTGTGGCGGCTGATCCCGTTTCGTTGCGCTCACCTGGCTGCAATTCCTCGGGAATGGGAGCCAGGTGAGCGCGATGAAAGGTCAGCTCGGCCGCGACGGCTGAGCGCGCGCCTCGTAGTCGCCGATCTTCCGGTCGATGAGGGCGAGAGCCGCATCCAGCGCGGCTCGGTTCGCCAGCACGCGCTCCCGGTGCGCCCGCAACAACTGCAGCCGCTCGGGCACGCCGTGCGGATCCTGCTGCACCAGCCGGGTGAAGGCCGCGACATCGGCCAGCGGCATGCCGGTCTCCTTCAACCGGAGCAGGACCTCGAGCAGATGGACGTGATCATCCAGGTACTGGCGTCGGCCTGCCGGATCGCGAGGCGCGGGAGGGAGCACGCCGACGCGCTCGTAGTAGCGGATCGTGTCGGGATCGAGGCCGAGCTCTGCCGCCACCTCGCCGATGGAGCGGTTGCCGTTCACGCGCTGATTCTCGCACTCTCCAGCAGGCCGAGTTCCTCCTCGCTCAGGATGAGAGCGCTCGCCTCTACCGCGGAACGCAGGTGATCCGGCGAGGAGACGCCGACCACGGGGCGGACCGGAAGCCGCCTGTGCATCATCCACCCGAGGACGACCTGGCCGGCGTCGGCCCCATGTGCCTCTCCGATCCGGTGCAACAGCGGGAGTGCCGTCCGATTGGCCTTGGTGTCATATGCGGCCGGCAGCGGGCGGTCGGCACGCGTGTAGGCGCCGGACAGCAGAGGAGCGTAACCGTGCACCGCCCATCCGGCAGCCATGCAGTCGGCGATCATCTCGTCCGTGAGCAGCACGTGCGGATGCAGGTGCGCGCGTGGCGCGGGGGTCAGGAACGTGAAGCGTTGCTGGAGGTGCCGATACCCACCGCTCGGTCCCGTGGCGGCCTCGATCGCCGAATGCAGCCGATCGGAGGTGAGGTTGCTCGCGCCGAATTGCCCGATGACGCCCTCGTCGCGCAGCTCACCGAGTACACCGAGTGTCTCTGCCAGCGGCACCTCCCGGTCGTCGATGTGCGCGTAGAGCAGATCGATGCGGTCCGTGCGCAGTCGGCGCAGGCTCTCGTCCACCTGCGCACGCACCATCGGCCCGCTCAGTCCGAGGACGTGGTCGAGATCCCGGTAGCCCGGCCTCGGCCGAGCACCGACCTTGGTGGTGAGGAAGACAGCGTCACGCTGCCCGGGGTGGCGCGCCAGCCACTCGCCGACGCAGGTCTCGGACTCGTCGCCGGTGGCACCCGGCATCCAGAAGGCGTAGTTGTTGGCGGTGTCCCAGTGCCGTGCTCCGAGATCGAGCGCGCAGTCGAGGATCCGATGCGCCTCCCGCGTCGTGGTCCGCGTACCGAAGTGCATGGTGCCGATGGCGAATGCTCCGCCATCCTGGGGGTGATCGTTGAGGTTTCCGGTCATGCTGCCATGCTCCGACCTGGACCGCGGTCCAGGTCAAACGACGGCAATGGCGCGACGGGCGAGGGTCAGCTCTCGCCTCGGGGGATGTCGTACTGTACGTCGTCGGGAACCCGCATGGCCGCCTCCGACCAGTCCGCATCATGCCAGGTGAACACCGCCACCGCACAGGTCGGCATCAGCGGCGCCTTCTCCGACAGCTGCCGGGCGAGGATGCTGATGCCCGGGTCGTGCGCCACCACGACGACGTCCGTGGCGCCGGAGCCGGAGGCCGCGGCCCACAGGGTGCTCGACGATGCGCCGTACAGTTCGTCCCGCAGCTCCAGCGGCACCTCCAGCGCGGTGGCGAACTCCTCCGCCGTCGTCCGCGCGCGCACCGCGGTGCTGGCGAGGATCAGCTGCGGCCGCCAGTCGCGCGCCGCCACGAGTGCCGCCATGCGCGGCCCATCCCGGCGTCCTCGATGGTTGAGGGGCCGGTCATGATCGCTGAGCGCCGGATCGTCCCAGTCCGACTTCGCGTGCCGGATCAGCGCGAGTGTGACCATCGGTCCTCCGTTTCATCGAGCGCGAATGGCTCCATTCTCGGCCGAATAGGAGCAAACTGCGCGCAATGAACGGGGTCAGCGCCGGGCGACCCCGGCCAGCATCTCGAGGACGCACAGCGCGGCCAGGCGCACGGTCCGGCCGTCGGGGGCATCCGCGGTGGCGTCCACCTCGGTGATATCAGCCGACGCCACCGTCGGGTGCACGGCGAGCCCCCGGACCAGCGATCGCAACTCCCAGGCGGCGAGACCGCCGGGCATGCTCGCCGGGCAGCCCGGGGCAACGGAGCGGTCGCAGACGTCCACGTCGACATCCAGGTGGGTGCGGGCGGTTCCCACGATGTCGCGTGCCTCGGCGATCACATCGTCGATGCCGCGCCGGCGCACCTCGTCGACGCCGATGACGGTGATCCCGTAGTCGCGAGCGCGCTGGGCGTAGGCGACCGAGTTCGCGAAGTCGGCGATCCCGATCTGCACGACCTGGGTGCCGGCCAGACCAGCCTCGATCAGCCGCTGCACGGGGGAGCCATTGGAGACGCCGTCGCGCAGGTCGTGATGCGCGTCGAGGGTGATCAGCGCCTCGGCACCCGCACCCTGGGCGGTGGCGTAGGTCACCGAGTTGTCGCCGCCCAGGGCGACCAGCAGATCCGTGCGGGTGACCAGGTCGGCGACGCGCGCACGGGTGCGGTCCTCGCCCTCGCTGGAATCCGGATCGGTGATGTCACCGGCGTCGGAGACGAGCAGCGCGCCGAGATCCGCGATCGCATCGGTGACCAGCGCGGGGGAGTACCGCTGCAGCGCCTCGCGGATCGCCGCGGGGGTCTGGTCCGCTCCGGTCGGCGACAGCGACGTCAGATGCGCGGGAACGCCGAGCAGAGTGAGAGCCGAGTGATGTGATTCCAGCGGCCAGGAGCCGGCGCGGGGCCACAGCGGATCGTGCGAGAGAGCCATATCGCCACGCTAGCCCTGCGGGTCGCGACGAGCCACGACGTGAGCGGGGTAGTGTCTGACATCTCAGACACCACCCCGCGATGCATCGCCGCCCCGCGGCGGATCGCCTCAGGACGCCGCGTACGCCTCGGCGCAGACGATCGCGGCGGCGGCGGACCACGCCTGCGGACGGCACGACGCGGGGTAGGGCGTCGGGAACGGAACGATATCGCGGCCGTCGCCCGAATGCAGTTCCGGCATCCGATAGGCGAAGCCCTCGGCGGCGTCCACCAGCTGGCCGGCGATGAGCCGTGCCTCGGTGACGAGCCCGCTGCGGAGCATGCCGTGGACCGTCACGGCGGTGTCGTGAGCCCACACGCTTCCGCCGTGGTAGCTGAGCGGCCAGAACCCGGCGGCCCCCGTGGACAGGGTCCGGATGCCGAAGCCGCTGGACATCGACGCACCGAGGAGAAGCTCTGCACAGGCACGTTCCTCGTCCGCGTCGAGGATCCCGGTGCCGATGAGATGACCGATGTTGCTGGTCAGCGAGTCGACAGCGGCACCGTGGGCGTCGAGCGCGATGGCGGGGTAGCGCCCCTCCGGCGTGGTGACCCAGAACGCCTCGCGGAAGCGGGTGCGCAGCGCAGTCGCCCATTCCCGCAGCTTCGCACCGCCGTCTTCGCCGAGATCGTCGAGCAGCTGTGCACCGCGCACCGCCGCCTCATAGGCGTACGCCTGCACCTCGCACAGCGCGATCGGGCCTTCGGCCAGCCGTCCGTCGCGCCACTGGATGGAGTCCCCGGAGTCCTTCCAGCCCTGATTTGCCAGACCGTGCCCGGTCTCGTCGACGTAGTCAAGGAAGCCCGATCCGGTCCCGGAGCCGAAATCGGTGATCCAGGTCAGCGCCGCGCGGAGCGCGGGTACCAGCTCCCGAACCTCCGCCTCTGGCATTCCGGCGTCGCGCGCATCGGCCAGCAGACACACCCACAGCGGTGTGGCGTCGACCGTGCCGTAGTACAGCGGGGGGAGATGGACGCCCTCGTTCGGCAGGCTGAGCGGTGCACTGCGCAGCTCGTGCGGGATCTTCCCGGGCTGCTCCGCTGTAGCGGGATCCGACTTCGTGCCCTGCAGGCGCGCGAGCACGCGAAGCGTGGAGGCGGCGATACCCGGGTCGGCCGCCAGCGCGAGCCGCGCGGCCCAGATCGAGTCGCGACCGAACAGCGTGAAGAACCACGGCGCCCCCGCGGCATAGAACGCATCCTCGGGATCGGCCGGCAGCACGAGACGCAGCGCGGCCAGGTCCTGCGTCGCCTGCCGGATCCATCGCGCCAGCCGCGGGTCGTCTGCCGATGGAACGGCGAGCTCCGCATTCGAGGCCGCCCCCACGACCAGCGTGTCGTCGTCAAGCGTCGCACTCCAGCCGATGTCCGTCACGGAATGCGGTTCCAGCTCGACCTCCCAACGCAGCACGATGGCTTCTGCAATCGTGGCGGCAGCCCCTGCCGCCTCTAGCTGGAATGACCGGTGTCCGTCGGCGGAGATCACCTCGACGCGCCCGGGGGCGGTGCCCGAAGCGGCCACCGCCTCTGCGCGCCAGGGCATGGCAGTGGCGAGCCCCGCCTTCACGTCCTGCATCGGCGCGAACTCCGGGGCGAGCTCCACGGTCACGGCGAACCGCAGCGGGACGTCGCGATGCGAGTGCAGTCGGAGGCTCTCGCTCACGACCCCCGCGCTGACCTCGCGGCGGCGGATGAGGCGCACCTTCGGATCGGCGGCGTCGTCGTCGAGCCCGCGCAGCACGCTGCCGAACTCGGCCGTGCCGGCATCGATGATCGAGCGCGAGATGGTCTCGATGCCCGAACCGGCCACGCTCACCCGCACGGAGCGGAGATGGCGCACATCGCCGTGATAGACGCCGTCGATCGCGGCGTCGCCGATATCACCGTCGCGTCCCGACCACGCCTGGGTGGGCGCGTGCAGAAGGATGACGGCGTCATCGAGCAGGGGCTGACGGGGAACTGCAGGGGAAGTCATTCGTGCCTCGGGGATCGTGCGGGAGACGGAACGGAGCGAAAGATCACTCCTTCACCGCGCCCTCGCTGGAGTTCATGATGTGACGCTGGAACACGAAGAACATGACGGCCACGGGGATCGTCATGATCAGCGCTGCGGCCAGCTTGATCGGGTACTGGGTTCCCTGGCTCAGCTGTCCGCTGGCGAGGGAGGCGACACCCTTGGTGAGGGTGGTCAGCTCGGGGGACTGCGTCGACACGATGAAGTGGCTCAGCTCGTTCCACGAGCCCTGGAAGGACAGGATGATGATCGTGATCAGCGCGGGACGTGCCATCGGCAGCACCACCGACCAGAACAGGCGGAAGGAGCCCGCCCCGTCGATGCGCGCCTGTTCTTCGACGGACGCGGGGATCGACTCGAAGAAGTTCTTCATGATGAACACTCCTGCGGCGTCCACCAGAAGCGGCAGGATCATTCCCGCGTAGGAGTCGTACATGCCGAGCTGGTTGATCACGAGGAACTTCGGGATCAGGAGCACCACCGCCGGCACCGACATCACAGCGACCAGCGCGCCGTACACCACGGCGCGGCCCCGGAACTGGAGGCGGGCGAGCGCGTAACCGGCGAGCGAGTCGAAGAACACGCGGCCGAGGGTGACGAACACGGTGACGATCGCGCTGTTGGCGAACCACAGCGGAAAGTCCGAGTTGGCGAACAGCCGCTCGTAGGCCGCCCACGTGAACACCGAGGGGACGAGCGACACGGGATTCTGCGCCGCTTCGCCGTCGGTCTTGAACGAGGTCGAGATCTCCACCAGGAACGGGAAGATGTAGACCAGCGCCATGAGCACCAGCAGCACGTAGAGCAGCACCTGCGCGATGATGCGGCGGGGCGGCAGATGGCGCAGCCGTGCGCCCGGGGCCGCGGTGATGACGGAGGTGGCGGTCACTTCGATCCTCCCTTCGTGGAATCCGGGCGAACCTGGTAGGCCCGAATCCGGCGCTTCGAGACCGGGCGGTCGCGGAGCACCCAGCGCTGGATCAGCGTGAAGATCACGATGATGCCGAACAGGATGAACGCGATGGCCGCGCCCTGGCCCCACTCCTGGTTCTTGAACGCGGCCTGGTAGGAGAGGAATGCGGGCGTCAGCGTGGTCTTGCTCGGCGACCCCTGCGTGCCCGTGTAGATCTGGTCGAACACCTGCCAGCAGCCGATGAGTCCCAGCGTGAGCACGGTGAACAGGGTGGGGCGCAGCTGCGGGAGGGTGATCCGCCAGAAGCGCTGCCAGCCGTTCGCGCCGTCCATCATCGCCGCCTCGTCCACATCGCCGCCGATGTTCTGCAGGCCCGCGAGGAACAGCAGCATGAACGTCCCGCTGGTGGTGAACACCGCCATGAGGATGTAGGCGGACATCGCCACCGAGGGGCCGGCCAGCCAGTCCCACCACGTGATGCCGAGGAATCCGCCGCCGGTGAGAGCCTCCGGGCCCTGCTCCACACCGAACAGCCGCAGGAAGTTCTGCAGAATGCCGGACGGGTCGTTGAACCAGTTCGGTCCGTTCACCCCGAACCAGCCGAGCACCGCGTTCACGGCGCCGGAGGCGTTGAACAGGAACAGCCAGAGCACCGTGATGGCCACCGAGCTGGTCACAGACGGAAAATAGAACGCAGTGCGGAAGAAACCGCGACCCCGCAGCACGGCCCGGTTGACGAGCACCGCAAGAAAGAGCGAGAGCGCCGTTTGCAGCGGCACGACGAGCAGCACGTACCACGCGTTGTTGCGCACCGCGGTGCCGAAGTCCTTGGTGGCCAGTCCGCCGTCGGTGGTGATGGCCGCGTAGTTGGCCCCGCCCACGAAGCGGACGCTGCTGGAGAGCGGGCTGCCGCGGCCGCCCCAGTCGGAGACGCTCACCCAGACGGCCATGAGCACCGGGATGAGCATGAACACGCCGAGGATGACGATCACCGGAGCAGTGAACAGCCACCCGGCGGCGGCCTCGCCGCGCCGGAGCCCACGGGCTCCCGCGCGACGAGGCGCTGTGGTCGGGGTCGCCATCGTGCTTACTTGAGGATGGCTTCGAGGTTCGACTGGGTCGCGTCGAGGATCGCCTTCGGCTCGGTGGTCTTCAGCGACTCCAGCTGGGAGTTGAAGTCGCTGACCACGTCCGCGGCACCGGCCTCGTTGGGCACGAAGCCCGCGTAGTCCGCGCCGGCGAGGAAGGGGACCAGGCCGGGGTTGGCACTCTTCCAGGCGTCAGCAGCCGAGATGATGGACGGCATCGGGCCGAAGGCCTTCGAGAACGCGAGCTGGCTGTCGGCGCTGGTGAGGTACTGGACGAGATCCAGGGCCGCCTTCTGGTTGGGGCTGTCGGCCGCCATTCCCCAGCAGTTGGTGAACTGCAGCGTGCCCTTGCCCGCGGGGCCCTCGGGGAGCTCCGCCACCTGGTACGCCACGTCGGCGAAGTCGTTGCTCATTGCGCCGGTGATCCAGTTGCCCTCGATCACCATCGCGGCGGCCTTCTTGCCGAGCGCCTCGCCGCCCCAGCCCGCCCCGACATCCTTCGCGAACGCGAACGTGCCATCGGCGAGATGCGTCTTCACGTAGTCGAGTGCGGTCACATTCGCCTCGTCGGAGGCGATGGCCTTGCCGTCCTTCACCAGCCCACCGCCCGCCTCGGCCATGAACGCCCCGACACGCGCGTACTCGCCGCCGAACGCGAGACCGACGTGTTCCGGAGTCGTCAGCTTCTTCGCCACCGCCGCCAGGTCGTCCCAGGTCTTCGGGAGATCGGCATCGGTGAGTCCGGCGGCCTTCCACATGTCGGTGTTGATGACGAGCTGCAGTGTGGAGAAGTCCTTCGGGGCGCAGTAGAACTGGCCGTCGACGGTGAAGTTCTGTACCAGCGAAGGATAGAAGTCGCTCTTGTTGGAGAGCTCGTCGCCGTACGCCTGCAGGGAGCCGTTCTGCGCGAAACCGGCGATCTGGTCGGTGGAAAGGTAGAAGAGGTCGGCGGGCTTACCCGCGGCGAAGCCCTGCGACAGCTGCTGGTTCAGGTCGCTGGCCACCTGCACGGTGGCCTCCGTGCCCGACTCCTTCGACCAGGCCGCGACGGCATCGGTGACCGCCTTCGTCTCGGCGTCACCGGAGGATCCGATGAGCACGGTGAGGGCGCTGTCCGAGCTGGTCAGACCGCCCGCGGCGCCGGCCGACGAGCCGGCGTCGGCCGTGGATTCGCCGGACGAGAATCCGGAACCGCAGGCGGTGAGGGTGAGGGCGCTCACCGCGATCAGGGCACCGGCGCCCACCCGGGTGCGTGCGTTGTTCGTCATGACTCTCTCCTTCGGGAGCTCAAGGTGCAGGACCGCTCATCGCCGCGCATGTGGACACGGTCAATTTGAACGATCAAATTCAGGTTGGAGACACATTAAGCAGACCGATCCGGCCGTGTCAAGCCCGTCCGGATGACGCATATGATGTGCAGGCAGGCGCCGGATCGGAGAGGAGGGATGCGATGGGTCGTGCTCCCACGGTGGAGGATGTCGCTCGCCGTGCGGGTGTGTCGCGACAGACCGTCTCCAACGTCCTCAACTCGCCGGATATCGTGCGTCCCGCCACCCGGGAACGCGTCGCCGCGGCCATCGAGGAGCTCGGCTACCGCACGCACGCGGCCGCACGGATGCTGCGCACGCAGCGCAGCTCCACCATCGGCATCCACCTGGACCCGTACGTCGGCGGGGTCTCCGGCGTGGTGCTCGACCGGTTCGTGCACGCGCTCGCCGAGCGCGCGAGTGATCGCGGCATGCGCATCCTCGTCTACGCTGCGCGCACGCCGGAGGAGGAGGTCGCCCGGCTCACGGAGATCACCGATGGTGGCGAGATCGACGCCGCGGTCCTCACCGGCACCTTCCGGGGCGATCCGCGCGCGTCCTTCCTGGCGTCGCGCCGGCTGCCGTTCGTGGCGTTCGGGCGGCCCTGGGACGACGGCGCCGAACCCGCGCACCCGTGGGTCGACGTCGATGGTGCTGCGGGCACGCGGCAGGCCACCGAGCACGCGCTCACGCACGGCAGCAGGGTGGCGTTCCTCGGCTGGCCCGAGGGCTCGGGCACCGGAGATGACCGCGAACGCGGGTGGCGCGAAGCGATGGCCGCGGCCTCAGCCACCGGACCGCGATGGAGCAGCGTCGATGACGTGGCAGCTGCCCGCGACGTCGCCGCTGCGGGTATCGGCGACGTCGATGCGGTGGTGTGCGCCAGCGATTCGCTCGCCATCGGCGCGCTGCTCGCGGCGGCTGCGGCCGGGCGGGGCGCCCTGCCGATCATCGGCTTCGACAACACCCCGGCCGCGGAGGCGCTGGGTCTGTCCAGCGTCGAGCAGCGTCCCGAGAAGGTGGCCGGTGCCGTGCTGCGCCTGCTCATGGGACCCGATGGCCGTCACGTCCTGCCAGCGTCCGCGGGCCCGCAGCCGGCGGAGAAGCTCGTCACGCCGGAACTCGTGATCCGTACGCGCTGAGCCCGTGCGGCATCTGCCGAACTAGGATCGGAGCATGAGCATCCCGACCCCGTACGAGGACCTGCTGCGCGACGTGCTGGACAACGGCACGCACAAGACGGATCGCACCGGAACGGGCACCACCAGTGTTTTCGGGCGTCAGCTGCGTTTCGATCTCGCAGATGACGCATTCCCGCTCATCACGACCAAGCGCGTCCATTTCAAATCCGTCGCCCTGGAGCTGCTGTGGTTCCTGCGTGGTGACTCCAACGTCCGCTGGCTCCAGGAGAACGGCGTTCGCATCTGGAACGAGTGGGCCGACGACGACGGCGAACTGGGCCCGGTCTACGGGGTGCAGTGGCGCTCCTGGCCCACCCCCGGCGGCGGTCACATCGACCAGATCAGCCAGGTCATGGACCAGCTGAAGAACAACCCCGACTCTCGTCGCATCATCGTCTCGGCCTGGAACGTGGCGGAGATCGAGAACATGGCGCTGCCCCCGTGCCACGCCTTCTTCCAGTTCTACGTGGCGGACGGCCGGCTCTCCTGCCAGCTCTATCAGCGCTCGGCCGACATGTTCCTCGGAGTGCCGTTCAACATCGCCTCCTACGCACTGCTCACGCGGATGATCGCGCAGCAGACGGGGCTGGAGCCCGGGGAGTTCGTCTGGACCGGCGGCGACTGCCACATCTACGACAATCACCTCGAGCAGGTCCGCACGCAGCTGGAGCGGGAGCCCTACCCGTCGCCTACACTCACCTTCACGCGGCGGCCGGACAGCATCTTCGACTACGCGTTCGAGGACTTTGCCGTGCATGACTACCAGCACCACCCGCAGATCAGCGCTCCGGTGGCGGTGTGAGATGGCACGCATCGGACTGATCTGGGCGCAGACCATCGACGGCGTCATCGGCCGTGACGGTGACATGCCGTGGCGCGCACCCGAGGACATGGCGTACTTCAAGCGCACCACCCTCGGCCACCCGGTGATCATGGGACGACGCACCTGGGAGTCCATCCCGCCGCGCTTTCGCCCGTTCTCCGAGCGGACCAACATCGTGCTGACGCACGATGACGCGTTCGCCGCCGAGGTGCGGGAAGCAGGCGGGCTGGTGGCGGCGGACGTGCACGAGGCGCTGGCGCTCGCGGGGGACGCCGAGGGCGGCGACGAGATCTGGGTGGTGGGAGGAGGCTCGATCTACGAGCAGTTCCTGCCCGAGGCCGATCAGATCCTCGTGACGGTGCTCGACCTCGACATCAGTGATGGCGACACGCATGCGCCGCAGCTGCCGTCGGAGTTCGTGCTGACGGCGGCATCGCCCGGCGTGCCGGATTTCGCGCCGTCGGATCGCGGGCCGGCCTACCGCTTCGAGACCTGGACCCGGCGGGCCTGATCAGCCCACGAGCTGAATCGCGGCGTGCGCAACCGCGAAGATCGTGACGCCGGCGAGCGCGCCGACGACCGTGCCGTTGAGGCGGATGTACTGCAGATCGCGTCCCACCATCAGCTCGATCTTCTCCGTCGTCTCACTGGCGTCCCAGCGCTCGACCGTGTCCGTGATGATGCTCGCGATGTCATGACGGTACCGGTCCACGAGGAACACCGCGGCGTTGGTCACCCAGCCGTCGACGCGGCCCTGTAGCGCTGCGTCGTCCGCGAGCCGGGCACCGATGTCGCCGAGGGCGGCGTCGATGCGTGCGCGCAGGGCACTGTCCTCGTCCTCGAGGGCGGTGATGAGCCCGCTCTTGACCGTCTGCCACGCATCGCTTGCCAGCTGGCGCACCTTCGGGCTGTCGAACACCCCGCTCTTGGCGCCCTCCAGCTTGGCTCGCGTTGCCGGATCGTGCTGGAGGTTGTCCGCCAACCGCGTGAGGTAGCCGTCGATGGCGTGACGGGCAGGGTGGTCCCGGTCCGCGCGGACAGCGTCGACGAACTTGACTGCTTCGTTGTAGGCGGTGTCATCGACGAAGCGGTGCGCGAGCTTGGGCACCCAGCCGGGCAGGCGCCGGGAGATCAGCCCCTGGAAGGCTTCGTGGTTGCTGCTCAGCCAGGTCGCGATGGTGTCGGCGGCGAGATCCACGGCCGGACGCTGGGCGTCCGTCTCCACGATCCGTCCGAGCCATGTCCCCGCCGGAGTCGCCCAGTCCTGTTCGATGAGGTGGCGGCGGGCGAGATCGCTGATGAGGTCCTGCACGTCATCGTCGCTCAGCGCCCGCAGCACCCCCGCTGCTGCGGTGGCGAGCTCGCTTCCCACTCGCTTCGCATTCGGCTCCTCGCGCAGCCAGGAGCCGAGCCGAGCCGCGATCGGGGTGGTGTCCAGCTTCTGACGGACGACGTCGCCGGCGAGGAAGTTGGTCTCCACGAACTCGCCCAGCGTCCGCCCGATCTCATCCTTCCGGCTCGGGATGATGGCGGTGTGCGGGATGGGCAGTCCCATCGGGCGGCGAAAGAGCGCCGTGACGGCGAACCAGTCGGCGAGGGCTCCCACCATGCCGCCCTCACCCGCTGCGCGCAGGTACCCCCATGCCGGGTAGCGCTCCTGCAGCACGAAGCCGATGCAGAACAGCACGGCCATCGCGATCAGCGCGCCGAGGGCGATCGTCTTCATCCGGGAGAGGGCGCGACGACGCTCCTGATCGGCCGGAGAGAGCAGTTCGGTGGGTGTGCGCGCCATGGCCACATCCTCGCATCGGTCGAGGCGGTCGGCGTGGTGCGCCTCGGCGGTACGCTGAAGACGTGATCGAGGACATCAAGAAGCGCGCACTGCACCGCACCGCCATCCTGGAGGGTCAGCTGCGCGGCGTCGCGAAGATGATCGACAACGAGGAGTACTGCATGGACATCATCACGCAGTCGCGTGCGATCCAGCGCTCCCTCGAATCCCTCAACCGACTCCTCCTCGAGAACCACCTCCGCACCCACGTCAGCCACATGATGGAATCGGGTGGCGACGAGCGCGAGCAGGCCATCGAGGAGATGCTCAAGGCCTTCGAAGTCACCGGCAAGTAGACTCCGGCAGCTGTCCCCGCGGTGTGGCCTTGTGGGGAGGGCTCCCGCGGGTCTCGGCATCGCCGGCGTGCGCTCAGCGGCTGCGGCGGAACCAGCGCCGTGGGGGATCGGCCGGTGGCGGTGCATCGACGATGCGCTGCGCGCGCCGTTGCCGCCATGAATCGACCTCGGCGTCGGCATCCCGCAGCGGCGTCACCACCGGCGGCCCGCCGAGAAGCTGAAGCCGGGCGTGCTTCACGCGACGGTTGAAGTCCTCGACCGCCTCACGGACGTCAGCCTCGCGGGTGAAAGCGTCCATCCGCTGTTCGAACTCGCGGTCCTCCACCCGCAGGGTCAGGGCGGCGGGGCCGAGCCCGCGCAGGTCCTCGGCCTGGATCTTGCGGCGGATCCACCAGTCCGGATCGTGCGTGGTTCCCAGATCCTCGATCGGCTTGCCCGCGCCCGGCAGATCGTCGAACGCGCCCTCGCGGATCGCCCGCTGGATCGCGGATTCCACGTAGGCCGCACGGTCGGCCGACGTCCAGGTGCGCGCCGTCTCGGCACGCGGCTCGCTCGCCGGCGTCGCGGGCCCACGGCCGTCGGAGTCCGTCCCCTGCTCCGTCGTCTCGGCGTGCGCCGCGCGATACTCCGCCGCGGCTTCTCGGGGATCGATGGTCATCGTCGTACCTCCTCTCGTTACGCGCGTTCCCGGCACTCCCGCGAGACTTCCGTCTGTGGGCGAGAATCACCGCAACGCGCCGATCCTCGCCCACCGGCGGACGTCTCACTCATGATTCGACCGGGCCGAGGAGTGCGGCAGCGGCTGTGGCGTGCGCGGACTCCGGGTCGGACGGATGGAACATCCCGGCCAGCACGTCGCGGTAGAGGCGGGAGAGCTCGTTGCGGGTGAAGAAGCTGGATCCGCCGGCGACGAGCATCGCGTTGTCGACCACGTCCTTGGCCATGACCACGGCCCGATGCTTCACGCCGGAGAGCATCGCGAACCAGCGCGCACCGTTGTCGGCGAGCTCATCGACATCACGAGCGATCGCGGCGATCTGCGGTGGCAGGGCATCGTAGGCGAGAGCCATGTCGGCGATGCGCCAGCGGATGTCGGGGTCCTGGGCGTAGGACCTGCCGGTCTTCTTCGAGCGGCGCTTTCCCGCGGTTTCCACCGCGAGTTCGATCGCTCGACGGGCGATGCCGGTGTAGACGGACGCCAGCAGCACCTCGAACACGCTGAAGATGCCGAACACGATCGGATCCGGGTGGGGGCCGGGCGCGACGATGCGCGCCACGCGGTCGGCGGGGGAGATCGCGCCGTGCAGCTCGGTGGTGCGCGACTGCGAGCCGCGCATTCCGAGCGTGTCCCAGTCGTCGCGGGTGACGACCTCCTCCGAACGCGGTACGAACGCGTAGACGAGCTTCGGGTTCTCGGGATCGGAGGCGTCGAGACCGTGCAGGCCCAGCTGGTCCCAGACCGGGCCGAGCGAGGTGAAGATCTTGGTGCCCGTGAAGGCGTATCCGCCGTCCGGCTGCGGAACGGCCATGGTGTCGGATCCGAACAGCACCAGGTCGTTGCCCGCCTCACTGATGCCGAAGGCGAACACCTCACCGCGGGCGGCCCCCTCCTGCACGAAAGACAGCGCGTCGATGCCGCGATCCCGCATCACGCGGGCGACACCCGTCCAGACCAGATGCATGTTGATCGACAGCGCGGTCGCGGGCGCAGCACCGGCGAGCCGCTGCTGCAACACGGCGGCCTGCTCCAGCGTGAGTCCCGCGCCACCGCGATCGGCGGGAACCAGGATCCGCAGGTAACCGGCCTCCCGCAGCTCATCCAGGTCCTGCTGCGGGAACACGTTGTCCGCGTCCACCTGCGCGGCGCGGGATCTGATGCGCTCCAGGAGATCGTCGGGAAGATAGTGGGCCGGATCGAACACGCTCATACGTCCATTCTGTCCCCGTCCCCCGTGTGCTCGCGGGGGCTTGCCTCGCGTTCCTCGCGCTCACCAGGCTTCTCTCCAGGCGCAGGAGAAGCCTGGTGAGCGCGACGAAACCGGCTTCACAGGAGCGATGACACCGGCTTCACACGAGCGCCGGGTCCACCGCGATGACGAGCTTGCCACGCACATGGCCGTCACGCAGTCGCTTGACGGCAGCCGCCGTCTCCTCGATCGGATAGGTCCCGGCGATCTCCAGACGCAGTGTGCCGTCGGCGATGCGTCGCTGGATGTCGGCCAGGGCGTCGGGACGTGCGTTGCCGCCGCCGGTGGCGATCACGCCCTCGGGAAGCGTCGCGCCGTTGGCCGCGATGGACGTGATGCGCTCGGGGGAGACGCCGAGAGCGAGCGCGGCATCCACCGTCTCCGTTCCCTGGAGGTCCGTGGCGGCGGTCACCGGGCGATCCGTCGCGGCGCGAACCCGCTCGGCGAGCCCGGCGCCGTAGGCGACGGGGATGGCACCCAGCTCGCGCAGGAAATCATGGTTGGACTCGGAAGCGGTGGCGATCACCTGCGCTCCGGTTGCGACGGCGAGCTGGACGGCGATGACGCCGACTCCTCCCGCCGCGCCACCGATCAGCACAGTGTCCGACGCCGTGAGCTCGAGCGCGTCCACCGCAGCCGCGGCGGTGCGACCGGCGATGTCGAGTGTCGCAGCGTCGCGCAACGAGACACCGCCCGGCACCGCGACGAGCTTCGTCGCGGGAACGACGACGAACTCCGCGATGGCGTGTCCGCGCGCCGCACCGAGCACGCGATCACCGACGCTCCACCTCTCGACGCCGTCGCCGAGGGCGTCCACCACACCGGCGAAGTCGTTACCGTACCCGCCGGGGACCGTGACGCGGAAGGCCTCGGCCAGCGCGGGATAGGCCGCCAGCTTCCAGTCCACCGGGTTCAGCCCCGCGGCGGCGACGCGCACCCGCACCTCGCCGGGGCCGGGAACCGGCACCTCCGCCTCCACGATCTCGATGTTCTCCGGTCCGCCGAACGCGGTCTGCCACACGGTGCGATTGCTCATGCAGCCGCCAACACGAGAGCGGTCCAGCGCTATTCCCCCGTGTCGGCGGAAGTCCCGATCACGGACGGGAGGACGGCGAGTCTCCCATCGAGCGTCAGGAGACCGTCTGGATCGGCGCCGTGTCGGGGATCGGTGCGGCATCGCGGTGCCGCAGGTCCGGGAAGCCTCGGACGAACACGGTGGAGACCACCGTTCCCACCAGCGCGAGCCCCGCCGCCGCGATGTACGCGCCGGCGGGTCCGATGCCATCGATGAGGAAGCCGGCGAGTGCGGAACCCGCAGCGCCTCCGATGAGCTGGCCCGTGGCCACCCACCCGAAGGCCTCGGCGGTGTCGCTGAACTTCACGCTGGCGGTGGTCATCGCGAACAGCACCGCCAGAGCGGGGGCGACGCCGATGCCGGCGAGGGTGAGAGCGGTGCCGATGGCCCACGGCTCGCCCG
Source organism: Microbacterium sp. GXS0129 (assembly GCF_044769785.1). Lineage (NCBI taxonomy): Bacteria > Bacillati > Actinomycetota > Actinomycetes > Micrococcales > Microbacteriaceae > Microbacterium > Microbacterium sp. GXS0129. Next base: position 55,415 of record NZ_JBIZVZ010000003.1, on the reverse strand, counting down.
CCCACTCGGGATTCACGAAGAACGGGATGACGGCGAGGCCCACGGTGACGATGAGGAGGCGTCGTGCCATCGCCCAGCGGCTGATCGGGATGGCGCCGGAGATGAGTCCGCCCGCCAGCGAGCCCACCGAGAACACCGCCAGCACGAGGCCGGCTTCCACACCGCCGTGGCCGAACGTGGCGATCACGCCGGCCTCCACGGCCGCGCAGGCGCCGATGAGGAGGAAGCCCACCACGGTGGCCAGCAGCACCGCGGGCTTGCCGAGCACCTTGCCGAAGCTGCGCCGGCTCTGCGGGATGCGGACGCGGCCCACTTCCGGCAGCACGAGGAACCAGGTGCCGCCGCCCACCAGGATGGCGACGATCGTGAGGAGCCCGACGATCGTATTGATCTGGGTGCTGACCAGGGTGATCAGCACCGGAGCGATGATCCAGATGATCTCCTGCAGCGAAGCGTCCAGGGAGAAGAGCGGGGTGAGCTGTCGGGAGTTCACCATCTTGGGGTAGATGGTGCGCACGGCGGACTGGATCGGGGGAGTGGCGAGGCCGGCGATGAAGCCCAGCACCATGTAGATGAAGACGATGGGCGGGAATACGCCGCCGTCACCGCGCACGACAGTCTCCGGTACCACGAGATGAAGCGTGGTGATCGCGACGAGCGCGGCGGCGCAGACGGCGATCATGGCCCCGATGACGGGGCGGCTTCCCCAGCGGCCCATCCAGCGGCTCGCGACCGGCCCCGCGATGGCCTGCCCCACCGAGGTGGCGGCCAGGACGAGACCCGCGGCCGCGTAGTAGCCGGTGATCTGCTCCACGTGCATGAGGATGGCCAGACTCGTCATCCCGTTGGGGAAGCGCGCGACGAGCTGAGCGATGATGATGCGCGCTACGCCTGGCGTGCGCAGCAGATCCTTGTACCCGGCCACGAGAGTCCAGATTACCGTTCGGCGACCCGGCTCAGGAGGGGATCCGGCGTGGCGTCCGGCGCGTCGATCACGACACGCCGCGACACGCCGAGATCGGGTCTGTCCACCGGATTGCGATGTCGGAGGCCCGGCGTAGCGTGCAGCCTGTGGAAGGACGAGGCCGTGACGTCCGACACCCCGGCTTTCCCGCGGGTTTCAGGCCCTCAGATTCGTCCCTCGGTTGTGGATGAAATCGTGGACAACCTGTGTTGAACCCTGTGGAGGACGGTGGATAACTACACGAATGTAACTACTACCTCTTGTGGTCACTTCCAATGTCGACACCTATATGTAGTATTGGAGCTCCGGCACTGGTTGCCGGCCACACACCAAGATCATCAGAGGGGAAAGACGGTCAAAATGTCTGTAACGGTCTACACGAAGCCCTCCTGCGTCCAGTGCAACGCGACCTACCGCGCACTCGACTCCAAGGGCATCGAGTACGAAGTCCTCGATGTCACGCAGGACGCTGACGCTCTCGAGCAGGTCAAGGCTCTGGGGTACATGCAGGCGCCGGTCGTGATCACGGAGGGCGACCACTGGTCGGGCTTCCGTCCCGACAAGATCGACGAGCTCGCCGCCCGCCTCGCCTGATCGGATCGGCGCATGTCGGTCCTGCTGGCTCCGCAGGCGCCGGGTCTCGGCACGACGCCTTCCCACCCCGCGGCGGATGCACCGCTGCTGGTCTACTTCTCGAGCGTGTCCGGCAACACGGCCCGCTTCATCGAGAAGCTGGGCATGCGTGCCGTGCGGATCCCGCTGTACCGAGCCGACGAGCCGCTCGTCATCGAAGAACCCTACGTGCTCGTCACCCCCACCTATGGCGGAGGTGACGGGCACGGCGCGGTCCCCAAGCAGGTGATCCGCTTCCTCAACGACGCGCGCAATCGCTCTCTGATCCGCGGTGTCATCGCCGCGGGCAACACGAACTTCGGTGAGGCCTACTGCCTCGCCGGCGACATCATCTCCCGCAAGTGCCACGTGCCGCATTTGTATCGAGTGGAACTCTTCGGCACGCCAGATGACGTGGCTCAGGTGAGCAACGGATTGGAACGATGGTGGAAGCAGCAGTGACCGAGGTCAGCGACTTCAAGGCGAACCCCGCGTACGAGGGTATGGACTACCACTCGCTGAACGCGATGCTCAACCTCTACGACGCGAACGGCAAGATCCAGTTCGACGCCGATCGCCGCGCCGCGCGCGAGTACTTCCTGCAGCACGTCAACCAGAACACCGTGTTCTTCCACTCGCTCAAGGAGCGCCTGGACTACCTGGTGGAGAAGGAGTACTACGAGCCGGCCGTGCTCGAGAAGTACTCCCTCGATTTCATCCAGAAGCTCAACGACCGCGCCTACGCCGCCAAGTTCCGCTTCGAGACCTTCCTCGGCGCGTTCAAGTACTACACGAGCTACACGCTGAAGACCTTCGACGGCAAGCGCTACCTGGAGCGCTTCGAGGACCGCGTCGTGATGAGCGCACTCGCACTGGCCGACGGCGACCAGAAGGTCGCCGAGCAGATCGTCGACGAGATCATCTCGGGCCGCTTCCAGCCGGCCACTCCGACGTTCCTCAACGCGGGCAAGGCGCAGCGCGGCGAGCTCGTCAGCTGCTTCCTGCTGCGCATCGAAGACAACATGGAGTCCATCTCCCGCGGCATCAACTCCGCGCTGCAGCTCTCCAAGCGCGGCGGCGGCGTGGCGCTGCTGCTGTCGAACATCCGCGAGTCGGGTGCTCCCATCAAGCAGATCGAGAACCAGTCCTCCGGCATCATCCCCGTGATGAAGCTCCTCGAAGACTCCTTCAGCTACGCGAACCAGCTCGGTGCACGTCAGGGTGCCGGCGCCGTCTACCTGTCGGCGCACCACCCCGACATCATGAAGTTCCTCGACACCAAGCGCGAGAACGCCGACGAGAAGATCCGCATCAAGACGCTCTCGCTGGGTGTCGTGGTGCCCGACATCACCTTCGAGCTCGCCAAGAAGGGCGAGGACATGTACCTGTTCTCGCCGTATGACGTCGAGCGCGTGTACGGCGTTCCGTTCGGTGACATCTCGGTGACCGAGAAGTACCACGAGATGGTCGACGACCCGCGCATCAAGAAGACGAAGATCAACGCGCGCGAGTTCTTCCAGACCCTCGCGGAGATCCAGTTCGAGTCGGGCTACCCGTACATCATGTTCGAGGACACGGTGAACAAGGCCAACCCGATCAAGGGCCGGATCAACATGAGCAACCTCTGCTCCGAGATCCTGCAGGTCAACACCCCGACGACCTACAACACCGACCTGTCGTACGACGTGATCGGCAAGGACATCTCCTGCAACCTGGGATCGATGAACATCGCTCTCGCGATGGACGGCAAGAACCTGGCCGGCACCGTGGAAACCGCCATCCGTGCGCTGACCGCGGTGTCCAACCAGAGCCACATCGCCTCGGTCCGCTCGGTGGAGGACGGCAACGACCGCTCGCACGCGATCGGTCTCGGCCAGATGAACCTGCACGGCTTCCTGGCTCGTGAGCACGTGTACTACGGCTCGCCGGAGTCGATCGAGTTCACCGACGTGTACTTCGCCACGGTCCTGTTCCACGCGCTGACCGCGTCGAACAAGATCGCCATCGAGCGCGGCGAGCACTTCGACGGTTTCGAGGACTCCACGTACGCGTCGGGCACGTTCTTCGACCAGTACCTGGAGAACGACTTCCTGCCCACCAGCGAGAAGGTCGCGTCCCTGTTCGAGGGACACCAGCTCCCCACCCGCGCGGACTGGGCAGCGCTGAAGGAGTCCGTGCAGAAGCACGGCATCTACAACCAGAACCTGCAGGCTGTCCCGCCGACGGGATCGATCTCCTACATCAACAACTCGACCAGCTCGATCCACCCGATCGCGTCGAAGATCGAGATCCGCAAGGAAGGCAAGCTCGGCCGCGTCTACTACCCGGCGCCGTTCATGACGAACGACAACCTGGACTACTACCAGGACGCGTACGAGATCGGCTACGAGAAGGTCATCGACGTGTACGCGGCAGCCACCCGCCACGTGGACCAGGGACTGTCGCTGACGCTGTTCTTCAAGGACACCGCCACCACCCGTGACATCAACCGTGCCCAGATCTACGCGTGGAAGAAGGGGATCAAGACGATCTACTACATCCGCCTGCGTCAGATGGCACTCGAGGGCACCGAGGTCGAGGGCTGCGTCAGCTGCATGCTGTGACGCCCCTCACCACCGCCCATCACCCCTGAATCACCCAGAGAAGAAGAGATGACTCCCGAGAAGCTCAAGCTGGCCTCCACGGTCCAGGCCATCAACTGGAACCGTATCGAGGACGAGAAGGACGTCGAGGTGTGGAACCGCCTCGTCAACAACTTCTGGCTGCCCGAGAAGGTGCCGCTGTCCAACGACATCCAGTCGTGGAACACGCTCACCCCGGAAGAGCAGCTGCTCACCATGCGCGTGTTCACCGGTCTCACCCTGCTGGACACCATCCAGGGCACGGTAGGCGCGGTCTCGCTGATCCCCGACGCCATCACCCCGCACGAGGAAGCGGTGTACACCAACATCGCGTTCATGGAGTCGGTGCACGCGAAGAGCTACTCGTCCATCTTCTCGACGCTGGCGTCGACGAAGGAGATCGATGAGGCCTTCCGGTGGTCCACGGAGAACCCGAACCTTCAGAAGAAGGCTCAGATCATCATGGACTACTACCAGGGCGATGACCCGCTCAAGCGCAAGGTGGCCTCCACCCTGCTGGAGTCGTTCCTGTTCTACTCGGGCTTCTACCTGCCGATCTACTGGTCGTCCAAGGCGAAGCTCACCAACACGGCCGACCTCATCCGCCTCATCATCCGTGACGAGGCCGTGCACGGCTATTACATCGGCTACAAGTTCCAGAAGGGTCTCGAGAAGGAGACCGAGGAGCGTCGTCAGGAGCTGAAGGACTACACCTTCAACCTGCTGTTCGAGCTCTACGACAACGAGGTGCAGTACACGCAGGATCTCTACGACGGCGTCGGCCTGACCGAGGACGTGAAGAAGTTCCTGCACTACAACGCCAACAAGGCGCTGATGAACCTCGGCTATGAGCCGATGTTCCCCTCCACGGTCACCAACGTGAACCCGGCGATCCTGTCGGCCCTGTCGCCGAACGCGGACGAGAACCACGACTTCTTCAGCGGTTCGGGCTCGTCCTATGTCATCGGCAAGGCCGTCGCTACGGAAGACGACGACTGGGACTTCTGAGTCACACCGAGATGAGTGTCAGTCAGGGGGAGCCGCCATATGCGGTTCCCCCTGAGCTGCTCACCCCGGGCGAGAAGTTCCCCCTCCCGGTGGCCTGGGGAACCGGGGCCGTCGCGGCTGCGCTGGGCGCCGTCTCGGTGTGGTGCACCGTGTCCGGTTCCCTGATCTGGGCAACCGTGAGCGCGGTGCTGTTCGGTGTGGTGGCCGTGCTGGCTTTCGCATTCGATCTCGGCGACGCGGCGGCGCGCCCCCCACAGCTGCTCAACGCAGTGGTCCTCGGGCGCGCCACCGTTGCGCCCGCCGATGACTGGGTGCACTTCTATCGCGAGCAGACCATGCACGTCTGGGTGCGCGTGTGGATGGTGCTCAGCGGCATCGGCACCGCAGCGCTGCTCGTCTTCGCGATGATCGCCGTGCTCGCGACGCCGGGTGGCGTGTGGTGGTTGTTCCTCTTCGTTCCGCTCCTGATCGTGTGTGCGGTCGCGGGGACATATGCGCTCCTGCAGAACCTGCTCGACGCCAAGAACACGTCCTTTGGCAGGATCCCGGTGGGTCTCACGCTCGGCAGGAGCGGCATCACCCGGCACCTGGTCGCGGGTGCGCACTTCGTCCGCTGGGAAGACGTCACGGCTGTCGACGTCGCGCCGCATGCGCGCATCCGGATCTGTCGCGGTGCGGGTGAATCTCTCGAGTTCACGGCCGGGATGATGCAAGAGCGAGCCGGCCTGATCTACAACGCCATCCGCCTGTACGCCGAGCATCCGCATCTGCGCGCGGAGCTCAGCACGACCGAGGCGCAGCGGCGCTTCGAGGCTTGGCACTCCTCCGGCTGACGCTCCTTTCGCGCGTCGAGCGCTGAGGCCTAGGGTCGAAGCATGCCGATCACCTTCGAATCCGTCATGCTGCGCAGTCCCGAACCCGAGCGCGCCGCTGCGTTCTGGTCCGCGCTGCTGCACCGGGAGACCCGCGAGGACACCGAGGGCATCCTCCTTCCCGGATCCGCCACGCAGGCGGGCCTCCGATTCGCGTCGGGTCGCGCTCACTCGGCTCTCAAGAATCGGGTGCACCTTCACCTGAGCCGCGCGGAGCGGACACAGCAGCAGACGATCGCTGCCGCCGAGCGCGCCGGAGGGCGACTGCTCGGCAGCGGGAACATTCCGGCGGGCAGCTACGCCGTGATGGCGGATCCCGCCGGAGACGAGTTCTGCGTGATCGAGGACGAGAACTCCTACCTGGCGGGCTGTGGCCCGCTCGGTGAGGTGACCTGCGAGGGCACACGCGCCTCCGGGCTGTTCTGGTCCGCCGTGCTCGGATGGCCGCTGGTCTGGGACGAGGGGGAGGAGACGGCGATCCAGTCCCCGGAGGGCGGGACGAAGCTCGCCTGGAGCGGAGACGCCGTGGATCCTGCGCGCGATCCGTCTCGTCAGGCCTTCGTTCTCGTCTGCGCATCACCGGAGCTGGCCACCGAGCTGGCGCGTGTGGAAGCGCTCGGCGCCCGGGTCGTCGACAGCTCCTCGGCCACGACCACCGTCCTGGAGGATCCGGAGGGCGTCGAGTTCCTGCTGCGCTCGGCGTGAGGAGGCGCCCGCGCTCGACGATTCCGGAGCGTCCCCGACGCTCGGGTATCGTCGGCAGTGATGATCGGAGGCGGACATGGCGCGAACCCGGCTCCTGGTGAGCGCATGCCTCGCCGGTGAGGCATGCCGCTACGACTGCCGTGCGAAGCCCGATGCCGCTGCGGTTGCGGCCGTGCGCGCGGGGGAAGCGATCGCGCTGTGCGCGGAGCAGCTCGGTGGGTTGCCGACGCCACGACCCGCTGCCGAGATCGTGGGCGGCGATGGCCACGACGTCCTCGCCGGCACGGCGGCCGTCGTCACGATCGAGGGGGAGGACTGCACCGACGCCTTCGTGCGCGGCGCGCACATCGTCGCCGAACGTGCGGTTGCTGCCGGGGTGACCCGTGCGGTGCTCCAGGCACGCAGCCCCTCGTGCGGGGCGGGCACCATCTACGACGGGACGCACGCTGGCAAGCTCGTGCCCGGGGATGGGGTACTGGCCGCGCTGTTGCGTTCGCGGGGGATCGCGGTGACGTCTGTGCGCGGGACCAGCCCGGAGAGCAGCGCGTCCGCGCCCGTGTGATCCAGGTCTGATCCGAGCCGCTCCGTACTGGTGCATTCCCGGCAAGTCGCCGAGAAGGCGCCGCTGATCCGCCGCGAAGCACCCTGACGGGTGCACAATGCGCCGAAATCATGCTCTACGCTCAGGCCATGGAGTTCGACTTACCCCTGTCCCCAGATCTCATCGCCGTCTTCCTGGCCCTGTTTCTGCTCGAGGTGGTGCTCGGTGTCGACAATGTGATCTTCATCTCCATCCTCGCGGGCAAGCTGCCGCAACATCAGCAGGCACGGGCGCGCAAGCTCGGTCTCACCCTCGCCATGCTGATGCGCATCGTGCTCATCTTCTTCGCGGGCTGGATCATCACGCTCACCAACGATCTGTTCCACATCGGCACCCTCGGCTTCTCCGTGAAGGACCTGATCCTGATCGCGGGTGGACTCTTCCTGCTGTTCAAAGCGGTGCAGGAGATCCATCACAAGCTGGAGGGCGATGACACCGAGGTCCACGGACCCGGCGTCGTGGCGACCACCTTCGGCGCCGTCATCGTCCAGATCCTCGCGCTCGACCTGGTGTTCTCGCTGGACTCGGTCATCACCGCCGTCGGGATGACCGCGAACATGATCGTCATCATCGCCGCGGTGCTCATCTCGTTCACGATCATGCTGTTCGCGTCCGGCGCCATCTTCGCGTTCGTGAACCGTCATCCCACGGTGAAGATGCTGGCTCTGTCGTTCCTCCTGCTGATCGCGGTGTTCCTGATCGCCGAGGGATTCGGCATCAAGATCGACAAGGCGCTGATCTACGGTCCGATGGCCTTCGCCATCCTGGTGGAGACGCTGAACCTCGCCGCGCGAGCCCGTTCCGACAAGCGCCGGGCGGCGAGGGCCGAACACGGGGATGACGCCGGTGGACGCTCCAGCCTGGAGGCGGCGCCGGACGGCGCCACCTCCTGACCGAGTCGCTGAGGCGACCGCCCGCGCCGGCGTGGCTCGGGCGGTCGCCTCTTACCGTCTGCGCGGGTGTCCATCCGGTGAGGGCGCCGGCTCATCGGCGACCACGTAGTTGTACAGGTCGTTGTTGCGCGTGTCGGTCATCGCGCCACGCAGGAACACCGGCAGCATCGCATCGCGCAGCCATCGCGTGAGCCGGGTGCGCGGAACGCGCTTGTTGCGGTTGATGGACGCCGCGTACGCGACGACCTTCTCGGCGCGCGGCTGACGACGCTGCTGGTAGCGCACGAACGCATCCGGGAACCCACCCGTGCGGAGGCACTGCGCGAGGGTCGCGGCGTCCTCGAGGGCCAATGAGGCTCCCTGCCCCGCGCTCGGCGACGTGGCGTGGACGGCATCGCCGAGTGCCACCACCCGGCCACGGTGCCAGGAGGGCACGTGCGTCAGCTCGTAGACGCCGTATGCGCCGACCGCTCCGACGACGCCGTCGAGGATTTGCGGCACGGGGTACGGGTCGTTTCGATGGGCATCGCGCAATTCGGCCAGGATCTCGTCGCGCGGCCAGGTGCGCAGCGCTTCGCGGTCGATCTCCTCGTGCGTGGGGTTGGCGAACCAGTACACGGTGCCGTCCTCGCGTACGAGGTATCCGAAGAAGCCGTGCTCGCCGAACACCATCGTCTGCGCGTCCGGGGTGGGCTGCAGCCCCTCCACCCGCGCGAACCCGCCGACGCTGAGGAGTCCCGCACAGCGTGGCTCCGGGGCGTGCGGATCGATCCAGCGCCGCGTCACCGAGCCGACGCCATCGCAGCCGATGAGGATGTCGCCCACAGCGGAGGTGCCGTCGGCGAAGTGCGCCGTCACGGCATCGGGGCCCTCCTCAATGCGCTCGAGGCGAGCGCCCCATCGCGTCGGGATCTGGGCGGCTTCGGCGGCCTCACGCAGCACGAGATTCAGCCACTCGCGCCGCACGACCGCGCTTCCGCGTTCGGGCTCGCCGGCGGGGCCGTTGGGCACGGTGGCCAGGAGCTGTCCTCTCGCGCCGCGCATGTGCATGTACGGGCAGTGATGGGCATCGCTCAGCAGTCGTTCGCGTACGCCGAGTGTCTCCAGCACCGCCAGACCGTTCGTCGCGACGTTGAGGAACAGGCCACCGAACGCGTCCGGCTCGCGTCGTGATTCGAACAGCTCGACCTCCCATCCGTCGCGCTGGAGGAACAGCGCCATGGCGGGCCCCACCACGCCGCCGCCGATGATGAGTGCCTTCGGCATGATCGCCCTTCGATAGAGTGAACTGAGCAGAAGAGAGTCTCGTTCGCAGAGTCTCTCGGATTTAGAGAGAATAGCAGACGATGAATGACGATGCCCGTCGTGCCGACGCGATTGTGCGTCAGGCGGAAGCCATGCGTGACTTCCAGGCGCGATCGGTGGTGTTCCAGGATGCCGTGGCGCGTTCTGTCGGACTCAACGGCACCGATGTGCAGGCGGTCGGCCTCCTTCTCGGCGAGGGACCCGCGACGCCCGGTGAGCTGGCGGCGCGCACCGGGCTGACATCCGGCGGTGCGGTGACGGCGATGATCGACCGGCTTGAGCGGGCGGGGTATGTGACCCGCTCGCGGGATGAGTCGGATCGACGCCGGGTCATCGTTGCGGCTGATGCCGACGCGCTGATGGCCGACCTCGGTCCGGTATACGCGCGAGTGTCGGAGCTCTGGGGGGAGTACCTTGACACGCTGAGCGTGGAGCAGGTGGAGTTCGCCGCCGCGTTGTTGCAGGCCGCGGCCGATGTGAACCGCCGCGCCGTGGAGGAGATCCGGCGCGGCTGACTCGCGCCGCCGGCACTGGCTACCCTCGTGTCATGGACATGCAGACGGTCACCCTGCTCGTATCGCTCGCCGCACTCGCCATCTCGCTGCTCGCGCTGACGACTGCGGCCCGGGCGTCCCGGCGCCGCGACGACAGTGCGAGCCGGACGCTTCCGAGTGGCGCTGTGCTCAACCCGGGAGTGAGTAGCGCACCCCCGGCGGTCCATTCGGCACCCTCCGTCGGGGCTGCGACGAGCGATAGCACATTCGAAGTGCCGGCTGACGTCGTCGAACTGGTGCGGCGGGGGGAGAAGATCCAGGCGATCAAGGCGTTGCGTGATGCGCATCCGGGCCTCGGTCTCGCTGAGGCCAAGCGCGCCGTGGATGCCCTGTCTCAGCTCTGATCAACAGTTTTCGGGCGGTGATCGTCCCCTGCATTGTGCGCGTTGCACAATGCAGGGGATTCGATGGGGGAAGCGGGAGACATGTCGCACGAACTCGTGCACAATTACCGGAAGCTCCCCGCGCGAAACCTTTGGGCGACCCACCCGGAGGGGAAGATCCGAGAGGTTCTGGGTGAGGGGTGCGCGGAAACTCCCCTACTCCGAGAACCCGAGGAATCATGAAGAAACTCACCAAGGCCGCTATCGCGGCCGCCGCCGGCACGGCGCTGCTGCTGGGCGCCGGCGGAACGCTCGCCTCCTGGAACGCATCGGTCAACGCGGGCGGGGCCACCATCACCGCCGGTGACCTCGCCTTCGTCGAAACGGCCCCCACCGGCACCTGGCAGGTCAAGAAGAACGCGGCCGCGACCGCGGTGGCCATTGCGGACATCAGCACGTTCCGGGCCGTCCCCGGCGACATCCTCATCTATACGTCCACCGCGACCGTGCGTGCCCGAGGCGACAACCTCAGCTTCACGGTGGGCCTCACCCCCGGCTCGATCACCGGTGCGACGGCATCGGCCGCTGATACCGCGCTCGCGGCGACCCTCTCCGGTGCGGTGACCTATGCAGTCTCCAGCACCGCCCCCGGCGTGACAGTGACGAACAACTCGTTCACGATCACGAACGTCGGCGCGGCCGAGAAGACCTACCCGGTCACCGTGACCGCCACCATCACCTGGCCGTTCGGCACATCGGGTTCCGACAACGCGAACAAGACCGGCGCAGTGAACCTGTCGCAGTTCGCCGTCCTCGTCAACCAGGTCGCAGCCTCCTGATCGGACGCGGGTGCCGCCGACGCAATGCGGCGGCACCCGGGCAGCGCAGATGACGACCGCTGAGCACACCAACACCACGGCCGTCCCCGCCCGGGGCGTGTCGCGACGCAGCGAGCGCGCTCGACGCGCGGTCGCTGCTCGCCGCGCCCGCAGGCGCTCCGCCGGTGTGCTCACCGCATTCGTCGGCGCGGGTGTCGTGCTCGGACTCGCCGGTGTCGGCGGCACGTATTCCTTCCTCACCGCGCAGATCACCGCACCGGCGAGCGTGGTGAAGGCGGGATCGCTGAGCCTCACCGTGGACGGCGCACAGAGCGCCGCACTGGCGGCCCTCCAGCTCGCACCGAACGTCTGGCAACTGCGTTCCGTGACCGTCATGAACACCGGGGACGCGCCGGCCGCCCTGACCGCCTCGGCAGCGATCACGAGTGCCGATCCGATCTCGGCCGACGCTGTGGTGCGCCTCACGACGGTGCCCTTCGGCTCCACGTGCGTGGCGGGGGGAGTCGTGCCGACCGCCCCGCTCTCCGGATTCAGCGGCGGGCTGGGATCCCTCGCACCGGGAGAGCGCACCGTGGCCTGCCTCGAGGTCGGGCTCCGCCCGGCGACCCCGCCCGATCGCAGCGGTCAGGCAATCGCCTTCCAGCTGACCATCACCGCACAGCAGCAGGCGGGGTGAATCCATGACCGCTTCGCATCGCCGCTCTCGCACCTGGATCGCCTTCGGTGTGGCGTTGCTCACGGTGCTCTTCACCGGCGTCGCGAGCACGTCGATCGCCTCATGGACGACCGCGGTCCCGGTGACCGGCACCGTCACGACGACGCGCGTCGCGATCACCCAGCAGGGGTTCGGGGCGCTCTCGGCCACCTACCTGAACAGCTCGATCAATCCGCTCGCGGCAGACTTCGAGGGCCCGGGCCTCGCCAGCACGGGTGTGTTCACCGTGACCAACACCGGCGCCGCCGCCGGAGCGGTCACCGTCAGCCTCACGGCGGGAACCGGCGCGCTCGGCACCGTGCTGAACAGGACGGTCTGGCCCGTCAGCCAGTCGGCCGATTGCACGCCCCAGGCCGCCGTCGGCTCCCCGATCTCGACGATCGGGACGACGTGGGCATCGGGCGGCTCCTTCACCACGGGCTCGCTCGGAGCGGGCGCTTCCGCGATCTTCTGCGTGCGATCGTTCGCCGACCGCGCGGCGCTGGCGAATACGAGCGGTACCCAGACCGTGTCGGCGAATCTGTCTGCAACGCTCGCCGCCGCGGGATGGACCACCGCGCCCGCAACCGACACGCTGACTCTGAAGACGGCGGCCGTCTATCCCCTCACGGCGACGATCACCCCCGACAACAGCCAGCTCGGGTGGATGATGCTCCGGCTGGCGAGCGATCCGGCCACCTGTCTCCAGATGGCCAATGACGGGGGCGTCGGAGCTGCGGTCAACCTCGGCCCCTGCCGCGCCGCAGGTCAGACGAAGCCCTACACGCGCTCGATCTGGCAGCTGACGGGGGCCATCGCCAACAACACGGTGCTCACGATGCGTCCCGGAACGGCCACCACCGCCCGTCTGGCCGCCGCCGCGGACGGGAGCGTGAGCCCGGCCGCCGCGAACGCCGTGCTCGGCGCCGGCGGCAGCGCTCAGAACCAGCGCTGGTTCGTGCAGGAGCGACAAGCGCAGCAGTACCAGCTGGTCTCGATGCTCAACGGCAAGTGTCTGGGCATGGTGTCGGGGGCGGGGCGGCTGGTCGACTGCACTGATCCGGCAGTCGTCGTGCTGACCACACCCGAGGCGATCGCACCGAGCGCCGGACTCGGGCTGCTCGGTCTGAACATCTCGGCGATCCTCGACGTCGGTGCGGTCCGGGCGACATCGACGGCGCCGGGCTACAAGGTGCAGATCGCGAACTCCGCGAACCCCACCAGCTGGAACTCCTGCGTTCTGCTCGGACTCGGCCAAGCAGTCGTACAGCCCGGCAGCAGCTCGGTGTCGTGCGTGATGCTGCTCACGGCGGGTCAGGCCAACTACATCCGGGTCACCGATGCCGGCTCGGACAGCGACATCATCATGCAGTTCGTCACGAAACTCACCTGTACGAACCTCATCACCCTCGTCTGCTCGGATCCGACGGTGGATCAGGTGAGGCGATGAGGCCGCATCGCGGACGCCGGCTGGTGCCGGCTGCGGCGATGTCGGCGATGGCGGTCGCGGCGATGCTGGTCATCGCACCGGCGGTCGCGCGCGCGTCCCCGTCATCCGATGCCGGGCCGCTGGAGATCTCCCATGACGGCGTCACTTTCACGGTGGACGGCGACGAGCCGCTGTTCGACGCCATCGACCGCGTCGTTCCCGGGGACCGCCTCGCCGAGAGGCTCTGGGCGCGAAGCGCTGCCCCGACGGAGGGTCGTCTGGGCGTCCAGCTCACCGACGTGACGGCCGATGACCTCGCGCTCTCCCGGGCGATCAGCATCGCAGTGAGCGTGGACGGCGTACCGGTCGGCTCGGTCACCCTCGCCGATGCGGACGGCGGGTGCATGGTGATCGACGACTCGACCCTGCTCCAGCCGGGAGAGACCGCCCGCATCGACGCCGAGCTCACCGTGTCCGCTGCGCTCGGGGGCCCCTCGCTGCCGGGCGGGCAGGACGGGAGCGTGGGCTTCGAAGTGCGTCTGACTCTCACTGACTCCGCCATGCCCGAAAGCGGACCGGGCCCGTGTCGCACCGCGCCGACGGCAACGCCCTCCCGCACCGCGCCGACCGGCGTGCCGTCGACATCCCCGGCGGGGCCCGGCACGCTCCCGGCGACCGGTGTCACGTCGTTGGTGCTGGTTGCCGTGGCCGCGCTCGCCGCGACGGTGGCCGGCGCAGCCATGCACCGTAGCCGGAGGACGCGATGACGGATACCGTGCCGAGCTCTCGCCGCGAACGCCGAGCGCGGCGCACCGAGAGCGCCGAGCGAGGGCTGCTGTCCTCCCTCGGCAGCGCGGTGATGGCGGTCGTGCTGGTCATGATCCTGGCGATCGCGGCAGCCGCCATCGTCGTCCCCGCGGTGACCGGATCCACGGCCCTCACGGTGCTCACCTCGTCGATGGAGCCGAACCTGCCGCCCGGCACCCTGATCGTCGTCCGTCCGACGCCGGCCGAAGAGATCCACCCCGGCGACATCGTGACGTATCAGTTGCGCAGCAACGAGCCCGAGGTGATCACCCATCGGGTGATCCAGCGCACGGCGCTCGCGGACGGCCAGCTGGTGTTCATCACCCAGGGTGATGCCAACCCCGTGCCCGACGACGCCCCCGTGCAGGAGGTGCAGATCCGCGGCACGCTCTGGTACGCGGTGCCGTATCTGGGGTGGATCAGCGTCTGGCTTACCGGGCCGTGGAAGGCGTGGGCGATCCCGCTGGCGGCGTTCCTCCTCTTCGGCTACGCCGCCCTGCTCGTGGTGTCCCACCTGCGGGACAAACGTCGTTCGTAGCGCGCGATTTGTCCCTCACTCCCGGCAATTCGGTCGTTTCGCGCGCTATGAAACGGCCTCGCCGACCAGGCGACGAGACAGGACCGTGGCGCCGGCGACGGCCGTGGGCAGCACGAGGATCGGCGCGAGCGGGATCAGCATCAGCAGCTGGGTGGCGGCACCGAAACCCCACACCCGTGCGCGGTCGCGCCGGCGCACCTCGCGGCGCTGGCTCCGATCGAGCCCGCGATGCGTGAGCGCGCGTGAGGTGAGCTCATCGGCGAGAACCCGGCCGGTGAGGAGGACGCCGACGACGGGGCCGAGCACGGCGCCCACCACGGGGATCAGCCCCACTGCGGCCGCGACCAGGGAAGCGAGGACCCCCTTCAGCACCAGCACGACCCCGTCGGCGATGCTGCGCCCGATGCCGTAGGGACGATCGGGCGCCTCGCCGCCGCCGCTGATCTCCACAGCCCGCCACACGCGCTCGTAGAAGGGATCCCCGAGCGCGAGCGTGAGCGCGACGAACACCACGCTGGCCAGCAGAGCCGTTCCCACCAGGACAGCCAGGGTCGCGGCGACGCGGACGATGCTCGACCAGATCGCGGGCCAGGAGTCGAGGAACGGCGTCCAGTCGTCGATGAACGCCGGAACCGTCAGCGCCACAGCGATCCACGCACCCAGCAGGATGGCTCCCGCGATCACGGCGGGCACCAGCGCCAGTGCCATCACCTTCGGCTCACGGCGCCACCAGATCGCGGCGCGGAACAGGTCGAGGGCACCCTGGATGAAACGCTGCATGCCCACACCCTACGGGGCGCGGCGTCGCGGCGTACCGGCTACGGGCGGATGAGGGCGGTAGCGTTGACCACGGAGAGGATGGCAATGAAGAGGATCACCGTGGGCGCGGGCGCCGGGCCGAACATCGTCGCAGGAATGATGCGCATCGCCGAGATGCCGGACGACGCGGTTCGCGAGCTGGTGGGCACCGCACGCGATGCCGGGATCGACTTCTTCGATCACGCCGACATCTATGGCGGTTCGCTCCACGCCAGCGAGCGTCGTTTCGCCGAGGCGATGGCTCTCACCTCCTCGGAGCGCGAACAGATCACGCTGCAGACGAAGGCCGGAATCGTTCCCGGTGCGGGCTACGACTTCTCCTACGAGCATCTCGTTGCCTCGGTCGAGGGCTCCTTGCAGGCGCTGCGCACCGACTACATCGACATCCTGCTGCTGCACCGCCCGGACGCGCTGATGGAGCCCAACGAGGTGGCTCGCGCGTTCGATGACCTTTACGACGCCGGCAAGGTGCGTGCGTTCGGCGTCTCCAACCACACGCCGCGTCAGATCGAATACCTCTCGCGGTGGATCCGCCGTCCGATCGTCGCCAACCAGCTCCAGCTCTCGCTACCGCACGCATCGATCATCGCGCAGGGCATCGCGATGAACACGTCCGGCGACCAGGCCGTGGACCGCGACGGCGGGGGAGTGCTCGACTACTGCCGCGACGAGAACATCACGATCCAGGCCTGGTCTCCGATGCAGGGACCGAACGGCGTGTTCCTGGGCTCGACCGCGTACCCCGAGCTGAACGCGGTCATCGATCGCCTCGCGGCGAAGTACGACGTGCCTCCCATCGCCATCGCCACCGGCTGGATCACCCGCCACCCCGCCAACATCCAGGTGGTGATGGGAACCACCAGTCCCCAGCGGATCGCCGACGCCGCCCTCGGATCGGAGATCCCGTTCACGCGCGCGGAGTGGTACGAGCTGTTCACCGCGGCGGGGCACGTGGTGCCATGAGCACCGAACCCGATCGGCGGCAGCGGCGCCCGGAACAGGTGAGTCCGGTGGTGGCGCTGCTGACGCTCTCGTCGGTGTGGGATGCGGAGCTGGGGGCGGCGCTGTCCGATCTCCGCCTGACCACCCGCAAGTACGCGCTGCTCGCTCACATCCACGGTGCGCCGGGGATCTCGTTCAGCGAGCTGGCCCGGCGCAGTCAGATCACCGTGCAGTCCGCGCACACCGCCGTGAAGGCCCTGGTGGCGGACAAGCTGGTGCAGGACGCCACCGCCCACGCGGGAGCGGCCTCCAACCTCCGCTCCACACCGGCGGGCGAGGCCGCGCTGCGCGAGGCGGGGGAACGCGTCGCTGCCCTCGACGCCCGGCTGCACCAGTCGGCGCCCGCTCTGGCGGCGGCGCTGATCACGGCTGACGACGAGCCTCACCTGGCGCGCTGACTCGCAGTCGGTCCACAGCTTGGCGGGCTTCCTTCAGCTAGACTGAAACTACCTTCAGGTGGGCTGAAGGGATGTGACGAAGCAGGTGGAGATGTTCCGCACCCCCCGTTCTCTGTTCCGCGTCCTGGCGATCGCCGAGGCGATCACCTGGACGCTCCTGATCGGCGCCCTGATCGCCCGGGCGACGGGAGCCGATCCGATCGTGGTCACCATCGCGGGTGGCATCCACGGTCTGGTCTTCCTGTCGTACGGCGCGACGGCCATCCTGGTGGCGTTCAACCAGCGCTGGGGCGTGGGTCCCGCCGTGCTCGCCATCGCGAGCGCCGTCATCCCCTACGCCACCATCCCGGTGGAGATCTGGCTCCAGCGCTCCGGGCGTCTGGAGGGGCAGTGGCGACGGGAGGCGACGGATGATCCCCGCGACGCCGCCTGGTACGACCGCTGCATGCGCTTCTTCCTGAATCGGGCCTGGCTGCTCGCCGTGGTCATCGTGGGCGCCATCGTTGCCCTCTACGTGGTGCTGCTGCTCGTGGGCCCTCCGGGTGGGCGGTGACCTCTTCCCGATGCGCGATCGGAAGTGATTGATTGCGCACCATATCAATCATCTGCAATCATGAGTGGACGCATTCACGATGGGAGCGATGATGACCGAGGCGACACCGGGCGCATTCATGGAGGAAGAGCTGACCAGTCAGCCGGACACCTGGGCGCGCGCCAGCGCGATGACCGAGGAGCAGCGCAAGCTCCCCGCGAACGGGCAGCGCGTGGCCGTCGTCGGCTGCGGCACGTCGTGGTTCATCGCCCAGGCTTACGCGGACCTGCGTGAGCGCGGCGGGCACGGCGAGACCGATGCCTTCACCGCCACGGAGGCTCCGCTGGCCCGCGGCTACGACGCCATCGTGCTGCTCACGCGCTCCGGCACCACCTCGGAGATCCTCGCCATCGCGCGAGAGCTGCGGGGGAGGGTTCCGCTGATCGGCGTCACGGGAGACCCGACCTCGCCTTTCGTCGAGCTGGTGGACGAGGTCGTCGTGCTCGACTTCGCCGACGAGCGCTCCGTGGTGCAGACGCGGTTCGCCACCACTGCCCTCGCGCTGTTTCGCGCTTCGCTCGGGGAGGACCTCACGGCGGCGATCGCGGATGCGCGCGCGGTGCTCGCGGAGGACCTCGAGGACGACCTGGTGAACGCCGAGCAGTTCAGCTTCCTCGGCACGCACTGGAGCTACGGCCTGGCCAATGAGGCGGCGCTCAAGATGCGCGAGTCCTCGCAGTCGTGGACCGAGGCGTACTACGCCATGGAGTACCGCCACGGGCCGATCGCGATCGCCGCCCCGGGACGGGTGACCTGGGCCTTCGGCGAGGTGCCGGAGGGTATCGCCGCCGATGTCGCGCGCACCGGGGCGCGCTTCGAGCACCGCGACATCGACGCGATGGCCGACCTCGTGCGCCTGCACCGGGTGGCGCTGGAGCGTTCGCGTCGTCGGGGGCTGGACGCGGACAAGCCGCGCAACCTGACGCGTGCCGTGATCCTCGACGCATGACCTCTCTCGGCCCCGGTGCCGCCGTCCTCGCCTTCGATGTCGGCGGCACCGACACCAAGTCGGCTCTGATCGATGAGACCGGCACAGTGCGTGATCTTCGCCGCACGGCGACGGCTCGTGGCGCGGATGCGGCCGGGGCCGTCGTCGCGGATGTGGCACGACTGGTGCGCGAGCTGCGTGAGCGGCATCCCGGGGCCGATGTCGCCGGGGTCGGCGTCGTGGTGCCTGGGCTCGTGGACGAAGCTGCCGGCGTCGGCGTCTTCTCCGCCAACCTCGGCTGGCGCGACGCGCCGATCGCCGCGCTGCTGCAGGATGCGATCGATCTGCCCGTCGGATTCGGACACGATGTCCGCGCCGCCGCCCGCGCCGAGCTGGAAATCGGCGCGGCCCGCGGGCTTCGTGATGTGGTGATCGTTCCCATCGGCACGGGCATCGCCGGCACCATCGTCACCGACGGACGCATTCTCGTCTCGGGTGGGTACGCGGGAGAGCTCGGGCACACGCTCGCGGATCCGCACGGGGACCCGTGCCCCTGCGGCGCGGTCGGCTGCCTGGAGACGGTGGCCTCGGCAGGCGCGATCGTACGTCGTTATGCCGAGCGCAGCGGCACCCGCCTGCCGGGCGCCCGCGACGTGCTCGCGGCCGCGCGCATGGGCGATCGGGTGGCGGATGGCGTCTGGAACGAGGCGATCGACGCCCTCGCCCAGCAGATCGCGCGACTGGCCGGAGTCCTGGCGCCGGAGGCCATCGTCATCGGCGGCGGTCTGGCGCAGGCCGGCCCTCTGTTGTTCGGCCCGCTCGCCGAACGGGTCGACGCGCTGCTGTCGTTCCACCGTCGCCCGCGGCTCATTCCCGCCGCGGTGGGCGAGGACGCCGGGCTGCTCGGATCCGCCCTTCGCGCCCGTGAGGTGCTGTCGTGATCCTCACGGTGACACCCAATCCCGCGCTGGACATGACCTGGCACGTCGACCGGCTGGAGCCGGGGCAATCCCACCGGGTGGAAGCCGGGGTGTCGCGCGCCGGGGGCAAGGGACTCAATGTCGCCCGGGTGCTCCACCAGCAGGGGGAGCGCGTGATGGCGCTGACCACGGCCGGTGGCCGAGTCGGTGCCGAGCTGCGCGCGGAGTTGGAGGCATCCGGGCTGGTGCACAGACTGATCCCCGTGGTCGCCGAGACACGGCGCAGCCTTGCCCTCGTGGATGAATCCGCCGCATCCGCGACGGTGCTCAACGAGTTCGGGACTGCCCCGACGGCCGCGGAGACCGCCGAGCTGTGGGACGCGGTGCTCACCGCGGCGGCGCAGGCCCGCGCGGTGGCCATCAGCGGCAGCCAGCCGCGGGGAGCGGACCCGACCGTCCTGGTCTCCGCCATCGCCGAGCTTCGCGCACGCGGCATCCCCGTGCTCGTCGACACCAGCGGCACCGCCCTCATCGATGCCGCCGATGCGGGGGCCGCCGTGCTCAAGCCCAACCACCACGAACTCGTAGAGGCCACCG
Source organism: Microbacterium sp. GXS0129 (assembly GCF_044769785.1). Lineage (NCBI taxonomy): Bacteria > Bacillati > Actinomycetota > Actinomycetes > Micrococcales > Microbacteriaceae > Microbacterium > Microbacterium sp. GXS0129. The sequence continues at coordinate 35,394 of NZ_JBIZVZ010000003.1, read as the reverse complement.
GCATCGCGGACGTCATGAGCGCAGCGCAGGCACTGCTTCGTCGCGGCTCCACCCTGGTGCTGGTCTCGCAGGCGGAGGAAGGCATGCTGCTCGTGCACCGTGACGGCCGCGCCCTGCGCGCCCGTTTCCCCGATGTCGTCCGCGGAAACGCCACGGGAGCGGGAGATGCCGTGTCGGCGGCGATCTCCGTGTCGCTCGCCGATGACCCCGCCCTCGCCCTGTACGACGCGTTGGAGGTGCTCGCCCGCCGCGCGGCGGCCTGGGGTGCTGCGGCCGTCGCCGCCCCGCAGGCCGGTGACCTGGATCCCGACATCGCCCGCCGCACGGCCGATGTCATCATCACCCCGGTGTCCGAAGCGTCACCACCCGAAGGAGCCTCATGACCCTCGCTCGAACCTCGGACCTGCTCGCCGCCGCAGCGGCGGACAGCGTCGCCGTCGGTGCGTTCAACGTGCTGCATCTGGAGACAGCGGAGGCACTGGTGTCCGCCGCGGAGCGCAGCGGACTGCCGGTGATCCTCCAGATCTCGGAGAACTGCGTCACCTTCCATGGGTCGCTGGCGCCGATCGCCCGCGCGAGCCTCGCCCTCGCGGCTGCGGCCACCGTTCCCGTGGCCGTGCACCTGGATCACGCGGAGAGCGACGAGCTGGCGCTGGCGGCCATCGATCTCGGCTTCACCTCGGTGATGTATGACGGCGCGAAGCTGCCGTTCGCCGACAACGTGGCCACCACCCGCCGCGTCGTGGCGGCCGCACATGCGGCGGGGGTGTCCGTCGAGGCCGAGCTGGGCGAGATCGGAGGCAAGGATGGCGCACACGCTCCCGGGGTACGCACCGATCCCGCCGAGGCCGCCGAGTTCGTCGCCGAGACCGGCGTGGACTCCCTGGCCGTTGCGGTCGGCTCCTCCCATGCGATGACGGAGCGTACGGCGACGCTGGACCTCGAGCTCATCGCACGGCTGGCGACGGCGGTCCCGGTCCCCCTGGTGCTGCACGGATCGTCTGGGGTGGCCGACGAGGTCATCGTCGCGGGCATCCACGCCGGACTGGTGAAGGTCAACGTCTCCACTCACCTCAACGCGTCCTTCACGGGCGCGGTGCGTTCGTACCTCGCCGAGAATCCCGCGGTCGTGGACTCCCGCAAGTACATGGCCGCAGGACGAGCGGCGCTGTCGGCGGAGGCGGAGCGGCTGCTGCGCCTGTTCCGGGGGCAGTCGTCGTGAATCGCGATCAGCGCCTTTCCGCGATCCTCGATCTGCTCGGTGAGGCCGGGCGCATCGAGGTGGAGGACATCGTCGAGCGCCTGGCGGTATCGCCCGCCACCGCGCGGCGCGATCTGGACGCGCTGGCCGAGCAGCAACTGCTCAACCGCACGCGCGGTGGTGCGGTTGCGCACTCCGTGGCCTACGACCTCCCGCTGCGATACAAGAATCAGCGACACGTCGACAGCAAGGCCGCCATCGCCGGGCGGGCCTCCGAGATCACGCCGCGAGGTGCCGTGATCGGCCTCTGCGGCGGAACGACCACCACCGCGATCGCCGACGCGCTGATGTCTCGTGCGGATCTGCAGGACCCGTCGCCCGAGCCCGGCTTGACCGTGGTCACCAATGCGATCAACATCGCGATGCACCTGGCCGCGCGGGATCAGATCAAGACCGTCATCACCGGCGGAGTGCTGCACGCGCGCTCCTATGAGGTCGTCGGCAGCTACGCCGACTCGGTGCTCGGGGCGATGAACCTCGACATCGCCTTCATCGGCGCCAACGGCCTCGACGCTGCCGTGGGAGCCTCGGCCAGTGACGAACGAGAGGCGGCGGTCAACCGCCTCATGGCCCAGCGCGCCGAGCGTGCGGTGCTGGTGGTGGACTCCTCGAAGATCGGGACCCGATCCTTCGCGGCGATCGGGGGAGCGGAACTGTTCGACACCGTGATCACGGACGACGCCGTGAGCCCGGAACAGCTGGAAGCGCTGCGCACAGCGGGTTATCAGGTCATCGTGGCCGAGGCTGGGAATAGCTGAGCCTCCATCGCGTTGAAACTTGAGTGAAGGCAACTCAAGTTTCAACCTGGAGGTATCGTGCCTGATGACCGCGCCGCCGACGGCGGCAACTCGTTCGACGACTTCCTCGCCCGCTACCTGGAGGGCGAGCGCGCCCGTGCCGCGCGATCGATCGACCTCGCGCGCTTCCTGAGCGCGGGTACCCAGGAGCTCTTGCAGACCGCGGGCCGGTATGCGCTGGGCCGCGGGCAGAGCGAACTCGACGCGCTGCACATCCTTCGCGTCCTGCTGGACACGGCCCCCGCCCACGACGCGTTGCGCCGGATCGGGGCGGACGCGGCCGCACTGGCGCGAGCCGTGGAGTCTCGTCTGCCGTCCGCGGCAGAGCCGATCAGCGCCGACGGGGCCGTGATCACGCCATCGGTGCGCCGCACGCTGTTCCACGCGCTGCAGGTGGCGCGCTCCTCGGGCTCCACGTACATCGATCCCGAGCATCTCTTCTTCGCCCTGGTGCTCGCACAGGACACGCCCTCGGGCGCCGTGCTGGCTGAACACGGCGTGACCGCCGATGCCCTCGTGCACGGCGTCCGCGAATCCGTGGCGGCACCGACAGAGACCCCGGGCGGCTCGGAGGGCGCTTCGGCGCCGCAGAGCATGCTGGAGACCTACGGCACGGACCTCACCGAGCGCGCCCGCGCGGGTGCCCTGGACGTGGTGATCGGCCGTGAGGACGAGATCGAGCAGACCATCGAGATCCTCAGCCGCCGTACCAAGAACAACCCCGTACTGGTGGGTGAGGCGGGTGTGGGCAAGACCGCCGTGGTGGAAGGACTCGCGCAGGCGATCGTCGCCGACACGGTCCCCGCCCAGCTCCGCGGGCGTTCGGTGATCATGCTGGATCTGCCCGCGATGCTCGCGGGAACCCGCTACCGCGGGGACTTCGAGGAGCGGCTGACGAAGACGCTCGAGGAGATCGCGACGCGCAACGACGAGGTCATCGTGTTCATCGATGAGATCCACACCGTGGTCGGAGCAGGCGCGGGCGGCGACGGCGCGATGGACGCGGGAAACATCCTCAAGCCCCGGCTCGCTCGCGGTGAGCTGCACCTGGTGGGTGCCACCACGCTCGCCGAATACCGCACCATCGAGAAGGATCCTGCGCTGGAGCGCCGGTTCCAGCCGGTGCGCGTCGGCGAACCCAGCATCGAGGACGCCGTCGCCATCCTGCACGGGCTGCGCGACGCCTACCAGGACCACCACCACGTCACCTACACCGACGACGCGCTGCGCGCTGCCGTCGAGCTCAGCGACCGCTATCTGACCGATCGCGTCCTGCCCGACAAGGCGATCGACCTGATCGATCAGGCCGGCGCGCGCGTGCGGTTGCGTTCCGGCGCCGTTGTGGACACCACGGCCCTGCGTACGCGGCTCGGCGAGCTGGAGGCGCAGAAGAACGCCGCCGTGGCCGCCGAACGCTACGAGGAGGCGAGTGCATTGCGGGACGGCATCGCGGAGGTCGAGGCGCAGCTGGCGGCGGCGTCGCGGGCCGGCGTCCTGCCGGTGATCGGCGAAGCCGAGATCGCCGCGGTGATCTCACGGGCCACGGGCATCCCGGCGTCGCGGCTCACCGAGACCGAGCGAGAGCGCATGGCCGAACTCGAATCCGAACTGCACCGCCGCGTGGTGGGTCAGGACGACGCGGTGTCCGCGGTCGCCCGAGCGGTGCGGCGCAATCGCACCGGGATGAGCGATCCGCGCCGTCCCGTCGGCTCGTTCCTGTTCCTCGGCCCCACGGGGGTGGGCAAGACCGAGCTGGCCAAGGCGCTGGCGCAGAGCCTGTTCGACGACGAGGATGCGGTCATCCGCTTCGACATGAGCGAGTTCGGCGAGCGTCACACGGTGTCGCGGCTGATCGGGGCCCCTCCGGGGTACGTCGGCTTCGACGATGCGGGCCAGCTCACGGAGCGGGTGCGGCGCAATCCGTACTCGATCGTGCTCTTCGACGAGATCGAGAAGGCGCACCCCGACATCTTCAATCTGCTGCTGCAGGTGCTCGATGACGGTCGTCTCACCGACGGGCAGGGGCGCACCGTCGACTTCCGCAACACGGTGGTCGTGATGACCAGCAACATCGGCGGCGAACTGCTGGCCAGTCGCGGCGGCGCCATCGGCTTCCTCGCGGACGGCGGCGGCGAGACCGGTTTCGGATCGCAGAACGAGTTGCGCGAGCGCATCATGGGCCGGCTCCGGGAGCAGATGCGTCCGGAGTTCCTCAACCGCATCGATGAGATCGTGCTGTTCCGCAAGCTCGCCGCCGAGCAGTTGCAGCAGATCGTCGGGCTGCTGATGCGCGAGACCCGTCAGCGCCTGGAGAGCCAGGGCATCGAACTGGCGGTCACCGAAGCGGCGACCGCGTGGATTGCGCGTAACGGGCACCAGGCGGAGTACGGCGCTCGGCCGCTGCGCCGCGTGATCCAGCGCGAAGTGGACGACCGGATCGCCGACCTTCTGGTCGGGGGCGCAGTTGGCGCCGGCGACACCGTCGTGGTGGACGTCGTCGATGACGCACTGAGCGTGCGCGCCCCACAGGAAGTTCTCGCCTGACCGCGACGACGAAGGACCGGACGTGTGTCCGGTCCTTCGTCGTCTCCGGCGCCCCCTCCGGGACTTCGTGCGTCGCGCACGTTGCGTTACGCTCGCCGGGTCCGGCGCACCCGAGAGGTGGAAGACTGGACGGGTGAGCATTCAGAGCGACGAGTACGCCCAGTTCCGCCGGCAGCGCCGCGCCTATGCCACCGGCCCCACCGGTCCGCTGGCGCTCGTCGAGACCACCTGGCTGGCGCCGGGGGAGACCGGCATCCCGGAGCGCGCCGGTTCGGAGACCACGCGGCTCACCACCCTGGAGCGCGAGGACCTCGATCACGGCGGCGTGCAGCGCGGCTATCGGATCTGGGACGACGCGGCACCCACGCGTGCGGCCTTCGAGGACATCGACGCGTACGACTTCGACGAGTCGTGGGTGCTGAGCGGCCGCTTCGAGCTGGTCGCCGAGGAGCGCCTGGTGCCCTTCGAGCACATCGCGGACGGCGGGCGGCTGCGCCAGCACGGTGCCGCCGGCGACGTGGTCTTCAGCCACGAGGGCACGGAGTACCGGCTGGCCGCGTTCGACGCGGACGATGACGACTCCGTGCAGCTGGTCTTCGCGGACACGACCAACGGCGCCGAGACCTACGGCACGGGTCGTTTCCTGTGGGTGGACCTGCCCCCGCAGTGGCGTGACCTCCGCCCGGGCGAGAGCGTGCCCGTCGAGGTCGACTTCAACCGGTCGGTGATCCCGCCGTGCGGCTTCTCGATGTGGTTCAACTGCCCGCTGCCGCCGCTGTCGAACCGTCTGCCGTTCCCGATCCGCGCCGGGGAGAAGCACGTGCGATTCGCTCCCGGCTTCGACCTCTACGCCTGAACAACCCGTTTCATTGCGCGCAAAACGCTCGAAAAGTGGGCGAATTGGAGCCAATCGCGCGCTATGAACGGGTCGGGGGTCCGCTCAGCAGTCCAGCAGCTCGCGGATCATCGTTCGGTACGGTTCCGGGTCGATGCCCTGGGATTCAAGCCACTCGGGGGAGTAGTAGCGGTCGGCATAGCGTTCGCCGCCGTCGCACAGCAGGGTGAGCACACTTCCACGCTCACCCGCAGCGCGCATCTGCGCGACGATGCGCAGCGCCGCCCATAGACCGGTGCCGGTGGAACCGCCGGCCTGCCATCCGGTGCGCTGCTGCAATTCGTGGATGGCGGCGATCGATGCCGCATCGGGCACCTTCATCATCCGGTCGATCACGCCGGGCTGGAAGCTGGGCTCCATGCGACCGCGGCCGATTCCCTCGATGCGTGACGGCGTGGGGCAGTGCACCGCGGGATCATCGGTGCGCCAGCCCTCGAAGAAGCACGAGTTCTCCGGGTCGGCCACGCAGACGCGCGTACCGCGGCGGGTGTAGCGCACGTAGCGGCCGATGGTGGCGGACGTGCCGCCCGTGCCCGCCGTGGTCACCACCCACGCCGGCACCGGATGCCGCTCGGCCTTCATCTGCCGGAAGATCGAGTCGGCGACGTTGTTGTTGCCGCGCCAGTCCGTGGCCCGCTCCGCGTACGTGAACTGGTCCATGAAGTGACCCCCGGTCTCGGCGGCGAGCCGCGCGGATTCCGCGTACACCGCTCCCGGCTCGTCGACGTAGTGGATGCGTCCGCCGGCGAACTCGATCAGCCGCGTCTTCTCCGCACTCGTCGTTCGCGGGACCACGGCGATGAAGGGGACACCGATCAGCCGCGCGAAGTACGCTTCCGACACGGCGGTGGATCCGCTGGACGCCTCGATCACCGGAAGACCGGGCCGGATCCATCCGTTGACCAGGCCATAGAGGAACAGCGAGCGCGCCAGCCGGTGCTTGAGGCTGCCCGTGGGGTGGGTGGACTCGTCCTTGAGATAGAGGTCGATGCCCCAGCTGATCGGCAGCGGGAACTTCAGCAGATGCGTGTCGGCGCTGCGCACGGCGTCGGCGTCGACGGCGCGGATGGCCTCGGTGAGCCAGGCCTCGTAGTCGGCGTCGCTGCGATCCACGTCGAGCGTGGTGTCGTCGGCGAGGATACGGGCAACGGTCATGACACTCCGTTCAGAAGGTGATGGCATCGCCGGCGGCCACCGAGACGCGCTCCACGAAGAGCACGCCCACCAGGGTGCCGGGCTCGGCTGTGGTCGAACGGCGACCGCGCGTCTCCAGAGCCTTCACGGTCGCGGGCTCGGACCCGCCCGCCGCGTGCTGGATGGTGATCCGGTCTCCGGCGGACAGCCGCGCGAACTGGACGCGGCCGGTGGCCACCGTTCCGCGTCCGGTGATCTGGAACACGTCCTCCACCGTCAGCATCCCTCCGGTCGCCGCGGCGACGGGCGCTTTCGCAGCCGACGACGGGGCGGGAGATTCGGCGTGGAATCGCGCCAGCATCTCTTCGGGGGTTTCCAGATCCTTCTTGCGTCCGAACCAGCCCATGCGCCCAGTCTAGGGGCGGGGCCGTGCCGCTCTCAGTCTCCGGCGGCGACTTCGGCCAGGATCTCCGCACCCAGCGCCGCATAGTCGGCTCGATCATCGCTCTGCGCCAGCAGGATCGCGCCCACCGCGGCCGCCCACCCGCGAGCCCGCACCCAGAGCATGTCGTCGGGCGCCGCCAAGCGATCCTGGAAGAGCCGCCGACCCCGGGCATCGAACAGCAGCCAGGCTGCGGCGAGATCGTACGCCGGGTCGCCGCCCGTCACATCCCCGAAATCGACGATCGCCGCCAGCCGCGATCCGGAGACGACGAGGTTTCCCGGATGAAGGTCGCCGTGGATCCACACCGCGGGTCCGGCATACGGCGGAACCGCCACCGCACGCTCCCATGCCGCCCGCGCGGCAGCGGGCGCATCGATTGCGGCGAAGCGTGCCGCATCCGCTTCAGCGCGCTCGCTGAGCGGGATGCCGCGATACGGATTCGTGGGCGCGTCGGGACGGGAGGCAACGTGCAGCAGACGAAGCGCATCGGCGAGAGCCGAGGCCCAGGCTGCGCGCGCCGGTCGCGGGGTGTGCCACGCCGCGACTCCGCTCACCCAGGGCACCACCGACCAGGGATGGGGGAATCGCTCGGACGGGACGCCGGCGTGGATCGGCGCGGGCACCACGACACCGCTCGGTGCAAGCCGTTCGGCGATTGCGGGAAGCACCCGCTGTTCATTGCGCAGGAGCTGGTCGGCGAGTGCCCGCCGGGGAATGCGCACCGCGCGATGCTCACCCAGGCGCCAGATGTCGTTGTCCCACCCGGAGGCGATCAGCGTGAGTGGATCATCGGCGTACCGCAGACCCGCGAAGCGCAGCACCTCACGCAGCTGTGCCGCGTCGAGACCGTACTCCGCTTCGGGAGAGCCGGCCACTCAGCCCTGACCCGAGCGGGGCTTCAGACGCACCAGCCGCTCGTGACCGGTCTCCTCCAGCTCGGCGACGGTACCGCGTGCCTTCACGAAGTCGGAGAACGACGAGTACCCGAGCGCCTTCTCGTTGAAGGAGGGATCCATGCGCTTCATGTGCTGCTTGACCGCCGACGAGTGCAGCCAGTCGGCATCGTCCTTCTCGTGACCGGTGCGCAGCGCGCGCTCCAGCAGCTGCGTGGCGAGCACCTCCGGATCGTCCTTCTTGGTGCGTCGTGTGGGGCGCTTCGCCGCCTGTTCCGCGGGAGCGGCGGGCTCGTCGGGGAGCACGCCGGGAAGCGAGTCGTATGTGGCGAAATCGTCGCAGGCGGCGGCCAGTGACTTCGCGGTGGAGCCGGCGACGCCGATACCCACCACGTATCGTCCGAGCCGCTTACAGCGCTGGGCGAGGGGGACGTAGTCCGAGTCACCGGCCACGATCACCACGTGGGTGAGGTCGGGGAGACGGAACATGTCCTCGACCGTGTCGACCGCGAGCCGGATGTCGGCGCCGTTCTTCGCATACGCCGCGGCGGGAAACAGCTGCACGAGGTCGACGGCGCGAGCCACGAGCTGGTCGCGGTACTCCGCGTTCACCGGGGAGGACCAGTCGGCGTAGGCGCGCGTCAGCACCAGGGTGCCGAAGCTCGCGGCGAAGTCGATCACCGCGCCGATGTCGACCCGGGCTTCCGTGAGGCGGGCGACGATCTCCGGATCGCTCGGATCCTGGATGATGCGCTGTCGATCGCGTCCGTACGAGTTGCGTCCGTGGACGCTGTCGTACCAGCTCATGACGATGTTGTCGAAGTCGAGGTACACCGCAACGCGGCCGGAAGCGTCAGCCATCTGCTCAGTCTCTCAGTCGGCGCTCTCGCCCGGGTAGACCAGGCCGATCTGCGAACGGATCTCGTCCAGGCACGCCATGATGGCTACCGTCTCGTCGATGGTGAGGATGTCGCCGCCGAACTCACCGGCGGCCACGAGGCGTTCGGCGGCGAGCGCCTCGAAGTACAGACCGGTGCCGTCGTAGTCGGATTCGTAACGCTCCAGCACCGTGCCGTCGTTCGCGATCACCTGGAAGGACGTTCTCGCGTACCAGACGCCGGCGATCTCGATGCGGGCCTCGGTGCCGAGGATGGTCGCGATGTTTCGTCCCTTCGTGCGCGATGAGCTGAAGGTGGTCGCGATCTGCCCGCCCGGATAAGTGAAGATCGTCGCGAGTTCCTCGTCGGCGCCCGTGTCCATCATCCGTGCCGCGGCGAGAATCCGCTCGGGGCGACCGAACACATCCCAGGTGAACGAGATCGGGTAGATGCCGAGGTCCAGCAGCGCTCCGCCGCCGAGCTCCAGTGCGTTCAGCCGGTGGGCGGGATCCGCGGTGATCGCCTGCGTGTGATCGGCGGTGAGACTGCGCACCTCGCCGAGGGTCCCCGCGGCGAGGATCTCGCGGATGCGGATCATGTGCGGCAGATAGCGGGTCCACATCGCCTCCATCGCCAGCACCCCCTTCGCGGCAGCGGCATCGCCGATCTGCGCCGCCTCCGCGGCGTTGACCGTGAAGGCCTTCTCGATGAGGACGTGCTTGCCCGCGTCGATCATCAGCAGAGCGGGTTCGATGTGCTGCGGATGCGGGGTGGCGATGTAGACGATGTCGACGTCCGGGTCTGCGGCCAGATCGGCCCACGAGCCGTGTGCGCGGGGGATGCCGAACTCGGCGGCGAACGCGTCGGCGCGGTCCTGTGTGCGGGACGCGACGGCGACCACGTCACGTCCGGCCACTCGCAGATCCGACACGAACGAATGAGCGATACCGCCCGTGGCCAGGATGCCCCATCGCAAAGCAGTCATGAAGCCGAGCCTAGCGGGCGCAGATGCTTGCGGGGCGGTGGCCGCCTGGTGACCGTGGTGCAGGATGGAGCCATGTCCGCATTGGTCTCCGCCGCAGAACTCATCACCGAACTCTCCAGCGGCCGGCCGCCGCGACTTCTCGACGTGCGCTACCAGCTGCTCAAGCCCGACGGCCGTGACGACTACCGCGCCGGGCACATCCCCGGAGCCGTCTACGTGCCCCTCGAGGAGGAACTCTCCTCCCACGGGGATCCGGCGGACGGTCGTCACCCGCAGCCCTCGCAGGAGACGCTGCAGAACGCGGCACGTCGGTGGGGCCTGAACGACGGCGACCGCGTGGTGGTCTACGACGGCGGATCCACGCTGGCCTCCGGGCGCACCTGGTGGACCCTGCGCGGCGCCGGGGTCGACATCCGCGTGCTTGACGGCGGTCTGCCCGCGTGGATCGCGGCGGGCGGCGAGCTGGCCACCGACGATGTCGTGCCGGCGCCGGGTACCATCACGCTGGGCACCCTCCCCGCCGGCATCGACATCGGCACAGCCGCCTCGTGGCCGGTGGACGGGGTGCTCGTGGACGTGCGCGCCGCCGAACGCTTCCGCGGCGACGTGGAACCGATGGATCCCATCGCGGGGCACATCCCGGGGGCTGTCAATCTGCCCTCCGCGACCTACTTCCGCGAAGACGGCACCTTCCGCTCGCCCGCCGAGATCGCCGCAGCCTTCGATTCCGTCGGCGCCACCGCTGACGTGAAGGTGGCCACCTATTGCGGGTCCGGCATCACGGCGGCGCAGGCCGCGCTCGCCGCCGAGGTGGCGGGGCGCTCCGTCGCGGTGTTCCTGGGTTCCTGGAGCGCCTGGTCCAACACCCCCGGTCTTCCCGTCGCCACGGGCGACGCCTGAACCGCTCGCCCTGGGCGGTAGAGGGAAAACGCACCTCCGGCCGGTGCCGGGGGTGCGTTTTCCCTCTGCCAGCGCGGGCGATCAGGCAATGACGACGACCTTGCCGTCGGTACCCGCATCCACTGTGGCCTGAGCCCGGCCGGCCTCCGCGAGCGGGAAGCTCTCACCGAGTTCCACCTGGAACGCTCCGGCTGCGAGGAGGGAGAGGGTCAGGGGCAGCGCCTCACGACGCCACGCCTCCTCCTGCGCCGTCAGCGGAGCGGGGCCGCCGCCGCGGAACGACCGGATGCCCCAGCCGGCGGCGTCCGCGCCGCGCACCAGGGTGGCCGCGCGCGAGCGATCGTGCACGAGAGCGATCGACGCCTCGTTCGCCTCGTCGGTGCCGGCCGCGTCGATGGCGACGCTCACACCGTCCGGAGCGATCGCGCGTACGCGCTCGATGAGCCCGGGCCCATAGTCCACCTGGGTGGCGCCGAGCGTGCGAACCACGCCGGCGCGGCGCTCGCTGGAGGTGGCGATCACCGTCGCACCGAGCAGACGTGCGTACTGGATCAGGAACTGACCGACCGATCCGGAGCCTCCGTGCACGAGTACGGTGTCGTTCGCGCTGACCGCGAGTGACCGGATGGTCTGATAAGCCGTTCCTGCCGGGATACCGAGTGCGGCCCCGGCCGACGCGGAGACCGTGGCGGGGCGGGGCGCGGCATCAATGGCGGCGACGACCACGTCCGTGGCATAAGCGCCCTGGGCGTTGCCGAACGCAACTGCATCGCCCACACGGAAACCGTCGACGTCGGCACCCACCTCGGTCACGATGCCCGCCCCGTCGTGTCCCGTGCCGCGCGGCCCGGTGAACGGCGGGGAGGGACGAAGCCCCGAGCGCAGTTTTCCGTCCACGGGATTGACCCCCGCGGCCTCGACACGGATGCGGATCTGGTCCGGGCCCGTCTCGGGGAGATCGACCTCGCGCAGGGTGAGGACTTCGGGGCCGCCGAGCTGTTCGTACTGGATCGCCTGAGTCATGTTCCTCAGCCTAGGCACGCCGCCCGCGCGCTGGGGCCGACCGCGTACCGGTGATCGTCACCCGGCGAAACACCCCGGCGAGGACGGCGTCAGCGGACGGACCGGGAGCGGAGGGTGGTGAGCTCCAGCGTCCGGACGGGGGCGGCCCCCGCGGCCAAGGCATCGTGGAGGGACCGCACCCGGATGCCGCGCTCGTCGCAGCGTCGCAGGAAGTCGCGGGTCAGCGCGGCGCGATCGCTGACCGGGGGCGGCGGATCCGTCACGCCGTCGCGCTCGTCGGCGATGCCGTCATGGGCCAGCACGATGCGACCCGCTGCGGCGGCACGGTCGGCCGCCGCAGTGCGACGCGCGACATCGACCGCCGCGGAATCGTGCAGTGTCCCTGACCAGAGCACGGGGACCAGACCGCTCCGCCGCGCCGCCCGCCAGCTGGTGGGGGACTGGGCGCCGTACGGCGGGCGATACCAGCGCACCGCGGTGCCGGTCACGTCTTCGAGTTCGATGCGTGCCCGGGCCAGCCGGGACGCGGCATCGGCCGCGGAGAAGGTGGTCAGGGCACGGTGGTCCGCACCGTGCAGGGCGATCTCGTGACCCGCCGTGAGCACGGACCGCACCAGGTCCGGGTACTGGCGCACCCGCGTGAGCAACACGAAGAACGTGGCGGTGGCGTCGTGCTCGGCGAGGAGATCGAGCACCCGCGGGGTCTGGTGGGGGTCGGGACCGTCGTCGAAGGTGAGCACGACCGACGGCGAGGTGGTCGCCGTGATCGATCCGAGGAGCGAGCCGCCGTGACGCCGGATGAGTCCCAGGACCCGGGCGCGCGGAGAACGGGCGGAACGTGCGGAGGGCATCCGCACAGCGTAGGCGAATGAGAGATCAGGCGTCGGGGTGCTGTGGATGACGGGGGTCGTCGTCGGAGCGCCGTGCGCCCTCGGCCTCCACGGCTGCCGCGTCATCGGCCGCGGCCTCCGCGAGAGCCGCCGCCGCCGTGCCTTCGGCAGCGGCCGCATCGTCCACCTGCTGGAGGATCACGTCGATGGCACCGGTCTTGGCCTCTTCGTACCACTCGGTCAGCTCCCGCGCGGTGCTGTCCAGCCAGGCGCCGGCGCCCTCGTCGGGCGCGGTGGGCGAGGATTCAAACACGAAGTCGTCGCCGTGCTCCTCGATGCCGCGCCGCACACCCTGTGCGATGGCGACCTTCGCGAAGCGGGCGCGCAGGATCAGCGGATCGGTGGACAGCTCCTTCCACCACGCGAACATGATGCCGATCACGATGATCGCGAAGGGCAGGGCCGACACCGTCACCAGCGACTGCAGCGCCGTTAGCGCGTCCTTGCCGCCCGCGAGCAGCAGCGTGGTGGCGATGGCCGCGAGCGCGATGCCCCAGGTGATCGTCACCCAGCGGGCCGGAGTCGGGTTTCCGCGCTGACTCATCTGTCCCATCACGATGGAGGCGGAGTCCGCGCTGGTGACGAAGAAGATCACCACGGCGATCATGGCCACCACGGCGGTGACCGTGGAGAACGGCAGCTGGCCGAGCACGTTGAACAGGATGTCCTGCGCGTCTCCGGCACCGGCCACGTTCTGACCCGACTCCTGCATCCGCATGGCGGTGCCGCCGAAGACGCCGAACCAGATCAGGCACACCAGCGACGGCACGATCATGACCACCAGGGTGAACTGGCGGATGGTGCGCCCGCGGGAGATCTTGGCGATGAACATCCCCACGAAGGGCGTCCAGGACACCCACCACGCCCAGTAGTAGGTGGTCCACGTCTTCATGAACTCGGCGGTGTCCGCACCCTCGGCACTCGAGCGCTGCAGCATGGTGCCGAGGTCGCTGAGGAAGGCGACGCCGGCGGTGGGGATGAAGTTCAGCAGGAACAGGGCGGGGCCCACGACGAACACGAAGACGGCCAGTACCGTCACCATCAGCATGTTGATGTTGGAGAGGATGCGGATGCCGCGCTTCACACCGGACACCGCGGAGATGATGAATCCGCAGGTGAGCACGGCGATGATGCCGACGATCACGCCGTTGCCGACCGGGCCGATGCCACCGACGATCTCGATGCCCCGCGCGATCTGCAGCGCCCCGATACCGAGGGAGACGGCCGTGCCGAACAGCGTGACGATGATCGCGAGCATGTCGATGACGGCGCCGATGGGGCCCTTCGTGCGCTCACTGAAGATGGGGTCGAAGATCGAGGAGATGAGCGGGGAGCGGGCGCGGCGATACGCGACGTAGGCGATCGCGCCCCCGACGAGCGCGTAGTAGCTCCACGCGAACGGACCCCAGTGGAACATGGTCTGCGCCATCGCGCTGAGCATGGCCTCCCGCGTGCCGGCATCGATGTGGAAGCCGGTGGGCGGGTCGAGGAAGTAGACCAGCGGCTCGTACGGGCCATAGAAGAGCAGACCGATTCCCATGCCGGCCGCGAAGAGCATGGTGATCCAGGAGATGCCCGAGAACTCGGGCTTCTCCCCGTCCGCACCGAGCGGAATCCGGCCGCGTGCGCTGAGGGAGACGACCAGCATGAAGACGAAGACCACCAGGGTCAGCAGAGAGAACAGCCAGCCGAAGTTCGTCGATACCGCACCGAGCGCGGAGGTGGCGAAGCGGCCCATGCCCTCGGTGTCCAGCAGTCCCCAGGTGATGAAGCCGACGGTGAAGGCCGCGGTGATCACGAACACCCACCAGTTGGTGCTGAACTTGCGTCCGGTGTCGTCGACGCCGATGCCGGGGATCAGAGCGGGGTGGACGCCATAGGGAGTGTTGACCTCACGGAAGATCCGCTTGGCGGCATCACGCGCGTCGCGGCGCCGCACCGGCTGCGTCGGAAGCACCGCGGTGGAATGCGGTTCGTCGCCGGTGGCGGCGCGCCGTGCGGGGTCGCCGGATTGCGGCGTGCTGGACTGCTGGTCGGCGCTCATACGTCCCCCTTCGCGGCTGACGGCCGCAATCCAGGGTACGCCGACCCTCTGAAGGTACTGATCAGCGAAGGATGCTATTCGCGCGAGCGCACGACGCGCGCCGGAGACTGTGCATGATCAGGCGCGCTCGCGGAGGGCTTTCGCGACGCGCTGCACGGACACCGCCTCGGCCGTTCCGAGGCGCTGGGCGAAGAGGGACACCCGAAGCTCCTCCAGGAGCCAGCGCACGTGGACGAGGGACGCGGACATCCCGGGGGTTTCGGGAATGGTGCCGCCGGCCTCGTCGTAGAGGGCGCGGGCGCGTTCGAACTCGGTCATCCATGCTCGGTCGCGTCCGGGGTTCTCGCTCAGCTGCTGGAGACGGATCTTCACCGCCTCCAGGTAACGGGGCAGGTGAGCGAGCCGGGCGAGACCGGTGGCGGAGACGAATCCGGGCCGCACCAGCGCATCCAGCTGGGCGCGGATGTCTCCGAGCGCCCCCAGAAGCGCCATGCTGGTCGTGCCCTTGAGGAGCTTGCCGGCCTCGCGGTGCAGATCGAGGATGCGGGAGATCAGGCCCACGGTCTGGAAGGTGCGGTCGATGACGGCCGCGGAGACCGCATCGCGCGCGCGTTCGAAGTCCGCTCGGGTCCGGACGACGCCGGGAACGGTCGCCGCGATCACCTCGTCGGCCACGGCGACGCGCGCGTCCTCGATCAGCGCACGCACGCCGGAATACGGGGATGCGGCAAGGGAGAGCTTCTCCTTCGAGGTGAGATGCTCCTGCACGTACGACACGGGCGACGGCACATGCAGCAGTACCAGCCGGCGCACGCCGAGGCGCGTCATGCGCTCCGCCTCCGCCGGATCGGTCAGCACGCGAATCGACACGGACTCGCCGTCGTCGGACAGCGCCGGGTAGCCACGCACGACACCGCCGGCTACCTTCGTGTCCACCTGCACGGGCAGCTCGTCCAGGTCCCAGTCCGTGATGCCGCTGCGTTCGATGGTGCGCTGCGGCGCGGCGGCGACGCGGTCGGGGGAGGACGTGGGCGAGCGCTGCAGCGAGGAGGCGACGGAGTCGCGCGCGCGGTCGGCGAGTCGTGCCTGCAGGGCGGCGAGGTCGCGGTCGGAGTCGATGGCCCGTCCCCGGGCGTCCACCGCGCGGAACGACATCGTCAGGTGCGCGGGCACCCGATCCAGCTCGAAGGCGTCCGCGGACACCGGCTGGTTGGCGATGGGCTGGATGCGCCGGGCGAGCGCGGCCGCGAGGCTCGTGGCCGGAAGCCCGTCCGTGTCCTCCGGGCCGGTGCCGGCCAGCTCCGCGGAGAACTTCTCCGCCCAGTCGGCGGCGGGCACCACGTTGCGGCGGATCGCCTTGGGCAGCGCACGCAGCATCGCCGTGATGAGTTCGTCGCGCATCCCGGGGACCTGCCAGTCGAACCCGTCGGGTCGGAGACCGGCGAGCAGGGGGAGGGGGACCACGACGGAGACGCCATCGTCGGCCGCTCCGGGCTCGAACCGGTAGGCGAGGTTCAGCGTCTGGTCGCCCTGCGTCCACCGGGAGGGGAAGTCGTTCGCATCGGAGCGGTGTGCGCGATCGACGAGGTCCTCCTCGCGCATCGTCAGCAGCTTCGGGGTGCGCGTGATGCTCTCCCGCCACCACGCCTCGAACGAGCGCACGTCGAAGACGTCGGCCGGGATCCGGGCCTGATAGAAGTCGAAGACCGCTTCATCGCCCACCAGGATGTCGCGGCGGCGCTCGCGCTCCTCCTGCTTCTCCAGCCGGCGTCGCAGCTCATGATTCTGGCGCAGGAACTGCGTGAGGTTCTGAGGGAGGCGGGACGGATCCCACTCGCCCTCGACCAGCGCGTGCCGCACGAACAGCTCCCGCGCCGCCGCCCGATCCACGCGCGCGAACTGCACGCGTCGGCGGGGGACGATCTCCACGCCATAGAGCGTGACCTTCTCGTACGCCATGGCCGCACCCGACTGCTTGGACCAGTGCGGCTCGCTCACGGAACGGTGCGCCAGATCGCCGGCGAGCGACTCCGCCCAGGCCGGGTCGATCGCGGCGACCGTGCGTGCGAAGAGACGGGAGGTCTCCACCAGCTCCGCCGCCATGACGGCCTGCGGCGAACGCTTGCGCAGGCCCGAACCGGGGAAGATCGAGAACGTGATGCCGCGCGCACCGCGGTACTGCGTGATCTTGCGCCCCTTCTCGGGACGCTGACCCGGGACCTGTCGCGGAGCGGAACGCTCATCGAGCACGCCGATCTGGCTCAGCAGGCCCGACAGCACAGCCTGATGGATCGCATCGGCCTGTGCGCCGGGGATCCGGCTTCCCTCGCGCGGCGCGGCGTCGGCGGACCGGGAATCCCGGCGCGGCGCGCGGCGGGCGGATCCGGACCGTTCGGCCGGACGCTCGCGCTCGCGACGGGCCACGTCGCGGGTGAGGCTGGTGAGCTGGCGATGCACGTCGAACCACTCGCGCACGCGGACGTAGTTGAGGAACTCCTCACGGCACAAGCGTCGGAACGCCGACGACCCCAGCGCTTCCCGCTGCTCGTTCAGGTGGTTCCAGAGGTTCAGCAGGGTGAGGAAGTCGCTGGTCGGATCCGTGAAGCGGGCGTGCTTCGCGTCGGCCTGCTCGCGCTTGTCTTCGGGGCGCTCGCGGACGTCCTGGATGGAGAGGCCGCCGACGATGGCGAGGAGGTCGCCGAGCACACCGGTGCGTGCCCCCTCCAGGAGCATGCGGGCGAAACGCGGCTCGATCGGCAGGCGCACCAGATCGCGGCCGATACGGGTGAGCTGGGGGCCGTCACGTCCCTCACGCACCGCGCCGAGCTCAGTGAGCAGATCGATCGCGGCCTTGATGTTGCGGGAGTCCGGCGGCGTGAGGAACGGGAACGCGGCGATGTCCCCGAAGCCCAGCGACAGCATCTGCAGCACGACCGAGGCGAGGTTGGTGCGGAGGATCTCGGGGTCGGTGAACTCGGGGCGGCGCTCGAAGTCCTCCTGCGCGTACAGGCGGATCGCGATGCCGTCGCTGGTGCGGCCCGCGCGCCCGGATCGCTGCTGCGCGGAAGCCTGGGACACGGCTTCGATCGGCAGCCGCTGCACCTTCGAGCGCGTCGAGTAGCGCGAGATGCGGGCGGTGCCGGTGTCGATGACGTACTTGATGCCGGGCACCGTGAGGGAGGTCTCCGCCACGTTGGTGGCGAGGATCACCCGGCGACGCACTCCGGCCACCCGCGACGGCTCGAACACCCGGTGCTGGTCGGCGGCCGACAACCGGCCGAACAGCGGCAGGACCTCGACAGGCGCCGTCGTGCTGCGAAACGCCCCGCGCACGGCGTCCGCGGCATCGCGGATCTCCGCCTCGCCGGGCAGGAACACCAGGACGTCGCCCGGGGCCTCGCGGTCGAGTTCCTTCAGTGCCGCCACGATCGCATCGATGTCATCGCCGCTGTCGTCGTTCTCGCCGTCCTCGTCCTGCTCGGGTGCGCGATAGCGGATCTCCACCGGGTAGGTGCGTCCGGAGACCTCGATGACAGGGGTGGGGGAGCCGGGGCGCCCGAAGTGCTTCGCGAAGCTCTCCGGATCGATGGTCGCGGACGTGATGATGACCTTGAGGTCGGGCCGCTCCGGAAGGATCCGCACGAGATAGCCCATGAGGAAGTCGATGTTGAGCGAGCGCTCGTGCGCCTCGTCGATGATGATCGTGTCGTAGCGGCGCAGCAGCCGGTCACGATGGATCTCGTTGAGGAGAATGCCGTCGGTCATCAGGGCGATCGCGGTGTCGTCGCTCACCTGGTCCGTGAAGCGGACCTTGTAGCCGACGAGCGAGCCCAGCTGGACCCGCATCTCCTCGGCGATGCGCTCGGCGATGGTGCGCGCGGCGAGCCGCCGCGGCTGCGTGTGGGCGATGCGGCGCCGCCCCAGTTCGTACGCGATCTTCGGCAGCTGTGTCGTCTTTCCGGAGCCCGTGGCACCGGCGACGATCACCACCTGGTGGTCGCGGATGGCAGCGGCGATCTCGTCGCGCGCCGCACTGACCGGCAGTTCCGGGGGATACACGATGACGGGCGCAGACATAGCCCTCCAGTCTCTCATGCGCGGCACGGTGACGGCGGCGCCGGCCTGAAACGAGGGGATGTGCGCGAAACGAGGGGAATCGGGCCGGTTCGGCGCTCCTCTCGGCGCATTCCCCTCATTTCGGGACGCGGTGGACGGATGACCGGATGCGACGAAGCCGGCGCGCGGGGGCCGAAACGGTGGTTGCATAGGACGATGAGCATTCCGACCCTCACCCTCAATGACGGCACCTCGATTCCCCAGCTCGGCTACGGCGTCTTCAAGGTGCCGCCGGCAGACACCGAGCGGGCGGTGAGCGAGGCGCTGGAGATCGGCTACCGTCACATCGACACCGCGGCCATCTACGGCAACGAAGAGGGCGTCGGCGCTGCGATCGCCGCGTCCGGCATCCCCCGCAACGAGCTGTACGTCACCACGAAGCTGTGGAACGACCGGCACGACGGCGACGAACCGAACCGCGCCATCGAGGAGAGCCTCACCAAGCTCCGTCTCGACTTCGTCGACCTGTACCTCGTGCACTGGCCGACGCCCGCGAAGGACAACTACGTCCACGCGTGGCAGAAGGTCGTCGAGATCCGTGACGCGGGCCTGACGCGTAGCGCCGGCGTCTCCAACTTCCTCGTGCCTCACCTCGAGCGTTCGGTGGCGGAGGTGGGCGTGGTCCCCGCCGTCAACCAGATCGAACTGCACCCGCGTTACCAGCAGCGCGAGATCGCCGAGTGGGCCGCGCAGCACGACGTGAAGATCGAGGCCTGGGGGCCGCTCGGACAGGGCAAGTACGATCTGCAGGAGTTCGCCGCGATCAGCGACGCCGCTACCGCCCACGGCAAGTCCGCGGCCCAGGTGGTGCTGCGCTGGCACCTGCAGGAGGGGCGCATCGTGTTCCCCAAGTCGGTGCGCGCCGAGCGCCTGCGCGAGAACCTCGACGTGTTCGACTTCACGCTGAGCGACGCGGAGGTCGCTGCCATCACCGCACTGGATGAGGGAGCGGCCGGCCGCGTGGCCTCGCACCCCGACGACGTCAACTGAGACCGTGGCGTCCCGGCTCGCCGACGCGATCAGCCCGTACCTGCGCACCCACGCCGCTCATCCGGTGGCGTGGTACCCGTGGGGCGAGGAGGCTTTCGCGCACGCGCGGGACCGGGACGTCCCGGTGCTCGTCTCGATCGGTTACTCCACCTGCCACTGGTGCCACGTCATGGCACGAGAGTCGTTCGCAGACCCCGAGACCGCGGCGATCCTCAACGCCGGCTTCGTGGCCGTCAAGGTGGATCGGGAGGAGCATCCGGAGGTCGACGCCGCATTCCTCGCCGCCGCGGCCGCCTTCACGCGTGATCTGGGGTGGCCCCTCAATGTGTTCGTCACCCCCGATGGCCTCCCGCTCTACGCCGGTACCTATTGGCCCCCGGTGCCGGTCGCGGGGCGCCCCGACTTCCGCTCCGTGCTCGCCGCGGTCAGCGAAGCCTGGACGCAGCGGCGCGACCAGGCGGAATCGATCGGGCGGTCGATCCGCGGTGCGCTCGCCGCCGCGGCTCCCGTCCCCGCGAAGCAAAGCGACCTGGTGCAGGCGGTGGGTGCGGCGCTTGATCGGCTCCGCGAGGCGGAGGACGCCCCGTATGGCGGTTTCGGTACCGGAGCGAAGTTCCCCCTGCCGACGGTGTTGCGATTCCTCCAGGCGCCGGGGCTGCCGGTCACCGCCGCCGAGATCCTGCACCGTGCGCTGAACGCGATCGAGCGCTCACCGCTGTTCGATCCGGTCGACGGCGGGGTCTTCCGCTACGCCACCCGGCGCGACTGGACAGAGCCGCACTACGAGCGCATGCTCATCGACAACGCGCAACTGCTGCAGGTCGCGACCGCGGCCAGGCAGGCGGGCCTGGCCGCGCATCTCGGTCGCTTTCTGCTCGATGTGCTGCAGCAGCCCGGCGGCGGATTCGGCGCCGCACAGGATGCCGAGTCGATCATCGACGGGGAGCCGTCCGCCGGGGGGTACTACACCTGCCCGGCGTCGCGGCGCGCGGAACTGGATCGTCCCGCCATCGATGGCAAGGTCATCACCGGCTGGAACGGCCTGGCCATCGGTGCGCTGGCGGAGGCCGGCGCACGCCTGGATGATCCCGAGCTCATCTCCGCGGCCGAACGCGCCGCGTTGGCCGTGCTCGAGATCAACGGCGCGGACGGCGTGTGGGTGCGTGCTTCGGTGGACGAGATCCGCGGTCGTGCTGCCGCCGGCGTCGCCGATCTCGCCCAGCTGGCCGGCGGCCTGTTCCGGCTCGCGATCGCGACGGGCGACAGCCACTGGGCGGTACGGGCGCGAGACCTGCTCGCCGAGGCGCCGAGCCGCTCGGGTGATCCGGTGCTCGGGACGCTCGGCATCACCGTCCCCGGCGACGTCTCCGACGGTGACGAGCCGTCTGCCCCCGCGGCCCTCGCCGACGCCCACCTTCTGGCCTGGATTCTCGGCGCAGGCGACGAGCACCGTCACGCGGCGGAGGACATCGTGCGCCCGCATCTCGCGACTGCGGCGGCCGCGCCCCTGGCACACGGCGCGCTGCTGCGCATCGCCGCTGACATCTCCCGTCCCTCGCGGCAGATCGTGGTGGTCGAACCCGACGCCGGACCGCTCAGCCGCCGGGCGCGCGAACTGCGGGCGGACCTCGTGGTGTGCGTCACACCGGCCCAGGCCGAGTCCTTCGCTGCGGCCGGTTTCTCCCTGTTCGCGGGCCGCAGCGGCCCCGCAGCCTACGTGTGCGAGGAGTTCGTCTGCCGGCTCCCGATCACCGATCCCGCCGACTTGGCCTGATCAGATCCAGGTGGGCAGCCACATGTGCAGCTGCCAGTAGTCGCGCGACGTCGCCATTCCAGTCCACAGCGGCAGGAAGAAGACCGAGAGCGCGACGGCCACGGCGATGATCACGCCCGTCACGATCCGCCAGGCGCGGCGCTCGTCAGGTGGCCCGGATTCGCTGAGTCGCTGCAGCACCAGCGCGATCGCCATCATCATGAACGGTTCCATGATGACGGTGTAGAACTGGAAGATCGTGCGCTCGGGAACGGCCAGCCACGGCAGGTACGAGGTCGCGAACCCGACCAGCACGATGGCGTAGCGCCAGTCGCGGAAGCGCACGAGACCGTAGAGGAGCACGAGGGTCGCGATCGCGCCAATCCACCACAGGGCGGGATTCGGGATGGAGGTGATGGCCTCGGCGCACGCGTTGGTCTTGTCCGGGTCGCACGAGGTGGAATCCCAGAACATGGACGTCGGGCGCACCAGGAACGGCCACTGCCACGCCGGGCTCATGTAACTGTGCGGCGTGCTCAGCCCGACATGGAACGAGAACGAGTCCATGTGGTACTTGTACAGCGCCACGAACGGATTGGAATCCGAGTCGCGCATGTAGCCGCCCGAGGTGACCAGCCAGCCGGTCCACGACAGCAGATACACGACGAACGCGACGGGGACCAGCAGCACGAACGTGGCCGGTGCCTGACGGCCGATCGCCGCGGAACCCCACATCTTGATGCCGGCGCGGCGCCGGGCGAACGCGTCGGCCGCCACGAGGTAGATGCCGAAGCCGGCGAGGGCGTAGAAGCCGCTCCACTTGACTGCACCGGCCGCACCGAACGCGATGCCTGCGGCGATCAGCCAGGGGCGATTCCACATGGTGGGGCCCGTGAACGAGTCGGCCGACCGTGCGATGCGCGCCATCGTGGGGCGATGATCCAGCAGCACGAAGTAGACGCCCAGCAGGACGAAGAAGGTGAGGATGCCGTCGAGCAGCGCCACGCGGCTCATCACGATGGCGATGCCGTCGATGGCGACGAAGCCCGCGGCGATCGCGGCCCAGGCGATCGAGCGCGTCATGCGGCGCATGATGAGGTAGACCACCAGCACCGTCAGGACACCGAACAGCGCCGTCGAGAAGCGCCAGCCGAAGCTGGAGGCGCCGCCGAAGATCCACATCCCCGCAGCGATCAGCCATTTGCCTAGCGGCGGGTGCACGACGCGCGCGCCGCTGGTCTCGAAGATGTCCGTGTCGCCGGCGGCGAACTTCTCGTTGGCGCCCTCCGGCCAGTTGGCCTCGTAGCCGAGGTGAGACAGCGACCAGGCGTCCTTGACGTAGTAGGTCTCATCGAAGACGAGCTGATGGGGGTGATCGAGACCGGTGAAGCGGATGAGAGCCGCGACCAGCATGAGCAGTCCCGGAACCACCCACTCCACGGCGCCGCGCCAGTGATCCGGGATGTCGCGCAGAACCGGGGTGGCAGCGCGCCGCGCCCACCAGCGAGCCCAGGCCTCGCGAATCCCGGGACCGACGTAATCGGGCCGCTCGCGGGCGGTGTCGGCCGGTCGTTCGTCCGCAGCGAGGAGCGTCGTCGCTCCGGTGGCTGACGCGACATCCGTCGCGCCGGGATCGGTGCCCACGGGCGCGGGCGCGGTGCTCTCGGCGGCCGCAGGAAGCAGCTCATCGCGGTCACGGGGTTCGGTCACGGCGTCCAGCCTAAGCTGGAACCGTGATCATCCTCGCGGCCACGCCCATCGGCAATCTCTCCGACGCCTCGGCACGGCTGGTCCAGGCGCTGGAGAACGCCGAGGTGATCGCCGCGGAGGACACCCGTACCACGATCCGGCTGCTGTCGGCGCTGGGTGTTCAGAACCGTCCCCGGCTGCTGGCGCTGCACGATCACAACGAGAAGGCGAAGGCCGCCGAACTCGTCGCCCTGGCTCGCGACACCGATCTGCTCGTGCTGTCTGACGCCGGAATGCCGACGGTCAGCGATCCGGGTTACGGACTGGTGGCTGCGGCCGCCGCTGCAGGTGTCACGGTCACCGCGATCCCCGGTCCGAGCGCCGTCATCACCGCGCTCGCCGTCTCGGGTCTGCCGACGGACCGCTTCAGCTTCGAGGGCTTCCTCCCGCGCAAGCAGGGAGAGCGCCGCTCGGTGTTGCGCCGCCTGGCCCGAGAGTCGCGCACCATGGTGTTCTTCGAGTCGCCGCAGCGGCTGGCGGCTTCGCTCGCCGATGTGGCGACCGAGCTCGGAGAGGGTCGCCGGGTGGTCGTCGCCCGAGAACTCACGAAGCTGCACGAGGAGATTCGTCGCGGCACCGCGGCCGAGCTTGCCGCGTGGGCGGCCGAGGGGGTGCGGGGAGAGATCGCCGTCGTCATCGAAGGCGCCACCGCCGCGGATGTGCCGTTCGCCGATGCCGTCACCCAGGTGCAGAGCCTCGCCGCGAGCGGGATCCGGCTGAAAGACGCGTGCGCCGAGGTCGCCGGGCTCACCGGCCATTCCTCGCGCGAGCTGTATCAGGCGGCTCTCGCGGCGCGCGGCTGAGCGCGGGAGGTCATACGGCGGGAGGCTCGCGGCTCACCGCCTAGAATCGAGGGGTGAGCACCGGCGATTCCTTCTACATCACCACCCCGATCTACTACCCGAGCGATGTTCCCCACATCGGGCACGGGTACACGACCGTGGCGGTCGACACGCTTGCGCGCTGGCACCGCCAGGCCGGGGATGACACCTGGATGCTCACGGGCACGGACGAGCACGGCCAGAAGATGCTGCGTGCTGCAGCCGCCAACGGGGTGACGCCCCAGGAGTGGGTTGACAAGCTGGTCACCGAGGCCTGGTTCCCGCAGCTGGAGACCCTCGACATCGCCAACGACGACTTCATCCGCACGACGCAGGAGCGTCATGAGGAGCGCGTCAAGAAGTTCGTGCAGGCCATCTACGACCGCGGCTACATCTACGCGGGCGAGTACGAGGCGCTGTACTGCGTCGGCTGCGAGGAGTTCAAGCCCGAGTCGGAGATCGTCGACGGCACCGGCCCGTTCGAGGGTTTGAAGGTCTGTGCCATCCACTCGAAGCCGCTGGAGCTGCTGCAGGAGAAGAACTACTTCTTCAAGCTGAGCGAGTTCCAGGACAAGCTGCTCGAGCTCTACAAGGAGCGCCCCGACTTCATCCGTCCCGAGTCCGCCCGCAACGAGGTCGTCTCGTTCGTCCGGTCCGGCCTCAAGGACCTGTCCATCTCGCGCTCCGCCTTCGACTGGGGTATCCCGCTGCCCTGGGACGAGTCGCACGTCATCTACGTGTGGGTCGACGCCCTGCTCAACTACGCGACCGCCATCGGGTTCGGCGACCAGGACGGCGAGTTCGAGCGCCGCTGGCCCGGCTACCACGTGGTGGGCAAGGACATCCTCCGCTTCCACGCCGTCATCTGGCCCGCGATGCTCATGGCCGCAGGACTGGAGGTGCCGAAGGGCGTCTTCGCGCACGGCTGGCTGCTGGTGGGCGGCGAGAAGATGTCCAAGTCGAAGCTCACCGGTATCGCGCCCACCGAGATCACGGACGTGTTCGGCTCCGACGCGTACCGCTTCTACTTCCTCTCGGCCATCGCCTTCGGGCAGGACGGCT
Organism: Microbacterium sp. GXS0129; assembly: GCF_044769785.1. Lineage (NCBI taxonomy): Bacteria > Bacillati > Actinomycetota > Actinomycetes > Micrococcales > Microbacteriaceae > Microbacterium > Microbacterium sp. GXS0129. The sequence goes on along the minus strand of NZ_JBIZVZ010000003.1, from coordinate 10,214 downwards.
CGTTCTCCTGGGAGGACCTCGCCGCGCGCTACCAGGCCGAGCTCGCCAACGGCTTCGGGAACCTCGCCTCGCGCACGGTCGCGATGATCGAGCGCTACTTCGAGGGCATCGTTCCCGCACCCGGCGCCTACGCCGACGGCGACCTGCACATCCAGCAGGTCGTCGCGGACGCCGTGCGCGATGCCGACGCCGCCATCGAGCGGTTCCGCACCGATGAGGCGATCGCGGCCATCTGGACGATCGTCGACGCGCTGAACCAGTACATCACCGACAACGAGCCGTGGTCGCTGGCGAAGGACGATGCGCAGCGTGAGCGTCTGGGCACCGTGCTCTACACCGCGGCGGAGGGGCTCCGCGCGCTCGATGTGCTGCTCAGCCCGGTGATGCCGAAGGCCACGGAGAAGCTGTGGATCGCACTCGGCGCCGCAGAGTCGCTGGGCCGGCTGCAGGACCAGCCGCTGCGCGAAGCCGGGACCTGGGGGGCGCTGAAGCCGGGGACCTCCGTCAACGGCCTCGCGCCGCTGTTCCCGCGCGTGGAGACCGCGTGACCGCGAGCGGAAACGGCGGCACGGGTGACGGCATCAGCAACTACGTCACCCAGCGCCGCGCTGACGGTCGCGACCTGCGTTATCCGGAGGCGCCCGAGCCGCTGCGCGTGCCCGTGTACGACAACCACGCCCATCTGGAGATCCTCGACGGCGACGAGCCGCTGAGCTTGGATGAGCAGCTGGAGCGCGCCGCGTCCGTGGGCGTGGCCGGCGTGATCAACGCGGGTGGCGACATCGAGTCCTCGCGCTGGTGCGCTCACGCCGCCGCAACGCATCCGCGGGTGCTGGCAGCCGTGGCCATCCATCCCAACGATGCCCCGCTGTACGAGGCGGCGGGCAAGCTGGATGAGGCCATCGCGGTGATCGACGAGCTCGCGGCCCAGCCTCGTGTGCGCGCCATCGGCGAGACCGGGCTGGACTTCTTCCGCACCGATGATGACGGTCGCCCGGCCCAGTACCGCTCGTTCGAGGCGCACATCGCGCTCGCCAAGAAGCACGACATCGCGATGCAGATCCACGACCGCGACGCGCACCGTGAGGTGCTGGACACCCTCGCGCGTGTGGGAGCCCCGGAGCGCACCGTGTTCCACTGCTTCTCCGGAGACGCCGAGATGGCGCGCGAGTGCGCTGATGCCGGCTACTACCTGTCGTTCGCGGGCAACATCACGTTCAAGAACGCGCAGAACCTGCGCGATGCGCTGCGGGTCACGCCGGTGGAGCGGATCCTCGTGGAGACCGACGCGCCGTTCCTGACCCCCACTCCGTATCGGGGTCGCCCCAACGCCTCGTACCTGATCCCGATCACACTGCGGGCGATGGCTGCGGAGCTGAACCTGGACGAGGACGTCCTCGCCGCCCAGGTCGCCGAGAACACCGTGCGTGCCTACGGTTCCTTCACGAACTGAGTCGACACCCGTTTCATTGCGCGCAATTGGCTCCAAACCTCCGGGTTTTGGAGCCAATTGCGCACAATGAAGCGGACGAGCCAGGACAATAGGGCTCATGCGAGAGCAATCGCGAGCGGATTCCGCGTCCGACATCCGGATGGCGTCTGACGCGTTCGCATCGCTGTGGGCGGACCAGTCCCGGCGCGCGTGGCTGAACTCGGCCCTCGTGCCGGTGCTGCTGACCGTCGTCGGCATGCTGCTCCTGCTCGGCACGATCGCGGAGGCGGGTTCCGGCCCCCTCACGCTGCGCGCCGTCGCCGAGGTGGTGCCGGTCGAGCGGGTCTCCGAGCTGGTGGTGGACGCGGTGGACGCCTCGCGCATCTACATCCCGGTGGCCGCGGCGGCGTTCACGGTGTTCGTCACCATCGTGATGTTCACCGCGCTGGCATCGACGGACTCCGCCGAGCGGACAGCGATCCTCCTGCGACTGCGCTCGGTGGTGCAGATGATCCTCGCGGTGGGATGGACCCTCATCACGGCCCTCGGCGTCCTCGTGGCGCTGAGCGGAGTGGATCCGTGGCCGATCCTGCTCATTGCCATCGTCCAGCTCCTGTTGACGGCGGCGTTCGCCACGCTGTCGGCGCTGTACCTCGTCGTCGGCAACACCGGGATGCGGGTGTCGCAGGTGCGACGGGTCATCAGCGCCGAGACGGCCTTGCGCGATGATCTGCGCGGCGAGGCGCGAGCGCATCCGCTCTGGCCGCGCGTGCTGGCGTGGACCGGTGTCGTGCTGGTGATCGACGTGGCGGCGGCCTTCGTCGTCTTCCACGGGGATGCGCGCCCGGAGGGCATCGCGCTACGGGCCATCTCGATCGTCGTGCTCCAGGCGGGCTACACGCTGCTGCTGACCTTCCACCGCTACCTCGAGGTGCGGCGCCCGAGCGCGGGCGGGTGGTTTCCACCGGCAGGGCGCATCGTGCTCCTCGCCGTCGTCTGTCCGCTCCTCGCAATCGTCGCGGCGCTCGCTCTCGGCGACAGATCCGACTTCGACGGGTGGGCCGTCGCCGTCATCGTCGCGCTCGTGATCGTGGTGCCGCTCGTGGCCGTGCTCTCGCCCCGCGTCGGCGTAGGCAGTGCCCTGTCGGGGGTCGCCGCTCGCAGCCTCGACGCCTCCGTGCAGCGATACACGCTTCACCTGCGTGCCCTCGAACGGCAGGAGGCGCACGACGAGGCGGAGCCGCGCATCGGCGATCAGTCGGCGTCGTCCGACGAGTCCCCGTCCGACGAGTCCTCGTCCGACTGAGCCGTCTCCTCGGCCGGCCGTGCCGCCGCGATCTGCGAGATGGGCCGCCAGACGAACACCAGGGTGATGGCCGCGCCCACGAACGCGAACCACCAGGGTGCCGTCAGCCCCCAGGTCTGGGCGAGGACACCGCCGATGCCCTGCCCGATGACCATGCCGCCGAACACGCCCACCATGTTCACCGCGCCGATGCGCCCTTGCAGCTCATGGGGGACCAGGCGCTGGCGCACCGTGGTGGAGATCGCACCCCAGATGAACGAATACAGCCCGAAGCCGAACATGATCACCAGCGCGATCACCCCCGAAGTGGTGAGCGCGAACGCCAGGTGCATCACCACCTCCAGCGCGAGGCAGACGCGCATCAGCGTGGCGAACGACACATGACGCTCCAGCCAGCCGAACATGCCGGTGGCCAGCAGGCCGCCGATGGCCGATGCGGTGGTGAGCGCGCCGTACCCCACCTCGCCCATGCCGAGGTGCTCGGTCGCATACAGCACCAGCACGCCCCACGGAGCCGCCCAGGTCACATTGAACACCAGGATGATGATCACGAGCATCCGCACCGGCGGGTTGCGCCACAGCCAGCGCACCCCCTCGGCGATGTCGGTGTGGACGGAGGTGGGTGCGGTGTTCTCCCTCGGAGGAATGGGGGTGTGGGCGATCCGGGACACCAGGATGGCGGCAAGCGCCACGCACAGCGCCTGCAGGAGGAACGGCCAGAAGGACCCGATGGCGAACAGGAATGCACCGAGCGGCGGGCCCCCGAACTGATTGGCGACGAGGAAGCCGGCCTGCAGCCGGGAGTTCGCGATGCCGAGGTCCTCCTTCCGCACGAACATCGGCAGCAGCGTGCCGCTGGTCGTGTCCGCGAAGACCTCGGCGCAGCCGTACAGGAACGCTGCGGCGAGAACGATCCAGATGTTGGCGGTGCCGGTGAAGAGGAAGACCACCAGCGCGAGGATCAGCACCACGCGCACCGCGTTGGCGCCGATGACCAGGCGCCGGCGGTTGAACCGGTCGGCGATCGCCCCGGCGTGCAGCCCGAACAGGAGCCACGGCAGGAACTGCAGCATCGCGCCGGACGCCACCAGCACGGGGGACGAGGTCATCGAGGCGATCAGGAGCGGCCCCGCGGCGAGCATGATGCCGTCGCCGAGGTTGCTCGACCACGACGCCGTCATCAGCCATCGGAAATCGCGACCGAGCCGCGCGGGGGCGATGCGTTCTCCGAGCCAGCTCACCCGTCGATCCTATTGAGGACGGCGGACATCCCGTGCCCGTGTCAGGGAGGGCGTTTCGGGTACGGGAGAATGGACACATGACCGTGTCCCTGCTCGGAGCCGCCGAGATCCGCCGCCTCGCCGCCGAACTCGACGTCACCCCGACCAAGAAGCTGGGGCAGAACTTCGTCGTCGACGCCAACACCGTGCGCAAGATCGTCACCGCCGCACGGGTGCAGCCGGACGAGCGCGTCGTCGAGATCGGTCCGGGTCTCGGCTCCCTCACCCTCGCCATCCTGGAGACGGGGGCGAGCGTGACCGCGGTGGAGATCGATCATCGTCTGGCGGCGCGGCTGCCGGAGACGGCGCGCGAGCGCGGAGTGCTCGAGGGAGCGCTCACCGTGGTGGATGCCGACGCCCTGCGCGTCACGGAACTTCCCGGGGATCCGACGGTGCTGGTTGCGAATCTGCCGTACAACGTGTCGGTGCCGGTGCTGCTGCACTTCCTGGAGACCTTCGACACCATCCGGCGCGGTGTGGTCATGGTGCAGGCGGAGGTCGCCGAGCGGCTGGCCGCAGGACCCGGGTCGAAGGTCTACGGGTCGCCCAGCGTGAAGGCGGCGTGGTACGGATCGTTCGCGCTCGCCGGCACCGTCTCCCGCCAGGTGTTCTGGCCGGTGCCGAACGTCGACAGCCTCCTGGTGGGCTTCCACCGCGACGAGCAGCCCCGCGGTACCGAGGAAGAGCGCCGCGCCACGTTCGAGATCATCGACGCCGCTTTCGGCCAGCGCCGCAAGATGCTGCGCCAGGCGCTGTCGAACGTGCTCGGAGGTTCGGCGGCCGCAGCCAGCGAGGTGCTGGAGCGCGCCGGCGTCGATCCCACCGCGCGCGGTGAGGCGCTCACGGTGGAGGATTACCTGCGGATCGCCCGGGCGCGCTGACCGCCTTCATCGCGCGCGAATCGCGCCTATCCGTCCACTTTTGGAGCGTATTGCGCGCGATGAAGCGGGGGAGGGGTCACGTGACCTCCGCGAAACACGAGCCCGCTAGCCTGGTGGGGTGACTGAGAATCCCCGCTTCCGCCCCGGCACTCCTGACACCCATCGTCCGTACGTCGCCGCCGAAGCACGGTACGACCGCGGCGACTACCGTCGCGTCGGGGAGTCGGGCCTCTACCTGCCGCCGATCTCCCTGGGTCTGTGGTGGAACTTCGGCGACAACGTGCCGTTCGACAACCAGCGAGCCCTGCTGCGTCACGCCTTCGATTCCGGGATCACGCACTTCGACCTCGCCAACAACTACGGTCCGCCCTACGGATCCGCGGAGACGAACTTCGGCCGCATGATCCGCGAGGACTTCGCGCCGTACCGCGACGAGCTCATCATCTCCTCCAAGGCCGGGTGGGACATGTGGCCCGGTCCCTACGGGTTCCTCGGAGCGCGGAAGTACCTCATCGCCAGCGCTGAGGCCTCGCTGACACGGATGAACCTCGACTACGTCGACATCTTCTACTCGCATCGCGTCGACCCGGACACCCCCATCGAGGAGACGGTCGGCGCGCTGGACACCCTGGTCCGCCAGGGCAAGGCCCTGTACGTCGGCATCTCCTCCTACAGCGCCGAGCGCACCGTGGCGGCCAAGGCGGTGGCGCGCGAGCTCGGAACGCCGCTGGTCATCCACCAGCCCGCGTACTCGATCCTCAACCGGTGGATCGAGGACGGCCTCACCAAGGTGCTGCGGCAGGAGCAGATGGGGGCGATCGCCTTCACCCCGCTCGCCCAGGGCCTGCTGACCGACAAGCATCTGGGCGACGGAGTAGCCGATCGATCCCAGCAGCGCGGCTCGCTCCGCGAGATCACCGCCGACGAGCGCGAGGCGCTGCGGTCGCTGAACACGATCGCACGCGAGCGCGGTCAGTCGCTCGCCCAGATGGCCATCCAGTGGGTGCTGCGCGATGAGGTCGTCGCCTCCGCGCTCATCGGCGCATCGCGTCCGCAGCAGCTGGATGAGAACCTCGGCGCGCTGGACGGACCGGCGTTCGACACCGAGGAGCTCGAGCAGATCGACGCTCTCTCCGATGCCATCGACGTCAACCTCTGGGCAGCATCGGCGGATCTGTGAGCATCGGCGCGTACGAACCCGGCACAGCCCCGGTCCGCGTGCGCGCGGCGGGGAAGGTGAACATCCACCTCGGCGTCGGCGAACTGCAAGACGACGGGTATCACGAGCTGGCGACAGCGTTCCAGGCGCTGTCCTTGTACGAGGAGGTGACCGCCACCGCGGCGGAGGACTTCTCACTCACCGTGGAGAGCGACGGCTTCATCGACGTCACCGATGTGCCGGTGGACGACTCGAACCTCGCCCTGCGAGCGGCGCGCCTGCTGGCCCAGAGCACCGGTGTGACATCGGGCGTCCACCTGCACATCCGCAAGGGCGTGCCGGTGGCCGGCGGGATGGGCGGGGGGTCAGCCGATGCCGCTGCGGCGCTGGTCGCCTGCGATGCGCTGTGGGACACGCGGCAGTCCTCGGCACAGCTGCACGAGCTGGCGGCTCGCCTCGGCGCCGACGTGCCGTTCGCCCTGCTCGGCGGGACGGCGATCGGCACCGGGCGTGGCGATGAGCTGACGCCTGCCCTCACGCAGGGACGCTTCGACTGGGTGCTCGTTCCGAGCGAGATCGGCATGTCCACGCCACAGGTGTATGGCGCCCTGGACGAGATCCGTGTTCGTCACCGCGCAGACCTCCCCGTGGTTCCTCTGCGACCGCGTGTGGATGATGAGGTGCTTCACGCGCTGCGAGCGGGGGACTCGCGTCGGCTGGCCGAGGCGCTCGGCAATGATCTGCAGGTGGCTGCGCTCTCCCTGCGGCCAGACCTCGCCGACACGATCGACGCGGGCCTGCGCGCCGGAGCGCTGGCGGGCATCGTCTCCGGTTCCGGTCCGACCATCGCCCTGCTGTGCGCGGACGCCACGGCGGCGCTCGCGGTGCGCGATGAACTGGCGGCGGTCGGGTACGTCGGCGTTCACGCGCACGGACCCGTGCCGGGCGCTCGCATCGTCTGATCGCGACTCGATGTCGCCGGCACCCGATAGCGTGAGGTGAGCCCACGACGCTGGAGGAACACATGACTGTCGACGCCGAGACCTTCCGCACCGCGCCCCTCGACGAACAGGCCGCCGCAGAGATCGCCGCGCGCGGACTGGAGGTGCGTCTGGCGGAGGACGAGGAATCCACGCTCGCCTGGCGTGCCGCGGTGCGCCGCGGATTCCAGGACCGTGAGCCGGAGGAGCGCAATCACGAGGCAGGTCGCCCCGGCACCGCATATCGTCGCCGGCTCGGCGTGTACGACGCCGCGGGCGCTCTGCCGGATATGCCCGTCGCCACGTTCGCCACCTGGCTGAGTGAGCTCACCGTGCCGGGCGGGCGCGCGGTCCCAGCCAGCGCGATCAGCTCCGTCACGGTGGCCGCCACGCATCGGCGTCGGGGCCTTGCCCGATCCCTCATGGCGGGGGAGCTGCGGGAAGCGGCGCGTGCGGGGCTGCCGGTGGCCATGCTCACCGCCTCTGAGGCGACCATCTACGGCCGCTTCGGATTCGCCGCCGCAGCGGCGGCCGCCACGTGGCGCATCGATACGCGACGGGCCGGGTGGCTGAGCGGTGATACCCCGGGGCGGATCGACTACGTCTCCCGGGAGGACGCACGCCGCATCGCGCCGGAGCTGCACGAGCGCATCCGCCTGCGTCTTCCGGGCGAGGTGATCGTTCCGGGACCGCACTGGGACGACATGCTGCGCCTGCGGGGCGACGCGGAAGCGGCGGGTGCCGTGCGCGCCATCCAGTATCGTGATGCGGCCGGTGAGATCCAGGGACTCGCGGCCTTCACCCTCGATCGCACGCCACCCACGCCGGCCACGCTCGAGGTGGTCTTCCTCTACGCCGCGACCGACGACGCCTACGCAGCGCTCTGGCATTTCCTCCTGGAGCATGACCTGGTGGGCACGGTCGTGGCCACCGAACGATCCACGGACGAACCGCTGTGGTGGATGATCGCCGACCAGCGTGCGGCCGAGATCAGGCTCCGCGATCACCAGTACGTCCGCATCGTCGATGTCGCAGCCGCGCTTCAGGCGTGCCGCTACGAGCAGGCGGGATCCGTCGTGCTCGACGTCACGGACCCGCTGGGGATCACCGCCGGCCGCTACCTTCTCGAGGTGGCCGATGACGGCACTGCTCAGGTGCGGATCCTGAGAGAAGGTGAGGCGACAGGGAGCGTCCCGCTGGCATCCCTCGGGATCGCTGAGCTGTCAGCCATCTACCTCGGCGGTGTCCGTGTGCGAACGCTCGCTGCGGCCGGGCGTATCCGCACCGATGCGGTGGACCGGGTGGACGCGCTGTTCCGCGGCAGCGTCACCCCGTGCCTCACCTTCTGGTACTGAAACGCGGCCTGGTACTGAAACGCAGCCTGGTACTGAAACGCGGCGCGGCGGGGTCCAGCACGCCGTGGCGCCGCGGGGGTGCTGCTGGCCGGCGCCGGGCTACGGCGTCGAGCCGACGCCGAGGTGCACCTCGGTGACGGACGGTGTGTGGGTGATGATGAGCTTCAGCATCGCCGTCTCATCGGTGCTCATGCTGGTGAGCGCGGCGCGAATCGGCTGGGTCTCGGTCATCGCGGCATCGGCGATGGCTTCGGCGAACGCGGACGTCGCCTCGTGAGCCTGCCAGGTCTTGGGGTCGGTGAGGACCGCGGATACCGTGTCCTCTTCGCCTGGGACGGATGCCACCCCCGTGAGTGCGGCGAGTGAGTCGCAGTCCAGGCCCAGCACCGTCTTGGCCTCGGTGTCGACGAGCAGATTGAAGGTGACGCCGGGCGTCGTCGAGGGGGTCGGCACATCCTGCAGCGCGTCCGCGGTTCCCTCCACGGTGGTCGATGCACTCGTCGACCCGGCGATGCTGGCCGTCGCCTGAGCCCCGCAGCCCGTCAGCGTCGCTCCCATCAGGAGCGCGGAGAGCGCGAGGGCGTGTCGGATGGGTCGTCGCATGGAGTGGAGGGCCTCCGCGTCGGGCGCCGCAGGTGCGGGCAGGTTCGTGTCATCGCCGGATCGTCAGAGGGGGAAACGACACGTCGAGGCCGGCGGGAGAAGCCTGCCGGAACCACGAGCATACGAGGGGGAGCATCAGCGACAGGGCCTGCTCAGCCACCCGTGATGAACCTGTGACGACCTCGTGATCTGCGCGTGACCTCGCGGGTGCACCGGGCCGCTTAGCCGAACAGTGCGCCCAGCGCGACCTCCACCATGGGGCCGAAACGCGTCTCGCGCTCGTCGGAGTTCATCTCCTCGCCACGGATGATGTGATCGCTGATGTTGCAGACGGCGAGGGCTTCAACCCCCTCGCGCATCGCGATGCCGTACAGCGCAGCGGCCTCCATCTCGACGGCGAGCGTGTGGTGCTCGATAAGCCCCTTCGTCTGCTCCGGACGGTCGGAGTAGAAGGTGTCCGAGCTGAAAAGCGGGCCCACCCGGTGGGCGAGTCCCTTCGACCGAGCGGTTGCGACGGCTCGCTCGAGCAGGTCGTAGCTGGGAACCGCGCTGAAGCGAACACCGGGGATGCGGAAGTCGGCCATGGACGAGTCGGTGTGCGCGGCGTTCGCGATGACGACCTCACCAAGCTGCACCTCATCGGCCATGCCGCCGGCCGTGCCGACGCGGACGATCCGCTTCACCCCGTAGAAGCGGATGAGCTCGGTCGCGTAGATGCTCATCGACGGCATTCCCATGCCGGAAGCCATCACCGAGATGTCATGACCGTTCCAGGTTCCTGTCCATCCTTCGATGCCGCGGACCTCGGTGACCAGGCGCGGGGAGTCGAAGAAGGTCTCAGCGATGCGGCGCGCGCGACGCGGGTCACCGGGCATGAGGACCGAGGGAGCGAAGTCACCGGGCTGAGCGCTGATGTGAGCGGTGGGCATGGGATTCCTTCCGTCGGGCCGAGCGGCCCTCCCAGCCTAGTCCGGGTGCTGTTCTGGCGCCCTCGCAGGGTCAGTGCACCCTGGCGGGTTCTTGCTCGGTCGAAAGGCGGGTGGCAGAGGTGAGGCGCACGGCATGCCTCCGTGTGCCTCCTCGTCGTGAATCGCGTCCCCAGTGCGCCGTGGGGGAGCTGTGATCACAGCGCGCGGAATCGTCTCGGTCGAGCGGTGCATTCGCACCTCGGCCGTGCCTACTATATGTGGCACGGTCTGGGGGCTGGGATGGACGATG
>NZ_JBIZVZ010000002.1:0-789085 GCF_044769785.1 Microbacterium sp. GXS0129 | reverse complement strand
GAACCCAGAAGCTAAGCCTCTCAGCGCCGATGGTACTGCAGGGGGGACCCTGTGGGAGAGTAGGACACCGCCGGACTTCTTTCGATCGAAAGGCCCACCCAACGCTGGGTGGGCCTTTCGTGGTTTCGGGGGAGAATGTACCCGAGGAAGGTCAACAGAGGAGCGACGATGGCAGACAACAACGGCCGAAACGACGACAGGCGCGACGAGCGTCGCCGCTCCGACTCCCGACCCCCGCGCCGCGATGGTGATGGCCGTTCGTTCGACCGTCCGAGCCGTGATGGTGAGCGTCGCTCGTTTGACCGTCCGCAGCGTGATGGTGAGCGTCGTTCGTTTGACCGTCCGCAGCGTGATGGTGAGCGTCGTTCGTTTGACCGTCCGCAGCGTGATGGTGAGCGCCGTTCCTTTGACCGTCCGCAGCGTGATGGTGAGCGCCGTTCGTTCGATCGTCCCAATCGGGACGGTGACCGTCGTTCGTTCGACCGTCCGCAGCGTGATGGTGAGCGTCGTTCGTTTGACCGCCCGAACCGGGATGGTGAGCGTCGCTCCTTTGACCGCCCGAACCGGGATGGTGAGCGTCGCTCCTTTGACCGTCCGCAGCGTGATGGTGAGCGTCGCTCCTTTGACCGTCCGCAGCGTGATGGTGAGCGTCGCTCCTTTGACCGTCCGCAGCGTGATGGTGAGCGTCGCTCCTTTGACCGTCCGCAGCGTGATGGTGAGCGTCGCTCCTTTGACCGTCCGCAGCGTGATGGTGAGCGCCGTTCCTTTGACCGTCCGCAGCGTGATGGTGAGCGCCGTTCCTTTGACCGTCCGCAGCGTGATGGTGAGCGCCGTTCGTTCGATCGTCCCAATCGGGATGGTGAGCGTCGTTCGTTCGACCGTCCGCAGCGCGATGGTGACCGTCGCTCCTTCGATCGTCCCAATCGGGATGGTGAGCGTCGTTCGTTTGATCGTCCGCAGCGCGATGGTGACCGTCGCTCCTTTGACCGCCCGAACCGGGATGGTGAGCGTCGTTCCTTTGACCGCCCGAACCGTGATGGTGAGCGTCGCTCGTTCGACCGCCCGAACCGGGATGGTGAGCGTCGCTCGTTCGACCGTCCACAGCGTGATGGTGAGCGCCGTTCCTTCGACCGTCCTCGCCGTGATGGATACGACCGTCCGCGTGATGGGGAGCGACGTTCATACCACCGGAACGAGGACGAGCGTCGCTCGAGCCGCCCGACGCAGGACGAGCGTGCGGATCGGCCGCGGGATCCCGAGATCCCCGATGCGATCGACGCGCGCGACCTGCCCGCGGCTGCGCGCAACGAGCTCAAGACCCTGAGCAAGGAGAACGCGGAGGGTGTGGCCCGTCACCTGGTGATGGCGGCTCGCCTGATCGAGGATGACCCCGCGCTCGCCCACGAGCACGCCCTCGCGGCCTCGCGCCGAGCCGGACGCATTGCCCTCGTACGCGAGACCCTGGCGATCACCGCCTACGGCATCGGCGATTTCGCTCTGGCTCTGCGCGAGCTGCGCACCTATCGCCGCATCTCTGGCAAGGACGACCAGATCGCCCTCATCGTCGACAGCGAGCGCGGGCTGGGCCGTCCGGAGAAGGGCCTGGAGGAGGGGCGCGCCGTCGATCGCGCGTCGCTGCCCACGGATGTCCGCGTCCAGCTCGCAATCGCCATGTCCGGCGCTCGTCTGGACCTTGGTCAGACTGCCGCGGCACTCGGTGAGCTGGATATTCCTGAGCTGGATCCCGACCGGGCGTTCGAGTGGAGTCCGGCTCTGTTCGAGGCGCGCGCCGTCGTTCTGGAGGAACTGGGCCTGGAGGATGAGGCGGCACAGTGGCACCATCGTGCCGCAGTGGCCGAGGAAGCCCTCTCGGGGGGCATGAGCGATGAGTTCCTCGTGGTCGAGGACACGTTCGATGAGGATGCCTTCGTCGACGATGCCGACGAGGACGACGCCGACCACGCCGACCACGCCGACCACGCCGACCACGGTGACCACGGCGGCGAAGGCGGCGCGGACGCGCTGTCGACCGCTTCTGCGGAGACCGTCGCGGAGCATGCCGAGCCGAGCGAGGGCTCCGGCGGTGATGAATCCGCCGATGTGTCTGAAGGCGATGAGTCTGAAGGCGATGAGTCTGCAGCGGGGGCGGCCGTCGACGGCGCACCGAATGCGTCTCCCGTCGGCGAGACGCCGGTAGCAGATGCCGCCGACGGCGCTGACGAGATGCCGAATGCGCACGACTACTCCGTCGAGGACGAGGTCGCGGATCTTCTCGGTGAGAACAACGCCGATGACGAGGAGCCGAGCACGGAGCTTGACGGCGAAGCTGCCGAGCCCTCCCCGGCGAAGGACAAGCCGAAGAAGGACAAGTCGAAGAGCGACAAGCCGAAGAAGGACAAGTCGAAGAGCGACAAGCCGGCGAAGGACAAGTCGGAGAAGAAGAGCAAGGCTCGTTCGTCCGACACCTCCGAGGACGCCGAGACGGAGAAGAAGCCGAAGAAGGCTGTAGAGGCGGAGAAGGCGATGAAGTCGCGTCCGAGCGCGGACGAAGCGTCGCCGCGTGTTCGTGTGAAGGTCGTCGAGGACAAGCCGGCGCGAAAGCGTGCGGCGAAGACGACGGACGACGCCACCGACGCGGGGGAGTGATCGTGGGCTTGTTCTCGCGTCGCTCCGCCTCCGCGGCCGGATCGGCGGCGACCCCGCTGGAGGGCGTCGACACCGTTCTGGCCGATCTTGACGGTGTCGTGTACGCCGGTGCGGGAGCGATCCTGCACGCGGTCGAGAGCATCAATCGTGCGCGTGAATCGGCGCGAGTCGGCTACATCACCAACAACGCGTCTCGCACGGACCGGGCTGTCGCCGAGCACCTGAGCGAACTCGGGCTGCCCACGCGGCCGGATGAGGTCGTGACGAGCCCACAGGCCGCGATGCGGCTGCTGGCCGCACGCGTCGCGCCCGGGTCGACGATCCTCGTCGTGGGCGGGGACGGCCTCGTCGATGAGCTGCACAAGGCCGGATTCACGGTGACTCGCAGCGCCGAGGATGCCCCCGCTGCCGTGGTGCAGGGCTTCGCGCCCGAGGTGGACTGGAACCAGCTCGCGGAAGCGGCCTACGCGCTGCAGACTCCGGAGGACGAAGGCGGGATTCCGTGGATCGCTACGAACACGGACTGGACCATCCCGAAGGAGCGTGGAATCGCGCCCGGGAACGGCACACTCGTCTCGGCCGTGCACACGGCCGTGGGGCGACTGGCCACCGTCGCGGGAAAGCCGGAGACGCCGATCTTCGAGGAAGCCGTGTCGCGATTCTCCGCGAAGAAGGCCCTGTTCCTCGGCGACCGGCTCGACACCGACATCCTCGGCGCGAACCGGGCCGGCATCGCATCCCTGCACGTGCTGACCGGGATCGATCGCCCGAAGCATGTGCTCGCGGCGCCGCCGGACTCACGGCCGGACTTCATCGTGGCCGACCTGCGTGGCCTCTTCGAGCCCTACCCGGAGACTGTGATCGATGGGGAGCGGGTGAGTGTCGCGGACGCGACCGTTCGCGTCGATGGTCCGGATATCGTCATCGAGCGCGCCGGCGACCAGCTGAACCTGCTTCGTGCCGGTGCCCAGGCGATCTGGCGCAGCGGACGCGCGATCTTCGGCTTCCGTGTGCCGGAGCAGCTGTACGCGGACCCTTTCGTCAGCCGGCGTTCCTGAGCAAGCCGGTGTCGCGCGGGGAGCGCTGAGGCGCGACTCGCGATCGCCCGTTCGCCGTCTCCGCGCGCGGGAACGTTCGCCGGGCTCCGCGGCAGGCCGCGGGATCTCCGTGACCGTGTCGGGGGTGGCGCGTATTGTGGAGTCGTGACCGACTTCTCCTCTGATCCGGGACTCGTGAGCCGCCTGCGCGTCATCGAAGCGCAGCCGCTGGCCGCACGGGCGGAGGCGTATGCGGGTCTGCACGACGAACTGACACGGCGCCTCGATTCCGGCGTTCCGCGGGCAGAGTCCGCCTGATGACGCGCCTGGATGCTGCGCTCACGAGTCGCGGGCTCGCTCGTTCCCGGTCCCAGGCGGCGCGCCTGATCGCCGACGGCCTGGTGAGCGTCGACGGCACCCCCGTCGTGAAGTCCTCGGCCGCCGTCTCCGACGATGCAATCATCGAGGTGGCGGGTGCAGATCACTATGTCAGCCGCGCCGCGCACAAGCTGATCGCTGCGCTCGACGGGTTCAGCATCGACCCGGGCGGTCGCGTCGCGCTCGATATGGGTGCCTCTACGGGAGGCTTCACGCAGGTTCTCCGGGAACGGGGAGCGGAGCCGGTGCTCGCCGTGGATGTGGGCCACGATCAGCTGGCGGCCGAGATCGCCGCCGATCCCGGGGTACGAAGCGTCGAAAGGTTCAACGTACGTCACATGAGCCCGGAGAGTCTCGCTGCGGCGACCGGTGTGTCCGTTCCTCCCCAGGTGGTCACCGGTGACCTCTCGTTCATCTCGCTCGAGCATGTGATCCCCGCTGTCGTCGCAGTTGCGGCAGCGGAGGCCGACGTGGTGCTGCTCGTCAAGCCGCAGTTCGAAGTGGGGCGCACCGCGGTGAAGGGTGGCCTCGTCACGAACCCGGGGCTGCGCGCCGATGCCGTCTCCTCGGTGCTGTGGAGCGCGTGGGATGCCGGTCTGGGCACCCTCGGAATTCTCCCCAGCCCTCTTCTCGGCACCCACGGCAACGCGGAGTTCCTGATACATCTGCGGCGGGAGGGCGCCAACCCCACCGATTTCCGTGAGCGAGTTCTGGAGGTGACCGGAGCATGACCGACGAACGCTTCATCCTCGTCGTCGCGCACGCACGACGCGATGACACGGTCGCCGCGGCGATGCGGGTGATCGATTCCCTCACCGCCGCCGGCGCGATCCCGGTGATGTCTCCGGACGATCGCAACGACCTCGCCGATGCGATGCCCGACCCCAGCGTGCTGGATCGCGTCCGCATGCTCGGCGAGGAGCTGAGCACGGCCGATCTGGAACTCGCCATCGTCCTCGGCGGCGACGGTACGATCCTGCGGGCTGCGGAGCTGGTCCGCGGCAGCGCCGCGCCGGTTCTCGGCATCAACATGGGTCACGTCGGCTTCCTCGCGGAGAGCGAGCGCGATGACATGGACGAGGCCGTTCGCCGCGTGATCGCCCGGGACTACACGGTCGAAGAGCGCATGGCGGTCGACATCCGCGTGAAGAACGCGCAGGGCGACGTGGTGTACTCCACCTTCGCGCTGAACGACGCCTCGATCGAGAAGGGCAGCCGAGAGCGCATGCTCGAGGTGGTCCTGGAGGTGGACGGCCGACCGCTCACAAGCTTCGGCTGCGACGGCATGGTGGTCTCCACCCCGACGGGCTCGACCGCCTACAACTTCTCGGCCGGGGGCCCGGTGATCTGGCCCACGGTCCAGGCGATCAGCGTGGTGCCGCTATCGGCGCATGCGCTATTCGCCCGGCCCATCGTGGTGGATCCGTCATCGTCGGTCGCCATCGAGGTGATGAGCCGCACGAACGGCAGCGGCGTGCTGTGGGCGGACGGGCGCCGCTCCCACGAGCTGCCCCCGGGCGCGCGCGTGGTGGTGCGACGGTCCGCAGTTCCCGTGCGGCTCGCCCGTCTCCACGAGGCCAAGTTCACCGACCGGCTGGTGCGGAAGTTCCGGCTGCCGGTGGACGGCTGGCGGGGACCGGACCCGGCGACAGACGTGCTGCCCATTCAGGGAGGATCCGCATGATCGAGGAGATGCGCATGCGAGACCTCGGAGTCATCTCCGAGGCGACGCTGCCGATCGGCCCCGGCTTCACGGCGATCACGGGTGAGACGGGCGCCGGCAAGACGATGGTGGTGACGGGGCTCGGCCTTCTGCTCGGCGCCCGTGCGGATTCCGGCGCGGTGCGCGCGGGAGCCGATTCCGCGGTGGTTGCGGGCGTGTGGGTGGTGCCTGAGGTGGGCAGCGTGGCGGATCGCGTCGCCGAAGCCGGGGGAGAAGTCGAAGCGATCGGCGATGGCCGCGCTGAGCTCTACGTGTCACGCACCCTGACCGCCGAGGGCCGCAGCCGTGCCAGCGTCGGCGGGCGAAGCGCGCCGGCGGGCGTTCTCGCGGACCTCGCGGACGAACTGGTGGTCGTGCACGGCCAGTCGGATCAGCTGCGGTTGCGCTCCGCTGCCGCACAGCGCGATGCGCTGGACCGTTTCGCGGGAGAGCCGGTGGCATACGCGCTGGCCGAGTATCGACGGGTGTACGACGCATTCCTCGCGGCAGAGGCCGAGCTCGCCGAGCTGACCACGCGACGCGACGAGCGCCAGGCCGAGGCGGCGCAGTTGCGCGAGGCGATCGCCGTGATCGAGGGCATCGCTCCGGAACCGGGGGAGGACGCCGAACTCGCGGCGAAGTCGGAGCGTCTGAGCAATGCCGAAGAGCTGCGGGTTGCGGCGAGCACGGCGCGGGAGGCGCTGTCCAGCGAGGAGGACGCCGCGGACGTCTCGGGGCTCATCGCCGACGCCCGCAGAGCGCTGGAGCGCGCGACGGATCCGGTGCTGACCGCGCTCACCGAGCAGCTGGCGGAGATCGGCTACCGCGCCGTCGACATCGCGGCGCAGCTGTCGGGGTATCTCGCCGATCTCGACGAATCCGGCCCTCACGAACTCGAAGCGGTCGAGGAGCGCCGTGCGTTGCTGGCCGGTCTCATCCGTCAGCACGGATCGCTGGAGAACGCGCTCGCGCTGCTGCAGACCGGGTCCGCCCGCCTCATGGAGCTGGACGACGACGGTGATCGCGTCGAGCGGCTCACCGCGCGTATCGAGTCCTTGCGTGCCGAACTGGACAGCGCGGCCGAGCTTCTCACCGCACGGCGTACGGAGGCAGCGGTGCGGCTGGGCGCCGCGGTCACCGAGGAACTCCACGCCCTGGCGATGCCCGACGCCACGCTCACGGTCGAGGTCAGCGCCGGAACCGCGTCTCATTCCGGCCGGGATGACGTGGCACTTCTGCTCGCGGCTCACCCCGGTGCCTCACCGCGGTCGGTGGCGAAGGGCGCATCCGGCGGCGAGCTCAGCCGGGTGATGCTCGCGATCGAGGTGGTGATCGCCGGAACCGATCCGGTACCGACCTTCGTCTTCGACGAGGTAGACGCGGGAATCGGCGGTGCCGCGGCCATCGAGGTCGGCCGCCGCCTGGCCACCCTCGCGCGCACCAGTCAGGTCATCGCCGTCACGCACCTGGCGCAGGTCGCGGCGTTCGCGAACAATCACCTCAGCGTGGTGAAGAGCAATGACGGCTCCGTGACCGCGTCGAGCGTGCGCCAGCTCACCGGGGAGGAACGCGAAGCCGAGATGGCACGACTGCTGTCGGGCCTCGCGGACTCGGACGCCGCGCTGACGCATGCGCGAGAACTGCTCTCGTTGGCCGAGCCGCGCGGCTGACGTCCGCCGTGCGCGCGGGCATGTCGGCCCTCTCATGCGCTGGACTGTCCGCAGAGTCCTCCGCATCGTCCGGAGCCGACTGCGCGGGCACAGCCGGCGAGGGGATGGCTTCGAGCCGGCGGAGGCGAGAGGCACGCGGTCGAACGGCGCGATACGCCCGTGTCAAAATCTCATGACGTTTCATGTAGTTCCGTGACGTCATGAGAACTTCCGTGGCGAGGTGTTGCGGGCGCGGATGACGGCACCGATCGGGGGTTGTTTCATGGAGCCATGACCAAGATTTCCCTCGCCAAACGAGCCACCTCCATCCTCGGACTCGCCACGGTCGCGCTCATGGTGAGCGGACTCGTCGGCTGCTCCGGTGATGCCGGTGCCACGACGGACGGCGCCAGCACCGCCGCCAAGCAGGACACCATCGTGCTGGGCGCCGACGACGGCAACGAGCCCCACTGGCAGATCCTGAAGGACAAGCTGGCCGATGAAGGCATCGACCTCGAGGTGAAGACGATCACCGATGGCGTGCAGCTGAACCAGGGTGTCAAGGACGGCTCCCTCGACATCAACCTGTTCCAGCACCTCATCTTCCTCGCCCAGTTCAACGTGGACAACAATGCAGACCTAGTCCCTGTCGGTGCCACCGCCGTGTACCCGCTGGGGCTCCACTCCACCGAGTACGACGCGGTCGAGAAGCTCCCCGCGGATGCCGTCGTGGCTGTGCCGAACAACCCGACCAACCTCGCCCGCGCCCTCCTCAACCTGCAGACGGCCGGTCTGCTCACGCTGAAGGACGGCGGCAACGCACTGTCGACGCCGGCAGACGTGGTCGACTCCAAGGTCAAGGTGACGCCGGTCGATGCGAACCAGACGGTGACCGCGCTCAAGGACGGCAGCGCCGATGCCGCAGTGGTCAACAACGTGCAGGCGCAGCGCGGCGGGCTGACCGACGCGGACATCATCTTCAAGGAAGACATCAACGACCCGCAGCTCGCGCCGTACATCAACGCGTTCGTCACCCGCGCAGAGCTGGCCGACGACCCCCGCTGGGCCAAGCTGATCGAGGCCTACCACAGCCCCGAGGTGGAAGAGGCGGTCTCGAAGCTCAACGACGGCAACCTCGTCTTCAAGGCCGACTGGACCCAGGCCAAGCTCACGGAGGTGCTGACCGGACTCGAGTCGGACATCTCCGCGGCGAAGTAAGGCGGCCGGTGGTTCGCAGTAAGACCGCGTCCGCGGTGGAGGAATCCTCCACCGCGGACTTCGCGGTCGTTTTCGACAGTGTCGGCAAGGAGTTCCCGGCGCGGCGCAGCCGCGGCGCCATCCGAGCCGTGGACGATGTGTCGCTCCGGGTGCCCGCCGGCCGCATCGTGGGTGTGATCGGCTACTCCGGCGCGGGGAAGTCCACCCTGGTGCGGATGATCAACGGACTGGAGAAGCCCACCTCCGGAATCGTGTCGACCCTCGGGGTCGACGTGGGCGCCGCGGACGAGGCGGCGCTGCGCGCGCTGCGGGGCCGGATCGGCATGGTGTTCCAGCAGTTCAATCTGTTCTCATCGCGGACCGTGCGCGGCAACATCACCTATCCGTTGAAGGTCGCGGGCTGGCCGAAGGAGCGGATCGCGGCACGGGTCGCCGAGCTCCTGGACTTCGTGGGGCTCGCCGACAAGGCGGATCAGTTTCCACGACGGCTCTCCGGCGGTCAGAAGCAGCGCGTGGGCATCGCGCGTGCGCTGGCCACGAACCCGGACATCCTGCTGGCCGACGAGGCCACCAGCGCGCTGGATCCGCAGACCACCCGCGACATCCTCGATCTCCTCGCTCGTGCCAACCGCGAACTGGGCATCACCATCGTCGTCATCACCCACCAGATCAGCGTGGTGCACGAGCTCTGCGACGAGGTCATCGTGATGGAGCAGGGCCGCATCGTGGATGAGGGGGACACCTACCGTGTGTTCGCCCACCCGACGGCCTCATTGACCTCCCGCTTCGTCTCCGACGCCACTCAGGGTGTCCCGCGTGGCGATGTGCTCGAGGCCCTGCGCCGTGGTGGCGGGGCGCTGCTCAGCGTGGACGTGAACGAGTTCACCAGCGAGGACGTGGAGACCGTGTTCGCACGGCACGGTGTGCGCGGTGTCGTGGTGTTCGGCGGCGTCACCGACATCCGGGGACGTCAGCTGGGAACCCTCACCTACCGCGTGAACGCGACCGAGGACGCCGTGAGTGCCGTGTTCGCGGATCTTGCGGCACGCACGCGCGTGGTGCGCCCCGATCGGCAACGCGACGCGTGGCCGGATGCCGACGCCGGAGAGGGGGTCGCATCATGATCGTTCTCGCAGCGGACTGGGATGTCATCGGGCCCGTGCTGGGTCAATCGGTGGTCGAGACCGTCTGGATGACGGCGGTCACACTGCTGATCGGAGGCGTGGCCGGCCTGGTGCTCGGCGCGGCGCTGTACGCCACGCGCCGGGGAAACCTGTTCGAGAACGCGGTCGTGTTCGGCGTGCTGAACGTGCTCGTGAACATCATCCGGCCGATCCCGTTCATCATCTTCCTTACCGCCGTCGGACCGCTCACCAAGGTGGTCGCCGGCACCACACTCGGCACCACAGCGGCGATCGTGCCGATGACGATCATGGCCACCGTCGTGATCGCCCGCGTGGTGGAGCAGAACCTCGTGAGCGTCGACCCGGGCATCGTCGAAGCGGCGCGAGCATCCGGGGCACGGCGCCTGGCGGTGCTCTTCGGCGTCGTCATCCCGGAGGCGCTGGCGCAACTGGTGCTGGGTTACGTATTCATGTTCGTGGCCGTGGTCGACATGTCGGCGATGGCCGGCTACATCGGTGGTGGCGGTCTCGGCAACTTCGCCATCATCTACGGCTACCAGCAGTTCGACCCCGCGGCGACCTGGGTCACGGTGGCGATCATCGTGGTGATCGTGCAGGTGGGCCAGCTGTTCGGCAACTGGCTGGCAGGACGCATCGTCCGACGCTGAGACGTGCGTGCCTCGCGAGATCACCCTCGCGGGGCACGCACGGAGTCGCGCACGATGAGCGGCATGGCGATGCGCTCGTGCGAGAGTTCACGCTCACCCAGCAGCATCTCGACTCCTCGCCGCGCCATCTCCTCGTACGGCAGGCGTGCCGTGGTGAGCCCCGGGCGCTGGAACTCGGCCAGCTCCTCGTCATCGAAGGAGATCACCGAGATGTCCGCGCCGACGCGCAGTCCACGCTCGCTCATCGCCTGGTACACGCCGAACGCCACATTGTCGTTTCCCGCGATGATCGCCGTGATCTCCGGATGCGCTTCCAGGAGCAGATGCGTCTGGTCGTAGCCGACGTCCGGTCGCCACCCGTCGACGTCGATGCGGACGACGTCCGCGGACGAGGCGTCCAGTACGTGGTCCAGGCCCGCGAAGCGCTCGCCGATGGTGGCGGACAGCCGGAGGTCGCCCGCGATGCGGGGGAGAGGGCCGATCACGCCGATCCTGCGATGGCCGCGCTCGATGAGGTGCTCGGCCACCTGAACTCCGGCCGCGCGCTCGTCCGGCAGGATGTTCGGGTGATCGGTGGAGGACATGCCGTTGACCACGACCACGGGCACATCGTGCGGCACCTTCGGGATGTCAATCTGGCGCGCCGCCATCAATCCGATGAGGAGGCCGTCCACCCGGCGATCGGTCATCTGCTGAATGACGCGGGCGAGGTCCTCCGTGCCTCCGGTCTCCGCGATGAGGACCGTCTGGTCGCGTTCCTTGGCAGCTGCCAGCACACCCCGGATCATCCCGGACGCGTATCGGGTGATGGTCACCTGATCCGAGATGAATCCCAGCGTGCGGGTCTTGCCTAGCCGCAGGCTCTGAGCCGCGGGGTTGGGACGGTAACCGAGCTCGGCTGCGGCCGTGCGGACCTTCTCCGCGGCCTCGGCCGAGAGCCTCGTCCCCGGCCGATCGTTGAGGATCATGCTCACGGCGGCCTTGGACATCCCGGAGCGCGCTGCCACGTCGGCGAGGGTGGGGCGGCGCGCGGGCGGTGGCACGGACATGGCGCTCCCCTCGATCGTGCGGCACGGACTCCTCCCCACGATAGCGACCCGAATTGCGGGAACCGGGAACCGTTTTGCTGAATTAATTCAGCAGAACGGTTGCGGCAGCAGTTCGGAAGTTGTTAGCATCGCGTGCTGAATCAATTCAGCACCGCTGAATCCCGGCGGCATATCTGTACTTCGGCACGAGGAGACACGACGACGTGGTTGACATCTCACGCAGAGCGATGCTCGGCGTTCTAGGGCTGGGGCTGGTGGGCACGGCGATCTCCTGGCCGCGCCTGACCGGCCTGGACATCCCGGGACGCGGCGACGAGGCGCTCACGGTGGCACTGCTGGGCACCGCCCAGGACGCGGCTGCACGGCAGAGCCTGGTCGAGGGCTTCCAGCGCAAGCATCCCGACATCCCCGTGCGCATCGTCGCGATTCAGGGGACCGACTGGGGCGACTACTTCGCCAAGATCCTCACGATGGTCGCGGCCGGCACCTCTCCGGACGTGGTCACCGTCGCCACCGAGGGCGCGCAGTTGTTCGCATCCCGCATGGCGCACCCTCTCGACGACTACGTGCGCCGTGACGCGAGCGAGATGCAGGAGTACTTCGACGACGTTCATCCGTCGCTCATCGAGGCGTTCCTGTACCGGGGGAGCCTGTTCCAGCTGCCCGACAACTTCAACGCCGCCAACGTCTACTACAGCACGAAGGCGCTCCATCGTGCGGGTCTCGAACGCCCCGCGGACAACTGGAGCGTCGACGACTTCTTCACCGTGGCGCGCGCCATGCGCCGATCGGGGCAGGGCTCCTTCCTGCCGTACTTCTGGAACAACCGGCTGTGGGGCGGCGTCGTCCCCTGGCTGTACATCAACGAGACGAGCATCGTCACCGAGGAGAAGGCCCCGGGCGGGGAGTGGTTCTGGAAGCAGTTCTACCCGGACGAGGCACCGCGCGGTGGCGGGTACCTGTGGGAGAACGCCGACGCGCTGAACGAGCGCACCATCGAGAGCTTCGAAGTCCTCGAGCGGATGGTGTCCGAGGGGATCGCTGCCAACCCCGCTCAGGGAGGCGGCAACGAGCTGGTCTCGCTGTTCTCCACGGGCGCGGTCGGCATGACCCCGGCAGGCGGGTTCTGGGTGAAGGGACTCGCGGAGGCCGGGTTCGCGAACGACGACTACGACGTGTCGTTCTTCCCGCGCATGCGGGGTCAGCGCCACCAGTTCGGCGCGGCCGGCTACGCCATCATGGAGACCTCGCGCCGCAAAGACGAGGCATGGGAATGGCTCAAGTACTGCGTCTCGGTGGAGGGGATGACCATCGCCCACCCGCAGCCGGACTCCTCGCTGACCCGCCGCTCGCTGAACGACGCGCTCTATGGTGCAGGCACCGGGCCCGCGCACTGGAAGGTCTTCTACGACACGCTCGACCGCTTCCCCAGCACCGGGCCCATCCCCGCGCCGCCGCAGCAGGCCGCCGTCGAGCAGGCGCTCATCAAGAACGTCGTGGCGACCATCACCAACGGCTCGGCCGGTGTGCGTCGCGGTCTGTCGACCATGCAGCGCGACCTCGAACTCGCACTGAAGGGACGCTGATGTCCACCACCGTCTCCACCGCCACCTCGGCCATCGCTGCGGGCGCCGTCCGCCCAGCCGGAACTCACCGTCGGGGCACGCGCTCGCTGATCGCCGTGTTCCTGGCGCCCACCGTGATCGGCCTCGGGCTGTTCAGCTTCCTGCCGATCCTCGCCTCCGTCGTCCTCGCGTTCTTCCGCTGGGACATCATCACGGCGCCCGAGTTCGTCGGCATCGACAACTTCGTCAACGCCGCCACGAACCCGACCATCCGGGTGTCCTTCCTGAACACCATCGGATTCGTGATCGTGGCCGTGCTGCTGCAACTGGCGGTCGCGCTCCTGCTGGCCGTGCTCGTGCAGGCCCGGATGCCGCGGTGGCTCAGCACCTTCTTCCGATCCACCCTGTTCTTCCCGCTGATCCTGTCGGCCGCGTCCGTTTCGCTGGTGATGTCGTACCTGTTCAACCAGGAGTTCGGCCTCGTGAATCAGCTGCTCGGCCTGCTCGGTGTAGGCAAGGTCGGGTGGCTGACCACGGGCCTCGGAGCGAAGACGGTGGTGCTCCTGGTGTACGTGTGGCAGAACTTCGGATTCACCTTCCTGCTCTTCCTCGGCGGCCTCGCCGCCGTTCCGCGCGAGGTCTACGAGGCGTCGTCGATCGACGGGGCGCGGGGCTGGTCGCAGTTCCGTCACATCACGCTCCCGCTGATCAGCCCGACGATGCTCGTGGCGACCGTCATGGCGATCATCAACGCCTTGCAGATCTTCGACCAGCCCTACGTGCTGGTGCGCGGGGGCCCCGGGGATGAGACCCGGACGGCTGTCATGGTCATCTACGAATCGGCATTCCGTCAGCTCGATTTCGGCGGCGCCTCCGCGATCGGCATCGCTCTGACGCTGCTGATCATGCTCGTCACGGGCATCCAGTTCCAGCTCAGCAAGCGTTTCGTCTTCTACGGATGAGGTCGACCATGTCCACTCCTGCACTCCGATCCCGGGCGGGCATTCCCGCCCTCGGCCGCGCCGGCACCTTCGTCGTGCTGACCGTGGCCGCAGCGCTCACCCTCGCCCCCGTCGTGTGGACGCTGATCACGGCGCTCACCCCCACCGATGCCGTCACGCACACCACGTCCTTCGGGCTCGCCGCATTCGGCGACGTCTTCACGAAGATCCCGGTCTGGCTCTACGTCTGGAACAGCGCTCTGGTCACGGGGCTCATCGCCGCCGGTCAGATGCTCAGCGCGGCGATGGCCGGGTACGTCTTCGCCCGGTATGAGTTCCGCGGCAAGAAGGTGCTGTTCGGCATGATCCTCGCGACGATGATGGTGCCGCTGCAGGTGATCATCGTCCCGGTCTTCATGCTGGTGCGCGGAATGGGCCTCGCAGACACCCTGCTCGCCCTGATCATCCCCGCCCTGCCCACCGCATTCGGAACGTTCCTCATGCGCCAGTACTTCCTGGGACTGCCGGACGAGCTGGGGGAGGCGGCGGAGCTGGACGGTGCCGGCCCCTGGCGGACGTTCTTCCGGATCTATCTCCCGCTGTCCACGCCCGGTCTCGCGATCGTGGGGATCCTCGCGTTCAACTACCACTGGAACGAGTTCTTCCGGCCGCTCATCATGACCATCAGCGAGCAGAACTTCACCCTGCCGCTGGGCCTGGTGACCCTGCAGGGCAACCTCGGCACGGGAAGCGTGTCCACGGTGCTCGCCGGTGTGGTCATCTCGATGATCCCCGCGCTGATCGTGTTCGTCTTCGGTCAGAAGCCGCTGCGTGAGGGCCTGACTGCGGGAGCCGGCAAATGACCGGTGCGCCGGCCTCCCCGGTTCCCTGACCGGAGCGTCGCCATGGCGCTCGACTCGAAATCACACACCCCCTCCCGACGAGAGACGATGACCCCCCGTACCTGCTCCCTGCACTTCCGCCCGCATCGCAACTGGATGAACGACCCGAACGGCCTCATCCGGCACGACGGTCGCTACCACCTGTTCTTCCAGTACAACCCGCACGGGGCGTCGCACGGCTTCATGAGCTGGGGGCACGCCTCCAGCCCGGACCTGATCGACTGGGAGGAGCATCCCGTGGCGATCGGGTACACCGAGGATGACGAGATCTTCTCCGGCTCCGTCGTCTTCGACGACGCGAACACGAGTGGGCTCGGCACGTCGGAGGGGTCACCGCTGGTCGCGATCTTCACCCTCGCGGACCGTGCCGGCGGACGCCAGGCGCAGGGGATCGCGTCCAGCACCGACGGCGGAATGACCTGGATCCCCTTCGGGGCCAACCCGGTGCTCGATCGGGGATCGGACCACTTCCGGGATCCGAAGGTCTTCCGCTACCGCGGGGAAGGCGGCGAGTACTGGGTGATGGTGGCCGTCGAGGCCGCGGAGCGCCGGGTGGTGCTGTATCGGTCGGACGATCTGATCAACTGGGAGTTCCTCTCGGACTACGGTCCTCGTGGCGCCACAGAGGGAGTCTGGGAGTGCCCGGATCTGTTCCCGCTCGCCGTCGACGGAAACCCCGACGATGTGCGCTGGGTGCTGCTGATCAGCATCAACCCCGGCGGTATCGCCGGTGGTTCCGGAACCCAGTACGTCGTCGGCCGCTTCGACGGTGAGCGGTTCATCCCCGACGATGCACCCGCGCAGCGCGCACCGGGCGCGATCGCATCCCGAGTGGAACTGGCGGGGCTCGACTGGCTGGACCACGGCCGCGACTGCTACGCGGGCGTGACGTTCTCCGGGATGCCGGACGACGAGCGCACTCTCATCGCCTGGATGAGCAACTGGGACTACGCCGGTGAGCTGGCCGTCGACGAGGAAGCCCCCAGCCGCGGTGCGATGACGCTCGCCCGTCGCCTTTCCCTTGTGCGTCGTCAGGGCCGTATCGTCCTTCGGCAGCAGCCCATCGCTCCGCCGACGGAGCCCGTCGCGACCTCCATCGATGCGCCGGTGGGTCCGGGAGCGCAGCTACGTTCCGGGCTTCCGGCACGCTGCCGGATCGAGGTGGCGGCCGAGGTGGCACCCGGTGCCTGTCTGCGCCTGGATCTCGGCGGTTCGGCGCTGGTCGAGGTGGACGGCGCCCGTGGTGAGGTGCGATTGGACCGACGCCCGGGGTCTGCGCAGATGCCCGCAGGATTCGCGAGTGCGGAGTCGGTCGATCTGTCGGCGTCCGGGCTCGTGCAACTGGAGATGTGGCTCGACCACGATTCCATCGAGCTGTTCGCGGATGACGGCACGCGCGTGATCACAGATCTGATCGCTCCGCGCGGATCGTCGCTCATCGTCTCCGCGGAGGGTGGCGATGCCGTGCTCCGGCGTCTCAGCGTGGAGACGATCTCCGCCGATGCTCGGGAGACGCAGCAGCAGGCTGTGGCGGTAACGTCGATGAGCGGCGCATGATGCCGACGACGTCGGCCCTCGTGCTGACGGCCGCAGACGTTCTCCGGAGAGACGAGGATCAGCCATGACCCCGCACACCCCTGCCGCACCCGCGGTCGCTGTCATCGGCGAGGCCCTCGTCGACATCGTCGCGGGCGTCGCCCACCCGGGCGGTTCCCCGATGAACGTGGCGGTGGGGCTCGCGAGGCTGGGGGAGCCGGCGATTCTACACACGCTCGTGGGCGCTGACTCGCACGGCGACCTCATCCGCGCGCACCTCGCAGCCGCCGGCGTGACGCTCGGGGCGGGATCCGTGGGTGCCACGCGTACCTGGTCGGCGCGTGCGACGCTGGACGCCAACGGCAGTGCGACCTACGAGTTCGATCTCGACGGGCGCATCCCGGTTCCCCCGCTGGAGGGCCTGAGGCTCGTGCACACGGGATCGATCGGCGCGCTGCGTGACGCCGAAGCAGCCGATGTGCGAGAGGCCTTCGCTGCGGCGAGTCTCGGCACGATGCTGAGCTTCGATCCGAACATCCGCGCCGCCGTCATGGGCGAGCAGGCGCGTGAGCGTACATTCGCCCTCGCGGCCTCGTGCCATGTGGTGAAGCTGAGCGACGAGGACGCACACTGGCTTCGCCCGGGCGTCCCGCTGGAGGATGTGCTGTCAGAGCTGGCCGGGGCAGGCGTTCGATTCGGCGTCATCACGCGGGGAGCACAGGGCTGCATCGCGCGCGTGGACGACGAGGTGCATCACCGGGAGGCACGCACCACCACCGTCTCCGACACCATCGGCGCGGGTGACGCGTTCATGTCCGGGCTGCTCTTCGGGTTGCTCCGCGAGGACACCGATCGTGCACTCGTGACCGATGTCCCGCTCACCGTGGACGCGGTCGTGACGGCACTGGATTGCGCCCTCGCGTCCGCGGCGATCACGGTGTCGCGCACCGGTGCCAACCCGCCCACCGCGGCAGAGCTCGCCGCGGCGCTCGCGGTCGGCGGCTGAGGCACGAATCGGATTCTCAGCCGAAAGGCCGCAACCGCTGATAGGGTGGAAGTCCGTGACGGATAACAACGCGGCGAACTCTTCCTCCCCGGCGACCTCTTCTGAGAAGGTCACCAAGCACATATTCGTGACCGGGGGTGTCGTCTCCAGCCTCGGCAAGGGGCTCACGGCCGCCAGTCTCGGCAACCTCCTCACGGCGCGCGGACTACACGTCGTGATGCAGAAGCTCGATCCCTACCTGAATGTCGACCCCGGAACGATGAACCCGTTCCAGCACGGCGAGGTCTTCGTGACGGATGACGGCGCCGAGACGGACCTCGACATCGGCCACTACGAGCGCTTCCTCGACATCGAGCTGAGCCAGGCCGCCAACGTCACCACCGGTCAGATCTACTCTCAGGTGATCGCGAAGGAACGCCGCGGCGAGTACCTCGGCGACACCGTCCAGGTGATCCCGCACATCACCGACGAGATCAAGCGGCGCATGCGCCTGCAGGCTTCGAACGACCCGCAGCCCGACGTGATCATCACCGAGATCGGCGGCACGGTGGGCGACATCGAGTCGCAGCCGTTCATCGAGTCGGCCCGCCAGATCCGTCACGAACTGGGCCGCAAGAACGTGTTCTTCGTGCACGTGTCGCTGGTTCCGTTCATGGGGGCATCGGGCGAGCAGAAGACCAAGCCCACGCAGCACTCCGTCGCAGCGCTCCGCTCCATCGGCATCCAGCCCGATGCGCTGGTGCTGCGCTCGGACCGGCCTGTCACGGAGTCGAACAAGCGCAAGATCGCCCTCATGTGCGACGTGGACGAGGACGCGGTGGTGAACGCCACCGACGTGCCGAGCATCTACGACATCCCCACCATGCTCAACGAGCAGGGGCTGGATCAGTACATCGTGGACGCCTTCGGCCTGCAGGATCGCGCCACCGATGTGGACTGGACACGCTGGAACAAGGTCCTCGGCGCGGTGCACAACCCCAAGCACGAGGTCACCATCGGGCTGGTGGGCAAGTACATCGACCTGCCCGACGCCTACCTCTCGGTGACCGAAGCGCTGCGCGCCGGCGGATTCGCCCAGGAGACGCACGTCACGATCGAGTGGATCGCCTCGGACACCTGCACCACGCCGGAAGGCGCAGCCAAGGCCCTGGCGCACCTCGACGGAGTGGTGGTGCCGGGCGGTTTCGGTATCCGCGGCATCGAGGGCAAGCTCGGCGCGCTGCGGTTCACGCGTGAGCAGGGCATTCCCACGCTCGGCATCTGCCTCGGCCTGCAGTGCATGGTGATCGAGTACGCCCGGAACGAGGCGGGGATCGAGGGGGCCTCCTCCACCGAGTTCGACCCCGACACCACGGCACCGGTGATTGCCACGATGGAGGAGCAGGTGGACATCCTCGCCGCCGGTGATCTGGGCGGAACGATGCGTCTCGGCCTGTATCCGGCGGCTCTCGCCGAGGGCTCCATCGCGGCGGAGGTCTACGGCAGCACCACGGCGCAGGAGCGTCACCGTCACCGTTACGAGGTCAACAACTCCTACCGCGACCAGCTGTCGGAGGCCGGGCTCGTGTTCTCCGGGCTCAACCCGGAGCTAGACCTGGTCGAGTTCGTCGAGCTGCCCCGCGAGGTACACCCGTACTACATCGCCACCCAGGCGCACCCGGAGCTGCGCTCGCGTCCCACCGATGCCCACCCGCTGTTCCGGGGCCTGATCGGTGCGGCGCTGGAGCGTCACCGCAGCTCGGAGCTGTTCGCCGTCGAGAATGGCGAGTGACGGCGATCACCGCGTGAGAGGCGGCCGGGCTGATCGGCCCGGCCGCCTCTCGTCACCGCTGGAAAGGGATCACATGACAGACATCGTCTCTCCAACCGAGGTGCCGGGCGCCGGTACGGAAGCGCTGCGCGACGAACCCGTCGCGCTCGGCGACGGAATCGAGCGGCGCACCGCCTTCCACGGATACGTCTGGGACGTGGTCACGGAGACCTTCGCGTACGGCGATGAGACCCTGACCCGGGACTTCGTGCATCACCCGGGGGCGGCCGCCGTCGTCGCCCTGGACGACGCGGACCGGATGATCCTGATCCAGCAGTACCGTCACCCGATCCGCTCCCGCGACTGGGAGATCCCGGCGGGCTTGCTGGATGTGCCGGGGGAGGACACGCAGGCGGCCGCAGCACGCGAGCTCGCCGAGGAAGCCGACCTGCAGGCCGAGCGCTGGCAGCTGCTCGGATCGATCCACACCACACCCGGTGGCAACGACGAGATCATCCACATCTATCTGGCCCGCGGCCTCTCCAGCGTCACGACGGACTTCGTTCGCGAGGGCGAAGAGGCGGACATGCGTCGTGAGTGGGTGGCTCTGAGCGACGTGATCGACGGCGTGCTGGCGGGACGGTTCCAGAACGGGATCCTCGCGTTCGGCGCGCTCGCGGCCGCCGAGGTCCTGCGTCGCGGCGCCTGACGCCATGCACATCGAGCGCGCCGTGGATCGGTATCTGCGTCACGTCACCATCGAACGCGGGCTCTCCGAACACACGGTGGCCGCGTACCGGCGCGATCTGACCGCGTACGCGCAGTGGCTCGCCGATGCCGGCACCGAGGACACCGCGGCGATCACCCCGGCGATCGTGGCGGAGTTCGCCGCGCAGCGCGCCAGCCTCGACCCGCCGCCCGCGGCCACGAGCCTCGCGCGCATGCAGTCCTCGGTGCGGGGACTGCATCGCTTCCTGGTCCGTGAGGGGATCGACACGGACGACCCCACGGGAAGGCTCCGCCCCCCGAAGCCGCCCCGACGACTGCCGAAGGCGCTGACGATCGCGCAGGTCGAGTCGCTTCTGAGCGCGCCCCCGTCGGATGATCCGATCGGGTTGCGCGATCGCGCGCTGCTGGAGCTGATGTACGCCACCGGCGCGCGCGTGTCCGAGGCGATCGGCCTGGACGTCGACGACCTCACGCACGGGGACGTGATCCGGCTCCGCGGCAAGGGATCGAAGGAGCGCATCGTGCCGGTCGGCTCGTTCGCGCGCGCGGCCGTGGACGCGTACCTCACCCGGGTTCGTCCGGCTCTCGCGGCGCGGGGGAGCGCCACGCCGAAGCTGTTCCTCGGTGCACGCGGCGCGCCGCTGTCGCGACAGAGCGCCTGGCTGGTGATCCAGTCGGCCGCCGAGCGTGCGCAGCTGAGCGCTCACGTCTCCCCACACACGCTGCGCCATTCCTTCGCCACGCACCTGCTGCAGGGCGGAGCGGACGTGCGTGTGGTGCAGGAACTCCTCGGGCACGCATCGGTCACGACCACGCAGATCTACACGCACGTCTCCGTCGACGCCCTCCGAGACGTCTACACCCTCGCCCATCCTCGAGCCCGCTGACGCCGTGGAAGGGGGAAATCGCACCTCCGAAGCCCTTCGGGGTGCGATTTCCCTCTCTCACCACGGCCGGGAACTTCTATCGGTCTGAAGTCAGGCCATTGACATTCAGCTCCCGGCGGCACGAGAATCGCTCAACTGTTTCTTTCTGTGATTCCGATGGGAAGTGCAATGAGTGAAGAATCGTCAAAGACGCCGGTGAATCACGTGGACGATGATGCGGCGGCCCTCGCCGAACTCGGCTACAAACAAGAGCTCCACCGGGGGATGTCCGGCTTCTCCAACTTCGCGGTGTCGTTCTCGATCATCTCGATCCTGGCGGGGTGCATCACCTCGTTCAACATCGCTCTGAAGTCCGGCGGCCCCTCCGCCATCACGATCGGCTGGCCGCTGGTCGGCGTCTTCGTGCTGTGTGTCGCTCTCGCGATGGCCGAGGTGTGTTCGCGGTACCCGACCGCCGGCGGGCTCTACTTCTGGGCCGGCCGTCTCGCGAAGAAGAACAAGCGGCAGTGGGCCTGGTTCGTCGGCTGGTTCAACTTCCTCGGCGAAGTGGCCGTGACGGCGGCCATCGACTACGGTGCGGCGGCCACCATGATGGCGTTCGCCAACCTCATGTGGGGCGTGGAGGTGACCGCCCTCAATACCTTCGGCCTGTTCGTCGTCCTCATCGTGATCCACGGTCTGCTGAACACCTTCGGCGTGAACCTCGTCAGCCTGCTGTCGACCGTGTCGGCCTGGTGGCACATCGTCGGCGTCGTGATCATCGTCGCGGTGCTGTGGATCATGCCGTCACAGCACCAGGATGTGGCATGGACCTTCACTACCTGGCACAACGAGACCGGGTGGACCTTCGGGCCCTACGTCTTCCTCATGGGTCTGCTGATGGCCCAGTACACCTACACCGGATACGACGCCTCCGCTCACGTGGCCGAGGAGACCAAGAACGCGTCCCGCGCGGCCCCCCGAGGCATCGTGATGAGCGTGCTCATCTCGATCATCGGCGGCTGGATCCTGCTGTACACGATCGTCGCGGCGATCCAGGACGGCAGCGAGGAGGGCCTGTCGGCCATCGTGGGAACCTCACTGGGCTCCGGTCCGGCACAGATCTTCATCGACGCACTGAACAACCCCGACGTCGCGAAGTTCCTGCTGTTCATCGTGTGCGGTGCCCAGTTCTTCTGCGGAATGGCGTCGGTGACGGCGAACTCCCGCATGAGCTACGCGTTCTCACGCGACAACGCGATCCCCGGATCGCGCATCTGGGCGCAGGTGAACAAGCGCACCGGAACGCCGACCAACTCCATCTGGCTGTGCGTCGTGCTGTCGGTGATCCTCACGGTCCCGGCGCTGTTCAACTACACGGCCTACGCCGCCGTCACCTCGGTCGCGGTGATCGGTCTGTACATCGCGTACGTCACGCCGGTGCTGCTGCGCCGCCTGGACGCATCGTGGAAGCCCGGCCCGTGGAACCTGGGCAAGTGGAGCGCGCTGGTCGGCTGGATCGCGGTGGTGTGGGTGATCTTCATCGTGATCCTGTTCGTGCTGCCGCCGGTGGCCGAGATCACGATCGACACGTTCAACTACGCACCGGTCGCGGTGGCCGTCGTGGCGATCCTCGCCGTGGTGCTGTGGTTCGCGTACGGCAAGCGCACCTTCATGTCGCACGACGAGGCGCCGCACCTGACCAAGGACGCCGACCTCCTTCTGGAGGAGTGAGAGCGTGAACACCATGACGGAGGATCCCTCGCCCCTCATCGGACTCGTGCTGCGCCCGGTGCGCTCGCAGATGACCTTCGAGTCGTGCGTCGAGCAGCTCGGATCCGCGATCCAGCTCGGGATCCTCCGTCCGGGTGATCGTCTTCCTTCGGAGCGCGACCTTGCGGCCCGGCTCGACGTCTCCCGCGCCACGCTACGCGAGGCGATCAGCGCGCTTCGTGCCGCGGGACTCGTGTCCACGCGTCGCGGACGCGGCGGCGGGACCGTGGTGGAGAGCCGGCCCAGCCCGGCGGCGCCGGATGCGCTCAGCCGGGCGGAACTGGAAGCCGAGCTCACCGACGTGATCGTGCTGCGCTCGGTGGTGGAGCCGGGGGCCGCAGCCGCCGGCGCCTCGCGCGACCTGTCTGCACCGGAGCGGGAACTGCTGCTGCGCAGTCTCGCCGATGTCGAACAGACCCACGAGCCCGCCGACTACCGCCAGGCGGACGCCCGCTTGCACCTCGCGATCGCCACCGCATCGGGCTCGCCGACCCTTGCCGCTTCCTGCGGCGAGACGCTGATCCGCGTGCACCGGCTGCTCGCGCGCATCCCGTTCCTGCAGCCCAACATCCACCACTCCGACGAGCAGCATCGCGGCGTGATCCAGGCGATCCTGGACCGCGACCCCGACACGGCCAGCGCCGTGATGCGCGAGCACTGCGAGGCGACGGCCGCGCTGCTTCGCGGCCTGGTCACCTGACCCCTCGTCCTCAGAACATCCCTCACATCACGTAAGATCCGAGGTCTCCTTCATGACAAGCGCAACCCGCAACGACCGAATGCTCACCGCCGAGCAGCTCCGCTCCGCCATCAGCGATGGCACGATCGACACCGTCCTGCTCGCCTTCACCGACATGCAGGGGCGCCTGCAGGGCAAGTTCATCCACGGCGAGTTCTTCATCGAGAGCGTGCTGGGACACGGCACGGAGGGGTGCAACTACCTGCTCACCGTGGACGTGGAGATGAACACGGTCGACGGCTACGACCTGACCAGCTGGGAGAAGGGATACGGCGACATGATGTTCGTGCTGGATCTCGACACCATCCGGTTGCTGCCCAACCGCGAAGGCACGGCGATGATCCAGTGCGATCTCACCCTCGCCGACGGCAGCCCCGTCGAAGTGTCGCCGCGCCAGATCCTTCGCCGTCAGATCGAGCGGGCGGCACAGCTCGGGTTCACCGCGTTCGCGGGCACGGAGCTGGAGTTCGTGATGTTCCAGACCTCCTTCGAACAGGGCTGGAACAACGGGTATCGCGACCTCGTGCCGATGAACCAGTACAACGTGGACTACTCCGTGCTGGGTTCGCTCCTGGTGGAGCCCCTGCTGCGCGAGATCCGCCGGGTCACCTATGCGGCGGGGATGAACGTGGAATCGGCGAAGGGGGAGTGCAACCTCGGCCAGCACGAGATCGCCTTCAAGTACGCCGAAGTCATGACCACGGCGGACAACCACTCCGTCTACAAGACCATCGCGAAGGACGTGGTGCGCTCGGCGGGCGGATCCATCACCTTCATGGCAAAGCCCAACCAGCGCGAGGGCAACTCCTGCCACATCCACATGTCGCTGCGGGGCGCGGAGGACGGAGCGCTCGTGTTCTGGGACGAAGCCACCCATTCGCGCACGAAGCTGTACGACCACTTCATTGCCGGGGTGCTCGCCACCATGCGCGAGTTCACTCTGCTCTATGCGCCGAACATCAACTCCTACAAGCGATTCGCGCTCGGCTCCTTCGCCCCGACGGCCATCGCCTGGGGCATGGACAACCGCACGTGCGCGGTCCGGCTCGTGGGCGAAGGAGCGAGCGCGCGGATGGAGAACCGGCTGCCGGGTGGTGATGTGAACCCCTACCTCGCCCTGGCCGCGATGCTCGCCGGCGGTCTGTACGGCATCGAGAACGAGCTGGAACTCGAGCCCGAGCTCGTCGGCAACGCCTACTCATCGGATGCGCCCGTGGTGCCGAAGACGCTGGCGGAGGCGCGGGAGGAGTGGGCGGGATCCGCTCTCGCTGCCGCGGCGTTCGGCGAGGACGTCGTTCGCCACTACACGAATTACGCTGACGTGGAGATCGCTGCCTTCGATGCGGCGGTCACCGACTGGGAACTCCGCCGCGGTTTCGAAAGGCTCTGACTCATGCGCATCCCCGCATCCCCCTTCCACGGCGGCGGCGAGTCCGCCGTGATCAATCCCGCGACCGGGCAGGCGATCGGCTCGGTCGGCCTGGCGGATCTCGCCGAGACAGACGCCGCCATCGAGCGCGCGCACGCCGCCTTCCCCGCGTGGCGGGCGATCGCCCCCGGCGAGCGGGCGCGGCTGCTTCGCGAGTTCGCCGCCGCGATCGACGCGCACGTGGATGAGCTGGCCGCTCTGGAGGTCGCGAACTCCGGTCACACCATCGGCAACGCGGTGTGGGAGGCCGAGAACGTCCGCAACGTCCTGACGTACTACTCGGCCGCGCCGGAGCGCCACTTTGGGCTGCAGATCCCGGTGCCGGGAGGCGTCGACGTCACGTTCCACGAGCCGCTGGGCGTGGTCGGCGTGATCGTCCCGTGGAACTTCCCCATGCCGATCGCAGGCTGGGGATTCGCCCCCGCGCTCGCAGCCGGCAACACGGTCGTGCTCAAGCCCGCGGAACTCACCCCACTGACGGCCATGCGGATCGGCGAGCTGGCGCGCGATGCGGGCCTTCCCGACGGCGTGTTCACGGTGATCCCGGGAAAGGGCCGCGTGGTGGGCGAGCGGTTCGTGACGAATCCGCTGGTGCGCAAGGTCTGCTTCACCGGTTCCACCGACGTGGGCAAGGGCATCATGCGCGGCTGCGCCGACCAGGTCAAGCGCGTCACGCTGGAGCTCGGCGGCAAGAGCGCGAACATCGTGTTCGAGGACGCCGACCTCGAGCTCGCGGCCGCGACGGCTCCGGGCAGCGCATTCGACAACGCTGGTCAGGACTGCTGCGCGCGCTCGCGGATCCTCGTGCAGGAGAGCGTGTACGAGCGGTTCCTCGAGCTGCTGCGTCCGGCAGTGGCCGACTTCCGGGTGACGGATCCGAACGACGATGCGGCGCAGATGGGTCCGCTTATCTCGGCACACCAGAAGGCGAGCGTTGAGGCCTATCTGGCTGATGCCGACATCGCGTTCTCGGGTCAGCGCGGCACCGACGGCGACGGCTTCTGGGTGGCACCGAGCGTGGTGCTGCCGCGGACACTGACGGATCCGGTGTGGACGCAGGAGATCTTCGGCCCCGTGGTGGCGGTCATGCCGTTCCGGGACGAGGCGGATGCGATCGCCAAGGCCAACGACACGGAGTACGGCCTCAGCGGCTCGATCTTCACCCGTGACCTCGGACGGGGGCTGCGGATGGCGCGCGCCGTCGACTCCGGAAACCTCTCCATCAACTCGCACTCGTCGGTGCGGTACTGGACGCCGTTCGGCGGTTTCAAGCAGTCGGGGCTGGGCCGTGAGCTCGGCCCGGATGCGCCGAACTCGTTCAGTGAGGTGAAGAACGTCTTCATCTCCACCGACTCCTGACTCCTCGACAAACAGACTTCACACCCTCGCAACACGAAAGGCATCACATGGGAAAGCTCGACGGGAAGGTCGCCGTCATTACCGGCGGCGCCAGCGGAATCGGCCTCGCCACGGCGCGGAAGTTCGCCGCGGAAGGGGCGACCGTCGTCATCGGGGACCTGCCCTCCAGCAACGGCGTCGCGGTGGCGGAGGAGCTCGGTGGCGCGTTCGCGCCGGTCGATGTGACCAACGCCGAACAGGTGGAGGCGATGTTCGCCCTCGCGAAGGAGAAGTACGGCCGGATCGATGTGGCGTTCAACAACGCCGGAATCTCGCCGGCCTCCGACGACTCGATCCTCAAGACGGGCATCGAGGCATGGGATCTGGTGCAGAACGTCAATCTCACCAGCGTCTACCTCTGCTGCAAGGCCGTGATCCCGTACATGCTGGAACAGGGCGGCGGCTCCATCATCAACACGGCGTCGTTCGTCGCGCTGATGGGGGCGGCGACCTCCCAGATCTCCTACACCGCCTCCAAGGGCGGAGTGCTCGCGATGACCCGCGAACTCGGCGTCCAGTTCGCGGGGAAGGGCATCCGCGTCAACGCGCTGTGCCCCGGGCCGGTGAACACGCCGCTGCTGCAGGAGCTCTTCGCGAAGGACCCCGAGCGCGCCGCGCGTCGCCTCATCCACATCCCGATGGGACGTTTCGCGGAGCCGGAGGAGATCGCCAACGCGGTGGCGTTCCTGGGAAGCGACGAGTCCAGCTTCATCACCGCGACCGAGTTCCTCGTGGACGGCGGCCTGTCCCACGCCTACGTGACCCCGCTGGAGAGCGACTTTGAGTGAACGCATCCCGGTGATCGGCATCACCACCTACCGCCAGAGCGCGACGTGGGGGACCTGGCCCGGTGTGAACGCCGACCTCCTGCCCGCGACGTATGCCCGCGCGGTCGAAGAGGCCGGCGGCGCGCCCGTGCTGCTTCCGCCGGTGGCGGACGCCGAGAAGGCGGCCGCGGTGGCGGACCGGCTGGACGCGATCATCATCGCGGGCGGTGCCGATGTCTCGCCCCATCGCTACGGGCAGGAGCCGGATCCCACCGTCACGGTCTGGTACGACGATCGGGATGCCTCCGAGCTCGCCTACCTCGCCGCCGCGGATGACGGGGACCTGCCCGTGCTCGGCATCTGCCGTGGCATGCAGCTGATGGCCGTTGCCGCGGGGGGGACGCTGATCCAGCATCTGCCGGATGCGGGCGGGGACGCCGTGCACTCCGGGAGCGACGGCGTGTACGGCCACGTCGCGGTGACGGTTGACAGCGGTACGCGAACCGGGCAGATCCTCGGCGAGCGCGCCGAAGTGGAATGTCATCACCACCAGGGGATCGGCGAGCATCCCGGATTCGTGGTCACCGCCAGCGGTGAGGACGGCATCCCGCACGCGATGGAGCGTCCGGGCGACCGGTTCGTGGTGGGCGTGCAGTGGCATCCGGAGGAGGGTGCGGACCGCGAGCTCTTCGCCGCACTGGTCGCGGCGGCACGGGCGCGCATGCGCTGACACCGCCGCACGTCTCACCCAGAATCAGGGGCGAGTCAGGGGAGTCCCTGACTCGCCCTTCTTGGTGCGCTTCCTAGGCTGGAGACACCCGGACGGATGTCTCCAGCGAAGAGTTTGAGACTTTATCCCTCCGAACGGACATACCTGTACAGCATCTGCATATCCATCCCGCGATGGATGCCGCCGTCGCGCAGCTTTGGATAGCCTGTGCGGACCAGGCGGCCTCGGGCCCGAAAAGGGGAGAAGAACATGAACGTAGCGAAGACGCTGTTGGTTGTGACGGCGGCGGGCGCTCTGCTCGCCGGGATCACCGGTTGCACCAGCGGAGGCTCCGGCGAGGCGCTCTCCCCGGAAGACGCCTGGAAGAACTCCCCGCTGTCGCAGTACATGAACGCCGGCTACGACTTCGACGCATCGCCCGAGGAGCAGCAGGCCGAGTCGGACAAGAAGCAGAAGAAGGTGGAGGAGCTCGTCGCCGAGTGCATGGCGAAGGAGGGCTTCGAGTACCAGCCCGTGGACTACTCCTCGCAGCCCGGCGTTGTCGGCGGAAGCGACGTCGAGTGGGAGCCTGACAAGAAGGAGTGGGTCGCGCAGTACGGGTACGGCGTGTTCAACAACCCCTACCCGTCGGAGCCCGAGGAGCCCACCGACGGCAACACCTGGGTGGATCCCAACCAGGAGTATGTCGAGTCCCTCACCGAGAGCGAGCGCACGTCGTACTACGAAGTCCTCTACGGTCCGCAGCCGACCGAGGAGGAGATGAACGATCCCGAGTTCCAGTGGGACAACTCCAACAGCTGTCAGGGCAAGGCGCAGGAGGAGGTCTGGGGCGAGCAGAACATCGGGCAGACCGATGAGTTCCAGCCGCTGATGGACGCCGTCAGCAAGTTCTACGACCAGTTCTACGGCGAGGGTGCCAAGCCCACGGAAGCCGACAAGGCCTGGGCCGATTGCTTCGCTGAGGCCGGCTACAGCGGCTTTGACCGCCAGAGCGCGGTGATCCAGAGCTTCTACGAGCGCAGCAACAAGTTCTGGGAGGACGCGAACGCGTCGATGTCCGCATCCGGCACGGAGACCGCGGATCCGGCGGACTACGTGGACCCGACGAAGTCCCCGGAGTGGAAGCAGGCCGCCGAGGAGGAGATCGAGACCGCGCTCGCCGACCTGGAATGCCGCCAGAAGACCGACTACGCCAAGAAGCAGCAGGACCTGGTGTTCGCCGCGGAGCAGAAGTTCGTCGATGAGCACAAGGCTGAGCTCGAGGCGTACAAGACCGCGATGGAGCAGGCCGCGGAGAAGGCCAAGTGATCGGACGACGCGGACGGGGCAAGAACGAGGGAACCGAGGGGAGCGGCACGCAGCCAGACCAGGCGCCCGACCAGGGCGGCACCGGTGACGGCGTCTCGTCCGGGGACGATGCGGTCTCGCCCGCGGCCCCCGAGGTCGCGGATCCTGCCGGCGCACCGGAGACGGGCGCCACGGAGACGTTCGGGTACGTCGCGGGGTCCGCGGCAGATCCCGATACCGACACGCCGACCGCGGCAGTGGACCCGGATGCCGACGCCACCGCCGATGCGGCCGCGACGGACGGCTTCGAGACCATCCTCGGTGCTCCGCTGCCGGACGAGGAGGTCGAGGCGAAGCCCGACACCTCTCGCGTGAAGGGGTGGAAGCGGGTCTTCCGCGGCAACCGGATGCTCTGGATCACGGTGGTGATCGCGATCCTGTCGCTGGTGGCGGGACTTGCGGTCCAGCGGTTCATCATCTCTCCGGCCGAGGCCGCCGCCGACAAGAAGCCGGATGCTCCGGGCCTGGTGACGGCTCCCGTGGAGTTCGGCGAGTTGAGCAACGACGTGACGATCCGCGCGGATGTGGCCTACGCGGACGCCGTCGACGTGAGCATCGACGCGTCTGATGTCAGCGGCGCCGCCATCGTGACCGGCCGTGTTCCTGCCGTCGGTGACACGCTGGACAAGCTCTCGGTGGCGATGGAAGTGGCCGGCCGGCCCGTCATCGTGCTCCCGGGTGACCTGCCCTCGTACCGCACGCTGCGCATCGGCGTGAACGGCCCGGACGTGGTTCAGCTGAAGCAGGCGCTGCAGGCCGTGGGCATCGACGGCGGCGACCCCGCCGACGCCTCGTTCACGCAGCAGACCGCTGACGCTGTCGCGGCGCTGTACACCGCAGCGGGGTACGCCGCCCCGACGGGGGACGAGGCGGCCAACACGGCGTACAAGTCCGCTCAGGAGAGCGTGACCGCGGCCGAGCAGGGGCTGGCGCAGGCTCAGGCGGAACTCAACAAGGCTGGGGAGGGCCCCTCCCAGGTGCAGATTCTTCAGGCCAACCAACAGGTTCACGACGCTGAGGTCGCTCTTGCGGAGGCACGCAGGACCAAAGGCGATGTCGACAGTGCGCAGTACCTCCTCGACATCGCGATTGCGCAACGTGAAGAGATGTGGGCCGGTGTCAACACCGACGCTCAGCAGGGTGCCGTGGATGCGGCGCAGGAGCAGCTCAGCCGCGCCTACGCGGACCTGGAGACCGCCCGCCAGGGCGTGCAGGCTTCGCTCCCGTCGAGCGAGGTGCTGTTCCTCACCGACCTCCCGCGTCGCGTGGACGATGTGAAGGTGAAGCGCGGCAGCAAGCTCGAGGGTGCGGCGCTCAGCGTGTCGGGTGCCACGGTGCGTCTCAACGGCTCCGCCGCGGTCGCCGACGCGAAGCTGCTCGCCGTCGGAACCGCCGGTACGTTCGCGCTGCCGGATGGCACGCAGATCAACGCCAAGATCAGTGCGATCGATCAGGGCAAGGCGGATGCGCAGCGCTGGAGCATCCAGCTGGACCCCGAGGGGCTGACCCCGGAGCAGCTGGCCAGCGTGCAGGGAACGAACGTCCGCGTGACCATTCCGGTCGGAGCCACCGAGGGCGAGGTGCTCTCCGTCCCGCTCGCCGCGCTCACCGCGGGTGCCGGCGGTGAATCTCGCATCGAGGTTGTCGACGGCGATCCGCGTGAGGGGGAATCGGCCAAGACGC
Source organism: Microbacterium sp. GXS0129 (assembly GCF_044769785.1). NCBI lineage: Bacteria > Bacillati > Actinomycetota > Actinomycetes > Micrococcales > Microbacteriaceae > Microbacterium > Microbacterium sp. GXS0129. Next base: position 758,453 of record NZ_JBIZVZ010000002.1, on the reverse strand, counting down.
ACCTCGTCGAGGTGAAGCTGGGTCTGTCCGCCGGTGGATTCGTGGAAGTCACTCCCACCGAGGGCAAACTCGAAGAGGGTGACCTGGTGGTGATCGGCGAATGACCACCGTCATCGGCACGCCCGTGTCGGCGGGAGCCTCGTGACCGTCCCGCTCGTGCAACTGCGTGACCTCACCCGCTCCTTTCCGGGGCCGCCGGAAGTGCAAGCCCTGAAGGGCGTGAACTTCACCGTGGGCGAGGGTGAGTACGTCTCGATCATCGGTCCGTCGGGATCCGGGAAGTCCACGATGCTGAACCTGCTGGGCCTGCTCGACCGGCCCACTGTGGGGGAGTACCTCCTCGCGGGAACCAGCACCTCCACGCTGGGTGAGGACGAGCGCGCCGCCGTGCGCGCACGCCTCATCGGGTTCGTCTTCCAGGCGTTCCACCTCATGCCGCGCCGGTCGGTGCTCGACAACGTGCTGATGCCGATGCAATACAACGGCATTCCGCGCGCCGAGCGCGAGCAGCGTGCCCGCGACGCCCTGGAGCGCGTGGGGCTGGGGCACCGGCTCGACTTCCTGCCCCCCTCGCTGTCCGGTGGCGAGCGCCAGCGCGTGGCCGTGGCCCGCGCGGTGGCGGGGAGCCCGCGGATGCTGCTGGCCGATGAGCCGACCGGAAACCTGGACCAGAAGACGACGGGGGAGGTGATGAGCCTGTTCGAGGAGCTGAACGCCGATGGGCTCACGCTCGTGCTCATCACGCACGACGACAACGTCGCCCGTCGTGCCCATCGCCGTGTGCGCATCGCCGACGGCCGCCTGACCGAGGTGGCCTGATGGCGCGCGCTCCTCGCCGCGAGGGCGGTACCCGGTCGAAGTGGCGCAACCCCTTCCGTCGTCGTTCGAAGACCGCTCTGGAGGAGGCGACGGACGCTGTGGATGCGCAGTCCGCACCCACCGGGGTCGCCGCGCTCCTGCGGCCTGTGCCGCATGCCGACCGTTTCACGATGCAGGACCTGGTCGCCGAAGCAACTGCGGACATCGGTGCGCGGCCCGGCCGGCTCATCATGACGACCCTGGGAACGGTGCTGGGCATCGGCGCGCTGGTCGCCACGATCGGATTCGCAGAGACCACGGCTGGCCAGATCGCGAGCCAGTTCGACGCGGTCGCCCAGACCACGGTGCAGGTGACGCCCGCCAAGGCGCGCACCGGAGGGGAGACCACTGCCGCGGCGGGTCGTATCCCCTGGGATGCACCGGAACGGGTGATGACACTGGTCGGGGTGGAGGGTGCCGCGCTCATCAGCGACGTGAACCTCGGCTCGGAGCCGATCACGGCGGTTCCCATCGTGGACCCGTCGGCACCGCAGAAGGCACCGCCGAGTCTCGTCGCCGCGTCCGGCGACGTGCTGGCAACCCTGCATGCGACCATCACCAGCGGGCGGATGTTCGATGCCGGTCATGATCAGCGGGCGGACCGGGTCGCGGTGCTCGGAGCGGGCGCGGCGGAGAGCCTCGGTGTGCTTCGCATCGACCGTCAGCCGGCGATCTTCATCTCCGGGATTCCGTACGCCGTCATCGGCATCGTGGACGATTTCCAGCGCCGATCCGATCTCCGCGATGCGGTGATCATCCCCTCACAGTCCGCATCGGCGGATTTCCGCCTCGGTGCGCCGAGCGAACTGCAGATCCGCATCGCCGTGGGCGCGGGTCAGCAGGTGGCGAAGCAGGCTCCGCTGGTGCTGGCCCCGAATGCGCCCGAGACGCTGGAGGCCGCTGCGCCGCCGTCGCGCTCGTCGCTGGCCAGCAACGTGCAGGCCGACGTGAACTTCGTCTTCCTGATCCTCGGTGGCATCGTGCTGTTGGCCGGTGCGCTCGGCATCGCCAACGTCACGCTGCTGAACGTGATGGAGCGCGTGGGGGAGATCGGTCTTCGCCGGGCGGTGGGTGCGACGAGGCGGCAGATCGCCACGCAGTTCATGGTGGAGTCGGTGATCATCGGCCTGCTGGGCGGATTGATCGGTGCGAGCGTCGGCGTGTTCGCCATCGTCATCGTCTCGCTGACGCAGGGATGGACACCGGTGGTGCAGCCCTGGGTCGCCATCGGCGGCGCACTGCTGGGCGCCGTCGTCGGATGGCTCGCCGGGGCGTACCCCGCCGGTCGCGCGGCGCGGATCGAACCCGTCGCTGCCCTGCGCGGATCCTGACCGGTGTGCGCCGGTCCTCTGGGGCCGGCGCACACCCTCGTCTTCGGGCGAAGCGGATGTCTCGCCGCGCGGCGCGGTACGAAAGCGGCGGGGAGAGCGCCGCTAGACTTTCCTGAGCGCGATTCAGGCGTGAGTACGGGAGATTCGGTGGCGAACAAGGCGATGACGGGCAAGAGCCAGCAGAACGGCGATGTGCCGATGGGGCCCACGGGGCGTCCCTATCACGGCTTCCCGACTCCTCCCAAGCTGGACCAGCACGGTCCCGCCCGCATCATCGCCCTGTGCAACCAGAAGGGGGGCGTCGGCAAGACGACCACCACCATCAGCCTGGCGGCCGCTCTCGCTGGATACGGCCGCAAAGTGCTGGTCGTGGACTTCGACCCCCAGGGCGCGCTGTCGGCGGGTCTCGGCGTCCCGACGCACGACATCCCCACCATCTACGACCTGCTGTTGGATCCGAAGCGCGACGCACATGATGTGATCACCGCGACGCAGGTCGAGAACCTCGACCTGATGCCGGCGAACATCGACCTGTCGGCCGCGGAGGTGCACCTCGTCAACGAGGTGGCGCGTGAGACGATCCTGTCGCGCGTGCTGCGCCAGGTCTCCCGCGAGTACGACGTGATCCTGGTGGACTGCCAGCCGTCGCTCGGTCTGCTGACCGTGAACGCGCTGACCGCGAGCCACGGCGTGCTCATCCCGCTGGAGTGCGAGTTCTTCGCGCTGCGCGGTGTCGCGCTGCTCATCGAGACCATCGACAAGGTGCGCGACCGCCTGAACCCCGACATCAAGCTCGACGGCGTGCTGGCGACGATGTACGACCCGCGCACGCTGCACTCGCGCGAGGTTCTCGAGCGTGTGGTGGAGGCGTTCGGAGACGATGTGCTGGAGACGGTCATCGGCCGCACGGTGAAGTTCCCGGATGCGTCGGTGGCGGGCATGCCCATCACCGAGTTCGCGCCGGAGCATCCGGCGGCGCAGGCATACCTCCGACTGGCGCGTGAGCTGGTCGATCGTGGCGCCGTCGCCTGAGCACGGTGAGCTCGCCACCTCGGAGGAGGTGGCTGCGGCCGTTCGGGCTGCGCACACGGCGGAGGTGACGGAGGCGTCTGGCGCGTCGGCAGGGGCCGCCGGTGCTTCGGTGGCCAGTGCTGCGGAGCCCTCGGAGGTCGCTTCCGGCGACGAAGGAGCTGCCGACGCGGCAAGCGGATTCCGCGTCTCGCTGTCGAACTTCGATGGCCCGTTCGACCTGCTGCTGAGCCTGATCTCGGCTCACGAGGTGGATATCACCGAGGTGTCGCTCAGTACGGTCACCGACGAGTTCATCGCCTACCTCCGGGACCTCGATGACCCGTCCGAGCTGGACCAGGCGAGCGAGTTCCTGGTGGTGGCGGCGACGCTGCTGGACATGAAGGTGGCGGGCCTGCTGCCGCAGGGTGAGCTGGTGGACGCTGAATCCGTCGCCCTGCTGGAGGCACGGGATCTGCTGTTCGCCCGGCTCCTGCAGTACCGCGCGTTCAAGGAGGCGTCGCAGTGGTTCGCCGCCCACCTGGATCGTGAAGCGCGCCGCCACACCCGCGCCGTACGGCTGGACGAGAAGTACCGCGCGCGCGTTCCCGAGCTGATCTGGACCGCGACCCTCGACGACTTCGTGGCCACCGCGCTCATCGCCTTCGCACCGCGGACCCTGCCCACCGTGGGCCTCGACCACCTCCATGCCCCGCTCATCTCCATCCGGGAACAGGCGGCCATCGTGGTGATGCAGCTGCGCAGTCGCGAGCAGATGTCCTTCCGGGAACTGGTCGCCGACGCCGACGGCCCGGGCGTAGTCGTGGCGCGCTTCATCTCCATCCTCGAGCTGTATCGTCACGCGGCCATCACCTTCGAACAGCTCGAACCGCTGGGCGAGCTCACCCTGCGATGGGTGGCCGAGACCTGGTCCGATGAGACCCTTGCCGCACTGGGAGCCGACTATGACCGATGACCTCGCCACCGATGTGACCGCTGCCGTCGAGCCAGAGGACCGGCCGCTGACCGATGCGGAGATCGCGCAGCGCGTCGAGGCGATTCTGCTCATCGTGGAGGAGCCGCAGTCGATCGTGAGTCTCGCCGCTGCCGTCCAGGCTCCCACCGCGGCGGTCCGTCGCGTGGTCCGGGCGCTGGCCGCCGACTACGACGGGGAGAGCGGTGGGCCTCGCCGGGGGTTCGAACTGCGCGAAGTGGGAGGCGGCTGGCGCTTCTACGTCCGTGCCGAGCACGACGACATGGTCTCCGACTACGTCAACGCGCAGGCGCCGTCGAGGCTCTCGCAGGCCGCGCTGGAAACCCTCGCCGTGATCGCGTACAAGCAGCCGGTCACCCGCAGTCAGGTGGCGTCGATCCGCGCCGTGAACGTCGATGGCGTAGTGCGCACGCTCGTGGCGCGCGGACTGATCACCGAGCTGTTCACCGATTCCGAGACCGGCGCCATCAACTACGGCACGACGGATGCGCTGCTCACCTACCTGGGCATCAACTCCCTCGACGAGCTGCCCCCGATCTCTCCGCTGCTCGATGACGGTGCCGACGGATTCGACGGCGTGATTGCGTAGGCCGAGAATGGATATGTCGTCCTCGCGCGAGGACGGCTCGCTGATGTGAATGAGAAGACTGACGAATGAACATGACCGACGACACGAGTGACGACAACCGGGTGCGGCTGCAAAAGGCGCTGGCGCACGCCGGGGTGGCGTCACGGCGCGTGGTGGAGGACATGATCGTCGCCGGACGCATTCGTGTGAACGGGGAGGTCGTCACTGAGCTCGGTTCGCGGGTCGACCCCGAGAACGACCTCATCGACGTGGACGGCACCGCCATCCAGCTGGACACCACGAAGCGGTACGTCATGCTGAACAAGCCCACCGGCGTGGTCAGCTCGATGAAGGACGAGCAGGGGCGCACGGACCTCCGTGCGTTCACCGCCGACTGGGAGGAGCGCCTCTACAACGTCGGCCGGCTGGATGCGGAGACCAGCGGTCTTCTCGTGCTCACCAACGACGGCGACCTGGCGCACGTGCTGGCGCACCCCTCCTTCGGTGTCACCAAGGTATACATCGCCAAGGTGCGCGGTGAGGTGCTCCCGCGCACGATCGCACAGCTGACCAAGGGCATCGAGCTGGAGGACGGGTTCATCCAGGCCGACAAGGCGCGGCTGCTGGACTCGTCCCGCGGCTCCAGTCTGGTGGAGCTGACCCTGCACTCCGGCAAGAACCGCATCGTGCGCCGGATGATGGCCGCGGTGGGACATCCGGTCACCGAGCTCGTGCGTCGCCAGTTCGGGCCGCTGCATCTGGGACCGCTGCCCATCGGCAAGGCGCGTGAGCTCACCGCCGCCGAGCGGGGTGCGCTGCTCACGATCGCTCGCGAGGCGAAGAGCTGACGAGGTTTTCTTCCACGCCATGAACGCGGACTTCGTGGAGGTGACGGGTGCTCCGTCGTACGCCGCCGCCCACGCAGTTACCCAAACGTGGTTCGCGGGACGAGTCGATCTCCTGGGCGACGTCGAGAAGCCCGGCGTCATCGTGCTGGCGCTCGTGGCGCGTCACGCGGATACGGCGACGCAAAACGCAGCGCTTGCATCCCTGTTCGTTGATCTCGTGACGCATACCGACTGGGGCTTGCGAGTCATCAACGGCAGCACGGAGGACATCATCGGTGTTCGGCACCGAGGATGATGCGCTGTGTCCCTGGGGGATGAGAACGCTGCGAATCCATGACGCATTCGCCGATTCGCTCATGGACTGGGTGAATGCTCCTGCACTCGGGACCGGGGCGGAGCCCGAAGTTCCCAGGCGGTGACGTGCGCGCCCGGTAGACTGGTGCGTCGGTGTGCCCCGCGCCGTCCCCGCCGCTGAACTGGAGCTATCGTGACCGATCCCGCGACCCGCGTCGCATCGCGCCTGTCGGGCACCGTCCGCATCGTCGGCGCGGGCCTGCTCGGTGCGAGCATCGGTCATGCGCTGCGCTTGAAGGGCGTGGACGTCGCGCTGACGGACACTTCGCCGGCGCAGCTGCGCCTCGCGGTGGACTACGGCGCCGGCCGAGCCGCGGCCGCCCAGGATGAGCCCGTGCTCGTGGTGGTCGCCGTGCCGCCGGACGTGGTGGCCGATGTGATCCAGGCGGAGCTTGCGGCCTACCCGCGTGCCGTGGTCACCGACGTCGCGAGCGTGAAGCTGCAGCCATACCTCGAACTGCGTTCGCGCGGTGTCGACCTGTCTCGCTACATCGGCTCGCACCCGCTGGCCGGACGAGAGCGCGGGGGAGCAATCTCCGCCCGCGCCGACATCTTCACGGGGCGTCCGTGGGTGGTGTGCCGTGATGGCGAGACCTCCCGCGACGACCTCGTCCTGGTCGAATCCCTGGCTCTGGAGCTCGGCGCGATGCCGCTCGAGATGACGCCGGAAGAGCATGACCGCGCCATCGCGCTCACCTCCCACGTGCCGCAGCTGGTGGCATCGCTGCTGGCCGGCCGCTTCCGAACGGTCGACGAGGGACTGCTGCAGCTGGCGGGGCAGGGTGTCCGCGACACCACGCGCATCGCCGCCTCCGCACCCGAGCTGTGGGTGCAGATCCTGAGCGCCAACGCCGCCGAGGTGGTCGACGTTCTCGACCAGCTCGCGGGCGACCTCACCGCGGTGGCCGATGCGCTGCGCGCTCCCGACGTCCCCGGCGCTCGCCGGGAGATCGCCGAGACCATCCGCCGCGGAAACGAAGGCGTCGAGCGCCTTCCTGGCAAGCACGGCCAGTTCCGTCAGTTCGAGAAGCTGGTGGTCATGGTCGACGACACCGCCGGTCAGCTGGGACGCCTGTTCGGCGATCTCGGTGAACTGGACATCAACGTGGAGGACCTGCGGCTGGAGCATTCGCCCGGCGCGCAGTTCGGTCTCGCGGAGATCAGCGTGGACCCCTCCATCGTCCTGCGGGCCACGGCCGGGCTCGAAGAGCGGGGCTGGCGGATTGCGAGCATGAATGACTGAGGACATGACAGGCACGGCCGGACCGTTCATCATCGCGATCGACGGACCCGCCGGATCCGGCAAATCGAGCGTCTCCAAGGAGATCGCCCGGCGTCGCGGCTACGGCTATCTCGACACCGGTGCCGCGTACCGCGCGCTGGCATGGCTCGTGCTGGAGCGCGGCGGCGACACCGACGATGCGTCGGCCGTGCTCGCTGCCGCTGACGGCTTCGCGCCGGTGATCGGCCTCGACCCGGACGTGCGCCGGGTGATCGTGGAGGGCACCGATGTCACCGCCGCCATCCGTGAGCCGCGGGTCTCCGCGGCCGTGAGCGGCGTGGCGCGGATCCCCGCGGTCCGCACATATCTGAACGCGATGTTCCACGACATCGTGGCATCGTCCGGGCGTACGGCCGTGACGATCGAGGGGCGCGACATCACCACGGTGGTCGCGCCCGATGCGCCGGTGAGGATTCTCCTCACGGCGTCGCCCGAGGTGCGCGCCACGCGCCGGAGCAAGGAGCTGGTGGGCGAGGATGCCGCTTCGGTGGCCGCCGCCCTGCACAAGCGGGACGCGTCGGATGCTGCCGTCGTGGACTTCTTCGAGGCGGCTCCCGGTGTCGAGGTGGTCGATTCCAGCGACCTCGACTTCGAACAGACCATCGCCGCGGTGCTTTCCGTGGTGGACCGCAGGAGCGGAGAGACATATGTCGACTGAAGAATATGAAGGCGCGCCCGACCAGCTCGAGGAGAAGCTCGCGAGCATGGACGAGGAGCTCATCGAGGCGCGCGCAGCCACGCTGCGCTCCAGCCTCGAGGAGTACGACCTCGACGAGGAGGATGCGGCGCTGCTGCAGACCGTCTTCGTCGACGAGCACGGGATGGAGTACTCGCCGGCGCTGCCGGTGGTCGCCATCGTGGGTCGTCCGAACGTGGGCAAGTCCGCGCTTGTGAACCGCATCCTCGGTCGTCGCGAGGCCGTCGTGGAGGACACCCCCGGTGTCACCCGTGACCGCGTCACGTACAAGGCCGAGTGGCTGGGTCGTCGTTTCTCGCTGGTGGACACCGGCGGGTGGGAGCCGGATGCCCGCGGCATCGACGCGTCGGTCGCCGCGCAGGCGGAGATCGCCATCGACCTCGCCGACCTGGTGCTGTTCGTGGTCGACGCGATGGTGGGCGCCACGTCCACCGACGAGCACGTCGTGAAGCTGCTGCGCAAGTCCGGCAAGCCGGTGTTCCTCGTCGCGAACAAGATCGACGATGCGCGTCAGGAGCCCGAGGCCGCCGTGCTCTGGAACCTCGGTCTGGGGGAGCCACACCCGGTGTCGGCCATCCACGGTCGTGGCGTGGCGGACCTGCTCGACGAGGTCATGGAGAAGCTTCCGGAGGTGTCCGCGGTCGCCAAGCAGGAGATCGGCGGTCCCCGTCGTGTCGCGATCCTGGGCCGTCCGAACGTGGGCAAGTCGTCACTGCTGAACAAGGCGGCGGGCGAAGAGCGCGTGGTCGTCAACGACCTCGCCGGCACCACGCGTGACCCGGTGGATGAGATCGTCGAGCTCGGCGGCAAGCTGTGGCGCTTCGTCGACACCGCCGGTATCCGCCGTCGCGTTCACCTGTCGCAGGGCGCCGACTTCTACGCGTCGCTTCGCACCTCCGCCGCGCTGGAGAAGGCGGAGGTCGCGGTGGTCGTGCTCGACGTGTCGGAGCCCATCAGCGAGCAGGACGTCCGCATCATCGACCTGGTGCTGGAGTCTGGGCGTGCCCTGGTGCTCGCGTACAACAAGTGGGACCTCCTGGACGACGAGCGTCGCCGCTACCTGGAGCGCGAGATCGAGCAGGACCTGGCGCACGTCGCCTGGGCTCCGCGCGTGAACATCTCGGCCCGTACCGGTCGTCACCTGGAGAAGCTCGTTCCCGCGCTGGAGCTGGCACTGGACTCCTGGGACACCCGCATCCCGACCGGAAAGTTCAACGCGTTCCTGTCGGAGCTCGTGGCCGAGCACCCGCACCCGCTGCGTGGTGGCAAGCAGCCGCGCATCCTCTTCGGTACGCAGGTGGCCACGCGTCCGCCGACATTCGTGCTCTTCACGACGGGCTTCCTGGACCCCGGTTACCGCCGCTACATCCAGCGCCGCCTCCGCGAGCTGTACGGCTTCGAAGGCTCGCCCATCGTCATCAACATGCGCGTGCGCGAACGCCGCCAGCGTTGAGTCGGTACAGAACCGCCCCGGGAGACCGGGGCGGTTCTGTGTTTGCGGGGGACACGTTCGGGTGGGCCGCTGGGCTGGCGCGTCAACGTTGTCGATCACGGATATTCGGTCGCGGCTTCTCGGTGATGCCGCACCCTTCCCTCCTCAACCACGCCCCGTGGGCCGGTCTCGGCGCTTCACCGGGCCCTGACCGTCGTCCGCGCGCGTCATGGGGCGCAACGCGCGGGGTATTCACGGTCCCACCCCTCGTGGGGTGTGGGAGTCTGGAAGGGTGACGATCGTGCCCCCTACTCCCGGTGAACCGCGTCGACCGCAGGGGCCGCGTGATCCGGGCGATGCGTGGGTGATCGCCGAGGACGGCACGAAGTACTGGGGCGCCTTCGGCGCGGCCGGTCTGCTGGCCGTCGACGAGGTGCGTGGCGTGCTGCTGCAGAAGCGCGTCGAGTGGAGTCACTTCGGTGGCACCTGGGGAATCCCCGGTGGTGCCCTGCACCAGGGTGAGGACGCTGTCACCGGTGCGTTGAGGGAGTCCGAAGAAGAGGCCGCCGTGCCGCCCGGGGCCGTCCGCCCGCTGCTGACGCGCGTGCTGGATCTGGAGATCTGGCAGTACACGACGCTGGTTGCGACGGTCGAGGAGCCCTTCGTCCCCGAGATCTCGGATCCCGAGAGCCTCGAACTGCGCTGGGTGCCGCTGGATGAGGTCGAGGACCTTCCGCTGCATCCGGGCTTCGGTGCTGCATGGCCCGAGCTTCGTCGCCTGCTCGACCTGCGTCCGGTGATCGTGGTGGACGTCGCGAACGTCGTTGGTTCCGTGCCGAACGGCTGGTGGAAGGACCGTGCGGGCGCATCCGCTCGCGTGCTGGAGCGGCTGGCCCGGCTCGCGTCCGAGGGCATCGCTGGTGATCGCTTCGGCGAGCCGAACGTGCGGTGGTTCCCGTGGATCGTCGCGGTGCTCGAAGGCGAGGCCCGTGCGGCGGAGGACGTGGACGGTATCACCGTGATGCGCGCCGATGGGCTGGGCGACGAGGCCATCGTCGCCGCCGTTGCGCTCGCCGGCCACGAGGAGGATCTCGCTCCGCGGGTGACCGTGGTGACGAGTGATCGTGAGTTGCAGGATCGGGTGTCGGCGCTGGGCGCGACCCCGCGGGGCGCGCACTGGATTACGGAGCTGTTGGGGGAGTAGGCGGGCGGCCGCGTCGCCGGGGAGTCCCTTCTGCCCGCTCAGGCGCTTCCCGATTGCTACTCGTCGTCGTAGCCGTCGAGGTCTCGACCGCGCAGCCGGTCGATGTCGCGGCGCTCGCGTTTCGTGGGTCGTCCCGCGCCGCGGTCGCGTTTCGCGAAGACCCCGAGCTCGCTCGCGCTGGGGCGCGGAGGCGTGCGGTCTTCCGCCGCGAGGGCGGCGAGCGGTGCGCCGACTCGTTTCGTGATGAGCTGGCGGACCGCGAGAATCCGGTCGAATCCTTCGATGCGGATGCGTATCTCGTCACCGATCCGCACCGGTTGCGCTGCTTTGGCCCGTTCTCCGTTGACGCGGACGTGTCCCGCGCGGCACCCCGCCGTCGCGGCGGAACGGGTCTTGTAGACGCGGACAGCCCAGAGCCAGCTGTCGACGCGTGCGCTGTCGCTCACGCGGGGGTTTCGTTCTGTCGGCGGCGGAGGGTGGCGAGAGCACCGGCCGCGATGAGGCCTTGCCCGAGCGTGTAGGTGAACATGACGGCCGCGTCGGTGAGCGGCGGGGTGAGGTCGGGCAGAAACAGCATGAACGCGAGGATCGTGTCAGATGCGAGGAAGAACAGCGCCCCGACCAACACCATCGGAGAGCAGCGGGTGGCGAACGCGGCGGTGAGCCCGAGCACGATGCCGTATGCGGCGACCGCGACGGCGAGTTCCTTCGCGGCGGGCGCGATCACGATGACCATCGCCGCCCACCACACGACGAGAAGTGCGGCCGCGAGCGGGAACTTCCGCACGCGCAGGTGACGCCAGAAGAGGGCGATGTAGGCGAGGTGCGCGATGCCGAAGAACGCCAGCATCATGGGCAGCGTCGGCAGGAACGGGACGAAGGTTCCTGCGCCGTCGCCGAGCCAGGAGAAGAGGATCGCGGTGAGCAACAGGGCGATGGGCGCGGTGGCGCGGAGTCCCCTGGCGCCGACGAGCACAGCGAACGCGAGCAGCGGCATGAGCCCGAGCTTCGTCGGCGCGGCGAGTGCGTCGTTGTGGAAGGCGAGGGCGATCACATGGACGGTGGAGAGCGCGATGAAGGGGAGGAACGCCCAACGGGGGACCCGACGGGTGCTGGCGCTTGGCTGCGACGGGGGCCGGTGTTCTGCGGCCGGCGCGGCGGGTTGCGTCGTGCGGGGGCCGCGGGGTGTCTTGTTGCGCCGGTTTCCGGCAGACGTGGGCGGGGTCGCACGTGTCCCGTCAACGCTTGTGTCACGGCTCCGCGTGATGGTCGCGTCCGCCGTGGCCTCTGCGCTGTGCGTCTCAGCGCTGGCCGTACTGTTCGCGACGTGCGCATCCGTGTTCTCGTTGTCTGCCCGATCGGCAGCGTCTGCTTCCGCATTGGCCTCGGCGTCCGCTTCCAGAATGCGAGCATTCGCCCCGGTCGGTTCCGGAGTGAGTGCGTCCGTGATGCCCGCTTCGTCGCTGACCGGGGTATCGGCTTGCCCGTCGAACGGGGCATCTGCTTCGGACTCGTTCGTTCCGATCACCGAGTCCTCGCCCGCGCGCCGATCAATGTCGCTCTGTTCCGCTGCGACTTCCGCGCCGGCCGTCGCCTCTGCGTTCACATCCGCGCCGGAACGCATGGCAGCAGCACGCTGGCTTCGCTGTTCGTCAGTCTGCTCGGCGTCGGGGGAGCGGCTTTCCACGGTGACCTCCTCGTGGTGGATGTCCCCTCATCGTAGGGTCGCTATTCAGCGGCGACCGGGAGCGACAGGGTCATCACCGCGCGTCCGTTCGACGGGCGGCTGGAGACCGAGAAACCGCTCTCCTCGAACATTGCGAGCGTGCCGTGGAAGAGTTCGTTGGCGGAGCGCTTCACCTCCGCCGTATCGACCGGATATCCCTCGATCACGCGGGCCCCGTGATCGCGGGCATACTCGACGGCCGCGTCCAGCAGGAGGTGCGCCAGTCCGATCCCGCGGTGGTCGCGACGGATGACGAAGCAGGTGACAGCCCAGACTGTCGGATCGTCGAGCGGTTCGGCGCTCCCCGACGTGACGAGCCGGGTGCGGGCGATGCGCGCCTGCAGAGTGCGCGGTCCGACGCGCACCCACCCCGCTGGCACGTTGTCGACGTAGGCGACGAGCCCGGGGGAGACGGGCGATCCGAGCTCCTCTTCGAATCGGACTTCCTTGTCGGCGCGGGTGGTGCCGCGGAACTCCGCGTTGGGCATGGTCCACCACTGGCACTGGCAGCTCGGTCCATCCCCGCCTCCGGTGATGGCATGTTGCACGTCTGCGAATCGCTCCGCGCTTGCGGGTTCGATCGTGATGTTCGCCATGATCTGCACCCTACGCCGACCCTCCGACACGCGCGACTGCCCCGGTTCGCGACTGCCGTCCGGACCGGGTAGGATGAATGAGTTGCCTCCGTGGAGGTGAGAAAACTGAACAACGGGCTGTGGCGCAGCTTGGTAGCGCACTTGACTGGGGGTCAAGGGGTCGCAGGTTCAAATCCTGTCAGCCCGACCGAGAGGTCCCGGAAACTCAAGGGTTTCCGGGACTTTTTCTGTAGGTGGATGTGATCCGGTCATCGAAAACCCATCACTTTGACGCTCTCACGGCTATCTCCGGCCGTCGTGCTCCGGTAGCGGAGCGACCGTGGCGGTTGCTCCCGGTTCGTGGGTGGGAGCAGGACGCACCTGTTCGGTGTGGACACCGAACACAGCCCGGCCGGCAACCCCTGGGGCCTGGAGCCGCTGCTCGACGTCGGCGAGCTCGCCGCCTATCTGGGCGTACCCGTCTCGACGGTCTACGACTGGCGCACTCGGGGCCTCGGTCCGCGGGCGTATCGCTTCGGGAAGCATCTGAAGTTCGCTCTCTCGGACGTGCGGATCTGGATCGAGCAGCAACGCGACCCCGAGCCGCCAGCACCGGCGGGTGGGCGGTGATCCGATGAGCCGGCAGCGCCTGACCATCGGCACCTTCGGGGAGATCGGCCACCTCGTGAGGCCCAGCGGGCGGGTCGTCGCGCGCGCCCGCTACCGTGACTGGGACGGCAAGACCCGGCTCGTCCAGGCGACCGGGGATACACGGAAGTCCGCCGAGCGGCGTTGAAGGCGAAGGTCGCCGACCGGAGCCTCTTCCAGCCGTCGTCCTCGGCGCTCACGCCGGACAGCCCGTTCCCGGATCTCGTCGCGTACCAGCCTGTACCGCGTGCTGCCCAAGGCATCGATCGCGCAGGGCACGGCGGCGCTGTTCATCATGGTGCAACTTTTCGCTTCGGCGGGCGTGACCCTCGTGGGCTTCCTGACGGAGGCCTCTGCCAACCCCGCGTCCAGCGCCTACTTCGTGATCGCGGGCGTGGCTGCGGTCGTGACGGGGAGGCGTCCCTCATGCCCGCAGCCCCGGAGCGTCCCGCGGTCGCGGCATACTCCTCGGCGACACGTGCGCCGAGGAGTATGTGTCACCGAGGGGGTCTGCCCGAGGCATCAACCGCATCGCACCCGCGCGGACGCGGGTCGGAGCAACAGGAACAGCGCGACCACGGGGAAGAGGAACAGCCAGAGGTTCGGCGCCCACCAGGCGAGGTCGAACTCGCAGCGGATGGCCCAGAAGTTCAGGGCCATGAGCCCGGCGGCCGCCGTCAGGGAGAGGGAGACCAGCATCAGGCTCCGGCCGGCCGGATGCCCGCAGCGGGAGAGGACGAGGCTCAGCAGACCGGTCGTGATGGCGATGAGGTCGAGACCGAAGAACGACCAGTTCCAGTCCTTCATGATCTGCCCGCCACCGACCGAGAGGACGCCGGCGGCCGTCGCGACCCAGTATGCGAGGAAGCCGAGATCGGTCCACAGCATCGTCGCCTTCACCCGCCGCGTCAGGCGGTCGTCCTGAGGCCGGTCAGGCATCGGTGGCCTCATCGATGAGGCGGGTCAGCCGGGACTTCAGCTCAGCCGCGGTGGCCGCATCCGGCTGGGCCAGATCGGCGAAGGCCGCGAGCCACCAGCCGTCCATTGTGAGCCGGATCATCGTGCTCGTCGTGGGATCGATGCCGTCGTCTTCGATCATCGACTGCCAGCGTTCGAAGTGCCGGCGCAGGATCGCCAGCATGCTCGTGTCCACGGCCACCGTCGCAACGAGCGCTGCGGCGATGCGCCCGGATCCTTCCCCCGGAAGCGCTGCGGCGATGTACGCGCGGGTTCGGGCCCCGGGGGTGTCACCCGCCCGTTCGAGGGCCTGATCAAAGCCGCCCACCGCATGATCGATCAGGCCTTCCAGCAGTGCCTGCTTGGACGCGAAGTGGTAGCGCAGTCCGCCCACGCTGAGGCCGGCTTCCGCGGCGACGCGACTGATCGTGAAAGCCTCGACGCCGTCGCGGATCAGCGCGGTCGCGGCGGCAGTGAGGATCCCGTCGCGGACGGCTGGTGTCTCCTTGTGCATGCGTTTACTGTACCGCACGTGCGGTACAGTAAACGCCTCGCGCCGCAATCGGAGAGGAGAAGGCGAATGCTCGTATGGCTGATGCTCGGGGGAGCGATCCTGCTGGAGGTGGTGGCCACGCTGTCTCTGAAAGCCTCGGACGGACTCACGCGGTGGCCGTGGCTCATCCCCGTTGTCGGGGGCTACGTCGGTGCCTTCGTGATGCTGTCCCAGGTGCTGCGCCTGGGCATGCGCGTGGGCACCGCATATGCGACCTGGGCGGGGGCAGGGGTGGCGCTGACCGCGGTTCTCGCCTGGGTGGTCTTCGGGGAACGCCTCACGTGGACGATGGGCGCGGGGCTGGTTCTCATCGTGGCCGGAGTCGCGCTGGTCGAGCTCGGTGGGGTGACGGAGTGACGTGCGGGGCCCGCACATTCTGGAACGCAACGCGAATCCCGGATTAGAGTCGTCGTCGTGACCCCAGAGGACCTTCACCGCCCCGTCGGCATCTTCGACGCGGGGATCGGCAGCTACGATCTCGTGCGCCGGATCCGTGCCGCCTATCCGCAGCAGGACGTGCTGTACCTCGCGGATCGCGCGAGCTTCCCGTACGGAGCGCAGAGCGAATCGTCGCTCCTGGACAGTGTGAGCCGCGCGGCCCGTGCTCTGGAGCGTCTCGGTGCGAGCTCGATCATCCTGGCCTCCAATGCGCCGAGCGTGACGGTGCTCGAACCTCCGCGCGAGCGGTTGAGCGGCCCGATCCTGGGCGTCGTGCCGCCGGTGCGTGCGGCCCTCGCCGCCCTGCCCGACGACCGGACCCTCGTCGTCGCCGGCGCAAGCGTGCTCGTGCATAGTGAATCGCTGGAGCGCCTGATCGCCATGGAGGCCGGTGACGACGCGGACCGCGTGCACGCCGTTCCCGCCGACGCGCTGATCGCCCTCGTCGAGTCCGGGGCATTCCTCGACCGCGCGCAGGTCGCGCAGCCCATCGCCGACTTCCTCGCGGCGCTTCGTGATCAGCACCCGCGCCTGGGTGGGCTGTCGCTGTCGAGCACTCATCTGCCGTGGCTCGCTCCCGCGATCGCGCAGGAGGCGCCGGACCTCTTCCTGTTCGATCCCGCCGACCAGGTCGTCGCCGAGTTCGCGCCGCTGGCTACGCCGGGGGAGGGCAGGCTGGTATCTCTCGCGACGGAATCGCCGAGCCACCCCCTCGCCGAGTTCCAGTCGATGCTGCAGCGCATGCGGCTGGACATCACACCCACGCTGGTTGAGCTCTGACGGGCCGATGGCCCGGCTCGCGGCGGCGAATCAGCGGCGGGGTGTGAGGAGGAGCCGGCATGACTGCCACCGTGGATCTGCGCGTGCGGTTCTCCGTCGATGACGACGAACTCGGCCGTCTCCATGCCCGCGCCTTCGGAAGCCCCGACGCGGGCACCACGCCCTGGCGGGCCCGCCTCGAGCGGCACAGCGTGGCGTGGGTGGGTGCCTTCGACGGGAACGAACTGGTCGGATTCGTCCATGCCTGCGGCGACGGCGGAACCCACGCGTTCGTGCTGGACACGATCGTCGATCCCGGACACCAGCGGCGGGGAATCGCGTCAGCGCTGATCCACACACTGCGGGCCGAGGTCACCGCCGCGGGATATTCCTGGCTGCACGTGGACTACGAACCCGCGCTCGAATCCTTCTATGCGTCCTGCGGATTCCGCAGCACGCTGGCGGGGCTCATCCGCCTGGACTGATCTTCGGAGGCTGATGAACCGTTCATCGCGCGCAACTCGCTCCTATCCCGCAGGTTCTGGAGCCAATCGCGCGCAATGAAACGAGGCAGGCGACCGCACGGAGATCTCGCAGGGCGGCGTCGATAGCGTGGACGATCATGAGCGACCACTTCGATCAGCTCCCGATGCTGCCGATCGTCATCCCCTTCGGCATCCTCGTCTTCGGGCTTCTGCTGTGGCGGCTGGCCGTCATCCGTCTGGTCAGCCCCGGCCGGGTCGCTGTCGCGGCCGCGCTCGCCGTGTATGCAGCGGGAATCGTCGCGAACACCGTCTTTCCGATCTACGCGAACGTCAGCCCCCGCGCCGAGCCCTGGTACACCGGTGTGGTGTTCGTGCCGTTCGTCGACTACGAGATCGGGGATGCGGTGCTCAACGCCCTCATCTTCGTGCCGCTCAGCATGCTGCTGACCTTGGTGCTCGCACGACCGACCTGGTGGAAGGTCCTCATCGCAGTGACCGCGACGAGCCTCGGGATCGAGCTCACGCAGCTGGCGGTGCAGGAGCTGTTCGGCGGCGGTCACATCGCGGACGCCAGTGACCTCGTCAGCAACGTCGCCGGCGGCATGCTGGGATACGGTCTGCTGGTGCTGCTCCTGCGCGTGCCCGCGCTGGCGCGTCTGATCGCGCACTTTCGCTGGGCTCCCGTCGTCGACACGACCGAGGCGGTGTCGCTCCGATCCTGACATCACCCCGGAAGCACCGTGTGAGGGCAGTCCGTGTCCCGGGCTGCTGGAGCCCGCTCGCGCGAGCGGATTCACGAGCAGTCCGAGCCGGCAGAGGGTGCGGCCTCCAGCCTCCACGTGGGGACGTTGCTGAGGGGAAATCAGCGGAGCACGGGAGGTCTCCCGGTTCGCGGCGCTGCAACACGCGGCCGTGCTCCGTGCTCCGATCGCACGCTCACGCGGATGCGTCGCGGCGTCGTCGCCGGGGCACGCGGTGAAGCGCACGGACGCGTCACCGCACGACGGTGATCTCCGACCTGCTCACGGAGGGCCAGCGCGCGAGGGCGCTCAGTACCCGCCGTCGTGATGCCTCGATGTGGGTGCGCAGGAATTCTGCGCTGCGCTCCGCATCGCGGGCCTCGACGAAGCGCACGACGTCCTGAAGCGCGCTCACGCGGCCGCCGAGTTCGTCGAACTCGGACTGGATGACCAGCCGCCAGACGCGGCTGAGCTCGCCGATGAGACGACGGTGCGCTGCGATGAGGTAGGAGTTCTCCGTGGCCTCGGCGAGCAGCGTGAAGATGTGCAGGGCAGCATCGATCGCGGTCAGTAGGTTCTCGCGCGTCGCGGCATCGTCGTCGGGAACCACACGGGCGCTCAGTCGTGATCCGTTCTCGACCACCCGCGCGAGCTGATCGTCGGACAGTGCGGGAATTCCGGTGCGCGCGATCTCGGGAGCGAGCAGTGCCCAGAAGTCGAAGAGCTTGCCCACGGAGTGCAGCGACAGCGGTGCGACGACCGACCCCTGGCGCGGTTGCGTGATCAGCAGTCCCTCCTGGTCGAGGCGCGTCATCGCATTGCGCACAGCTGCCATGCTCATGCCGAGGTCGGCGACCAGCCCGCGCTCCGTCACCTTCTCGCCCGGTGCGAGCCGGCACGACAGGATGTCGTCTCGGATCCGGTTGTAAGCCACCTCAGACAGTGGAAGCTCGCTTCCTGTCGCCGCGCGCTGCGCCGATGCGGACATCCAGCCACTCTCCCGTCAGATCGCTCGCGCGGCTCCGGCCGCCGCGCCTTCGAACACAGATTACCCCTCTTGCGATCCCTGATTCACAGTCGTAACATCTGAGACATGCTTACGTGACATGTCACGTTGTTTCCACAACTCACGTTGTGAATCTGAAGGAGCAAGAGATGAAGTTCGTCACCTTCCACCGCCCCGGGGACCTGAGACCGCGCCTCGGCGTCGACAACAACGATGGTGAGACCTACACAGACCTCACCGCTCGCTATCCCGACGACCCGGCATTCGCGTCCATGCTCGCTCTGATCGACGGGGGAGAACGCGCGCTCGACCGCGCGGCGGAGGCGTACCAGCAGATCGACGAGTCTGCTCTCGTGATGCGTGATGTCGTCACTCTGCTCGCTCCCTTCACTCCGCGGCGTATGCGCGACTGCGGACTGATGGTCAGCCATTTGCGACAGAGCATCTCCCGGACCGCTCGCTGGCTCACGGAGAACACCCGGACTCCGCACTCGTACGGCGAGTTCTATCGGCAGATGGACGGCGCGTTCAACGCGCTGTACGACCCCTCCACCCCGGTGCAGTTCGCGGAACGCGACCCCGCCACGGTATCCGCACCGAACGCCGTCCTGGAGTGGCCCGCCGACAGCGAGTACCTGGACTACGAGCTCGAACTCGCGGCCGTCATCGGGACCACGGGCTCGAACATCGCGCCTGAGAATGCCGAGTCGCACATCTTCGGCTACACCGTCTACAACGACTGGTCGCTGCGCGACGTCCAGGCGCGCAACGCCCTGGCCGGAGCCGGAGCGCACGGGAACGCGAAGGACTTCGCGCACTCCAACCCGTTCGGACCCTGCGTGGTCACGCGGGACGAGATCGGCGATCCCGGTGCGCTGCGCATGAGCGTGCGCGTGAACGGTGAGGTGTGGGGCGAGGGCTCTTCCTCGCAGATGCTGCACTCCTTCCCCGAAGCGGTGGTCCAGCTAAGCGCACGCGAAGAGATCGTCGCCGGCGAGGTGTGGGGGACCGGAACCGTGCGCAACGGGTCGTCCTTCGAGATCGGTCGACGCCTGCCGCGCCCGGCTCTCGTCGAGCTCGACATCGAGAAGATCGGCGTTCTGACCCAGTACGTCGTACCGAAGCCGTAACAACCGCGAACAGGAGAGAGAAATGAACGCAGCAGCACCCGCCCTGGAAGGCGACCCTCGCCTCATCCGCCTGAGCGATGACGTCTACGTCTTCGGTACCTATCCGTACTCGGGCCTCGTGGTCACCGACGAGGGCTGTGTCGCCATCGACGGTCCCATGTCACCGGGACGGGCAGCCGTGTGGAAGGAGTTCATCGCGACCAAGGGGGCGCTGCGCTTCCAGATCTACTGTGAGCACCACTCCGATCACGCCGTGTCCGCACCCATCCTGCAGCCCGAGGTTCTCATCACCTCCGAGACCACCGCGGCGGGCCTCGACAGCGACGAGGCCGCTCGTGAGGCCATGCGCACCTGGGGCTACTATCCGGACTCCGATCCGGCGTTCATCGATGCCTTCGAGATGGCCCGGCCCACGATGACGTATCGCGGACGGATGAACTTCGCGCTCGGCGGGAAGCGATTCACGCTGTTCGAGGCGCCGGGACACACCATGGGATCGACCATCGTGCATGCCGTCGACGACCGGGTCGCCTTCATCGCCGACACCGGCACCACCCCCGCCATCCAGTCGGGCAATCCGATCTCCTGGCTCACGACGATCGCGCTCCTGGAGACACTCGACGTCGACTGGTACGTCCAGGGGCACTCCGACCCGCTCAAGCGCGAGGACCTGCACTACTGGCGCACGAAGCTGCTCGCCGCGCTCGATCAGGCCCGTGTCGATCACGCCGAGGGGGTCACGCCCCAGCAGGTCGCCGAACGCGGCGGTGTGCTCTCGGTTGCCGAGCTGCTGCACGTGCCCTTCGTCGGTCGCGAGGACATGCCGCCGCGACTGCGCGAGGCGGCCGGACGGGAACTGCAGGAGTGGAGCGTCGAGCGGATGTACGAGGCTCTTCGTGCGCACCCCACCGACGCGCCGGGCGCTGCTCTGGGGCCCGTGCTGCGAGAGATCGTCTGATCCGCCGGGCATGCTGCGGGCTCGCTCTCGCAGCATGCCCGCTCACACAGGAAGAGTGCGCATGAGTCACAATGCCCACATCGCCGGCGTCGGCATGACGCCGTTCGGGGTGCACGAGAACGACACGGTCGGCGGTCTCACGGCTCGCGCCGTGAATGACGCACTGCACGACGCGGGGATCGCCGTCGCCGAGATCGACAGCGTCTTCTTCGCCAACGCCACGCAGGGCGCTCTGGAGGGTCAGCTGATGGTGCCCGGCCAGGTCGCACTGCGGCGAATGGGCTTCGAGCGCGTTCCGGTCTTCAACGTCGAGAACGCGTGTGCAAGCGGATCGTCCGCGCTCAGCCTCGCCATCACCAGCGTGCGGGCCGGGGAATCGGAGATCGCGCTCGCGGTGGGCGTCGAGAAGATGAACGTCGGCGACCGGATGCGCAGCATGACCGTTTTCGACGGCGCGTACGACGTCTCGGATCCCGCCGCCCTCGATCGCATCCTTCGCGACCTCGGTGGCGAGGTCGATCTGAGCGCCGTGGGCCCGCGCAGCAGATTCATGGACATCTACGCGGCCATGGCACGCTCCCACATGGCCGCCTACGGCTCCACGCAGCGTCAGCTCGCGGCCGTGGCGGCGAAGAACCACCGGCATTCGGTGGCGAACCCGCTGGCGCACTTCCGCCGCGACATGAGCATCGAGGACGTGCTGGCCGGACGTCCGCTCGGGTTTCCGCTCACCGTGCCCATGTGCTCGCCTCTCACCGACGGTGCCGCGGCGGTGATCGTGTGCAGTGAGCCCGTGGCGCGTCGGCTCGCCGGCGATCGCAGCATCGAAGTGCTCGCCTGTGCGGTGGGAACGGGCACCACTCGCGCACCGGACGATTTCTCCCGTCACGTCACGCGCCTCGCGGGGCAGCGCGCGTTCGAGAGCGCCGGCGTGGGCCCCGCAGAGGTCGACGTGGCAGAAGTGCACGACGCGACCGCCTTCGGCGAGCTGCTGGTGAGCGAGCTGCTGGGACTGGTCGCGATGGGGGAGGGCGGGCCGGCTGCGGAAGCCGGAGTCACCTCGCTCGGCGGGCGGATCCCGATCAACACTTCCGGTGGCCTGGAATCCAAGGGCCACCCGCTCGCCGCGACCGGACTCGGTCAGGTGTTCGAGCTGGTGGCCCAGCTGCGCGGCGAGGCCGGAGCCCGCCAGGTGGAGGGTGCGCGCATCGCGCTCGCGGAGAACGGCGGCGGATTCGTGACGGGCGAGGAGGCCGTCGCGGTCGTCACGATTCTGCAGAACCGGCGGCGATGATGCCGTCACGATCATGAGAGGACACGGATGTCTGTCATCGACCTGTTCGACCGGGGCTGGCGCCAGAACCCGGGCGGCACCGCATACGTCATGGGCGAACGCCACTGGACCTACGAGGAGGCGGGCAAGCTCAGTTGCCGCATCGCCCACGCACTGCTGGACGCTGCACTGCCGGCAAACGTGCACGCGGCGGTGCTCGCCCCCAACGACCCTGTGGCGTGGATCTGCGTGCTCGGCATCTGGCGGGCGGGCAAGACCTGGGTGCCGCTTCACCCTGGCGAACCATCGGCGACCACCGCGCAGCTGATGCGGCGCTTAGACTGCACCGTGCTGTTCTTTCACAGCACGATGCGCGACGAGGCGCGGCAGATCATCGAGCTGGTTCCCGGCATCCGCCTCACCGTGTGCATCGATGCGGACGAGCGTGGCACGTTCCCGTCACTCGATGAGTGGACGCGGCACCAGCCCGCAACGAGACCGGCGGTCGGCTACGACCCGGACGACATCGTCATGATCTCGCCCACGGGCGGCACGACCGGACTGCCCAAGGGTGTGATGAACAGCCATCGTTCGCTGACGAATGCGTGTGCCCACCATCTCCTCGCCTTCCGGTACGCGGAGCCGGATCCGAAGGTGAACCTCGCGGCCGCGCCGTTGACGCACACCGCGGGAGTGCTGAGCCTGCAGACCACCGCCCGCGGCGGCACCGTCGTGCTGATCGAGCGGGCGGACCCCGCCTCCGTGGTGGAGGCGATCGAGCGCTTCGGGGTCACTGACCTGTTCCTTCCACCGACCGCGATCTACCGTCTGCTGGACTGGCTCGACGGACAGACCCGTGATTTCTCATCGCTGCGTTATCTGGCTCATGGCGCAGCGCCCATGTCGGTCGAGAAACTGAAGCGTGCGATCGAGGTCTTCGGCCCGGTCCTGATGGGCGGATACGGCCAGACCGAGGCCTTCGCGGCGATCTCCTTCGCGACGCCCGAGGACCGCTTCGTGGACGGCCGGCTGGCCCCCGACGACAGACTGAACAGCTGCGGGAGGCCGGGGCCGCTGTTGTCGGTCGAGATCCGCGACGACGACGCGCATCCCGTCGGCGTCGGTGTGAGCGGGGAGATCTGCGTACGCGGAGACCTGGTCATGCGCGGCTACTACAACGACCCGGAGAAGACCGCCGAGACGATCGTCGACGGCTGGCTGCACACCGGCGACATCGGCCACATCGACGCCGATGGCTACCTGTCGGTCACGGATCGCAAGAAGGACCTCATCATTTCCGGCGGCTTCAACGTCTACCCGAGCGAGGTGGAGCAGGTGATCTGGAGCCACCCCGCGGTGAACGACTGTGCGGTGATCGGGGCGCCGCACGACGACTGGGGGGAGATGGTCGTGGCCGTCGTGGAGCTGTCACGGGGACACAGCGTGACGCCGGAGGAGCTGATCGCGTGGGCGAAGGCTGGTCTCGGCAGCGTGCGGGCGCCGAAACGGGTCGATATCGTCGAGCAGCTTCCGCGCAGCGGGACGGGCAAGGTGCTGAAGCGTGCGGTGCGCGAGTCGTACTGGACCGCCAGCGGCCGACGCATCTAGGGAGCGTGTGTGAGGCGTGGTGCCGACCGCAGCGGGCAGTGCGTGCATCCATAGTCCCCCGGGGGCTACTGTTCACGCATGACGGAAGTCGCACTGATCACCGGAACCTCATCCGGTATGGGCCTGCACGCGGCGGTGGAGCTCGCCCGTCGCGGGCTGCACGTCGTTGCCACGATGCGCGATGTGGAGCGTGCAGCACCGCTGCGGGACGCTGCGGCAGCGGCGGGGGTGGAGATCGACGTCCGTGCTCTCGACGTGGTTGATCACGCTGCTGCGGCCCGGCTCGTGGACGAGGTCGAAGCAGAGCTCGGCGGCATCCAGGTGCTCGTGAACAACGCGGGGCAGGGCGCCGTCGGAACGGCTGAGCAGCTGAGCATCCGGCAGATCCAGGAGCAGCTCGACATCAACTACCTCGCTCCGGTGAATCTGACCAAGCTCGTCCTGCCGGGAATGCGTGAGCGTGGCAGCGGACGGATCGTGACGGTGACGAGCGTCGGGGGTGCGGTGGGGCAGCCGTTCGCCGATGCATACTGCGGCGCGAAGTTCGCCGTCGAAGGGTTCATGCAATCGCTGGCGGTCGTCGCCGAACGTTTCGGCGTGCGTGTCAGCGTGATCGAGCCCGCAGCGGTGGCCAGCGCGTTCGTCGCCAATGCTGTTCGTCCGGAGCGGGGAGGGCCGTATGCGGCGCTGCTCGAGGCGTACATTGCGCGGACGTCGGGGGCTTTTGCGAACGCTCAGACACCCGAATCCGCCGGTGCGGCGATCGCCGATGCGGCGCGGGCGGACGAGTACCGATTCCGGTGGCAGAGCTCGGCGGGGGCGACCTCGTTCGTGGGCGTCTCGCTCGCCGATACCGACGGAAGCCGCGTGCTCGGCTTCACCCGGCCCTGGATCTCGGCCGGGTGAGAGGACGCCCGCCGTATGGGTACGGGGTGCAGACGGGCGGTGCGGCCTAGAGAGTGACGACGAAGTTGCCGACCTTCCGCCCCGCGTCGATGCGTCGGTGCGCCTCGGGCAACGCGTCCAGTCCGCCGATGACCTCGGTGAGCGGATCGAAGTCGCCGCTCGCGACCAGCGCGAGAATCGTCGCGAAGTCCTCACGGCGCTCCGGGACGGGGCCCGCGATCACGCGGCCCCGTGCCGTGGCGGTGTCCCACAGCCCTGCCACCGCCAGGATCACGCTGCCGCTCGGCGCGGTGAGGCGGAGGCCGTCCGAGCGGCGCAGGTTCCCCACCGCATCGAGGATGGCATCGAAGCGCTGCGGAACGCTTGCCGCGGGTGTCGTCCGGTAGTCGATGGTCTCGGCTGCTCCCAGGCGTCGCAGAAGCTCGTGGTTGGGGGCCGAACTCAGCGCGGTGACGGCAGCCCCGGCCCGGGCGGCCAGCTGGATGGCGGCGGTGCCCACCGATCCCGAGCCGCCGTTCACCAGCACCGACTGGCCTTCCCCGATCTGAGCGCGGTGGAGGAGGAAGCTCAGCGCAGTGCTTCCGCCGAAGAGCGCGGCCGCCGCATCGGGTGAGCTCACGCTCTCGGGAATGAGGGTCGCGGCACTCGCTCGCACCGCGACGTACTCGGCGTGGGCCCCGAGGCGCGCGCCGGTCAGCCCCGCCACCCGGTCGCCGATCGCGAAGTCGTCGACACCGGCGCCGCGTGAGACTACACGCCCGGCGAACACAACGCCGGGAATTGTGTGCCGTGGGCCGCGGACGCCGATTGCCAGTCGCGCGGGCAGCGCAAACCCCCGGGGGGAACCGGCCGGCTCGCAACCGGGCGTCACCGGATGTCACGGCCGCGGCCTCGACCCGCACGATCATCTCGCCCTGTCGCGGAACCGGCTGCGGGAGCGTCTCGATGCGGATGGACTCCGGCGGCCCGTAGCGGTCCACGATCGCCGCCATCATCTGCCCGTTCATGTTTCCGCCTTCCTCGCGGGCGTCACGAGACGCGCGCTCCGTCCGCCCGGACGGTCGCGATCCCATCATGGACCAGGTCGAGCAGCGCCGGGTGGCGAGCGCTGAACAGTGCCGCCGGCCGGGGTCGGCGGATATCTCCTCGATGTCGGATGCCTTCGCCTTCGCCTTCGCCTTCGCCGGCGCACCGCGCCGGCTCCGCGACAGCAGACCTCTCGGAAGGAGGAAGAACGTGGGCACGATCAATACCTCCTTCGGAGCAACGGATGATGCGACGGCGGCTGCGGCCGTCGACGACGGGCCAGTCTCGTTCGCCCCCGTCCTGGATGCCGTCGAGGCCACGGTTCAGGCCGGCACTCTGATGGCGCTGCTGACCGGGCAGACCTACGAGGAGGTGACGGCCGGTCCGTCGTGGGCGCGGCTCATCACGGCGCCTGATCACGAGTCCGCGTGGGTGGTGTGGCTGCCGGCCGAGTTCACCGAGGCCGTGGCGTGCGCTTCCGATGAGAAGCTGGCCGAGGTCGTGGGGCCGTGGTCGCAGACGGAGGAGTTCTGGGGCGGTGAAGATCCCGCCGAGCTTCTCGACATGCTCCGTGAGTGGCGCGGACTGGCCCAGACAACGCAGCAGCGGGGCGAGAACATGTACTGCTGGATGAGCCTCTAGCGTCCTCGTCGAGCGGACCGCTCACTCCCCGCGGATCGCTCCGGCAACCCCCGAGCTGAGCTGGGCGAACGCGTGCACGGCCAGTTGTGCCGGCGGCGTGGCCGGCGCATCGTCGGCCGACCATCCTTCGAGGCTGATGCGGATCGCAGCCGTCGCCGCCGCCGCGAGGAGGCGCGCCGGCATCGTCTCGGGCGGAGAGGAGTGACCGGCAGCGCCCAGCCGGGCTGCGATGACGGCGGCGAGCAGCCTTTCGGAATCGGCGTTGACACGCTGCCACACCGCCCAGAGCGCAGGATCCTGCAGCGTGGAGCGCAGGAGGCCCCGGGTGAGCGCAAGCGCAGCCTCATCCGGTTCATCCAGCGGGGTGAGCACGCGTTCAATGGCTCGTGCGATCGAGTCGCGGACGTCGAGGTCGTCGGCCTCTTCGATGGCGGCCCGCCACGTGGCGGCGCCCACGCTGAGCAGCGGGGCAACCGCATCCTCCTTCGTGGGGAAGTAGCGGTAGAAGGTTCGGGGAGACACCCCTGCGGCGGCGGCGATCTCCTCGACGGTGACCGTCCTGGCATCGCGCTGCCCGAACAGACGCGCGGCCGCCTCCGCGATCTCCAACTGGGTGGCGAGTCGACGCCTCTCGGTCAACGTGGGCGCGGCATCCATGACGTTCAGCCTACGAGGAATAGGGGGAGTAGTGTCAGGGTTGGACTATATGGCACGATCTGCCAACCTGACATGTCGTGCAGTCTTCTCATCATCGAAGGGTTGAATCATGAACCGCTATGAAGGTCGTCGCGCGCTGGTCACCGGCGGAGGGTCCGGCATCGGACAGGCCACCGTGCTGCGCATGCTGTCTGAGGGAGGTCGCGTCGTCGCGGCCGATGTCTCGGAGGCCGGGCTCGCCGACACCGTGGCCAAGGCCGGCGACGCCGCCGTGCGCCTGCATACGGTGGTGGTGAACATCGCCGACGAGGCTTCGGTGCGCGCCGGAGTGGCGGATGCGGTCGCGTGGCTGGGCGGCCTGGACGCGCTCGTGAACGCCGCCGGCATCCTCCGCTCGTCGCACACGCACGAGACCACCCTCGAATCGTTCGAGCAGGTGCTGCGCATCAACCTGGTCGGCACGTTCCTGATGATTCGCGAGTGCATCCCCGCGCTGCTCGAGGGTGACGGCGCCGCCGTGGTGAACTTCAGCTCCACCTCGGCGATGTTCGCCCACCCGTACATGTCCGCGTACGCCGCGAGCAAGGGCGGCGTGCAGTCGATGACCCACGCCCTCGCCGCCGAGTACGCCAAGCAGGGCATCCGCTTCACCGCGGTCCAGCCGGGCTCGATCTCGTCCGGCATGACGGACGGCTCGGGTGCCAGCAAGCAGAGCCAGGGCCCGGGCCTGCCGGAAGATGCGGACATGATGCTCTTCATGAAGCTGCAGCCCGCACTGGGTGCCGGATTCGCGGGCCCGGAGACGGTGGCCGGCGTGGTCGCCATGCTCGCGAGCGACGACGGCACGTTCATCACCGGCACCGAGGTGCGCATCGACGGGGGTACGCACTTCTGAGCTACGACGCCGGTTCGGGCGTCATCGTGGCCGGGGAAACGCCGACACAGGGCGGGGGTGTGCGAGGAGTCTCGCACACCCCCGCCCTGCTCATTCAGCGCGTTGCGCCGTCGTCGAGCGGGTCGTCTCCGTCCTCGACGCCCAGCCCGAGAGCTTCGGCAGCGTCGGCCCGGCTGGCCTCGTCGCGTTCGCTCCCACCGTCTTCGGCACCCCACGATTCGGCGTCGTCCTCATCCGGTCCGCTGCCGTCCGCCACCTCGGCAGCGTTCCCGCCGGTCGCCCCGGCGATCACGTCCGACTCCGGTGTATCGGCATTGTCCGACGGCGCACCCGACAGGTCGGCCGGCACCTGATCCATCAGGAACGCGCGGTCATCGCCGGGATCTCCCGAGCCGTTGTCGAGACCGGTGCTCAGCGTGTCGTCCTCGGCAGAGGTGTCGGTCGAGCCGCCGTCGACCGCTGTCTCGCCGTTGTCACTCCCGTCCGTCGTCGCTCCGTCGAGTGCGTCGGCCATGAGGGGATCCGTCTCGCCGGGCTCTCCATCGACCGGGAACACGGGGTTGGTCTGATCTTCCATGTCGTCTCCTCCTGTCGGCTGCGATGCAGCTTTCAGGTGACCGTAAGCGGGGGCGGCGAAACCGCGCACGCCATTGACGGCGGCGGATCGGAACGCTAGGAGCGCGTGCGCTCAGGTGATCTGGCATCGGTGTCTCGACACCGGTGCGTGGCATGACACCCGTAAGCATGTCTCACAGGTCCGGCGGGAGGGGGCTCGCACCGTGCGGCCAGCGGTGGTCCGCCGCGAACCGGGATCAGGTGTGCTCGGGCCACTCGGCGTCGCGCAAGATCTCCCGCAGCTGCGACTCCACGCCGCGCCCGTTCAGCTCGACGACGCGCCCCTGGTCGAACAGTTCCAGCACACGCGGATCGATGTAGCTGGATCGCGCCACGGCCGGGGTGTTGCCGAGAGCGGCGGCCGTCTCGCGCACCGCCTCCACCACGGCCTGCTTTCGTGCGCGCTCCTCCTTCTGCACTCCCGCCCGTGCCAGCGCAGCCGCCGCGATGGCGGTGCCGTGAATGGTGCGGAAGTCCTTGGCGGTGAAATCACCGCCGGTGCGCGCTCGCAGGTCGTCGTTGATGTCCGCAGCACGCACGAGCCGATAACCCCGGCCGGCACTCCAGGCGAGGAGCCGCGCTCGGGGCCCGCGTGACAGCAGCCGCTCCAGGACCGGCGCCAGGTCGGCGTCCGAGATGCGCGACTCCCAGGGGACCCCGCTCTTGCCGCGAAAAGCCAGGGTCACGATGCCCTGCTCCACACGGACGTGGCGGCAGCGCAGCGTGGCGAGCCCGATGCTGCCGTGCTCGCGCGCATACGCCTCCGATCCGATCCGCAGATATCCGGTGTCGAGCATCCGGATTCCCGCTGCGAGAACCGTGGCGCGCTCCAGGCCGGGAGCACGGAGGTCGCGCGTCACCGAACGGCGCAGCGCGGGGAGCGCGTCGGCGAGCTCGAGCGCCCGGTTGAACTTCTCCTCGGCAGCCTGCTGCGTCCATGACTCGTGATAGCGGTACTGGGTCCGTCCCGCCGCATCCACTCCCGTCACTTGCAGATCGGCGTCAGGATCGGGGCTGATCCAGACATCGCGCCACATCGGCGGGATGGCCAGGGCCCGGATCCGGCTGAGGTCCACCTCGTCCGTGATCCGGTGCCCGCTCTCGTCCCGGTACTCGAAGCCGCGTCCCCGGCGAATCCGTCGCCATCCCACGCGCTCGGTCATGTTCGTATGCACTCATGTGCACGGTACAGATGTCAAGCCGGTGGCCCGTCGCCCGCTCATCGAGATCTCCGGAGAACTTTTTTGTGACATCCGGGCGGCGACCCTCGTCATACCAGTAGAGCGATCGATTCGCTCGTCGGTTCGGCGCAGGAACGATGCGCCCAGCACGAAGGAGAAGGACGATGGTTGCAGAACAGTCGAAGACGAACGCTGGTACGGAGGCCTCGACCGCGGCACGCGCGGCAGCAGGGTCGCCGCGAGTGGACCGGGGCACCGGAGGGGCTTCGACCTCCGTCGCCGAGACGACCGCTGGTCAGACCACGATCGCCGATGCGGTGGTCGCCAAGATCGTCGGCATCGCGGCGCGTGAGGTGAGCGGTGTGCACGCCCTCGGCGGTGGTGGTGCCCGCGCTCTCGGCGCGATCCGTGACGCTGTCAACGCGACCGACCTCACGCAGGGCATCAAGGTCGAGGTCGGGGAGACGCAGGTCGCGGCCGACATCACGATCGTGGTGGAATACCCGTCGCCCATCCAGCAGGTCGCCGAGAACGTGCGCTCCGCCGTGACCGCCGCGATCACACAGCTCGTCGGACTCGAGGTCGTCGAGGTCAACATCGACGTGAACGACGTCCACCTTCCCGCAGATGACTCCGCCGAGGAGTCCGAGCCGCGCGTGTCATGAGCGCCACGATGACGGGTGCCCTGCTGGGCGCGGTGCTGGCTTTCGCGGGGCTCGCCTTCGGGTTCTGGGGATTCCTCCTGGTGCTCGTGCTCATGGCGGCCGGTGCGATCGTCGCCCGTATCGCCAGTGGCGAGCTGGACGTGCGTGAACTCCTGCGGGTGTTCACCGGGCGGCGATCCTCGTCATGAGCATCGCCACCGCTGAATCCGCGACGACCACACCGGTCACACCGGTACGCGGCGTCGTACGGGTGCACGAGCGTGCCATCGAGAAGGTGGTTCGCGAGGCTTCGGCGGCGGTGGTCGGTGTACAGCGCACGCAGGTGCAGGTGGAGTTCTCCGACGCCGCGGACGGGATCACGGTCCGGCTCGCGACGAAACTGCCGGTTGCCGACCCCCTGGACGAGGAAGCGCTGCGCTCGCTGGTGCCGGTGGGGGAGCGAGTGCGATCGATCCAGCGCGAGCTGGCGGAGCGACTCGGAGTGCTCACCGGACGCGACATCCGGCGCATCACCGTGGTGATCACCGGCGCACGCGTGCAGCAACGGCGAAGGGTGAGGTAGAGGTGGCAACGATCATGGAGCGCATCGTGCGTCGCGAGACGCACTCGCCTCGGTCCGCGGCGGTGGTCCTGGTACTGATCATCGTCTCGGTCGTCGCACTGTGGGTTGCGACCGAGCTCATCCTGCACATGGCCGGAGGCCCGGCGCTGCTCGCAACGCCGGGGGCGATCATGCAGTGGCTCGTCAGCGTTCCCGACCTCGTTCCCCGAGCGGCCGTGGTCGCGGGAGCGGCGGCAGTCGCCGTCATCGGGGCGGCGCTGGTCGTGCTCTCGGTTGCTCCGGGGCGCCGGGCGCGACACCGTCTCGACGTCACGGGTGTGGCGGTCGCCGACAACAGCGTCATCGCGTCGGCTGTGGCCGAAGAGGTGCGGCGGAGCCTGGACATGAGCGCCGGCGACGTGGTGGTGGGAGTGGGACACCGCGCCCTCGACGTCACCGCGCGCACCAGCGCCGGGCGGCGCGTCACCGCCGCCGAGGTGGGATCGGCTGCGCAAGCGGCGCTGGCTGCTTGTCGCATTCCGCCGCTGCGCGTGCACGCACGCGTGGTGGCCGATCAGAGAGGACAGGAGTGAGTCATGAACGAGACGAATCGTGCGGTCAATCGTGTGGTGCTGTTCGTTGTCGGGATGATCCTCCTGGGTGCCGGGGGCGCTGCCGTCGCGGCCAGCACCTGGGGCGACGCCGGGCGGGTCTGGGGGGACCTGCTCGGCGCAGCCCGGGACTGGCTGTCCGACGCGGACGCGGCGACACGGCTGCCGGGCGACAGCGCGGTGAGCTGGCTCGCGATCGCAGCCGTCGCTGTGGCGGTGGCCGTCGTCGTCGTCTCGGTGGTGATCATCGCCCATCTCGGACGGACCACCAGCACGCCGGTGCTGCGCGTGACAGCCGCGGAAGATGATCTCGGCGGGGTCGTGGTGCGTCCCGCGTTCGCCTCGGACGTCATCGGTCACGCCCTGTCCGGACGGGAGGAGATCGTCCATAGTCGCATCAGCACCGCTCGTGTCAAGGGTCAGGACATCCTGCACGTGGACGTGATACCGCGGAAGAGGACATCACCGGCGGCGGTAGCCGACCTGGTCACCCGGGCAACGGATGCGCTGGCGGTGATGACCGGACGGGACCTTCCCGTCTACATCTCGATCCGCACCAGCGTGCGGGCACGACTGGCGGCGGACCAGCCGCGGGTCAGGTGACGGGTCAGAAGGGAGAACGCAATGGGAAAGAACATCCTGCTCGTGGCGGTGATCGCTGTGGCGGCCTACTTCGTAGGCGTGGAATCGG
This sequence comes from Microbacterium sp. GXS0129, assembly GCF_044769785.1. NCBI lineage: Bacteria > Bacillati > Actinomycetota > Actinomycetes > Micrococcales > Microbacteriaceae > Microbacterium > Microbacterium sp. GXS0129. Next base: position 726,591 of record NZ_JBIZVZ010000002.1, on the reverse strand, counting down.
CGAAGTCGCGCGGCAAGAACTATGAGGACCTGCGCCATCAGCTGGAGCGGCTGTGGACGAGTCCGGAAGCACGGAAGTCACGTCAGCGCGCCGCGAAGAAGGCGCGCAAGGCGATGAAGAAGACCGGCCGCAAGCTCGGCCGCGCGTAGGCGCGACCGTCAGCGGTTGCCAAGTCCGGATATCCCGGAACGGAGAGAAGGGGAAAGTCATGAGTGCTGGAGACAAGATCAAGGCCGCAGCCGACAAGGTCACCGGTGAGGTGAAGGAGGCCGTCGGCAAGGTCACCGGTAACGACGAGATGGTCGCCGAGGGCAAGGCCGACCAGGCCAAGGGCCACCTCAAGGACGCCGTCGAGGACGTTAAGGACACGTTCAAGAAGTGACGAGACAGTGGCTGCGCGGCCCGGTGCCGCGCAGCCACTGCTCGCCGAGAACATCGAAAGGACACACGACCATGGGATTCTTCAGCTTCCTCATCCTCGGGCTCATCGCCGGGGCTATCGCCAAACTGATCCTGCCGGGCAAGCAGGGCGGCGGCTGGTTCGTCACACTGCTTCTCGGCGTCGTCGGGGCGATGCTCGGCGGATGGCTGGGCGGCGTGCTGTTCAACGTCGATCTGCAGGGCTTCTTCTCGCTGACCACGTGGCTGCTCGCGATCGGCGGCTCGATCCTCGTGCTGTTGATCTACGGACTGATCGTCGGTCGGGGCCGCAAAGCGTGACGTCTGCTCCCGCGGTGCACGCCGCCGCGGGAGCACACCTCGTGCCGTGGGGGAGTAACGGATCGGAGGGGGAGAGATGAATCGGACGGAGCGATCATCGGATCCGCTTGCGGGCGCGGACGACAGGATCGTCGCCGGACGCGCAGCAGATGGGGACACGGCGGCTTTTGGCACGCTGGTGCGGCGGTTCGCACCGACGATGCGCGCGTACGCGGCGAGGATCCTGCCGGGGACGCTGGAGGTCGATGACGTCGTGCAGGATGCGTTCATCACCGCCTGGGCTCAGCTGCCGGAACTGGACGATCCGGGCCGGGTGCGTGGCTGGCTGCTGCGGATCACCAGCCGAAAGGCCATCGATCGCCTGCGCGCGTCACGTCCCCACGCGGACGTGACGGAGATCGAGGCACCCGCTCCGGCGTACGAGTCGCCGTCGCGTCGCGCGGAAGCGCGTGCCGGCGTCGTGGCGCTGGGTGAGGCGCTCGGGCGCCTTCCCGCGCAGCAACGGGAATGCTGGGTGCTGCGCGAGCTCGGCGGCTACTCGTACGACGACATCGCGCACGAGCTGGAGCTGTCCGTCTCCACCGTGCGCGGACTATTGGCCCGGGCGCGCAAACACATCCTCGTTGAGATGGAGCAGTGGCGATGAACGAACACGATATTCCTCCGCTCCCGGCACTGGGGCTGGAGCCGCAGGACCTGGACGGGCATTCCATCGAGGAGCTCTCCGACTACCTCGACGCGAATCGCACCCCGCGCGATGCCGCCATCGAGGAGTCTCCCGGTTGCCGGATCGCGCTCGATGCGCTGGAGCGGCTTCGCGGCATCAGCGCGCAGCTGCTAGAGGCTGATGCCGCCGCGGCAGCGCCCGTGGAGGAGAGCTGGGTGCACCGCGTGCTCTCCGGGATCGCCCTCGATGCCCGCGCGGGACGGCGTATCCCGATCACCGGCGATGCGAGCGGTGATCTCGGCGTGACCGAGGGCGCAGTGCGGGGGGTCGTGCGCGCTGCCGAGCGGGACGTCCCGGGCGCACTGGTCGGGCGGTGCGTGCTGGAGGGCGACGTGGCGTCGCCGGGTGCGCCGATCACCGTGAAGGTGGAGGTCAGCGTGGCTTACGGTGCACCGATTCCCGATCTCGTGTCGCGGTTGCGCGGTGCCATCAGTACCCGCTTGCGAGCGCATACTGAGTTGAACGTCGTCGGCATCGACGTCCTCGTGCAGGACCTTCGCCGCCCGAGCAGCCCGACCGAGGAGACCCGATGAGCGCGGTTCGTGATGATGAGCTCGTCGTCCGCATCGAGTCGATCGTCTCGGCGACACCCGGCGTGAGCGGGTTCTTCCGCTCCGGCTCCGCGTTCGGACGCGTTGCCGACACCGCCGCTCGCGCTCTCGGCCTGCGCGAGGGGAACGAGAGCCTGGTCGTTCTCGACCGCGATGATGACGCAGTGAGCATCGACGTCTCCATCGGGGTGTCTGCCGGGTTCGGTGCACGCGAGACCGTTCGCCGCGTGCATGATGCCATCGCGACGCAGTTCCGGCACGATGGAGACGGGCGCGCGAACGTGCGGGTGACGGTCGTGCACATCGACGACGCCGCGCCCGCTGCACCGAAGCCGTCTACGCCTGCAGGAGATCGGAATGCCCATGACTGACAACACGGCGATCGTCTGGAACCCGTCCAAGACCACGCGTGAGGAGCTCGAAGCAGCGCTGCCCGACGGCGTCGACGTCTCCTGGTTCGAGACCACGGAGGATGATCCGGGCCGCGGCGCGACGCAGAGCGCTCTGGCAGCCGGTGCCTCGCTCATCCTCGCGGCCGGGGGAGACGGAACCATCCGCGCTGTGGCCGAGCACCTGGCCGAGACCGGGGCCGCGGCCGATCTCGGGATCGTGCCGCTGGGTACGGGCAACCTCCTGGCCCGCAACCTCGGCGTGCCGCTGAACGACGTGTCCGCGGCGGTGTCGCGCGCCTTCGAGAACGAGGCGACCACGATCGACATCGGCTGGGCGGACGTTCACGTGGCCGACGACGTGCAGCGGCGGGCGTTCGCCGTCATGGCCGGGTTCGGCATCGACGCTCACATGATCACCGAGACGAACGACGACCTGAAGGATCGCGCCGGCTGGCTCGCATACGTCGAATCGCTCGGCCGCGCCCTCTCCGCGAGCGGCGTCATCGACATCCGCCTGAGCGTGGACGGCGAGGACGCCGCGCAGGACAAGGCGCACACGCTTCTGGTCGGCAACTGCGGCATGCTGCAGGGCGGCATCGCGCTGCTGCCCGACGCCGACCCCTCGGACGGGGCGCTGGATCTCCTCGTCCTGCAAGCGGACGGCGTCGCGGGCTGGATGGACACGATGCGCAACATGATGTGGGACCACGGCATCAAGCGCTTCTTCAGCCGGGATGCGGTGCCGGAGGACGACGCGAGCAGCGCCAGCACTGTGCGCAAGCGGATCGCGTCCCTCGCGGTCGACCTCGGCGAGCCGCGGATGTTCGAAGTCGACGGTGACACGGTCGGAGAGGCGACTCGGGTGGAGATCAGCGTCCAGCCGGGCGCCCTGCGCGTGCGCTGAGTACAAGCTCGGTCGCGGGCCTTCCGGCGCCGGTCACCGGTCTGGGTCCGGTGGGGATCACCTGAGCGTTTCGTCCGAGTGGTGTGGCGGGTTCGCTTCGCTGCGCGCCGGTGGCGGACACTGACGGTTCCCCCGACCGGCGGGCACCGCGCGTGCTCGCCGGAGCCGAACGTCGGTCCGGATGCGTGAGATGCCCGTGCCGACGACCCGATGGAAGCAGGAAACATGCGGCGTCCCCAGCACCCGATACGCAGCCCACACTCCGATGAGCCGGTGGATCTGGCCGAAGGGTCACGCGCCGCGGCGCGGTCGGAGGCGGCGAGGAGGCGGATGTATCGTCGCCGGCGCATGGCCGTGGCGTTCGCAGTGGTCGCCGTGCTCGTGATCGCGGCGGGAGGGATCTATGTCGCGACCCTGTTCGCGCGGGTCTCGGACAATATCGCAGCGAACAGCGTGGAGCGCCCGGAGGGTGGGACCGTCGAGGTACCGGACTGGAAGGGGCCGGTCAACCTGCTCATCATGGGCTCCGACACCCGTGCCGGTCTCACCAGTGGCACGTACGGCGACGATGACGTCGAGGGGTCGCGATCGGACACGCTCATGCTGCTGCACGTGAACGCCGCGCACACCGATGCCACCCTGGTGAGCATCCCCCGGGACACGATGACCGCGCGTCCGGAGTGCACGTATCCGGACGGGTCGACGTCCCCGGCCGAGGACGTGGCGCAGATCAACGGCGCGTTCGATGTGAGTCCGTTCTGCACCCTGGACACGGTGCGTGAGATGACCGGCATCGACGTCGACCACTTCGTCGTGGTGAACTTCGACGGTTTCATCGACATCACCAACGCGGTGGGCGGTGTGGATGTGTGTCTGGCCGAACCGGTGTCGGATCCCGATTCGGGACTGTTCCTCGACGCCGGCCCGCACACGGTGCAGGGCACGGAGGCACTCGCGTTCGTCCGCACTCGCTACGGCATCGGCGACGGGTCCGATCTCGGCCGCATCCACACGCAGCAGACCTACCTGTCGGCGCTCGCACGCAAGGTGAAGAGTGCGGGGACGCTGGCGAACCCGGTTGCCCTGTTCAGCCTCGCCGACGCCGCGACGCGCTCCGTGCAGGTCGATTCCGCGCTGAGCGACACGGGCACGCTGGTCGGGCTCGCCAGCACGCTGGCCACCGTGGACCTCGGCAATATGACGCTTCTGCAGATGCCCGCCGAGGACTACCCGTATGACACCAACCGCGTGCAGCCGTCGTTCGAGGCGGAGACCCTGTGGGCCGCCCTGCGCGCGGACCAGCCCGTGCGTCTCGGTGGCTCGGATGCCGCCCCGGCGAGCGACGAGCAGCAGGATGCGCCCGAGGGCGGCGACACGTCCGCGGCACCGGACGAAGGCAGCGCACCCCCCGAGGACACCGCCGTCACCCTCGGGCCGGACGTGCGCGGTCAGACCGCGGACAAGACCACCTGCGCCGGCGGCTGACACCCGCGCGCCGTCGAGAGGGCACCGTGATCGCACGGTGCCCTCTCGACGTTCTCGCCGATGTCGTCAGCGGGAGGCGTCCTCGTGCTGTCGCGCCAGCCGGGACGGCCACCAGATCACGCGACCGAGATCGTACGTGAGGGCGGGAACCAGAAGGGAGCGAACCACGAAGGTGTCCAGGAGCACGCCGAAGGCGACGATGAAGGCGAGTTGCACGAGGAACAGGATCGGAATGACGGACAGAGCTGCGAACGTGGCGGCCAGAACGAGTCCCGCCGAGGTGATCACGCCTCCCGTGATGGCCAGCCCGCGCATCGCTCCGTCGCGCGTTCCGTGCTTCAGCGACTCCTCGCGTACGCGGGTCATCAGGAAGATGTTGTAGTCGATACCGAGGGCCACGAGGAACACGAAGCCGTACAGCGGCACCGCGGGATCGGCTCCGGGGAACTGGAAGATCCCATTGAACACCAGCGCGGACACGCCGAGCGCCGTGCCGAAGGAGAGCACCGTCGTCACGATGAGCAGCACGGGAGCCAGCACCGACCGCAACAGCAGCATGAGGATGAGCATGATCACGACCAGGATCAGCGGGATGATCAGGTTGCGATCGTGGATCGAGGCGTCGTTCGTATCTATGGCGGTGGCGGTGACGCCACCCACGAGCGCGCCTCGCCCATCGAGCTGGGCGCGCAGGTCCCGCACCGTGGCGGCTGCCGCATCGGAGTCCGCGGCATCGGTGAGCGTGGCCTGCAGCAGGACGTCGCCGTCCACGACGGTGGGGGATGGGGCCGGAGTACCGGGTGCTCCGACCGGCTGAATGCCGTCCGTGGTGACCGGGGCTGAACCGCTGGGGGAGTTCTTCGCCGTCACGCTCACCGACTCCACGCCATCGCTGGCGAGCAGCACATCGGCGACCTCCTGCAGCGAGCCCTCCGCCGCCACGACGTAGGCCGGACTTCCGGAGCCACCGGGGAAGTGCTCGCCCAGGGCAACCTGACCGTCACGCGCCTGCGACGTTCCGATGACGAGGTCGGACTGGGGAACGCCCGAGGCGTTCAGCTGTGTGACACCGACGGTTCCCGCCAGGAGCACCACGGTCGTCAGTACCCAGATCACACGGGGCCGGCGGCGGATGAGCTGAGCCAGCTTCGCCCACACTCCACGCGAGGGCATGCCGTCTTCGGCGGCCACGATCTCGGGCTCGAACTTCGGGCGGCGCGGCCAGAAGGCAGCGCGGCCGAAGAGCAGCAGGAGGGCGGGTAGCAGCGTGAGCGCCGCGAGCATCGCGAACACGATGCCGATCGAGGCCACCGGTCCCAGTGTGCTGTTGGACTTCAGGTCGCTGAGCAGGAGGCAGAGAAGGCCGGCGATGACGGTACCGCCGGATGCGACGATCGGCTCGAACGATCCCTTCCATGCGGTCATCACCGCTGCGCCCTTGTCATGGGTGACACGCAGTTCCTCACGGAAACGCGAGACGAACAGCAGCGAGTAGTCGGTTGCGGCGCCGATGACGAGGATGAACAGGATGCCCTGCGTCTGCCCGCTGAGCAGCAGCACGCCTGCCTTCGCCAGCCACCAGACGGTCAGCAGAGCGACGCATAGGGCGAACAGGCTGGTGGAGAGCACGACGACCGGCAGGAGGAGAGAGCGGTACACGAGCACCAGGATGACGAGCACCGCCAGCAGCGCCACGCCCAGCAGCAGGCCGTCGATCCCGGCGAAGCCGGCAACGAGGTCAGCGCTGAATCCGGCGGGACCCGTGATGTAGACGGTCACGCCGTCGGGCGTGGCCTCGCGTAGCTGTGCACCCAGCGCGTCCACGGTGTCCCCGAGGTCGGCGCCGCTGGAGATCGGGATGAACGCCTGCATCGCACGGCCATCCTCGGAGGGCAGGGCCGGTGATACGTCGGTGGAGACACCATCGGTATCAGGGGCGGAGGCGACGGCGTCCGTGATGGCGGCCCTCTGGTCAGCCGAGAGCTCGGCATCGCCGACGAAGACCGCGATGGCCGGAATTGCCTCGCTGTCGTTGAAGTCGCCGAGCAGCGCCTGCACCTCGGTGGCCTCGGCCGAGGCCGGAAGATACGTGGTCTGATCGTTGGAGGAGACCTCGCTCACCTTTCCGAACAGCGGCCCCCCGAGGCCTGCAGCGACGAGCCACGCGAGGATGATCGCTGCGGGGAGGAGGACGCGCAGCCAGGAGCGGCGGCGCCTGTCCGGTGCGCGATGAGCGGCGGGTGCGGGTGCGGACATGGTGACCTTTCTCGGGCGGTCGGTGAGGCGATGGGTGGCGCCGGATTCAGCGCAGCCAGACGCCGATGAGGAGCAGAGTGGCGAGGAACCCCGCCAGGAAGTTGAGGGCGATGAACCGGCGCCAGGAGCGGTTCGTCGCGGGGGAGGTCTCATCCGTGACGTTCCACCAGGGGAGGGCGTTGACGATGTAGGGCGCGGCCAGGATCGCGGCGAGCGGGCCGGGCCAGGGAGTGAAGATCATGAGGAGCCCCGCCAGCAGCCACAGCAGGATGGCGAAACGCACCGTCGCCCGAGCTCCGATCACCGTTGCGACGGACCCGATACCGGCTGCCCGATCGGGAACCACGTCCTGCACCGCGCCGAACGCATGCGCCGCCATCCCCCAGAGGAAGAACGCGCACAGCGTGATGGCGATCCCGGCCGTGACGTCGGCGTGGGCGAGGGAGAACCCCACAATGGCCGGGCTCACGAAATGCGTGCTCGAGGTGATCGAGTCCAGGAAGGGGCGTTCCTTGAACCGCAACCCGGGCGCGGAGTATGCGATCACCGCGAAGACGCTCACGGCGAGCCACAGCCAGGACATCGGCGTGCCCACGATGACCAGGAAGACCAGGAACGGCGCATTGGACACGGCCGCGGTCCACAGGACGCCGCGGTGCAGACGTGGCGGGAGTAGGGCGCCCTCGATGCCGCCCTTGCGGGGATTGGCGAGGTCGGACGCGTAGTCGAAGACGTCGTTGATGCCGTACATCGCCACGTTGTAGGGGATCAGGAAGTAGAGCGTTCCGACCACGAAGATCACGTCGATCTCGCGTGTGGTGAGCAGGTACGCCGCAGCGAACGGGAACGCGGTGTTGATCCAGCTGACGGGGCGCGATGCCAGGAGAGTCTGGCTCAGTATGCCGGGTGTGCGGGTCATCGGCTCTCTCCTGAGCCGTCCGGACCGGTGAGCTCGGTGCGGTGTCCGCGCGTGGTCAGCAGCCCCCACAGCGCGGGAAGCAGAATCGCCCCCGCGAGGGGATAGGCGAAGTCCTCGATCGGGGCGAGCCCGATGGTGATCCCGAGGAGCTGGGACGGGTCGTAGTGGAAGAAGCTCGCCGCGATCATGACGGAGTCGAACACGGCGGTGAGCGCGGCCAGCACGACGATCGTCGTGATCAGGGCGAGTGGCGTGAGGCTGCGGCGAGCTGCCACGCGCAGCACGACGGCCACGACGACGGCCGCCAGCAGGAACAGCCCGGCCAGCGTGGCGTAGCTCATCGAGTCCGCTCCCTCGGCCCCGGAGCCGGTCGTCCGCTCCTGCGCGCACGGATCAGCCGCACGGCGCCGGTGTAGACGATCATGGTGCACACCACGAGGAAGATCAGGAAGACGGGCTCCTCGAGCGGCAGCTGCGGAGCCAGCACGATTCCGGATGCGAAGCCGCTGTCCCCGCGCAGAAAGATCCCCGACGCGATGCCGGCGATGTCCCAGAGCAGGAAGAACAGGGTTCCGGTGACCGTGACGATCGTCGCGGCGAACGCGTCGTGCCAGAAGAAGAGCCGGAACCGACGGTCGATGAGCAGCATGCAGCCCAGGGAGACCAGCAGTGCGATGAGATAGAGCAGGCCCATCACCGCACCGCCTCCGCGACGCTCGCGGGAGCAGGCGTCGGAAGCGGGCCGCCGGAGTGGTCGCCACGGATGCGCTTGAGCACGATCTCCGCACTGATGAGGCACATCGGCACGCCCACCCCCGGGGCTACCGTGCCACCGGCGTAGTACAGGCCCTCGACGCGTCGCGACGCGTTCTGCGCGCGGAACATCGCGCTCTGGGAGAGGATGTGCGCGGGGCCGAGCATGCCGCCGCGCCACGAGTGGAAGTCGTCGGCGAAGTCAGCGGGCCCCGTCGTCTCCCGCACGACGATGCGCTCGCGCAGGTCGGGGACATCAGCCCACCGGGCGATCAGATCGATAGCCCTGTCGGCTGCCGCCTCGATCTGCGGGTCACCGGTGCCGTCGGGGCCGCCGCGCCCCAGCCGCACATCGGCCGGAACCGGCACGAGCACGAAGAGGTTCTCATGTTCTGGCGGCGCGACCTCCGGATCGGTGGCGGACGGACGGCACACATAGAGCGATGCCGGATCCGGCATCGCACCGTGCTGGCCGAACACGGCGTCGAAGTTGGCGTCCCAGTCCTCCGTGAAGAACAACGAGTGGTGCGGAAGCTGGGGGAGCTCACCCCGAACGCCGAGCATCACCAGCACCGCGCCCGGTCCGCTCGTACGCCGGCGCCACCAGCGCTCCGGGTACGTGCGAAGGGCCTCGGGCAGCAGACGCGTCTCCGTGTGGTGCAGGTCGGCCGCGGATACGACGATGTCGGAATCCAGCTCATGGCGGATGCCGGCATCGTCCACCCATCGCACGCCGGTGACCTGCGCCCGGCGGGCGGTGGGGCTCGCGCTCGCGGTGGTGAGGATCTGCTCCACGGACGCACCGGTGACGATCCGCGCGCCCGCCGACTCGGCGAGCGCCGCGATCCTGGTCACCAGGTTCGCGAATCCTCCTTGCGGGTAGCGCACGCCCTCATCCAGATCGAGAGCGCTCATCAGGTGATACATCGCCGGGGCCCGTCGCGGGTCGGTGCCGAGGAACACGGCGGGGTAGCCGAGGATCTGCCGCAGTGCGGGGTCGCGGAAGCGGCGCGCCGCGAACCGGTCGAGCCGGTTCAGCAGAAGACTCGCGAGCCGGGGGAGCGCCCGAAGGATCTCCGGGCGCAGCAGCGAGCGCACCGAGGTGAACGGGTTGTAGAGGAAGTGCTTCACCGCCATGTCGTTCGCGTGCCGGGCCGAGGCGAGGTACTCCTCCAGGCGTGCGGCGGAGCCGGGCTCGAGACCGTCGAACAGCGCGGCGATGCCTGCGCTGTCGGCGGGGACGGTGATCTCCTCTGCCCGGGCACCGGGAGATGACGGCTCACGGAACACCCGATAGGCAGGGCGGAGACGCTCCAGGTTGAGCTCGTGTGCGGTGGAGGTTCCCATCAGCTCGAAGAAGTGGTCGAAGACGCCCGGCATCAGATACCACGAGGGCCCGGTGTCGAAACGGAATCCGTCTCGTTCCAGGCAGCCCGCGCGGCCGCCGACCACGTCGTTCTTCTCCAGCACCGTGACCTCGTGGCCTTCGCGTGCGAGAAGCCCGGCGGTGGCGAGTCCGGCGACTCCGGCACCGATGATCGTGATTCGGCTCATCGTGAACCGCCTTCGTTCCCGCTCGTTGCGGGGATCGCCTGTTCGTGGCGGTTCATGCTCGCTCCCGGGTGGTGGTGATCAGCGCGCGGGCGGCGATGGCGGCCTTCTGCGCATCGGGGACACGGACGCGTTGCCGGTAGAGCACCTCGACCGGGGTGTGGGCGACGCGATCCGTCAGTGCTGCGAATAAGCCGTGCGCGCTGCGGACGGCGGCTCGTGCGTCTCGAGGCAGGAGCGGAATGCTCTGGTCCGCGTCGTCGAGCTGCTGGCGGATGATGCGGACCCACTCGTCGCGCTGCGCCGCGGTGAGGCAGCCGTCTCCGGACAAGTAGCCGCGGCGCAGGCGATCGGTGTCGTCGGCGAGATCTCGCAGGAAGTTGACGTTCTGGAAAGCTGCGCCGAGCTGCTGGGCTCCGTGCACCAGCGCGGCGTCCTCCGTCGCCGAAACGGGAGTGTTCCGCAGGAAGATGCGCAGGCACATCAGGCCCACGACCTCGGCCGAGCCGTGGACGTAGCGAGCGTGAGACGCTGCGTCGTGGGTGCGCAGCTGTGTGGGGGAGGCATCGCTCCCGTCGAGGTCATCCTGCATCGACGAGAAGAACGGCTGGGTGAGGTCGGTGTCGATGCCGCTCGCTCGTGCTGTGCGCGCAAACGCGTGCAGCACGATGTTGCTGCTGTACCCGCTGCGCATGGCGCGATGGGTCTGCTCGGCGTACTCGGTGAGAGCGGCGTGCTGGTCGGCGGGGGTGAGTCCTGCCTGCGCCGCGACGCCATCGACGATCTCATCCGCGATGCGCACCATGGCGTAAACGTTCCGCACGTGCTGGCGGTGGCGCGCACCGAGCAGACGCGAGGCGAGCCCGAAAGACGTGGAGTAGCTGCGGATGACACCGGAAGCCGCCCTCTCGGCGATGGCGGTGAACTGGTCCAGGGCCGCGCGATCCGTGGGCGGTGTTCTTGTCTCGTTCATGACTCTCGTCCCTCCAGCAGGTCCGCGACGGCGAGGAGCACCTGTTGCGCCGTCGGCGGGAGAAGACCTGCGCTCTCGGTTCCCGTGATGAGGCTGCGGGCCGCGAAGGCGTGCTCATCCACCAGGTTGGCCACGAAGGCACGGGCACCACAGTCCTCCAGCAGGGTGCGGATCCGGCGGGCGTCGTCCTCCGTGAGATCGGATCTGCCCAGTCGCGGTTCGATCCCGCGCCAGGCGCTCGTCATGCGCGCATAGGCGATGAGCGCGGTGCGCTTGCCTTCGCGCAGGTCCGAGTAGGGGTCCTTGCCGTGACGGGCGGCATCGCCGAAGACCGACAGCAGATCATCCTGCAGCTGGAAGGCGAGCCCGAGGTGGCGCGCGATCACGGCGAGGTGGGCCTCCGTGGCAGGTGAGCGTCCGGCGAGGATCGCGGCGAGACGGAGGGGCAGCTCGAACGTGTAGGTCGCCGTCTTGTCTGCCGACATCGCGAGGATCGTGGTGAGATCGGCGGGCACGACCTGATCAGTGAGGGCGACGTCCGTCTGTTCCCCGGCGACGGTCTCCGTCACGGTGTGCTCGAGCAGATCCAGCGCACGCAGCCGCCGGCTGTGCGGCAAGTCCGCCCGGGCGAAGCTCTGGTGGACCGCGGACAGGAGCAGGTCGCCGAGCAGGATCGCGCCGCTCTGTCCCCAGTGCAGCGCCTCCCGGGGCGCCAGGAGCGGGTGCGGGTGCTCGTCGCGCAACGACGCGATGAGGTTGGGGCGGTGGCGGCGCTGGACGTCCGCGTCGATCACGTCATCATGCAGCAGGAACGCGTAGTGCAGTGTCTCCACCGCCGCCGCGAGGTCGAGCACCGTCGTGGAGTCGGTCACGTCTGCCGTGGGGTCGGTGAGCGCCTCGTGAAGGGCGAGCAGGAGCCGTGGACGCAGAAGCTTGCCGCCGAGGATGTGCTGTGCGGCCGTGTGCCAGAGCCCGCTGAACTCGGCGCCGTAGCGCTGTGCAGCGGCGGTGCGTGCGGCGAACTGCGCGCTCAGTCGTGCCTCGATACGTGCCCGCAGATCTTCGTCGACGCTCAGGAGGGGCATGGCGGGAATCCGTTCGCTTGCACGAGGAGGGGGAGCTGCTCCCGCAGCCAGGGACTGAAAGCGAAAGGTGCGGAACGGACGGCGTGTGCCGCGTCCTCGACGTCGACCCACGCGTGCTCTGCGACCTCCGCGGGTTCGGGGCGCAGCACCGCGTCGATGCGCGCGACGAAGACGGGACAGATCTCGTTCTCGACAATGCCGCTGGCGTCCACTGCGCGGTAGCGGTAGTCGGGCAGCACCACCCGCAGCGCTGCGACGCGTGTGCCGAGCTCTTGCTCGGCGCGGCGCCGGATGGCGTCCTCTGTGTCCTCTCCGGGAGCAGGATGACCGCAGAAGCTGTTGGTCCAGACCCCTGGCCAGGTGCGTTTGGTGAGCGCGCGACGTGTCAGCAGCAGCTGTCCGTGATCGTTCACCAGGTAGCAGGAGAAGGCGAGGTGCAACGGCGTGCTGGTGGTGTGCACGTCCTGTTTGGGGGCCGAGCCGAGCTCGGTGCCGTCCTCCCTGAGGAGGGTTACGAGTTCCATCGAATCTCCATCCCGGCTGTCATTAAACAAAGCATATTGCTAGCCAGGGAAGAAATAAAGCTGGTGTGAAACATGTCGGGTGTAACATGCTGGCATGGTGACTGAGCCGGGCGGGAGCCTGTATAGTTTCGGGCTGTCCTCGTCGGGACGACCCGCTGTGGGCGTAGCCAACGGCCCCGACGACGGCGGCATCTATAACATCGAGTCCAGCGATCCGCGTCAGACGCTGGTCGACCGCACCGGCGTGTCGGCGGAGGACACCCGCCAGATCACGGAGCTGATGAAGGCGCTCGGCGCGCTTCGCGAGGCGGAGCAGCACCTCTCCCACGTGTCGCGACGCTATATGCAGCTCAACGAGACGGACATGCGGGCGCTGCACTATCTGATCGTCTGCTCACACACCGACACACCGGCGACGCCGGGCGCCATCGCCCAGCACCTGCGGATCTCCTCCGCCTCCACCACGAAGCTGCTGGACCGACTGGAGCGCGGCGGCCACATCGTCCGGGCGCCCCACCCCACGGACCGGCGCGCACTCACCGTCTCGATCACCCCGGAGACGCATCGCGCGGCGATGGAGACCGTGGGACGGCAGCAGTCGAAGCGCTTCTATGCGGCCGCGCGGCTGACGCCTGCCGAACGGGAAGTGGTGATCCGCTTCCTGCGCGACATGACCGACGAGATCACCCTGCGCGACGAAGAGTGGGCGCAGGAGGGTGCGCACGCGGACTGAGCGAGATCAGCTCCGGGGCTGAACGCGGAACCGGACCAGCACCACCACGGTGTCATCGTCGACCGTGAAGTCCGGGTCGCCGATCGAATCGCGGTACTCGTCGCCGTGCCAGAAGGCCTCGTGCCGGCGGCGCCACTCGGCCACGCTCCGGTAGCCCTCTCCCTCGTCCATGGCGTGACGGAGCTCGACATCGCCCAGCCGCACCTCACGGACATCCGTGATCTCCTCGATGCACACGGTGCGTCCGTGTGAGTCGATCACTCGCGCCCGGTCGCCCACCCGCGGAAGGGGCTCGTCCTCGAGTTCGTATTCGAGCCGCAGCGAGGTCGTGGTCGTCTTCTCGCCGCGGAGGATCGATGCGACGAGCGCGTCGCGCAACGGGCCGGGGAACGCGTATTCGGATACCGGAAGGGCCTCAGTCACCTGTCGATCCTGTCATGATCCGATGCGTTCGCTGCCTGTCAAGCGGGTTCTCGTCGCACCCGTGGTGCTCCATCGTGTCGTCATGGAGCAGTTGACTCGTTGTCGCACGCTGGACGAGCTCGGAAAGCTCGTCAGCGAGTACCCGGGCGTGTACGTCCGTTACAGTGCCGGACCGCGTCATGACGCCGACGAACTGAGCATCGACGGCGAGAGCGGCCTGGAGCTGCCCGGGCTCTCGGTGAACCCGCTCACCCCGGAAGCCTGGTGGTCACGCCCGCTGGCTCATTGGCTCGCCCGCCAGCTCATGCAGTACCAGCATCTCGGCGAACGGGAGGGCGCGTTCGGCTGGGTGCTGACGGGACGCGAGGTCGGCCGGGGCCCGGACTGCGAGCCCCTGGTGGTGGACGTGGTGCCGTTGGCCCGCATCACGCAATCACTCGTGGCGGAGGCGGATGCCCTCTACAGCCGTGTGTTCGACCGTGGCGCGCTGCCGCATCACCGCGACCATGAGGGCGACAGGCGAGCATAGCTTCTGCGCGGGGTCGCGGAAACCCCCAGACGAGGATCCGTGAGCGGTGCCTATCGTCGAAGTCCGAAGAACGACGAGAGGAATCATCATGACAACTCAGGTGTCGGCGTCGACCGTGGTGGACGTGCCCATCGACGAGGTGTACGACCAGTGGACCCAGTTCGAGGACTTTCCCCGGTTCATGTCCTCGGTGAAGCGGGTGGAGCAGATCGACGACGTCCGCACGCACTGGGACGTGGAAGTCGGCGGCGTGGAGCGCTCCTTCTACGCGACCATCACGCAGCAGGAACCCGACAGGCTCGTCCGGTGGGAGAGCGAAGGTGACAAGATGCACAGCGGCGAGGTCTCGTTCATGGCCACCGGCGAGGGCACGAAGGTGTCGTTGTCGATGGAGTGGGAGCCGGAAGGATTCGTGGAGTCCGCCGGCGCCCTGCTGAATCTGGACGACCGCGCCGCGGAGAAAGACCTCGAACGTTTTAAGGCGTTCATCGAGCAGCGCGGCCAGGCCACCGGCGCGTGGCGGGGAAGGGTCCAGGACCTCTGAGGACCATGATCACCGCTGTTCGGCGCGGCCCGTGCTCCCGTCGCGCCGGACAGCGGCCCCGGCTGCGATCCCGGGTCGCCGTCTGGCAAGCTGGACCAGCCCCGGAGGGCCGACGAAAGGGAGCACGATGACCGTACCCGCTGCATCCGTCCAAGCCGTGGACGTCTCGATCGCCGCGCAGGCCGATCAGCTCGTGGCGCTGTACAAGGACATCCACCAGCACCCCGAGCTGGGCTTCATGGAGGTGCGAACGGCCGCCATCGTCGCGGATGCGCTGCGCGAGCTCGGATTCGAGGTGACCACCGGCATCGGCCGGACCGGTGTGGCGGCGGTGATGCGCAACGGCGATGGCCCCACGGTGATGTATCGCGCCGACATGGACGCGAACGCGGTGGCAGAGGCCTCCGGCTTCGACTACGCCAGCACCGTGCGCGTCGTGCGTGAGGACGGCACGGAGTCTCCGGTGGCGCATATGTGTGGTCACGACGCGCACGTGGTGTGGATGCTGGGTACGGCGCGGTTCCTGGCCGGGCATCGCGAGCTGTGGGCCGGTACCGCCGTGCTCATCGGCCAGCCCGCTGAGGAGCCCATCACCGGTGCGAAGGCCATGGCGGCCGACGGGCTCTACGACGTGATCCCGAAGCCTGATCACTTCATCGGCATCCACACCGCACCGCTTCCCGTGGGGACGGTGGTTTCGGCACCCGGGGTGCTGATGGCCGGCACCGATCAGATCGACGTCACCATCCACGGTGTGGGCGGGCACGGATCCATGCCGCAACTGACCAAGGACCCCGTGCTGATGGCGGCGCTGGCGATCACGCAGTACCAGTCGATCGTCTCGCGCACGATCACGCCGCAGGAGACGGCGGTGCTGACGGTGGGGTCGGTGCAGGCGGGGGCAGACAACAACGTCATCCCGGCATCCGCGCTCATCAAGGCCAACATCCGCTGGTTCGACGAGTCCGTCCGCGAGAAGCTGCTGCACGGGATCCGTGCCATCACCGACGCCATCGCCGCCGCGTACGAGGTCCCCGACGCGCTCCGGCCGCAGTACACGCTGAAGGGCGGATCGACACCTCTGGTGAACGACGCCGGGCTCGCCGGACGTCTCGCCGATACGTTCGCCTCCGTGCTGGGGGAGCACGCCGTGATCCGCGACTTCCCGCCGGTCACCGGTTCCGAGGACGTGCACCTGCTCGCGGGGCCGCATGAGGACATCGACTTCACCTACCTCATCGTGGGTGTCGCCGACCCCGCGGCGTGCGCCGCGGCGCGCGCCCGCGGCGAGCTGTTCCCGTATTCGGCGCACAGCCCGGACTTCGTCGTGGACCTCGACGCGGTTCCCCTGGGCGCCCGCCTCGCGAGCTACGCCATGCTGGAGCTGCTGCAGCGGTGAGCATTCGTCGATGACGGGCGCCGTCCGGGGTATGTCTCATGCACATATACGCATAGGATCCTGGTGACTGCTCCGAAGCGATCCACCGAGGAGGACTCCGTGACCGATGACAGGCTTCACCGAGCCCCGCGCACCCGTGGGTCGAGGACGACGCCGTGATCGATGAGGCTCGACGGCAGGCCGCGCTCGACGCGATGGGGATCCTCGACACCGCACCGGACGAGCGCGTCGATCGGGTGACCAGGCTCGCCCAGGAGATGTTCGGGGTGCCGATGGTGAGCGTCTCGCTCCTGGACCGCGACCGGCAGTGGCGCAAGTCCCAGATCGGGCTGGACGGCCCGGAGGCCCCACGCGCGGACTCCTTCTGCGACTACACCGTGCGGGAGAACCGTGCAGTGGTGATCGAGGACGCAGCGGTGATGCCGGAGTTCGCCGGTAATCCGTTCGTCGTGGGCGACCCCCATCTGCGGTTCTACGCCGCCCACCCGCTGTACGCCCCGGGAGGGGAGCCGGTGGGAACACTCTGCATCGTGGATACCCAGCCCCATCCGTTCTCCGACGGTCAGGCGGCCCTGCTGAAGGATCTGGCGTTCTGGGTGCAGACCGAACTCGCCAAGGACCAGGAACTCGATCACGCCGAAGTGGTGCAGCGGGCGATGCGCCCCCGCGTGCTGCCCGAGTTTCCCGGTTTCACCATCGCC
The DNA here is from genome assembly GCF_044769785.1 of Microbacterium sp. GXS0129. NCBI lineage: Bacteria > Bacillati > Actinomycetota > Actinomycetes > Micrococcales > Microbacteriaceae > Microbacterium > Microbacterium sp. GXS0129. The sequence continues at coordinate 709,422 of NZ_JBIZVZ010000002.1, read as the reverse complement.
GCGGCGGGAACAGCCCGCGGGCAGCTCTCCGGCGACTTCTTCGACCTCTCGCTGCACGACTCTCGCCTGCGCCTCACCCTGGCCGATGCCATGGGAAAGGGAACCGGACCGGCGCTCGTGGCTGCGGGCCTGCGTGCCTCGCTGCGAACGGCACCCGGGCGCTCGCTCGCTGAGGCGATGGCGGAGGCTGACCGGCTCATCGAGGCGGACCACGGCGACACGGGCATGTTCGTGACCGCGGTGCACGCCGAGCTCTCGCCAGACGGGTGCCTCCAGCTGGTGGACGCCGGACACGGCCTGGCGTTCGTGGTGCGTGCAGACGGAACCTGGCAGCGTCTGCGCTCGCTGGGACTGCCGCTGGGTATGGGCAGCGGCGATGCGGCAGAGCGGGAACCGGAGAGGACGATCCTGGAACCGGGCGACTGCCTCATCTGCTGCAGCGATGGACTGCTGGATGTCATCGACGCGGAAGATCCGGTGGCCGAGGTGACGCGCATTCTTCGCGAACTCGGACCCGACGGTGCGGTTCGTGAAGCGGTGCGTCGCGCGCGAGATCCGCGCGCGACTGACGACATCACCGCGCTCGTGGTGCGGAGGAACCCATGACCGAGCCGTCGCCCACACCGCCTCGGCCACGTCCGAGCATCCGGTTCGCCATCATCCGCGTGCTGGCTGTCCTGTCCGTGATCCTGGGCACCAACTACATCGTGTGGCGATGGCTGGCATCGATCAACTGGGACGCCTGGTGGATAGCCGTCCCGCTCGTGCTGGCCGAGACCTACAGCCTCATCGACACGTTCTTGTTCTGCCTCACGATGTGGCGGGCGCGCGAGCGCCCCCTGCCGGTATCCGCTCCGCAAGGGACCGCGGATGTCTTCATCACCACCTACGACGAGCCCATCGACCTCGTCATGACCACGGCGCGCGCAGCGCAGCGCATCGCCTACCCCCATCAGACCTGGATCCTGGACGACGGCGCGCGCCCGGGGCTGCAGGAGGCGGCTGCCGCCGCCGGCATCGGCTACATCACGCGCTCCGATGACTGGGTGGGAAAGCCCCGCCATGCGAAGGCCGGCAACCTCAACAGCGCCCTCTTCGAGACGGACGGCGAGTTCCTGCTGATCCTGGACGCCGATCAGGTTCCCGATCCGCTGATCCTGCACCGCACGCTCGGCTACTTCGCCGACGATCCGACGGTGGCGCTCGTGCAGACGCCGCAGTTCTTCACCAACGTGGACGAGGCCGATCCGCTCGGCGCCCAGGCGCCGCTGTTCTACGGGCCGATCCAGCAGGGCAAAGACGGCTGGAATGCGGCGTTCTTCTGCGGGTCGAACGCGGTGCTGCGCCGCGAGGCCCTGATGCAGCTCGGCATCATCGGCTACGTGCGGGAGATCACCGACTCGACCCGGCGGGCGCTGCGCACCGCCGAGCAGCTGATCGCGCGCGAGAGCACCGCCACTCAGGACGCCACACTGCGGGGCGAGCTCACCGAACTTCTGGGGCACATACGCGACGCGCGCCGGGAGATCGCCGCGGGCCACCCCATCGCGGATGCCACCTACCGGGTCCGCGAGGCCGTGGACAGCGCGTCCCGATCCGTCGTGGCGCGCGATCTCGCGGCGATCCAGGCGGATCTCGATGCCATCGCCGACCTTCCACTGCAGCGCGACTCGGAACTGGGCGTCCTGGTCGTGGACGACGAGGGTCTGGACCGGCTCGCCGCAGCCGATTTGTCGCCCCTCGGGGCGATCGAGGCGGTGTCGGCACTGCTGTCCACGCTCAATATCGACCGTGCCGACGAAGCGCAACCCGTTCAGCCCATCGCCACGATCTCCGTGACGGAGGACATGGCAACCGCCATGCAGCTGCATTCGCTCGGATGGAGCAGCGTGTATCACCATGAGCTCCTCGCCCGCGGCCTCGCCCCCGAAGACCTGCGTACGATGCTCACGCAACGTCTGCGGTGGGCGCAGGGCACCCTGCAGGTGATGCTGCGAGACAATCCGCTGATCAAGCGCGGGCTCTCGTTCGGCCAGCGCATCATGTACTTCGCGACCATGTGGAGCTACCTCTCCGGCTTCGCCGCGGTCATCTACCTGATCGCGCCGGTGCTCTATCTGCTCATGGGAGTGATGCCCGTGTCCGCGTGGAGCGTCGACTTCTTCGCGCGCTTCCTGCCGTACTTCGTGGTCAATCAGCTCCTGTTCCTCGTGGTGGGCCGCGGCATGCGCACCTGGCGCGGCCAGCAGTACTCACTGGCGCTGTTCCCGGTCTGGATCCAGGCCTGCTGGAGCGCCGCGATGAACGTGTGGTTCTCCCGTCCGCTCACGTTCGCCGTCACGAAGAAGGACGGACGCGACGAGCGGGGCGTCCCGTGGGGGCGGATCTGGCCGCAGCTGACCGCGATCGTCGTGCTGGTGATCGCTGCGGTCATCGGTCTCGCTCGACTTGCCGTGGGAAGTGCCGATGGCACCGGTACCCTCGTGAACACCGCCTGGGTGCTGTACGACCTCGTCGTGCTCAGCGTGATTATCCAGGCGGCGCGGTATCGCGGACCGCAAGCCACTGTGGCGGCGGTCTCCGATGCCACCCACATCCCCGATCCGGAAGGACGCCCATGAATCTCACGAGCACGACTGAGGGCGGCATCGCGGTGATCCGCATCGAGGGCCGCTTCACGGCGTCCGGGGCGCCGCTGCTGCGAAACGCCGTCACGGATGCGATCCAGGCGGAATCCCCGCGGATCGTGGTGGATCTGTCCGACGCCACCTTCATCGACTCCTCGGGGCTCGGGGCCCTCATCGGCGGTCTGAAGAGCGCACGCGTGGCCGGAGGCGATCTGCGTATCGCCGGTGCCCCCGACGCCGTGCTGACCGTGCTGCGCCTCACCAACCTCGACCGGGTGCTGCTGAATCACCCGTCAGTGGAAGCCGCCTTCGTTGGATCGTGAGGGGGCGTCACCTCACACGCTGCACCGTTCCGGTGAGGCCGCTGCCGCGTTCCTCGATCGTCTGCTCGATGACCTGGACGCCTTCCTGATGGACTCCGCCGCCGTCGCAGACGAGGACCGCGCCCTGTTCCTGCTTGCGGTGAGCGAGGTGGTCAGCAACGTCATCGCCCACGGCGGGCCGGGTGTCCGGGTGACAGCGGCCGTCGAGATCCTGCCGCGGGAAGTGCGTGCACGTATCGATGACACGGCCCCTCCCGCCCTCATCGACTGGGACCGTGTGGCGCTGCCGTCGGAGCAAGCCGAGTCGGGCCGTGGCCTCGCGATCGCCCTTGCGGTGCTGGACGAACTGCGCCACGAGTCGGCCGGGACCGGAAACGTCTGGCTGCTGCGCCGCTCCTTCGCCGCCTGACGCGCTCGCGGGCGCACGCACGGGTGCGGAGTCAGCGGACGAGGGGCCCACTCTCGGATCCGGCATAGACCAGTTCCATCACATCCAGCGGACGGTGCTTCTGCTTGGTCGCATGCACCATCGTGAGCTGCAGGCCGTCGTGGGCGGGGAAGACCGAGGCGGTGAAGCGCTGACGGGGTGAGGTGGCCTGCAGGCCGGCGATGATCTCGGTGGAGATGCGTCGGGCTTCGGCGTCATCCTCGGCGTCCGCACCCGTGACGCGCAGGGTGTAGTCGATTCCGCGCGCCCGCGCATACTGGAGAGTGGGCACGAGCTCCGGGCCGAGATGGACGAGGTCTGGGCCGATCTGGGACAGCTGGCGAAGGTAACGTTCCTCCACGATGCACGCCTGGCGGGAGGACGGCTCATCGGCGGCGACATCGCCGTTCGCGATGGCCGACAGCAGGTGGACCGCGTTGTCGAGGCCGGCATCCACCCAGCGCCGGTGGATGCGCTGAGCACCGGCCGCGAGTTCGGTGGCCATGCGGGCCTGGAAGAGAGCATCACGTGCCGAGGCGGCCTGGCGGTTGAGCCGGAGGATCTGCGCCTGGATGGCGCTCCACATCGCGCTCACGGCGAGGGCGATGACGCCGGCGGTGAGCGCGACCAGTGCCGCGTCGGCGGACACAGTCGCCATCGTCGTCACGGTGAGGGCCACGCAGAGCGTCCAGATCCCGCCCGCCACCGCCACGTATCGTGCGGCGACGCCGTGGGAGAGAAGGAGGACGTACGGGGCCGTCGCCGCGATCGCGTTCCACTGGGTCCAGCCCTGCATGCCGAAATCGTTGGCGGCACCGGCGAGCAGATACACCGCGCACGTGCAGAGGGTGAGCCAGAAGGTGATCGTGCGGGGGGACGATCCCGGCGGAGTGCGCCAGAAGATCATCAGCGCGAGCACCATGAAGCCGATCATCGGGAACAGGGCGAGATGGAGGTTCGTGCCGCCCGCGCCCAGCAGCACTGTGCTGCCGATGGTGGCACCGGTCGCCCAGAATGCGCCGGCGCGACGGATCAGCGTGGTGGCGGCACCCTGCGTTGCGACGCTGCGCTGCGTCGAGCCGAGGCTGGCGGAGCCCCCGGCGAGAGCCGTGCTGCTCGCCCGGTCACGGAGGGGGATCGTGAGACGCACGGTCGTTCCCGCGCCCACGGTGCTCGTGACGCTCGCGGCGAACCCGTGCGCACGCGCGCGCTCGTGAATGGAGGAGAGGAAGCCGGTGGTCTTGGGTGCATGCGTCGCCGGAGTCGCACCGTGAGCGGACGTACCGCGAAGCACGTCGGCCACGTCGAAGCCCCGTCCCGCGTCGTGCAGCTCGATGCGGAGGCGGGAGCCGGCGACGGACGCGGTGATGTCGACCTCATCCGCGCCGGAGTGCTTCATCGCGTTCGTCTGTGCCTCCCGAACACATCCGATGACCGCGCGGATCACGTCTGAGCTCAGGTGCTGTGCGGCAGCGCGAAGCTCGTCGTCCTCCACGCCGTGACGCGTGACACGCAGACCGGGCTGGCAGAACACGTCGAGGATGTCATCGTCCGGCAGGGTGTGCTGCTCACCGCGCAGCCGGCGCAGCAGCGCGACGTCCCGGGAGCATTGCGTTCGCACCTGGGCCATGTCGCTGACCCCGGAGTTGCCGTTCGCGATCGCGCCGAGAGTGTTGATCGCGGTGTCGTGGAGGACGCGGATCTGTTCGCTCATTTGCGTGATGGCCTGGCGCTGCAGTGCAGCCTCCTCCCGCGCCATCTCGCTGCGGGCGATGGCGCGGTCGGTGCTGTTGACGTATCGCAGGAGGGAGGCGAGAGCGAGACGGGTGACCGTGACGATGAGCACCTGGATGAGAACGAGGGAGGTGGTGAAGCGCGGGTCGGCACCGTGCGGGGAGGATGAGGTCACCACGGCGCACACGAGGGTCGCGGCGAGCATGAGGGGAACGGCTCCGCCGCCGAGGACGAGGGCTCCCATCATGAAGCTCGCGAAGTTCATCTGCCACGTAGCCGCAGACGCCAGCACGGCGAGCTCGGGCGAATGCGTGAGGATCACCGCCCCGAGGCCGAATGCCGCGAGGGCGATCGGGGCCGGGGGCAGCTGCATCAGGAGGGCGAGGACCATCACGGCGCCGAGGACGACCTCGGCGGCTGCGAACGCATATCCGTCGGTGCCCAGACGCACAATCACCAGCGGGGCGACCGCGAAGGCCAGCGCGGCACAGCCGATGAGCGTGACACGGGACAGCGCGCGCATGAACGCTCCCGCCGCCCAGATGTCCGGGTCGGTGTCGATGGCCTCGGAGCGCTCTACATGCAGACGGGTGAAGAGCACGCGCAGCATCCGGATCACAACGCTCATGAGTCCGTTCTTACTGCACGATGCCCTCCGCTGTCACTCGGGCGGGAGATGACTCCGCGGATTCGTGCGCACGGGAGCCGTGACCTCCGCGGGCACCGATGCGATCCGCCGGACCGCGCCGGTTCCCGTGAGCGAGCGCGGATCGACGGGCGTCCGGAGGACCTGGGGCCGTATTCGCCATAGACTCACGAGCGTGACGGACCCCCCGGCTGACACGGCGCTCGCGCGCGCGACGACTCGTCTCGTCGACGCGACGATGCAGCGTGCCGTTCTGGGGGGCGTGGGGGTCTGGCACGGGTTCGTCATCCTCGCCGCCCTCGCAACGGTGACAGCCGATGGCGCAGCTCTTTCGCGCGCGGTCGCCGTGCACGTGGCCCTGCTGGTCGCCTGTCTCGTGTGCGCTCTTCTTCGCCTGCCCGCGCTGCCGTGTCTGATCGCGACCTTCGCCGGCATCGCGATCGATCTGGCCGCCGTGCCGGACTGGCGTTTGCCGCTGGCGTTCGCTGCGGTCTGGACGGCGGGCATCACCTGTGCGACCCCCACCCTGATCCTCCGGCCGCGTCGGGCGCTGCTCGTCGGCGGCGGTGCGCTCATCGGTCATCTCGCCCTCCAGATCATGCTGCACCCGGACTGGCCGATGCATTCGCGCCTGATGGTGGTCGTGCTCGGCGCGATCCTCTTCGTCGGCGCCCGTGCCATGAGGAGCACCATCGACGCGGCGGCCCACCACGCCGATGAGCAGGCGGAACTGGCGCGCCGCAGCGCACGCAACGAGCGGATCGCACGCGACACCGGTCGTGAGATGGCGGAGGACGCGCGAGTCCTCCACGACACGATCATCAACACGCTGAGTCTGATCTGCCGTGGCTCCCGGTCAGACCTGGATGTCGCGGCAGCGCGCCGTCGCGCCGCGCACGATGCCGCGGTGATCCGCCGTCTCACACAGGAGGGCACATCGCCCGAGGGGGCTGAGGGCGCGCCGGGAAGGGGCGGGAGCTGGCTCGCCGAAGAGGAAGGCGGTCTCTCGCACCTGGTCACCGCCGTCGCGCACCAGGCCGGGATCCCGGTCGAGTACGCGGGTCCATCCGAGCACGATCTCGAGCGGTTCGAGTCACTGCTTCCGGTCGACGCATCGCGCGCCATCGTCCGGGCGGTCTTCGAGCTCATCACCAATGCGGCGAAGCACTCGGGGGCACGCGCTGTCCGGCTGCGGCTGGAACTGCAGACGGCGGGCGTGGTGGTCTCGGTGAGCGACGACGGAGTGGGGTTTCGTGTCCAGCCCGTGCCGGGCCGCGGCCTGGCGGAGTCCGTGTTCCGACGGTGCGCTGACGTCAACGTGTCGGTATCGCTCGAAAGCGCCCCCGGCCAGGGCACGACGGCCACCCTCACCTATGCGATCGATGCCGTGGCACGGGATCTTCCCGCGCAGCCGGGCGCGGAGGCCGACCTGGATGCACGTGTGATCGCGGCAGCCGGGTGCTGGATCTGGGCCGGCATCATCCTGGGTGCTGATCTCCTGCTCTCGGCCTTCCGGCCGCCCGCCGTTGCCGCCAGCAGTATCGCGGTCTCGCTGTCCCTGGCCGTCCTGACCGTCTTCGCCCGGCGTTTCGCGCGCCGTCGCCGAGCGGCTCCGCTGTGGATGACGGTGCTGCTGGTCGCCTCCGTGCCGGTCGGGTACCTGGTGCCTTTCGTCGTCATCACCGACGCGGGGGAGCCGCTGCTGTTCTTCCCCGCCCTGGTGGGGACCGTTCCGCTGGTGCTGCTGATGATGACGTATCGCTCCCGGGTGCCGCTCATCGTCGCCCTGGTGAGCCTGGCGGCGAGCGTCGCGGCGGCCTGTCTGGGCACCGTCACGGGAACGGCGTCTTCGCTTCTGATCGCTATCGTCGCAGCCGCTCCCCAGGTGGGGCTGTTCGCCGGGTGGGGCGTATTCGTTCCCGTGCTGGATCGTGCCGTCGGCGCGTATCGGGCGCAACTGCGAGCGGCCTGCGAAGCCGAGACCGGAGCCCTCGCGCAGAACGCTCTGACCGTCGCGAGGGAGAGGTGGATCCGCGTGGGAACGCGGACTTCCGTCGCCCTGCTGGAGGAGATCGCGGTGGGTGAGGCGGATCCGCGAGAGCCCGCCGTGCAGCAGCGATGCGCCGACGAGGAGCGGTATCTGCGACAACTGCTGCTCATCGACGCGGATGTGCTGCACCTCAGTCCGTGGCTCGCGATCGCCCTTGTCAAGGCCCGTTCACGCGCGGTGCCGCTGGAGGTGCGTGGCGGTACGGTCGACAGTTCCGATCCTGCGACGGCCCGGATGGCGGGGGAGGTGCTGCTGACCGTACTGGATTTCTGCGACGCGTCGGATCGTGTGATCGTCAGCCTGTTCACCGAGGCCGACAGTCCGGTGTGCCTGATCCTGGGACCGGAGGGACTCGCACCGGTGCTGGAAGGAGTCATCTCGGCCAACGGGCCCGCGGTGGAGTGCGTGTCCGGAGCCTCGCACACCTTGATCTCGGTGCGTCCGCCCGTCGCTGTCGCGGCCGCGGACGCCGCGCTCGTCTCGTCGTAGCGCCGCACTCGTGTGGCCGACTCTCCACGCCCGCTCAGACAATCCGCGTCACCGGGACCAAAATGAGGATCCGATGCGTTGAGATGATGGAACCTGCGAAAGCGCAGGAGCGAGGAGAGAATCATGGTCCAAGGAATCGCTGACGACGGCCGCATCACCATGCGCGAAGGCGCGGACACAGCAGTGCTTGCGGGCGGGTGCTTCTGGGGGATGGAGGATCTCATCCGCAAGCAGCCCGGCGTGCTGGATACGCGTGTGGGCTACACCGGCGGCAGCAACGACCACGCGACATACCGCAACCACCCCGGGCACGCCGAGGCGGTCGAGATCGTCTACGACCCCACGAAGACGACGTATCGGGACCTGCTGGCGTTCTTCTTCCAGATCCACGACCCGTCGACGCTGGACCGTCAGGGCAATGACATCGGATCCAGCTATCGCTCGGCGATCTTCCCGCTGAACGCGGATCAGGAGCGGATCGCCCGCGAGACCATCGCCGATGTCGATGCGTCCGGCCTCTGGCCGGGCAAGGCCGTCACCACGATCGAGCCTGCGGGTCCGTTCTGGGAGGCCGAGCCGGAGCACCAGGACTATCTGGAGCGCATCCCGAACGGCTACACCTGCCACTTCGCCCGTCCGGGCTGGGTGCTGCCGCGTCGCGCTGAGGTCTGATCTGCCGTGGTTCGGGCATGGTGTGAAGATTCGCACCGTGCCCGGACCCGCGTCGGCGCCACGGAAAGGATGCTGCGATGACGGGTTGGGTCTGGGTGAGAACTGCTCCTGAGCGCAGGCTTGTGTCGGATGGCATCGGGGGTCCTGTTCGTTCAGAGCCCATCGCGCCGCTCAGCGAACTGGAGACGCGTCTCCTCGCGGCGGCACCGGGCGATGTCGTCGCCGCGGTCGACGTGCCACCCTGGATCGTGGTCGACGACGAGCTTGCGGGTGTGTCCGTGTCCTGGCCGGGGCGGCTGCTCGACGTGGAGGCTCTGCCCGCCCTCGCGCCGAGGGACCGAGAGCGTGAGGCTGAGACGAACGCCCAGCATCGCGGGCGATACCGGCGCGTGACACGGGTGCGTGTGCTGCGCGAGGTATCGCCCAGCGCGCTCTTCGGTGCGCGCGGCGACCGGGTGATCGATGTCATCGGACGAGCCTCGACTCTGACGCCGGCAGAGGCGTCGGTGCTCGCCGATCACCTGCCGCCGGCGGTCGAGGACGCATGTGCGCGGGTATGGCGACGCTGGTCTGGCGCCGAGCGCCGTGTCGGCAGTGCCGTGTTGCTCGATCCGAACGTTCGCGGCGGGTCCCCGATCAATCGGGGTCTGCTCGTGATCAACGATGTCGTCAATCATGCTGCGGCAGGACATGCAGCGGCACGATACGTCCGGGACGACGAGGATCCGGACGACGAAGATACGTGGCTGGAGCTCGACGCGCCGTGGCGGCACGCGAGCACGGCCCTGCGCTGCGCGGCGCTCGCGCTCGGCGCAGCGGATGTGAGCGACGACGAGGGCGATGTCCTTCTCGCGTCCTGGCGTGCCCTGACCAGACCACCCGCAGTGCCGTGACTGGTGGCGTATGGTGGACGCAAGCGCTCGGCCGTCACACTGACGTGGCCTGCTGTTCCGGTGCAGACCGAGCTCCACGCGAAGACCCGCTCGTCCGGGAGCGGTGATGCCCCGTGCTTGGCGCGCCTGGCATCTTCGACCCGAATGTGAGAGAGGCCCATGCCACGTCCGAACCGTGTGGTGACGCTGCAGTCCGTCGCCGAACATGCGGGCGTCTCCCTGAAGACCGCGTCCAACGCCGTCAACGGCACGGGGCGCATGGGGGACGACACCCGCACGAAGGTGCTGGCCGCCGTCGAGGAGCTCGGCTACAAGGTCAACGTCGCCGCACGCAACCTGACCCGCGGTCGCACCGACGCCATCGCTCTCGCCGTCCCCACCCTGAAGGCGCCCTACCTCGCAGAACTCGCTGAGAACGTGGTCGAGGCGGCACGCGCACGCGGGCTGACCGCGTACGTCACGACGTTCGGTGAGGGCTTCGGCCCGATGACGTCGCGCGCTTATCTGGAGCAGTTCAACGTGCACTTCGCCGACGGTCTGCTGCTTTCCATGGCCGAGCATGAGCAACTGACACCGGCCGACCTCGACGTCGATTACCCGCTCGTGTGCCTGGGATCGCGGGACACCTTCGGCTTCGCCGACCACGTCACGACCGACGACATCGCCGATGCACGCACGGCCACCGAGTACCTGCTGTCGCGCGGGTGCACATCGATCGCCGTCGTCGGCGCGCACCACGCGTATGACCCGGTCGCGATCAGCACCGCCACGGAGGGCAACGCCGAGCAGCGCCTCCGGGGCATCTCCGAGGCGCTCGCCTCGGCGGGTCGCCGGCTCGATGGGCGACTGGTCGGCGTGAGCGGCTACGTCTGGTCGATCAGCGCCGGGTTTCGTGCGGCGACGGCCGTCATCGACTCGGGAATCCCCTTCGACGGGCTCATCTGCCTGAGCGACACCATCGCCATCGGAGCGGTGTTCGCCCTCCGTGAGCGCGGCATTCGCATTCCGGAGGACGTCCAGGTGATGGGGTTCGACAACATCGCCGAGTCCGCCTACCTGGTGCCGCCCCTGACCACGATGAGCTCCCAGCTCGAGTGGATCGCACCCACCGCGATCGACCTGCTGCGCGCGCGTATCGATGGCAACAGAGCGGACCCCGCACTGCATCTTGCGCTGTCCGACATCGTGGTCCGCTCGACGACCCGATAGGACTCCCTGTCACGGATTTCACGCTCCAGACTCGCGTGTGATCGGGGATTCATAGCCCGACAGAAATTTGCTGGTGCGAACCTGCGAATCGTGCGCTATCGTTCCTGGTACAGCGCTGTACCAGAGACTGCAATGAAGGAGAGACTGGCCAGAAACGCACCGATCCGTCGCGCCCGGAACGCACGACGACGGTAGGCACTTCCCCACGGAAACACCGACGACGGACACGATCACCCGTCAGGCACATCCCTCGCAACACTCGCAGTCCTCACCGGAGAACGAGCTCCGGTGATCCCGCGTCGGCCCACCACCGCGCGGGAGGTACGACACCGCGGATCGTGCTTCAGGCACCGTTCGCATCACAGCACCGGAAGGAAACTCATGCGCTCCATTTCGAAGCGGACGATCGCCACGCTCGCGGTCCTCCTGCCCCTGTCCCTCGCCCTCGGTGCCTGCTCCGGCGGCGGCGACAACACGGGAGATGCCGGCTCCGGCGGTGGCGACGACAACACGCTGACCGTCTGGACCTGGGACCCCAACTTCAACATCTACGCGATGGAGGAGGCCGAGAAGATCTACCAGAAGGATCACCCGGACTTCACCCTCGACATCGTCGAGACCCCCTGGGACGACCTGCAGACCAAACTCACCACGCTCGCCCAGTCGGGCCAGACGGGGGAGCTGCCCGACATCTTCCTGATGCAGAACAACGCCTTCCAGAAGAACGGCATCAACTACCCGGAGCTGTTCAGCCCGATCTCCACCGACGCGGTCGACTTCTCGGAGTTCCCGTCCGCCGTGACCGCGTACTCCACGATCGACGGCACCAACTACGGCGTTCCCTTCGACGCCGGAACGGCCGTCACCGCCCTCCGCACGGACGTGCTGGAGGAGGCGGGATACAAGCTCTCCGACTTCACCGACATCACCTGGGATGACTTCATCACCAAGGGCAAGGACGTGCTGGCGAAGACCGGCAAGCCGCTGCTGTCCGGTCAGGCCGGCTCCTCCGACCTGATCATGATGATGCTCCAGAGCGCCGGAGCCAGCCTGTTCGATGACAAGGGCAAGCCCACCATCACGGACAACGCCACCCTCGAGGCCGCGATCACGGTGTACACCCAGCTCGTGAAGGACGGCATCCTCGTCGAGGTCAACTCGTGGGACGAGTACATCGGAACGCTGGTGAACGGCACGGTCGCCGCCACCGTCAACGGCGTCTGGATCGTCGGGTCGATCCAGACGGCGGAAGACCAGTCGGGCAAGTGGGGAATCACCAACCTGCCGAAGCTGGACGGCGTGTCCGGTGCGACCAACTACTCCGCGAATGGCGGCTCGTCCTGGGCGATCAGCTCGAACGCCAACGTGGATCTCGCCACCGACTTCCTCGCGGCGACGTTCGCGGGGTCGACCGAACTGTACGACACCATCCTCCCGAAGGCGGGCGCGGTGGCGAACTGGATCCCCGCGGGCGACTCGAAGGTCTACAACGAGCCGTCGGAGTTCTTCGGCGGGCAGACCATCTTCGCCGACGTCGTCACGTTCGGCGCCGACGTCCCGTCCAACAACACGGGCGCGTACTACTACGAGGGCCGCGACGCGGTGAGCGCTGCGCTGACGCAGGTCATCGGTGGTGCCGACACGGCTTCGGCACTGGCCGAGGCGCAGGCCAACGTCGAGTTCGCGATGCAGTGATCACCGGCCGGTCGGCGCTCACTCCGCGCGAGCGGGCGCCGACCGGCCCGATCGGCAGAGCCGATCCCGAACAGCGTGCGCAGCACCGTGGCCTGGCCGATGCCAGAACCTCCGCCGGTGAGCAGCGCACTCCGCATCCACGCACTGAAAGCGAGAACGACGTGACCCTTTCCGTCACCCGCTCCGGCCGGAGCCGGAAGGAGCAACCGCTCAGCGCCTCCGTCACCGGCCCCCGGCCGTGGCTCACCGGTGAGCGCCGCCGCAGCCTCACCGGGTGGGGGTTCCTCCTGCCCGCCGCCCTGCTGATCCTCGTGTTCAGCTTCATCCCGATGATCCAGGCCCTCTTCCTGTCGCTGCAGACCGGACGCGGGGCCGGGCTGAAGTTCGCCGACCCGCTCTGGACCAACTACGCGCGTCTCATGCAGGACGAGACTTTCAAGCTCACCCTGCAGAACACGTTCATCTACCTGATCATCCAGGTGCCGGTGATGCTGATCCTCGCCCTGGTGCTGGCGAATCTGCTGAACGACCGGAACCTGCGGTTCAAGGGAATCTGGCGAACGGCCATCTTCCTTCCCTGTGCCGTGTCACTGGTGGCGTACTCCCTGGTGTTCCGCACGCTGTTCGCAGCCGACGGGTTCGTCAACGACATGCTGAGCGGTCTCGGGATCATCGATGCGCCGGTCAACTGGCTGGGCGATCCGGGCACCGCGCGATTCGTGATCATCCTCGGTCTGCTCTGGCGCTGGACCGGATACAACATGGTGTTCTTCCTCGCGGCGCTCCAGAACATCGACTACTCCAGCATCGAGGCTGCGAAGGTCGACGGCGCCAATGCCTGGCAGACGTTCTGGCGCGTGACCGTGCCGCAGCTGAAGCCCATGATCCTGCTCACGGCGATCATGTCGACCAACGGCACCCTCCAGATGTTCGACGAATCCTGGGCTCTCACCCGTGGCGGGCCGGGCTACATGACGATGTCGATGTCCCACTACCTCTACGAGGTGTCGTTCCTGAAGAACCCGAACTTCGGCTACGCGGCGGCGATCTCCTACGTGATCCTGATTCTCGTCGCCGTGCTCGCCTTCATCCAGCTGAAAGTGGGGGACAAGCGTGATTAAGCTGCTGCGCCAGGGACCGAAGTACCTGTTCCTCGGCATCTTCGCGATCTTCTCGATCTTCCCGCTCTATTTCATGCTCGTCTCCGCCACCAACTCCAGCAAGGACGTGCTGGATTCGCGCCTGCTCCCGGGCGGCGAGCTGTTCGCGAACTTCGCCAAGCTCACCGGAGCCCAGAATCTGTGGGGCGCGATGTGGGCGTCCTTCATCGTGGCCGTCGGCATCACGGTGCTGGCGCTGATCATCTGCTCCATCGCCGGATACGGCTTCGAGGTCTTCCACTCGACGGGCAAGGACCGGCTGATGGCGGTGCTGCTGCTGGCCATGATGATCCCGTTCGCGGCGACGATGGTGCCCTTGTTCCAGCTGTTCTCCCGCGTGGGACTGGTCAACTCGCTGGTGGCCGTGATCATCCCGGCGATCTCCACTCCGTTCCTCATCTTGCTGTTCCGGCAGGCGTCGCGCGGTTTTCCGCACGAGATCATCGAGGCTGCCCGGATCGACGGACTGAGCGAGCTCAGTATCTTCGCGCGCATCTACGTGCCCACGATGCGCTCCACCTACGCCGCTGCGGCGGTCATCACCTTCATGACCGCGTGGAACAACTTCCTCTGGCCCAAGGTGATCCTCGTCAACAACGCGTTCCAGACCATGCCGATGCTCATCTCCAATCTCAGTGCGGGCTACGTCACCGACTATGGCGTGCTCATGCTGGCCGTGCTGCTAGCCTCGCTGCCGACCATGGTCATCTTCCTGATCCTGCAGCGTGCCTTTGCACAGGGCATCACCGGGGCCATCAAATGACGCCGGCGTCGTACCTCCTGATTCCTGCCGCGCGACTCGCGCAGAAAGCCACGGGTGACCAGTGACCTTCGACCTCTCCCGCATCGCCGATCCTTCCTTCTTCGCGGACGGGCGCCTGCCTGCCTGGTCCGATCACCGCTGGTTCGCCAGCGAGGACGAACTGCGTGCCGGCACGAGCTCCTACGAGCAGAATCTCAACGGGCTCTGGAAATTCCACTACGCCCGAAACCCGGAGCAGGCCATCGCCGGATTCCAGCAGCCGGAGTTCGATGTGGCGGACTGGGACGATATCCCCGTCCCCGCGCACATCCAGTTGCACGGGTACGGCCGGCCCCAGTACGCGAACGTGCAGTACCCGTGGGACGGTCACGAGCAGATCGTGCCCGGGGAGATCCCGACACGCTTCAATCCGGTCGGATCGTACGTGACCGACTTCGTGCTCGAGCGCCCCTCGCGACCCGGCGAGCGCGTGGTGATCACGTTCCACGGTGCCGAGAGCGCCATCGCGCTGTGGCTGAACGGCACCTATGTCGGTTACGCGGAGGACAGCTTCACGCCCTCCTCGTTCGACATCACGGACGCCCTTGTCGACGGACCCAACCGGCTCGCCGCGCAGGTGTTCACCTGGAGCGGGGGATCGTGGCTGGAGGACCAGGACTTCTACCGTTTCTCCGGCATCTTCCGTGATGTGGTGCTCACCCACCGCCCGGTCGCGCACGTCGCCGATCTCCACGTGCGCACCGTCATCGACGGGGCCTCCGCGGAGGTCGTCGTCGCAGCCGAGATCGAGGGCGAGGGCGAACTCTCCGCGCAACTGGACGGCGTCGGCACCCTCGTACGCGGGGAGGACGGCACGCTGCGGGTGCGGATCGAGAACGCGCGGCTGTGGAGCCCGGAGGACCCGTACCTCTACGACCTGGTTCTGCATCTGCACACGGGCACCGGCGAGGTGGCCGAGGTGATCCGTCAGCGCGTGGGCGTGCGCCGCTTCGAGATCGAGGGGGGCGTGCTTCGTCTCAACGGCGAACGCGTGGTCTTCTTCGGCGTGAACCGTCATGAGTTCGGGCTGCAGGGAAGGGTGATGACGCGAGAGCAGACCGCCGCGGATCTGCGACTGCTGAAGAGCATCGGCGTCAACGCGATCCGGACCAGTCACTACCCCAACAACTCGTTCTTCTACGACCTCGCCGACGAGTTCGGATTCCTCGTGATCGATGAGATGAACCTGGAGACGCACGGCATCTGGGACGCGGTGCGGGCGGGTGATCTTCCCGTGTCGGACGCGCTGCCGGGTGACCGGGCCGAGTGGCGGGACGCGCTGCTCGATCGTGCGACCAGCCTGCTGCGCCGTGACCGCAACCACCCCTGCGTGGTGATCTGGTCGTGCGGCAACGAGTCCTTCGGTGGCACGCTCATCCGCGACGTCGCCGACTACTTCCGCAGCGCGGACGACCGGCCGGTGCACTACGAGGGCGTCGACTGGGATCCGCGCTACCCCGAGACCACCGACATCGTGAGCCGGATGTACACGCCGGCCGCCCAGATCGAGGAGTTCCTGGCGACGAACCGGGAAAAGCCCTTCATCCTCTGCGAGTACGCGCATGCGATGGGCAATTCCTTCGGCGCCGTGGATCGCTACCTCGATCTGGCGTACCGCGACGAGCTGTTCCAGGGCGGCTTCATCTGGGACTTCTCCGACCAGGCGATCGAGCT
This sequence comes from Microbacterium sp. GXS0129, assembly GCF_044769785.1. Taxonomy (NCBI): domain Bacteria; kingdom Bacillati; phylum Actinomycetota; class Actinomycetes; order Micrococcales; family Microbacteriaceae; genus Microbacterium; species Microbacterium sp. GXS0129. Next base: position 693,021 of record NZ_JBIZVZ010000002.1, on the reverse strand, counting down.
CACCGACCGCTACGGCAACACCTACTTCGGTTACGGCGGCGACAACGGGGAGGCGCCGCACGACTCGGACTTCAGCGGAAACGGCATCCTGTTCGCCGATCACACACCGAAGCCCTTCGTGCAGGAGGTGTCGTATCTCTATCAGCCGCTGAAGCTGACTGTCGAGCGCGACGGTGTCAGCATCGAGAACCGCAACCTGTTCACCTCGACGGCGGCGTACTCGGCAGTGGCCACGCTGCGCACGGACGGGCGGACGCTGCTCACGGCCACGATCGAGTCGGACATCGCGGCCGGTGAGCGCGGATTCGTGCCGTTCGACTTCGAAGTGCCGCGCGTGCCGGGCGAGTACACCATCGACGTCGAGTTCTTCCACCGCAGCGCCACGGCGTGGGCGGAGGCGGGTGCCCGGGTGGCGCGCGGGCAGGGGGTCGTGATCGTCGACGGCGCGCCGCCGGCACCGACTTCCGGTGCCCGTCCCGAGCTCATCCATGGCATCCACAACATCGGCGTGCGCGGTGAGCACTTCGAGGCGCTGTTCTCCCAGCTGTACGGCGGTCTCGTTTCGTATCGCTATGGCAGCACCCGGGACGGCGGGCGGGAGTTGCTCGCCGCGATGCCGAAACCCAGCTTCTGGCACGCGCCCACCTCGAACGAACGTGGCTGGGGCGCGCCTTTCGAGGACGGTCAGTGGCTCCTGGCCAGCCGGTACGCCCGCGCCGCGGGCCGCCCGCTGCACACGGCGCGCGTGACGACCGACGACGAGTCGGTCACCGTGTCGTACACCTACGATCTGCCGACGCGACCGGCCTCATCCTGCGATGTCGACTATCGCGTCACGGGCGACGGCTGCATCGAGGTGACGCTGTCGATGACGGTGGCGGAGGAGCTGCCGGACCTGCCCGAATTCGGGATGATGCTGCTCATCTCACCGGAGCACGACCACCTCCGGTGGTACGGCGATGGCCCGGAGGAGAGCGCCGTGGATCGTCGGCTCGGTGCGCGCCGCGACGTGTTCGACGCGGATGTCGCCACCCAGCTCACGCCCTACCTGCGTCCGCAGGAAGCGGGAAGCCACACCGGTGTCCGATGGGCTGAGGTGACGGATCGGCGAGGCTGGGGTGTTCGCGTGGACAGTGAATACGGCATGGAATTCTCGGCGCTGCCCTGGACGCCGTTCGAGATCGAGAACGCCGATCACCACCACGAGCTGCCACCCACCCGCCACACCGTGCTGCGCCCGGCGCTGATGCGGCGTGGCGTCGCCGGCGACGACTCCTGGGGCGCCCGCACGCATCCGGAATTCATGATCCCCACCGATTCTCCGCTCCGGTTCCGCTTCGCCTTCACCGGGGTGGCGGGTCGGGGCGTCGCGGGACGAGGCTGAGCCGGCACGACGGCAGCGGCGGCGGTGGCGGCGGACAGTTGGGTCGTCGTCGTCGTCGTCGTGGTCGTCGTCGTCGTGCGGTGTCTCGAAACGAGGAGATTTCGTCGGGATGAGGACGAATCCCGGTGATTCGGCCCGAACGGACGTCATCTTCCTTGTTTCATGACGGCGCCGTGCGCGGGCGGGTCCGCGGATCGGGAAGGATGGGGGAGTGCTGGAACTCGAAGCCGGATCATGGGCACTGCTCGTGCTGGGCGCGCTCATCGTCGGTGTCTCCAAGACCGGCATCCCGGGGCTCAGCACCCTCATGGTGGCCGTGTTCGCCACGGTCCTCCCGGCCCGCACGTCCACCGCGGCGCTCCTGCTCCTGCTCATCGTCGGCGACATGATGGCGCTCGCGATGTACCGCAGACACGCGGACTGGCGCACCATCCTGAAGCTCGCCCCCGCAGTCGTCGCCGGGATCCTGGTCGGCGCGCTGTTTTTGTGGTGGGCCTCGGACGGATGGGTGCGCAAGGCGATCGGCGCCATTCTCCTCCTGCTCGTGCTCATCACGCTGCTCCGGCGGCGCGCGACCTCGGCGGAGGCGGGAACCGGACGCACGGTCGCCTCGGCCTACGGTCTGCTGGGCGGGTTCACCACGATGGTGGCGAACGCGGGCGGACCGGTGATGTCGCTGTACTTCCTGGCGGCGCGCTTCTCCGTGCAGGCCTTCCTCGGCACCGCGGCGTGGTTCTTTGCGATCGTGAACCTGGTGAAGGTGCCGTTCATGCTCGGTCTCGGCCTGTTGACGCCCCAGGTCGCCCTCACCGATCTCGTGCTGGCCCCTGCGGTGATCGTCGGCGCGTTCCTCGGGCGGTGGATCACCGGCCGGATCAAGCAGCAGGCGTTCGACACGATCGTGCTGGTGCTCACCGTCGTCGGAGCGCTCCAGCTGCTGATCTTCTGACGCCTACAGGTCGCGCGTGCGCGACTCGTCCCACGGGATGCTCCACCCGGCCGCGTCGAACAGGTCGTTCAGCAGGAAGGCCGTGAAGCCCCAGAGGACGACTCCGTTCAGATCCCACGCCGGGCCGTGGAAGGCGCCGAGCGGATGGCGATAGACCGAGGTGAATCGGTTCGTGGGATCCAGCAGCCAGGCGACGCTCACGCGCAGCACGTCGGCGGTCTCGCCTTCGTCCACGCTCACGTAGTGCTGCGGGGCCTTTCGCCAGCCGATCACCGGGGTGACGCGGAAGTCGCTTACCGTGCCCACCTCAGGCAGCTGTGCCAGGATGTCGACGTCGGCGGCGTCGACCCCGATCTCCTCGTTCGCCTCGCGCAGCGCCGTGGCGACGATGTCGGCGTCCTCCGGCTCCGCGCCTCCGCCGGGGAAGGCGACCTCGCCCGCGTGTGCGCGCAGTGCGCCCGATCGGACCTCCAGCACGACGTCGAGGTCGTCGGCGGTCAGCTCTTCCAGCCCCCGCGTGTCCTCATCGCGAGCCGGACCGAACAGGATGAGCACGGCGGCGGGACGGGCCGTGGGCTTCGGCCGGAACCGACCTGTCCGGCGGTTCTCCAGGTGCGCACCGGCGGCGGCCGCGAGGTGCAGCAGTCCGCCCGGGGTCGTGTTCGACATCCCCTCCAGCCTAGGCGGTGCGTGCGCGACGAGGCCCTTCGTCTCGCTCCATGTTCCGGAGCGGGACGAAGGGCCTCTGGGGGTCAGACGGCGAGGGCGGGTTCGCGCTCGGGGGCGTCGGTGAGGAAACGGTCGTAAGCGTGGACCGTGAGGAACAGCGGGAACTCGTCACCGAGCACCAGCTCCCGGAGGATCTCGGCGGCGTCGTCGAGCCGGTCGTCCGGATAGCGATCGAGCTCGGCGAGAACGCGATCGATGGTGTACTCCACGCGCTCACGGACCACCGGAAGGCCGTCCTCGGTGAGTGCCCCCTGATGGATCCACTGCCACAGCTGGCCGCGGCTGATCTCCGCGGTGGCGGCGTCCTCCATCAGGTTGTCGATCGCGGCGGCACCGGTGCCGCGCAGCCAGGAGTCCAGGTAGCGCAGTGCCACCGAGACGTTCTGGCGGATCCCCTCCCGCGTCACCCGCCCGCCCTCGATGCGCAGATCGAGCAGCTGCTCAGGTCGCACCGAGACGTCCTCACGGAGGCGGTGGGTCTGATCGGTGCGTCCGGCCATCGCGGCGTCGAACTCGGCGCGCGCCACGGGGATGAGGTCCGGGTGCGCCACCCATGTGCCATCGAAGCCGTCCACCGCCTCGCGCCGCTTGTCGGCGGCGACCTTCTCGAAGGCCTCCGCGGTGACCAGTGGATCGCGCCGGTTCGGGATGAAGGCGCTCATTCCGCCGATGGCATATGCGCCGCGCTTGTGGCAGGTGCGGACGAGGAGCTCCGTGTAGGCGCGCATGAAGGGCACGGTCATCGTGATCTGTGACCGATCCGGCAGCAGGAACGAACGGCCACGGGAGTGGAAGTTCTTGATGATGCTGAAGAGGTAGTCCCAGCGGCCCGCGTTGAGACCCGCGCAGTGGTCGCGCAGTTCATACAGGATCTCCTCCATCTCGAACGCAGCCGTGATGGTCTCGATGAGCACCGTGGCACGGATGGTGCCGTGTGCCAGGTTGAGCCAGTTCTCGCTGAAGGTGAAGACGTCGTCCCAGAGACGCGCTCCCTCCAGGCTCTCCAGCTTCGGCAGGTAGAAGTACGGGCCGCGGCCGCGGGCGATCAGCTCCTTCGCGTTGTGGAAGTAGTAGAGGCCGAAATCCACCAGCGCACCGGAGACCGAGCCCTGCTGGCCTGCCGTGGTGGTGTACCGGAAGTGCTTCTCGCCGAGGAACCACCCGCGCGGGCGGAAGACGATGGTGGGAGTCTCCTCGCCGAGGCGGTACTCCTTGCCCTCGTCACTCGTGAAATCGATCTGGCGGCGGATGGCGTCGTAGAGGTTGACCTGACCGCCGATGATGTTGTGCCAGGTGGGGCTCGTCGCATCCTCGTGATCGGCGAGCCAGACCTGCGCACCCGAGTTCAGCGCGTTGACGGTCATCTTGCGATCGGTGGGTCCGGTGATCTCGACCCGCCGATCGTGCAGGCCGGGGCCCGGGCCGGCCACGCGCCAGCTCGGCTCCTCCCGTACGGGCGCCGTGGAGTCGCGGAAGGTCGGTGTGTACCCGGCGTTGATCGCCTTCTGGCGCTCATAGCGCTCGCGCAACCGGTCCTGCCGGCGCGCGGCGAACTGGTCGTGCAACGCCGTGAGGAACGCGAGGGCCTCGGGGGTGAGGATCTCATCGAAGCGGGGCTCCAGCTCGCCCAGCACTTCGAAACGGGGGTTGGTGGTCATGATCGTGGCCTTTCTGCATCCGTGCGGATCAGTGGAACTGGGCGGATTCGGTCGAGCCGACGAGGGCGAGTGTCGCGCTCTCGGGGTTCAGCGCGGTGGCGATCCGGTCGAAGTAGCCGGTGCCCACCTCCGCCTGGTGCTTGGTCGCGGTGTAGCCGCGAGCCTCTGCGGCGAACTCCGCCTCCTGCAGCTGGACGTACGCGGACATCTGGCGCTGCTTGTAGTCGAGGGCGAGTTCGAACATGCCGTGGTTCAGGGAGTGGAACCCGGCGAGCGTGATGAACTGGAACGCGTACCCCATCGCCGACAGCTCGCGCTGGAACCGCGCGATGGTGTCGTCGTCCAGGTGTCGGCGCCAGTTGAAGGAGGGGGAGCAGTTGTACGCGAGCTTCTGATCCGGGAACTCGGCGTGGATCGCCTCCGCGAACCGGCGCGCGAGCTCCAGATCGGGCTCGCTGGATTCCACCCAGAGCAGGTCCGCGTAGGGAGCGTAGGCCAGTCCCCGGGCGATGACCGGTTCGATGCCGCCGGTGACCTCGTAGAAGCCCTCCGCGGTGCGAGTCCCGGTGAGGAACGGGCGGTCGCGCTCGTCGATGTCGCTGGTGAGCAGTGTCGCCGCGAGTGCGTCGGTACGAGCGATGATCACGCTGGGCACTGCGGCGACGTCGGCCGCGAGGCGTGCCGCATTGAGAGTACGGATGTGCTGGGAGGTGGGCACGAGCACCTTGCCGCCCATGTGACCGCACTTCTTCTCGCTGGCCAGCTGGTCCTCCCAGTGCACGCCCGCAGCCCCGGCGGCGATCATGCCCTGCATGAGCTCGTAGGCATTCAGCGGTCCGCCGAAGCCGGCCTCCGCGTCGGCGACGATGGGCGCCTGCCAGTCGCGGGTGGTGGTCCCGGTCTCCGCGAATTCGATCTGGCCGGCACGCAGCAGTGCGTTGTTGATCCGCCGCACGACGGCGGGCACCGAGTTGGCCGGGTAGAGGCTCTGATCGGGGTAGGTCTGCCCGGAGAGGTTGGCATCGGCGGCCACCTGCCAGCCGGAGAGGTAGATCGCCTCGAGCCCGGCTCGTACCTGCTGTACGGCCTGATTGCCGGTGAGCGCACCCAGCGCGTAGACCCAGGATCCGGGATCGTCGTTGTTGCGCTGGATCAGCTCCCACAGCTTCTGGGCACCGCGTCGGGCGAGGGTCGCCTCCTCACGGACCGGGCCGCGAAGGCGGACGACGTCCTCCGCGGTGTAGTCGCGACGAACGTCTGCCCAGCGGGCATCGGTGATCCACTCCGCCTCGAGGTCGGTGGCGGTCTGGTTCTGCTGGCCGGGGAGGGCTGCGTACTCGGTCATGTCGGCTCCTTCGCTGAGTGCGGCGAGTGGTTCTGAGACGAGCTTGCGCCGCACTTTCGGTCTTCTGCGGTGGTTTCCGAGGAGAAATACGGCCAGATTTCTGAGGTTCGGAACGATTGCTCGTGTCATGCTGTCGTCATGGCGATGCAACGACGCACCCGCGGCGACGATGAAGACATGCTCGACTCCCTGACCATCGGCCGGCGCATCCGCGCTCTCCGGCTGGAACGTGCGATGACGGTGGAAGACCTGGGACGCGCGATCGATCGTGCCGCCTCCCAGGTGTCGGTGATCGAGAACGGGAAGCGGGAACTGCGCCTGGCCGAGTTGCAGCGGCTGGCCAAGGCCCTCGGCACCACGCTGGATGCGCTGCTCGAACCCGCGCCGCTCTCCCGTCGTGACGAGTTGGAGATCGCGCTGGAGCGAGCCCAGCGCGGACCGTTGTATCGCTCCCTTGGACTGGAAGCCCTGCCGATCCGCCGCTCGCTCAGCGACGAGGCGATCGAGACGATTCTGCGCCTGCACGATGAACTGGGGCGTCTCCACGAGCAGCGCGCGGCCACACCGGAACAGGCGCGACGCGCGAACACCGAGCTGCGGGCCCAGCAGCGTCGGCGCGACAACTATTACGAAGAGCTGGAGACATCGGCGGCCGAACTGCTCGGCGCCATCGGTCATCGCGGTGGCCCGCTGTCGCAGCGCGAGACCGGGGAACTGGCCGCCCATCTCGGCTTCTCCCTCCACTACGTCGGCGATCTCCCCGGCAGCACCCGCAGCATCACGGATCGACGGCACGGCCGGATCTACCTCCCGCTCCACCAGCGCGGCACCGACCTGCGCTCTGCGCTGCTCCAGGCGCTCGCCGCACACGTGCTGGGTCAGCCGGAGCCGCAGGATTACGGCGATCTCCTGCGTCAGCGTGTGGAGACCAACTACCTCGCCGGCGCCCTGATGGTGCCGCAGTCCAGTGCGGTGCCGTATCTCACCGAGGCGAAGGCGGCGCGCGAACTGTCGGTGGAGGATCTGCGTGACCACTTCGCCGTCAGCTACGAGACCGCGGCCCACCGGTTCACCAACCTCGCCACCCGGCACCTCGGCATCCCGGTGCACTTCACCAAGGTGCACTCCAGCGGGGTGATCTCGAAGGCCTACGAGAACGATGACGTGCAGTTCCCGACGGACGCGCTGGGATCCGTCGAGGGGCAACGGGTGTGCCGGTGGTGGAGTGCCCGCCAGGTGTTCGAGGTCGAGGACCGGCTCACGCCGTACCACCAGCTCACCGACAAGCCGGTGGGAACATACTGGTGCACGTCGGCCATCGTGAGCGCCAGCAACGGGGAGTTCTCCCTCAGCGTGGGTACACGCTTCGCCGACTCCCGCTGGTTCCGCGGGCGCGACACCCGGCGGCGGATGACGTCAACGTGTCCCGACCCGGCCTGCTGCCGGGAACCTCGCTCTGAGGCGGCCGAGCACTGGCGCGGTCAGGCGTTTCCGAGCGCCCGGCTGAACTCGTCGCTGCTCGCGGCGATGCCGGACGGCAGCACCACCGGCATCGACACCGTGGCGGTCTACGAGTTCCTCGACCGCCACGCCGCCGCCCTCGACGAATCCTGACCCGGATCGGGCTCGTGTGCCGCGAGGCCGATCCGGGTTCGCCGCTGTCGTGAAATGAGGACATTGTCGCGAAACGGGGAGATTGTCGCGAAACGGGGAGATTGTCGCGAAACGGGGAGATTGTCGCGAAACGAGGACATTGTCGCGAAACGAGGACCAGATCGGCGTTATGGCTCTTCTTCGGGCGGAATCTCCTCGTTTCGTGACAAGCCTCACGCCGCGGGCGCGCGGCGTGAGGCGCCCACTACGTGCCGGAGGGACGTGTCAGCGGGGGAAGACGCCGAAGAACGTGGCGAGGACGGCGTCGATGTCTGCCCGGAGCGCGATGTCCAGCACCGGCCACGCCCCCTGTCCACCGTGGACGGCGTCCTCGGCGGCATGCGGGCGGCGGTCTACGATCGTGGCCCCGCGACTGGCTCCCGGCGCGAGCTCGACGTGCACGGGGTAGGACTCGAACGTGAACAGCTCCGGGTTGGTGAGGGCGATCACGGCACCGGCATCGCCGATGCGACGGTTGTCCACGATGGTGTCGCCACCGGGGACGGTCACCGTGAAGGAGAGGAGACCGGCGAGGGCCCGCTGGACGGCGTCGTCCTCACGGAGAGCGGCCACCTGCTCGTCGTCGGCGCGGATGCGATCGAAGACGTCCAGTCCGTACATCGTGAGAGGGATTCCGCTGGTGAACACGATGTGCGCGGCCTCAGGGTCGTGCCACACGTTGAACTCCGCCGTGGCACTGGCATTGCCGACCGAAGCCGAACCGCCCATCGTCACGATGCGAGCGATCTGCGGCACCACCTCGGGGTGTGCGCGCAGCAGCAGCGCGATGTTGGTCATCGGGGCGAGGGTGATGATGGTGAGCGGCTGCTCCGCTTCCATCAGCGTGCGTCGCAGCAGCTCGACCGCGCGCACCGGCTCCGGGGAACGAACGCCGCGCGGCAGGTCGATGCCGCCGACACCGTCGGACCCGTGGATCCAGGCAGCGGAGCGCGCTTCGCCGATCAGCGGCTGTTCGGCGCCGCCCGCCACGGGGATCTGCGGCGCCCCTGCCAGCTCCAGCAGCGCCAGCGTGTTGTCCAGTACCTGCGGCAGGTCGACGTTGCCGGCCACGCACGTGATCGCACGAACGTCGATGCCGGGGTGGTGCAGCGCGTACAGCACCGCCATCGCGTCATCGATGCCGGTGTCCACGTCGAGGATGACGCTGTGCTGTGCCGGGGCTGACGAGGTGTTCATAGGTCCTTCTCGGGTTCAGTCGCGCAGGAGCGCGGGCAGATCATGCAGGGTGAGTGGCGATCGGGCCGGTGCCGGTGGCCCCACGTAGAACGCCGACATTCCGGCGCGGCGCGGTCCCTCGATGTCGGCGTCCCAGGTGTCACCGACGAACGCGACGCGCGCCGGGTCGGCGGGGTAGCGCGCCAGGGCCGATGCGAAGAGGTTCGGATGAGGCTTGCGCCATCCCTCCGACACCGACAGCACGGTCGCGGTCACATGCCCGCCGAGAGCGAACCGTGCGAGCAGATCAGGCACGAGACGTTCGTCGTGCGTGTTGCTCACGACGATCACGCGGTGGTCCTTCGCGAGCGCGGCGAGGGTCTGCGCGGCGCCGTCGCGGGGCCGGATCGGCGCCGTCCACGCCTCCAGATACTCGTCGACGAGCTCCTGGCGAGCGTCAGCGGAGGCGTCGACCCCGATGAGGGCCGCGAACCGCGCCGCTACCTGGGACATGGAGTACTCGCGCCCGGTCGTCCTCGCCTTCGACTCGTGCTCCGCCCACGCCCGATCCCAGGCGCCGGTGGCATCGGCGGCCGATCCGTGTCGCAGGGCGAAGGCCTGTGCGGCGGTGAGGGACGTGCCGTCTCCGGTACGCACGCTGGGCTCGTACTCGACGAGCGTGCCGAAGAAGTCGAACCAGACGTCGGTGAAACGCGCGCTCACGCGCCTTCCCGTCGGCGCACGATCTCCGCGATCCACAGCGGGGCGAACGGAGACGTGCAGTTCGGCGGGGTGGGATAGTCCTTCAGCACCTCGAGCCGTTCGCCGATCTCCAGCGCGCGTGAGCGGTACTCCGGATGGTGGATGCCGATCTGTGCGAGCGCGTCGTTCATCGCCCACTGCAGGCGATCGGGCGCGTCGCGCATCGCCGGATCGATGAGATCCAGCAGCTGTGACAGGTCCAGTCCCGCCGGCTTCTTCACGATGCGCTCCGAGGTGAGCGCCCACCCTGCTGCCTGCACGAGGGGATCCGGGTCGACGAACCAGCGCTCGCGCAGGACTTCTGCGTGCGGGGACTTCTTCACGATGTAGTTGACCAGCCAGTCCAGCACCTTCGGCGCCCGCGCCTGCCGGAGCATGGTGTCCAGCTCGTCCGCGGTGTGATCCTTCGGCTTCGTGAGCAGCAGCGCGAGCAGGCGTGCGGCGGTGTCGCCCGTCGCCCACAGGTCGTCGGCCAGCGGCTGCTGGGCGCCGATGCGCTTGGCCACCCCGCGTAGCTTCGTCAGGTTGACTCCGTGATCGTCGCCGTGGCGCTCGTTCACCGCCCGCATGCGGGGATCCTCGAGTGCGGCGAGTTCCGCCATCACGCTCGCCACGTCGTCCGACATCGCGCCTCCCCGTCTGCGTCTCGTGCCGCGCTCGCGGCTGCCTCCAGTCTACGGACGGCGTCGGCGCGCATTGGCTCGCTCAGCCGGCCGGGACATCGATCACGGACACCTCGCCGCGGCGGGCGGCGACGAGCCCGGCCGAGGCCGCGGCGAGGTCGGCATCGAACCTGTCAAGCAGCTCAGGGCTCACCCGCACCCCGAGCAGGGCGCCCCTCGCGCCGTAGCCTGTCTCATCCATCACCGCGTCATGACGGGTGGCCCAGTCCCGCATCAGGTTCTCATACCGCCCGGCGTCCGTATGCGGCACCTCCACCGACACCGCGACTAGCTCACGGCGATGGATGATCGCAGCGCGATCGAGAGCCTCCGAGACCGCGGACGAATACGCACGGACGAGCCCGCCCGCCCCGAGCTTGACGCCGCCGAAGTAGCGCGTCACGACCACCACGAGATCGGTGAGCCCGCGCCGCCGGAGCACCTCCAGCATGGGCATACCCGCGGTGCCACTGGGTTCGCCGTCGTCCGACGAGCGAGCCTGGTTGCCCCGTACTCCCGTGATCATCGCGGTGCAGTTGTGGCGTGCATCCCAGTACTGCGTGCGGATGCCGGCGATTGCAGCGTCGGCATCCGGCACGGAACGCGCCGGGATCGCATGCGCGATGAATCGCGACTTCTTGATGACGATCTCATGCTCCACGGCCGCCGCGATGCTGTCGGGGTACCTCGTCATCATGCTCCGTCCGCGCCGGGGCGTTCGTCGTTTCGTGCGTTCGGATCCGGCCGTGTCCCGGGGCGAGAGCGCGTTGTCGCCGCGAGAAGAGCGTCCGTCTCGCGCGCCACGGGCGACGTCGCCGGTCCGCGCCGGGTCACCGAGATCGATGCGGCGGCGTTGGCACGACGTACCGCGGCATCGATCGCGTCGCCGCGCAGGAGCGCCGCGCACAAAACGCCGAGGTGCGTGTCTCCGGCCCCTGTGGTGTCGATGGCGTGCTGGGGAAAGCCCGCCACACTGCGGGTGCCGGCGCCGTCGGCGATCCAGCACCCCGCCCCACCGTCGCGGACGAGCACGATGGCATCCGGTCGGAGCAGGGAGCGCAGGCGCGTCGCGACGTCGATGAGCGGGGCATCGGGTGCAGCGCTGGCGAGTGCGCGGGCCTCACCGGCGTTCGCGGTGAGGACGTCGGCGCGGGCGAGCACGCGCCTGCGCACCTCAGCCGACACCGCACCGAACACCGGAGAAGGATCCAGCAGCACACGGGCGGACGCGATGGAGTCGAGCCAGTCGGGCACGGTGTCGGCACCGGTTCCGGGTGTCAGCACATAGCCGGTCACCGCGATCAGATCCCGGTCGCCCACGATGACGGTGGCGAGGTCGCTCGCGGACACGTCCGCCTCCGCGCCATCGACGGTGATGAAGGTGCGCTCCGCAGTGTCGTCCACCATCACGATGCAGTAGCCGCTGTCCTGCTCCGCCGCGGGCGTGACCGGCGTCTCACATCCGATGTCGTGCAGCATGCCGGCGATGATCGTCCCGAACGGACCGCTGCCGTATCGTCCCGCATACGCGATCGCGGCACCGTCGCGGGAGGCTGCGATCAGCGTGTTGGCGCCGCCGCCGGCGGTGATCTCGGAGTGCGTGGCGAGGACCTCGGTGCCGGCGCGGGGAAGCGCGGGCACCGCCACGCCGATGTCGACGATGACGCTGCCGGCATACACCAGCCGACCCTGTTGCGCCGTCTCGGTCATGGGTTCCTCCGTCGGATGTGATCGGGTGCGAGAGCGGGGGTACCGCGTGCGCGGAAGAGGCTCACCGCTCGGGCTCGGCATGGCGCAGAGCGAGCAATCCGGTTGCGCGCGACGCGAGATCCAGATCGTTCACCCGGGTGACCTGGGAAGCCGCCTCCGCCGGCCAAGCGCACATGCCCCCGCCGGCACCGAGGACCGCTCCCGCGATCGCCCCGATCGTGTCCGTATCGCCGCCGACGCTTGCCGCGACTCCGAGAGCGGCCCACGGCTCCAGTCCGCTGGCGGCGAGGGCGAGAGCGGCCACCACCGACTCCTGGGCGGCGACCGAGGTGCCGATGAGATCGATGCACAACCGCGTGGCCTCGCCGGGGGAGGCTCCCTGCAGCAGATCGACGGCCCAGCGGATGCGTGGTGCCACCCGGGCCCCGTCGATCCATGGCGCGAGCCGTTCCGCCTCCTCGGCGGCCTCCGCGCCGATGAGCACGGCATCGCGCACCCCGGTGCCGTCGATTCCGGCGCTCACTGCTGCGGCGACCGCGGCGGCGGAAGCCAGACCGATCGAGGTGTTGTGCGTGACGAGCGCAGAATCCCGCACGGCGTCGATCAGGCGTCCACGCCGGCCGGCGGAGAAGGCGATGCCGACGGGCGCGACGCGCATCGCAGCGCCGTTGGTCGCACCGCGCGTACCCGTGACAGCGGGATCTTCGCCCGCCTGCAGCCGTGACAGTGCGCGCTTCGTGGACGGGCCGAGCAGATCGAGCGACCCGGCCGCGATCATCCGCTGCTCCCAGGCGAGAAGCTCCTCAGCGAAGCGGTGCGGGTCGATCGTGCCGGCCGCGTCGATCAGGAGGTCGGCCAGCAGGATCGCCTGTTCGGTGTCGTCGGTGATCGTTCCGGCAGGCAGACCGGCCGCGATGAGCTGATGCGGCCCGGCGTCGCGCAGCTCGCGGATCTCGCCGTAGTCCGCGAGGATCACGTCCCGTGACAGGTCTTGCGTCGGCATGCCCAGCGCGTCGCCGAGGGCAAGGCCGGTGAGCGCAGCCTGGGCGCGATCGAGCGCGTTGTTCATGGGTCCACTCTGAAGCTCCCGCGCCGTGGCGGCAACTCGGGAGGCTCGCTCACGCACCGGGGGCGCCCGCAGCGCAGGAGCAGCCTGCTCGGCAGCGTTGCGGGCGCCGCGCCGGCTCAGGAAGCGGCGGTGAGGACGGCCAGGGCGGTGGCCGTGACCGTGGAACGATGACGCCCGGCGGCCCAGCCGATCCCCGCTGGCGAGCGGTACTCGAGCAGCGTCAGGGCGTCCGCGTCGGCACCACGGCCGATGGAGGTCTGATGCAGGCTCAGCACCTCGATCCCGGCAGCCGCGGATCCCAGTGCCGCCAGCACAGCCTCCACCGGGCCGCCTTCGACGCTCGCGCGGACCTCGGTTCCATCGCCGCCGACGATCCGCGCCGTCGTGCCGTGCTCGTCGGTGTCGATCTCGCGCACCGCGTAGCGGGCCGGACGCAGGTACGCCCGCGTGAACACCTCCCACAGTTCGGCAGCTGACACCTCGTCGCCGGTCGCGTCGGTGTGGCGCTGCACATGACGGGAGAAGTCCACCTGTGCGCGACGGGGCAGCTCGACGCCGTACTCGGTCTCCAGCAGGTAGGCGATGCCGCCCTTCCCGGACTGCGAGTTGACCCGGATCACGGCGTCATACGAACGCCCCAGATCCGCGGGGTCCACCGACAGGTAGGGTACGCGCCACGCTGCCTCGCGTTCGTCGACCCCCTCGGCCGCGGCGCGCTCGCGGTGCTCGGCGAAGCCCTTGCGGATGGCGTCCTGATGGGTGCCGCTGAACGCGGTGTGCACGAGATCGCCGACGTAGGGGTGCCGCGGGTGCACCTCGATGCGATTGCTGTGCTCGACGACGCGACGCACTTCGTCGATGTCGGAGAAGTCGACCATGGGGTTGACCCCCTGTGCGTGCAGGTTCAGGGCGAGCGTGGCCAGATCGACGTTGCCGGTGCGTTCGCCGTTGCCGAAGATGCAGCCCTCGACGCGCTGCGCGCCGGCGAGCACGGCCAGCTCCGCGCATGCGATGCCCGTGCCACGGTCGTTGTGCGGGTGCACGGACAGGATCACCGAGTCGCGACGTGCCAGATTGCGGTGCATGAACTCGATCTGGTCCGCGTACACGTTGGGCGTCGCGATCTCCACGGTGGCCGGCAGGTTCAGGATCACCGGCCGATCCTCCGACGCCTCCCACAGATCGGTCATGGCGTCGCAGACCTCCAGGGCGAACTCCGGTTCGGTGAGATTGAAAACCTCGGGGGAGAACTCGAAGCGTACGTTGGGCAGGTCTCCGGCGAACTCCAGAACGTCCCGCCCGCCCTGCAGGATCAGATCGAGCAGCTCCGAGCGGTCCCGGCCCAGGACCACGTCCCGCCACATCGGCGCCGTCGCGGTGTACATGTGGATGACGACGGGGTTGCGGATACCGCGAATGGACTGCACCGTGCGTTCGATCAGGTCGCGCCGGGCCGGTGTGAACACCACGATCGTCACGCTCTCCGGCGCGATGTCCGAAGTGGCGATCAGTCGCACGAAGTCGTAGTCGGTCTGCGATGCGGACGGATAGCCGACCTCGATCTCGGTGTAGCCGATCCGCACCATCATCTCGAAGAAACGGCGCTTTCGGGCGGGGTCCATCGGCTCTGCGAGCGCCTGGTTGCCGTCGCGGAGGTCGACGGGCACCCAGAGCGGCGCCCGGGTAATGCGGGCGTCCGGCCAGGTGCGCTCGGTGAGCGGCACCTCGACGCGGGAGAACACGTCGGCGTACCGGTGCGACGGCATCGGGGACGGCTGCTGGCGATTCCAGAACGGAGCGGTGGCGGCGCTGGCGGTGGTGGTCATGACTTTCCTCTGCTTCTGAGTGTGATCGACCGGTGCACACAAGCCACGACGGGTACCGGTCGGTCAGAGCCCGTCGTGGCGGAGAAGGAGGAGAAGCCGCGTCATGTCGTAGACTGTACACTACTCCTCAGACAAGTAGACATGCTGTGCATCGCGGACGCCCTGGTGCCGGATACTGGAGGACACGAGAGCGGAGGCGTGACATGACTCAGGTGCGACGAGAGCCGCTGGCCGATCAGGCCGCGCGCCTGCTCTTGGAACGCGTGCGCTCACAGGAGTGGGCGCTCGGCGAGAAACTGCCGGGGGAGACCACGCTCGCCCCGCAGCTGGGTGTCGGGCGCTCGACCGTCCGCGAGGCGATCCGCCTCCTCGCCGGTCGGGGAGTGCTCGCCGCCCGCCAGGGGGCGGGCGTGTTCGTCACGGCGCTGGATGTGGTCGAGGAATGGGACGACGTCGTGCGGCGTTCCGACCTCGCCGCCGTGATCGAGGCCCGCATCGCCATCGAGACGGAAGCTGCGTCACTCGCCGCAGGACGCCGCACCCGCACGGATATCCGTGTGCTCCGTGAAGCGCTGGCCGCACGCGCGGACGAGAGTCTCGGTCGTGACGAGTACGTCGCAGCGGATCTCGCCTTCCACCGCGCCGTGGTGGCTGCGGCGCACAACCCGATCCTGCTGGAGCTCTTCGACGGCTTCACCCCGCGCCTGCGCGAATCGATGCAGGACATGGTCCGTCGGCGTCCGACGGGGGGAGCCGACGCCGATCACGATGATCACATCGCGCTGGCGGAGGCCATCATCGAACGTGACGCGCCGCGCTCAGCCGCCACCAGCCGCACCCACCTCACCGCGCTGAAGGACTTCCTCTCGTGAGCGACGCCTCTGCGCGGGTCGCGGTGTCGCAGCGTCCACCCCACACCCGCCGTGAAGGAGTTCTGCCATGACCGTCCCCGATTCCGCCGCACCCGTCCTCGAGCTGCGCGACATCGTGTTCCGGCGCGATGGGCGAACCATCCTGCACGGCATCGACCTCACCGTCCGCGCGGGGGAGCACTGGGCTCTCCTCGGACCCAACGGCGCGGGCAAGAGCACGATCCTCGGCTTCTGCGGCGCGCAGACGTTCCCGACATCCGGCACCGTCGATGTGCTTGGCCGCCGGCTCGGCCGTGTCGAGCTCGCCCTGCTGCGGCGCGACATCGGACACGTGAATCCCCGGCACCCCATCCGCACCGCCCACTCGGTCCAGGACATCGTGCTGACCGGGATCACCGGCACCGTCGAGCGGCCCATGCGGTGGGAGCCGAGCGCCGCGGAGATCGCCCGGGCGGACGAGCTCATCGCCCTCGTCGGGCTCACCGCGCAGCGCGACGGGCTGTGGCAGCACCTGTCGCAGGGGGAGCGCGGCCGATCCCTCATCGCGCGTGCGCTGATCGCCGAACCCCGCCTCCTGCTCCTGGACGAGCCGACGACGGGCCTGGACGTCGCCGCGCGCGAGCAACTGCTGGAGACCATCGACGATCTCGCGCGAGACGTGCCGGAGGTGGCCTCGGTACTGGTGACCCACCATCTCGAGGAGCTTCCGGAGTCCACCACGCACGCGCTCGTGATCTCGCACGGCGCCACGGTCGCCTCCGGCGCGGCGCGCGACACCGTCACCACCGACGTGATCTCCCGGGCTTTCGAGCACCCGATCACGGTGGGACACGAGGGCGGCCGATGGTCGGCACGCGCAGAGCGAGCGCGTCACGCTGCCGGATCCTGACGGGCCGGGTCCGCGACCGGAGCGCCCGACGGGAGCGATGCGCCGCACCTGGCAGGATGGAACCATGACCACCTGGCTTGTCACCGGCGGCGCCGGCTACATCGGATCCCACGTCGTTCGCGCTCTGCAGAGTGCCGGGATGACCCCGGTCGTCATCGACGACCTCTCCAGCGGGCACGCCTCGTTCGTGCCGGAGGGGGTCGCCTTCGTCCAGGGAGACATCCTGGATCGTGATCTGCTGGTCAGCGTGATGCGCGATCACGGGGTGAGCGGTGTGATCCACGTCGCGGGCTACAAGTACGCCGGCGTCTCGGTGCGACGCCCGCTGCACACGTACCAGCAGAACGTCGAGGCCACCCGCGTCGTGCTCGAGGCGATGGCGGAGACGGGCGCGGACAAGCTCGTCTTCTCTTCCTCGGCCGCCGTCTACGGCACCCCGGACGTCGACCTCGTGACCGAGGATCTGCCGAAGGCGCCCGCATCGCCCTATGGGGAGTCCAAGCTCATCGGCGAATGGCTCATCCGCGATCAGGCCGTCGCCACCGCCGATGGTGACAGGCCGCTTCGTCACACCTCGCTGCGCTACTTCAACGTGGTCGGATCGGGGGAGAAGGGTCTGCCCGACACCAGCCCGCACAACCTCTTCCCGATGGTGTTCGATCGTCTGATCGACGGGCGCACCCCCGCGATCTTCGGTGACGACTACAACACCCCCGACGGCACCAACGTGCGCGACTACGTGCACGTGTCGGATCTCGCGATCTCGCACGTCGCGGCGGCTCGTCGCCTCGATGCCGGCGAGCCGGTGGAGCGGGCCTACAACCTCGGTTCGCAGAACGGGCTCTCGGTCAAGCAGATCATGGACGCGATGGCCCGTGTCACGGGTATCGACTTCACTCCGGAGATCGCGCCGCGTCGTCCGGGTGACCCGGATCGCATCGTCGCCACGGGCGAGCTCGCCGCGCGCGACCTCGACTGGGCGATGCGTCATGACGTGGACGAGATGGTCCGCTCCGCGTGGGAGGCGCGACAGGCCTTCGCAGGCTGACGATGACACGCTCCGGCGGGGCGGGGATCGCCTCCGATCGTCCGGAGATCGTGTGCATCTGCGGCTCGGCACGGTTCGCCGCCGAGATGCGCGCGGTGAACCGGCAGCTGACGTTCGCGGGCGTCATCGTGCTCGCACCCGCGGAGACGGGCGAGCCTGTCACGCCGTCACAGAAGGCCGTCCTGGATGCCGTGCACCTGCGCAAGATCGATCTCGCGGATCGTGTCATCGTGGTCAGCCCGGGCGGGTACATCGGGGAGTCCGTGCAGCGCGAGATCGACTACGCCATCGCTGCGGGTAAAGCGGTTTCGTTCATCGGTGCGGTGAGCGTGGGAGAACCCGGTCATCTGCTGCGGCGCGCGGCGACACGTCACACAGCGCTGTGATCAGGAACACGACGCGTGGCGCATGCCGAACGCCTGTGCCGACGAGAGCACGACGCCGAGGCGCAGAGGGTGCACGGAACCGTGACACCTCCTCTCTTCCTGGGGAGTGTCACGGTTCCGTACGTGTGACGTCAGACGAGCGTCAGCTGATGCGTGCGGTCCCTGCCAGGAGCGGGCGGGAGGTCATGAGGGCGATCCGCACGATCCCCGCACCCACGAGGAGCACACCGCCGATGACGACGAAGGTGAGCGGGGCGATGATGAGACTCGCGCCCACCAGCGGGAACAGGACGATGGCAGCGATCGCGGCCGATCCGAGGCTGGTGATCAGCAGCGGTGACATCACCGAACGGCGGCGGGCGGCGTCCATGGTGGAGAGCTCCGTGCCCAGCATCGTCAACGAGCGCGACAGTTCGCGGCGGTCGATGACGTCGGCGGACTGCGAGACCCCCACCGCACACGCCACCATGATGAACGAGCCCACCACGGTGATGATCAGCCCGGTCCGGATATCTGCGATCAGGAACTGGTCGGTGGCGTTGCCGGCATCGTTCCCGATCATGCCGAGCAGGGAGACGCCCGCACCCGCGAACACCGACATGAAGCTGGTCATGGCGATGCCGGAGATCTGCCGCCACGCAGCCTTCGGGTCCTCGGTCACACGGCGGGCGGCGAGCAGCTTCGCGGGCGTTGCCGCTCGGCGTGCCTGACCGCGAGCGACGGTGGCGAGCACCCACGGGCCGACGAGGTTGAGAAGGGCGAGCGTGCCGCCGAAGCAGAGCGCGAGGATGCCGAGGATGATGAACGGTGCCGCGGCCACGCCGCCGATCGCGCCGGCGACGGTCGAGGCGATGGCGACGAACACCACGGCGATCACCGGCCGCAGCCACGACAGGCGCGGCGCGTCCTGACGCGTTCGCACACCGAGTGGGGAGAGGATCACGCGCTGCAGGCTGAGCATGGAGCTGACCGCCGCCAGTAGGACGACCGTCGCGGCCACGGCTGCGAAGCCCCAGAGCGGCGGGACGACGGCTGCGAATCTGAGCGGGGCGCCCCGGAACGGCACGAGCGCGATCAATGGGAGGAGAGCGAAGGAGCCGAGCGATCCGAGAACGGCGCCGAGGAATGCGATGGCGGCCGATTCTACGACCGTCGCCACCCGGATCACCGAGGAGGGCACGCCGAGCAGGCGGAGGGTCGAGAGTCTCTCATCGCGACGCCCCGCCGACAGACGTGCGGCGGCACCGCCGAGTGAGAGCATCGGTGGGAGGAGCAGAGCGAGCGCGATCACAGCCAGCGCCTGATACATCATCGACACTTCGTCCTGGTACGCCCAGAACGTCTGTGCTCCACCGAAGAGCACCAGGATCAGCGCCGTGACGATCGCGAACGCGACGAGCGGCAGGATCACGGTGGAGCGGCTGCCCTTCTCATTGCGCAGCGACAGGGAGAGGACCTGCCTGATCATGCGTGAGTTCATCGTGCGTCTCCTGCCCGTGCGGAGGTGGGCATCGCCACAGCGGCAAGGAGTGCATCCGGGTGGGAGGCGGTGACCGCCGGGACGGGAGAGTCCTGCCGGGGCGCGTTCGGCTGCGCGGAGGATGCCCCGGGTGTGCCCTCCGCCTGCGGGGCGGCCCAGGTTCCCGCGATGCGGCCGTCGCGCATCTCGATGATGCGGCTGCAGCGCGTCGCCACCGTGCGATCGTGCGTCACGACGATGAGGGTGCGGCCCTGGCCCGCCGTCGCCGCGATGAGCGCGGTCATCACCTCGGATGAGGTGCGAGAATCCAGTGCTCCCGTCGGCTCGTCGGCGAACACCACGGGCGCCCCGGTGACCTGGGCGCGCGCGATGGCCACTCGCTGAGCCTGACCGCCGGAGAGCTGGCCGATGCGCCGATCCTCCATGCCGCCCAGACCGAGCTGTGCGAGCCACATCCGCGCCCGCGCCTCGGCATCCGTGCGCGAGGCGCCGGTCAGCATCGCGGAGAGGGCGACGTTCTCCAGCGCCGTGAGCTCCGGCAGGAGCAGGCCCTGCTGGAACACGAAGCCGAAGGACTCCCGGCGCAGCCGCGAACGTTCGTTGTCACTCATACGGGCGACATCCTGTGTTCCTGCGCCGGTGCTCAGCATCACGGAGCCCGAATCCGGGGTGATCACGCCGGCGAGGGTGTGCAGGAGGGTGGTCTTCCCGGACCCGGACGCGCCCATGATCGCCACTGATTCGCCGGGGCTCACGGCCAGGCTCACCCCGGCCAGGGCGGTGGTGGCGCCGTACGTCTTCACGAGGTTGTCTGCGCGGATGATCGAGTTCATGCCTCCAGCCTCCGCAATCGCCGGTGCGGACGCGTCGGCCCGCGGGCTGATTCCGGTCATCCTCGCGCATGACACCCCATCATCCAGAAAAGTGAGTACACTCATAAATGAGCAAACTCAGGAGTGATGATGAGCGGGCGACGAGATCGCAACAAGCAGGACAAGCGGGACCGCATTCTCGCGGCCGCTCGTGACCTGTTCGCCGAACGCGGGTTCTCCGGCGTGACGACGCAGCAGATCTCCGAGCGCGCCGACGTGGCGGCCGGCACGCTGTTCCGGTACGCCGCCACGAAGGGGGAGCTCATCCTGATGGTGGAGAACGACGCCTTCGCGGCGTCGGTGGACGGCGGCATCGCTCGGGCGCGTGCGATCGCCGACCCCGCAGAGGCGGTGTTCGCCCTTGTCGAGCCGGTGCTCGCGCTCGCCGAGCGCAACGCCGAGAACACGATGGCCTACCAGCGTGAACTGCTCTTCGGCGGTGCGGACGAACCGCATCGCCAGGAGGGGATCGCCGTGATCGTCCGCCTCGAGGAAGCGGTCGCCGCGCTCCTGCCCGTCGACCACGCGGCAGCGTACATCGCGGCTCGTTCGGTGTTCGCCGTACTTCACCTCGCGCTCGTGAGCGCGTCTCTCACTCCGGTCGAGCGAACCCGCTCGGTCCGGCTTCAGATCCAGCAGATCGTGCGCGGCGCAACCGCGTCAGAGGAAAGGACATAGACATGACCAGTGACATCCGCAAGGTGACCGTTCTCGGCACCGGCGTGCTCGGCTCGCAGATCGCCTTCCAGACGGCGTTCCACGGGTTCGAGGTGACGGCGTACGACATCGACGAGACCGCATTGACGGCTGCACGGGACCGTTTCGCCAAGCTTGCCGAGATCTATCGCACCGATGTCGACGGTGGCGCCGACAAGGCCGATGCCACCCGCGACGGCATCGTGCTGAGCGCAGACCTTGCCGCGGCGGTGGCAGATGCCGACCTCGTGATCGAAGCGGTTCCGGAGGTGCTCTCCATCAAGCAGGACACCTACCGCAAGCTCGGTGAGCTGGCACCGGAGAAGACCATCTTCGCCACCAACTCGTCCACGCTGCTTCCCAGCGACATCAAGGACTTCACCGGTCGTCCCGACCGGTTCCTCGCGCTGCACTTCGCCAACCAGGTGTGGAAGTTCAACACCGGTGAGGTCATGTCGACGCCCGACACCGATCCGGCCGTCTTCGACCGCGTGGTCGAGTTCGCTGCCGAGATCGGCATGGTGCCGATCCCGATCCGCAAGGAGAAGGCCGGCTACGTGCTGAACTCGCTGCTGGTGCCGTTCCTGGATGCCGGCATGGAACTGGCCGCGTTCGGGTACGCGGAGCCCGCCGACGTGGACAAGGTGTGGCGGATCGCGACCGGAGCGCCGATGGGCCCGTTCCAGATCCTCGACGTGATCGGCCTGACCACGCCGTACAACATCTCCAGCCACGGAGATGAGAAGGGCCAGCAGATCGCCGCCTGGCTGAAGGAGAACTACATCGACAAGGGGAAGCTGGGCATCGCCACCGGCGAGGGCTTCTACTCCTACGGCAAGTGACCACGCTTCAGGGCTGCGCTCGGCGGTGACGTCGAGCAGGCTCTGCGGCCGTCCTGCACCGGGCCCGGGCGAGTCTCCCGTGAGACTCGCCCGGGCCCGATGCCGTGCTGCTGCGGGGTGTGCGATGGCGGTGCGTACGGTGGCGGTGAGCGCGGTCGTGGCGCGGGCGGTCGGGGTGATTCCGGTCGTGGCGCGGGCGGTCGGGGTGATTCCGGCTTGGTGCGGGCGGTCGGGGTGGTCACGGCTTGGCGCGGGCGGTCGGGGTGGTCACGGCTTGGCGCGGGCGGCTGGGGTGATTCCGGTCGTGGCGCGGGCGGTCGGGGTGGTCACGGCGTGGCGCGGGCGGTCGGGGTGATTCCGGTCGAGGCGCGGCCGGCCGGGGATAATCGTCGTCCCGTGCGAGCGGTCGTGGCGCGGGCGGCGGGGACACCCGGGACATCGGCGACGGCGGCTGATCAGCGGAAGTCGCGGGAGGCATGCGAGACGCCCACTCTCAGATCTTCGAAATCGTCGGCGAGGATGTTCGTGACACCTTCGGGCGAACGCTCCAGCATGCCGCGGATGATGAGAGCGGGGGAGTCGCGCACCACGCGACGATGGCGGTTCCACACGCCCTGTGAACAGATCACGTTGACCAGTCCGTCCTCGTCCTCCAGATTCAGGAACGTGATGCCGGAGGCAGTCGCCGGGCGTTGCCGGTGCGTCACCAGGCCCGCTACGAGCACCCGACGACCGGTCTCGTGCGTGCGCAGCTGAGAGGAACGCAGCACACCGCGATCGTTCAGGACCGAGCGGAAGTGCGTCATCGGATGATCGTCCGTGGAGACGCCGGTGGCCCAGAGATCTGCGGCCAGGGT
Source organism: Microbacterium sp. GXS0129 (assembly GCF_044769785.1). Classification (NCBI taxonomy): domain Bacteria; kingdom Bacillati; phylum Actinomycetota; class Actinomycetes; order Micrococcales; family Microbacteriaceae; genus Microbacterium; species Microbacterium sp. GXS0129. The sequence goes on along the minus strand of NZ_JBIZVZ010000002.1, from coordinate 670,156 downwards.
CTCGTAGGCGGAGGGATCGGCGAACAGGGGCGGCTGCACAGCGATCGCCGTCCCGGGGAGGTACTCGGAACGATCCTCCGCGGCAGCACCCGCCTGCCACAGCGCCTCGCGTCTGCTCATGCCGAGATGCTCGAAGGCACCGGCGGTGGCGAGCGACTCCACCTGAACCGCGGTGATGCCGGTGCGACGCACCAGATCGTGCAGGTCGGCGAACCTCCCGCGGGCCTGACGCTCTGCCACGATGCGGCGGGCGGTGGGGGCTCCGATGCCCTTCACCCCGGCAAGGCCCAGCCGCACCGCCCACGCTCCATCCCGGCGATGGGCGGCGGAGCGATCCGGTGCTTCGCGATCGAACAGCCCCACCGGGGGCTGGGTGGCGTCCAGGCAGGAATCCAGCCCGGTGGCCGTGTGGTCATCGCCGATCAGCTCGACCCCATCGGTGGCACCGGACAGCTCCAGGTGAGGACGGAGCACCTGGACCCCGTGATGGCGGGCGTCGGCGACGAGAGACGCGGGCGAGTAGAAGCCCATCGGCTGAGAACGCAGGAGCCCGGCCAGGAACGCCGCCGGATAGTGCAGTTTGATCCAGGAACTGGCGTAGACCAGCAGGGCGAACGAAATCGAGTGGGACTCCGCGAAACCGAAGTTCGAGAATGCCTGGATCTGTGCGTAGATGGCATCCGCCGCCTCATCGCTGAGGTTGTTCTCGCGCATACCGGCGTAGAGCTTCTCCTTCAGCGAATCGATGCGCTCCAGCCCGCGTTTGGATCCCATCGCGCGCCGCAGCAGATCGGCGTCCTCACCGGTGCAGTTGCCGATGGCCATCGCCATCTGCATGAGCTGCTCCTGGAAGACCGGGATCCCCAGGGTCCGCTCCAGCACGGATTCGAGCTTGGGGTGCGGGTAGGTGATCTTCTCCTGCTTCATCTTGCGCCGCACGAACGGGTGCACGGCACCACCCTGGATCGGACCGGGACGGATCAGGGCGATCTGGATGACGAGATCGTAGAACCGCCGCGGCTGCAGGCGCGGCAGCAGTCCCATCTGGGCTCGCGACTCCACCTGGAACACGCCGATGGAGTCAGCGCGGCACAGCATGTCGAAGACCGCGGGCTCCTCCTTGGGGATGGTCTCCAGTTTCCAGACCTCGCCCGTGGACTGCTCGATGAGGTCGAAGCAGTGCTGTAGCGCCGCCAGCATCCCGAGCCCCAGCAGGTCGAACTTCACCAGCCCCATCCATGCGGCGTCATCCTTGTCCCACTGAATCACGGTGCGGTTCGCCATGCGCGCATGCTCGACGGGAACGACCTCCCCGACAGGCCGGTCCGTCAGCACCATCCCGCCCGAATGGATGCCCAGATGGCGCGGAGCCTTGAGCAGCTCGGTGGCGTACTCGACCACCTGGCCGGGGATGTCGTGGTTCTGCTCACTGGACAGATCAGCCCCCCAGCGCTCGATCTGACGGGACCAGGCATCCTGCTGGCCGGGGGAGTACCCCAGTGCCCGAGCCATGTCGCGCACTGCGTTCTTCGGGCGGTACTGGATCACGTTGGCCACCTGCGCGGCGCGCTCGCGACCGTACTCGCCGTACACCCACTGGATGATCTCCTCGCGACGATCGGAGTCGAAGTCCACGTCGATGTCGGGCTCCTCATCGCGGAGGGAGGAGAGGAAGCGGGCGAAGGGCAGGTCGTACTTGATCGCGTCGACCGCGGTGATGTCCAGCAGATAGCAGACGGCGCTGTTCGCAGCCGATCCGCGTCCCTGGCAGAGGATTCCTCGTCGGCGCGCTTCCTGCACGATGCCGTACACGATGAGGAAGTAGCCCGGGAAATCCTTCTGCTCGATGACGGCCAGCTCGTCGTCGATGCGCCGGATGACCTCGGCATCGGCATGCGGGTACTTCCGAGGCACTGCACCGTGCACCAGCTCGCGGAGATAGCTCATGGGGGTGTGCCCCTCCGGAACGTCCTGCTTCGGAAGCGCCGGGCGGGCGCGACGCAGGGGGAAGGCGAGCTCGTCGGCGAGGGTCACCGTGCGTGCCACCGCTCCCGGATACCGCGTGAAGCGCAGGTGCATCTCCGCTCCGGAACGCAGATGCGCTCCGCCGTGTGCCGGAAGCCAGCCGTCGAGTTCGTCCATGCTCCGGTTCGCACGCACTGCGGCGACGGCGGAGGCGAGGTGCGACTGCCGGGGGCGGGCGTAGTGGACGTTGTTGCTGGCGAGAGTGGGGAGACGATGCCGGGCGGCCAGCGCGGCGAGGGTGTCGTTGCGCACGGTGTCTTCCGGTTCGCCGTGATCGGTGAGCTCCACGTGCACGTTGTCACGCCCGAACAGCGCGGACAGTCGCTCCAGCGCCGCGGATGCTCCGTCGACACCGGGGGCGCCGGTAGCGGACTTTCCGAGCAGCCGGCCGAGCAACGGGGAATCCGGTCCCTCCAGTGCCTGCCGGACGAGGCCCTTGCGGCATCCGGTGAGCACCGCCCACTCGCCGCCGGATTGTGCACCGAGCTCGTCGAGGTCGTACACCGGGCGGCCCTTCTCGCCACCGCGCAGCTGGGCTCGCGTAATGGCTCCTGCGAGCCGGTGATACCCCTCTTCGCCGCGAGCCAGCACGAGCAGATGCGCTCCCGCCGGATCGGCCTGCCCGTTCTGCGGGCCCGGCAGCCCGAGGGAGAGCTCCGCACCGAACACCGTACTGACGCCCGTCGCCTCTGCAGCCTCGGCGAAGCGGACGATGCCGTAGAAGCCGTCGTGGTCGGTGAGGGCAAGGGCATGAAGTCCGAGCCGTTCCGCTTCTTCGACGAGCTCTTCGGGGGAGGAGGCTCCGTCCAGAAAGGAGAACGAGGAGTGGGCGTGCAGCTCGGCGTAGGGCAGCGCGTCCTCAGGACGCACCACGGGCGGGGGCGAATAGGCTCCGCGGTGCCGGCTCCATGCGGGGCTGTCCCCGCCATCGGCTCCGGCCGGTACGGGAGTCTCCCGAGTGCCGCTCAGCACCTTCTCCAGCTTCGACCAGGAGATCGGCGGGTTGGAGAATCCCATCAGTCATACCTCCCTTCCACGCGCCATCCGGACTCGTCTCGCAGTACGAGCCAGGCGGATTCGTCGGCACACAGCAGTTGCAGGCGGTGAGCGCGGACGGCGTTCTCCGCGTCCCACTCCCGTTCGCGCAGCGCCCAGGGGCCGGCCCACCCCTCCACATGACGCGATGAGTCGTCATGGAGGAGCATCACCGGTTCTGCGCTCAGCACACCGCGTTCGTCCACTTCGATCTGCTCCCCGTCATGCCCGAGCACGCGGACGGAGCGGCGCTCACGAAAGACCGTCGTCGGCAGCGGGTCCGGCATCCGTCCAGGCCACGGGCGGTGCGGATCCCGCGTGAGGACCGCACGATCGCCCCAGGGGATGAGGGACTGCCGATCGGCGAGCAGACGACCGCCCGAAGCGGCGGCGACCAGCACCCCCTCATGGCCGAGGATTCCCTGCACACGGGAGAGGGCATGGTGCAAGCGGGCATCGGTGCCCTGGCCGAACAGGCCCGGCTGATGGTGCGCGGCATCGTCGACAGCCTCGGGGATGAGCTTGACCCGGCAGACGCCTCCTGCCAGCAGCGGTTCGGACGCCTCCCACGAGCTCTGCAACTGCCATCGGACGCGATCCACGATCCCGCTGGCGTCGAAGCACGAGGGATGCAGCCAGATGCGCTCTGCGATGTGACCACGATCATCGTGCAGTTCGATGCGCAGCTCGGTGCACACCAGGGACACATCGGCCAGCGCCCGAATGACCGCGTCCGCTGTGGTGCGCACCGCGAACGCGACCTGATCCGCCTGTTCCAGGGGCGGCTCGAAGGAGACCTCGCGGGACAGTTTCGGCGGCGGGGTGCGACTGGTCACCGGACGCGAGTCCGCTCCGGCGGCCAGCGTTTGCAGGCGTGCGCCGGTTTCGGAGAGACGATCATGGACGCGGGTGGGATCGAGTGCGGCGAACTCGCCCAGAGTGCGCACTCCGAGCCGAGCCAGGAAGTCGGCCAGTGCGGGCTCGTCGAGCACCGTTACCGGGAGGGGGGACAGGAACTCGGCGGAGTCTCCCGGGGCGACGATGTGGACATCGTCCGCCGCGGCTGCCCGCGCCGCATGCTCGGCCGTGAAGGGGCCGTCCGCGACTCCCGCCCGCACTCCCGGTGCACCATGCTGGGAAAGCACGCGCAGAAGAACGCGAGCCGCCTCGTCCTCACCGCCGTAGTAGCGGGCGGGGCCACGGGCGCGCAAGGCGCACAGGCCGGGGCGCAGCAGCTGGACGCCGGGGGAGAGCTCTTCGACGGCGGCGATGAACGGCTGGAAGAATCGTGCATCGCGATCCGGATCGTCGGCGACGAGATGGACCGACGGGCAGGCGGCCTGTGCGTCGCGGCGGCGGCTTCCTCGTCGTACTCCTTCCGCGCGGGCGGATGCGGAGCATGCGATGACCGTGTTGGCGCGGATGATCGCCACGGGGGCGGCGGGATCCCAGGGCTGTGGCAGGCTCAGCGAATACGCCGTGACCGGCCAGTCCGGAAACCACAGCACGAGAGTGCGTTCGGGAGTGTTCATCGTGCCCCCGCAGATGCGAGCACGCGTTCATCGCGGCGGGTGGCGAGCTCGTCCTCTCCGATGACGGAGGAGGTGAACGGAACGGGAACGGGAGGCTGCGGGGTGTGCAGGGCCCCTGTCGGTCCGGGAAGCTGGACACGCGAGCGTCGTGTTCCGGACGAGCGGCGTCCTCGTGCGGTGACCGTGACGGTGCGCGATCGCAGCAGGCCGTACCCTGCGCCGAGTCCGTCCCAGTGCGGATCGTCCAGACGGAGTGTCACATCCGCGCCCGACCAATCGCCGTCGATCACCAGGACGCTGCCGCGGTCTCGCAGGCGTGCGCTCAATCGTGCGACCTCGGCGTCGCGGGGGCGTGTCGGCGGGCGGACGACGATCAGCGGCATGACTTCGGAGACAGCGGCCGCGACCGACATCCAGCGCTCGCCGGGCCGGGGGATGAGGGCGAGACGGTCCAGGGCGATGCCATAGGCGGAAGCCGCCTCCGTGCCGAGTGCGGGGATGCCGAGGACCGCGCACCAGGATCCTGCGCGCGACGCTTCGCTCAGTAGCGCCAGCAGCAGACTGGTGGAGGAATCGACAGCGTAGACGGAACCGGGGGCAAGGCCGCCTCCGGGAAACAACGAGGAGAGCTCCTCGGAGACGGGCACCAGGGCTGTGTCGGCACGGCGTCGCTGCATGGTGTCGATGCGGCCCTGCAGGCGCTCGATCTCGGCGGCGAGGTCGCCGAGATCGGTTTTTCGTGCCAGTGCCATGGATCGATCCTAGAAAGTATGTTCGAATATCGCAACGCGATACGAGCACACTAATTCGAACGTCGGACATTGGTGCCCGGCGTTCGGATTCGATCGATGAGCGGGCGTCAGGAGTACACGGCGCGCTCGAAGGCGTCCAGGCCCCGCTCCGCCGCATCATCGAACCAGGGCAGCAGCTGCGCGCTCCAGACGGCGGCGATGCCGCTGCCGCGATCGATCCAGAAGTGCACGTTGGCCAGTCCCGCCCACGACAGGGAGCCCGCCCGGCGGCCACCGGGAAGGTCCTCCTCCAGGCGCAGCAGCGACACCGCCCAGGACTTCGCCCTGCCGGGGAAGAGGTCCACGGGCCGGGTGAGCGCGGGGATCGCGGACGTGAACGGGTGCACCGTCACGCCCGGCATCGCCTGTACCGCCCAGGAGATCGTCTCCGGTCGCAGAACGCGTCCTGCCGGCGCGGCGCCGTCCCCGAGCCAGACCCGCAGGAAGGCCAGGTAGTCGGCGACCGTGCCGAACAGCCCCTGTCCGCCCATGTCCACCTCGGGGCGCACGGGCGGAATCGCCGGGGAGGGGCGCAGCGTGCCGTCGCTGCGCCGCCGGTGTGCGGGCACGAGGCGTGCGGCACGTTCCGGCGGCATGTCGAAGGAGGTATCGGTCATCGCGCACGGCTCGAAGATCCGGGTGCGCAGGACGTCCTCCAGGCGCTGCTCGCGCACGGCGGCGATCACCAGTCCCAGCCAGTCCATCGAGATGCCGTAGGTCCACCGCTCGCCGGGGTCGTGCAGCAGGGGCTGAAACAGGGAATCGCGCAGCGGGGTCGTGGTGCCGGCCCGGGAGTGGGCCAGCAGCGCGAGGCGCTCGTCGAACATGTCGTACCCGAAACCCGATGTGTGCAGCAGCAGATCGCGCACGGTGATCGGGGTGCGAGGTGGACGCGTGTGCGGTGTCCCGTCCGCGTCGACGCTCTCCAGCACCCCCACGCGCTCGATCTCCGGGAGCAGTCGAGCCACCGGGGTGTCCAATGCGAACAGGCCGTCTTCGATGCACTGCAGGGCGGCAGTGGCCGTCACCTGTTTGGTCGCCGAGTACAGGGCGATGATCCCATCGGCGCGGAGCGGATCGGGCTCGTCGGCCCGGGGCCGTCCCCGCGCAGTCAGGTGCCGGACGCCGTCGATGCCCGTCACGCCCGCGATGATCCCCGGAATGCCCTCGTCCACCGCATCCTGGACGGCCCTGTCCACAGCCTCTGCACGCATGAGCAGAGCCTATGTCGCGGTGTCGGCGGTGTGCGTCAGGATCAGAGCATGCGATTCGAATTCGACGCTCCGCTCTGGCGCTGGGAGGCGCGTACGGCGGACTGGTACTTCGTCACGGTTCCCGCCGAGCTCGGCGGTGACATCGCCGAGCTGCCCCGGATGAGACGTGGATTCGGCGCGGTCAAGGTCGAAGCGACCATCGGTGTCACCCGGTGGCGCACCTCGATCTTCCCGCAGCGGGAGATCCCCGGCGTGGGTCAGGAGTATGTCCTTCCCGTGAAGAAGGAGGTGCGCGTGGCCGAGGGGCTGGAGCCAGAAGCGGACGTGCGCGTGGTCATCGACCTCGTCCTCCCGTGATCTGGGCCGGGCTGAGGTTCCTGGGAGCGTTTGCAAGTTCATGAGAAAAGTCTCATACTCGGAGGAGTACTCGTTCTCCTGCGCTGCGAGAGTCGCCACCCGAAGGCGATAGCAGGAGTGACGGTCAGGCCGAGATCGTTCCTCCCGGCTTCGCCCGTCCGACGCCGACCCCCTCGGTTCCGGACGGGCGATTTTCGTTGTCCACAGGCGGTCTCGCCGCTGCGTGCAGCGGCCTATCCTCCCGGGATGAGCGCACCCCGCACGCAGACCCGCCGGAGAGTCCTCGTCGCCATCGCCACGGCTCCGCTCAGCCTCGGCGCGCTGGTCCTGGCTCTGGACGCCATGATCCGCGGCCGGCTGCCGCTTCCGGGATCTCCGCTGGTCGGTGTCGTCGCGGTCCTCGTCCTCGCGGTGGCGGGCGCCGCCTTCACCGTGATCGACATCACCGAGCACCGTCTGCCCAACACGATCATGCTCTCGAGCTTTGCCGCGCTGGTGGCATGCGTGCTGATCGGCTGGGGTCAGGACGGCGACGGCTCCGCTGTGCTGCGAGCGGCGGGAGGGGCGCTCGGTCCGTTCCTCGCGTTCTTTCTGCTGTGGGTGCTGCGCCCGGGCGGGGTGGGCGGCGGTGATGTGAAACTCGCCGGCCTTGTGGGAGCGCTCGCGTCCTGGGCGTCCTGGGAGTCGCTCGCCCTCTGTTTCGCGGCGGCCTTCGTCAGCGCGGGAGCCTTCGCGCTCGGGGGCCTCGCGCTCGGACGACTGCGCGCGCATCAGGCCGTTCCCTTCGGTCCGTTTCTCATTCTGGGTGGGTGGTGCGGCCTGCTGCTGCGATGACCGCGCACCTGGCGGACGTACGGCGCTCACTTCGCCGCATTCGGCGGTTCTCGCCCGTCCGAATGCGGCTCATGATGGGAAAACGCCCCTCCCGGGCGCGAGACCCAGCGTGAGAACACAGGAGTTCCCCATGTCCGACACCCTCGTCCGTCCTCCGTTCGATGCCGAATCCGAAGCGGTGCTCACCCTCGTGCAGGAGCAACTCCCGCCGGTCACTCCGGAGACCATCACCCTCATGCGACAGGGCGCCCTGCAGGAGGGCGACAGCCGGGTCGCCGATGCCCTCGCGGCGGCCGGGATCAGCAGGCGCGATGTGACGATCCCCGGATATCGGGGTGAGGAGATCGAGGTCTCCGTTCTCTCACGGGCGGATCACACCGGCCTCGGGCCCGGCATCTTCCACACCCACGGCGGCGGCATGATCGTGGGCGATCGCCTGGTGGGCATCGAGCAGCTGATCCCGTGGATCGTGGAGCACGACGCCGTCGTGGTCACGGTGGAGTACCGCCTCGCGCCGGAATTCCCCGACCCGTATCCCACGGAGGACGCGTACGCCGGGCTCATCTGGACCGCGGAGAACGCCGCTGAACTGGGTATCGACCCGGCCCGGATCCTGGTCGCCGGTGCAAGCGCGGGCGGGGGTCTCGCGGCGGCGATGGCCTTGATGGCCCGTGACAGGAAGGGGCCGGCGCTGATCGGCCAGCTCCTCATCTGCCCGATGCTCGACGACCGCGATGCCACCGCCTCCACCCACCAGTACCCCGACCGCGGAACCTGGGTCCGTTCCGCGAACCTGACCGGCTGGTCGGCGCTGCTGGGGGATCGGCGGGGTGGCGACGACGTCTCCATCTACGCCGCTCCCGCACGTGCCACCGATCTCACTGGCCTTCCCTCCGCATACATCGACTGCGGCTCGGCCGAAGTGTTCCGCGACGAGGACGTCGCCTACGCCACATCGCTGTGGCGCGACGGTGTGCAGGCCGAACTGCACGTGTGGGCCGGCGGATTCCATGGCTTCGACATGCTCGCCGGGCACACCGCTCTGGCGCAGGCGGCGACGGCAGCCCGGAACGCCTGGGTGGCCCGGCTCATCGGAGCCTGATCCGCCGGGAGCGCGGCGGACGGATCGATAGACTGGCGTGCGAGCGCGAGGGAGCGCAGATGCAGCGACTGGCCGGAAACCTCCGAACGATCGATCCCGAGGCGAGTGAGAGCCTGCGGATCGTCTCGTACTTCGATGTGCTCATCTCCCGTGGCGTCTCGGTCGACGCGCTCCTGCGCGGGGCCGTGGTGATGGCGAACGCGGTGGCGGGAGCCACCGTACGCGGCCGTGTCATCCGCCGTGACCCTGAGGGGCGCTCGCCGCAGGAGGCGACGCCGGACGGGTCGCCGCGGATCGACGGCGGCGAGTGGAGCGCCTGGATCGAACGGGACGGCGCACCCGCCCCACTCGACGATGTCATCCTGGAGCGGCTGGCGCTCGGCATCGCCCTCAGCGAGTCCCGTCGTCGCGCGCCCGGGGGCATCGACGCGGTCATCGATGCCGGAACCGGTGAGGCGGAACGGGTCACCGCGCTGGCGCGGTTGCGCATCGAGCCCGGGACCCCGATCCGTGTGGTGGCCACGTCCGCCGATGCATCCGAGGCGCTCGCCGACACGATCATCGTGCCGACGCGGCGGGCGCTGGTACGCGTGCGCCTGGATCGAGAGTTCGTCACGCCCGCGGCGCCGGGGCTATGGGGTCTGGGAACGGTGGTGCGCGCCGATCATGCCCCGGAGTCCCTGGATGCGGCACTGATCGCTCTACGTCTCGCCGACGAGCGGGACCGCATCGTCGACGCCGCGGAGTTCGGCTCACTGCTGCTGCTCGCGCGTGCGTTCGATCCCGATCACCCTCCCGCCGATGTCGTCGCGCTGGCCGCCCTGGACGAGCGTTCACAGCTCGTGCTGCGAGCGCTCGCCGAGGCCGAGAGCATGCGCTCGGCCTCAGCGGCACTGGGCATGCACCACTCCAGCGTCCAGGCGCGACATGAGGCGCTGACCCAGGCGCTGGGCTACGACCCGCGCACTCCGCTCGGACGCGCCCGATACACGGCCGCCGCGATGCTGTTCCGGCTCGCCGGATCCTCGGAGCGATGACCGGGCGATGTCGATGCCCGGGAGTAGCATGTGGCCATGGCGATTGCACGACTTTCCGGTGGCCCGCTCGACGGCCAGCTCCTGCCCCTTGACGATGCCGACCAGGATGAGCTGATCCTGCCCTACACCGAGGGACAGGTGGTGTACCGTCGCGCCGGCGCCCTGGAGAACACCGGCGCATCGGACGGCGCCACGACGGCGGAGTTCCACTTCGTCGAGGACACCGAGCCCATCAATCCTTCCGACGACTGACGTGGCCGGTCCGCAGCGCAGTTTCGAGATCGAGGTCACCTTCGACGCGGACACGACGACTCCGCTTCCGGATTGGAGCGTCCTCCCGGGCGTCCATCAGGTCGTGGGGCCCGAGATCCGCCCGCTGGATGCGCTGTATCTGGACACAGCGTCGGGAACGCTGGCACGATCCGGCGTGGCCATCCGGCGCCGCACGGGCGGACCCGACGAAGGCTGGCACCTGAAGGGGCCGATCGTCGACGGCGGGCGGGTGGAGCTGCACTGGCCGATCACCCCTGGCATCGACATTCCGGACACCGTGCGGCAGGCTGCCGCCGAGTGGACCGAGGAGCCGCTGGTTCCGCTGGCGCGGATCCGTAACGAACGCCACGCGTTCGAGCTGCGTGACGGCGAAGGCGGGGTCATCGCCGAGATGGTGGACGACCACGTCGAGGCGGAGGATCTCCGGTCAGGGCAGGCGCGCGCCTGGCGGGAATGGGAGGTCGAGCTCGGCCCTGCCGCTCCGGCCGATCGGGGCGAGCGGGACGAGTTCTTCGCCGCGGCCACCCTTCTCGCTCATGGAGCGGGCGCACGACCGGCGTCGTCCGCATCGAAGCTGGCCCGCGCACTCGGCCACTGAACACGGTCACGGAGAAGGCAGAGGAGCCGGCATGCGCGCGGAAGACCTGCACGAGGTGGCGGCCCGGCGTGCGGACGAGCTTCCCGGTGCCGAACTCACTCATCCCTTCGGGCCGGACTGGGACGTCTACAAAGTCCGCGGCAAGGTCTTCATGCTGCAGGGGGCACGTGGCGGCGAGGTTCATGTGACGCTCAAGTCGGCGCCGGAGGACGCACGCGCTCTGCGGGAGTCATACGAGGACATCACCGCGGGCTATCACATGAACAAGAAGCACTGGATCACGGTGTACGCCGGAGGAAGCCTCGACGAGGAGCTGCTGCGCGAGCTCGTCACCGAGTCCTACGTGCTCGTCCTCGAGGGCATCCCTCGGCGCGACCGGCCGGTCGATCCGGCGAGATTCGCGCACCGCTCGGCGGACTGAGGGCGAGATCGCCCAGCGCCACCGAAGCAGCCGGCACCGCCCGTGACTGTCGCACGACCATCGTCGCGCAACGCGCGTGATGCGCTGAGGGCGCCGCCCGGGAATCCCGGACGACGCCCTCAGCGTGATCGATCAGAAGTTGATCATGTGGCCGGTGAGGCCGTGGAACGTCTCCTGCAGCGCCTCCGACAGCGTCGGGTGCGTGTGCACGTTGCGCGCCAGCTCCCAGGCCGTGAGGTCCCACTTCTGTGCGAGGGTGAGCTCAGGCAGAAGCTCGGAAACGTCCGGGCCGATCATGTGAGCGCCGAGGAGCTCCAGGTGCTCCGCGTCGGCGATGACCTTGACGAAACCGACGGGCTCGCCCAGACCGTGAGCCTTGCCGTTGGCCATGAAGGGGAAGGTCGCCACCTTGATCTCGTGGCCGGCGTCCTTCGCCTGCTGCTCGGTGAGGCCGAACGAGGCCACCTGCGGCTGGCAGAACGTGGCGCGCGGCATCATGCGGTAGTCGCCGAGCGTCATGGTCTCGGCGTTGCCGATGGTCTCGGCGGCGACGACACCCTGAGCCTCGGCGACGTGGGCCAGCTGCAGCTTGGCGGTCACGTCACCGATCGCGTAGATGTGCGGCACATTGGTGCGCATGTGGTCGTCGATGTCGATGGCGCCGCGGTCGGTGAGGGCGACACCGGTGTTCTCCAGGCCGTAGCCGGTGACGTTCGGGGCGAATCCGACCGACATCAGGACCTTCGATGCGTCGATGGAGCCGGCCTGGCCGTCCTTGCCGGTGTAGGTGACCGTGACGTTGCCACCGTTGTCGGTGATCGTCTCGACCTTGGTGGAGGTGAGGATGTCGATCCCGTAGTTGCGGTACTGCTTCTGGATCTCCTTCGAGACGTCGGCGTCCTCGTTGGGGAGGGCGCGATCGAGGAACTCGATGATGGTGACCTTGGCGCCGAAGTTGGAGAGCACGTAGGCGAACTCCATGCCGATGGCACCCGCACCCACGATGACGATGGACTCAGGGACATCGCGCGTGAGGATCTGCTTCTCGTACGTGACGACGTTCTCGCTCAGCTGCACGCCGGGCAGCAGGCGCACGGTCGAGCCGGTGGCGATGATGACGTTGTCGAACGTGACCGTCTCCTCGCCGCCCTTGCTGAGCGCGACCGAGATGGTGTTGGCATCGGTGAAGGTGCCACGGCCGTCGTACTCGGTGACCTTGTTCTTCTTCATCAGGTAGTGGATGCCCTTGACGCGGCCGTCGGCCACCTCGCGTGAGCGATCCCAGGCCACGCCGTAGTCCATGGAGATGTTCTGACCGGAGATGCCGAAGAAGTCCAGCTTGTGAGTCAGCGTGTGGGCGATCTCGGCGTTCTTCAGAAGCGACTTCGACGGGATGCACCCGACGTTGAGGCAGACGCCTCCCCAGTACTTCTCTTCGATGATCGCGGTGGACAGTCCGAGCTGAGCGCTTCGCACGGCCGCGACGTATCCGCCGGGGCCCGCGCCGAGGATGACGACGTCATAGTGAGGCATGCCTCCAGCCTAGCGCTCCGCGGCGGGCAGTCACTCCTGTCGTGGAGGTCTGTCGGCTATACGTACACTGTGTACGTATAGCCGACAGAGGGGGACTTCCGCATGCCTCGTGCCACACGGGCCGCTGCTGAGCGGACCCGCATCTCGCTCCTGAGGACAGCCGCATCGCTTTTCGCTGAACGCGGGTTCCACGCCGTCTCAGTCGGGGACGTGGCCGGCGCGGTGGGCGTCAGCAGGGGAGCGGTCTACCACAACTGGGCCGACAAGACGGCGTTGTTCGCGGAGGTGGTCGAGCACGCTCACGCCGATGCCGCTGAGCGGGCCGCCGCCGCGGCGGACGGAGACGACCCGATCGACGTACTGGTTGCTGGTGCACTGGCCTATGTGGCGGCGTGCGCCGATGATCGCCATCGGCGCATCCTGCTGGTCGACGGCCCCGCCGTGATCGATCGTGCGCGCTGGGCCGCCCTGGAGCGCGAGTACGCGGCGTCGTTGCTGGCTGACGCCCTGGAGCTCGCTGACGTGGACCCGATGCAGCGCCCCGCCGTGTCGCTACTGCTCGCCGGTGCCGTGCAGCGAGCGGTCGTGGGCGTCGCCGAGGGGATGCCGCTGGAGGCGCTGCACGCTCCGCTGCGGGCCATGATCGAGGCGACGGTTCGCCGCTGACGACAGACGACGATCATCACGCGCCGGTCGCTGCGACATCAGACCAGGAACATCCGTACGGAACACCAACATCAGCACAGAGATGTATGGGATACCCCTCTCTCGAATTGCCTGTCCCCAACATGATTCGGATAGGCTGGTCAGACGAAGGAGGACGAGCGTGTCTGCAGATGAGAACGGCCTGAGCCAGGTCCACCGCGAAGGTGACCGGTACGACCGGGGATCGGACAACACCCAGACTTTCGGTGGCCACGATTCCGACCTGTCGTTCGTGCCCTTTGGAGCCGAGCTCACCGAGGCGGAGGTCGACGCCATCGGCGCGCTGCCGTCCGGATCCGCGATCCTGCTGGTGCGTTCCGGCCCCACGGCGGGTGCACGCTATCTGGTGGACGGTGACGTCACCACGATCGGTCGTCACCCGGAGGCGGACATCTTCTTCGACGACGTCACGGTCTCGCGCCGTCACGCCGAGATCGTGCGCAGCGGTCGCACATTCGAGATGATCGACCAGCGCTCGCTCAACGGCACCTACCTCAACGGCGAACGCGCTGACCGCGGCGTGCTGACCAACGGTGCCGAGGTTCGCATCGGCAAGTTCCGCCTGAACTTCTTCGCCTCGCCCGCTGATCTCGGAACCGACGCCTGATGGCCGCCGCCGCCGACGCACGGGCGGCTTCCGGTTCTCTCCTCGGCATCGGGCAGGTGCTGCGGAGGCTGTCGCCGGAGTTCCCGGCACTCACCAGCTCCAAGCTTCGATTCCTGGAGGTGCAGGGAATCGTCACGCCGGCGCGCACTCCGAAGGGCTACCGGAAGTTCTCGCCCGCCGATGTGCAGCGGCTTACGCTCGCACTGACCCTGCAGCGAGATCACTACCTTCCTCTTCAGGTGATTCGCGATTACCTGGACGACATCGACGCCGGTCGGGAACCGGCCATCCCGGTGCCGCTCACCATCCACTCCACGGCTCGCCGGTACAACCGTGCGGAGTTGCTCGCCGCGAGCGGATCTGGAGCCCAGCTCCTCAACGATGCGATCAGCACCGGTCTCATCGCCGCGGGGGATTCCTACGGTGAGCAGGCGCTCACGATGCTGCGTGCCCTCGTGGCGCTGGACCAGCACGGCATCGAGCCGCGGCACGTGCGCGGTCTTCGTCAGTCCGCGGAGCGCGAGGTCGCCCTGATCGAATCCGCTCTCACTCCTCTCCTTCGCCGGACCGATGCGCCCTCGCGTGCGCGCGCCGATGAGGTTGCCCCGGAGCTCGCTGCGCGCTTGGATGAGGTGCGACAGATCTTCGTCAAGTCCGCCCTGGAGCGGATGCTCTCGTCCTGAGAGCGACACGCCGAATCGCTCACGCGAATGTCTCGGCGAGAGGACGACTCCTGCTCTAACTTTGGAGTAGAAGTTGAAAGTTTCTATCAGGAGGTGCGGGCATATGCTCGACGAGGGCGACGAGGCGCAGTTCTCCGCTGAGCTTCTCTTCACCGACGGCATGCCCGAGCTCGGCAACGAGGTGGGCTACCGCGGTGCGCAGGCCGCCCGCGCCGCAGGCATCACCTACCGTCAGCTGGACTACTGGGCCCGCACCGAGCTGGTCGAACCCACGGTGCGCGGTGCATCCGGCTCCGGCTCGCAGCGTCTCTACGGCTTCCGTGACATCCTCGTGCTCAAGCTGGTCAAGCGCCTCCTGGACACCGGCATCTCGCTGCAGCAGATCCGCACCGCGGTCGAGCAGCTTCGCGCCCAGGGCATCCGCGATCTCGCAGGCATCACGCTCATGAGCGATGGCGCCTCGGTCTACCTCTGCACCTCGAACGACGAGGTCATCGACCTGGTCAGTCGCGGTCAGGGCGTCTTCGGCATCGCCGTCGGCAAGGTGCTGCGGGAGGTCGAGTCCACGCTGGTGCAGTTCGATCCCACCGCTCCGGATCCGGTCGACGAGCTCGCCGCCCGGCGCGCACGTCGTACGGCCTGAGCGCTCCGTCTCTGAGACGATGCCCGGTCTGCATCACGTCGAGATCTGGGTGGCCGACACCGGTGACGGCCTGGACGACTGGCGGTGGTTGCTGAACGAGCTGGGCTGGTCGCGAACGGCTGCGTGGCCGGAGGGGGAGACCTGGGCTGCCGGCGACCTGTATCTGACGTTCACCGGATCGCCGAATCTGCGTGACGTGTCCCACGATCGTCGCCGGCCCGGGGTCAACCACCTCGCGTTCCATGGCGGCGACCGGAGTGCTGTCGATCGGCTCATGACCGACGCCGTCGGTCACGGCTGGACGGCGCTGTACCACGAGCGCTACCCGCACGCTGGTGGACTCGACCACTACGCCGGATGGCTGGAGAACTCCGACGGCTTCAAGGCGGAGGTCGTCGCGCAGAGGCAGGAGTGACGCATGGGACTGACCCCCGAAGAACTGCTCAGCGGACCCCGTGGACGTCGGCTCTGTCTCGAACTCGCAGCGCAAGACCCCGACGTGACGAACGCGGTGTTCTGGAGGTCCCACGCCCACGATGCAAGATCCGGAGCGTCTGCGAGCTTCGGATGGGGGAGGCACGAGCCCGACCGCGAGTTCTCACCGGAGACCGTCGCGGAACTGGTCGAGTCCGCATCGACGATGGTGACGGCGGAGACCGTCGGCCGTGCGCTGGAGTACAGCGTCTGCTCCGCCCGGTACTGGCAGGAGCCGGACGGTCGCGATGTGCTCGCCGCGCAGGGGCGCATGATCGCTGCGCTGCGGCCGATGGCCGAGGCTGTCGCCGCCTGTGCGGGGATCGAGTGGTGGACATCCGCTCCCGCACACCACTGGCTCGTGGAGTATGACCCGCCGCAGGGCCTGGCGGAGCAGACAGCGCTGGATCCGGTGACCGATGTCAGCCGCGTGCGCGAGCGGATACGCGAGTGGCGGCGTGCCACCGTCACGGAGGAAGCGGTCGCGAAGCGCGACTATCCCGAAGACCCCGAGTACCCCAGAACCGGATCGTGGTGGTCGCTGGCGGGGTGGTATCGGCACACCGTCAGCCGCCTGCCTGACGCCCTCGCTCTCATGGAGGACAGCTACGGGCCGAAGGCCGCACGCACTTTCCCGGTGCACGGCGGATCGCGCGTCCTGGAGATCCGCACCCCGGAGGACTGGGTGAAGCTGTGCCGGAATGCGTCGGTTGATGTGTCGGCTTCACGCCGTCATGACTGGTTCCGAACGACCGGACGCGCCGGGGAGTGGGTGCTGCCCGACTGGGACGCCGTGGCCGAGCAGTGGGATGGCGTCCACCTCACGGTCGCCGCCTATCTGGCCGGGGCGGGTCGTGCGCTGGCGGTGGACGAGAGCCGCGCGTCGGTCATCGCGGGATGGGATCCCGACACGACGTTCTGGCTCACCAACACACTGGTGCTCGAGGATCTGTCGCCCCAGGAGTGGGTTCTCGATGACGAGGGCGGGTGGCAGCCGCCGTCGCAGAACGGCGCCGGCGCGGCTTCGTGACGAATTGTGACGGTGACGGTTCGGTTACGATTGCGCCGATTCACGCCCGCGCACCCGCGTGAACAGGATGTGGTCCTGGCGCCGACCGGCGATCTCCAGGTACGCGGGGGACAGCCCGATGCGCTGGAAACCGTTCTTCTCCAGCACGCGCTGCGAGCGAAGGTTGCCGACCAGGGTGGCCGCATCAACGCGGTGCAGATCGAGCACGTCGAACGCGTACGCGACCGATGCCGCGACGGCCGCCGTGGCGAGTCCCTGCCCGTTGTGCCGCTGGTCCACCCAGTAACCCAGCGAGGCCGATTGGGCGACGCCACGCTGGATCGAACTCAGCGTGATCCGACCCGACACCTCGCCGTCGTCGTCCAGGATCACGAACGGGACGGCATCGGTCTGATCAAGCAGCGCAGCGATCGCGATGCGCTGGCGGCGAGGTGTTGCCCAGTCCGCTGAACGCGACGGCTCGAACGGTGCAAGAAAATCGGCGTTGGAAAAGACGAGGTCGGCGAGCGTTTCCGCATCGCCGACCTCGATGAGTCGAATGACCGCGCCGCTCACGCGGACGAAGCCGCCTCTTCGCCGGGGGCAGCGATCCGCCCCGATCGCATGATGCGATCCAGCAGGGCGTCGAAATCCGCGGCGAGTTCCTGGGCCGAGTCGCCGGGCCAGATGTGCAGGGGCTTGGCGGCACCCTGCGCCTGCTGCAGCGACGTGCGCTCCGGGAGCTGGGGGGACAGCACCAGCGGGCCGAACATGTCGCGCAGTTCCTTGATGCGGAACTGGTGTTCGATCGACTGGGGGCGCACGCGGTTGACCACGATTCCGAGCGGCTGCAGACGTGGCGACAGTCCGCGGCGGATCTCCTCGATGGCGCGCAGTGCACGGTCTGCGGCCGCGACAGAGAAGAGGCCGGGCTCGGTCACGACGATCACGCGGTCGGATGCCGCCCACGCGGTACGGGTGAGGGCGTTCAGCGAGGGCGCGCAGTCGATGAGGACCAGGTCGTAGTCCGCCTCGATCGTCGCCAAGGCCTCCTCGAGCTTCCAGACGTCGCGCACGCTCGGGTGCGGGCCGTCGAAGTTGATCGCTGACGGGCTGCCGATCAGGACATCGATCGTTCCGGGGTGAACCTTCGCCCAACCCGAGGACGTGATGGCCTGACGGACCGTCTTCTCCTTCGGGTTGGCGAGGACATCGGCGATGTTCAACCGCCCGGCCACCTGGATATCCATCCCCGTGGAGACGTCGGACTGCGGGTCGAGATCCACGACGAGTGTGCGGATGCCGCGCGCGAATGCCGCGGAGGCAAGTCCGAGAGTCACTGTCGTCTTGCCGACTCCGCCTTTCAAAGAGCTGACGCTGAGTACGTGCACAATCAACCACGTTACCGTCCCGTAGGGTGGAAGGGCTATTCCCCCACACGTCTCACAGAAGACAGAGGTGTCATGTTCTCGAAGATCCTCGTAGCCAACCGTGGTGAGATCGCCATCCGCGCATTCCGCGCCGCCTATGAAGTCGGTGCCCGCACCGTCGCCGTGTTCCCGTATGAGGACCGCTTCTCCCTGCACCGTCTGAAGGCGGATGAGGCGTACCAGATCGGTGATGTCGGCCACCCCGTGCGCGCGTACCTCGATGTCGATGAGATCATCCGCGTCGCCGTCGAATCCGGCGCCGACGCCATCTACCCGGGCTACGGCTTCCTCTCGGAGAACCCCGACCTTGCGGCGAAGGCCGCAGCCAACGGCATCACCTTCATCGGACCTCCCTCCTCCGTCCTGGAGATGGCCGGCAACAAGGTCACCGCCAAGGAGCACGCGATCGCGGCCGGGGTACCGGTACTGCGCTCCACCGAGGCATCCGACGACGTCGACGCGCTCGTGGCTCAGTCCGACGAGATCGGCTTCCCGCTGTTCGCCAAGGCCGTCGCCGGCGGTGGCGGCCGGGGTATGCGCCGCGTGGAGACCAAGGAAGAGCTCGCTCCTGCTCTGGCCGAAGCCATGCGCGAGGCAGACTCCGCGTTCGGTGACCCCCGCATGTTCCTGGAGCAGGCCGTGCTGCGTCCGCGCCACGTCGAGGTCCAGGTCCTCGCGGACTCGCACGGCGCGACGGTCCACCTCTTCGAGCGCGACTGCTCGGTGCAGCGTCGTCACCAGAAGGTCATCGAGATCGCTCCGGCCCCGAACCTCGCACAGGAGATCAAGGACGACCTGCACCGCTACGCGGTCGCCTTCGCCGAGTCCATCGGCTACCAGAACGCCGGAACGGTCGAGTTCCTCCTCGAGACCGCGGGCCCACGCGCGGGCGAGGTCGTCTTCATCGAGATGAACCCCCGCATCCAGGTGGAGCACACGGTCACGGAGGAGGTCACCGACGTCGACCTCGTCCAGACGCAGATGAAGATCGCCGCCGGCGCCTCCCTCGCGGAGCTCGGGCTGGAGCAGGAGAACATCCACCTGCGCGGTGCCGCGCTGCAGTGCCGCATCACCACCGAGGACCCGACGCAGGGCTTCCGTCCCGACACCGGCAAGATCACCACCTACCGTTCGCCGGGTGGCGCCGGCATCCGACTGGACGGCGGTACCACGGCCGCGGGTTCGCAGATCAGCCCCCACTTCGACTCGATGCTGGCCAAGCTCACGTGCCGCGGCCGTGACTTCGAGGCCGCCGTCTCGCGCGCCCGTCGTGCACTGGCCGAGTTCCGCATCCGCGGCGTCTCCACGAACATCCCGTTCCTGCAGGCGGTGCTCGATGACGCCGACTTCGTGCACGGCGACGTGTCCACCTCGTTCATCGACGAGCGTCCGCAGCTGCTGCGCGGCCGCGAGTCCAAGGACCGCGGCACCAAGGTGCTGAACTGGCTGGTGGACACCACGGTCAACAAGCCCAACGGCGAGAACCCGCTCTCGGTGAACCCCGCCGTCAAGCTTCCCGTCATCGACCTGACCGCCCCGGCCCCCGCCGGATCGCGCCAGCGTCTGCAGGAGCTGGGACCTGCGGGGTTCGCGAAGGAGCTGCGTGCGCAGACCGCGCTCGCCGTGACCGACACCACGTTCCGTGACGCCCACCAGTCTCTGCTGGCCACGCGCGTGCGGACCAAGGATCTGCTGGCTGTCGCCCCCTACGAGGCGCGCATGCTGCCGCAGCTGCTGTCCGTCGAGGCGTGGGGCGGTGCCACCTACGATGTGGCCCTGCGCTTCCTGGGCGAAGACCCGTGGGAGCGCCTGGCGAAGCTGCGTGAGGCGCTGCCGAACGTCGCGATCCAGATGCTGTTGCGCGGTCGTAACACGGTGGGATACACGCCGTACCCCACCGAGGTGACGGATGCGTTCATCCGCGAGGCTGCGGCCACCGGCGTCGACATCTTCCGCATCTTTGATGCGCTGAACGACGTTGAGCAGATGCGTCCGGCCATCGAGTCGGTCGTCGCCACGGGTACCGCCGTGGCCGAGGCCGCCCTGTGCTACACCGGGGATCTGCTGAACCCGAACGAGGACCTGTACACCCTCGACTACTACCTGAACCTCGCCGACCAGATGATCGCCGCCGGTGCGCACATCATCGGCATCAAGGACATGGCCGGACTCCTGCGCCCCGCCGCCGCCGCGAAGCTGGTCTCCGCGCTGCGCGAGCGCTTCGACGTTCCGGTGCACGTGCACACGCACGACACGGCCGGCGGCCAGCTCGCAACCCTCATGGCGGCGGCCCAGGCGGGAGCAGACGCCGTCGATGTGGCCTCGGCACCGATGTCGGGAACCACCAGCCAGCCGTCGATGTCGGCGCTGGTCGCGGCTCTCGCTCACACCGAGCGTGACACCGGGATCGACCTGCAGGCCGTCTCGGACCTGGAGCCCTACTGGGAGGCGGTGCGCCACATGTACGCGCCGTTCGAGTCGGGACTGCCCGGCCCGACAGGACGCGTGTACCACCACGAGATCCCCGGTGGCCAGCTCTCCAACCTGCGTCAGCAGGCGATTGCGCTGGGACTGGCCGACGACTTCGAGCTCATCGAGAACATGTACGCGGCCGCGAACGAGATCCTCGGCCGGGTGCCGAAGGTCACGCCCTCCTCGAAGGTGGTGGGCGATCTCGCCCTGCACCTGGCGGCAGTGAAGGCGGATCCCGCAGACTTCGCCGCCAACCCGGAGAAGTACGACGTTCCGGACTCGGTGGTGGGCTTCATGGCGGGCGAGCTGGGCGACCTTCCCGGTGGATGGCCCGAGCCGTTCCGCAGCAAGGTGCTGGCCGGTCGCAATGTGAAGATCGGTGTGACCCCGATCACCGCCGAGCAGGAGGCCGCGCTGAACGGTGACTCCGCCTCGCGTCGCGCGATGCTGAACACCCTGCTGTTCCCGGCGCCCACGCGCATCTTCGAGGAGACCCGGGAGGCGTACGGCGACCTGTCGGTGCTGGACACGGCCGATTACCTCTACGGCCTGGTTCCGGGTGCCGAGCACATGGTCGAGATCGATCGGGGCGTGCGCCTGTACTTCGGTCTCGAGGCCATCGGTGAAGCCGACGCCAAGGGTATGCGGACCGTGATGACCACCCTTAACGGTCAGCTGCGTCCGGTCTTCGTGCGTGACCGCAGCATCGAGGTCGCGTCGCGTTCGGCGGAGAAGGCCGATACGTCCAAGCCGGGTCAGGTGGCTGCGCCGTTCTCCGGTGTCGTGACCATCAAGGCCGCCGTCGGTGACGCCGTCGAAGCCGGTGCACCTGTGGCCTCGATCGAGGCGATGAAGATGGAGGCCGCGATCACGTCGCCGGTCTCCGGAGTCATCGAGCGCATCGCGATCGCGGGCACTCAGCAGGTCGAAGCAGGCGATCTTTTGGTCGTCGTCCGGCCCGCCCAGTAACCTGGGTGGGCGGGACAGCCTCGCCAGCAGTACGGAAGTGATGTTTCAGTGACGTCTGATCCCAGTATCAACGCGCCCTCCGACGAGCCGGAGAACGGCGTTCTCGCCGAGACCGGTGCCATCGACACCTCGGACCTCGGTCTGCTCACCACGAACACGGCCCACGTGAACGTGATCCTGCCGACCGCCGAGGAAGACGATGACGACGATGTGGTGGACGACGACGACATCTCGATCCTCTTCGACTCGCTGCTGAGCGGTGACGCGGTCACCGCTCAGCAGGAGGACGTGGCGGCCGTGGTCGTCGGCATCCCGCATGTCGCTGCGGAGGAGACGACCGACCCGGTCGACGAGATCGACCTCGTCGAGGCGGAGCTCGTAGAAGACGACCTTCCGAGCGTCGCTGCGGCTGATGGCCTCGTCGTCGACGACGCAGATGACCTCGCTGAGGATGACTCTGTCGAGGCTGACGATGCTGAGGACGGGGCGCCGGAGGAGATCTCGGATGAGGTCGACGACGCTGCTGGGAGTGAGGACGACTCCGACGACGACCCCGATGCCGACGCGTCCGAGGACGACGACGACGCCGCGGCGGACGAGGACTTCGTGGACGAGGACTCCGTGGACGACGACGACGCTGCGGACGAAGTCTCTGCGGATGACGACGACGCGGACGAAGTCTCTGCGCAGGATGTGTCCGTGGACGATGTCTCCCTGGATGACGACTCCGTCGAGGTCGACGCGTCCGCGGACGTCTCCGCAGAAGACGACTCCGATGCGGCGGAGGGAACCACCTCCGAGAGCGCGTCGATCCAGGATGACTCCGTCCAGGCCGACGCGATCAAGGACGAACCCTCCGAGGACATCTCGGTCGAGGACGAACCCTTCGAGGACATCTCCACCGAAGACGTCTCCGTCGAGGATGACTCGCTTGCGGACGTTTCCGTCGAGGATGACTCTGTCGAGGACGACGCCATCGAAGACGTCTCCGCCGAGGATGACTTCGCCGCGGAGGACGAGCGAGGCGAGCCTGATACGGGTGACTCCGCCGACGATACGTCTGCCGAGAATGCGCCCCGAGCTGAGTCCTCTGAGCACGAGTTCCTCACGCGTGACGCAGTCCACGCTGGTTCCGTTGCGGATTCGGCGGAGGACGCCTCGGATGAGGCAGGCGAGGATGAGGACGAGTCCGCGGCAGGCCGGGACGAGGGCCCGGCCGACACCCAGATCGCCGAGTCCGCCGAGATCGCCGCGGATGCCCCGGTGTCCGATGAGGAGCCCACTCCCACCGACGAGTCCGCTCAGACCGAGGACGAGGGCGGGGCTGTGACCTCCGCGCTCGCCCACGACGATATTCGCCCGGCCACGCCGGTCGTCCAGGTGTCGCCCGTCGATGCCGGGGAGGTCGAAGACACGGTGACTGCGGACCTGTCCGCCGGTGAGTTGCTCGCCGGCGCAACCGGGGGCCGGGCCACCGTGACTGATTCAGCATCCGCTCAGCGGAACTCCGTGGAGGAACCCCCTGTGTCCGAGACCCGTGATATCCACGATCTGGAGCGCGTGACCGTGCGCACCGGCGCCGTCGAGACGACGCCAGCGCCGCGCCGCCTGGGCGACGTCGGCGGCGACGCCTCCCGCGAGACGCCCGACCTTCTCACGGCGGATCGCCTCCTGGACCCGAACCGCAAGCCCAAGCCGGAGCCGGAGGGCGCCTGGCAGCATTTCGTGTACTCGATCTCGGGCAAGCGCATCAACCTGGGCGACGGCAAGCGTGCGCGCGAGCGCAAGGCACTCACCGAGCGCATCGCGGCCCCGATCACCGGTGGTTCGCGCTTCGTGCCGGTGCTGTCGCGCAAGGGCGGCGTGGGAAAGACCACCGTCACCACGCTGATCGGCATGGCCCTGGCCGACGCCCGTGACGACCGCGTCGTGGCCGTGGACGCCAACCCCGACCGTGGCACGCTGGCCGAGCGCATCTCGCGCTCCAGCACCAAGACCGTTCGTGATCTCGTGCGCGTGCGCGACGAGATTCGTGGCTACAACGACCTCTCCGGCATCGTCTCGCGTGATGAGACACGCCTGGACGTGCTGGCGAGCGACAGCGATCCGCGGGTCGCGGAGGCGTTCAGTGACATCGACTACCGTCACGTCGCCGATGTCGCGAGCCGGTACTACTCCATCGTCCTCACCGACACCGGAACGGGCATCGTGCACTCCGTCATGGGGGCAACCCTCGACCTGGCAGACCAGCTCGTGATCGTGGCGGGACGCAGCGTCGATGAGGCGCGGGCCGCGTCCGAGACCCTGACCTGGCTGGAGACGAACGGGTTCTCCGACATCGCGCGCCGTGCCATCGTCGTGCTCAACCAGACCTCCGCCGGTGCTCCCGTCGTGCGCATGGACGAGGTCGAGGAGCACTTCCGCACCCGGGTGAGTGAGGTCGTCCGCATCCCGTACGACCCGATGATCGCCTCGGGCAGCGCCATCACGTTCCGCGACCTGCAGCCGGAGACGCGCGTCGCTGCACGCGAGCTGGCGGCCCTGGTCGTCAACGGCCTGCGCGGAACGGGCGCCTGACGTGGCGGTTCGCCCGATCCGTCTCTTCGGCGACCCCGTGCTCCGGCAGCCGAGCGAGCCGATCACCGATATCGACGACGGCGTTCGCGCGCTCGTGGAAGATCTGCTCGACTCGGTGCGCGAGCCCGGCCGTGCTGGAGTCGCGGCGCCGCAGATCGGGGTCAACCTGCGCGCCTTCTCGTACAACGTCGACGGGGAGGTGGGCTACGTGCTAAACCCCGTCGTCGTCGAGGTGCGCGGTGAGCCGGTTCCCACCGGCGAGGGTTGCCTGTCGGTGCCGGGGCTCTGGCATCCGGCCCTGCGTCACCCCTACGCGCGGGTGGAGGGAATCGATCTGGACGGCGAGCGCATCGTGCTCGAGGGCACCGGGCTGATGGCGCAGGCGCTGCAGCACGAAACCGACCACCTGGACGGGATGCTCTACCTTTCCCGCCTCGCTCCCGAGGACCGCAAGGTCGCGATGCGCGAGGTCCGTGAGAGCGACTGGTTCTGATCTCCCGCAGATCGAACGACGAATGCCCCGGAGGTTGACCTCCGGGGCATTCGTCGGTGCGGTGATCAGCCGGCGACCGAGACGTTCGTCGTCTGGGCGCCCGGAGCGGCGTAGAGCTCCTCGACTTCGGAGCCGAAGTCCTTCATGATCACGTTGCGCTTGATCGACAGCTTCGGCGTGAGGTGGCCGCTGGCCTCCGTCCACTCGGTCGGCAAGATGGTGAACTTCCGGATGGACTCGGCACGGGACACGTTCTTGTTCGCGCGGTCCACGGCCGTCTGCACCTCGGCGATCACGCGCTCGTTCTTAGCCGCCTCGGCGAGAGGCATGTCCTTCGGGAGGCCGTTGTTCGCCAGCCAAGTGGGCAGCATCTCCGGGTCGAGGGTGACGAGGGCGCCGATGAACGGACGCTGATCACCCACGACGACGACCTGCCCCACCACGGGGTTCGCGCGGATGACGTCCTCGAGCGGTGCGGGGGAGACGTTCTTTCCTCCCGCGGTGACGAGGATCTCCTTCTTGCGGCCGGTGATCGTGAGGAAGCCCTCGGTGTCGAAGGATCCGATGTCGCCGGTCTTGAACCAGCCGTCGTCGAAGGCGGCGGCCGTCGCCTCGGGATTGTTCCAGTACTCCTTGAAGACGTTGATGCCGCGCACCTGGATCTCGTCATCCTCGCCGAGACGGATGCCGACGCCCGGGAGGGCGGGGCCGACCGTTCCGATCTTGGACTTGTTGGCCTGATTGACCGTGGCGGGCGCGGTGGTCTCGGTGAGGCCGTAGCCCTCCAGGATATGGATGCCGAGACTGTGGAAGAAGTGGCCGAGGCGCGCGCCCAGCGGCGCCGACCCGGACACGGCATACTTCACGTTGCCGCCCATGGCCTCGCGCAGCTTCGCGTAGACAAGCTTGTCGAACAGCGCGAATCGCAGCTTCAGCCCGAACGGGATCTTCTTGCCCTCGCCGAGCAGCGTCGAGTGCTCGATCGCCGTGGCGGCCGCAGCGCGGAAGATCTTGCCCTTGCCTCCGGTCTCTGCCTTCTGCTCCGCGGAGTTGTACACCTTCTCGAACACGCGGGGCACTGCCAGGAGGAACGTCGGCTTGAACGAGCCGAGCGTGGGCACCAGGTTGCGGGTGTCGGGCTCATGGCCGGTGCGGACGCCGGCATGGATGTCGAGGATCGAGATGAAGCGGGCGAAGACATGGGCCGTCGTGATGAACAGCACGGTCGACGCGCCGGACATGTTCACGACCTCATCGAGCGAGCGGGCCGCATTACGTGCCAGCTCGACGAAGTTGCTGTGCGTGAGCACGCATCCCTTGGGGCGGCCGGTGGAACCCGAGGTATAGATGAGGGTGGCGATGTCGTCGCCGTTCGCGATCGTGCGCCGGCGCTCGATCTCCTCATCCGTCACTCCCGTGCCGCCGGCGACCAGCGTGTCAAGGGCGCCCAGGTGCATCTGCCAGACGGTACGGATGTTGGGAAGCTCCGAGGCCACCTCGTCGAACCGGGCGAAGTGATCGCCGCTTTCGGCGATGAGCGCAACGGCACCGGAGTCTTCCATGTACCACTGGATCTGCGCGGGGGAGCTGGTCTCGTAGATCGGCACCATCACTGCGCCCGCATAGAACAGGGCGAAGTCGACGAGCGTCCACTGGTAGGTGGTGCGGGCGATGAAGCCCACCTTGTCGCCGGGCTCCAGGCCCGCGGCGACGAAGCCCTTTGCGAGGGCGATGACCTGCTCGCGGAACTGCGTCGCGGTGATGTCTCGCCACCGGCCCTGTTCGGGAACGGAGAACAGTGCGCGGTCGGGCGTCGCCGCCACGCGCTGTTCGAGCAGGTCGGTGATGTTGTCCTGCGGGGCGGCGGGAACGATCGCTGGGACTTCGAATGCAACCACGGCAGCTCCTTCGATACCGGACGGGTGGATACGACCCGGGTGGTCGTATGTCCACTCTAAGGCACACCCCTTGCCGTCCCTGGAACCCAGTGCCATCGATTGAGATACCGGGTTCCGCGGATGTCCTTCGGCGTCATGACGACGATCACGCTCGGTAGACTTCTTGATCGTGCGCACGCGGGTGCGCGCGGGAAGGACCACGAACGCGTGCTCACCATCGGCATCGACATCGGCGGAACGAAGATCGCGGGCGGTGTGGTCACCGAAGACGGTGAACTGCTCTCACCACGACGCACCGCCACTCCGGAGAACTCCGCAGGCATCGAGGACGCCGTGGCGGCGATGGTGGCGGACCTGCGAGCCGAGCACGAGGTGGGTGCCGTGGGCGTCGCCGCGGCGGGCTTCATCGATCGCGGGCGTGCCGTGGTCACCTACGCCGCGAACCTCGCGTGGCGCAACGAGCCGCTGAAGGAGCGACTGGAGAAGCGGCTCGAGCTACCGGTGATCGTCGAGAACGACGCGAATGCCGCCGGATGGGCCGAGTACCGGTTCGGGGCGGGCCGCGGCGTCAAGGACCTCATGATGCTCACCATCGGCACCGGCATCGGGGGTGCCGTCATCGTGAACGGCGAGCTGTTCCGCGGCGGTTTCGGTGCCGCCGCCGAGCTCGGTCACATGCGTTTCCAGCGTGACGGACTGATGTGCGGCTGCGGCCAGCGAGGATGCGTGGAGCAGTACGCCTCCGGGCGCGCTCTCCAGCGCGTCGCAGGCGAGCTGGCGGACGCCGGGGGGATCGGCGGCGGACTTGCCGCGGCGCGCGCCGCGGAGGGGTCCCTGGAAGGTGCGACCATCTCGCGCCTGGTGCTTGAGGGCGACCCCGGGGCGCTCGAAGCGCTGCGGGCCGTCTCTGCTGCGCTCGGTGAGGCCTGCGGGACCTTCTCCGCGGCATTCGATCCGGCCGTCTTCGTCATCGGCGGCGGCGTGTCGCAGCTCGGTGAGGTCCTTCTCGCTCCCATGCGCGAGGCCTATCATCAGTATCTGCCCGCGCACGGCAACCGTCCGGGCGGTGACTTCACCATCGCGCAGCTGGTGAACGACGCCGGAGTGATCGGCGTCGCCGATCTCGCCAGGGAGGGCAGCGAGTGATCTACTGGTTCCTGAAGTACGTGGTCATCGGACCCGTGGTCAAGGCCGTGTTCCGGCCCTGGATCACGGGTCGGCGTAACGTCCCGGCCTCAGGAGCCGCCATCCTCGCCAGCAATCACCTGTCCTTCGCCGACTCGATCTTCCTGCCGCTGATGCTCGACCGGCCCGTCACCTTCCTCGCGAAGAGCGACTACTTCACCGGAAAGGGCATCAAGGGATGGCTGACCAAGCTGTTCTTCATCGGCACCGGACAGCTTCCCATTGATCGCTCGGGCGGGAAGGCGTCCGAGGCGTCGCTGAACACCGGCCTGCAGGTGCTCGGTCGTGGTGACCTCCTCGGCATCTACCCCGAAGGCACCCGCAGCCCTGATGGCCGTCTCTACCGGGGGCGAACGGGTATCGCCCGTATGGCGCTGGAAGCTCGCGTCCCGGTCATCCCAGTGGTGATGGTGGACACCGACACCATGATGCCCATCGGGCGGCGCATGCCGCGGATCATGCGGGTGGGCGTGGTGATCGGCGAGCCCCTGGACTTCTCCCGATTCGAAGGCATGGAATCGGATCGGTACATTCTGCGCAGCATCACGGACGAGATCATGGTGGCCATCCAGCAGCTGGGGGAGCAGACCTACGAGGACGTTTACGCTTCCACGGTGAAAGACCGCCTGAAGCCTGCGTCCTGAGCGCTCGGGGAGGTCTGCTCCGACGCCCGGTGTCACGTTGGTCGGAGGCCCCTCGCGGGGACGATACGATCATGGAATGTCCCTTGCAGATCTGGATTCGTGGCGCTCGCTTCCCATCAAGCAGCAGCCGGAGTGGCCCGACGCAGACGCCGTCGCCGCCGCTTCCACGCAGCTTGCCTCGTTCCCCCCGCTCGTGTTTGCGGGCGAGGTCGACGACCTGAAGTATCGCCTCGGTCGCGCCGCTGCCGGTGAGGCGTTCCTGCTGCAGGGCGGCGACTGCGCCGAGACCTTCGCCGGAGCCAACGCCGACAACATCAAGAACCGCATCAAGACGATCCTGCAGATGGCCGTCGTGCTCACCTACGGCGCCTCCATGCCGGTCATCAAGATGGGACGCATGGCCGGCCAGTTCGCCAAGCCGCGCTCCAGCAACATGGAGACGCGGGGAGATGTCACGCTGCCGGCGTACCGCGGCGACATCGTCAACGGCTACGACTTCACCGAGGGCTCTCGCACGGCGGACCCGCAGCGCCTGCTGCAGGGCTACCACATGGCGGCCTCCACGCTAAACCTGATCCGTGCCTTCACCCAGGGCGGCTTCGCTGACCTGCGCGAGGTGCACGGCTGGAACCAGGGCTTCTCGAAGAACCCGGCCAACGCGCGCTACGAAGGTCTCGCAACCGAGATCGATCGTGCGATCAAGTTCATGGAGGCGGCGGGTGCCGACTTCGACGAACTGCGTCGCGTGGACTTCTACACGGGCCACGAGGGCCTGCTGATGGACTACGAGGCACCGCTCACCCGCATCGACTCGCGCACCGGCACGCCGTACAACACCTCAGGCCACTTCCTGTGGATCGGCGAGCGCACGCGCGAGCTCGACGGCGCTCACGTGGACTACTTCTCGAAGATCCGCAACCCCATCGGCGTGAAGCTCGGCCCGACCACCACGCCGGAGACCGCGCTGGCGCTGATCGACAAGCTCGATCCCGAGCGTGAGCCCGGCCGTCTGACCTTCATCACCCGCATGGGGGCCGGCAAGATCCGGGAAGCGCTCCCGCCGCTCCTGGAGGCCGTGAAGGACTCCGGCGCGACACCGCTGTGGGTCACCGACCCCATGCACGGCAACGGCATCACCACGCCCACCGGGTACAAGACGCGTCGCTTCGACGACGTCGTGGACGAGGTCCGCGGCTTCTTCGAGGCGCATCGAGCCGTGGGCACCCACCCGGGCGGCATCCACGTCGAGCTCACGGGCGACGACGTCACCGAGTGCCTGGGAGGTTCGGAGATGATCGACGAAGCCACCTTGGCCACGCGCTACGAGTCGCTGTGCGACCCGCGTCTGAACCACATGCAGTCACTGGAACTCGCGTTCCTGGTGGCTGAGGAGCTCGAAAAGCGCTGACGCCCGCGCATGTGGGAGAGCCCCCGATCCAGACGGATCGGGGGCTCTCTCACATGCGGGTCGCCTTCCCTCTGCGCAGGGCCTTCGCGGGCGCGAACGCTCCCGGCCGCGACAGCACGGTGCTCCTGCTACAGGACAGTGCTGCCGCTACAGGAGAGTGCTGCTGCCACGGAA
The DNA here is from genome assembly GCF_044769785.1 of Microbacterium sp. GXS0129. NCBI lineage: Bacteria > Bacillati > Actinomycetota > Actinomycetes > Micrococcales > Microbacteriaceae > Microbacterium > Microbacterium sp. GXS0129. Next base: position 640,033 of record NZ_JBIZVZ010000002.1, on the reverse strand, counting down.
CGGTGCGGCTGCTACAGGAGAGTGCGGCTGCTACCGAACGGTGCGGCTGCTACAGAACAGTGTTGCTGCTACAGAACAGTGCGGATCGTGATGGTGACGTCCGTGCCCTTCGGACGCATCTCCCCGGCCCCGGGGGTGGTTCCCACGGCTTCGGTCGAGCTGTCGGGAAGGAGGTTGAGCAGGCCGTTGTAGACCGGGTTGAAGCCGCGGTCGCGCAGCTCCTGCGCGGCCTGGTCCCGGGTCAGGCCGGAGACATCGGGGATCTCGAACAGCTCCGGTCCCTTGGACGTCACCAGGGTGACCGTGTCGTTCACCCGCCAGGAACCGCCGTCCTCGCGATCCGCGATGCGGATCACGTTTCCCTTCGCGATGTCGCTGGAGAACTCCTCGACGGTGGCCGACGCCACCTGGAGTCCCGCGCCGCCCAGGATCTCGGTTGCCTTCGCCACGGACAGGCCGGAGACGTCGGGAACGAGGCCGGCGGACACGATCAGAGTCACCGTCTCATCCGGCTGCCAGTTGCCGCCTCCGTCGCGGTCCATGATTCCCACGACGATGCCGGACTGCTGCTCGTCGGTGAAGATCTTCACCTGATCGGTGTTGACCTTCAGCCCTGCGTCGGTGAGCGCCTTCGTCGCGGCATCCACTGTCATCCCGGCAACCGGGGGCACCGGTCCTTTCGAGACCAGCAAGGTTGCGGTGTCGCCCTCGAAGGCATCACAGCCAGTGAGGCAGTCGTAGGGATCGCCCGAGGCCGGGACAACGGTCAGGTTCATCAGGCGGCCCGCGGGCGGGTCGTCGGTGAACTGATAGGTGGCGGTGGAGACGGTGATGTTCTTGTTGCCGAGGATCTCGCGAGCGGTCGCCTCGTCCACTCCGGACAGGTCCTCGATCGTCGTCGGCGCCGGACCGCTGGAGATGATGAGCTGGACGGACGTGCCCTTGTCGACGTGCTCGCCACCGGCAGGATCCGTTCCGATCGCGCTGCCTGCCGGCACGGTGAGACTGGGCGCCTGTGCGGTGGTGACCACGATGTCCTGCTCACCCAGCTTGGCCATCGCGTCCTGTTCGTTGAGGCCGGCCACGTCGGCGATGACCACCTGCGATCCCGGCCCCGAGCCGAAGTACCACCCGATCCCGCCGGCGAGGGCGGCGACGAGGATCACGATCAGCAGCAGCCACCCGCCCTTACGGCGATCCCGGCGCGTGACCGTCCGCAGCCGAGCGGAGTTGTCGACCGGGGCGAGGGAGTCCGTGGCCGGAAGCGGCATCACCGGTGCCGAGTCACGGGGGAGCACCGCCGTGAGCCCACCGCTGGAGGACAGGTCCTCCGGGATGGCCAGACCCGCGGTGAACGACGGCTCGCTGCGCGTGATCACCGGTGTGATGCCCAGCTCGCGCTCGATCTCGCGGAGACGATCGAGCATGACCTGTGCGTCGAGCGGGCGATCATCCGGTGCCCGCTCGGTCGACCAGAGCACCAGCTCGTCCAGCTGCTCCGGCACGCCGGGGTTTCGCACGCTGGGGCGCGGGACGGACTCCGTGGCGTGCTGGAAGGCGATCTGCATCGGCTGTTCGCCGCGGAACGGCTGTTCACCCACGAGCATCTCGTAGAGCATGATGCCCAGAGCGTAGATGTCGCTGCGGGCATCCGCGGTGCCCCGGGTCACCAGCTCCGGCGCCAGGTAAGCGATGGTTCCCATCAGCTGCTGCCCGGTGGCCGTGTTGGCGGTGGTGGCACGAGCGAGCCCGAAATCGCCGATCTTGATGCGGCCGTCCTCCGCGAGAAGGACGTTCTCGGGCTTCACGTCGCGATGCACGATCCCAGCGCGGTGCGCGGCGGCAAGACCGCTCAGCACGCCGTCCATGATGGTGACCGCCTGCGAGATGCTCAGCCGACGCTGTTCCTTGAGCAGCTCTCGCAGCGTGATCCCGGGAAGGTACTCCATCACCAGATAGGCGAGCTCGCCATCCTGGCCCTGGTCGAAGACGTTCACCACGTTGGGGTCCGCCAGTCGCGCTGCCGCTCGCGCCTCCTGGATGAACCGGCTCTGGAACACCGAGTCATCGCTGAGGTGACTGTGCATGACCTTGAGCGCGATACGGCGCTCCAGCCGCAGATCGGTGGCTACATAGACGGTGGCCATGCCGCCTCTCGCGATGCGCGCACGCACCCGGTACCGACCGTCGACAAGCCGCCCGATCAGCGGGTCAGCGGTCTGGTGAGAGGTCACCCGTCGAGTCTACGGAGCAATTCCGCTCAACCACGGGAGCGCCGCGCCTCCGTGGATGAGAGACTGGAGGGGTGACTGCCACACGCGAATTCCCCGTTCCCACCGACTGGCTCGCGATGCCCGACCTCGTGGAGGCGCTCGACGAACCCCTGGGCCGCGTGCGCCGCCTCATCGACGAGCACTCGCTCGTGGGCAGCAAGCGCAACGGAGTGTTCCAGGTCCCGTCGATCTTCCTCGTCGAGGGCCGTCCCCTCTCCTCGCTGCGCGGGACGATCATCGTGCTGAGCGACGCGGGCTTCTCCGACGACGAGATCATCGACTGGCTCCTCGCCGAGGAGCCCACCATCGGCGACGCCCCGATCAACTCCCTGCTCACCGGCCGCAAGAGCGAGGTGCGCCGGGTCGCGGCCGCCCTCGCCTGACCCGCTGACGCGGCCGCCGTCTCAGGATGTGCGAGCGGTGGCCGCCAGCGCGAGCGCGCGGAGATCCGCCACCGCGTCCGCCGCCAGCACGCCGGAATCCAGAGCCGAATCCGCTTGCGTGGTGAAGGCCGTGATGCGCTCCTCGACACGATCCAGCGCACCGGTGGCGATGATCGCGCCCTGGAGGCGGGCGACATCGCCTTCATCGAGATCGACGCGGCCGAGATCTGCGTCGAGCGAGGCGCGAGCGGCCGGGTCCATCTGCTCGCGCGCGTAGGCGATCAGCAGCGTGCGCTTGCCCTCCCGGAGGTCGTCGCCGCTCGGCTTGCCGGTGAGCTCGGTGTCGCCGAACACGCCCAGCACGTCATCGCGCAACTGGAAGGCCAGCCCGATCGGCATCCCGTAAGCCCGCAACGCCGCGAGCTGATCGTCGCGTGCGCCGCCGATGCAGGCGCCGATCACGAGCGGCTGTAGGACGCTGTAGCGCGCCGACTTCAGTGAGGCGACCTCCAGAGCGCGCTGCGCATGTTCGTCGTCCGGCTGGACTATCCATGCGGATTCCTGTGCGATGTCCAGGAACTGGCCGAGGGTCACGTCCCGCCGCATCCGCGCGTACTCTTCGCGAGCGGGTCGAGGTGAGGGATGAACGTCCAGCGCGTGCTCGAACAGGTCGTTGCTCCACGCCACCAGCAGGTCACCGAGCAGCAGAGCGGCCGAGCGTCCGAAGGCGGCTGCGTCGCCGGTCCATCCGCGACCGAGGTGCATCGCCTGCAGGGCCCGGTGGGCGGCCGGGCTACCCCGGCGCGTGTCGGAGTTGTCGATGATGTCGTCGTGCACGAGCGCGGCCGCTTGGAAGATCTCGAGCGATGCTGCCGCGTCGATGATGCTCTCGGCGCCGATGGCGGGGGAGACGGCCCGCCACCCGGTCTCGCAGAAGCGTGCTCGCAACCGCTTTCCACCGGCCAGGGAAGAGGAGGCGGCGTCGATGACGAGGGCCGCCTCGGGGCTGTCCGCCAGCGCGTCTTCGCGCCGCTCCTCGAGGAAGCTCAGCAGACGCTGGGAAACGGCCTCGGGAACGGAGTGCGAAGAGGTCACCCACCTAGCCTAGTTCCGGCGGACGGGCTTAGACTGGGGAGTCAGGCGAAGCAAACATCCGGCCCGCCTTCAGGACGACGCAAGGGGGGCACCATGCCACTCTCCGAACAGGAGCAACGACTGCTCGACGAGATGGAGCGCAATCTGCTCCACAACGACGCTGACGTGGTCAGCGCCGACTCCGCTGGTCGTCCGTTCACGTACCGCAATCTGGTCTTCGGCGCACTGCTCGTCGTTGCCGGACTGGGTGCGCTGATCGCGGGCGTCTCGCTGTTTCGCGACCTCGCCGTCATCGGCATCATCATCGGCGTCGTCGGTGTCGCCCTGATGTTCGTGGGGATCATGGTGGCAGGACGACGCGGCGAGGCGACGCTGGAGTTCGACGAGGAGGAGCTTCGTCGAGAGCCCTCCCGCCCCGCCGGACCGCGCTCGTCCGGGGGCAACGCCGGGTTCATGGACCGTATGAACGAGCGCTGGGATCGTCGTCAGGATCCCGACGACTAAACACGCCGCACATCTTCGGGCGCCGGCCTTCGGGTCGGCGCCCTTTTTCGTGCCCCCGCGCCGGCGCTCCACTTCGCTCCCCGGAGGTCCTCCACTTCGCTCCCCGGTGGTCCTCCACTTCGCTCCCCGGTGGTCCTCCACTTCTCTCCCCACGTCTCCTGGCGGGACGAACAGCGCGTAGTCTCGCGGCCCTGACCCTGCCGCGCGCTCGCAGCGCAGGCTCGTCGTTGCGGGACGACACGACATCTCTCCCATTCCGCCACCGCGCCCCTCCCCATCCCTCCACCGCGTCAGGCCGCGGAATTCCGGGGATCTCTCAGGAGAAATCCGGCGTGATCCGTCGAAACTTCTAGGGAAGTGGAGGGAAGTGGAGTATTGTGGAGCCAACTTCTGACGGGCCGGACGACAGAGGGGGTGACGGCCGATGTTGCTGGGTACGCACACACCAAAGCTCGACGACAAAGGGCGCATCATCCTGCCCGCCAAGTTCCGCGAGGATCTGGCGGGCGGCGTCGTCATCACCCGCGGTCAGGAGCGATGCCTCTACGTGTTCTCCACCGCGGAGTTCGAGTCGGTGCACGAGCGGATCCGGCAAGCCCCGCTCAGTAACAAGCAGGCTCGCGACTTCATGCGCATGTTCCTCTCCGGGGCCAGCGCGGAGATGCCCGACAGCCAGAACCGCATCACGATTCCGCAGAGTCTGCGCACCTACGCGGGACTGGAGAAGGAACTCGTGGTCACCGGAGTCGGCGCGCACGCCGAGATCTGGAACGCCCAGGCCTGGAACGACTTCGTCGAGGCCAACGAAGAGAGCTACGCCGACATGGAGCAGGAGGTGATTCCGGGATTGTTCTGAGCCTGAGTTCCGACTCCCAGCTGACTCGCCCTGACGCCACTTCCCCGGTGGCAGGTCGGGTCGGAGGGGAATCAGAGCCCAGGCCCCACCCGAAGAGATCATGAGCATCGAAGACATCCACATCCCCGTCCTCCTCGAACGCTGTGTCGAGCTGCTGGCTCCCGCGCTCGCGCACCCCGGCGCCGTCCTCGTCGATGCCACCACCGGCATGGGGGGCCACTCGTCTGCGCTGCTCGGGCGTTTCCCGGAGGTGGAGCTGGTGGGCCTGGACCGGGACACCGACGCCCTGCGGATCGCGGGGGAGCGGCTGGCACCGCACGCCTCTCGCGTCCACCTCGTTCACACCGTCTACGACGGCATCACGGACGCCGTGCACGACAGCGGGTTCGACCACGCCGACGGCATCCTCTTCGACCTCGGCGTCTCCTCCCTGCAGCTCGACGAGGCCGAGCGAGGGTTCGCATACTCCAAGGACGCTCCGCTGGACATGCGGATGGATCAGACCGCGGGGCGCACGGCCGCCGACATCATCGCGACCTACAGCGAGGGGGAGCTGCGGCGGATCTTCGAGGTCTACGGCGAGGAGAAGCTGGCCGGCCGATACGCGCGGTTCATCATCGCCGCACGGCAGGAGGCTCCGATCGAGACGTCCGGCCGGCTGGTGGAGATCCTCACTGCCGCGACCCCGGCGGCCGCGCAGCGAGCCGGGCACCCCGCCAAGCGCGTCTTCCAGGCCCTGCGAGTCGAGGTCAACAGCGAGCTGTCCGTCCTGAGCGCGGCCATCCCGGCTGCGCTGGAGCTGCTGCCGGTGGGCGGCCGGCTCGTCGTCATGTCCTACCAGTCGCTGGAGGACCGCATCATCAAGCGCGCGTTCGCCACCGCCACGGCGTCGACGGCCCCGCGGGGGCTGCCGGTCGAACTGGAAGAGCACGCTCCGCGTTTTCGCACTCTCACGAAGGGCGCCGAGATGGCCTCGGACGACGAGCGCGAGCGCAATCCTCGAGCCACACCGGTGCGCCTGCGTGCCGTCGAACGAATTCGGGAGTCCGCATGAGCGCCTCGTCCGCCCTGCCCGAAGAACCACACATCCAGCCCCGCCCGGGGCGGGGGACCGGCTCCCCTCGCAGGCACCTCCGTCCCGTCGATGCACCCGCACGTCGCCGTCGCCCGCAGACCGTCTACGGTCTCACCGCCATCATCGGGGTGGTCCTGATCGTCGCCGCACAGCTGTTCTTCTCCATCGCGTCGACGCAGACCACGCACCACATCGTCGACCTCACCGAGCAGCAGCGCTCGCTCACCGTTGAGGCGCAGGCTCTGTTCGACCAGGTGGCGGGCCTGAGCTCTCCGCAGTACCTGGCGGCGAACGCGACGTCCGCCGGCATGATCAGCGCCGGCTCGCCCATCTTTCTGCGCCTGAGCGATGCCGCCGTGCTCGGAACGGCGTCCGCCGAGACGGCGTCGACGATCGATGCCAAGGGGCGGGCAGCGGTGGGCAACGACCTCATCAAGGACACGCCGCTGGTCATGGACCCCTCCGCCACCCTCACCGGGAAGACTGCCCCTGTGACGGCACCGGAAGCATCCACCGAGGGCGCCGGCGGCGCCGCCGCCGATACGACGTCCACCGAATCCGTCGCTGCGGAGACGGAGCTGCCGCAGCAGCCGCCCGCCATCAGCGAGGGACTCCCCACGCCCGAGACCCACTGACGCCACCCATACGTCATCGACGCGAACAGACGAGGCAGCATGACTCCCAAGGACACCCGAATCCGTCGGCGACGCACGGTGGCGGTGTTCGGCACCGTGGGCGTGCTCATGGTGGCCTTCTCCGTGCGACTGGTCGACATCCAGGTGGTGAACGCGTCGGAGTACGTCGCGGAGTCGAAGCTGAAGACGCAGCAGTCGAAGCCGATCGCCGGCACGCGTGGTGAGATCGTGGATGCGAACGGCGCCGTCCTCGCGGTGAGTAACGTCACGTACGACGCGGTGATCGATCCGCTCAACCTCAACACCGTGTTCCGGCTGGCCAAGGACGGCACCAAGATCCCGCTGAAGGAGGAGTGGCCGGCGGTCTCCGAGAAGATCGCCGCCATCATCGGTCGCACGGGTGACGAGGTTCGCACCACTGTGGCGAACAACTTCGCGGACAATCCGAACAGCCGGTACGCCCTGCTGACCACGGGCTTGTCGACCGCTCAGATGGAGCAGCTCAAGGCGCTCGCGATTCCCTATCTGGCTATGCCGTCCCATGAATCTCGCACGTACCCCGACGGAGCCGTGGCGGGGAGCGTCATCGGCTTCACGGGAACGGATCCGGAGAAGGGCACCGTCTTCCCGCAGGCCGGTGTCGAGTCCATGGAGAACGCCTGCCTGACCCCGACGGCGGGATCCCAGACGTTCCAGATGGGCGGCAACGGGGAGATCATCCCGGGATCGATGACCGAGACGCCCGCGGTCAACGGCGGCACCGTGCAGCTCACGATCGACCGGGATCTGAACTGGTACTTGCAGCAGATGATCGCCGAAGAGGCGCAGAACAAGGGCGCGAAGAGCGGCACGGTGACCGTGGTGGAAGTCGCCACGGGCAAGATCCGTGCCGCAGCGGAGTGGCCCACCGTCGATCCGAACAACATCGACGGCTCCGACCCCAACGACTGGTACGGCCACATCTTCAAGGACCTGTTCGAGCCCGGCTCCACTTTCAAGGCCGCCACGGCCGCGATGCTGCTGGAGTCCGGCGCCGCCACCCCGATGTCGACGGTTTCCGCGTCTGGGTGGGAGGAATTCCCGAATGGCGCGCGCGTGGGTGACTCCTTCTCCCACGACACCTACAACTACACGCTCGCGGGCGCACTCATCGACTCCTCGAACGTGGCGCTGTCCAAGTTCGGCGATCTCATGACCCCCGAGGCGCGTCACGATTTCCTCGCGAAGTTCGGCGTCGGATCCAAGACCGCCGTCAATTTCGACGGAGAGCAGGCGGGCGTGCTCCACCCGGCCGATCAGTGGGACAACCAGACGCACTACGCCACGACATTCGGTCAGGCGTTCCAGGTGACCGCGCCCCAGGTGGCGAGCTTCTACCAGATGATCGCCAACGACGGCGTGAAGAAGCCCCTGCAGCTGGTCGAGAGCTGCACGGCGGCCGACGGCACCGTCACCACGCCGAAGGTTCCGGCGGATGAGCGCCTGCTCAGCGAGCAGAACGCCGCGCAGCTCAGCACGATGATTGAGAACGTCGCCGAGCAGGGCGGCGTGGCCGATCTCATCAAGATCCCCGGCTACCGCATCGCCGCCAAGACGGGAACCGCCCAGACGTACGACGAGGCCACCCAGGCCTACAAGTCCGACCTCTACGACGTGTCGGTGGTCGGCTACGCCCCCGCCGATGACCCGAAGTATGTGGTCATCGTCACGCTCAAGGAGCCCACGACGGTAAGATCGTCTACGGCCGCTGCGCCCGCATTCCAGAAGGCGATGACCCAGGTTCTCAAGCACTACCGGGTCATGCCGTCTCAGACGCCGTTCACCGATCTTCTCCCCAAGTTCGGCTGAGCCGCTCCGCCACTCGGAGACCTCTTTCACATGATCGCACTCACGCTCGCGGAGATCGGCCACGCCATCGGCGCGGTCCTCCACCTTCACGGTGAGCACACCGCAGCCACCGTCGTCTCGGGAGCGGTAGACACCGACTCCCGGCTCATCACGGCGGGCGGCATCTTCGTCGCGAAGCCCGGTGAGCAGACCGACGGACACCACTTCGTGGGTGCCGCACTCGACAACGGGGCCGCCGTCGCCATCGTCGACCACGTCGTGGATGTCGAGATCACCCAGCTGGTCGTGGCGGACGTGGTCGCCGCGCTCGCCGACCTGGCGCGCGAGGTGGTCTCCCGTGTGCGCGCACACGGCGATCTGCGCATTGTCGGGATCACCGGATCCAACGGGAAGACCACCACGAAGAACCTCCTGGCGCGCATCCTCGAGGAGGAGGGCGAGACGGTGGCGCCGGTCGCCTCCTTCAACAACGAGGTGGGCGCGCCGCTCACGATGCTCCGCGTCCGAGAGAGCACCCGATTCCTGGTGAGCGAGTTCGGCGCGTCCGGTCCGGGGGAGATCGCCCGCCTGGCAGGTCTGGTCACCCCGGACGTCGGCGTCGTGCTGATGGTCGGCATGGCGCACGCCGGTGGCTTCGGCGGCATCGAGCGCACCGTCTACGAGAAGGGCCGTCTCATCGCCGCCGTGCGCGCGGGCGGCACCGCGGTGCTGAACATCGACGATGCTCGCGTCGCCACGATGGCCGAGATCGCCGCAGAGAACGACGAGCGCGTCGTGTGGTTCGGACACGGGGCGGGAGCGGACCTTCGCGCCTCCGACGTGGAGGTCACCGCGAACGGCACGGGCTTCACCGTCACTGTGGACGGCGAATCGCACCGCGTCCACCTCCAGGTGCTCGGGGCCCATCACGTCATGAACGCGATCGCCGCGATCGCCGCAGCCCGCGAGCTCGGCGTCACGGTCCCCGACGCCATCGCGCGGCTGGAGACGGTCAGCATCGCGGAGAGATGGCGTATGCAGCCGCTGGGCAGCGACCGCGTGCGCATCATCAACGACGCATACAACGCGAGCCCCGACTCGATGGCGGCGGCGCTGCGCACCCTCGCGCAGATCACCGAGCCCGGTCAGCGCAAGGTCGCGGTGCTCGGCGCGATGAGCGAGCTGGGCGAGTTCGCCGGCGACGCCCATGACGAGGTGGCACTGCTGGCCGTCCGGTTGCGTTTCGAGCGCATCGTCGTGGTGGGCCGTGATGCCCGTCGTCTCTACCTCTCCGCGATCGCGGAGGGATCCTGGGACGGCGAAGCGGTGTTCTTCGAGACTGCCGACGAAGCGTACGACTACCTCATGGGTGAGCTGCGCGACGGGGACCGTGTCCTGGTGAAGTCCTCCAACTCCGCGGGACTGCGTTTCCTGGGCGACCGCATGGGAGAATCGTTCTCGTGAGGTCACTGCTCTCTGCCGCCGCCATTTCCATGGCGTTCACGCTGCTGCTGACACCGGTGTTCCTCAAGTGGTACGAGCGCTGGGGCTGGGGCCAGGTCATCCGCACGCCGGAGGCCATGAACAACCCGCAGCACGCCGCGAAGCGCGGAACGATGTCGATGGGTGGGCTCATCTTCATCCTCGGCACCTTGGTGGGTTACTTCGTCGGCAGCTACGCGGGTGACTTCCCGCCCACGCCGTCGAGTCTGCTGGTGCTCTGGATGATGCTGGGCTTCGGAGCGGTCGGCTTCATCGACGACTACCTGAAGGTGAAGCGCCAGAACAGTCTCGGACTGTCCGGATGGCGAAAGATCGCGGCACAGCTGCTCGTCGCGGTGGTCTTCGCCGTCGGCGCCTTGAACTTCCCGAACGATCGCGGTGTCACGCCCGGATCCAGTGCGGTCTCGCTGTTTCGTGATCTGCCGCTGCTGGATCCCTTCTCGCTCGGCTCCTGGCTTCCCGTGCTCGGGATCGGCGTGGCGCTCGGCTGGATCATCTACCTGCTGTGGATCTCCGTCATCGGCATCGCGATGTCGAACTCCGCCAACCTCGCCGACGGCCTCGACGGGCTCGCCGCGGGGTCGGGGATCTTCGTGGTGGGCGCGTACAGCCTGATCGCGTTCTGGCAGGCCCGTCAGAGCTGCATCGCCGAACTGGATCCCGCGTCGTACGGTGGCTGCTACAACACCCGTGATCCGATGGAACTGGCGATCGTCTCAGCCGCCTTCATCGGCGCGCTGGCCGGCTTCCTGTGGTGGAACGCCCCCAAGGCGAAGGTTTTCATGGGCGACACCGGCTCGATGGCGATCGGCGGCGTCGTCGCCGCGATGGCCGTCCTCACGCACACCGAGCTGCTGTCGATCCTGATCGCGGGCGTCTACGTGCTCGCGTCCGGCTCGGTGATCCTGCAGCGCGTGTACTTCAAGCTCACCCGGGGTAAGCGCCTCTTCCTCAACAGCCCCTTCCATCACCATCTCGAGTTCCGCGGGTGGCCGGAGGCCACCATCGTGGTGCGGATGTGGATCATCGCGGGCGTGCTCGCGGTCTCGGGCATCGGTCTCTTCTACGTCGAATGGTTGTCTCGCACATGAGTCGTCTGGATTCCCTCACCAGCTGGTACGCGGACTGGAAGGGACTCCGGGTGGCGGTGCTGGGCCTGTCCGACACCGGCTTCTCCGTCGCCGACACCCTCACCGAACTCGGCGCCGAGGTCCTGGTCGTCACTGAGGCGGCCGCCGAGGAATACGCGCGCCTGGTCCCGGTGATCGGCGCCCGTCTGCACGTCGGCCCTCTCGACGCCCCGCCGGCGGAGCTCCTCGACTTCGCGCCCGAGGTCGTGATCGCCTCGCCGGGCTTCCCCCCGCACCACCCCGTGATCCGCTGGACGCAGCAGAGGGGTGTCGCGCTGTGGGGCGACATCGAGCTGGCCTGGCGGGTACGCGACAAGGTCACACGCGAGGGCGGCGTGCCCGCCGACTGGGTGTTCATCACCGGCACCAACGGCAAGACCACGACGACGCGGATGACGGCGACGATGCTCGTTGCCGGCGGTCTGCGTGCAGCGCCCTGCGGCAATATCGGCACCCCCATCCTGGACGCCGTCCGCGACCCCGCCGGCTTCGACGTCCTGGTCGTGGAGCTCTCCAGTCACCAGCTCTGGTACCTGGGCCTCACGGAGGGGGTCGGTGCCCCGGTGCCGCACGCCTCCGTCTGCCTCAACCTCGCCGATGACCACCTGCAGTGGCACGGTTCGTTCGAGGCGTATCGCGAGGCCAAGGCGGTCGTGTATCGCAACACGCGCGTGGCGTGCGTCTACAACAAGGCCGATGTCGTCACCCGCGAGATGGTCGAGGATGCGGACGTCGTCGAGGGCGCACGCGCGATCGGCTTCGATCTCGGCGTTCCCGGTCTCAGCGACCTCGGTGTCGTCGACGGTCTTCTGGTCGATCGTGCCTTCACGGATGACCGCCGCCACGCGGCGCTCGAGCTCGCGACCGTGGCCGAGCTGGCGGACCACGACCTCGGAGCCCCGCACATCGTCGCCAATGCGCTCGCTGCAGCGGCACTGGCACGCTCGCTGGGGGTAACGCCGGAGCAGGTGCACGACGCCCTGCTGTCATTCCGGCTGGACCCCCATCGCATCGAGGTGGTCGCGCGCGTCTCCGGAGTGACGTGGGTCGACGACTCCAAGGCCACCAACCCCCATGCGGCGTCCTCCTCCCTCGCGGCATACCCGGGCGCGGTGTGGGTGCTGGGCGGACTGCTCAAGGGTGTGGACATCAGCGAGCTGGTCGCGCTCCGGGGCCCCTCCGCGGCCGCTGCCGTGGTGATCGGTGCGGATCGGTCGGAGATCGTGGCGGCGTTCGCACGACACGCGCCCGACGTGCCGGTTTTCGAAGTGGACGAGACCGACACTGAGATGGTCATGCCGCGCGCGGTGGAACTGGCTGCGGGGGTGGTCGAGGAGGGCGGGACCGTTCTGCTCGCTCCCGCAGCGGCCAGCTTCGATCAGTTCCGCGGCTACGACGATCGCGGCGCGAAGTTCGCCGAGGCGGTCCGCAACCGCTTCGGGATCACCGACGGCCAGTAGACAAAGACCAGGAGGAGCGCATGGCGACCACACGGCTGCCGCAGTCGCCCTCCCCGGACGGGCCGCGCGGTCTCGCCGCGCGAGTGAAGCTCGGACGGATCTTCCAGCCGGTGGCCACCGAGTTCGTGCTCATCGCCGCCGTGTCGCTGTTCCTGGCCGTGTTCGGCTGGGTGATGGTGCTGTCGGCCACCAGCGCCGGCAGTGGTGAGTCGCCGTTCGACACCGCGTTCAAGCAGGGGCTGTTCGCTGCGGTCGGCATCCCGTTGATGTTCGTGCTCAGTCGCTTTCCCGTGGTCTTCTGGAAGCGCATGGCCTGGCCCATCATCATCGCGGCTGTCGCATTCCAGATGCTGATCTTCACGCCGCTGGGCATCCATCAGGACGGGAACACGAACTGGGTCGACCTGAAGTTCGTGCAGGCGCAGCCCTCGGAGTTCCTGAAGCTCGCGACGGCACTCTGGCTCGGCTTCATCCTGGAACGCAAGCAGGCGCTGCTGAACCGCTGGACCCATTTCGCCATTCCGCTGGTCCCGGTGGTCGTACTCGTGCTGGCCAGCGTGCTCGGCGGCGAGGACCTGGGCACCGCCATGATCATCATGATGGTGGTGCTCGGCGCGCTCTACTTCGCCGGCGTGAAGCTGCGGATCCTGATCGTTCCGGTGCTCCTCGCCGTGGCAGGCATCGTTGCGCTGTCCGTCATCAAGCCGGACCGCATCGACCGCATCACCGCCTTCCTCGACCCGGCCTGCGGCGTGGACAATCCCCGCTGCTACCAGCAAGAGCATGGCCTGTGGGCACTGGCCAACGGCGGTTTCTTCGGCGTGGGACTCGGAAACTCGACCGAGAAGTACGGCTGGCTGCCGGCCAAGGCGAACGACTTCATCTTCGCGATCGTGGGGGAGGAGCTCGGGCTGCTCGGCTGTGTGGTGGTGCTCCTGTTGTTCGGCATCCTGACCTTCGCCGTGATCAGCATGATCCGCCGCACCGACGACATGTTCATCCGCATCGTCTCGGGCGGGATCATCGTCTGGATCACCGGACAGGCGCTCGTGAACATCGCCGTGGTCCTCCGCCTCGCCCCCGCTCTGGGTGTACCGCTGCCGTTCCTGTCGCAGGGCGGTACCTCGCTGCTGTCCGTGCTGATCGCGTGCGGTGTGCTGCTGAGCTTCGCTCGCACCCTGCCGGTGCGAGGAGCGGCCTCGGGCGCGGCGAAGCGCGCACGCGCATCCCGCACCCCTGTCCAGCGTCTGGACTGACGGCGCACGCGACGATCAGCCGGTCGTGGGAGGATCGGAGTATGACGACGTACCTCCTGGCCGGCGGCGGAACCGCCGGACACGTGAACCCGCTGCTCGCCGTTGCCGATGGCCTGCGCGCACGCGACCCGGAGGCTCACGTGCTGGTTCTCGGGACCAGGGAGGGGCTGGAATCCCGGCTCGTCCCGGAGCGCGGCTACGAGCTGCTGTTCGTCGACAAGGTCCCGTTCCCACGTCGTCCGAACGGTGCCGCCGTGAAGTTCCCCGCCCGTTTCCGTCGCGCGGTGGCCCAGGTTCGCACCCACATCCGTGAGCACGGTGTCGATGTCGTCGTGGGTTTCGGCGGATACGCGGCGGCGCCGGCATATGTGGCGGCCCGGCGCGCCGGCGTGCCTTTCATCGTTCACGAGGCGAACGCCAAGCCGGGACTGGCGAACGTGCTGGGCGCGCGCCGCGCGTCCGGCGTCGGCGTGGCGTTCGAGGGAACGCCGTTGAAGAGGGGTGCGCTGGTCGGCATGCCGCTGCGCCGCGAGGTGGTGGAGCTGGATCGGGCCGCCGCCCGCGCTCAGGCCGCGGAGTACTTCGGTCTCGATGCCGCCAAGCCGACGCTTCTGGTATTCGGCGGGTCCCTCGGCGCGCTCCAGCTCAACACCGCGATCGAGGGCGCGTGGCAGGCGGTCCTGGATGCCGGATGGCAGTTGCTGCACGCGACCGGCGAGGGGAAGGCAGTCACGGACCCTCAGGCGCCGGGGTACGTCGTGTTTCCCTACCTCGATCGCATGGACCTCGCCTTCGCGCTGGCCGACTTCATCGTCTCGCGCTCCGGCGCGGCGACGGTGAGTGAAGTAAGTGCCCTCGGAATTCCTGCTGCGTACGTGCCGTACGCCGTCGGAAACGGTGAACAGCGGCTGAACGCAGCCTCGGCCGTCTCCGCGGGCGCGGCCATCCTGATCGAGAACGCCGAGTTCACCGCGGAGGCGGTCCGCTCGCGCATCGTGCCGCTGCTTCAGGATGATGCTGCGCGCGCTCGCATGGTGGCGGCCGCGGAGATGGTCGGCACGCGAACAGGCACCGAGAACGTGATCGAGTTGATCGACGCCGCCCTGGCTCCCTGATTCAGACGTGCAGAGCGCGCTTGACCAGCTCGAGCGCCTCCGCCGGGTCCAGACGCAACGCCCGAATCTGCGATGCGAACCCCGCGGCCGCATCCTGGGCCCGCTGCATCCGGACATCCCCCTGAGCCCGCACGAACGTGCCGTTGCGGCCGCGGGTCTCGATCAGTCCCGCTGCTTCGAGCTCGCGGTATGCGCGCGCGACGGTGCCGGGTGCGATCTCCAGGTCAGCGGCCAGCCGGCGAACCGTGGGCAGCTTGTCTCCCGCGGGAAGCTCACCGGTGGCGATGGCGTCGATGATCTGCACGCGCAGCTGCTCGAACGGCGGTGTACCCGCGGCGGGGTCGATGGTGATCATGCGGATGACTCTCCTCTTGCGGCTGGGGCGGGGGTGGACTGATCGATGCGCATGGCATAGGCGGCGATGACGAAGTTCACGCCGGCCGCGCTGAAGGCCAGGCATACGGGCACGGCTTCCGGGCCGAGGGCGCCGGCCAGCGGCACGGCGACGACGGCCCCGATGGCCGTGATGACGACTCCGGCCTGCACCTGGCGCAGCATGAACAGGGTCTGGGTGCGAAGCGCGCGGTCCCAGGCGAGCTCGCTCCGGTCCTGAAGTGGCTGAGGCCGCGAGAGTACGGCGCGCTCCAGCAGCCGGAAGCCGAACAAGATGGCTGCCAGCGCTGCCAAGATCACTCCGACGGCCCAGATCAGCGCGGACGCGGAGGTCAGGCTCACCGCGATCGTGGCGGCGACGGCCGCGACGACCACCACCCACAGCAGACGGTCGGGGAAAGCGGCGTAGGGGGCCGGTACCGCGTCTTCGATGCCGAGCGATCGCGTGGGCGCCACCCGACTTCCGCCCGGGGCCGGGCGAAAAGTCCGGTGGAGGGCGGAGTGGATCGCCGTGGCGATGGCGACCGCAGGATAGATGAGCAGCAACAGCGCCCAGCCCGCGAACACGTCTGTCCCCAGATGCCAGGCGATGCTCACCGCGCTGACGAGGCAGACGGCGATGGCGGCCATCGCCCAGAGAGTGCTTGTGCGGAGCTGGCGGACCACCGCTGCGAAGGCTGCGGGAGCCAGTCGCGGCAGGTCACGTCGGTCCCCGAAGCGCTGTACCGAGCGCGGAGCTGCGCCCAGCGTCACAAGCAATGCGACCAGCGCTGCGGCACCGCAGGTGACGACGAATCCTGTCAGCTCCATCGGACCTCCTTGTGTCAATACAAAGCTAAACGGATCCGGCGCTCTGTGTCAACACAAACTGTTGGTGGGTGTGCCGTTCAGCCCCGGTGGGGAGGGCCGAATCTAGACTGGAGCGGAAATGATTCGACCCGACTTGAGCCTTCCCATCCCGGATGACATCCGTGCCGCGCACTTCATCGGCATCGGCGGATCCGGCATGAGTGGATTGGCACGCATGTTCCTCGCCCGTGGTATCCGTGTCTCGGGCTCCGACCGCGCCGACAGCCCCGGCCTTCGTGCCCTGGAGGACGCGGGAGCCACGGTCTACGTCGGGCACGACGCCGCGAACCTCGCCGAGGATGTCGACACCGTGGTGCACACCGGGGCGATCTGGCCGGAGAACCCGGAGTTCCTGCTGGGCAAGGAGCGCGGGCTCCACGTGATCCACCGCTCCCAGGCCCTGCACTGGCTCATCGGGGGGCGCCGGCTGGTGTCGATCGCCGGCGCACACGGGAAGACCACCTCGACCGGCATGGTGGTGACGGCGCTGCAGGCACTGGGGGAGGACCCCGCGTTCGTGAACGGCGGCGTGATCGCGCAGCTGGGCGTCTCCAGCGGGAGCGGCGCGGACGAGCTCTTCGTGATCGAGGCCGACGAATCCGACGGCACCTTCCTGCTCTACGACACCTCTGTTGCGCTCATCACCAATGTCGACCCCGATCACCTGGACCACTACGGCTCCCGGGCGGCGTTCGACGACGCCTTCGTGCGATTCGCCGACGAGGCCCGCGAGGCCGTGGTGATCTCCTCCGACGATCCTGGCGCCGTCGCCGTCCGCGCGCGCGTGCGTCATCCCCGGGTGCTGAGCTTCGGGTTCGCCGACGACGCGGACTTCCGCATCACCGACGTGGACACCACGCAGGGCGTGGCCTTCTCGATCACCCACCGTGAGGAGACGGTGTCGATCCGCCTCGCGGTCACCGGCGCGCACAACGCCGTCAACGCCACGGGAGCCGTGGCAGTGCTCGTCGCTCTCGGCCACGACTTCACCGCCGCCGCGCGCGCGATGGAGGGCTTCCAGGGCACGGCGCGACGCTTCGAGCTTCACGACACCGTCCGCGGCGTCCGCGTCTTCGACGACTACGCCCACCATCCGACCGAGGTCGATGCGGCGCTGACGGGTGCCCGCACGGTCGTCGGCTCAGGACGCGTCATCGCGCTGCACCAGCCGCACACGTACAGCCGGACGCAGCTCATGTTCGCGGAGTTCGCCGAGGTGCTCGAGAACCGCGCCGACCTGACCGTGGTGCTGGACGTCTACGGCGCGCGTGAGGACCCGGTCCCCGGGGTCACCGGTGAGCTTGTGAGCGGAGCCTTCGCCGACCCCGCACGCGTGCACTACGAACCGGACTGGCAGGGCGCTGCGGACTACATCGGCGAGATCGCCCGCGAGGGCGACATCGTCGTGACCCTCGGCTGCGGAAACGTCAATTTGATCATTCCGCAGGTGCTGAACGCGCTCGGACGGAACGCGGACTAAGCGTGCGTCGACCGCAGCAGCCGCCGAGACCGCCGCGTCGCGAGCCGGAGCGTCCCGCGACGCCGGACATCGACGAGGTTTCCCCGGCGGCTGCGCGGTCGCGGGCCGACGCGTCCGTGAGCCCGGACGACGTGGACACCGCCGTCGACTACGAGGACGTGCGCGCGTGGGTGAGTCTGGACGATGCCGCCCCCATTCCCGTGGACGCGCCGTCGACGGCGACGGATGAGCATCAGACGCAGGAGCTCGACGACCTGCGCGACCCTGCGGGCGACGACGAGTTCACCGGATTCGGCACCGGTGCTGCGCGGCGCTTCGGCCATGCGCCCGTGATCGATCTCGACGCCGCTCGCCCGGAGCCGGTGGAGAACGAGGGAGCGGACGCTGCGGATCGGCCTCGTAGCCGGTTCGGACGCGGTCGCGCACAGCGGGAAGCCGCGGACGACTCGCCCGATGAGCAGGCGAGCGGGCGCTGGCGGGACGTCTGGCGTGCCACGCGTGCCCGTCGCCGTGCGCTGCGCACCGAGATGCGTCGTTTCACGGTGCACAGCAGGCGCCGCCGACTGGCCTGGATCGTTTCGATCGCGACGCTCGTGGTCGTGGCGGGAGGCTCCTATGCTGCGGCATACAGTCCGTTGTTCGCCATCGAGAAGGTGACCGTCGTCGGGGCCAGCGCGCTCGATCCCACGGCGCTCGAGCAGTCGCTGCAGTCCCAGCTTGGCCGCCCGCTGGCTGCGATCGACGCCAGCGAGGTGAAGGCGGCGCTGGTGGGGTTCCCGATGGTGGAGACCTATTCCATCGAAGCCCGCCCCCCGCACGAGATGGTGCTGCGCATCGTGGAGCGCACACCGGTGGGCGTCATCGCCTCCGACGCGGGATTCACCCTGGTGGACGCTGCAGGCGTCGCGCTGTCGACCACCCCGGAGGTGCCGCCGGGACAGCCCGTGATCTCCGCAGCCGGCGGGGCTGGCTCGGAGGCCTTCGTCGCGGCGGGTCTCATCATCCGTTCGCTTCCCGAGACCATCCGCCCGGCGGTCACGGCGGTCTCCGCGACCACCGCGCAGGATGTCACTCTCACTCTCGCCGACTCCGGGGTCACCGTGATCTGGGGTGGCAGCGACCGCTCGGCAGAGAAGGCACGCGTGCTGACGGCCACGATGACGGCGAGCCCTCCCGGTCAGGTGTCGACGTACGACGTCTCATCGCCGAGCGCCGTCGTCGTCCGCTGACGTCCGCACCCCGCGTGTCGCGGCCGTTCTGGCCGACACGCGGCGTGGCATGAGGGCAACAGCGGTTGCAGGCGCATACCGTCAGGACTGGTAAATGTATACCCAGCAATACTTTAACCTTCTACCTGAGGGTGAAGGTTTACCAGAGGGTTCACACGACACGGAGGCCGGCATGAGCCAGAACCAGAACTACCTCGCCGTGATCAAGGTCGTCGGCGTCGGCGGTGGTGGCGTCAACGCCGTCAACCGCATGATCGACCTCGGCCTGCGCGGCGTGGAGTTCATCGCGGTCAACACGGACGCCCAGGCGCTGCTGATGAGCGACGCGGACGTCAAGCTGGACGTGGGGCGCGAGCTCACCCGCGGCCTTGGCGCGGGAGCGGACCCCGAGGTGGGCCGTCGTGCCGCCGAAGACCACTCGGACGAGATCGAGGAGGCGCTGCGCGGCGCCGACATGGTGTTCGTCACGGCCGGTGAGGGTGGCGGTACCGGTACCGGTGGCGCCCCCGTCGTCGCGAAGATCGCGAAGTCGATCGGCGCCCTGACCGTCGGTGTCGTCACGAAGCCGTTCTCCTTCGAGGGCCGGCGTCGTCAGCAGCAGGCCGAGCAGGGTGTCGCGCGGCTGAAGGAGGAGGTGGACACCCTCATCGTGGTGCCCAATGACCGCCTCCTGGAGATCAGCGATCGCGGCATCTCGATGATCGAGGCCTTCGCTACGGCTGACCAGGCGCTCCTGGCCGGTGTGCAGGGCATCACCGACCTCATCACCACGCCCGGTCTCATCAACGTCGACTTCGCCGACGTCAAGAGCGTCATGCAGGGCGCTGGTTCCGCCCTCATGGGAATCGGATCCGCGCGCGGTGCCGACCGTGCGATCAAGGCTGCGGAGCTCGCCGTCGAGTCGCCCCTGCTGGAGGCGTCGATCGAGGGTGCCCACGGCGTGCTGCTGTCGATCCAGGGTGGCTCCAACCTCGGCATCTTCGAAATCAACGATGCCGCTCAGCTGGTGAAGGAAGCCGCGCACCCCGAGGCCAACATCATCTTCGGAACGGTCATCGACGACACCCTCGGCGACGAGGTGCGCGTCACGGTGATCGCCGCCGGTTTCGATGCCGGTGAGCCCACGCCTCGCCTCGAGCTGCCCACGGTCGCCCAGCGTCCCGCCGCAGAGGAGGAGAAAGCCCCCGCCGAGGAGGAGAAGAAGGCTCCGGCCGAGTCGGCGGCACCCGCGGGCGCCACCCCGGCACCCGCCACTCCCGTGCTGCCGGACCTCGGCGGATTCGACTCCGCGTTCGACGACAACGACATCGACATTCCCGACTTCCTCAAGTGAGTACGCTGCAGTCACGCCTCGCGGACGTCGATCGCCAGATCGCCGCCGCGATCCGTGACGCCGGGCGACAGCCCTCTGAGGTCACACGGATCGTCGTGACGAAGTTCCATCCGGCCTCGCTCGTACGCGAGCTGGCCGAGCTGGGCGTCCGCGACGTCGGTGAGAACCGGCAGCAGGAGCTCACCGCGAAGCGGGCCGAGCTGGCGGACCTCGGTGATCTGCGATGGCATTTCATCGGGCAGGCGCAGACCAACAAGGCGCGCCAGGTCCGCGCGGCGTCGTCCGTCGTCCACTCGGTCGATCGCATCCGCCTCGCTGATGCACTGCATGCCGCCGCTCCCGCGGACGGAGACGTCCTGGACGTCCTGGTGCAGGTGAACCTCACCGACGACGCGGGCCGTGGCGGGGTGGCCCCGCAAGAGCTGGACGCCTTGGCGGAGCATGTGCTGGGGCTGGACTCGTTGCGCCTGCGCGGCATCATGGCGGTCGCCCCGCTGGATGAGCCGCCCGCGTCGGCGTTCCGTCGCCTCGCCGGATACGCCGAGCGCGTCCGGGCTCTCGCGCCGGAGGCACGTTGGATCTCCGCCGGGATGAGTCACGACTTCGCCGAGGCGATCGCCTGCGGCGCGACACACCTGCGGATCGGTTCCGCAATCACGGGCGAGCGACCCGCCCGGGGATAACCTGCAACAAGACGAGCACAATCACGGAGGACGCGATGTCGAACCCGCTCAAGAAGACGATGGTCTACCTCGGTCTTGCCGACGAGGAAGAAGTCTACGAGGAGCCCGCAGCGGAGGCGCCCGTGCGCCAGCGTCCGCGTGAGGTGGCCCGGGAGGAAATCGTGGAAGAGTCAGGCGTCACCGCACCCGTCACTCCGCTGCGCCGTCCGGCCGTGGTGCGTCAGCCCGCGGCAGGTCCGGTCAGTGAGATCCTGACCGTGCACCCCAAGGCCTACAAGGATGTCCAGGGCATCGCCGAGAGCTTCCGTGACGGCGTGCCGGTCATCATGAACCTCTCGCAGATGTCGGACGCGGAGGCGCGTCGCCTCATCGACTTCGCCAGCGGCCTCGCCAGTGGTCTGTACGGTCGCATCGAGCGGGTGACCAACAAGGTCTTCCTGCTCTCGCCGGAGAACATCGCGATCTCGGGCGACGGCGGCATCGCACACGCCGACGCCGACGCCTTCTCGCAGTCCTGAGCTCGTAGTGGGTTTCGCGGTCTCTCTCATCGCGAAGATCATCGTCTTCGCGCTGAATCTGTACCTGCTGGCGTTGCTCGCGCGCATGGTGCTGGATCTCATTCCGGCCTTCAACAGGGAATGGCGTCCGCGGGGCTTCGGCCTCGTGCTGGCGGAGATCGTCTACACCATCACCGATCCGCCGCTGAAGTTCTTCCGGCGTTTCATCCCACCCCTGCGTCTCGGACCGGTCGCGATCGACCTGTCTTTCACCGTGACCTTCATCCTCTGCCTGGTGCTGATCACCTTCGTCGGCGTGCTCGGGGATGTCTTGGCCGGTTGACGGGTGGGGGAGCTATGCTGAAATCTCGGAGCGAGCGTCCCATGGAATCGCACCTGGACCTTGACCTTCCTGAAGTGAAAGAGGAGCCATCATGGCATTGACCCCGGATGACGTCGTCACCAAGCAGTTCCAGCACGTCCGGTTCAAGGAGGGCTTCGACCCGGACGAGGTCGACGACTTCCTCGACGAGATCGTCGTCGAGTGGCGCAAGACCATCGAGGAGAACACCGAGCTGAAGGCGAAGCTCGCCAAGTACGAGTCCGGTGAACTCGCTGCTGCCGCTCCGGCCGAGGCCGCTCCTGTCGCCGCTGCTCCCGCTGCCGAGGAGCCCGCACCTGTCGTCGAGCCCACTCCCGAGCCGGAGCCCATCGAGGCACCTGCTGCCGCCGGCCAGCCCGCTGCTGCCAGCGCAGGCATCATCGAACTTGCACAGCGCCTGCACGACGAGCACGTCGCCGAGGGCAAGGCCCAGCGCGACCAGCTCATCTCCGACGCTCAGGCTCAGGCTGCGAAGATCATTGCGGACGCCGAGGAGAAGAGCCGTCAGGAGATCGCACGCCTCAACGAGGAGAGCAAGACCCTCGAGGGCCGTATCACGGAGCTCCGCGGCTTCGAGCGCGACTACCGTTCGAACCTGCGCAAGTACATCGAGGGCCAGCTGAAGGACCTCGACACCTCCGGCAGCGCATCCGGCACCACGCCGGTGTCCGCCGTCGGCCTCTGATCCTGAACGGATGACCGTCAGGAAGCCACTTCCTCGGGCGGCGGCCAGTGCGATCATCGCGATCATCGCGGTGGTGGCGCTGGCCGCCGACCAGTTCACCAAGCACCTCGTCCTGCAGAACCTGCAGGAAGGGGTGTGGGTCAACGTCATCGGCGAGTTCCTCCGCTTCACGCTGACCTTCAACCCCGGTGCCGCGTTCTCGATGGGCGAGGGCGTCACCTGGATCTTCTCGCTGGCCCTGGCTGGCGTCGCCATCGCGATCATCGTGCTGATGTTCACGCGCGTGAAGTCCCGGCTCTGGGCCGTGGTTCTCGGCGCTCTGCTGGGCGGCGTGCTCGGCAATCTCACCGACCGCCTGTTCCGCGCACCCGGATTCCTCGTCGGACACGTGGTCGACTTCATCAACACGCCATGGATGATGCCCGCCATCTACAACGTGGCGGACATGTTCATCGTGACCAGCATGATCTCGATCGCGATCATCGTGCTCGTCGGCGTTCGCATGGACGGCACGCGCGAAGCGAAGCCCGATGCCGCTAAAGCGAGCGTGCAGGCCACGGGGAGCGGACTGGTGCTCGGGGCGATCGACGACGAGGATCGCTATGAGAGTCGACGCGAGCGCCGTGACCGCTTGGCCGCGCAGTCGACGTCGGAAGGGACCACGAAGATGACCGAGAACCGTCGCGAAGAGGCTGAGGCCGAAGCCCTCGCCGAAGAGCAGGCCGCCGTCGCCGAGGAGCTGTCGGACGTCGACGCCCAGGACGCCGACGCCGCGGACACCGCTACCGAGAGCGCCCCCGAGAACCCGGACACCCTTCCGGCGCGTCACGACGCGTGAGCGTGGAGTCACGCTCGTTCGTCATCGACGGCGACGCGGACGGATCGCGCGTCGACGCCGTGCTGGCGCGACTCATCGACGTGTCCCGCACATTCGCTGCGGAGATCGCGGAGTCCGGTGGCGTGTTCGTGGACGGCCGCCCCGTAGGCAAGTCCGACCGCGTGGGGGCGGGTGCCCGTCTCGATGTGGCGTGGGAGCCCAAGCGCGACCTGGAGGTCGTGCCCACAGCGGTCCCCGAGCTGGGGATCATCCACGACGATGACGACATCGTCGTCGTGGACAAGCCCGCGGGCGTGGCCGCCCATCCCTCGCTGGGTTGGGACGGCCCCACGGTCGTGGGCGCGCTCGCCGCCGCCGGCTTCCGCATCGCGACCTCCGGAGCACCGGAGCGCCAGGGGGTCGTGCATCGCCTCGATGCCGGAACCAGCGGGCTCATGGTGGTCGCGAAGTCCGAACGTGCGTACACCCTGCTCAAACGCGCGTTCAAGGATCGCACCGTCGAGAAGGTCTACCACGCCATCGCGCAGGGCTACCTGGATCCGCTGGCAGGAACCATCGATGCTCCGATCGGACGGCATCCCGCACACTCGTGGAAGTTCGCCGTGCGTCCCGAGGGGAAAGACTCCGTCACGCACTACGAGACCCTCGAGGCCTTCGTCGGCGCTTCGCTGCTGGAGATCCACCTGGAGACCGGGCGCACGCACCAGATCCGGGTTCACATGGCGGCGATGAAGCACCCCCTGGTCGGCGATCCGCTCTACGGCGGGGATCCGAAGCTCGCCGCGCGGCTCGGCCTCGGCCGGCAGTGGCTGCATGCACATCGCCTGGCGTTCGAGCATCCGGGAACCGGTGACTGGGTCACCTTCGAGTCGCCCTATCCCGCCGATTTGCAGCACGCGCTGGACATTCTCGCCTCGACGTAGTTGGTGTGCGACACGCCCGGGAATCTGTGTATGAACCATCGCGGTCCTGCGAGTGAAGCACTGGTGTGAGCACAGACAGTGACATCATCCGGAGATCCCGCGACGACGCGCGGGCCTTCGCCGAGCTGTACGACCGGCATGCACGGCCGATCACGGGTTTCGCGATCCGGCGGGTGGGCGAACATGCGGCGGACGACATCGTCAATGAGACGTTCCTCACCGCCTTTCGCCGGCTGAGCGCCTATGACCTGCGTCAGGAGAGCGCCCTGCCGTGGCTGTTCGGCATCGCGTCCAACATGGTGCGCCGGCATCGTGCCCAAGAGGCGCGCCATTGGCGTGTGCTGGCGCAGCTTCCCGCCTGGCGAGAGGAGCCGGGCGACGACACCGAGGGATCGGATAGGGCGCTGGACGCTCGCCGGGAACTCGCTCGGCTGGCGCCCGCGATCGGGTCGTTGTCGATGCGTGATCGCGAAGCACTTCTGCTGTACGCGACCGGCGAGCTGACGTACGACGAGATCGCTCGGGCACTCGGTGTGCCCGTCGGCACGATCCGCTCCCGGCTGAACCGGGTCAGACGTCACATCGCCGCACATGGCGTTCCGCGCGCCGCGTTGGTCAGCACAGAATCGGAGGGCACGGAATGAACGACATCCTGGACGACCTGCGGCGGATCCTGCCGTCGGATGAAGCCGACGAGCAGCGTCTTCGGCGCAACAGAGCGGTGCTCCTTCAGGAGCTCACCCGGCGCCCGGCGCCGCGCGGGCGGTTGGCGCTACGCGTGGGTCTGGTTGCCACCGCCACGGCCGCCGTCGCCGGAACGGTGACCGTGCTCGCGCTGAACCCGGCACCCGCTCCCGCGCCGATGGCTGTGACCGAATCGGCGCCTGTGCCGATATCGTCTCCGACGCCGACCGATCCGCCGGCACAGCCGACGGCG
The DNA here is from genome assembly GCF_044769785.1 of Microbacterium sp. GXS0129. Taxonomy (NCBI): domain Bacteria; kingdom Bacillati; phylum Actinomycetota; class Actinomycetes; order Micrococcales; family Microbacteriaceae; genus Microbacterium; species Microbacterium sp. GXS0129. The sequence goes on along the minus strand of NZ_JBIZVZ010000002.1, from coordinate 614,692 downwards.
ACGCCCGCGCCGACGACGCAGCCCGCACCCGCACCGCCCACGGTGACGGGCGTGCTGGCGCAGGCCGCGCAGGCCGCTGCGTCGTCGGCAGTGCCGACTTCGGGATTTCGCCGTGTCGAGGTCACCGAGACCGCGCTGACGCAGGAGGGTCACACCGAAGACGGCACGAGTCTCGGTGATCTGGCGGATCCGGAGTACGTCGATGTCGCGACTCTCGACACGATGAGATGGAATCTGTATCTGCCGATGGAAGGCGATGGCACCTGGATCAGGCAGGTGGCGGGCACACCGACACGAGAGGCCCTGTGGGGGCGTGAAGATCGCGCGACCCCGGTGCCCGACTTCTCGAACTCGATCGGGCAGGCGTCCAGCTACCTGCCCAACTGGGCGTACTACGTGCTGCGGCCCTCGCGCTTCGCGGATCTTCCGCGCGACCCGCAGGCGCTGCTGGACCTGATCACCCAGGAACGCGGCGACGATGCGGGGTGGGTGATCCTGCACACGCTCTGCATGGGGTACGCGCCGGCTGATCTCCAGGCGGCGTTGTTCGAAGCTGCACGGCTCTTGCCGGATGCCGAACTGCTGGAATCCTCCGCAGGGACGGCCGTCATCGAGTGGCGCGAGCCGACCCCTGAGCCGGGCAAGCGGTTCCGGCTGACCATCGACACCGAGACAGGGCAAGTCGTCGCCTCCGACTGGTGGTGGGGGCGGGCGTCGTTGCTGCTCGGCACGCCTGACGACATTCCCGACCTCCATCGTGAGCTGAGCGGGACGTTCGTGGACTCGGCGCCCGATACCGCCTACTGACGCGCGGTGAGCCGCCCGCCGCCGGCTCGCATGTCCGCGGCGGCGGGTAGGCTCGGAGGGTGACAAGCGACTCCTTCGTGCACCTCCACGTCCACAGCGAATACTCCATGCTGGACGGGGCGGCGCGCCTCGGGGCGATGGTCGCGGAGGCCGAGAAACAGGGCATGCCGGCCATCGCCGTCACCGATCACGGCAACACCTTCGGAGCCTTCGAGTTCTACAAGACCGCGAAGGCCGGCGGCGTGAAGCCGATCATCGGCATCGAGGCGTACGTCACCCCCGGCACCCACCGCAGCGACAAGACGCGAATCCGGTGGGGTACGGCCGAGCAGCAGTCCGATGATGTCTCCGGATCCGGTGCCTATACGCACATGACGATCTGGGCCGAGAACAACACCGGTATGCACAACCTGTTCCGGTTGAGCTCGCTCTCCAGCATCGAGGGCTACTACTTCAAGCCCCGCATGGACCGTGAGCTGCTGAACACCTACCATGAGGGCCTCATCGCCACGACCGGCTGTCCGTCGGGGGAGATCCAGACGCGTCTGCGACTGGGGCAGTACAACGAGGCGCGGGCGGCCGCCGCGGAGTTCCAGGACATCTTCGGCAAGGAGAACTACTTCGCCGAGATCATGGATCACGGCCTGGACATCGAGCGCCGGATCATGGGCGATCTGCTGAAGATCGCGAAGGACCTCAACATCCCGCTCGTCGGCACCAACGACCTTCACTACACGCACCGGCACGATGCGGATGCTCACGCCGCTCTGCTGTGCGTGCAGTCCGGCTCCACTCTGGACGATCCGAAGCGGTTCAAGTTCGACGGAGACGGCTACTACCTGAAGTCCGCGGCCGAGATGCGCGATCTGTTCCGCGATCACCCGGAGGCCGTCGAAAGCACGCTGCTGATCGCGGAGCGCTGCAACGTGGAGTTCGACACCGAGGCGAACTACATGCCTCGATTCCCGGTTCCCGAAGGGGAGACGGAGGAGAGCTGGTTCATCAAGGAGGTCGAGAAGGGACTGCACTACCGCTACCCGGACGGCATCCCGGATGACGTGCGCAAGCAGGCCGACTACGAGGTGGGCATCATCACCCAGATGAAGTTCCCCGGCTACTTCCTTGTGGTCGCCGACTTCATCAACTGGGCCAAGGACAACGGCATCCGGGTGGGTCCCGGTCGTGGCTCCGGTGCAGGCTCCATGGCTGCCTATGCGATGCGGATCACAGACCTCGACCCGCTGCCGCACGGCCTCATTTTCGAGCGCTTCCTGAACCCCGATCGCGTGTCGATGCCCGACTTCGACGTCGACTTCGACGACCGTCGCCGCACCGAGGTGATCAACTACGTCACCGAGAAGTACGGCGATGCGCGCGTCGCGCAGATCGTCACCTACGGCACGATCAAGGCCAAGCAGGCCCTCAAGGACGCCGGCCGCGTGCTCGGCTTCCCCTTCAGCATGGGGGAGAAGCTCACCAAGGCGATGCCCCCGGCGGTGATGGGAAAGGACATGCCGCTGACCGGCATGTACGACCCGGAGCACCCACGCTACAAGGAGGCGAGCGAGTTCCGCGCGGTCGTGGACAGCGACCCCGAGGCCAAGACTGTGTTCGACACCGCACTGGGCATCGAGAACCTCAAGCGACAGTGGGGTGTGCACGCTGCCGGTGTGATCATGTCCTCGGACCCCCTGATCGACATCATCCCCATCATGAAGCGCGAGCAGGATGGCCAGATCGTCACCCAGTTCGATTACCCGGCGTGCGAATCGCTCGGCTTGATCAAGATGGACTTCCTGGGGCTGCGAAACCTCACGATCATCTCCGATGCGCTGGACAACATCACCGCGAACCGGGGGGAGACGCTCGATCTCGAACACCTCCCGCTCGACGACAAGGCGTCCTACGACCTGCTGGCCCGCGGTGACACACTCGGTGTCTTCCAGCTCGATGGCGGGCCCATGCGCTCACTGCTCCGGCTCATGAAGCCGGACAACTTCGAAGACGTCTCCGCCGTCATCGCGCTGTATCGTCCGGGGCCGATGGGCGCCAACTCGCACACCAACTACGCCCTGCGCAAGAACGGTCTGCAGCCGGTCACCCCGATCCACCCGGAGCTCGAGGAGCCGCTGAAGGACATCCTGGACATCAGCTACGGTCTGATCATCTACCAGGAGCAGGTCATGGCCATCGCCCAGCGCGTGGCGGGCTTCTCTCTCGGGCAGGCAGACATCCTCCGCCGGGCGATGGGTAAGAAGAAGAAGTCGGAGCTGGACAAGCAGTACGAGGGCTTCCACGACGGCATGGTGGAGCGCGGCTTCGGCGAGGGCGCCATCAAGGCGCTCTGGGACATCCTGCTCCCGTTCTCGGACTACGCCTTCAACAAAGCCCACTCCGCCGCCTACGGCCTGGTCTCGTACTGGACGGCATACCTCAAGGCCCACTATCCCGCCGAGTACATGGCGGCGCTGCTCACCAGCGTCGGCGACTCCAAGGACAAGATGGCCCTGTATCTCAACGAGTGCCGCCGGATGGGCATCAAGGTGCTGCCACCGGATGTCTCGCAGTCCATCAAGTACTTCGCCGCCGTCGGTGAGGACATCCGCTTCGGCCTCGGAGCGGTGCGCAACGTCGGCTCCAACGTGGTGGATGGAATCGTCGAGGCCCGCGCCGACGGTCCGTACCTCTCATTCCACGACTTCCTCAAGCGCGTTCCCGCCCATGCAGCCAACAAGCGCACCGTGGAATCGCTGATCAAGGCAGGCGCTTTCGACTCGATGGGCTATACCCGCCGCGCCCTGATGGAGATCCACGAGGACGCGGTCGATGCTGCGGTGGCCGACAAACGCAAGGCCGCCACCGGGGCGATCGGCTTCGACTTCGACAGCCTGCTGGGCGAGGACGAGACCTCCACCACCTCCTACGTCCCGGAGCGACCGGAGTGGACGAAGAAGGACAAGCTGGCGTTCGAGCGCGAGATGCTCGGCCTCTACGTCTCCGATCACCCGCTGGCGGGATTGGAGATGGCCCTCGCCAAGCACGCGTCCATCGGGATCGAGACGCTGCTCAGCAGCGAGGACATCAACGACGGCGATCAGGTCACCGTGGCGGGACTCGTCACCAGCGTGCAGCACCGTGTGGCCAAGGCCAGCGGCAACCCCTACGGCATGATCACGGTCGAGGACTTCTCCGGTGAGATCACGGTCATGTTCATGGGGAAGACCTACCTGGAGTTCCAGCACGCGCTCCAAGCCGACTCGATCCTCGCGGTCCGTGGCCGGGTCTCCCGGCGCGATGACGGTATGAACATCCACGCACAATCCGCCATGACACCGGACGTCGGCTCCCTCGATGCCAGCTCAGAGCTCACCCTGGTGCTCTCGGAAGCACGCGCGACGGAGCGGGCGATGATGGAACTCGCCGACATCCTGCGCCGAAACGCGGGGGACACGGACGTGATCCTGAAGATGCACCGCGGACGCAGCGCCAAGGTCTTCGATCTGCCGTACTCCGTCGGCCTCACGGCAGAACTGTTCGGCGAGCTCAAATCGCTGCTCGGCCCGCAGTGCCTGGGGTGAGAAGACGGTGACTGATTCCTCAGGCGGAGAGTTCCGCAACCCCTATGCACCCCTGCCGCCGTCACCGCCGGGTGGCGTGCCCGCGCCGGTCGACATGGACGGCGCGCGTCCCGCGGCGAACCCGGCTCCGCCGCAGCGGGTGAGAGCGCGGCGCCGAGCTGCAGGACAGGCGCGAGATGCCCAGCGGTCGCGATCTCTCCCCTCAGAGCGCTCGACGGCTGGACCGGGCTCTGCGGCCTCCGCCGCTCCCACCTCAGCCACGGCGGCACCGACGGCGCCTTCCTCCGCTGATGCGCGCCCGTCCGGCGACCCGTGGCAGAGTCTGGTCGATCTCAGCGCTGTCGTCGCCGCACCGCCGCGCCAGCCGCTCCGGGTCGGCACCTTCACGCTGCGTGAGGTGCTCGTGGTCGTCCTGGGTCTCGCGCAACTCGCAGCCGGGTTCGTCTCGGTCTCGCCCGGGCCCTATCATCCGGTGATCGCTCTCGGCGTGCTCTGGGTGATGATCATCGCCCTGCCTGCCGGCGCCGTCATCCTCACCGTCGTGCGTCGCTGCTGGGCGCCGCAGGTGCGGGTCGGCATGTTCAGCGTCGACGCATTCATCGCGGCCGCATCGGTCAGCGCGGTGCTGGGGTGGCTCAACGTGATGACGCTGGGCCCCGTGGCCTGGTTCGGATGCCTGCTGGCCGTCGGGTTCGTGGCGATCGGGCTGGCCGGTTCGCTGATCCCGGGTCTGCGCGAAGACTTCACGTCCAGGCCGGCCGCCCTCGCCCATTCTTCCGATCGGCCGCTGCGCCCGCGAGCCGGGGAGAGAGCCGTCGCCGGGACCGACGCGATCCTCGTCAGCGCGGGGGACGCCGCGCGTGGCGTGGTGCCTCCGGTTCGTGCGGTCACCATGTTCCCCGCTGCCGGTCCGTTTCGGCATCCGGTCCCACGTGTGATCGGAAGTGGAATGGACGAGGCCTCTCTCACCTCCCCACGAATCGACGATGGCCACGGCATCGCCGCGGCCTTCGGCTCCGCGTCGGCCGATGACGGTCACCGGACGGGCGCCGCTCCCGTGGCGGATAGCATGGGGGAGGCCGCCCCGGCCCCCGGCTCCCCGATGGACGCGCCCGCAGTCGCGGGAGGTGTCGACGCGAAGACGGAGTCTGAGGGCGACCGGGCACGAAGCGGTTCCGAATCTCCGGCGCACCGGGGCTTCTGGATCCTCGTCCCCGAGGAGCGCATCGCGGTCGATCCGTTGGGTCGTCCGATGTTCCCCGTGGGACCGTCCGCATGGACGCTCGCCCTTGAAGACCGCGGGGACCGCCTGCTGGTCCGCTCTGCGGACGGGCGCGTGGGACTCCTCACCGACCTGACCGGAGTGATCAGAAACTGATGCGCACCATCGACCTGCGCGGGCAGCAGCTCTCGCCCGCAGAACTTCTCGCCGTGGTCCCCCGGGGCGCCGACGCGCATGCGAACGCGCAGGTCGTCGCGGCGGAGATCGTCGCAGATGTACGCGCGCGTGGTGAGGAAGCCCTCCGCGAGCAGGCGGCGCGCTTCGACGGAGTCGAAGGTCACGCCATCCGCGTGCCGCGTGAGCAGCTGGATGAGGCGCTCGCGACCGTCGATCCCGCCGTGCGGGCAGCGCTGGAGGAGTCCATCCGCCGGGTGCGTCTGGCCTCTGCGGCGCAGGTCCCCGCGCCGCAGGTGACCGAGATCGCCGACGGTGCCCGCGTCACGCAGCGCTGGCAGCCGGTCAACCGCGTGGGCGTCTACGTCCCGGGCGGTAAGGCTGCGCTGTCCTCGAGCGTCGTCATGAACGTCGTCCCCGCTCAGGTGGCAGGTGTGACCTCCATCGCGCTGGCATCGCCACCGCAGCGCGAGCACGGGGGCCGTGTCCACCCGACCATCCTGGCTGCGGCGGCGCTCCTCGGCATCGAGGAGGTCTATGCGGTGGGCGGCGCGGGTGCCATCGGCGCCCTCGCCCACGGCGTCTCCGCGCTCGGCCTGAACCCGGTGGACGTGGTGACCGGACCGGGAAACAACTTCGTGGCCGCCGCCAAGCGCGTGGTCTCCGGCACGGTGGGCATCGACGCCGAAGCCGGCGCCACGGAGATCCTCGTCGTGGCCGACGACACCGCCGACGCCGCTCTCGTCGCCGCCGACCTGGTCAGCCAGGCCGAGCACGACGAGCAGGCAGGCGCGGTGCTCGTCACCGACTCTCCAGCGCTCGCCGACGCCGTCGTCGCTGCGGTCGACGCGCGGGTGGGAAGCACCAAGCACGCGGAGCGCGTTCGAGCCGCACTGGCCGGTCCGCAGTCCGCGATCGTGCTGGTCGACTCGCCCGAGGCCGCGTGCGCCGTCAGCAACGCCTACGGCCCGGAGCACCTAGAGCTTCACATCCGTGACGCCGCCGCCGCGGCCGCCGGATACACCAACGCGGGCGCGCTCTTCATCGGACCCTCGTCGCCGGTGAGCCTGGGGGACTACCTCGCCGGCTCGAACCACGTCCTGCCGACCGCCGGCTCCTCCCGCTTCGCCGCGGGCCTCGGCGCGCACACGTTCCTGCGACCGCAGCAGATCATCGAGTACTCCCGCGAGGCGCTGGAAGCGGTGCACTCCGACATCGTGGCCATGGCAAACGCCGAGGACCTGCCGGCGCACGGCGAGGCGGTCACCGCACGCTTCGCCTGACACGCGGACCCTGGCAGTTCGGTGCGCGCCGTCCCGGGTGGGACGGCGCGCACCCGCGTGTGCCGTATTCTGTGGAAGCCATGCATTGCCCGTTCTGCCGCCATTCCGATTCCCGCGTGATCGATTCGCGTACCAGCGATGACGGTCTCTCGATCCGTCGTCGTCGTCAGTGTCCCGAGTGCGGAGGACGATTCTCCACGCTGGAGACCGCGAGCCTCGGCGTGATCAAGCGCTCCGGCGCGATCGAGCCGTTCAGCCGTGACAAGGTCGTCTCCGGTGTGCGCAAGGCCTGCCAGGGCCGCCCCGTCACCGACGCCGACCTCGCACTGCTCGCCCAGCGGGTGGAGGAGGCCGTGCGCCAGACCGGCCAGAGCCAGATCGACGCGAACGAGATCGGTCTCGCCATCCTGCAGCCGCTGCGCGAGCTCGACGAGGTGGCGTACCTCCGCTTCGCCAGCGTCTACCAGGCCTTCGAGTCCCTCGAGGATTTCGAGGCCGCGATCACGGATCTGCGCGCGGACCACGCGCGGCCGGTGCGCGCGGCCGACTGACGCATCACCGTGGCGGATGCGCATCCGCGTCGCCGGTAATCTGGAAGGCGATGTATGCCTTCGCCTTCCGCGTGTTCTTCTCGAAGCTCGATCCCGAGACGGCGCACCATCTCGTCAATCCGGTCATCCGCCTGATCGGTCTGCCGCCGTTCTCCTGGATCGCCCGTGCTCTCACCCGTCCCGCGGCGTCGACACGTACCAAGGCCCTCGGGCTGTGGTTCCCCTCGCCGTTCGGTATCGCCGCCGGCTTCGACAAGGACGTCCGGATGGTGCGCGGGCTGGCTGCCCTCGGATTCGGGCACGTCGAGGTGGGAACCGTCACGGCCATCGCCCAGGAGGGCAACCCGCGTCCGCGCCTGTTCCGCCTGATCCCGGACCGGGCCATCGTGAACCGCATGGGCTTCAACAACCACGGAGCTGCGGCCGCGGCGCACCAGCTCGAGAAGCTCCGCCGGCGCACCCCCGACATCGTGATCGGCGCCAACATCGGCAAGAGCCGAGTGGTGGACGTCGACGATGCCACCGCCGACTACGTCCGCAGCGCGAGTCTCGTCGCCCCGCACGCCGACTACCTCGCGGTCAATGTGTCGTCACCGAACACACCGGGCCTTCGCGGTCTGCAGGCCCTCGAGACACTCGCGCCGCTGCTGCAGGCGGTGCGCGAGGCGGCTGGCGACACGCCCGTGCTCGTCAAGATCGCGCCCGATCTCACCGACGACGAGATCACGGGGATCGCCCGCCTCGCGGTGCGCGAAGGGCTGGCCGGAATCATCGCCACGAACACCACGATCTCGCGTGAGGGCCTGCGCACCGATGCCGCGGTCGTCGAGGCAGCCGGTGCGGGTGGATTGTCCGGCGCTCCGCTTAAGGCTCGCTCGCTGGAGGTGCTGCGCACGGTGCGTTCGGCTGTCCCCGAGGACTTCTGCGTGATCTCCGTCGGCGGCGTCGAGACCGGTGCGGATGTCCGCGAGCGGCTGGCGGCCGGCGCCACCCTCGTGCAGGGCTACAGCGCGTTCATCTACGAGGGCCCGTTCTGGGGCCGCAAGCTCAACCGGGCCCTCGCCGCTCACTGAGGGAAGACGGAGGGCCCCGATCCACGCGGATCGGGGCCCTCCGTTCAGCTTGCTCACACGGGGTACTGGCCGCGCTTCACCTGAGGCTTCGGCAGACGGATGAAACGCATCTGCATGGATCGCATCGCCGAGTACCAGCCGAGACCGCGCTCGAGACGGTCCGCACCGTACTTCGCCGCGAGCTTCTTCTTGACATTGCGAGCGAGGATCAGCATGTCGCCGATCATGAGCAGCACGTAGACGAAGAGGACCATGAAGGCGATGTAGTAGACCTCGGTCACCGGGATCATCGACGTCAGCAGCACGAGGATCATGATCGGCATCACGAACTCGCCGAGGTGGAAGCCGGCGTCGACGTAATCGCGGGCCCAGCGCTTCTGGGGACCCTTGTCGCGGGCAGGCAGATACTTCTCCTCGCCGTTGGCCATGCCGTCACGGGCGCGGTTGCGCTGCTCGTTGAGGCGGGCGCGTGCTGCGGCCTTGGCCTCCTTGGTGTCGGGCGCGAGGGGACGGCGGCGCGCGGCCTCCTGCTCGGCGCGGGAGGGCGTCGCACGCCCCTTGCCGACGGCGGGCGTCGCTGCCTCGTCAGGGGTGGGGGTTTCGGCTTTCTGCGCCACGGATGACCTCTCGTCGTCGTCGGGAACCCTTCTAAGATTACCCGCATGACCTCTGAGCAGCATCCGCACCCCGAAACGCTGTCCGACTCCGATTCCGCCATCCTCGCCGCGGCACGCGCCGGTGTGCCTGCAGCGCTCGCCGACCTCGGCGGCCTGGTTCGGATCCCGTCCATCGCCTGGCCCGCCTTCGATCAGACGCAGTTGCAGCGCAGCGCTGCCGCCGTCGCCGAACTCGCCGAAGGCACGGGAGTGTTCGATTCGGTTCGCGTGACGACGGCGGCGATTCCCGGAACCGACGAGCACGGGCAGCCCGCGGTGCTCGCCACCCGCGCCGCCCGCAACGGCAAGCCCACCATCCTCCTCTACGCGCACCACGACGTGCAGCCTCCGGGAGATGAGGCGCTGTGGGACACCCCGCCGTTCGAGCCCACCGTGCGTGACGGGCGCCTCTACGGTCGCGGCGCAGCCGACGACAAGGCCGGCATCATGGCTCACATCGCCGCCATCCGTGCGCTGGTGGAATCGGCGGGAGCGGACTTCGATCTCGGTATCGCGATGTTCATCGAGGGCGAGGAGGAGTACGGATCACGATCGTTCGCGCAGTTCCTGCAGGACAACGCCGATGCTCTGCGCGCGGACGTGATCGTCGTCGCCGACTCCGGCAACTGGGACTCGCACACCCCGGCGCTCACCGTTTCGCTGCGTGGCAACGCGCGTTTCACCCTGACGGTGCGCACCCTGGAGCACGCCTCGCATTCCGGGATGTTCGGGGGAGCGGTGCCCGACGCCATGCTCGCCACGATCAAGCTGCTCGGCACGCTCTGGGACGAGAACGGCGCGGTCGCGGTCGAGGGCCTCACGGTGCGCGACGCAGAGACGCCGGACTACTCCGAGGAGACGTTGCGCGATGAGGCCGGGCTGCTCCCGGGCGTCTCACCCATCGGCGACGGCACGATCCTCAGCCGCATCTGGAACAAGCCGTCCGTCACCGTCACAGGCATCGACTTCACCTCGGTGGCCAACGCCTCCAACACCATCTCACCAGAGGTGACCGTGGTGATCTCCTCCCGTGTGGCACCGGGGCAGCGGGCCCAGGATGCCTACGCCGCCCTGGAGGCGCACCTGCGCGCCCACGCTCCGTTCGGCGCCGAGCTCACCTTCAGCGACGTCGACTGTGGGGACGGGTTCCTCGTCGACACCAGCGGCTACGCCGTCGACATCGCGCGAGGCGCGATGCACGACGGATACGGCCGGGCCCCGGTCGACTTCGGTGTGGGCGGCTCGATTCCCTTCATCGCCGACCTCGTGCGTGACTTCCCCGAAGCGCAGATCCTGGTGACCGGTGTGGAGGACCCGCACGCCCGTGCGCACAGCCCGAACGAGTCGCTGCACCTGGAGACGTTCGCCAACGCGATCGCCACCGAGGCGCTGCTGCTGAACCGCCTGAACGAACGAACCGCCTGAATCGGCCCGCAGCTGCGGACGCGCCGGTAGAATCGACACAGCCCGAACGCGGCGACACGCTTTGGAGGAACCATGACGGACACCACCCTGGACACGCAGGCGCCGGCGCACGGCGTCACCCTCACCACGGCGGCCTCCGCCAAGGTGAAGAGCCTGCTGGAGCAGGAGGGGCGTGACGATCTTCGTCTGCGCGTCGCCGTCCAGCCCGGCGGATGCTCCGGCCTGATCTACCAGCTCTACTTCGACGAGCGCTACCTCGAGGGCGACGAGACCGTCGACTTCGACGGCGTCGAGGTCATCGTGGACAACATGTCGGTGCCGTACCTGGACGGCGCGGCCATCGACTTCAAGGACACGATCAGCGAGCAGGGCTTCACCATCGACAACCCGAACGCTGCAGGCAGCTGCGCGTGCGGTGACAGCTTCCACTGAATCCGCACCCCCACGATCGGCGTCGACCCCGCACGGGGCCGGCGCCGATCGTCATTTCGTGCACGGACGCGCGTTATCCGATCGTGACGGGACAGGCGATTCCACGGGCGAAGCGAGCCTCCTCGCGCGACGCGCCGGGGGAGTGCACTCCGATCCGAGCCGAACACGCCGACAGGATGTCGGCAAAACGGCGAACCGCTGGACGGATGGCCTGAACAGCGTGTGAGGTTGCTCTAGACTGAGAGTTGACTGATTAGCGATCCGAAAGGTGCATCGTGCCGTCCAAACGTCACCTCCGCTGGGCCGCCCTCCCCGTCGGGCTGGGCGCAGGCGCCCTCGTTCTTGCCGGCTGCACGCCGCAGGAGCTCAACGGTTTCCTGCCCGGCTTCATGGACGACAGCGGTAATGCGCTGCCTCCTGCCACCAACCACACCGAGATGGTGTCCGGCCTCTGGACCACCTCGTGGATCGTCCTGCTCGTGGTCGGTGCGATCACGTGGGCGCTCATGCTCTTCGCGGCCGTGGCGTACCGTCGCCGCAAGGGCCAGACCGGCCTGCCCGTGCAGATGCGCTACAACATGCCGATCGAGATCTTCTACACGATCGTCCCGTTGATCCTGGTCGTCGGCTTCTTCTTCTTCACCGCACGCGACCAGGCGATCCTGGAGACGCAGTACGAAGACCCCGACGTTTCCGTCATCGCCACGGGAAAGCAGTGGGCCTGGGACTTCGAGTACCAGGGTGACTCGGCCGACGGTTCGGACGACGTCTGGAGCATGGGCGTTCAGGCCCAGCCCGACAAGGACGGCAACGTCAACCAGGACGCGCTTCCCACGCTGTACCTTCCCGTCAACAAGACGGTGAAGATCCAGCTCGAGTCGCGTGATGTGGCCCACTCCTTCTGGATCATCGACTTCCTGTACAAGAAGGACCTCTACATCGGTCGCGACAACTTCTGGTCGTTCACCCCCACGCGTGAGGGGACCTACCAGGGCAAGTGCGCCGAGCTCTGTGGCGAGTACCACTCGATGATGCTGTTCAACGTCAAGGTCGTCAGCGACGCCGAGTACGAGGACTACCTCGCATCCCTGAAGGAGAAGGGCCAGACCGGCTCGATCCAGGACGAGTACGACCGCCTCTCCAACCTCCCCGGCACCGGGGCGCACTCCAGCGAGGAGGAACACTGACATGACGACGACCGTCGAGCCCACGCCGGCTGAGAGCGTCCGTCCCACCACGATGCCGCCTCGTCAGGCAGCACTGATGAGCAGCACCCGGGTGGAGCAGAAGGGCAACATCCTCGTCAAGTGGATCACGTCCACCGACCACAAGACGATCGGGTACATGTACCTCATCGCCTCGGTGATCTTCTTCCTCCTCGGCGGTGTGATGGCCCTCATCATCCGCGCCGAGCTGTTCGCTCCGGGCATGCAGATCGTGCCCACCAAGGAGCAGTACAACCAGCTCTTCACGATGCATGGCACGATCATGCTGCTGATGTTCGCGACGCCGCTGTTCGCGGGCTTCGCGAACGCGATCCTGCCGCTTCAGCTGGGAGCGCCGGATGTGGCCTTCCCGCGTCTGAACGCCTTCGCGCTGTGGCTGTTCCTGTTCGGCTCCATCATCGCGGTCGCCGGATTCCTCACCCCGCAGGGAGCCGCCTCGTTCGGATGGTTCGCCTACCAGCCGCTGGCGAACGCCTCGTTCTCGCCCGGCGCCGGAGGAAACCTCTGGATGGTCGGTCTGGGTATGAGCGGTTTCGGCACGATCCTCGGTGCCGTGAACTTCATCACGACCATCATCACGATGCGTGCCCCGGGCATGACCATGTGGCGCATGTCGATCTTCTCGTGGAACACGCTGGTCACCAGCCTCCTGATCCTGATGGCCTTCCCCGTGCTGGCCGCGGCCATGTTCGCCGCTGCCGCAGACCGCATCCTCGGATCGCACGTCTACGACCCGGCCAACGGCGGCGTCCTGCTCTGGCAGCACCTGTTCTGGTTCTTCGGTCACCCCGAGGTGTACATCATCGCCCTGCCGTTCTTCGGCATCGTCTCGGAGATCTTCCCGGTGTTCAGCCGCAAGCCGATCTTCGGGTACAAGACGCTGATCTACGCGACCATCGCGATCGCTGCGCTCTCGGTGGCCGTGTGGGCTCACCACATGTACGTCACCGGCGCCGTCCTCCTGCCGTTCTTCGCGCTGATGACGATGCTCATCGCGGTGCCGACCGGTGTGAAGATCTTCAACTGGATCGGAACGATGTGGCGCGGATCGATCACCTTCGAGACACCCATGGTGTTCGCCCTCGGCTTCCTGGTCTCCTTCGTCTTCGGTGGTCTCACCGGTGTGATCCTGGCCTCGCCGCCGCTGGACTTCGCACTCAGTGACTCGTACTTCGTCGTGGCGCACTTCCACTACGTCGTGTTCGGCACCGTCGTGTTCGCCATGTTCGCCGGCTTCTACTTCTGGTGGCCGAAGTGGACCGGACGCATGCTCAATGAGCGTCTCGGCTACGTCCACTTCTGGATGCTGTTCATCGGCTTCCACATGACGTTCCTCATCCAGCACTGGCTGGGCGTCGACGGCATGCCGCGTCGTTACGCCGACTACTCGGAGTTCGACGGCTGGACCTGGCAGAACCAGGTGTCCACCATTGGTGCCGTGATCCTCGGTGCGTCGATGATCCCGTTCTTCCTGAACGTCTGGATCACCGCTCGCAAGGCGCCGAAGGTCACCGTCAACGACCCGTGGGGTTACGGCGGATCGCTCGAGTGGGCCACGTCCTGCCCGCCGCCGCGTCACAACTTCACGTCGATCCCGCGCATCCGTTCGGAGCGACCGGCATTCGATCTGAACCACCCCGAGGCAGCTGAGGGCTTCGTTCCCACGGCAGCCGACGCGGTCACTGCTGGAGAGGCGAAGTAACGTGAAATCCAACGTCAACCTCTGGTACATCCTCGGCGTCTTCTTCCTGGTCGTCGCGGGCACGTACACCGTCTGGAACGTCGTCGACCACGGTGGTGTGGAGTGGGTCGGCACCGTTGCGCTGCTGTTCTCGTTCTTCATGGCCGTGATGGTGGCCTGGTATCTCGGCCGCGTGAACAAGTCCACGGGCGGCGTCCTGCCCGAGGACTCGCTGACCGCTGACATCGATGACGGGGACCCCGAGCTCGGTGAGTTCAGCCCGTGGTCGTGGTGGCCGCTGGTCCTCGCCTTCTCCGCCGCTGTCTTCATGGTCGGCCTCGCGGTCGGGCAGTTCCTTCTGCCGGTCGGCATCGCGATCTTCGCCATCGCCATCGTCGGCTGGGTCTACGAGTACTACCGCGGCTACTTCGCTCGCTGAGCGAACGAGCTGGAACGCACAATGGCCGCCCTTCGGGGCGGCCATTGTGCGTTCGCTGCTGTTCAGGCGGGCAGCGGCAGGATGAGTGAGGGCGAGTCGTTTCGGACGTTGCCGACGGCTGATCCGACCGGACGGATCTCGAACGTGTCCGACAACTCGGGTGCTGCATCATATGCGGCCTGCAGCACGTCCCGCTGGTAGTCGACGGTGGGATCCAGCCAGGCATCGGCGTAGTCGACGTCCAGAACCACGGGCATGCGGTCATGGATGTCGGCGAGCGGACCGGCGGAAGCGCGCGTCAGGATGGTGAAGCTCAGCAGCCAGCGCGTGGGATCGTCATCGGCCTTCGCGGGGTCGCGCCACCACTCGTACAGCCCCGCGAAGAACAGCGGTTCATCGTCTGCGGGGTGAATGTAGTACGGCTGCTTGCCCTCCGGGCCCGTGTGCCACTCGTAGTACCCGCTCGCGGGGATGACGGCCCGGCGGTTCTCGAAGGCGCTGCGGAACATCGGCTTGTCCTCGAGCTCCTCGGATCGCGCGTTGAACGCGCGGGCTCCGACCGAAGGGTCCTTCGCCCAGGAGGGGACGAGACCCCAGCGCGCGCTCTCCAGACGGCGCGTGGGCGGCTCGGTCTTCACCGAATCCAGCACGATCGCTGCCTGCGCCGTGGGAGCGACGTTCCAGGACGGCGCCGGGAGATTCTCGGCCACCAGATCGACTCGGAGGACCGAGACGAGCTCGGATCCGACTTCAGCTACGACGAAACGTCCGCACATGCTCCCAGCCTAGGACCGGGCACCGACGTTGCGGTGTCGCAGCGCGGCTCAGGAAGCGATGCCGTGCTCGCGCAACTGCTGCAGAAGCCCGGCGCCATCGGACGCGCTGATCCACGGGATGGTGGAGTGGTCGTCCACGAGGGTGCGTCCACCGGCCAGCACGGCCTCGGTCGCGGAGAGCCGCCGGATCGCTACTGCTGCAACGTTCTCCGGGTGTTCCTTGGCGAACGCGGTGTAGATCGCGTCGTCGTGCTGCCCGTCATCGCCGATCAGCAGCCACCGGATCTGGGGGAACTCGCGCGCCAGGCGCTCCAGGTTGTCGCGCTTGTGCTGCTGGCCGCTGCGGAACATCCGGTCGTGCGTCGGTCCCCAGTCGGTGAGGAGCATCGATCCGCGCGGGAACAGGTGACGCTTCTGGAACCGTGCGAGCATGGGTGCGATGTTCCAGGCTCCGGTGGAGAGGTAGATCATCGGCGCTCCGGGGTGCGTGCGGACGAGCCGCTCGAGCATCACTGCCATCCCGGGTACCGGCAGGCGCGCGTGCTCGTTCACGACGAAGGAGTTCCACGCAGCCACCAGCGGGCGCGGCAGCGCGGTGACCATGACCGTGTCATCGACGTCGGACACCACACCGAAGTGGGTGTCGGGGGAGACGATGAACGCCGTGGCATCGACGGGGGCGCCGTCTTCGACGGACATCTGGAACCGCTGCCACCCCGGCTCGAGATCCGCGGGGATGACCACGTCCACCACACCGCCGCGGTCGGTGACGATCTCGTGGCTGACGCCGCCGATAGTGATGCGCACCTGCGCGAAACCCACCGGGATGCCCACGAAGCTGCGCCACCCCCGCACGCTGGCGAACTCGCCGGAGTCGCTCGGACGTTTCTTGGGCAGGATCAGCACTCGGCCGAGGACGCGGACCCATCCGGAACCGCCGTATCCGGGAAACGGTGTGATCGATCCCCGCAGGCCCCGCTCACGGGCCCGCCGCTCGCGCCAGGCGTGGTAGCGGTACTCGACACGCGCGAAGGGGTGGATCTTCGCGGGCACATCGGATTCGGGGGAGGCCATCACGTCCAGTCTGTCACGTCGTCGGCTCGCGGATCGATGTTCGCGGGGGATCAGTCCTGGCCGGTGGGCCCCGGCGGGTCGTCCTGGAGGTGACGGCGCTCGTTGCGCTCGATCACCTTCTTGGCCACGAACACGACGACGAGGAAGAACGCGATGATGGCGACGAAGATGTAGCCGGCGCCGTGGATGCGATCGCTGAGTCCCTTGTACGTCTCCGTGGCGACGGCCGTGATGGTGACGTAGAGCGCCGACCAGATCGTGCAGGCCGGCAGCGTCCAGGCGAGGAATCGCCGGTAGCCGAACCCGCTCATCCCCGCGGTGAGGGGAACCAGCGAATGCAGCACCGGAAGGAAGCGGCTGAGCAGTACCGCAGGGCCGCCGCGACGATTCAGGTAGCGTTCCGCGCGCGTCCAGTTCTTCTCGCCGAGCTTTCGCCCGACCCACGACTGACGGATCTTCGGGCCGAGCCAGTGGCCGAGAGCGTAGCCGACGCTCTCGCCGATCAGGGCCCCGATGATGATCACGACGGTGAGTACGAGCCGCTCCGGGAGGCCCGTGGTGGCGGAGGCCGCGACGATGACGATGGTGTCGCCGGGAACGATCAGTCCGACCAGGACGCTGGTCTCCAGCATGATCGCGACGCCCGCGATGATCGTGCGCAGGACCGGATCAACCGACTGCACCCACTCCAGGATCGCGGAGACGACGTCGTTCACAGAGGAAGCCTAGAACACCGAAGCTGAAGACTCGCAGACGAAAGATCACGAGCGTCTAGGGTGGAGCGGTGACGCACCACTGGATCGATCCCGAGGCCGTGTTCGCCGATCTTGCGCGCGACGGCGGCGACCTCTTCTGGCTCGATGCCGGTCCCGATGCCGTCGCCGGACGGTCCGTCCTGGGGCGGGGAACGGCCGTCGCCTGGGACGAGGTGGCGCGTACACGCATCGTCCCCGGCCCCGCCCCGGATGTCCCGGCTTGGGTCGGCGCGCTGGACTACGAGAGCGGAGCGCGGTGGACGGGTGTCCCCGATGTCACCCCGGAGCACCAGCCGCTGTGGTTGCGCGTGACCGAGGCCGTGGTCTTCGACCACGACACGCGGGTCATGCGCATCCACGGCGATGCCGGCTTCCGCGCGCGCGTGCTGGAGGCCGCGCCGGTCGCGGCGATGCCGGAGGCGGCCGCGACCGGACCGGCGCGAGCGCGCACGACCCCCGGCGAGTACGCCGACCTCGTCGCGCAGTGCCGTGAGTCGATCCGTCTCGGCGACGCCTACCAGCTCTGCCTCACCACTCGGTTCGAGGTCCCCGGACGCCATGACGCCGTCGCGATCCATCGGCGCCTGCGCCGGGCCGCGGCCTCGCATCACGGCGGGTTCCTGCGGGTGGGGCAGACGAGCCTGGTCAGCATCTCTCCGGAGAAGTTCCTCGGGGTGGACGACGGGATCGTCACCACCCGGCCCATCAAGGGCACGCGAGCGCGCAGCGCGGACCCGGACCGTGATGCAGAACTCGCGGCGCAGTTGCACGCGTCGGAGAAGGAACGCGCAGAGAACGTCATGATCGTCGATCTCATGCGCAATGACCTCTCACGCGTCTGCGAGACGGGATCCGTCCGCGTGCGCGGGCTCTGGGAGGTGGAGAGCTATCCGACGGTGCATCAGCTGGTGAGCACGGTCGAGGGACGTCTGCGCGCTCACCTGACCGTCGGTGAGCTGCTGGCGGCGGTGTTCCCCGCGGGTTCCATGACCGGCGCACCGAAGCTGTCGGCGATGACGATCCTCGCGGGCCTGGAGCGCGAACCGCGTGGCTTGTACGCCGGCTGCTTCGGCTGGATCGGCGCGAACGGGTCGTCCGATCTCGCAATGACCATTCGCACCGTGGTGATCGGCCCCGCATCTGCCAGCGTGGGCGCCGGCGGCGGCATCACCTGGGGGTCGATCATCCCCGACGAGGTGGCCGAAGTGGGCATCAAGGCGCGCACGCCGCTGGCGGCTGTCGGTGCCGCGCTGCCCGAGGGCTGGTGAGGGCGGGAGGACCGGCCCGGCGCGGTAACCTGGATGGATGCGCACATCGCGCGAAACCATCCCATTCAGTGAGGTGTCATCCGTGTCCCAGGTCACGCAGTCCGATTCCCCCGACGCCAGCGGCTTCGACCCGCACGCGCTTCAGGCGAAGTGGCAGGCGCTCTGGGACCAGCACGACCCGTTCCGTGCCGGCGGCGACGAGGACACGCGTCCCAAGAAGTACATCCTGGCGATGTTCCCGTACCCCTCGGGCGATCTGCACATGGGCCACGCGGAGAACTACCTGTACTCCGACATCGTCGCCCGCTTCTGGCGTCACCGCGGGCACAACGTCCTCAACCCGATCGGGTGGGACTCGTTCGGCCTGCCGGCGGAGAACGCCGCCATCAAGCGGGGCGCCGACCCGCGGGAGTGGACGTACGCCAACATCGACCAGCAGAGGGCGGCATTCCGCCAGTACGGGATGTCCTTCGACTGGAGCCGTGAGCTGCACACCTCCGATCCGGAGTACTACCACTGGAATCAGTGGATCTTCCAGCAGCTGTTCGACCGCGGCCTCGCGTACCGCAAGGAATCGCCGGTCAACTGGTGCCCCAACGACCAGACCGTGCTCGCCAATGAGCAGGTGGTCGACGGGCGGTGTGAGCGCTGCGGCGCCATCGTGGTCAAGAAGAAGCTGACGCAGTGGTACTTCAAGATCACCGAGTACGCCGACCGCCTGCTCGATGACCTGAACCAGCTCGAGGGGGCATGGCCGAGCAAGGTGCTGCAGATGCAGCGCAACTGGATCGGTCGCTCCACCGGCGCCGACATCGACTTCGAGATCGAGGGACGCGACGAGAAGGTCACCGTCTTCTCGACCCGCCCCGACACCCTGCACGGAGCGACCTTCATGGTGGTCGCCCCCGACTCCGACCTGGCTGCCGAACTGGTGGCGGGCGCCTCCAGCGAAGCGCGGATGCGCTTCCAGGCGTATCTGGAGGAGGTCGGTCGCTCCACCGAGATCGAGCGACAGGCGACCGACCGGGAGAAGACCGGGGTCTTCCTGGAGCGGTACGCCGTCAATCCCGTGAACGGCGAGCGCCTGCCGATCTGGGCCGCCGACTACGTGCTGGCCGACTACGGTCACGGCGCGGTCATGGCCGTACCGGCGCACGATCAGCGCGACCTGGACTTCGCGCGGAAGTTCGGCCTGCCGATCTCCGTCGTCGTCGACACCACCGCATCGGCCACCGGCGTGATCGAGGTGGTCGATCCCGAGGCCGAGGTCGTCGAGCTCGCGTCCATCGATCCCGCACAGACCGGGATCGCCCTCACCGGTGAAGGCCGGATGATCAACTCCGGCTCGCTCAACGGGCTCAGCAAGAAGCACGCGATCGAGCGGGTCACCGCCGAGCTCGAGGCTGCGGGCACGGGTCGTGCGACCACCACCTTCCGCCTGCGTGACTGGCTGATCTCCCGTCAGCGGTTCTGGGGCACGCCGATCCCGATGATCCACACCGAGGACGGACGCATCGTCAAGGTGCCCGCAGACCAGCTCCCGGTGCGCCTGCCGTCCGCGGAGGGCCTGGATCTGAAGCCCAAGGGAACCTCGCCGCTGGGCGCCGCCACCGAGTGGGTGACCACGACCGACCCCCAGACGGGTGAGCCGGCACTGCGTGACCCGGACACGATGGACACCTTCGTGGACAGCTCGTGGTACTTCCTGCGCTTCCTGGACCCGAACAGCGACGTGCAGGCCTTCCCGAGCCTCGCTGCGAGCGCCTGGGCGCCGGTGGACAGCTACATCGGCGGGGTCGAGCACGCCATCCTGCACCTGCTGTACGCGCGCTTCCTCACCAAGGTCTTCTACGACATGGGCCTGATCGATTTCACCGAGCCGTTCTCGCGCCTGATCAACCAGGGCATGGTGCTGCTGGACGGCTCCAAGATGAGCAAGTCCAAGGGAAACCTGGTGCTCTTCAACGAGGAGCTCGGTGAGCACGGCCCGGATGTCGTCCGCACCGCTCTGGCATTCGCCGGTCCGGTGGAGGACGACAAGGACTGGAACGACGTGTCCACGACCGGCGCGTACAAGTTCCTCTCCCGTGCTCTCCGCCTCGCGCACGATGTGTCGAGCCCGGTCGATGTCGCCTTCGCGGGCGGAGACGCCGCGCTGCGCCGCGCGACGCACAAGCTGTGGGCTGAGGTTGCGGGCCTGGTCGACCAGACGAAGTTCAACGTCGTGGTCGCGCGCCTGATGGAGCTCGTCAACATCACCCGCAAGACCGTCGACTCGGGTGCCGGCGCGGCGGATCCGGCTGTTCGCGAGGCCACCGAGGCGGTCGCGCTGGTCCTGGATCTGGTGGCACCGTATGTGGCCGAGGAGATGTGGTCCGTGCTGGGCCATGAGCCCTTCGTCGGTCTCGTCCCGTGGCGCGATGCCGACCCGTCCCTGCTGGTCGAGGACGAGGTCACGGCGGTCGTGCAGATCGACGGCAAGGTTCGGGGAACGCTCTCGGTCTCGGCGAAGATCAGCCCGGAAGAGCTCGAAGCTC
Source organism: Microbacterium sp. GXS0129 (assembly GCF_044769785.1). Classification (NCBI taxonomy): domain Bacteria; kingdom Bacillati; phylum Actinomycetota; class Actinomycetes; order Micrococcales; family Microbacteriaceae; genus Microbacterium; species Microbacterium sp. GXS0129. The sequence continues at coordinate 593,735 of NZ_JBIZVZ010000002.1, read as the reverse complement.
TCGCCCGCGCCGATGAGAAGGTGAAGCGCGCCCTGGACGGTCGCGAGATCGTGCGCGCGATCGTGCGGGCCCCCAAGGTGGTGAGCTTCGCCACCAAGTGATGGCGGATCCGCATGGACGAGGCCCCTCCCGGAATCCGGGAGGGGCCTGGTCGTGGGAGATCAGGACGCGGGGGCGTCTGTCGCGCGCTGCTGGTCCGCGGGATCGATGTAGCCGTCGGCCACCGCGACTCGGCCGAGGTCGACCTTCGTGCGCACCGGCACTCCCGCCGCGGTGTACTTGCTCTTCACCCGGTCCAGATACTGACGGGTGGTCTCCCATCCGATGTTCATGGCGGTCGAGACCTCGGCGATGGTCAGCCCCGACGCATAGAGGATGAGCGCGCGCTCCTCCTGGATGCTGAGCTTGGGGCGGTTGGGGTCACCCGCGATCACGGCTGCGAGTTCGGTGGTGATCCACTCCTGTCCGCGCAGCACTGCGCGGATCGCGGCGAGGATGTCCTCTTCGGCGTCACGTTTGCCGACGATTCCGTTGACCCCTGCGCGCACGATGCTGCGCACCAGCGGGGGAGAGGCGAGCGCGGAGAGGACCACGATCTTGAGCCCGGCGCGCAGGAGCGTCTCGACCACCGCGACATCCACCGATGGTTCGCGATCCACCATCAGGTCCAGCACGAGGAGGTGCGGGCGCTCCGCACGCGGGGCTGCCTGAACCCAGGCGACGAACTCCGGGGCGGAGACGGCGCTGAACACGATCTCGAACTCTCCCGTGTCGTTCAGCAGTTGCTCCGTGCGCTTGCGCTGCAGCAGATGGTCCTCCACGATGGCGATCCGCGCCCGTCGTGTCTTGCTGCTCTCCATTACCAACCTCCAGTGCGTGCATCGGCCAGGACGCGGTCGGATTCGCGGGTGACCATTTCTATGAGACCGGTCGAGACGGTCGTGTCCGTCGGCCATGGCGATGGCGACGGAGGAACGGACAGGCCGGAGCCCACGAGTGTGAGCTGCAGACCGTCCTGGGCGGGGAACACGGAGGCGAGGACGCTGCTGCCGCTGGGCGTCGTCGCGAGATTGTGGAGCACCATCGCCGAGAGCAGCCGCGCGGTCGCTTCATCGGCGGTGTCGGTGCTGCCCAGGCGGAGCGAGTAATCGATGCCGCGATCGCGTGCGAACTGCAGGGTCGGCATCATCTCGCGGCCCAGGTGAATCAGTTCGGGGCTGATCTGGACGAGCTGGCGAAGATACCGCTCTTCATCGGCGCACAGGGCGCGCGTCTCCTCGTCCGCGGGGTGACGGGACCCGTCGGCGAGTTCCTGGAGCAGCGTGATGGCGTCATCGAGCCCGGCCGCCATCCAGCGCAGATAGTGGGCCTGCGCGGCCGCGGCGACCTCGGTTGCGAGATTGGCGGTGAAGGTCTCCTGACGAGAGCGCAGCGAACGCGCCCCGATGCGTTCCACGAGGATCTGGAACCGTGCCCAGAGCGCGGCGAACCCGAGCGTGACGCAGCCGGCGACGGCGATGTTCCCCGCTGCCGTCAGATCAGCGGCCGCCACGGTGAGAGCGAGAGCGATGACCACAGCGGCGACTGCGCTCAGTGACTCGACGATGATCCGCAGCGACGGCAGGAGGGCGAAGGTCATGATCAGCGCGCCGGTGGGCGCCAGCGCCTGCCAGTGGACGACCCCGGACGAGCCGAAATCCGTCGCGGCGGCGGAGAGGACGAAGACGGTAAGGGCGGCTGCCACGAGTGCGACGGCCAGCCCGCCTCGATGCGCCCGCAGTCGACGTGCGTGGAAAGCGAGCCAGGCCCCCGCCATCACGGCCAGCATCAGGAAGAGTGCGCCGTACGCGTTGGCGCCGCCGATCGCGGTGAGCAGGACCCCGATGAGCGTGACGCCGAGACCGTACATCTCCGCAGCACGCAGTCGCGAGGCTCCCAGGAACCCGGCGACGTCCGCAGTCAGCGACAGCGGCTCGTCGCGGGGTGCCGCGTCCAGAGGCGCCAGCAATGTGATGCGGGTGCCGAGGCCGGTCCCGCTGTGGATCCGGGTGGCGATCCCGGCATCGGACGCTCGTGCTGCGATCGAGTTCGCGAGGCCGCGCTGACGTCCGTGGGCTGCCACCGGATCGAAGCCGACGCCGTCATCGGCGACGGTGAGGACGAACTCACCGTCGTCCACCGCGGTGGTGATGCTCACGTAGTCAGCACCCGAGTGCTTGGTGGCGTTGGTGACCGCCTCGCGGACGCAGCCCACGAGCGCGGACACGGTGGCGCTGGAGAGGCGCGCCCCGATCTGTTCCAGCTCTTCGTCGGTGAGGCCGCCTCGGCGTGTGGGAAGGCCGGGCTGGCCGAACAGATCGAGCAGGGAGGTGGTCTCCACCATCGGCTGCTCCGCCCGCAGGGCGGTGAGGGAGACGACGTCGCGCGCACACTGCTGGCGCACGCGGGCGAGGTCGGTGATGCCCGCACCGGCGTTGGCGATTGCGCCGAGGGTGTTGATCGCGGTGTCGTGGAGGACACGCGCCTCCTCGGCGATGCGGGCACTGGATTCGCGCGTCAGGACAGCCCGCCGTGTGGCCTCCTCCGCGGCGCGCGCCGCCTCGTCGGCGGTCGTGCCGATGCGCAGAAGCGCCGGCAGCCCGAGGCGCAACGCGATGATGATCGCGGTCTGCGTCACCAGGATCGAGACGGCGAACTGGCGGCTCCAGTCGGGTCGGACCGCGAGCACGACCACCATCGCGGCCGCCGCGTATCCGATGACGACGAGGGTGATGCGGCGGTCGCGCACCAGCAGCCCGGCGAAGAACGTGGCGAAGTTGATCTGCCAGCATGCGGCCAGCGTGAGCGGCGCCTCGACACCCGGCGCCACGAGATAGCACCAGATCCCCGTCGATGCCATCCCGACGGGGATGAGCGCGTCTGGCAGCGGACCGCGCAGTGCAGCCAGAGCCGCGAGGGCGAGCACCGACATGCCTGCCATGAGGGGCCATCCGGCCGCGGAACCGGTGAGTGCTGTGACGGCGATCATGATCGCCTGCCAGCCGGCCGCGCTGAGAAGCACCACGCTGCGGATCGAGGTGAGCAACGACTCCGACGCCCACCCGGGCACGCCGATCGACGGTGTGTCGAACACGCGCGCCACCAGGTCGGTTGCCATGACCCGGACGCGCGCGGGACCTGTGGTGATCACGGCGGTGTGCCTCTGACTCGGGGGGAAGTAGAGATCTGGGAGCAACAGCTTATCGCTCCACGGTCATATGAGGGAGGCGAAATCGAAGGGGGTGACGAACGGCGATGGTGCGGGGGAAAGGAGAGCTACCATCGCCGTCCGCCGGCTCGTCAGGTCTGTCGATCCGCTCGCAGGAGACGTCCGGTCGTTGCGTCCCTGCGCGTCGGCGGGCGTGCGGCCGTGTGCGCCGGCGCACCGTCGCGTCTGCGCCGGTCGTGGTGCGTGTCGGATGCCCACGGTCGCCACCTCCCTGGGTGGAGCACGTGCGCGGGAATACCCTGTCGCTCCACCACCAGGAGACTATGGGGCGTCCGTCCCGGGATCCCCGGTCGGCGACCGGAATGACCCCCACATTGGGGTCACTCTGGTGGAAAAGGTTCTCCGGAGACGACGTGACGGATACTCTCGCTGCTGGTCGCCGAGCAGCCGAGTCGGGAAGTCGTGCTGGTCGGTCTCACTGGTGTGTCGGATGCCGGTGAGGTCCGTCGAGAAATCGTCGGGCTCGATCTGCCCTTCGGGGTGGGCGTGCGGCTTGCGCCGGGGGGTGTGGGCCGCACGCCATAATCCGTCGTCGGTCCGGGAACACTCTGATCGTTCCTCCCCAGGCGTCGCGCGATGCGCACCTCTGCCACGGCGGGACATGCCGGGCTTCTCGGCTCCCACCGCGATCTAGCCTCGCGCCATGACCGACGTTTTCCTGCCTGAAGACTCGCGCCGACGTCGCTGGCGGATCGGCTTCGCCAGTGCTGTCGCCGTCGCTGTTCTCGCTCTGGCGGCGACCGTGGCCACGGGCGTTCTGCAGCAGGCCGGTGCTGCGAGCGACATCCCGGTTCCGAGTGTTTCAGCGACGAACACGGGAACAGAAACAGGGCCGGAGGGTGGGATGCTCACCGTCCATGTCTCCGGTGCCGTTACGGATCCCGGCGTGTACGTCCTGGAGCCGGGCTCCCGGGTCATGGACGCGGTGGCAGCGGCCGGGGGATTCCGTGCGGACGCGGCGCCGAACGGGGTGAATCTCGCCCGGGCGCTGGCCGATGGGGAGCAGATCCTCGTCACGGCCGAGGGTGAGGCGCAGACGACATCCGCCGAGGGAGGTGCGGGCACAGCGGCACTCATCGACCTCAACACGGCATCAGCGGCCGATCTGGAGACTCTTCCTCGCGTCGGCCCCGCGCTCGCGCAGCGCATCCTCGACTGGCGGGCGGAGAACGGCCGCTTCTCGGCGGTGGAAGACCTGCTCGACGTCTCCGGCATCGGGGAGAAGATGTTCGCCGCCATCGAGCCGTTGGTTCGGGTATGACCCGGCACATCCGCGATCATCCCCGGCAGGACGTCGGCGCCGAGGCACGCGCGAACGGGCTCTCGCTGCGCCCACGTGACCTGCGGCTGCTCCCGGTGCTCGGCGGGGTCTGGGTCTTCGCGGGCGTGGTGACGGCGAATCCCGAGCTCGCCCTGCCCGTGGCCGTCATCGCGTGGCTGCTCACGGGTGCCGGTGTGGTTCTCGCCGCACGCCGCGGACACGCCCTGCTCCTGCTCATCGCGGCCGCCGTCGCCGTCACGAGCATGCACGTCGCGCTGCAGGCACCGGCGCGCGCCGCCGTGATGGAGCTCCCCAGCCGAGTGAGCGGCACCCTCACGGTGCTCTCGAAGCCAGCCCCTGCGTGGCAGGGCGCATGGCGAGTGAGCGGGACGTTCGCCGGTGCGGACCTCACGGCTCCCGCGGACCTGCTGTTCAGTGGTGATCGTCCCCCGGACCTGGATCTGGGTGCCGTGGTGTCGGTGAGAGCGCGTGTCGAGGCCCCCGAGCGCGGCGGCCGCGCACTGCTCGCGCTGCGTGCCTCACGGCCGCCCGAGGTGATCACACCGCCGAGCGGCGCGCTCGCGGTGGCCGCGCTGTTGCGTCACGGACTGATCGAAGGCACACGTCTCTTCCCCGGCGACGGCGCGCAGCTCATCCCCGGAATGGCGGTGGGGGACACCAGCGGCGTGAGCGCCGGGCTCGATGAGGCGATGAAGAGGAGCAGCCTGGCGCATCTGCTCGCCGTCTCGGGGTCGAACTGCCTCCTGGTGGTGGGTGCGGGATTCGCGCTCGCGGCTGCTCTGCGGCTGCCGCGAGGCACGCGTGTCTTCGTGGCACTGGGCGCTCTGGCATCGTTCGTCATCCTGGTGACTCCGGAGCCGAGCGTCGTACGCGCCGCGGCGATGTGCGCCGTCTCGATGCTCGCTCTGCTGCTCGGGCGAGCGAAGATCGGGCTGCATGTGCTGAGCGTCGCGGTGATCGTCCTGCTGTGCACCGACCCCTGGCTGGCCACCGAGATCGGCTTCGCGCTCTCGGTGGCGGCGACGGCGGCGCTCCTGGTCCTCGGGCCACCCGCGGCGCGCACCGTCGCCGGCATCCTGCCGATGTGGATGGCCGTCCCGCTGGCCGCACCCCTCGTGGCGCAGCTGGCCTGCGCTCCGATTCTGGTGCTGATCACCCCCCGGGTGTCGTTGTCGGGGGTGCTCGCGAACGTGCTCGCCGCACCGGCGGCACCCGTGGCGACCCTGGCGGGAATGCTCGCCTGCTTTTTCGTCGCGGTGCCCGTGCTGGGCCACGTGCTGATCGCGATCGCGTGGGTGCCGGCGCAATGGGTGGCGAGCACGGCGCGGCTGAGCGCATCGTTGCCGCAGAGCGTGCTGCCGTGGCAGGAGGGGCTGCTCGGCGCTCTGACGCTCGCTGCGGTGTGTGCGGCGATCGCGGTGCTGCTCGTCCGCGCGGGGCCGCTGGCGCTGCGGCGCGCTGCCGTCGGCGTCGTGCTCGTGAGCGTCGGAATCGGCGCGGGTGCGTGGGTGGTGCGCACCACCGTGACGCCGCTGCTGACGCCGTCGACGTGGTCGGTGGCCATGTGCGATGTCGGGCAGGGCGATGCCACGGTGCTGAGAGCTGCGGGAAGGGTCGCGCTGGTGGACACCGGACCGGATCCCGCTGTACTGGACGCCTGTCTCGACCGGCTCGCGATCGAGCGCGTGGACCTCCTCGTCCTCACCCACTTCGACCTCGACCACGTCGGCGGTGCCGCGACGGTCGTGGGCCGGGCGGATGTCGTGTTGCACGGACCCACGGACGGTCAGGCCGATGCGGCGCTGGTGGACGGCTTTCGCCGGGGCGGGGCACGGGTCGTCGACGCTCGCCGGGGGCTGAGCGGCGAGCTGGGTGATGCACGGTGGCGCGTGCTGTGGCCGAGCTCTGATCGGATCGTCGGCAATCCCGCGAGCGTGGTGCTGGAGGTCACCGGCGACCGGTTTCCCGCGGCGCTGCTGCTCGGGGATCTGGACGCCGAGGCGCAACGCGGGTTGTTGCGCGCCGGTGGGCTCCGAGCCACCTATGACATCGTGAAAGTCAGTCATCACGGCAGCGCCGACCAGGAGCCGCGACTCTACGGCGCCCTCCGTCCGCGCCTGGCGCTGATCGGCGTGGGGCGTGCGAACGACTACGGACACCCCCGGGAGGACACCCTCGACATGCTCCGTGCGCTCGGCACCGTGATCGCACGAACGGATGAAGACGGACTGCTCCTGGCCGCGACGACGAATGGCGAGCTGCGAGTGTGGCGCGAGCACGCGCCGCCGTAGCCTCCCGGCGGGAACCGGTGCAGTGGCGGAGTGACGTCGGAGGTCGCCGGTAGGCTCGAACCATGGCACCCACGGCACGTCGAGCACCCGCGAAGAAGGCGTCATCGGTCATCCCGCAGGTGTCCTGGCGCGCCCCGCAGCCCGCGCCGGTCGTCCTCGTGTCGGGCCCGGAGGAGGTCTGCGCGGAGCGTGCGATCGCGGGGGTGCGCACCTATCTCAAGGCGGAGGATCCGTCGCTGGAGGTGTCGGACGTCCGTGCCGACGACTACGCCGCGGGGACGCTGCTGGCGCTCACCTCGCCATCGCTGTTCGGGGAGCCGCGCCTGATCCGGGTCTCGGGGGTCGAGAAGTGCTCCGACGCATTCCTCGCCGAGGCCATCGCGTATCTCGACAACCCGCAGGAGGGCGCGACGCTCGTGCTGCGTCACACCGGGGCCAGCGTTCGGGGCAAGAAGCTCCTCGATGCGATCCGCGCCGGTTCAGGAGGCGGGATCGAGATCGCCTGCCCTGCTGTCAAACGCGACTCCGACCGGTTCGATTTCGCTGCGGGGGAGTTCAAAGCTGCACGTCGGCGCATCGCCCCGGGAGCTCTGCGAGCACTCGTGAGCGCCTTCGCGGACGACCTCACGGAGCTCGCCGCGGCGTGCCAGCAGCTGATCTCGGACGTCTCCGGCGAGATCACCGACGAAGTGGTGGCGCGCTACTACGGCGGCAGAGTGGAGACGACGGCCTTTACGGTCGCCGACACGGCCATCGCGGGAAAGCACGCTGAAGCCCTTGTCTCGCTCCGCCAGGCCCTGGCCTCCGGCTCCGACCCGGTGCCGATGGTCGCGGCCATCGCCATGAAGCTGCGCACCATGGCGCGGGTGGCCGGTGCCGGCCGGGAGTCCAATCAGGCCATCGCGAATCGGCTGGGCATGAAGGACTGGCAGGTGGATCGGGCGCGACGCGACCTCGCCGGATGGAACCAGACCACGCTCGCCATCGCGATCCAGGCGGCTGCCCGTGCGGATGCCGAGGTGAAGGGGGCATCCCGCGACCCCGTGTTCGCGCTGGAGCGGCTGATCACCGTCATCGCCACGCGTGCCCCCTATGCGTCTCAGGGGTGAGCAGCTTCGCGTGCGCTGCACCACCGATCGGAGGAGGCCACGGTGACCGTCGGGTATGACGCTCCCGTGGGGCGCGTGAGGCACAGCACCGGATGCGCCCTAGACTCGACCGCGTGAACGACGCGACGGGTGGTGCCAGGCGACGAGTGGGCGTCCGTGATGTCGCTGCGCGCGCCGAGGTGTCGCGCCAGACCGTGTCACGTGTGCTCAACGACAATCCGGAGGTGGCGCCGGAGACGCGCGAACGCGTGCTCGCTGCGATGGCGGAACTCGGCTACCGCGTCAACAACGCAGCCCGCGCCCTGGGAACCCACCGCTCGCACACCATCGGCGTGCTGGCCTCCGATGCCGTGCTCTTCGGTCCGGCTCAGAGCATCGCCGCCATCGAGGCATCGGCGCGCGAAGCCGGCTACTGGGTGAGCGCCGCGTTCGCCGAAGCGGACGACGCCGCATCCGTGACCTCGGCGATCGAGCATCTGCTCGCGCAGGGGGTGGAAGGCATCGTCGTCGTCGCGCCCCACGCCGCAACGCTCGATGCCGTCTCCTCGCTCGACATCGATGTTCCCGTCATCACTCTGCACTCGGCTGGACGCGGCGAGCGGGGTTTGTCGATCGATCAGGTCGCCGGTGCACGACTGGCCGTGGCGGCGCTCGCCGATGCCGGTCACACCCGCATCGGGCACCTGCGCGGTCCGGAGGACTGGCTGGAGGCGCAGTCGCGTGCGGACGGCTACGTCAGCGAGCTCGCCCATCGCGGCCTTTCCGTCGGACCGATCATCACGGGGGACTGGTCGGCCGGCTCCGGGCATGCCGCAGCCCGGAAGATCGTCGCATCCGGGGTGACCGCCGTGTTCGCCGCCAACGATCAGATGGCGCTCGGTCTGCTCGGCGGGCTCCACGAGGCCGGAGTGACGGTCCCGGGCGACATCAGCATCGTGGGCTTCGATGACATCCCCGACGCGGCCTACTACTGGCCGAGGCTCACCACGGTGCACCAGGACTTCTCCGCCATCGCGCGGCGCGCGGTCGGACTGCTGGTCGGAACCGCCGATGTGCGCGAGCCTGCCGAGCCGGTGAAGCCGGTGCTCGTGGTTCGCGATTCCGTGGCACCACCGGCCTGACCCCCACCCGTTCTTGACGGTGCGCAGCGGGTGTGACACACTGCTGTGACCGGTCACATAATGTGATCCGCACACGACGTGACAGTGAGGTACCGTGAGCAGCGCAGAGCCAACCTTCGGCCCCGATATCGATGCAGCCATCCGCACCGTGCGCGAGGACGTGGCGCGCCTCCATGCCGAGCTGGTGCGGTACTCCCTGGTGGTGTGGACCGGAGGGAACGTCTCGGGTCGCGTGCCCGGGGCTGACCTCTTCGTCATCAAGCCGTCCGGCATCAGCTACGACGACCTCACGGCCGAGAACATGATCCTGTGCGACCTCGACGGCAATGCCATTCCCGGTGCTGCGGGGAGCGAGCGTGCACCCTCGAGCGATACCGCGGCGCACGCCTACGTCTATCGCAACATGCCCGAGGTCGGGGGCGTGGTACACACCCATTCCACCTACGCGGTGGCGTGGGCCGCGCGCGGCGAGGAGATCCCGTGCGTGATCACCGCCATGGCGGATGAGTTCGGCGGACCGATCCCCGTGGGGCCGTTCGCGATCATCGGCGACGATTCGATCGGACGCGGGATCGTGGAGACGCTCCGGGGGCACCGCTCGCGTGCCGTGCTCATGCGCAATCACGGTCCGTTCACCATCGGCGTCGATGCCCGGGACGCCGTGAAAGCGGCCGTGATGGTCGAGGATGTGGCCCGCACCGTCCATCTCGCTCGCGAGGCCGGTCCGCTCATCCCCATCGATCCTGAGGCGATCGACGCCCTGTACAACCGCTATCAGAACGTCTACGGACAGAACACCGACGCGCGTCGGTGAGAGAGCAGCCATGAGCACCGCAGCGTCCGACATCACCAGCGCCCGCACCAGCCTCGGGATCGAGTTGGGCTCGACCCGTATCAAGGCATGCCTGATCGGCTCGGATCCGTCCCAGGTGATCGCCGTGGGTTCCTTCGCCTGGGCGAACGAGCTGGTCGATGGGCTGTGGACCTACAGTGTCGAGGCGGTCTGGCGGGGAATCCAGAGCGCGGTCGCAGGGCTGCTCACGGATGCCGAGGAGCGCCACGGCGTGCGCCCCCGGCAGTTCGGCGGGATCGGGATCTCCGCGATGATGCACGGTTACGTCGCCCTCGACGCGGCCGGCGATCTCCTCGTCCCCTTCCGCACCTGGCGTAACACCAGCACGTCTGCCGCCGCAGCCGAGCTCACCGGACTCTTCGGCGTGAACATTCCTCTCCGCTGGTCCATCGCCCACCTCCACCAGGCGGTGCTTGCGGGGGAGGAGCACCTGCCTGCGCTGGATCGGATCACCACTCTCGCCGGGTACGTGCACGAGCGGCTCACCGGAGAACACGTGCTCGGTGTCGGCGATGCGTCAGGGATGTTCCCGATCGATTCGAGCCGTGTCGACTACGACTCCGAGATGCTCGACGCCTACGATCGGCTGGCCGACGGACGACTGCCACGCCCGACGCGTGATCTGCTTCCGCACGTCCTTCCCGCGGGTGCACGGGCCGGGACGCTGACCGCGGAGGGCGCCCTGCTGCTGGATCCGCGCGGGGGGCTCGAGGCCGGTACTCCGCTCTGCCCGCCGGAAGGCGACGCCGGCACCGGGATGGTCGCCACAAACTCCGTCGCGCCGCGCACGGGCAACGTCTCGGCCGGCACCAGCATCTTCGCGATGGTGGTGCTGGAGCGACCGCTGGCGTCCGCGCACCAGGAACTGGATCTCGTCACCACTCCCGCGGGGGACGCCGTGGCGATGGTGCACTGCAACAACGGCGCCAGCGAGCTCGCCGCCTGGGCGAGCCTGTTCGCACGGTTCGCGGCGGCGTCGGGGGACCCCGTCGACGAGGATGCCGTCTTCGAAACACTGTTCCGCGAAGCGCTGGACGGCGCTTCGGACGCCGGCGGCCTGCTGGCATACAACCACCTGGCCGGGGAGCCGATCGTCGGGCTGACCTCGGGGCGCCCGCTGTTCGTGCGCACCCCCGACAGCGCCTTCACCCTCGCCAACTTCATGCGCTCGCAGCTGTATGGCGTGTTCGCCACCCTCGCTGTCGGAATGCAGGTCCTGGACGCCGAGGGCGTCCGGCTGGATCGTATGTTCGCCCACGGCGGGATGTTCCGGACCGCGGGGGTGGCGCAGCGATTCCTCGCCGCGGCCCTCCAAGCTCCGGTGGCCGTCGGTGAGCTGGCGGCGGAGGGCGGCGCGTGGGGGATCGCCGTTCTGGCCTCCTACCTGGGCCACGCCGAGGCGTGCTCGCTTCGCGACTACGTCAACGACGTGGTGTTCGCCGATGCCGACACCCGCCTCACCGAACCCGATGCCGACGACGTCGCCGGTTTCGCCGCCTACCTCGACGGCTATCGTCGTGGCCTCGCGATCGAGGCCGCTGCGGTGGACGCTCTCTGAACTCCGGAAGGACATCATGACACGCACGCCCCTGTCCACCACGCTCGACGCCTACGAGGTGTGGTTCCTCACCGGGAGCCAGCACCTGTACGGCCCCGAGACGCTCGCCCAGGTGGCGGAGCAGTCTCAGCAGATCGCCAGCCTCCTGGATTCGGCCGACGATGTCCCGGTGCGGATCGTCTGGAAGCCCGTGCTCACCGACTCCGCGTCCATCCGTGCCCTGGTGCTCGAGGCGAACGCGGCTGACAACGTCATCGGCCTCATCGCGTGGATGCACACCTTCAGCCCGGCCAAGATGTGGATCGCCGGACTCGACGCACTGCAGAAGCCTCTCGCGCACCTGCACACGCAGGCGAACGTCGAGCTGCCCTGGGCCGACATCGACTTCGACTTCATGAATCTGAACCAGGCAGCACACGGAGACCGCGAGTTCGGCTACATCCAGACCCGCCTCGGTGTGGCGCGCAAGACGGTCGTCGGACACGCCAGCGACGCCCGCGTGCGGTCGGAGATCGCCACCTGGCAGCGCGCCGCCGCGGGGCTCGCGGCTGCGCGCTCGCTCAAGCTGGCGCGCTTCGGCGACAACATGCGTTTCGTCGCCGTCACCGAGGGCGACAAGACCGAGGCCGAACTGCGATTCGGCGTCCAGGTGAACACCTGGGGCGTCAACGACCTCGCGGCGACCGTGGCGGCCGTGGCGGAGGCCGACATCGACGCGCTCGTCGCCGAGTACGAGGACCTCTATGACGTGGCTCCGGAACTGCGACGTGGTGCCGAGCGCCACCAGTCCCTGCGGGACGGGGCCGCCATCGAGATCGGGCTGCGTTCGTTCCTGGAGGAGGGCGGCTTCGGTGCCTTCACGACCTCGTTCGAAGACCTGGGGGAGCTGCGGCAGCTCCCGGGGCTCGCTGTGCAGCGTCTGATGGCCGAAGGGTACGGCTTCGGTGCTGAGGGCGACTGGAAGACCGCGGTGCTGGTGCGGATCGCGAACGTCATGGGAGCGGGCCTGCCCGGAGGCGCGAGCCTCATGGAGGATTACACCTACGACATGACGCCGGGGGACGAGCTCATTCTCGGTGCGCACATGCTGGAGGTGTCGCCGTCGCTGACCACCGCCCGTCCCACCCTCGAGATCCACCCGCTGGGCATCGGCGGCAAGGACGACCCGGTGCGCCTGGTGTTCACCGCCGACCCCGGCCCGGCGATCGTCGTGGCGATGAGCGACATGCGCGATCGCTTCCGCTTGACCGCCAACGTGGTGGAGAACGTCGAGCCGCGTCAGCCGCTTCCGAACCTCCCGGTGGGACGTGCGGTATGGAAACCGGCACCGGATTTCACCACCAGCGCGGCCGCCTGGCTGACGGCCGGCGCGGCGCACCACACCGTGATGTCCACGGCTGTCGGTCTGGAGGCGTTCCGCGACTTCGCCGACATGGCCGGGGTGGAGCTGCTCGTGATCGACGAGGACACCACGCTGCCCGCTTTCCAGCAGCAGGTGCGCTGGAACCAGGCGTATTACCGTCTCGCGCAAGGGCTCTGACCCGCGAGAAGACGGAGAACGCCCCTCCGAGCTGTGCCGGAGGGGCGTTCTCCATTCTTCATGGCGACGCAGCCCAACGCAGAATGCCCGCCCCGGAGGGGCGGGCATTCTGCGTGTGAGGCTCAGAGAGCGGCGACCTGCTTGGCGATCGAGGACTTGCGGTTCGCAGCCTGGTTCTCGTGGATGACGCCCTTGCCGACGGCCTTGTCCAGCTTCTTGGACGCGTTCTTCAGCGCGGCCTCGGCAGCAGCCTTGTCACCGGCAGCGATCGCCTCGCGCGTGCGGCGCACGGCGGACTTCAGCTCGGTCTTGACGGCCTTGTTGCGCTCGCGGGCCTTCTCGTTGGTCTTGTTGCGCTTGATCTGCGACTTGATGTTTGCCACGTGTGGTCTGACTTTCGTTCCGAATGGGATGAGGTTTGTCGAGCGGCAGAGAGAGGGCTGTCCTCGACGATGTGAGGGCGAACCCACACACAAGTCAAAGGCCGAGTCTATCAGCACATTGCGTATGCTTCCGACCGCGGCGGAGGGAGCCCTTGACGTGACACCGATGGTGCGGAGTATCGTCCGAACAGACACCCGAGTTCACTCGCACAACGCTGTCCGAGGAGATGCATGTCCGACCCGCGCACCGCCATCGATCCGCTTCCCGGATTTCCGCCCGGCTTCCGGTGGTCCACCGCCACCAGCGCCTTCCAGATCGAAGGCGCCCGCGACGCGGATGGCCGAGGTCGCAGCATCTGGGACGACTTCGTGGATTCCGGGAGGATCATCGACGGCACCACGGCGCAGGAAGGACCGCAGAGCTATCGCCGCTGGGCCGAGGACGTCGCTCTGCTCCGGGAGCTCGGGGTGGATCGGTACCGGTTCTCGATCTCCTGGGTACGCGTGCAGCCGGACGGCGTGCGAGGCGCCAACGCCCCGGGCCTGGACTACTACTCCCGCGTGGTGGACGATCTGCTCGAGGCCGGGATCACGCCGTTCCCGACCCTGTACCACTGGGATCTCCCGAGCGCGCTGGAAGCGCGAGGCGGCTGGCTGAACCGCGACACCGCGCTGCGGTTCGGGGACTATGCCCGACTCGTCGCTGACCGCCTGTCGGACCGCGTGCGCCACTGGTACACGATCAACGAACCCGCCATGACAACCCTGCAGGGCTACGCCGTCGGTACTCTCGCGCCGGGACGGTCGATGCTGTTCGGAGCGCTCCCGACCGCGCATCACCAGCTTCTCGCCCACGGACTGGCGCTGCGCGTGCTGCGGGCCGCGGGAGCTCACGAGGTCGCCATCGCGAACAACCACACGCACGTGCGCCCGCTGCGCGACAGCGACGAGGACGCGGCGGCCGCTGCCGCGTACGACGTGCTGCACAACCGGCTCTTCGCCGATCCTGTGCTCACCGGGCGATATCCGGACCTCACCGCATGGGGCCTCGCGGAGATGCCGGTGCAGGACGGGGACCTCGAGCTGATCTCGGCGCCGCTGGATGTCTACGGGGTGAACTTCTACAACCCCACGACCGTCACCGCGGACCCTGGTCCGGTGCCCTTCGCGATCGTGCCGACTCCCGATGCGCCCGTAACCGGTTTCGGACCGGAATGGCCGATCGTCCCCGATGCCCTCACCGCCCTTCTCGTGCAGTTGCGAGATCGCTACGGCGCGGCGCTGCCACCGGTCGTCGTCTCCGAGAACGGGGCGTCCTTCCCGGAGCCGGACGAGCCGGCCCCGGTTGATGATCACGACCGGATCGCGTACCTGCAGCGCCACATCGCCGCCGTCGGCGACGCTCTTCGTGCCGGTGTCGTGGTGGATGAGTACACGGTCTGGTCCCTGCTGGACAACTTCGAATGGGCCGACGGATTCACGCAGCGCTTCGGGCTGGTCCACACCGATGTCGCCAGCGGCACCCGCACGCCGAAGGCGTCGTACCGCTGGTACCGAGACCTCATCGCGCGGAGCCGGGCATGACGGCCACGGCGATCCGGACGCCGGTGACCCGTGGCTGGATGGTCTTGTTCGCGGTCGCATGGCTCGCGATCTGGACCGTGCAGCTCACTCCGGTGCAACTGCTGCTGCCGACGCAGCTGGACACTCCCGACGACGCCGACGGATGGATCAGCGGAGTGGTGTCCACCGGCGTCGTGCTGGGTGTGGGTGGCCTGGCCGGGGTCGTGGCCGGGCCGTTGGCCGGAGCGATGTCAGACCGCACCCGCTCGCGCTGGGGCCGGCGTCGCCCGTGGGCGCTCGGCGGAACATGGGTCGCGGCCGTGTGCCTGGCCGTCACCGGCTTCGCCGTGGGTCCGGTCGCCGTAGGGGCGGCGTGGACGGGAGTCTCCGTCGGGATTGCGATCGTCTCCGCGGCCCTCACGGCGATGATCGCGGACCAGCTGCCGGAGGCTCAGCGGGGAACCGCGGCCTCGCTCGCCAGCTCCGCCCAGGCGGTGGGGATCATCGTCGGCGTGGGCACGGTAGTGGTGCTCGCTCTCACCGTGGACGTGTCGTATCTGGTGCTGGGCGGCTTCATCGCGATGGTCGGCACGCTCGCCGCCCTCGTGCTCCCCGACCCGCCGGGGCATCCGGCAGCGACGAGCGGCCGCGACAGCGGCGCCCTGCGCTCACTGCGCGACCGCGACTTCGGCTGGATGATCTCCGGCCGCCTCGTGGTCAACATCGGAAACGCGCTGGGGACCACGCTGCTGCTGTTCTTCCTGATGTACGGGCTGGGGCAGGGCGCCGCCGCCGAGGACAACCTGCTCATGGCGATCGTCGTCTACACCGTGTTCGTCGTGCTCGCCTCGTTCGGCTCGGGCTGGTGGTCTGATCGCACCGGCCGACGCCGGATGCCGACCGTGGCGAGTGCGATGATCCAGGCGCTGGCGTCCCTGTTGCTCGCGTTCGTGCCCAGCTGGGAGATGACCCTGGTGGCCGCGGCGATGCTCGGAGTCGGCTACGGCGCGTTCATGACCACCGGCCTCGCCTTCGCGACCGACCTCCTTCCCGACGAGCGCGCTCACGCCCGCGACCTCGGCATGGTCACGGTATCGGCGGCGCTGGGCCAGCTGCTCGGACCGCTGATCGGGGCGGCACTGGTCGCGCTGGCCGGTGGCTTCTGGCTGCTCTTCCTCGCGGGGGCGGTGCTGTCGGTGCTGGGCGGGCTGATGACAGCGGGGGCGCGAGAGCGGACGCCTCAGACGGCGCGCATGTCCTGATCGATCGTGGCGAGCGCCAGATCGAGCAGCGCGTTGAACACCCGCGGACGCATGGCGGTGACCAGATGCGATGTCCTGGGCACGACGATCAGCTCCGCGTGAGGGACGAGGCGTACGAAGAGCTGCTCGCTCAGGCGGAGCTGATCGAACTGCCCGTTGATGAACCAGGTGGGAATGGTGATGCGGGGCAGGGCGGCCATGAGATCCAGCTGGGCCAGTGAGCGCAGCGCTGCATCTTGCGCGGCGAGCGCGTAGCCACCGGCACCGAAGTCCGCGCGCGTCTCGTCGGGCAGCGTCGCCGCGAGCACCTGACGCGTCAGCCAGGCTCCCTGATCCGGCAGCGAATTGAACCCGCCGGCGAGCAGACGGTAGGTGGCAAGGCCCGCTCCGCGCGGCAGAGCCGTGCACGATGCGCCGATGAAGGCCGTCACCGGGGGAGCGGTCTCGGCGCCGACGTATGCGGTGGTGAGCAGGCCGCCCATCGAATGTCCCACCAGGAGCACGGGACCGTCCTCCGCCGCGCGCTGCACCGCCTCGTCGATCGTCCGCCATGCCTCGCCCAGCGTGAAGGTCTCGGCCATGCGAGTACCGTGGCCGGGGAGGTCGAGCGCCACCGCGGAGACCCCGCGATCCGCCAGGTGCTCCAATTGCGCCCGCCACATCGTGGCCGATGTCCGGATGCCGTGCACCAGAACCACCTGAGTCCCCATGCCGTCAGCGTATCCAGTACCCGCGCACGCGGCCACCCGCGGCACCTCCGCGCGATCACGAATTACTGAGCGAACATGTGGCAAACTCCCAGACACTCCGCTAGGGTCGAATCGTTCCTCGTCGGACGAGCGCCAGCTGACCCCCCGCAGCGCGGTTACCCAACCAGCTCTCGACCGATAGCCCCCACGCTGTGAATCCCGTCGCGGCAGCGTCTGGAAGGACGATTCGGTGTCTCGACTCCGAGTTGCTGGAAACTCACCCGATATCCCCGATCGCAGCCCGTGGTGGGATCTGCGCTCACCATTCGCCCGCGTCGGTGCGGTGCTCGCCACGGCTGGTCTGGTCGCATCCGGTCTGGTTCTCGCCCCAGCCGTCGACGCGGCCCTCGCAGACACCGGCGACGGCACCGTCACCGTCCACGTCGTGCAGGAGGTGAACGCCAACGGGCTCGTCGACTCGACCACCATCGAGCCGCCGCTCATCGGCGTGGACGTCACGCTCACCGACGCGAGTGGCGCCTCGATCACCGTCCAGACGGACGCGAACGGAAACGCGGTGTTCACTCCCGCGACCTCCGCGCTCGTCGGGGGTCAGTACCGGGTGGACGTCGCCAACCCGCACCCGGGGACCTTCTTCCCGAGCTTCGCGGCCAACGGCACCGGCGCATCGGCGCCGGTCACCCCGGCGGACCTGGCGAACTCGGCGAACAAGAAGCTCTCCACTCCGACGGAGTTCGTCGACGTGCGAGGCGGGGCCGGGGCCTTCGTCAATGCCGCGTTCTGGTATCCGCCGTACTACTGCCAGCAGAACGCGGACCTCATCGGCGCGTGTCTGCCGAACAGCACGATCGGGCGCACGACATCGCCCACGGCGCAGAGCCTGTTCACCATGAAGTACAACGCCACGGGCGGTGCTTCGCAGGTCGCTCAGCTTCAGGAGACCGGCTCGCTCTACGGCATCGCCTACAACAACGCCACCAAGCGGGTCTTCTCCAGCGCCGTCGCGCACCGCAGCTCGGCGTACGGCCCCGGCGGTCCCGGTGCCATCTACATCACCGACCCCGCCACCGGTGGCGCGACACTGTGGGCGCAGGTTCCCAACGTGGGGCCGGACTCCCACGATTTCGCGACCCGGCAGGACTACGGCTTCTATGACCAGGTCGGCAAGAAGTCGCTCGGTGAGCTCGAGATCACGAACGACAACAAGTACCTCTTCGTCACGAACCTCGAGGACAAGAAGGTCTACGTCTACGACGGCATGTCCACGGGCCTGAACAACAGCCCGATCGGTTCGTACACCATTCCGAACCCCTGCGCGGTGCCGGGTGACTGGCAGCCGTTCGGAGAGGGCGTCGGCCTGTTCACCGAGTACGTCGGAGGCGTCTGCTCGGCTCAGTCCACGCAGGACCCCGCCGACATGCGGGCGGTCATCTACGAGTTCGACGCCGCGACGGGAGCGTTCGGCGACATCGTCATGGACCAGCCGCTGGACTTCGGACGCGGCGAAGGATACAAGGGCACGGTCTGCACCGGTGCCGCCGTCGCCACCGGTGAGGGGGCGTGGTTCCCGTGGATCGCGGACTTCCCCAACAGCGCGAACCTGGCCACGAACAATGTGAACGGCTGCTATGGCGGCAGCTGGATGTCTTACCCGCAGCCGATCCTCGCCGACATCATCGAGGAGACCAACGGCGATCTCGTCGTGAGCTTCCGTGACCGCTTCAGCGACCAGACGCCGTACAACTCGGAGAACCCCACCCGCACGGGTGGCTGGCAGACGAACGCGGAGCCCGCGTCGGGATCCGACATCCTGCGCGGATGCCGGCTCGAGGATGGAACCTTCGTTCTCGACCCGAACTTCGACCCCGCATCCCAGACGCTCGCGGCAGGCAGCATCTGCACCGACAACAACGTCTCGGGGGCGAACGGCGGCCAGTCGCGGACGTTCCGCGAGTACTACACCGGGGACTACCGCACCGGGTACCACGAAGAGGCCTTCTACTCGGGGCAGGCGCTGTCTCGCGTCGAGACCACGCTCGCATCCGACGCGGTCGATCCGGCAGGGTCCGTGTGGACCGCCGGTGTCGGTCGCATCAACCGGGACGGCACCAACAACGGTGGCGGCCTGGCGCTGCAGCCGGCCACCTCATCGTTCCTCAAGGGTTCCGGTCTCGCCGACCTTGAAGTGCTGTGCGACCAGGCACCTATCCAGATCGGAAACCGCATCTGGATCGACGCCGACGGCGACGGCGTCCAGGACGCCGGTGAAGCGCCGGCGGCCGGCGTGACCGTTCACCTCTACGATGAGGCGGGAACCCTCGTGGGCACCGCCGTCACCGGAGCGAACGGCACCTACCTCTTCGACAACTCGAACGTCACCGGCGGCCTGCAGCCCGGGACGAACTACACGGTGAAGGTTGACAACCCCGCCGACTTCGCGGCGGGTGGTCCGCTGGATGGCTACGTGCCCACGACGCCCAACCAGGGCGATGGCGAGCACGACTCGGACGGAGTCGTCCCGCCGGGCGGCACTTTCCCCGAAGTGACCCTCACGACGGGCGGTCCGGGCGAGAACGACCCGAGCTTCGACTTCGGGTTCATCCAGCACTCGCCGAAGGCGGACATCGAGAAGTACGACACCCTGGGTGGTCCGGCGACCGGCGATGCCGACATCGCCGCCGACGCGCGCGGGTACGCCGCTGGGGAGACACGGACCATCCAGTTCGACGTCACCAACACCGGAACCGACGCACTGCGGGATGTCGCGGTGACCGACCGGACGATCACCGGCGGTGACATCGCCGCGCTCGCCTGCACGTTCCCGGGAGCGACCACGCCGACCGCGGGCGTGCTCGCGAACGGCACCTGGACCGTCACCTGGGCGGAGACCACCGGTGCAACGCCGAGCGCCTCCTGGGCGCCGGGCGCGGCGTTCACGTGCACCGCGACGCTCACGCTGAACGGTGACGCCGAACCGCACGCCAATGCCGCAACCGTGACGGGCACGTCCATCGCCACGGGCGAGACCGTGACCGATCGGGACGACTACCACGCCTTCACCGGCGATGTTCAGCTCGTCAAGTACGACTCCCGGGACGGCTTCGCCCCGGCCGAGTCGGACGGCATTCCGGAGAAGCCACTCGTCGACGGCGCTGAGCGCGATGCGAACAGCGATGCAACGGCTGTCGTCTACGTGGCCTCGCCGGTCACCGGAAACACCGGCGCTCAGCCGGTCTCCTGGGCGGTGACGAACGCCGGGAGCACGTGGCTCGGTGACATCACCATCGCCGACGAGACGTTGAACGGCCCCGATCTCTCCGACGTGTCCTGTGACTTCTCGCCTGTCGGCGGTCCGGCCAGCGGCACCACCTGGGCAGGGCCCTGGGAGCCGGGGACGACCTTCTTCTGCACCGGTACGCTGACGCTCGACGCCACGGGGGCGAACTACTCCCACGCCGATAACGCCAGCGTGACCAGCACGGTGATCGTGCCGCAGCCGAACCCGGACTACAACCCGAACGACCCGGCCTCGAACCCCTTCACGGACGAGCCTTCGGTCGACGGCAATGGCAACCCCGTGCTCTCCGACGTGCACCCCGGTGACGAGGACCCGTTCTATGCGACCACCACGGTTCCCACCATCACCCTGGAGAAGGGCGATGCGACGGACGGCGTGATCGTGAACGATGCGGACACGATGAATGACGGTGAGGCCTACGCGCCGGGTGAGACCCGGGACATCGTCATCACGATGTCCAACACCGGACAGGCGCCGCTGTACAACGTCCTCGTCAGTGACGAGCGCACCGCCGGCGACACCACCATCGAGGCTCTTGAGTGTGTGTTCCCGGGAGACGCCTCGCCGACCGCCGGAGTGCTGACCGGTACCACCTGGGAAGTGCCGTGGGTAGCCAGCTTCGCGGGTGCGTCCCCGAAGCCGTGGGCTCCGGGCGTCACGTTCGACTGCACGGCGACGCTGACCCTGTCGGGCTCGGCGCAGCCGCACACGGACGTCGCTCATGTGTCCACCAACCTGTCGCCCGTCGGTGTTCCCGGCGACCCCGACAACCCGCCGCCGGCCACGCCCAACGGGCCGAGCGCTGAGGACCCGTACAACGCGTTCACCGGTGACATCCAGGTGATCAAGTACGACGGCACCAAGGCTGACCCTGTTGTGGGCTCCGCCGGCACCTGGCAGATCCCGGGCAAGCCGCTCGCCGATGAGGCACAGGATGCGAACGACTGGGCAACCGCGGTGGACTACCCCGCCGGTACGGCTCAGCCCGTCCGCTGGGTCGTCACGAACACCGGAACGACCTGGCTCACCGACGTCACGCTGACGGACACGACCACCACCGCACCCGCGGTGGGTGCGTGGACGTGTGATCTGTCGCCGGTGGGTGGTCCTGCGGACTACTCCTTCGCGACCGCCGGTCCGTGGATGGGCCCGCTGGCTCCGGGTGCCTCGTTCTTCTGTGAGGGTCCGCTGACCCTGGCTGCGAACGAGCGCCACTCCGACTCTGTCGAGGTGGCCGGCACCGTGGTGACCCCGTTGTTCGGCGAGGACGGCCAGCCCGTCATCGGCGACGACGGCGTGCCCGAGTACGTCACCGATGATCAGGGTGCGCCCGTCGCATCCGACGTCACGGTGAACGACGACGACCCCTTCTACGCGACGGCACCGACCGTTTCCGTGGTCAAGGGTGACGGCGCCGACGGTGAGATCGTCAACGACGCGAACAGCATGACCGATGGTCAGGGGTACGCTCCGGCCGGCGAGACGCGCGAGATCGTGTCGATCGCGACGAACCCGTCGCCGCGTGCACTGCACGACGTGGTTCTCACGGATGTGACGACCACGGGTGACGCACCGATCGGCATGGCGTGCGAGTTCCCCGACGGATCGTCCGCTGATGGCAGCTACGACGCGGCGTCGAAGACCTGGACGGTCCGCTGGGAGGCGACTTTCGCGCCCGGTACCACCACCTGGGCCTCCGATGACGTCATCACCTGCACGTCCACCCTCACCCTGAACGGCCAGTCCGCGCCGCACCGCAACGAGGTCACCGTCTCGGCGGTCACCCCCGCGGGAACGACGCTGACGGACGACAACCCGTACAACGCGTTCTCTGGTGACATCCAGGTGATCAAGTACGACGGCACCCAGGCAGACCCGTCGGTCGGGTCCACCGGATCGTGGACGGTTCCGGGCAAGCCGCTGGCTGATGCGGCCCAGGATGCGAACACCGCTCTCACCGCTGTGGACTACCCGAAGGATGCTGCCCAGCCGGTGCGCTGGGTGGTCACCAACACGGGTGCGACCTGGCTGACCGATGTCAACGTGGCGGATGCGACGCTGAACGGTCCGGCCGTGGGTGCGTGGACGTGTGATCTGTCGCCGGTGGGTGGTCCTGCGGACTACTCGTTCACGTCCTCCGGGGCGTGGGTGGGTCCGCTGGCTCCGGGTGCCTCGTTCTTCTGCGAGGGTCCGCTGACCCTGGCTGCGAACGAGCGCCACGGTGACGAGGTCTCGGTGACCGGTACCGTCGTGCCGCCGGTGCTCGGTGAGGACGGCAAGCCCGTCATCGGCGAGGACGGCCTTCCGGTCTACGAGACCGGAGAGGACGGTCAGCCCGTTCGCAGCGAGCAGGTCGTGACGGACGAGGACCAGTTCCACGCCACCACGACCGAGATCACGGTGGTCAAGGGTGACGGCGCGGACGGCGAGATCGTCAACGACGCCGACACCATGCGCGACGGTCAGGCATACTCCCCGGATGGTGAGACTCGTCAGATCGTCTCCGTCGCCGTCAACCCCTCGCAGAACGCGCTTCACGACGTCGTCCTCACCGATGTGACGACCACGGGTGACGCGCCGATCGGCATGGCGTGCGAACTCCCCGACGGTTCGTCCGCTGCGGGTACGTACGACAAGGGGTCGAAGACGTGGACGGTCCGCTGGGAGGCGACATTCGCTCCGGGTACCACGACGTGGGAACCGGGCGATGTCATCACCTGCACCTCCGAGCTCACGCTCGACGGTCAGTCCGCTCCGCACCGTGACGTGGTTCAGGTGGCCGCCGTCACGCCCGCAGGAGAGATCGTCACGCAGGAGAACCCCTACAACGCGTTCTCCGGTGACATCCAGGTGATCAAGTACGACGGCACCCAGGCCGATCCCGAGGTCGGCGGCGCGGGTGACTGGACTGTTCCGGTCAAGCCGCTGGCCGACGCGGCCCAGGACGCCAACACGGCCGGTGACGCCGTCGACTACCCGAAGGATGCTGCTCAGCCGGTTCGGTGGGTCGTGACGAACACGGGTGCGACCTGGCTGACCGATGTCAACGTGGCGGATGCGACGCTGAACGGTCCGGCGGTCGGCACGTGGACGTGTGATCTGTCGCCGGTGGGTGGTCCTGCGGACTACTCCTTCTCGGCCTCTGGGCCGTGGGTGGGTCCGCTGGCTCCGGGTGCCTCGTTCTTCTGCGAGGGTCCGCTGACCCTGGCTGCGAACGAGCGCCACGGTGACGAGGTCTCGGTGACCGGTACCGTCGTGCCGCCGGTGCTCGGTGAGGACGGCAAGCCCGTCATCGGCGAGGACGGCCTTCCGGTCTACGAGACCGGAGAGGACGGTCAGCCCGTTCGCAGCGAGCAGGTCGTGACGGACGAGGACCAGTTCCACGCCACCACGACCGAGATCACCGTGGTCAAGGGCGATGGTGCCGATGGCGAGATCGTCAACGACGCCGACACGATGCTCGACGGCGCGGTGTACGCGCCCGAGGGCGAGACGCGTCAGATCGTGTCGATCGCCCAGAACCCGTCGCAGAACGCCCTGCACGATGTCGTTCTGACGGACGTCACCACCGCCGGCACTGCGCCGATCGGCATGGCGTGCGAGTTCCCCGACGGTTCGTCCGCCGCGGGCACGTACGACAAGGGGTCGAAGACGTGGACGGTCCGCTGGGAGGCAACCTTCGCTCCGGGTACCACGACGTGGGAACCGGGCGATGTCATCGCCTGCACCTCCGAGCTCACGCTCGACGGTGCATCGGACCCGCACCGTGACGTGGTCCAGGTGGCCGCCGTCACACCCGCCGGTGAGAAGGTGACGGACGACAACCCGTACAACGCGTTCTCGGGTGACATCCAGGTGATCAAGTACGACGGCAGCGGAGCGGACCCGGAGGTTGGTGAGGACGGAGCCTGGGTGATCCCGAGCAAGCCGCTCGGCGATGCCGGCCAGGACGCCAACACCCCGGACGACGCCGCGAACTTCACGCTGCAGGACGGCAAGAAGTCCACGGGTGCGCAGACCGTGCGCTGGGTGATCACCAACACGGGCAAGACCTGGCTGACCGATCTCGTCATCACGGACGTGACCGACTTCGGCCCCGCCATCGATCCCGAGTCGATCACCTGCGTGTTCCCGGGAGGAACGATCGGAAAGGTCGTCAACGGATCGATCACGTGGTCCGCAGCGGATGGCGCGCTGTTCGCGCCGGGTGCCTCCTTCTTCTGCCAGGGCACCCTGGTGATGGGGGAGAAGGACGCGCACACCGATCACGTCGAGGTGTCGGGCACGATCGTCGTGCCGGCGGTGGACGAGAACGGCAACCCCACGGGCAAGCCGCAGCTCGGACCCGACGGTAAGCCGGTTCCCGCGATGAACCCTGCGACGGGCAAGCCGTGGACGGTCGCTGACGACGACCCGTTCAACGCGGTCACCCCCGGAGGAGTGGTTCCGCCGCTGCCCACCACGGGTGCCGATGTCACGGCGTCGCTCGTCGGCGGTGCGATGGCACTGCTGCTGCTCCTCGGTGGCGCCGTGCTCGTGGCGCGTCGTCGCCGGTCCAGTGCCGTGGATCCGCGATCGTGAGTGCCGAGTGAGCGCAAGACCGAGTCATCGGATCGCCGAGGCCGGGAGGGGCACCATGCCCCTGCCGGCCTCGGCCGTGCCGCGCCCACGCCGTGGACGCGTCGTCGCGGTTGCATTCGCGCTTGCCGCTGCCGCCGTGCTGGCCGCCTGTGCGCCCGGAACGACGGCACCGGAGCCGACGGCGAGCGTCACCGCCGATCAGCCGCGCACGGTGACCTCCGCGGAGGCGGAACTGCTCGCCGCGGTGGGCTTCCAGCTGGGTCGTCGCCCGGTGGTGGGTGTCGCGGGGACCATCGTCGACAGCGGGGGAGCGCTCGCGATCAACGGGTGGCTCGCGCCGGAGGATCATCGCGCATACGCCGCCATCAGCGCGCCCGATGGCGGCGCCTTCCTCACCGTGTGGACCCCGACTGAGATCGCGGCCCAGGACCTGTCCGATCCGGCGGCTTCGCCACCGTTGCCGATTCCGGCTGACGGCTGGGAGAGCACAGCGCTGGACTCCTCGATGTCCACGCTCGCGGCGGGGCAGCAGCTTCTGGTCAGCCTGGCCTCGGACCGCCCCGACAACGCCCAGCTGGTGATGCAGGGGCGGGCGATGTACCTGCGTGAGGACAGCGTGGCCGGCACCCCTGTCACCGTCTTCGCGGGGCCGCTCAGCGAAGGGGCCACGCAGTCGAACCTTCACTACTGGATCACGGCGGACGGCACACTGCTCCGGCTGGAGATGCGCTTGGACGGCGTCAACTGGAGCGTCGTGGACTTCACCGACGAGACCCGCGACATCTTCGCGGGTCTCTGAGCCGGACGCGGACCGGATAGACTCGTCCGGATATGTCACCACGCGCCCTGAAGCCGCTCCAGCCCGCCGCGACGCCGCCGGAGCAGATCCGAAACTTCTGCATCATCGCGCACATCGACCATGGCAAGTCGACGCTCGCCGATCGCATGCTCCAGATCACCGGTTCCGTCTCCGACCGCGACATGCGGGCGCAGTACCTGGACCGGATGGACATCGAGCGCGAACGCGGGATCACCATCAAGAGCCAGGCCGTGCGCATGCCCTGGTCGCTGGACGGTGAGACGTACGCCCTCAACATGATCGACACCCCGGGCCACGTCGACTTCACCTACGAGGTGTCGCGCTCACTCGCCGCGTGCGAGGGCGCGATTCTCCTGGTCGATGCGGCCCAGGGCATCGAAGCCCAGACGCTGGCGAATCTCTACCTGGCGCTGGAGAACGATCTCACCATCATCCCGGTGCTCAACAAGATCGACCTGCCCGCAGCCGATCCGGAGAAGTTCGCCGCTGAGCTCGCCAACCTCATCGGGGGCAAGCCCGAGGACGTCCTGCGTGTATCAGGGAAGACCGGCATGGGCGTGGAGGAACTCCTCGACGCGATCGTCGCGCAGATCCCGGCGCCGGTGGGGGATCCCGATGCCCCGGCACGCGCGATGATCTTCGATTCCGTCTACGACGCATACCGCGGCGTGGTGACCTACGTGCGCATGGTGGACGGCAAGCTGGAGCCGCGTGAGCGCATCCAGATGATGTCCACGCGCGCCAACCACGAGGCCCTCGAGATCGGCGTCTCCAGCCCCGAGCCGGTGCCCACCAAGGGCCTGGGTGTCGGCGAGGTGGGCTATCTCATCACCGGTGTGAAGGACGTGCGGCTGTCCAAGGTCGGTGACACCGTGACGAGCGCACGCAAGCCCGCCGAGACGGCCCTGGCCGGATACACGGACCCCAAGCCGATGGTCTTCTCCGGTCTCTACCCGATCGACGGATCCGACTACCCGGAGCTGCGCGAGGCGCTGGACAAGCTGAAGCTGTCGGATGCGTCACTGGCCTATGAGCCGGAGACGTCCGTGGCACTCGGTTTCGGCTTCCGCTGCGGCTTCCTCGGCCTGCTCCACCTCGAGATCATCACCGAGCGCCTCGCGCGCGAGTTCGGACTGGACCTCATCACCACCGCGCCCAGCGTGATCTACGAGGTGACCACCGACAACAACCAGCACGTCACGGTGACCAACCCGAGCGAGTACCCGGACGGCCGGGTGGCCTCCGTCGCGGAGCCGATGGTGAAGGCCGCGATCCTCACGCCCAAGGACTACGTCGGTACCGTGATGGAGCTGTGCCAGTCCCGCCGGGGCACCCTTCTCGGAATGGACTACCTCTCGGAAGACCGCGTCGAGCTGCGCTACAACGTGCCGCTGGGTGAGATCGTCTTCGATTTCTTCGACCAGCTGAAGAGCCGCACGCAGGGCTACGCGTCGCTGGACTACGAGCCCGCCGGGCAGCAGGAAGCGGACCTCGTGAAGGTCGACATCCTTCTCCAGGGTGAGAAGGTGGACGCCTTCAGCTCGATCGTGCACCGTGACAAGGCTTACGCCTACGGCACGATGATGACCGAGCGGCTCCGCAAGCTGATTCCGCGCCAGCAGTTCGAGGTGCCGATTCAGGCCGCCATCGGTGCGCGCATCATCGCGCGTGAGAACATCCGCGCGATCCGCAAGGACGTGCTCGCCAAGTGCTACGGCGGTGACATCAGCCGTAAGCGCAAGCTGCTCGAGAAGCAGAAGGAGGGCAAGAAGCGCATGAAGATGGTCGGCCGCGTGGAGGTTCCCCAGGAGGCGTTCATCGCCGCGCTCTCCGGTGACGTCGAGGGCAAGGACAAGTAAGCCCGCACCGTGTTGCGAACGCGCGTCCACTGCGGTGGACGCGCGTTCGTCGTCTCCGAAACGGTGCGTCACGTGTGGCGGCGCGCGGCCCGGGTGGATGGCTCCCACCGTCGAGGGCACGTTAGGCTGTACTTCATGCGGCGCGGAACGTTCAGGGACGAGACGGTGGACTATGCCGCCGTCGGAGCGACGCAGGCACCGGATCTGATGCAGTATCCGCCGGAGAAGAGCATCCCCGCCGAGGAGTCGTGGCGCCTCGGCAGCGGGGAGGCGCGATTCCGGTCCGCATCGGAGGACCTGCTGAGCTGGGTGGCGCAGAAGGCGGCCGGAATGCAGCTGGAGGACATCCGCCCGGCTTCCGGACCCGTGTACCAGGGGGTCAGCTTCGATGACGAGGGCCACCCCATCACGCCCAGCCGCACGGAGACCGAACAGCGCTACGACGCTGACGGTACGCCGTACGTCGGTGCGGGCATGACCGTTAGGGCCCATGGGCGCGTCGGGGGGCACAGTGCCGATGGCGAGTATCGCGTGATCTTCGTCGTGGAGGACAAGCGCCGAGTGGGCTTCGGCCTGGGCACCGTGGGGGACTCCGTGGTCAGCGGCGAGGAGTCCTTCATGATCGAGTGGGCCTCCAACGACGAGGTGTGGTTCACGGTCCGTGCCTTCGACAGCCCCCGCGCGTTCCTCTACCGCACCATCCCCGGTCTCACCAAGCGCCGTCGCAAGGCCCTGTTCACGCAGTACCTCCGCGCCATCTCGCCGCTGTATGCGACCACAACGTCCTGATGGGCGGACCCCTTCTCGACGGTGATCCCGTACCGTCGGACGGCTCTTTGCCGCGCGGTACACGCACCTCGACGGATGTCGATTTCGGTGTGTACCTGCACGTCCCCTTCTGCCGTGTCCGGTGCGGCTACTGCGACTTCAACACCTACACCGCCACGGAGTTGCGTGGTGCCCGCCAGGATGCGTATGCCGACACGCTTCTGCAGGAGGTGGCGCTCTCGCGCGACGTCCTGGCACGCGTCGGGGAACTGCGCCCGATCAGCACCGTGTTCTTCGGCGGCGGGACGCCGACCCTCCTTCCCGCCGGTGATCTGGCCCGGATGCTCGACGGCGTGCGTGAGGCTTTCGGCATCCGCGAGGGCGCGGAGATCACCGTGGAGGCCAATCCCGACACGGTCACGGACGAGATGGTCGCCGAACTGCGCGCCGCGGGCGTGAACCGCATGTCGATCGGCATGCAGTCCGCCGTCCCGCACGTGCTCGCAGCTCTCGAACGCACGCATGACCCCGCCAACGTGAGCACCGCCGTGGCTGCGGCGCGGCGCGGCGGCCTCGATGTGAGCGTGGATCTGATCTACGGCGCTCCGGGGGAGTCCCTGGATGACTGGCGCGCGTCGGTCGAGGCTGCGCTCGCGCTGGAACCCGATCACATCTCCGCCTACGCGCTGATCATCGAGGACGGCACGAAGCTCGCCCGCCAGATCCGCCGCGGCGAGGTGCCCGCTCCCGACGACGATCTCCAGGCCGACATGTACGAGCTGGTGGATGCCCGCCTGGCTGCGGCCGGCTACGAGTGGTACGAGATCAGCAACTTCGCCCGCGGGGACGGGCACCGCTCCCGGCACAACCTGGCCTACTGGCAGGGCACGGACTGGTGGGGCTACGGGCCCGGGGCGCACAGCCACATCGCCGGCACGCGGTTCTGGAACGTGAAGCACCCCGCCGCCTATGCGCAGCGGCTCGACGGCGGACTCTCTCCCGCCCACGCCCGCGAGCAGCCCGACGCCGAAGCCGCACGTCTCGAGCGTGTGCTGTTGCAGTCGCGCATCCGCTCCGGTCTTCCGATCACGGAAGTCGCGCCCGAGTTCCGCGCGAACGTCGCCGGTCTCATCGCCGACGGACTGATCGAGCCGGTGGCCGCGCTGCGCGAGCAGCGGGTGGTGCTGACGCGAACCGGCCGGCTCCTCGCCGACGCGGTGGTTCGGGCGCTGACCGAGTAGCCGATAGATCCAGCCCTTCTCGCGCGCCGCCCGTGATGCGCCGAGTCCATGACTGGGCGCCGGATTCATGACGGTTCGGCGGTATTGGTCATGGTTTGGCGGCCCAGTCATGGACTCGGGACGCGCACAGCCGACGGCGCCTGAGAGAATGGGCGGATGGATGAGAACCCCGGAGCGAGCCTCAGCGCTGAAGTGATCGACGGCACGTTCGACCTCGCCCGGGAGGGCCGTGTGGGTCCCCTCGGCGAGATGATCGACGCCGGTGTGCCGATCGACACCCGCAACGCCCGCTCGGACACGCTTCTCATCGTGTCCGCGTACGCGCGACAGGTCGACGTGGTGCGCGAACTCGTGAAGCGCGGTGCGGCACTGGACATCGAGAACACCATGGGACAGACGGCGGTGTCCTGCGCGGTTTTTCGTGGCGATGCCGAGATCCTCCGGGTGCTGCTGGATGCCGGAGCGAACCCGGACGTCGGATTCCGCACGGCGGCTCAGATCGCCGAGCAGTTCGGCCAGGCCGAGATGTCCGCGATCCTCGCGGAGCACGCCGCACGCTCCTGACGCGGGTACTGCGTCAGCGCATCGCGTCCACGACGGCCGCGCGGCGCACCGGTTCCGTCCGTGATGCGGTGTCGAACACCCGCGTGAGCCGATCGGCGCCGTACGCAGGCCACCCGGGGGCGCCGGTGCGCGCGAACGCCACCCACGCGGCGTGCATCTCGTCGGCCAGCGACTGCGGTGCGTCCGTGCCCGACATGCGCTTCGCCTCGTCGTCGTCCAGGGTGTCGAAGACGAACCCCAGCTCCAGCGCATGCGCGGCCCGGAGATCTCGCACCGGACTCTGCCAGGCGAACTCGTACACGTATGTGGGAGCGGTGCGAGCCGCCGCGACACGCAGCATGGGCGCGCGCAGCAGGTACTCCGTCGCGATCTGACCGAACACCTCGCCAACCGAGGCGCGTGGCCACACGCGCCGGCAGGCGGCCACAGCGGCACCGGGAATCCGCAGGGCGAGTCGTGCCAGTAGGAGCTTGCCCGCCGTGATGCTCTCCAGCGCCGCGGGTGGGAACCAGAGACGATACTCGTCGGTGTTCGTGCCGATGAGCACCGGGATGTCGGCATCGACGATGGCCGTCTCCGGCTCGTCAGGCAGATCCTCGGACAGGGCGAGCGCGAAGGCCGGTGCACCCCCGATCGGTGATGACCCCGCCGCCTGCTCCACTCGCGCCGCAACGATCTTGTCGGGTGCGAGCTCCGCGAAGGCGGCGCTGGTGGCCGCGACGCCGAGGCGCTTCGCCAGCGCGCGCGTGACACGACCCGCCTTCTTCGGCTTCTGCGCGGACAGCGGTCCGGACTGAATGATCGCGCCGGCTGCGAGGCGCCGGGTGTCCGGCATCGACAGGAGCGCGGCGACGATTGCACCCCCAGCCGACTCGCCCATCAGGGTGATGCGTGCGGGATCTCCTCCGAAGGCGGCGATCTCCTCGTGCACCCACCGCAGCGCCGCGGCGGCGTCGGCGACGCCGAGGTTCAGCGCACTGTCATCGTCGAACACCGAGAATCCTTCGGAGCCCAGGCGATAGTTGATCGAGACGAACACGATCCCGTCGCGGGCGAAGGCCGTGCCGTCGTAGACGGACAGGGCCGCCGTCCCGCGCTCCAGGGCGCCGCCGTGGATCCAGAGGATCACGGGTGCCCCGTCGGCATCCGCCGGGCGCCACACATTGGCGGTGAGGACGTCCTCCCCGGCGATCGCGATCGAGCCCAGCAGTTCCGCGGTCGCTCCCTGGTACGGCGCCTGGGGGGCAGTGGCGCCGAACGCCGTGGCGTCACGCACGCCCTCCCAGGCGGATACGGGCCGGGGAGCGCGGAACCGGTTCGCGCCGAAGGGCGCCTCCGCATAGCTGATGCCCAGATACCTCTCCACATCGCCGGTACGGGCACCGCGAACTGCTCCGGCGCTGATGACTCGGGTGACATCGTCGTCGCTCATTCCGCCATGCTAGTTGCACACGCGCTGCGCTCGTCCGCCGCGATCCGCCGAGTCGGAGCGCGCATCCAGGCGAAGTCGGTAGAATTGGCACTCAGAGCATTCGAGTGCCAGCAGCAGAGGAGGCGACATGGTCACTGAGCGCGGCCTGCGCGTCCTTCGGGCCATCGTCGAGGACTACGTCGACACCAATGAGCCCGTCGGCAGCAAGTCGATCGTCGACCGGCATCATTTCGGCGTCTCCGCCGCCACGATCCGCAATGACATGGCCCTGCTGGAGGAGGAGGAGCTCATCGCGGCTCCGCACACCTCGTCGGGTCGTGTGCCCACGGACAAGGGCTATCGGATGTTCGTCGACCACCTCGCGGAGTTGCGACCCCTCACCGCGGCACAGCGCACGGCCATCACCTCGTTCCTCACCGACCCCGCCGATCTCGACGACCTCCTCGGACGGACGGTGCGTCTGCTCACACAGCTCACCGGTCAGGTGGCGCTGGTGCAGTACCCCTCGTTCGCGCGCGCCACCGTCACGCACGTCGAGATCGTGCGCATTGCGGAGCGTCGCGTGCTCGTGATCGTCGTGACCGACACCGGCCGGGTCTCGCAGCGTGTCGGCGGCATCAGCGAGGACATCGACGAAGCCGACACCGCCGTGCTGCGCGCCCGCCTGAACACCCTCATCACGGGGCACTCGGTCGGTCGTGCCGCGGAGCGGCTGTCCGCCGAGGCGCCGTCGGTCACGGAGCAGCGCTCCGTCTATCATGACGTCGCCGCACTCGTCGCGGAGGAGCTGGAGGAGTTCCGCCAGGATCGTCTGGTGATGGCGGGAGCAGCGACCCTGGCTCGGCGTGAGCAGGACTTCCGCGGCAGCATCCACCCCCTGCTGGAGGCCATCGAGGAACAGGTGACGCTCCTGCGCCTGATGGGGGAGATGACCGCAGGGGAGAACGGCCTCTCGGCCAGCATCGGACGCGAGAACGCGCCCTTCGGACTTGCGGAGGCGGCTGTGGTCGCCAGCGACTACGACGCCTCCGGATCGAGCGCGCGGGTGGGGCTCATGGGCCCCACCCGCATGGACTATTCCAGCAACCTCGCGGCGGTGCGGGCCGTAGCCCGCTACCTCACGCGACTGCTGGACGACGACGAAGCGCGCCGCTGAGGCGCACAGGGGACCGTCCCCGAGAAAGGTGACTGTGGCCGACCACTACGAAGTCCTGGGCGTCTCACGAGAGGCGAGCCCGGAGGAGATCAAGAAGGCGTACCGGCGTCTGGCGCGCGAACTCCACCCCGATGTGAATCCGTCGGCGGACGCCGAGGACAAGTTCAAAGAGGTCACCCACGCCTACGACGTGCTGAGCGATCCGGAGCAGCGTCGGCGTTACGACATGGGCGGCGACGACGCGTTCGGCGGCGGCGGATTCGGCGGGTTCGGCGACATCTTCGAGACCTTCTTCGGCGCGGCGGCCGGCGGCGGCGGACGCGGCGGACGCCCGCGTTCCCGGCGGGAGCGCGGCCAGGATGCGCTGGTGCGGGTGACGCTGGAGCTCGGCGACGTCATCTTCGGCGTGCACCGCGATATCGAGGTGGACACGGCGGTGCTCTGTGAGACCTGTGAGGGTTCGTGCTGCGCGCCCGGCACCTCCCCGCAGACTTGTGACATCTGTCACGGCACCGGACACGTGCAGCGCCAGGTGCGTAGCCTGCTCGGCAACGTTCTGACCACCCAGCCGTGCAACGTGTGCCAGGGTTACGGCACGACGATCCCGAGCCCCTGCGCCACGTGCGCCGGACAGGGACGGGTCCGCTCGCGCCGGACGGTAGGCCTGGACATCCCGGCGGGCGTCGAGACCGGCCTGCGCCTCCAGCTCCCCGGCTCCGGGGAGGTCGGCCCTGCGGGCGGTCCCAACGGCGACCTCTACATCGAGGTGACCGTCGCGCCCGACGCGGCCTTCTCCCGCGACGGCGATGATCTGCTCGCCACGCTCGAGGTGTCCATGACGGACGCGATCCTCGGCACCGAGACGCGCATCGAGTCCCTCGACGGTCCCGTCGATCTGGAGATCCGCCCGGGCGTGCAGTCTGGCGATGTCCTCACCATCAAGGAGCGCGGCATCACGCCGCTGCGCGGCAGCCGCCGCGGAGACCTCCGCGTCGGCGTCCAGGTGGTCACCCCGACGCGCCTGGATGCGAAGCAGCGCGCGCTGATCGAGGACTTCGCCGCGCGGACGAAGGCTCCTACGCCGAAGCTGGCGGAGTTCCAGCAGGGTCTGTTCTCCAAGCTCCGCGATCGCTTCCGGTCACACTGATGGCGCTGCACTTCCTCGTCGAGGATCCGGCGGAGCTCGCGGGCGATGACATCGTGCTCACGGGTGCGGAGGCGCATCACGCGGCCACGGTTCGCCGCGTGCGCGTCGGGGAGACGGTCACGGTCGGCGACGGTCGCGGCGCGTGGCACACGGGCGAGGTGACCGACCTCGCCCCCAAGCGGGTGGTCGTGCACCTCACCGCGCGCTCCACCGTGCCGGCGGCATCACCGCGGCTCGTGCTCGTGCAGGCCCTCGCGAAGGGGGACCGGGACGAGCGTGCGGTGCAGGCGGCCACCGAGCTGGGCGTCGATGAGATCGTGCCCTGGCAGGCGGCGCGCAGCGTGTCTCGCTGGGACGCGGCCAAAGCCGCCAAGGGTGTCCAGCGCTGGGCGAGCATCGTCCGCGAAGCGGCGAAGCAGGCGCACCGTCCGTGGCTTCCGCTGGTGACGGCGCCCGTGACCACCGGACAGCTCGCGCAGCGCGCAGATGGAGCCCTCCTCGTGGTGCTGGAGCCGAGCGCAGACGAGCCGATGACCAACCTCGACCTGGCCGGCGAGCAGGAGGTCGTGCTCGTGGTCGGGCCCGAAGGCGGCATCGCACCCGAAGAGCTGGACGCACTGCGCGCCGCCGGAGCACGGATCGTGAAGCTCGGGGACACGGTTCTCCGGACCTCCACAGCGGGGCCGGCCGCTCTCGCCGTCGCCGCGGTCTCCCTGGGCCGCTGGTGAGCGTGGCGGATAGACTGACCGCATGAGCGAGCCCTCCGTCTTCACCCGCATCCTGAACCGCGAGATCCCCGCTGAGATCGTCGCGGAGACCGATCGCGTGTTCGCCATTCAGGACATCGCCCCGCAGGCGCCCGTGCACCTGCTTGTGATCCCGAAGACGGCGCAGTACCGCGACGTCACTGAGCTCGCCGCCGCCGATCCCGCCCTGCTCGCGGAGCTGGTCGACGTGGCGAAGGGCCTCGCGGATGAGCGCTGCGGCGGGCAGTTCCGCCTCATCTTCAACACCGGCGCGAATGCCGGACAGACCGTCTTCCACGTGCACGCGCACGTGCTCGGGGGAGACCTGGAGGAGAAGAGCCTCGTTGGCTGACGAAAACACCGCGACCGTACGCATCCTGGCGGATGGGGTCGCCATGGTCCGGCTTCTCGGACCGCAGGACAGACTGCTGCGCATGATCGAGCAGGAGCACCCCTCCGTCGACGTCCACGTGCGCGGCAACGAGATCACGCTGAGCGGTGAGCAGGAGGCGGTGGCTGCGGCCCGTGGCCTGGTCGACGAACTGCTCACCATGACGCGAGACGGCCAGGATCTGGCTCCGTCGGACGTCGCCACCTCGGCACGACTGATGAACGCCGAAGGCGGCCCCCGCCCGTCCGAGGTGCTCTCCGAACCGATCCTCTCGTCGCGCGGGCGCGTCATCCGGCCCAAGACGCTGGGTCAGCGCGACTACGTCGACGCCATCGACGAGAACACCATCGTGTTCGGCATCGGACCCGCCGGAACGGGAAAGACCTATCTGGCCATGGCGAAGGCCGTGCAGGCGCTGCAGCGCAAGGAGGTCGACCGGATCATCCTGACCCGCCCCGCCGTAGAGGCCGGCGAGCGTCTGGGATTCCTGCCCGGCACCCTCACCGACAAGATCGATCCGTACTTGCGTCCGCTCTACGACGCGCTCAACGAGATGATCGACCCGGAGATCCTCCCCAAGCTCATGGCGACGGGAACGATCGAGGTGGCGCCCCTGGCGTACATGCGCGGCCGCACGCTCAACAACTCCTTCGTGGTGCTCGACGAGGCGCAGAACACCACGCCCGAGCAGATGAAGATGTTCCTCACACGTCTCGGCTTCGGCACCAAGATGGTGGTCACCGGTGACATCACGCAGGTCGACCTGCCGGGCGGCACCAGCGGACTCCGCGTGGTCAACCGCGTCCTCGCCGACATCGACGACATCCACTTCGCCCGTCTCACCAGCGACGACGTCGTGCGTCACAGCCTGGTTGGCCGGATCGTCGACGCCTACAGTGCCTACGACGAGAAGCGCACCGCCGCACGCCATGAGCGCGAGCAGGCGGCCGAGTTCGCCAATCGCGCGGAGCGCCGCAGCGGCGCCCGGCCGGCGGGCCCCCGAGACCGACTCCCCAAGCGAGGCTGACATGATCGAGATCAACAACGAGTCCGGAGTCGAGATCGATGAGACGGTGCTCCTGCGCCTCTCGGAGAACAACCTCGCCCAGCTGCACATCAGCCCGGACGCCGACATCGCCATCGTGCTCGTGGACGAGGGTGCCATGGAGGCCCTGCACGTGCAGTGGATGGACGAGCCCGGGCCCACCGACGTGCTGAGCTTCCCGATGGACGAGTTGCGTCCCGGAACCCCGGACCGGCCGACCGACCCCGGCCTGCTCGGAGACATCGTGCTGTGCCCCCAGGTGGCCGAGACGCAGGCCGCGCAGGCGAAGCACTCCCTGATGGATGAGCTCATCCTGCTCACCACGCACGGCACGCTGCACCTGCTCGGCTTCGATCACGCCACCCCGGACGAGGAGCGCGAGATGTTCGGACTGCAGCGCGAGCTCATCGCCGCCTTCCACTCGTCTGAGCGACGACACCGATGACCCCGTTCATCCTCCTGGCACTCGCCGTCGTCCTGGTGGCGGTGGGCGGCCTGATGGCGGCCCTCGACGCGGCCCTGTCGGTCACGAGTCGCTCGGCGCTGATCGAGTGGAGCCACGAGGGGCGCCGCGGCGAGGCTCTGCGGCGCATCGCGGATGACCTCCCCACGCACGCAAACGCCGTGGTGTTCATGCGCATCCTCACCGAGACGGCGGCCGCGGTGCTCGTGACCGCCGCATTCATGCTGCTGTTCGACAACATCTGGTGGGCGATGCTCGCCGCGGCCGTGCTGATGACACTCATCTCGTTCGTGCTGGTCAGCACCTCTCCGCGTAGCGTCGGGCGCCAGCACGCGACCGGGCTGCTTCGCTCGGCTGCAGGGGTGGTGCGCCTGTCGCGCATCATCATCGGTCCGCTCTCTCACGCACTCGTGGCCTTCGGCGATCGGGTCACCCCCGGGGTGACCCGCGGAGCGTCCTTCACCTCGGAGGATCAGCTGCTCAGCATGGTCGATGAGGCGGCGAGCCATGACCTCATCGAAGAGGACGACCGCGAGCTCATCCACTCCGTGTTCGACTTCACCGATCGCTTTGTCCGCGCCCTCATGATCCCGCGCACCGACCTGGTCACGCTGGAGGACGGCGCCACGGCACGCGAGGCGATGGATCTGTTCCTGGAGACCGGCGTCTCGCGTGTGCCCGTCGTGGACGGCGACGAGGTTCTCGGCGTGCTCTACGTCAAGGACCTCGTGCGCGCCGCCTACGGCCAGGACGGCGCCGACGTCTGGGACGCCTCCGCTCGCCCGCTCGCCCGGCGCGCTGTGTTCGTACCGGAGTCCATGAAGGCCGAGACGCTGCTGCAGCAGATGAAGCGCGATGCCATCCATGTGTGCATCGTGGTGGACGAGTACGGCGGCGTGGCGGGCCTCGTCACGCTGGAGGACCTGATCGAGGACCTCGTCGGCGACATCTCGGACGAGTACGACAAGGAGTGGAGCGAGGTCACCGATCTGGGCGACGGTCGCTACCGCGTCAGCGGCCGCTCCCTCCTGGAGGAGGTGGGCGAACTGTTCGACCTTGAGATCGAGGACGACGAGGTCGATTCCATCGGCGGGCTGCTAGCCAAGGAGCTCGGCCGCATCCCGGAGTCCGGGGCGTCGGCCACCGTGCAGGGCGTGACCATCACGGCCGAGCACGGCCGTGGCGGCCCCCGGGACCTTGCCACCTTCATCGTGGAACGCGCAGAAGAACCAGCAACCGAGGCGGAGCCGCGTACACGCGACACCCCCGTGATCAGGAAGGCCGAGTGATGCGCAGCGGTTTCGTCACGTTCGTCGGACGCCCCAATGTCGGAAAGTCGACGCTGACCAACGCCCTCGTCGGCGAGAAGGTCGCCATCACCAGCGCCAAGCCGCAGACCACGCGCCGGGCGATCCGGGGGATCGTCAATCGTCCCGCGGGCCAGCTGGTGATCGTGGACACCCCCGGCATCCACAAGCCGCGGACGCTGCTGGGGCAGCGCCTCAACGACCTGGTGGAGCAGGTGCTCGGCGACGTCGACGTGATCGCGCTGTGCGTGCCGGCGGGGGAGAAGGTCGGCCCCGGCGACCGCCGGATCGCCGCCTCTCTGGACGGCTACGGCCGCGCCAAGAAGGTCGCCATCGTCACCAAGACGGATGATGCATCCAAGGACGAGATCATGGAGCGGCTGATGGAGGTGGACTCGCTGCGCGAGGATTGGGCCGCCGTGATCCCGCTCTCTGCCGTCAGCGGCGACCAGCTGGACGTGCTGTCCGACGAACTGCTCCAGCTGATGCCCGAGGGACCCGCCCTGTATCCCGAGGGCATGACCACCGACGAGGCCATCGAGGACCGGATCGCCGAGATCATCCGCGAATCCGCCCTGGAGGGTGTGCGGGATGAGCTGCCGCACTCGATCGCGGTGACGATCGAGGACATCTCGGAACGCGAGGACTCGGACCTCACCGACGTGTTCGCGAACATCGTGGTCGAGCGCGACAGTCAGAAGGCCATCATCATCGGCCGCAAGGGTTCGCGGTTGAAGGATGTGGGCGCTCGCGCCCGCGCGCAGATCGAGCCGCTGCTGGGCACGCGGGTCTTCCTGTCGCTCCATGTCCGCGTCGCGAAGGAGTGGCAGCGCGACCCGAAGCAGCTGGGTCGGCTCGGATTCTGACGATCCTGGTGCTGTTGTGATCACAACGCACAACAGGATCGCCGAAAATGTTGGTGGGTCGACGTCGCGTCGGCTAGTGTGAAATCACTCCACACGGAGGGCAGATCTGCCGCTTCGCTGTGGGGCGACGAGACGCATATTGCGTGGGGACGCTGGGGGTGTCTCGTCACGCCGGGGCGGAGGATTTCTTCCAAAGCCCCGGCTTCAACTTTTTTCTGGGCACATGCTCTCGCCCTCCGGACAGACGACGACCTCGCCACCGCCTGCGGGTGTTGATCGGCACGGTGCGGGAGTTCTCGCCCACAGAGCGAAGTCTCTCGGGAAACGGGGCGTGTTAGCATGGCTGCATGCGCATGGGTGTGCTCCTTCTTAGCCGCCGCGACGAGACCTTGATCTAGGGCCTTCCTCGTCGCGGAGTCTGGCGTTGGCCCGCACATCTGCAAGAGAGAAGCGAAGCCATGAAGAACACCCAGCAGCCGTCGTCCATGCCGATTCACAAGTACCGTCCGTACAGCGAGATCATCAACGTCGAACTGCCCGATCGCACCTGGCCGTCACGCCAGATCACCGAGGCGCCGCGGTGGTGCGCCGTGGATCTCCGCGACGGCAATCAGGCGCTGATCGATCCGATGAGCCCCGAGCGCAAAAAGGTCATGTTCCTGCTGCTCGTCGAGATGGGCTACAAGGAGATCGAGGTCGGCTTCCCGTCGGCCAGCCAGACCGACTTCGACTTCGTGCGTGAGCTGATCGAGGAGAACCTGATCCCGGACGACGTCGTCATCCAGGTGCTGACGCAGTCACGCGAGCACCTGATCTCCCGCACCTTCGAGGCCATCGCCGGAGCGAAGCAGG
The DNA here is from genome assembly GCF_044769785.1 of Microbacterium sp. GXS0129. Classification (NCBI taxonomy): domain Bacteria; kingdom Bacillati; phylum Actinomycetota; class Actinomycetes; order Micrococcales; family Microbacteriaceae; genus Microbacterium; species Microbacterium sp. GXS0129. The sequence goes on along the minus strand of NZ_JBIZVZ010000002.1, from coordinate 554,259 downwards.
CCATCGTCCACCTGTACAACTCGACGAGCATCCTGCAGCGCGACGTGGTGTTCCGCAAGGACAAGCAGGGCATCATCGACATCGCCCTCGAGGGCGCGCGTCTGTGCCGTGAGTACGAGAAGCGCATTCCCGAGACCGAGGTGTTCTACGAGTACTCGCCGGAGAGCTACACCGGGACCGAGCTGGAATTCGCGGTCGACATCTGCAACCAGGTGATCGAAGTCTTCGAGCCGACTCCGGAGCGCAAGGTGATCATCAACCTGCCCGCGACGGTCGAGATGGCAACTCCCAACGTCTACGCCGACTCGATCGAGTGGATGGGACGTCACATCAACCACCGCGAGAACGTGATCATCTCGCTGCACCCGCACAACGACCGAGGCACGGCTGTCGCTGCCGCAGAGCTCGGCTACATGGCCGGTGCTGACCGCATCGAGGGCTGCCTGTTCGGCAACGGAGAGCGCACCGGCAACGTCGACCTGGTGACGCTGGGCATCAACATGTTCACGCAGGGCATCGACCCGCAGATCGACTTCAGCGACATCGATCGCATCAAGCGCACGGTGGAGTACTGCAACCAGCTGCCCGTTCCCGAGCGCAGCCCGTGGGGCGGTGACCTGGTCTTCACCGCGTTCAGCGGGTCTCACCAGGACGCCATCAAGAAGGGCTTCGAGGCCATGGCGGCGACGGCCGCCGAGCGCGGCGTATCGGTGGACGAGCTGGAGTGGGCCGTTCCCTACCTGCCGATCGACCCGAAGGACCTGGGCCGCTCCTATGAGGCGGTCATCCGCGTCAACTCCCAGTCGGGCAAGGGCGGGGTCGCGTACCTGCTGAAGACCGACCATGCGCTGGACCTGCCGCGCAAGCTCCAGATCGAGTTCTCCGGTGTGGTGCAGCAGAAGACGGATGAAGAGGGCGGCGAGCTCACCAGCAACCAGATCTGGGAGATCTTCTCCGACGAGTACCTGCCGGCGGACGACGCCGAGCAGAAGTGGGGGCGTTTCGAGCTTCTCGCCACCCGCACGGCGAGCGACATGACGGGGGACGTCATCCTCGACGTCACGATGCGCGACGGAGACGAGCGCATCGAGGCCCACGGCGTGGGCAACGGCCCGGTGGCGGCCTTCCTGACCGTGGCGAACGAGGCGGGATTCGACATCACGCTGTACGACTACGTCGAGCACGCGATGAGCGCAGGCGGCGATGCCCAGGCAGCGGCCTATGTCGAGCTCTCCGTGAACGGCGACCGCCTCTGGGGTGTCGGCATCGACGGCGACATCTCCACCGCGTCGCTGAAGGCCATCGTCTCCGCCGTCAACCGTTCGATCCGCACCCGGGAGCTGTCGGCCGCGCTGGTCTGACCCCCTGCGCAGAACGGGCCCCGGCAATCGCCGGGGCCCGTTCTGCGCTGTCAGGGCTTGACGATGCGGATGACCCCCGTCTCGGCCGCCACCTTGCGGCGATGGAGCATCCGCTGCTCGGGCAGGGAGAGGTCGAAGATCACGGCCAGGAGCCGTACCCCGGCGGTCACCGCGATGCCGAGGAAGGCCGCAGGCGCGAACGCCATCCCGAACGCGTTCGCGACGACGATCGCCAGACAGCCCACTCCCGCCGCGACCGCGTAGAGCGAACCGACGTGCATCACTGCGACCGGAAGCCCCATGATGACGTCTCGCAGCACCGATCCGCCGACGGCGGCACAGACGCCGACGAAGATCGCGGGGACGACGGGCAGACCGAGGCCCAGCGCCTTGGTGGTGCCGAACGCCCCGAACATGCCGATGGCGACCGCATCGAGCACGACGATGATGGCGTTGGCGCGATGCAGGAGCCCTGCCAGGAGCATGCCGACAAGCGATGCACCGCTCGCGGCGATCAGGTACCAGTTGCTTTGCAGCGTCGCCGGCGCAACGCCGAGCATGAGATCGCGGATGAGACCGCCGCCCATGCCGACCAGCACGCCGATCAACGCCACGCCCAAGAGGTCCAGACGACGCTGCCCCTGGAAGCCTGCGGCGAACATCGCTCCCTGCAGGCCGCCGAGGCCGACGGCGGTGAGGTCGGCCCACAGCGGGATCATGAACGTATCCTGTGTCACTCCTCCATTCTCGCCTCCGGTGCGCGCCCACGCGGCTGTGCGTCGTCTCGTGTCCGCAAGCGGGGGATAGGTTGGGCGCATGCCGATGCGCCACACGAGACTCTCCGACACCAGCACCGAGATCACGGCAGGCCTGGAACGGATCCGCACCGAACTCGCCCTTCCCGATGCGTTCCCAGAGGCTGTCGAGAAGGAGGCATCGGCGGCGGTTGCAGCGCTCGCCCTGCCGGATGCGGACCTCACCGACATCGAGTTCGTGACGATCGATCCCGAGGGGTCGCGGGATCTGGATCAGGCGCTGCACATCGCGCCGGACGGCGACGGTCACGTCGTGCACTATGCGATCGCCGACCTGCCCGCTGTCGTTGCGCCGGGGGGAGCCGTGGACACGGAGTCACATGTGCGCGGACAGACGCTGTACGCGCCAGACGGGTCGGTTCCGCTTCACCCGCGCATCATCAGCGAGGACGGTGCAAGCCTGCGGGAGGGGCGCGTCCGCTCGGCCTATGTGTGGCAGATGACGCTGGATGCCGACGGCAACACCACGCACACCACGGTGCGCCGGGCACGGGTGCGCAGCAGATCGCAGCTGTCGTACCGGGAGGCGCAGGAGCGCATCGCGGCGGGCGACGGACTGCTCTCCCCGTTGCGGACGGTCGGGGAACGGCGTCTCGCGCTGGAGACCGCGCGCGGGGGAGCGTCGCTCGACATGCCGGAGGAGGAGATCGTCCATGCGCACGGGTTCTGGCGGATCGAACGGCGCGACCTGCTTCCCGTGGAACAGTGGAACGCGCAGATCTCGCTGATGACCGGGATGGAGGCGGCGAACATCCAGCTGGCTGCCGGCGCGGGCATCATCCGCACGATGCCTCGTCCCGCGGCGGCCGACATCGACCTCTTCCGCGCCCAGGTCGCCGCTCTCGGCCTGGTCTGGGCCGAGGGGCAGACCTATGGCGAGTTCCTGCGCGGACTGGACCGGGACCGGCCCACTACGCTCGCGGTGCTGAGTGCGGCTCGCCGCCTCTTCCGCGGCGCAGGATATCGCGTGATCGACGGTCCGCTCGCGGAGGCCGATGCCGTTCATGCGGCCATCGGCGCCCCGTACGCGCATGCCACCGCGCCCCTTCGCCGGCTGGTCGACCGGTACGCGCTCGCGCACTGCGAGGCTCAGGCGAACGGTGAACCTGTGCCGGCCTGGGCGAGCGCGGGGCTGGCGGAACTGCCCGGGATCATGCAGCGCACCGGACAGCTGGCGGGGCGGCTGGAGCGGGAGTCGCTGGACGTGGTGACCGATGCCATCCTCGCGCCGCTGGTCGGGCACCGCTTCGACGCGATCGTCATCGAGCAGCGCGGCGACAAGCCGGCGCGGATCGAGCTGGTGGCGCCCCCGCTGGAGACCGACGCGCGTGTCGCGGCCCCGGCCGGCACCCGAATCCGGGTGAGGCTCGACAGCTTCGATGCCGAGAAGGGGCAGCCGACCTTCGTCGCGGCGGACGACTGAGCCCACCGCAAACCGTGTCCGCGGCCGCAGTGTCGGTAGTGCGACCGATAATGGATTGTGCCCACCTATCGAGATGAAGCCGTCGTGCTGCGCACCCACAAGCTGGGTGAGGCCGACCGGATCGTCACGATGCTGAGCCGTCGTCACGGCAAGATCCGTGCGGTCGCCAAGGGGGTGCGGCGTACGTCGTCGCGCTTCGGCGCTCGCCTGGAGCCGTTCATGGTGGCCGACGTCCAGCTGTACGCCGGGCGCTCGCTCGATACGGTGCAGCAGGCCGAGTCGATCGGCTCCTACGGCGCCGAGATCGCCGTGCACTACGAGCGCTACACCGCAGCCCACGCGATGGTGGAGGCGGCGGATCGCCTGGGAGACGCCGAGGCCACCGCGCAGCAGTACGTGCTGCTCGTCGGCGGGCTCCGTGCCCTCTCACGCGGCGAGCACTCCCCGCGATCGATCCTGGACTCCTATCTGCTGCGCGCAATGTCCCTGTCGGGGTGGGCACCCGGACTCGACGACTGCGCCCGCTGCGGCGAGCCGGGTCCCCACCAGATGTTCATGGCACAAGCCGGCGGCATGGTGTGCCGCTCGTGCGCGCCGGCAGGGGCCGCACGCGTGGAGCCCGCCACCATCGACCTGCTGCGTGCGCTCATCCGCGGCGACTGGGAGCAGATCGACGTGGCATCGCACCGCGAGCACGCCGCGGCCGCCGGACTCGTGGCGGCGTACACCCAATGGCACCTGGAGCGCGGCATCCGCTCCCTGGCACACGTGGAGACTCCGTGACCCCGAAGCCCTACACGCATCGGGACGCCGTCCCGTTCCGCCCGGTCGACTGGACCGGCGAGTACCCGCCCGCGTACGCCCGGGGGAGCGTTCCCCAGCACGTCGCCGTGGTGATGGACGGCAACGGCCGCTGGGCCAATCGCCGTGGACTCTCGCGCGTGGAGGGCCACAAGGCCGGCGAGGCCGCCCTCCTGGATGTCGTGGCCGGTGCCCTGCAGGCCGGTGTCAAGCATCTGTCGGTCTACGCGTTCTCTACAGAGAACTGGGCCCGCTCGCCCGAAGAGGTTCGCTTCCTGATGGGCTTCAACCGGGAGGTGCTGCATCGCCGGCGCGACCAGCTCAACGAATGGGGCGTGCGCGTGCGGTGGGCCGGGCGGCGGCCGCGGCTGTGGCGCTCGGTGATCTCAGAGCTCGAGTACGCGCAGGAGCTCACCAAGAGCAACACGGCGCTCACCCTCACGATGTGCGTGAACTACGGCGGTCGCGTCGAGATCGCCGACGCGGTGCGCTCGATCGCCGATGACGTCTCGACGGGACGGCTGCGGCCGTCCGCGGTGACGGAGAAGCTGATCGCCAAGCGGCTCTACCAGCCAGACATGCCGGACGTCGACCTGTTCGTGCGCTCGTCCGGCGAACAGCGCACCTCGAACTTCCTGCTGTGGCAGTCGGCCTATGCGGAGATGGTGTTCCTCGACACGCTGTGGCCGGACTTCACCCGCCGCGATCTCTGGCACGCCATCGACATCTACACCGGTCGCGACCGCCGCTTTGGCGGCGCCGTCGACGCTCCCGACACCCCGGCCTGACCCCCGAGGAGCCGTGAGCCTGGGCTCAGGGGAAGGCGAGTTCGGCGTCGGTGTAGAGATACAGACGCTGCAGCGAGGTGCCGAAGGGCTTGAGCGCCAGGCAGGACTCATCCGTGGTGCAGCGCGACACCGGGTCGTCCTCGGAGTAGATCCGGAACGCGTCGATCTTCAGGCGCAGGTCCTGACCTTCCACGTTGGCCTCGAGGTCGCGCCCGGGATAGCCGACCGCATACCGCACGGCTCCGGCGTCGTAGCCCATCCCGATCCATGCGGCGCGCACGAGAGAGCCGACCGCCCCATGGTCGGAGTGATCCGGACGACGCGGGTCGTCGCCCACGTGCATGGTGGCCTCGGTGGGAACGAGGGTGATCAGCTGGTGCGGCTGGAAGGCGGCGATGATCTCCTGGACGCTTGCCAGGAGCTGGTCGCGTGTGACGACCGCGCCCGTGTCGACCTGGGTCATCTCGGAGATGGTCCCGGCGTTCATCGATTCCAGCGAGGCGCGTCCCGTGGCCTCGAACCCCGATCCGTTGAGGTTTCCATCCGGCAGACGCAGGAGCGTGATGCTCAGGCGCGCATCGTCGGCAGGAGCGATCACGGTGGCGTGCATGCCGGTAAGGAGCGTGATCTCCCGGGTGGTCCACTCGACACCCGAGACGCCGCGCATCGCATCGTAGGCGTTGCGCAGACCGCGCTCGCGGCCCTCGACGTAGTCCATACCCTTGCCCGCGTCGCCGGCTGTGAGAAAGACGGTGTGTACGCATTCGCCTGAGCGCAGTGCCGTGATCAACTGCGGGTTGGCGAAGAGCAGATCGTCGTCGTAGTGCGCCATGATCGACAGGGTCGTGGGTGCGCCGTCGGGACAGGGGGCGGCAATGGGCGATACGGGCTGCGCCGCTTCGGTGGGGGTCGGGACGTCGACGGGCGTCGGAGCGCTCGTCGGGGCATCGGGGGTGAGAGGCGGGATCACGGGCGCACTCGCCGGGCTCGCGCATCCACCGAGCACCAGGACGACCACGACGGCCGCTGCTGTGAATCCTGCTCGTATCGCTCCACGAATTCGTCCTCTTCCTGACGGGCCGTTCGTCACGTTCCGCTCTCCCCCTGATATCACTGTCAGCATCCTTGCACAGGGCATCGACGGGGATGTGTGCGGGTGGCCGTGTTCCTACCCTACGGCGGAGACGGCGCGACGCGATGTGCGGCGGCTGAAGAGGATGCCCGCCACGATGATCGCGCAGCCGACGGGTTCGTTCCAGGTGATCGCCTCGCCCCGCACGAGCGCACCGAGCGCGACCCCGACGACGGGGGAGAGGTAGGTCACCGTGGAGGCGTTGGTGGCTCCCCACGCCGCGACGACGTTGGTGTTCCACACGTACGCCAGCCCCGTTCCCAGCGCCCCCAGCGCCAGCATGCTCAAGACCACCGGCACGGTGAGCGTGACGGGCGTGAGCGCGGTGAAAGGGGCGACGAGGATCATCACGACGGCGGCGATTCCCACCTGCATGGTCGCCACGGGTACGGCGGGAAGTCCGAGCGGCGTCACGAATCGGCGGAGGTACACGAAGGCAACGCCATAGGACAGGGTGGCGCCGAGGCAGGCCGCCTGCGCAGGCACGGCGTTCTCGCCCGAGAAGCCGTGCCACGGGCCGAGGACGACGATCACGCCCGCGAAGCCCAGCAGCAGACCGACCAGCCGAGGCGGGGTCAGGCGCTCCTCCCGCAGCGCGACGAGGGCCACGAGCATCGTCATCAGCGGCGTCGTCGCGTTGTAGATGCTGGCGAGACCCGAGTCGATGAACTGCCCGGCCCAGGCGTACAGCAGGAACGGGATGACGCACAGCAGCATGGCCACCACGCTCAGGTGAACCCAGGTGCGCGGCTCCCGGGGAAAGCGGGACCGGGTGACGGCGCAGACCACGAGCAGCACGACGGCGCCGATGCAGACCCGTCCGAGGACAACCTGCACGGGGCTCAGCCCCTGAACGGCTTCCGCGATGAAGAGGAAGCTCGAGCCCCAGATCAGCGCCGTGGCGATGAACTGGACGAGGATGCCGATGCCGCGCGGGGTCATCGCTCCAGTCTCGTCGTGGCGGGTTCGCGACTCTGGCGGAAATCAGCCATCGCGCGGCGGAATTCCGCCGAACCCCTCCGGATCAGAGGGCAGCGAGGAAACGGGTCGTCTCCCGTGGGTGCCCGAAGCGCATGACGCGCAGCCCCGGGAGCTCGGATCGGAGCCGAGGGATGTAGTTCTCCCGCCACTTGCGGTGCGTGCGCGCCTCCCAGCGCAGCAGGTGGTCCTCGTCCGTCAGTGCGTGCCAGAGCGGGGGCTCGACATTGCCGGTGCCGGGCCAGACCTCGCGGCGTCCGATGCTGCGGGCGATCGTGCGGCGCACGAGGCGAGCGCGCGCGATCCGTCGCGGATAGTCGAGCCAGAGCAGCAGCTGTCCCCGCTGCGCCAAGTGCATACCGACCCCGGAACCCAGGTACTGCAGCTCGCTCACCCACCGGTCGCTGGCGGCGATCGCGGACACGTCGCGCTCGAACTCGGCACGCGGTGTCCAGTTCGGACCCCAGTGGAGCCGGTCGAGTTCGGTGTACGGCAGACCGAGGCGTGTGCTGACGGCGCGGCACAGCGTCGATTTGCCGATGCCCGTGACCCCGCAGACGAGAACGCGATCGTGGGCGGGAAGGGGATCGGTGGGCAGCAGCAGCGGAGCAGGCGCTCCGCTCACCGCGGCAGGTTGGCTTCGATGACCTCGACGATGGCCGGGTCGTCCGGGCGCGTCTGCGGGCGGAAGCGGTGCACATTGCCGGCGGGCGTCAGAACGAACTTCTCGAAGTTCCACAGCACCGGACCGCGCTTGCCCTCCTCATCCTTGGCCTTCTTCAGGGCCTTGTACAAGGGTGCTGCGCCGGGGCCGTTCACCTTGATCTTGTCCTCGATCGGGAAGCTGATCCCCCAGGTGACGGAGCAGTACTCCAGGATCTCCTCCATGCTGCCCGGCTCCTGCCCCAGGAACTGATTGCACGGGAAGCCGAGCACGGTGAACCCCCGGTCGGCGTAGTCCCGCTGGAGCTGCTCGAGCTGCTCGTACTGGGGGGTGAGACCACACTTGGAGGCCACGTTGACGATCATCACGACATCGTCGGCGAACTCGGCCAGAGTGTGCTCGCTGCCATCGGAGGCGAGGAACGGGATCGCGCGCAGATCTGCGGTGGTATCGGTCATTCTCCGAGCCTACGACCGTCTCGGACCCGGGCGGCGCTCGCCGCCCACGACTCTGGAAGAATGGGGGAGTGAACACGATGCTGGCAGAACAGAACACGGCGGGTCCTGCCGCCGCGCCGGCCCTGCGCATCGGACCGATCGAGCTGGATGCTCCTGTGGTCCTCGCGCCCATGGCCGGCATCACCAACACCGCCTTCCGGCGTCTGTGCCGCGAGTACGGGGCGGGGCTCTACGTGAGTGAGATGATCACCTCGCGCGCACTCGTCGAGCGCAACGCCGTGACCATGCGGCTGATCACACACCACGAATCCGAGACACCCCGGTCCATCCAGCTGTACGGCGTCGACCCGAAGACCGTCGCCGAGGCCGTTCGCATCATCGTCGCCGAAGACCGCGCAGACCACATCGACCTGAACTTCGGCTGCCCGGTGCCGAAGGTCACCCGCAAGGGCGGCGGATCCGCGCTGCCGTGGAAGCACACGCTGTTCAACGAGATCGTCACCCAGGCCGTTCGCGCCGCCGAGCACCTTCCGCTCACGGTGAAGATGCGCAAGGGCATCGACGACGACCACCTCACCTACCTGGATGCGGGTCGCATGGCGGAGGACGCCGGCGTCGCGGCGATGGCGCTGCATGGTCGCACCGCGAGCCAGATGTACTCCGGGCACGCGGACTGGTCTGCCATCGCGAAGCTGAAGGAGACCGTCACGTCTGTGCCGGTGCTCGGCAACGGCGATATCTGGTCGGCCGAGGACGCCCGGCGCATGATGGCGGAGACGGGCTGCGACGGCGTCGTGGTCGGCCGCGGCTGCCTCGGCCGCCCGTGGCTGTTCGGCGAGCTGGCGGAGGAACTCGGGCACGTCCCGAGCCCGAAGGTCGACGCCACGCTCGGCTTCGTCGCGCGCGCGTTCAAGCGCCATGCCGAACTGCTGGTCGAGTTCTTCGAGGATGAGGGCCGCGGCTGCCGCGACATCCGCAAGCACGTCGCCTGGTACTTCAAGGGGTATCCCGTGGGTGGCGACACCCGCGCCGCCCTCGCCACGGCGTCGAGCCTGCAGGAGATCGATGATCTGCTCGGTACGCTCGACCTGGATGCGCCCTATCCCGGTGCGGGTGCCGAAGGGCAGCGCGGCCGCGCGGGCACCCCCAAGCGCACCGTCCTCCCGGACGGGTGGCTGGAATCGCACGACATCGCGGCGGATCACCGGAGCAACCTGACCGAAGGAGAAGCGGACACCAGTGGCGGCTGAGCAGAAGTCGAGCGCCGGCCGGCGCATTCCCGAGGGATATGTCGCCGCCGACGTCGAGCGGTTCCACGGTGAGACCCACCGATCCGAACGGGACGACTTCGCGCGGGATCGCGCCCGTGTGCTGCATTCTGCCGCGTGGCGGCGCCTGGCGGCTAAGACCCAGGTGCTGAGTCCTGCGAGTCCCGCCGACTTCGCCCGCAACCGTCTCACCCACTCGCTCGAGGTCGCGCAGGTCGGGCGAGAGCTGGCGACGAATCTGCGGCTGAATCCGGACGTGGTCGACACCGCCTGCCTCAGCCATGATCTCGGGCACCCGCCCTTCGGCCACAACGGCGAACGGGCACTGAACGACTGGGCATCGGGGATCGGCGGGTTCGAGGGCAATGCGCAGACGCTGCGCATCCTCATCCGGCTGGAGCCGAAGGTGATGGATGAGGCGGGCCACGCCTACGGGCTGAATCTGACTCGCGCGAGCCTGGACGCCACGTGCAAGTACCCGTGGACCGCCGATGCCCCCGTGCCCGACCCGGGAGGCCGCCTGAAGTTCGGCGTCTACCCCGACGACGAGCCGGTCTTCCGCTGGATGCGGGAGGGAGCACCGGGGCGCGTGCGTTGCATCGAGGCCGAGGTGATGGATCTCTCCGACGACATCGCGTACTCCGTCCATGACTTCGAGGACGCGATCGTCAACGGCTACCTCAATCCGGCGCGGCTGTCCGATCCTGCCGAGCACGAGGCTCTGGTCAGCGCCATCCAGTCGTGGGTGGGCTATGACTTCACCCGTGACGAGCTGGACGATGCCCTCTACCGCCTCACGCGCCTGCCGGTGTGGCTGCGCAGCTTCGATCACTCCCGCGCCTCGCTGGCCCGGCTGAAGAACCTCACCTCCGAGCTGATCGGTCGGTTCGCACGCGCTGCCACCGCCGCCACGCGGGAGGCGTACCCCGTCGAAGTGATGACCCGCTACCACGCCCACGTCGTCGTGCCGCGCATCGTCGAGGCGGAGGTCGCGGTGCTGAAGGGCATCATCGGCGCCACCGTGGTGTCGATCGAGGGTCGCAAGTCCATCTACAAGGAGCAGCGACGGGTGCTCAAGCGCCTCGCCACCGCCCTCTGGCAAGACGGCGCGCAGGCACTGGATCCGGTGTTCGCCGCCGACTTCCGCAACGCCGCAGACGACGGTGCGCGCAAGCGGATCATCGTGGACCAGGTCGCGAGCCTCACCGATCAGACGGCGCTCGCCTGGCACCGCCGCTACGTCGGGGAGATCGATCCTGCGGACGTCGGCATCTGGTCGCCGGGCTTCGGCGTCGGAGAGCGGCGGCACTGATGGCGGGGCGCATCTCGCAGGCGGACGTCGAGGAGGTGAAGTCCCGCACCAACATCGGCGACATCATCGGCGAGCGCGTGGCGCTGCGCTCTGCCGGCGTCGGGTCGTTGAAGGGGCTGTGCCCGTTCCACGACGAGAAGAGCCCGAGTTTCCATGTGCGTCCCCAGGTCGGCTTCTATCACTGCTTTGGTTGCGGTGCATCGGGTGATGTGTACACGTTCCTGCGCGAGATGGATCATGTGACCTTCACGGAGGCCGTCGAGCGCCTGGCGGCACGTGTGGGCATCACCCTGCACTATGAGGAAGGCGGCGGTCCCGCCCCTGAGACCAGCGGCCGATCCCGGCTGTACGCGGCGAACGCGGCCGCCGCCGAGTACTTCCGCGCGCAGCTGGGGACAGCCGAGGCGGAGACCGGTCGTCGCTTCCTCGGAGCTCGCGGGTTCGATGCCGGAGCCGCCGCCCATTTCGGGGTCGGATACGCGCCCCGTGGCTGGAACGGCCTGCTCGATGCGATGCTGGCGCAGGGCTTCACGCGCGACGAGCTGACCGCGGCGGGACTCGTCTCCTCCGGGCAACGGGGAGTGTACGACCGCTTCCGTGGTCGCGTGATCTGGCCGATCCGCGATGTCACCGGTCAGACGATCGGGTTTGGCGCACGCAAGCTCTACGACGACGATCCGGGTCCGAAGTACCTGAACACCCCGGAGACCGCGATCTACAAGAAGGCCCAGGTGCTCTACGGGCTTGACCTCGCCAAGCGCGACATCTCGCGTGGCGATCCGAAACGCGTTGTCGTGGTGGAGGGGTACACCGACGTGATGGCCGCGCACCTGGCGGGAGTCACCACCGCCGTCGCCACATGTGGCACTGCGTTCGGCACCGATCACATCACCGTGCTGCGTCGCGTCATGGGTGATGAATCCGCCGCCGGCGAGGTCGTCTTCACCTTCGATCCCGACGCGGCCGGCCAGAAGGCTGCGTTGCGCGCGTTCGGTGAGGCGCGCCGCTTCCAGGCCCGCACCTACGTGGCCGTCGCCCCGGACGGACTGGACCCGTGCGATCTGCGCCTGGAGCGCGGCGATGCGGCCGTTCGCGCCCTCATGGACACCAAGGTTCCGATGTTCGAGTTCGTCATCGACCGCAAGCTGGAGGGCTTTGACCTTTCGAGCGTCGAGGGGCGGGTCGCGGGTCTGCGTGCCGCGGCACCCATCCTCGGCGAGATCGCCGACCCCGCTGTCCGCAGCGGGTACGAGCACGTGCTCGCTCGGCGGCTCGGCAGCGATCTCACCGATGTGCACCGTGCGGTGAGCTCGGCCGCTCGCCGGGAGAAGCAGCGGGAGGAGAACGGACCTGCGCGCCCCGCTCCGGCTGTGGCGGATGCCCCGGCCGAGCCGGTGCAGCGGGTGACACTGGCGACGCTCCCGCGGACGGGCGACGTGATGCGCGAGCGTGACGCCCTCATGGCTTTCCTGCAGTACGGGCATCAGATGGACACAGCGCTGCTGACGCGGGCGCTGAGTCGTCCGCTCGTGCATCCCGGGCTCGAGGCCGTCCGGGCGGGGATCCTTTCGGTGCCCGATCGGTCACGTCCCGGATGGGCGATGACCGCCATCGAAGCGGTCCGCGAGCCGTATCGCGTACTGGCGGGCGAGATGCTCGCGGCGGAGTTCCCGGCGCGCGATGAACAGTCCGCGCTGGCTGCGGCGAACGATCTCGCACTCGCTCTGGTGGAGCGCCAGTTGCGGGCGGAGAAGGCGGAACTGCTGAGCGCAGTCCAGCGCGTGCCGGCGGATTCCGATGAGGGTCGAGCGTTGCGCGTCCAGCTGCGCGATCTGGACATTGAGACGCGTCGACTGCGCGGCGAGTAGCGTTCGCCTCCGTCGTAGGTCAGGATGGACGCATGGCACGACGTCAGGACGAGTCCGCAGCCATCCGCGCAGATGATCTCAGCATCGGGGGACCCGGGGGTCTGCGCATCGTCGATGGGGTCTCCTTCTCCGTAGCGCCCGCCGGCACTCTCGTGGTCTCGGGGCCCACCGGCTCCGGCAAGTCCACCCTCGCGAGCGTCTTCGCCGGGGAAGCGGCGGACGGGGTGAGCGTGATCGGTGGATCCGGGGAGGTCGCCGGTGTCAACGTTCGTCGTCCGGGCCGCCGCGGCCGCCGGGAATGGGATTTCCGCACCGGCTACCTGCCGCAGGGCGCGGGAACGGCGATGCCGCCGCGTCTCACGGTGGGGGAGCACATCGCGTTTCCCATCACCAGCCGCGACCGCAACGTCAACCACACCGCCCTGTCCGTGCGCATCGCCTCCCTGCTCGATGAGATGCACCTGCCGCTCGGGGCTGCCGACAAGTATCCGTATGAGCTGAGCGCCGGCATGCTCCAGCGGATCGCGTTCGCGCACGCCGTCGTGCTCGATCCGAAGGTGTTCATCGCCGACGAGCCGATGGCGAACCTCGACGTGGAGGTGCGGCACGTGGTCTACGACGCGATCCGGCGTCGCCAGCGCGCCTGGGGGATGGCCTCGCTGCTCGTGACGAACGACCCGGACCTCGCTCGCGAACTCGCTGCAGACACGATGACTCTGCGCGCGGGTTCCGTGGTGGCCGTCGGTGACCACACCACGATCCCGCGACCCCCGTCGACGTCCGCGATTTCGACGATCCCGGCGCGCTGACCCGGCGACACTCCCGGGTCTCTGGCCGTGTTCTGGGGCGACGGATTTGTTTGCTAGAGTTGATCTGTCGCCGCCACGGTGGTGATGATCCTCCATAGCTCAATTGGCAGAGCAATCGGCTGTTAACCGATAGGTTCTTGGTTCGAGTCCAAGTGGGGGAGCAGCAAAACTCCCCGAAGCCCGCGCTTCGGGGAGTTCTTCGTTCGTTCAGCCGATGCTGCGTCACGATGGCCGTGCCGTAGATTCGGTGGATGACCATGACGCTGCGGCTTCCGCGCCCCGGGGACGAGGCGGACTGCCGTCGTCTCCACGAGGAACTTGCGAACGACGGCTTCGAGTTCCTTCAGCACCGTGGCAGCTGGGATGAGATCTGCGCGGCGGTGCGTCGGGAGCACGACGGCATCGATGTCGCACCCGGCCGGGTGCCGGCGAGCTGGCTGCTGGCGGATGTCGACGGTGAGGTGGTGGGGCGGGTGTCCATCCGTCACCGGCTGAACGACTTTCTGCTGCGAGAGGGTGGGCACGTCGGCTACGCGGTCGGCCCGGCGCATCGGCGCCGGGGGCACGCCACCTGTATCCTCCGGCTCGCTGTCGACGATCTGGCCCGCCGCGGCGTCGAGCGGATTCTGGTGACCTGCGACGACACCAATGTGGCGTCCGCGGGTGTGATCGAGAAATGCGGTGGCGTGCTCGAGGACATCGCGCCGTCGCGCGACGGAGGGGCGAAGCGCCGCTACTGGATCTCCGCCTCCCCGACGAGCTGACCCCGCGGCATCACTCGGCCCCGGTAACCCGAGCGGCGGTCGTCCGTGTCAGCAGGAGCCCGAGCGCGAGTTGTGCCAGTGCCCCGCACGCGAGCAGACCCAGCACGAGGGTCCAGGAACCCGTCGCCTGGTGGATGGCCCCGGCGGCGAGCGGGCCCAGAGTGGCGAGCGTGTACCCCACGGACTGGATGACGCTGGAGGCGCGCGCCGAATCCGCGGCGTTGCGGCCGAGGCCGGCGATGAGCACGAGAGCGAACGGGAACGCGCACATGCCGAGGCCGAGGCAGGCCGCCCACACCTCCGGCAGCGCCGTGGGGGCGAAGGCGAGACCGGCGACGCCGACGATGGTGGCGGTGGCGATGAGGGTGAAGCCGACGCGCATCCGGATCGGCGTACGGGTCAGCGGAACGATCAGCACGGTCGCCGGGGCTCCGATCGCCATCATCACGCCGAGCAGGATCCCGGCGCGCTCCGCGGACAGTCCGGCGCTGGTCGCGATGCTCGGCAGCCAGCCCATGAGGATGTAGCTGAGCAGAGACTGCATCGCGAAGAAACCGGCCAGCAGCCACGTGCCGGCGGGCAGGGGGTCTCGGCGGCGAGGTCCGGATGCCGGGGCAAGCGGGGCGCCGGCGTCGGGCCGGGCGGCGGGGCGGCTGAGCGGCATCGCGAACGCCCAGACCGCGACGGCGATCACAGCGGGCGCGGCCCAGACGGCGAGCCCCATCGAGGCGCTCCCGAGGGCGGATGCGATCGGGAGGGCGGTGGCAGCGGCCAGAGCGGCCCCGATCGACATCGCGGTGGAGTATGCCGTGGTGATGGGGCCGATGTGGCGGCCGAAGTGCGCTCGGACGACCGCGGGCAGCAGGATGTTGACCACCGCGAGGCCGGATGTCGCGATCACGGTGCCCGCGACCACAACCCACGGCGACGGGATCGCTCGCAGCAGGAGCCCGGCGGTGAGCACGACCATCCCGAGCCCGATCGTGCGCTCGACGCCGAGGCGGGCCGACAAGCGCGCGGTGCTGAGGCCCGCGACGGCGAACACGGCGGTGGGGACGGCGGGCACGATCACGACGGTGACGTCGGTGAGCGCCCCGCTCGCGGTCAGCGCGGTGATGAGCGCGGAGGTACTCGTGATAGCGAGCCGCAGGTTCAGTGCAATCAGCACGAGCGCCACGATCATGAAGACCCATCGGCTCCGGCTGCGAGCGGGATCGGGCGTGCGATTCATATTCATCCAAACATCTAACGTCTAATCATTGAGCCGTACTATCATTGCACGCATGACGCTTTCCCCGGTCCGCCAAAGCTCGCTCAGCGATCAGGTCGTCGAACGACTCCGGGCTGAGATCGTGGAGGGTCGCTGGCCGGTCGGCGAGCGCATCCCTCCGGAGCCGGAACTGATGGAGAGCCTGGGTGTGGCACGAGGGACGCTGCGGGAGGCGCTGCGTGCGCTGCAGTACAGCGGAATGCTGGACATCCGTCGCGGGGACGGCACCTTCGTCAACGCCCGCAGCGAGGTGCCCGGGGCGCTGGCGCGTTCCGGGGGAACCCTGGCGGATGTGCTCGAGGCGCGCGCTGCCATCGAGCCGCAGCTGGCGAGGCTGGCCGCACTGCGCGCCAGCGCGGACGACATCGCCCTGATTGAGACGGCGCTGGCGCGCCGGGCGCGCTCCCACGCGGACGACTGGGCCTCATCAGACGCCTTCTTCCACGAGGCCATCGCCCGCGCTGCGCACAATCCGATCCTGTTTGAGGTGTACGCCGCACTTCTGCCACGGCTGCAGGAGTCGGTTCAGGCGGCGATCAGTCGCTCCGGCTTCCGGGTCGATGATCCCCGGGGTCACGAGGAAGTGCTGGAGGCGATCGTCCGGGGTGACCCGGAAGCCGCCGGCGCCAGCGCGGCGGCGAATCTGGCGGCAACCGAGCGGTGGGATCTCGACGATCGCGCGAGCGGGCAGCGATAGCCCGCGTGCAGAGTCGTTGCGCACGGATGCCGTGGCCGGTTGGTTGTCAGAGCCGACGTTCCCGGCCCATCGCGCGCCCCTCGATCCAGTAGGCCTGCACGTGAACGGACTTCCGGCCGCCTCCGACGCGGTCCTTCACGGCGGCTCGGAGTGCTTTCAGCGAACCGGTCTCCCCGGCGGCCCATACCTGCTTCCCGGGGGAGAGGAGATCTGCCGCAGCGAGCGCGAGCGATGCGGGGCCCGAGCGCGCTGCCCACTGAATCGACGCGCGCGCCGCGGAGGCGAGCGGGATCAGCTCGTCCTCATCGTGCGCCTGCTCGAGGAGCACCGCTGTCTCCAGTTCCGGGGGGATCGAACGCAGGATCGCGTTGATCGCGGGCACGGATGCGGCGTCGCCGATGAGCACCAGCCCGGTGGTGTCCGGCGCGCAGGCGAAGGAGGTTGACCCGAGTGACTGCGCGATGACGTGATCGCCGGCGTCAGCGGAGGATGCCCACGCCGACGCGGGTCCCGCGGGCTCGTGCAGGAGAAAATCCACGTCGACCCTGCCCGCGGCCACATCGGCACCGGCGATGGTGTACGCGCGCTGGAACTCGACACCGGTCACCGGGTCAACGATCCACAGGCGGATCCATGCGCCGGGGGAGTCGGTGGCCTGCTGGAACAGGGTCGGCGCATTGAAGTGCACGCGAAGGAAGTGCGGCGCCAGCCTGGTCGTGCCGCGCACGGTGAGCGCGTGCTCCTTCGCGCCGAGAACGCGGAGAACGGCTCCGTCGAATCCGTGGGGCATCAGTGAGTGTCCTGTCTGCTTCGTGTCGTGTCGCGACATGCCGAGCTCGGCGACTCGACGGGATGCCGAGGCGGAAATCACCCTATCCGGCGAACTTAGGTAAGGCAACCCTAATCAGGAGCGGGAAGCCGTTGTCGCTCACCTCCGCCAGGCCGTCAGGCGGTGAGTGCGCCGCGATCAGCGGATGCGCAGGGGCTGGGCGGTCGTCGCAGACGTGGCGAGGGCTTCGTCGAAGACACCGATCAGGGATCGGCCGTCGGTGGTGACGTGATAGTCGCGCGCCGTGAGGATGGTTTCGGCGATCTGATCACCCCACGGCGGGACCCGGTCCGGGTGTTCGGCATCCCACACCACCTCAGAGGCCGGGAGGTGCTGGAGGAGCGTGGCTGCCTCGTTGAGTTCAGCACGAGCGCGGGGTGCATCGCCCGCGTCCAGTCCTCCGGATTCGTACAGGCGCGCGAGTAGCGGGAACACCCGCCCCCGCTGTCCGTCTTCGAGGCGCACGGTCACGGTGTCGAAGAAGGAGCCGAGGAAAGCCCCCGTGCCGACGGGATAGGCGATCGGTCCCACGCGAAAGCTGAGCACGCATCCCAGTATGGCTAAACCCGTTGCCTCTGCGACGCCTGCGGCGCACGCTGGTGCGAAGCCGCGCTCGCGGCGACCTGGTGGGAGGCAGCATGAATCATGCGTCGGGGCAGATCGGTCCGCTGGACGTCACATTTCACGCACCGCTCGTGACGAGTCCGAGTGCGGGCGGGTGGACGTACGTCCAGATGGCGGGCTCCGCGGAGTTCTTCGGCACGCGAGGTCTGGTGAAGGTGACCGGCACCGTGGACGGTGTCCCGTTCGAGAGCTCCTTCATGGCGCTCGGGGACGGGACGCACAAGCTGCCGATCGCCGCGGCGCTGCGCGCACAGATCGGCAAGTCCACCGGCGACGAGGTCACCATCCATCTGACGAGCCGCCGACGCTGATCCGGCGGCTGCGCCCGGCCGAAAGGCGCACCGCACAGCATCTGCGCGGCCAGGGCAGGCAGGCTGTGCGGATGAGCGGATCGACACCCGGGCCGGGCGCCCGCTCGTCACGACCACGCGGCGCGGGGCGCTGGCTCGCCATCGCCGGGCCGCTCGTCGTGGCGATCGCCTGCCTCGCCCTCCTCTTCCCGCGGCCGTTCGGGACCGAACGCGCGCTCGGCGTGGCTCAGGTGATCTCCTTCCGCGCGGGCGTCGCGATCGGGCTGCTCGCGCTGGCCTCGGGGGTGGCGACGCTGATCGGGGTGCTGGCTGTGCGCCGGCGCCGCATCGCGCCCGGCGGTGTGGCCACGGTGATCATTCTTCTTGTCGCCGCCATCGGCAATGTGGCCGTGCTCGCCGACCGCGGCTGGCAGGCGGACGACGTGGATGCGGCACGGTCGGCCGATGCGATCACGGTGCTGTCGTGGAACACCCAGGGCGGAGCCACTTCGCCCGCGGAGGTCGCCGGACTGGCGGCCCGCACGCACGCGGACATCGTTGCTCTCCCGGAGACCGACGCCGTCGCCGCTGCGGAGATCGCGCGACTGCTCGCACAGCAGGGCATCCGCGTGAACGCGCAGACCACGGGGGAGTGGATCCCGACCTCGCTGCTGGTCTCCGAGCGCCTGGGGGCCTACCGGCACGATCTCGGAGCCGGGAGCACCCCGGGATTGCCGAGTGGCGTGTGGGTGCCGCAGGACGGTGCGTCTGCCGGGTCGTCGCCGCCCATCGTGGTGGCGCATCCCATGCCGCCGTTGCCGACGAGAATGCAGGCGTGGCGTGACGGTCTGGACTGGGTCGCCCAGCAATGCCGGACCTACGGGGCTGATGTCGTGATCGCAGGGGATCTCAATGCGACCCTGGACCACCTCCCCGCCATGCCCGGATGCCCCGACGCGGCACGCTCCACCGGAACCGCCGGATGGGGGAGCTGGCCGTCCACCGCTCCGGCATGGTTCGCCGCACCCATCGACCATGTGCTCGCGGGCAGGGCCTGGCGCGCCGTGGCGTTCGAGGTCGTCGACTCCCCGGGTCGCGGGAGCGATCATCGCGCCATCGTGGCGGTGCTGGAGCGCGCGTGACGCACGGGGTGCGACGGTGCTCCGGCCGGAACGGCGAGCGGGTCTACGCGGCGGTGGTCACGCCGGATCCTCACGTCCCGCGCGCTGCGCGTCCAGTTCATCGCGCAGGAGCTGGTTCGCGTCCTCGAGATCGAGCACGCGGCCGATGCCGGCGAGGTTCATGCCTTCGTCACGGAGTCGACCGACGCGCCGCAGTCGCGCGATGTCGTCGTCGCTGTAGCGCCGTGTGCCTCCATCGCTGCGGGCGGGGGTGAGGATTCCGTGTCGCTCGAGGAGCCGCAGGCTCGCCTCGTTCATATCGACGAGCTGGGCGGCGACGGCGATGCCGTACACCGGTGTCCTGCTGTCGCGACTGGGCATTGTTCCTCCGGCTTGAAATTTCTACGAACGTGTTCTATAAAAAATCTACACCACGAGATGCAGATAACCTGCATCCCCACATCAGCCCAGTCGGGCCGCAGGAAAGGAGAATCACCATGGCACTCACCTTTGACACCCTCAGTCAGCTGGATCGGCTCGCCGCAAGCGTGCTCGAATCTCCCCGCGGGCCGCGGCGCATGCCCGTGGACCTGTACCGCGACGGCGACCGCTACATCCTCCACGCCGACCTGCCGGGCGTCGACCCCGGATCGATCGACGTGGACGTCGACGGCGGGCAGCTCTCCATCCGCGCTCAGCGCACGATGGGATCGCCGGAGGGCGTCCGCTGGTTCTCGCGTGAGCGGGACGCGGGATCGTTCCTGCGCCAGTTCGCCCTCGGCGACGGTGTGGATCTCGACGGCATCAGCGCCTCTTACGACAACGGCGTGCTGTCGGTCATCATCCCGGTCAGCGAACGCGCGCGTGCGCGCCGGATCACCGTGCAGGGTCCACGCCAGCGTCCCGAGATCGGTGTCGCCGTCGGCGCCAGCGAGGAGGGATGATCATGATCCCGTTCACGCTTGACCGGTTCCTTCGCGACATGGAGTACCCGGCCACGAGGGACGATCTGCTTCGGGAGGCCGCCCGCGAGATGCTCGCTGAGCGAGATCGCGATCTGATCCGGAGCCTGCCGGATCGTACGTACAGTGCGGGCTGGCACGTGCGACGCGCCCTCGCACGGCGCACGATCGGTGTTCCTCGCGAACCGGTGCTGGTCTGAGGCGAGACGAGGCGGGGCCCGGGGGACTCCCGGGCCCCGCCTCACGCTGTCGGCAGATCAGCGGAATCCTTCCCGCGCCCTCGGTGGGTTCGCTCCGGGTCGGCGTGCGCACGATCGGCCGATCTCCCGCGTGTTCCCCGGGCGGGCTCGGCAGCCGTCCGACGGCAGGATGTGCACGACAGCGATCAGCGAGGAGGGCGCCTTTAGCACGGGGCGCCCTGCAGGGAACCCCGCATCGCGTCGCCCGGGAGCCCGGTAGACCGGACGCATGGATCAGACGAGCCGATCAGAACACACGAGGGACCCGCGGACTCGGGCCGGTGGGGCAACTCACAGCTCGCGTCGGCCTCCATCGGGGCTACCGCGTGGTCGCTGTCGAGCCGGTACCCGAGCGCCGCGCGATGGCCGAGCGTCACGGGGTGACCACGCTGGAGCCCGGGCCCGACGTCGTGGAGCATGTTCGTGATCTCACCGCGGGACGCGGTGCCGACGGCGTCGTGGACGCCGTCGGCATGGAATCACACGGGTCGGTCGCGGCAGGACTCGCCCAGCGCGGCTCCGCGATGTTGCCGAAGGCGCTGGCGCGCCCGCTCATGTCGCACGCGGGCGTCGACCGACTGGCCTCCCTCTACGCGTCCATCGATGCGGTGCGGCGAGGCGGCACGGTCTCCCTCAGCGGGGTGTATGCGGGAGAGGCCGACCTGCTTCCTATGCGAACCATGTTCGACAAACAGGTCACGCTGCGGATGGGCCAGTGCAACGTGCGGCGATGGACGGCAGCGCTGATGCCGCTCGTAGAGGACCCA
The DNA here is from genome assembly GCF_044769785.1 of Microbacterium sp. GXS0129. NCBI lineage: Bacteria > Bacillati > Actinomycetota > Actinomycetes > Micrococcales > Microbacteriaceae > Microbacterium > Microbacterium sp. GXS0129. The sequence goes on along the minus strand of NZ_JBIZVZ010000002.1, from coordinate 533,019 downwards.
GCTGACCCGCTCGGGGTGACCGACCTGGTGACGCACACCGCTGCGCTCGCGGAGGGGCCGCGGCTGTACGAGACCTTCCAGAAGAAGGAAGACGGCTGCATAAAGGTCGTCCTCACGCCCTGACCCTTCCGCTCAGCAGTCGCAGCTGATCGACCCCAGCGGTGCGGTGAGCGGATCGACGGCGGAGGTGAGCGCGCCGCGATCGTCTTCTGCCGGATACCCCTCCCGCACCCAGTACTCGTACCCCCCGATCATCTCGCGAACCTGGTAGCCCAGCCGCGCGAACTCCAGCGCGGCGCGGGTCGATCCGTTGCAGCCGGGGCCCCAGCAGTATGTGACGACGGGGACATCCCGCGGGATCTCGCTCCGCGCGCGGCCGGCGATCTCGGCGGTGGGCATGTGGTGGGCTCCCGTGATCCGCCCCTGTGCCCAGGCCAGGTCGCCGCGCGAATCGACGAGCACGAAAGGAACGCCGTCCTGCTGATCGGCGCGGACATCCGAGGGGTCGGTCTCGAAGGCGAGCCGACCGGCGAAATGCGCGACGAGGACGTCGAGGGGAATAGGAGTTGGGGTCATGCCGCCACGGTATTCGCACGGAACCGTACGATCCAGGCCCGTTTCACGGTAGATCGTCGTGGCCGGCGGGAATTTCGTGGCAATCTGCTGATATGGCCGTTGCTTCCCCTTTTGAGCCCGATACCGTCGACACCGCGATCCTCGTCGCCCTCCAGGAGAACGGGCGTCTCAGCGTGGCCGATCTCTCGCGCCGCATCATGATGAGTCACAGCGCCACCGCTGAGCGCCTGCGCCGGCTGGAGGAGAGCGGCGTCATCATGGGCTATGCCGCCACGGTGGACCCGGAGCGGCTCGGCTACTCGATCCTGGCGTTTCTGCGGTTGCGGTATCCGAGCAGCGTCTACGAGCCGCTGCACTCGCTGCTGGCTGAAATCCCCGAGGTGGTCGAGGCGCATCACGTCACCGGTGACGACTGCTTCATCATGAAGGTGCTCGCCACGAACATGAAGCACCTGGAGCAGATCAGCGGGCGCATCGGCACCCTGGGCAACGTCACCACGAGTGTGGCCTATTCGTCTCCGCTGCCCACGCGCACGGTGCTTCCGCCGCGCTGAGACGTCACCGATCCGTCATCCGGGAAGGGGTGACGGCGATCGCTCGATGGCATATCGTGCGGCCATGGCATCGATCCTCCTTCCCGGCCACGTGGTGCGTTTCGTCCCGCGCGATGACGTCGCGCGGGCCCCGGAAGTGCTGCCCGTCGCGCGCCCGCTCGGACGATCGGCGCGGGTGATCCTCGGCGCACTTCTGGTGCTCGCCGCGGTGGTCGCGGCCGGACTCATCAGCGCTCTCTGGACGCAGCCCACCCCGGGTGCCTGGTTCTCGGCGCTGTTCACCGTCATGATCTCGGGGTTGGTGCTCGCGCTGGTGCTGGCGTACATCGGCGCGCTGCGGGACGGGCGTGCTCGTGCGGAGGCTGCCCAGCTGTGGTCGCGCGCGCGCAAGCACGTGGCCGAGCACGGCCGGATCGTGGCGCGCGAGGTGTCCACCCAGGAGGACGGACAGGTGGGGTCCTTCACACTCAGCGTGGCAGTGGAGGGGGGTGCCGAGCTCCACGCGCGATGGAGCATGCCGCGAGCGAGCAGCGGCGCGATCCTGCAGTCGCAGGTCCCTGTCGTCGGCCAGCCCGTGCGGGTCTGGCGTCTGGAGCCGGGACACGGAGACAGTGCATACGTCATCGATGTGGCGGATCCGTCGGCGGCGGAGTCCGCGCGCTGACCCGGATCGGCCTCGCTAGCGCCGCGTGCTCCGGGCCGGCTGAAAGCTGGGAATGGGGATGGGCTTGGTGGCGCGGCTGCGCTCCGGCGATTCCGCCGGTGTTTCCGCGGGTACTGCGGGGTCCGGATGCGGGGGCGAGGAGCCCGGTGAGGCGCCGAGGGGCTGGGAGATGTTCATGACTGCACCCTAGGCAGACGGGTCGACGATCAGCCACCGGCTTGCGGGGATCCGGATTGCGGGGTACGCGCGGGCGCGAACGCGCCTCAGCCTGGTCGGCGATGTCTGCCGCGGCGGCTCGGTGGTGACCGGCTCCGGTCTGATACGCACCGGTCGAGCCGGACGCAGGGCTGCCAGGACACGATCGGCCGGGTGCGGCGGCCGATCGTGTCCTGCTTCCAGATCAGCCTCGCAAGCTCGTCACGGTGCGGGCGGTGCTGAGCGCAGCACTGGCCGCCTCGGCACCCTTGTCCTCCCGGGAGCCGGTCAGCCCCGCGCGGTCCAGGCCTTGCTGCTCATCGTCCAGGGTGAGGACGCCGAAGCCCACGGGGCGGCCCGCGTCGAGCGCGACTCGTGTCAGACCATCCGTCGCGGCAGCGGAGACGAACTCGAAGTGCGGTGTCCCACCCCGGATGATCACGCCCAGGGCGACAACGGCGTCGGCACCGCCCTCGAACGCCGCCTGGGCGGCGACGGGGAGCTCGAAGCTGCCCGGCACCCGCACCAGCGACCACTCGGCTCCGGCAGCGTCCAGCACGCGTGCCGCGCCGGCGATGAGGCCGTCGGAGATCGTGGTGTGCCAGCTTCCCGCGATGACGACGACACGCAGTCCTGCCCCGTTCACGTCCAACTCCGGTCCGGTGCCGCTCATGCCGCGTGTCCTTTCAGTTCATGCTCCGCCGCGTCCAGGTATCGGCGCAGCTCTTCGATCGTGATGACGGGGATGCCCTCGGCGGCGCCGAGGTCGCGCAACTCGGGAAGACGCATCATCTCGCCGTCCTCGCGCACCACTTCGGCGATCACCGCGACGGGGGAGAGGCCCGCCAGACGCATCAGATCGACCGCGGCTTCCGTGTGTCCGGCACGATGTCGCACCCCACCGGCCACCGCCCGCAGCGGCAGGACATGACCCGGTCGGATCAGATCCGCTGCGACGGCGTCCGGCGCGGCGAGCGCGCGGAGGGTGCGGGCGCGATCCGTGGCGCTGATGCCGGTGGTGATGCCGCGGGCGGCGTCGACGGAGACGGTGTAGGCCGTGCCGCGCGGATCCTGGCTGTGCGGGACCATCAGCGGCAGCTCCAGCCGATCGGCCACGTCGGCCGGCATTGGGGCGCACAGGTAGCCGCTAGTGTTGCGGACCGTCCAGGCGATCCATTCGGGGGTCGCGAGTTGCGCGGAGAGGATCACGTCCCCTTCGTTCTCGCGCCCCTCGTCGTCGGCCACTAGTACCGGCCGTCCCGCCTGCAGCGAGGCGAGAGCTGCTGGGATGGCGGTCATCGCGAGGCCCCGGCGAACTCGGCGAGCCGGGCGACGTGGCGTGCCAGGATGTCGGTTTCCAGGTTCACGCGGGTGCCGATGACCGCCGCGCCCAGGGTGGTGGCCGCGATGGTCGACGGAATCAGCGACACCTCGAACCACGCCGCCGCCTCGCCCGCTGCGGACACGGCGGACACCGTGAGCGACACGCCGTTGACGCAGATGGAGCCCTTGTCCACCACGAGCGGCGCGGCCTTGGCGGGCAGCGCGATGCGGACCACCCGCCAGTCCGGGTGCTCGGTCACCGACAGCACCTCTGCGGTCTGCTCGACGTGTCCTTGCACGATGTGTCCGCCCAGGCGAGCATCCGCGCGAAGTGCCCGTTCGAGATTCACCGCCGAGCCGGGGGACCACGCGCCTGCGGTGGTCACGCGCAGGGTCTGGGGCATGGCCTCGACCTCGTAGTCGGTGTCCACGCCTCCCGGCGCGACGGCGACGACGGTGAGGCAGACTCCGTCGGTCGCAATGGAATCGCCCAGCGAGGCGGTGGCGGCGACCTCCGGCGCCCGCACGGCGAATCGGACCACCTCGGGCCCCGCGGTGACGCGCACGATCTCGCCGATCTCTTCGATCAGTCCGGTGAACATTGTTCTCCTCTCCCGGACGCCTGCGGCTCCGGCTGGTGTCAGCCGCGTCCGGGGTGCGCAAGAGGGAACGCGCGATCGCCGACGAGTGCGTTTCGGCGCCTCCGTCTGCGACCCGTGCTGCCTCCCATCCGGACTCGGGCCATTCGCAAGGGAAGACCCATCACCGTCGGTCCCGGAGTTTCACCGGGTCAACCGCAGAGGCCAGCCTCTGCGGGTCGCGGACTGTCACCGCCGGTTCGGATTCTCACCGACCCCGGAGCACGTGTGTCGCATTGAGTGTAACCCCGCCCGATGTGCGCTCGGCGCATGCGGGGGTTAGACGGCCCCCTTCGGCACGAGAGCCAGCAACTCGGGCAGCAGCACGCGCGCGTCCACCATGTGATCCTGCCCCGGCACGGTGCGGGGGGTGAGTCCCGCGTCGCCTGCCACGCTCGTCGCGACGGCATGAAGGCTCGCGGGGCTCTTCTCGCCGACCAGCACACGCAGGGGAGAAGCGATCCCCGCGGCGACGCCGGGCTGAGGGGGACTCGCTGTGAGAGCCATGTCGTATCGCAGCGTGGGAGCGAGGGCGCGCATCCGCCGCCACCCCGGCAGCAGCGGCAGCATCGTCGTGAAGACGCGAGGCATCCCGATTCCCCCGAGGAAGCGCCGGATCGCCGCGCCTCCTTTCCCGCGCTCGACGAGGCCGTCGACCTCGTCGCGGAGGGCAGCGTAGGTCTCGGCTTCCGCGGAGTCCGCCACCCACGACGCGTCGTAGAGGACGCTCCCCAGCACGCGCGCGCCCAGTTCGCGTGCCGCCTTCAGTGCGATGATCGCCCCGGACGAGTGACCGTAGAGGAACGCCGAGCCACCGAGGGCGTCGATCATCGCTTCCACGTCCTCCGCCTCGCGCTCCAGGGACCACGGCCGCCGGTCCCCGGAGTCGCCGCGGCCGCGTCGGTCGTAGGACAGGATCCGGAACCGGGTCGCGAACACCTTCACGTCCTGGCGCACCGGTGCGAAGGTGCGATGACAGCACGCTCCGGTGATGTAGACGAGCGGTGGGCCCGACCCCGCGATCTCATAGGCGAGGATCGTGCCGTCCTGCGATGTCGTCGTGTTCATGACGCTCTCTCTCGATACTTTTTAGACTGGTGGGTCTAGTATTGAACATCAGGACGGACATATCTAGAGGGAGGCAGCACCGTGCGACCCAGTTCAGCGGGGAAGATCCGGGCGGCGCTCGCGGCCGCGGAGGACGCGTTCCTCGCGCAGGGATTCGACGCTGTGACGATGGATGACATCGCCCGCGCGTCCGGTGTCGCGAAGCAGACGCTCTATTCTCATTTCGTCAGCAAGGAGGGCTTGTTCCTTCAGCTCGTGACGACGATGACGGGTGCTGCCGGCGATGCGGTGCTCGACGAACCGCCCGTGATCCCCACCGCCGCGGACGTCGAGCCCGCACTCATCGGTCTGCTCGATGAGCAGCTGTCAGTGGTGCTCACACCCCGGCTGCTGCAGCTGCGGCGTCTGGTCATCGGAGAAGTCCGCCGGTACCCCGAACTCGGTCGCGCGCTCGCGGAGAACGGGCCGCACCGGGCGATCGCCGCGCTCGCGGAACTACTCACCGATCTCGACGTACGCGGGCTGCTTCGCGTCCCCGACGCGCCCCGCGCGGCGAGTCAGCTGAACTGGCTCGTGATGGGGCAGCCGGTGAACGACGCCATGATGTTCGGCGACGACCGCGTTCCCACCTCTGCCGAACGCAGGCGCCATGTCGCTTCCGCCGTCGCGCTCTTCCTGGCGGCGCACCGAGACTGACTCGCGCATATCGTCCGCATATCGAAATCCGCATACGACGTGACAACACGCGTCGGGCTTCGCTGGGGATATGTCCTCATGCGTCCCTGAGCTCGTCGTGCACGATGAGGCGATTCGAGCGAACACCGCCCGATTCGTCGAACTGACCGGCGGCCGCGTCATGGCGGTGCTGAAGGCCGATGCGTTCGGTCACGGCTCCATCGCGGCGTCCGTGCTCGCCGCCGGGGCCCGCTCGATCGGGGTGACCTCCGTCACGGAGGCCCTCGCTCTGCGCGCCCGCGGTATCCGAGCCCCGATCCTCAGCTGGCTGAATCCGCCGGATGCGGACTTCGCATCGGCAGTGACCTCCGAGATCGACGTCGCCGTTTCCGGCCCGCAGTTGCTGCACGCGGTCGCCACGGCGGCGCGGAGCGTCGGCTGTGTGGCGCGCGTACATCTGCACGTCGACCTCGGCATCGCGCGTGAGGGCTGCCCGGTGGCCGAGTGGGCCGCGCTGTGCGCCCTGGCGCGAGAGTACGAATCCGCCGGCTCGCTCCGGGTCGTCGGTGTCATGGGGCACATGTCGTGCGCCGATGTTCCCGATCATCCGCAGAACGCGCGGGAGCGCCTGATCTTCCAGAACGCTGTGCGCACGGCCCGTCGCCGTGCCCTGGCTCCGGGCCAGCTGCACCTTGCGGGGACGGCGGCGACCCTCACCGGTGTGGGAGCCGGATTCGACCTGCACCGCATCGGGGCGGGACTGTTCGGCATCGACCCCTCCCACTCCACACACGTCCTCCGTCCAGCGCTCACCCTGACCGCGCCGGTGGTATCTGCCCGCGCGGCGACTGCGGGGACCGGAGTCGGGTACGGCCACGACTTCATCGCCGATCGATCGACCCACCTCGCACTCCTGCCGATCGGCTACGGCGACGGTCTGCCGCGGGAGGCGTCGGGCGCGGCCGAGGTCCTCGTGCGCGGTCGGCGCCGGCGGATCGCCGGGCGCTTTTCCATGGACATGCTCGTCGTCGACACGGGTGACGACCTCCTGGAGCCGGGGGAGATCGTCACGCTCTTCGGGCCCGGAGATCACGGTGAGCCGACGGTGGCGGAGTGGGCCGCCTGGTCGAACACCATCGAACACGAGATCGTCACGCACGTGGGCAGCCGGGTGGCGCGCGTGCACCGCACCATCGAACGCGCGCACCGCGCGGAGGGAGTTCACTCATGAAGATCGCTGTGATCGGGGGCGGCCGCAACGACGAGCACCTCGTCTCGCTGGCATCCGCAGCCGGAATCGCGCACGCCGCCCGGCAGCTGGGCTGGGAGACGGTGGCGCTCACCATCGACGAAGACGGTACGTGGCGCGATCGTCAGGGGGCAGAGCTGTCTCCGTCTCGAGCCGTCGGGCAGCTCACGCAGTGCGATGTCGTGTTCCCGGCGCTGCACGGTGTGCACGGGGAGGACGGCGCGGTGGCCGGCCTGCTCGAACTGTGCGGCGTCCCATTCGTGGGCTCGCCGGTGCGCGCGGGCGCCATCGGCATGGACAAGTGGCTCACGAAGCTCGTTGCCACGGCGGTCGGCATCCGCACGGCTGAGAGTATCGTGGTCCCGCCCGGCACGTCTTCGCCCGTCGTGCGGCTGCCGCTGCCGGTGGTGGTCAAGCCTGCGACGGGCGGATCCAGCAACGGTGTGTCGGTGGTGGGCCAGCGCGCCGAGCTCTCCACCGCGATAGCGGATGCGCGCCGCGCCGGCGCCACGGTGCTCGTCGAGGAATACGTCCGGGGTCGCGAGGTGGACGTCGCGGTCTTCCGCGACGCGACCGGACAGCTGCGCCTCGGCTCCACCCTGGAGATCGGCGTCGAGGCGGGCGGCGTGTTCGGACGCACGGCCAAGTATGACGGGACCGCGCCATTCACCCTGCCCGCGGACCTCTCTGCCTCGGAGCATCACGCCATCCGCGAATCCGCCTCCGCCATGTACGACGCGATGGAGTGCAGCGGCGTGGCCCGGTTCGACTTCTTCGTCACGGACACCGGCCTGGTGCTCAACGAGGTGAACACGTCGCCCGGGATGACCGAGCAGTCCCAGGTTCCCCGCATGTTCGCCGCTGTCGGTATGGCGTACCCGCAGCTCATCGCCGAGCTCGTGGCGGCGGCACGCGTCCCGGAACCGATCGGCATCACCGCATGACGCCGGCCGATCACGAGCGGCTGGCGTGGGCGGACGCGCTGAAGGGCGCGCTCATCCTGCTCGTCGTCTTCTGGCACGTGGTTCTGAAGACCTACCTGCAGGTGGACTGGCGCATCGGCCTGCCGATACCGGGCATGTGGGGCCTGCTCAGCGACATCATCTGGCCTTTCCTCATGCCCCTGTTCCTGCTGGTGTCCGGGGTGTTCGCGGCTGACGCGTTGTCGCGCCCCGGGGCCAGCGTCCTGCGATCCCGGGTGTTGCGGTTCCTCTACCTGTACCTGCTGTGGACGCTGATCCACATGGCGGCGATGTGGGCCTTCCCCGACTTTCCCACGGCTGTTCCGCGCAGCGTAGCGGAGTTCGTCGGGGCGATCACCATCAGCCCGCCGAACACGTGGTACCTCTATGCGCTTGCCCTCTACTTCCTGCTGGCTCGTGCGCTGCGCCGCCTCCCCACGTGGGCCGTACTCGTTCCCGCGGCGGCGCTCACGGTGCTGGTCGCCTCCGGGGTCATCGACATCGTGAGCAACCGCGGATCGATGCTCTCCAACCTCCTGTTCTTCCTCATCGGTGCGCGATTCGCCCCGGCGATCAAGCGCTTCGCCACGCGTCCGCGACCGGCTCTGGTGCTGCTGCTGACGGCGGGCTACGCCGCCCTCTACGGCGGCATGCGGGTCCTGGACGCGGCCACGGTGCCGGGTGTGTGGCCGCTGGTGAGCCTGGCGGGCGTCGCCATGGGACTCTCCCTGGCGCCGCTGCTGCCCGCGATCCCGCTCCTGGGTGCCTGGCTGACGCGCCTCGGGCGGCATACTCTTCCCGTGTACCTGTTGCACATGCCGATTCTGGTGTTGGTGGACGCCGTCGTCGTCGGATGGGTGTCCGATGGGCGCGGTGCGGTGCAATTGGTCGCCGCCGTGGTGCTCCCCATCATGCTCACCGCCCTCGTCACCGCGGGCAGCGCGCTGCTCGGCGCCTGGATCGAGAAGGATGGGCCTCGCTGGCTGTTCGAGCTGCCAACGCGGATGACCAGCCCGCGTGTGCCCTGGCGCGTGGCCGGCGCCACGGTGATGCTGATCATCATCGGAGTCGTCGCAGCACGCGCCTCAGCGCTTCCGGCCGCACCGGAGGCGATGCCGCAGGTCGCCCCTCAGCGAGCGGGCGAGGTCAGCATCGGGGCCGTGGGAGACGTCCTCGTCTACGACACAGGCCATCGCACACCGGAGGATCGCGGCCGAGGCCACTTCGACGCGGTGCGGTCGTGGTTCACCGAGGATCTGGTGACGGGGAACCTGGAGCAGGCCATCACCGCCGACACCGGCTACGACAAGTGCGGCGGGCAGGACGAGTGCCTCGCGTTTCGCAGCGACCCCGACGTGGCCCCGTTCCTCGCGGGCTTCGACCTCCTCAATCTCGCGAACAACCACTCTCGTGACTATGGCGATGCCGGCTTCACGAACACACGGGATCTCCTCGCCGATGCCGGGATCCGCACCGTCGGAGAGCGCGATGAGGTGGCCTGGACGAGGGTGGGGGACAGCGTGGTGGCGGTGGTCGGGTTCGCGCCCTATGACGGCTTCAATCGCGTGACCGATCTTCGCCACGTGCGCGCCGTGGTGCGATCGGCGGCGGCCGAAGCCGACATCGTGATCGTGCACGCGCACATGGGGGCGGAGGGGCCCGGTGCCGACGTCGTGCACGCGGGCACGGAGACGATGTTCGGCGAGAATCGCGGTGATCCGATGGCCTTCGCCCATGCCGCGGTCGACGCCGGCGCCGACGTCGTGATCGGACACGGCCCGCATGTGCTGCGGGGTATGGAGCAGTACCGGGGCCGGATCATCGCATACAGCCTGGGCAATTACGGAGGCGGAGGCGTTTTCGGCGCTGAAGAGGAGACTCGTCGCGGGGCGTACCTCAGCCTGCGTCTCAGACCCGACGGGGCACTCATCGAGGGAACCGTTCACTCGCTGCGCTTCGCACCGGAAGACGGCGCTCCCCTGCCGGACCCGTCCGGCTCGGCCGCCAGCGCGATGGATGAGCGCGGACGACGTGACTTCGGCGACCACGCGATCCACGTGGGCTCCGGGGGAACACTCGTGATGCCGTAGCCAGGTGTTCACGGTGCGGGAACCCTCCGGCCCCGCACCGCGAACGTGTGCTCAGCCCTCGCCGGTCAGCTTCCGGAGGGCCGCGAGGAGCTCCTCGCTGGTGTGGGTCTCCTGATCCAGGTTCTCCTGCAGCAGTGCCACCGCCTCCGTCGCGCCGAGCGCCGTGAGCGGCACGATGAGCGAGGTGTAGGCGGCGATCTCGTAGTGCTCGTTGCCGAGCGCTGCGCTGAGCGCCACCTGATCGCGCAGCTTCGGCGCCGACCGCTCGATCAGGGAGCCGGCCTGCTTGGAGATGCCCTTCGTGCTCGGAGACGGCGATGTGCTCTGCTTGAGCTCCAGCGCCTCGAACACCTTGCCGAGGTTCTCGATCTGCTCCCGCGTCTCGTCGGCGTGATGACGGAAGAGCTTCTTGATATCGGCGGAGCGCGCGGCACCTGCCAGCTCCTGAACGGCGGCGAGCGAGTCGTGCTCCATGGTGAGCGCCGTGCGCAGCTGGAAGTGCACGAGCTGATCGGGGGTATCGAGTGTCTGCTGGACCATGGTCCTCCCTTTCCTCTGGCCCCTGACGCTAGAAGAACCTCGCATCGCTCACACGGGGGTTGACTCCTCTCCGAGCATCGCGATAAAGGGCCGGGCGCTCTCACGCCCGGCCCTCCCGTCACAGCACGCTCAACAACTCCTGCATCTCGGTGATCTCCGTGCTCTGATCGTTGATGACCTGCTGGGCGAGCTGACGGACATCGGGCGATTGCGCATCGGCCAGCGCTGTCCGTGCCATCTCGATCGCGCCCTCGTGATGCGCGATCATCTGTTCCACGAACAGTCGTCCCGCCTCTGCGCCGGGGGCGGCTTCCAAGCGGTCGAGGTCATCATCGGAGAGCATCCCCGACATGCCGTGATGCATGCCATCGGTGTCCGGGGAAGCCGCCTCGGCAGGGACGCCCCAGGCGGAGAGCCAGCCCTGCATCCGATCGATCTCCGGACCCTGCGCCTGCGCGATCCGGTCGGCCAATGCCGATACGCGCGTGTCGACGCCGGTCTTGCCCGCGATGATCTCCGCCATCTGCACCGCTTGCTGGTGATGGGGGATCATCATCGTCACGAACATCACGTCCCCGGCACCAATCGCCGACGCGCTCGCGCTCACGGACGGCGACGCTTCGCCGGCGGATCCCGCCGCGCAGCCGGTGATGGCCAGAGTGAGGGTGAGAGCGCCGGTTCCCAGCGCGATGGTGAGCTTCTTCATGTCTTGTCCTATCTGTGTGGGTGTGAGCGGCGAGGGGCATGGACGCCCGCGCGGCTCACGTCCGGCTGATCGACAGGAGGATGAGGGAGGGACGCGGTGGAGCGATGGCACGTGCTGACAGCCCGGCGCCGGTGCGGGAGGCCGGCGGCGGCGCAATCGCGAGGGGAGTGGCGGGAGCGCTGACGGGCGCGGGCGTGCTGAGCAGCGCGGGAACGCAGTCGGCCCCGCCATGCGCGTGAGGCGGGAGAGTGTCCACGAAGCCTGCGGACTGGATCTCCTCGGCGTACGGCAGTGGTGCGGACGCGCTCGGGGGCTCCGTGTCGGCGCCGTGGGCACCGGCGGCATGCATCGTGGCAACCGGTGATGCGGTGGGCGCGGCATGGCCACTGACCAGCGCGTGCATCCCGATGAACCCGACGGCAGTGAGGAACACGAAGAGGGGGAGCGCCGAGCGCAGCCAGCGACGGAACGTCGTGCTCATCTCGCCTCCATCCGTGCCCGGCAACCCCATGCCCGCCCTTGACAGGAATATCGCTCGTATGGGGATAGTTGATGGTAGCAGTACCCCCTAGGGGTATGAGGTGCATCGTGCGCCTCCTGGCCAGCAGGTCTTGCGGCCCGACACCGAAGGAGCCACCATGAATCGCGCCGAGCACCGAGCTTCGGACTTCGGACAACTCGACCACGACCACGCGGCGCATGGCGATCACGCGGCGCATGGCGATCACGCGGCGCATGGCGATCACGCGGCGCACGGGGATCACGCGGCGCACGGGGATCACGCGCACGGCGCGCACGGCGGTCACGGCGATCATGTCGCACAGTTCCGGCGTCTGTTCTGGATCATGCTCGTCCTCGCCGTGCCGACGGTAACAATGTCCGGCATGTTCGCGATGATCGTCGGATACGCGGTGCCGCAGCTGCCGGGCATCGCGTGGGTGTCGCCGGTTCTCGGAACCGTGATGTACGTCTGGGGAGGCCGGCCGTTCCTGTCGGGAGCCGTCTCGGAGATCCGCGCCGGTCGGCCCGGAATGATGCTCCTCATCGGGCTGGCGATCACGGTGGCCTTCCTCGCCTCGTGGGGTGCGAGCCTCGGGGTGCTCCACCACGAGCTCGACTTCTGGTGGGAGCTGGCCCTTCTCATCGTGATCATGCTGCTCGGTCACTGGATCGAGATGCGCTCGCTGGCCCAGACGACCTCGGCGCTCGATTCCCTCGCCGCCCTGCTCCCGGATGAAGCGGAGCGTGTTGAGGGCGACGGCGTCGTTCGCGTCGCACCGGACCAGCTTCGCGTCGGAGACGTGGTGATCGTCCGCCCGGGTGGCAGCGTGCCGGCGGATGGCCGCGTGATCGACGGGCGCGCATCGATGGACGAATCCATGGTTACGGGGGAGTCGCGCACCGTCGAGCGCGGCGTCGGCGACACGGTGACCGCCGGCACCGTGGCCACCGATTCCGGATTGCGCGTCCAGATCAGCGCCATCGGCGACGACACCACCCTCGCCGGCATCCAGCGCCTGGTGGCTGATGCGCAGAACTCGTCCTCGCGGGCGCAGCGGCTGGCCGACACCGCAGCGGGATGGCTGTTCTGGTTCGCGCTCGGGGCTGCTGTTGTCACGGCGATCGTCTGGACGTTGCTCGGCCGCGGTGACGACGCCGTCATCCGTACCATCACGGTGCTGGTGATCGCGTGCCCCCATGCGCTGGGCCTGGCCATCCCGCTGGTGGTGTCCATCGCCACCGAACGCGCTGCCCGTGGCGGGGTTCTGGTGAAGGACCGCCTCGCGCTGGAGACCATGCGCATCGTGGACGCGGTTCTCTTCGACAAGACCGGCACGTTGACGCGAGGCGAGCCGATCGTCAGCGCGGTGGAGTCGATCGAGGGCATCGCGGCCGAGGAGGTTCTTGCGCTGGCTGCGGCAGCGGAGGCGGACAGTGAACACCCGCTGGCCCGGGCGATCGTGCGAGCCGCACGCGATCGCGGGCTCTCGGTGCTGCCGGCACGCGACTTCACATCCTCACCCGCGGTCGGCGTGTCGGCGTCGGTCGCCGGGGCGACGATCCGCGTGGGCGGGCCGCATCTGCTCGCGGAGGAGTCCGCGGCGGAACTCGCCGTCGCAGACCGCTGGCGCGAGGACGGTGCCATCATCCTGCATGTCCTGCGCGACGGTGCCGTTGTCGGCGCGCTGAAGCTGGCCGATGACGTGCGGCCTGAGTCACGCGAAGCAGTCGCCGCCTTGCAGGCTCAGGGGGTGGAGGTTGTGATGATCACCGGTGACGCGGAGGCTGTGGCTCGCGCGGTGGCTCAGGAACTCGGCATCGAGCGCGTGTTCGCCGGAGTCCGCCCGGAGGACAAGGCCGCGAAGGTCCAGGAACTGCAGCGGGAGGGGCGTCGCGTGGCGATGGTGGGCGACGGGGTCAACGACGCTCCCGCCCTGGCGCAGGCTGATGTGGGCCTTGCCATCGGCGCGGGTACTGATGTGGCGATCGCCTCCGCCGGGGTGATCCTCGCCGGTGACGATCCGCGCGCGGTGCTCTCGGTGATCGAACTCTCGCGGGCCTCATATCGGAAGATGAAGCAGAACCTGTGGTGGGCGGCCGGCTACAACCTGCTGTCCGTCCCGCTGGCCGCGGGGGTGCTGGCTCCGGTCGGCTTCGTCCTGCCGATGTCGGTCGGGGCGATCCTCATGTCGCTGTCGACCATCGTGGTCGCACTCAACGCCCAGCTTCTGCGCCGGCTGGATCTGCGCCCGGAAAGCGTGGTGCGCACCGTTCTCGATCGGTGATGTGCGTCGCCAGCACGCCGCGGTGGCGACGTATGCCGTCGCCGGGGCCGTCGTGTCAATCCCCACGGCGAAAATCGGCCTATGCCGCACACTTCAGCAACGGCACGCTCTCGGCGAGCGGCGCGGGCTCGAAGGAGGGCAATGATGAACGATGGAGTCCACCAGCTGGTTCTGGAGTCATTGGATGCGTCGACGTGGCGTCTGAGCGATCGGGCGGTGCCCCGGGGCAACGCCGACGCGATCCTCGGGTGCGTCGAGCGGATGGGCGACGGCGTGTACGAGGTGATCTGGCTGGTGGGCGGACTGTCGAAGCAGCAGTTCTCCTCGCTGGAGTCGGTGCTGCTAGCCGGGGTCGCGCGTATCCACGGTGCTGCGGCGGAGGCGACGATGGTGCATCGCATCTGACGAACGAAAGCGGGGGGACGGCGCAACGCGTCGTCCCCCCGCTCGGCGTCGGTGGGGCATCTCAGTTCTGCCCGCCAGCGCGGCCCGCTTCGCGGGGATCGGCACCGCCGTCAGACCCGAACTGCCCGCCGCTGGCCTCGCCGCCCTTGCGGCCGGCTTCGCGGGGGTCGGCGCCGTTCTCAGCTCCGAACTTGCCGGTGCTGGCTTCGCCGCCCTTGCGGCCGGCTTCGCGGGGATCGGCGCCGTTCTCAGCTCCGAACTTGCCGGTGCTGGCCTCGCCGCCCTTTCGGGCCTGCTCCTGCGTGTCCGAGCGGTTGCCGAACTGTCCTGCGTTCTCGCGATCAGTCATGATCGATTCCTTCCTTCGCCCGTGAGGACGACATCGGGGAGACGACCCCGTGCCGCAGGGGATCCTCCGGCTGGTGCCTCCTGGTGTCCCATGCAAGGCGCATCCCTCGAGGAATCGGAGGGGGTTCACAAGGTCGGGAGTCGGTGAAACAATCGGGCGCCTTGCGGAGTGCCCGGGCCGATAGGCGGGGCCGATCCCGCTGTCAAGGCCCTGCGCTTCGACGTCACGCCCGACTTAGCCTGCCGGCATGACTGACCGACTGACCGACCCCAGGACCAAGTACACCACCGGCGGGTTCGCCGCAGACGACCAGCAACAGCCCGGCCTCACCGGCGATACCGTCCCGCGCCCCGATCACGGTGAGAGCACCTACCGCGGCGCCGATCGCCTGCGGGGCCGTCGCGCTCTGATCACGGGCGGCGACTCCGGAATCGGCCGCGCCGTGGCCATCGCGTTCGCGCGCGAGGGTGCGGACGTGGCGATCAACTACCTCCCGGAGGAGGAGGAAGACGCCCGGCGCACCCAGGAACTCATCGAGGACGCCGGCACGAAGGCCGTGCTCCTGCCCGCCGACATCACCTCGGAGGATGCGGCGGTCGGAGTCGTCGAAGACGCGCGCCGTGCGCTCGGCGGCATCGATCTGCTCGTCCTCAACGCGGCGTACCAGAAGCAGCGCGAGGATGACGCCGACATCGACACGGCCGAGTTCGACCGGGTGATGCGCACCAACCTGTACGCACCGTTCTGGATGGCTCGCACCGCGCTGCCCGAGATGGAGCCGGGCTCGTCCGTGATCGTGACGACCTCCATCCAGGCGTTCTCGCCGTCGCCCGGACTGCTCGACTACGCGATGACGAAAGCCGCCCTCGCGGCGTTCGTGCAGGCCCTTGCCGAACAGCAGGGACCGTCGGGGATCCGCGTGAACGGCGTCGCCCCCGGACCGATCTGGACTCCGCTCATCCCGGCGACCGGCTGGCCCGACAAGCTGCCGAAGTTCGGCCAGGACACGCCCCTGGGGCGCGCCGGGCAGCCGGCCGAACTCGCGGGGGCCTACGTCTACCTGGCGTCGGAGGAAGCCTCCTACGTCTCTGGCACCATCCTGGCTGTCACCGGCGGCAAGCACCTGTGACAGTACCCACGAGGAGCGCTGGGGTGGGGCTGTCGTGCCGCACCCCAGCATCCGCGGGGGACTCGCGATGTCGTCGGGTCAGTCGACGATCTCGCGCTGCGTGCGGATGAACTCCGCGTCCTCCGGATCCAGTCGCGCCCCTTCTGACACGTGCGTTCCCGTGATCGCGGCGATCTCCTCGCGCACCTCGGCCGGAAGAGCCTCATCCTGGAGGGCACGCAGGGCGTGCTTCGCGGGGATCGACAGATTCGGCCACCAGGTGTGGATCTCCGGGATCATGAGAGCGTTCCGTTCTTGCGTACCGGGGTGGCAGCGGTGTTCGCCGGCCATTCGGAACCGGACGAGGACTGCTCGTGGAACGGCTCGGCCGTCAGCCGGATGCCGCCGGTGGAATGTGCCGAGTGGGCGAGCTGATCGATCCACTCCGGGCTGATGTCGGCGGGGTTCGGATCGTCGAAGACGAACCGCAGGGGAATGGACGGATGCAGCCAGAGGGTGCTGCGCCCGCCCGGCTGTCCCTCCGGGTGGACCCAGGACAGCGTGAAGCTTTCACCTCGGCGAAGCTTCGCCGTGACCACCAGCTTCAGGTGGGCCAGAGTCCGATCCTCGATCTCGATCGGTGCGGCGGGGCCGCCATAGAAGAGCACACCCATGATCAGCCTTTCACTGTCCGGACCGTGCCCGTGCCAGGTGCCGAGTGCTGGGGCTCGGGAACCAGGTGAAGACCGGTGGGGGAGTTCGCGGTGTAGGTGAGTGCGTCGAGCCACTCGGGGTTCAGCTGCGGGCGACGGCTCCCGCTGAAGCGATACACGACCGGAATGGACGCGTGCATCCAGACGCTCGTCCGGCCGTCGCCGAGACTCGCGTCCTCGCGCCAGGTGAAGTGAAATGCCTCGCCGCGTCGCAGCTTCGTTCCGATGACCATCTGCAGGTGAGCCAGTGCTCGATCCTCGATGTCAACCTTCGTCGTGTCTGAATAGAAGAACTTGCCCATGGCGGGCCTCGATCCTGTGGGGGGTTATCGCGGTCCATGTCGAACGGCGACAGTCCCCACGGTGGCACATCGGTGCTGTACGCAGCAGGGGGGAGGCGCGATATGCGGTATGCGTCTGGCACAAACTGCAGGTGAAAGTGCCCTGCAGCGACACATGAGACTCCTCACATGATCAGGCGGAAACGCCTTCCTGCAACGATGAAGGCGGTCGGAGTCCGAGGACCCCGACCGCCTTCATCGTTGCGGCTTACTGGTTGATGCCCTTGAGCGAACCGGTGATCTTCGACAGGTCGTCGGCGTACACAACACAGTCGACCTCGCGGTCCCCGCCCTGCTCCCACGACTCGGTGGTCGGGGTGATCGGGTACCAGCCGTAGATCGAGGTCTCGGAGTCGAGTCCGACGTACGTCGCGAACTCGGCCTCGCACTTCTCCATGGCAGCCGCGGTGATCGCGTCGTCGCCCGGGAAGTCCGAACCCTCCATGTCGAAGAGGAAGTAGACCTCTTCGTCGTGCTCCTGGTCGCACGGCACGGCCGGGACCTCGGTGATCGTGGTGGCTTCCTGCGCAAGCAGGCAGTCGCCGACCTTGAGGCTGAAGGCGTCCTGCTGGCCGGCCTCCGAGATGGCGCCGTCCTCGTCGCGCGTGGCGCTCGGTGCGAACATGCTGCAGCCGGTCAGGCTGACAGCGGCGGCCATGGCGAAAGCTGCGGCCAGAGTGCGGCGCGCTGCGGTGGTCTTCATGCGTTCTCCCCACAGGATGATGGAGCGCACCATCCGGGACAGAGAGTGCGCGTGCAGAACACCGGGTGCGAGTCCGGTGGATGAAAAAATGTTACCTGAGCGTCTGCTTAGAGCGGTAATTCTGACGACGACCGGCCGCCGGTCAGGACTCGAAGCCGTCGACCCCGGGCGTCCAGCTGGTGAGGGTGCGACCCCATCCGCGCTTCTTGGCGATCTTCTGGACGGTCTTCCAGTTTCCGTCGTCGATGCGATCCACGTACAGCACGCCGTCCAGGTGGTCGAACTCGTGCTGCATGATCCGTGCCCGCCACCCGCTCACGTCGATGGTGACCGGGTCGCCGTTGAGGTCGGTGCCGGTGACGCGCACACGTTCCGATCGACGCAGCGGGAACCGCTCGCCGGGAACGGAGAGGCACCCCTCCGATTCCTCGTCGGGATCCGGCGCGCCGGGCTCCAGGGGCATCATCCACAGCTCGGGATTGATGACCTCGCCCCGCCAGGGCTGCCCCTCATCGTCCTCGTAGGAGTAGACGTAGATGCGCAGGGCTACGCCCACCTGAGGGGCCGCCAGTCCGACGCCGGGGGCGAGGTCCATCGTCTCGTACATGTCGGCGACGAGCGTGCGGACATCGTCGGTGATCTCACCGACGGGGGAGGCGGGGGCGTGCAGGACGGGATCGCCCATGATGCGAATCGGAAGTACGGCCACGTCAGAAGCCTAGTCTGAGGCGCCGAGCAGGTAGGCTCAGGGGGTGATGTGGGGGACTGTTGCGGCCGCGCCAGACGTCAACGACCTCATTGGCTTCTTGCAGAACCCGAAGATCCTCCTCGGGATCCCGCTCGCTCTCGCCGGCGCCGTGTTCATGTCACTGGGTACGCAGTACCAGCACCGCGGCGTCGCCAAGGTGGAGAAGCTCAGCGGTCAGGACGCCGCAGCCGGTCTCAGCCGCGGACAACTCGGGCAGCTGCTGACGCGTCCGTCGTGGATCGTCGGAACCCTGATGCTCGGGCTGGCGATCGTCTGTCAGCTCGCCGCCATCTGGCTCGCGCCGCTCATCGTCGTGCAGCCGCTCGGCGCCGTCGCTCTCGTGATCACGACGCTGCTGAACGCCCGCATCACCGGGTTCACCCCGACGCGCCAGTCACTGATCGCCATCGGCCTCTGCGTCGGAGGCACCTTCCTCTTCGTTTTCCTCGCCGCGATGTACGCCGAGGACAAGCCCGTCACCGATGCTCAGCTGGGCACCGTGCTGAGCATCCTCCTGGTGGTCATCATCGTTCTCGGCGGCCTCTGGGTGCTGCTGCGCAATCGCATGAAGGCGCTGTTCTACATCATGGGCGCCGGCATCATCTACGGATTCGTGGCCACCCTCGCGAAGGTGGTGCTGAAGCGCATCCAGGAGCAGGACTTCGAGTGGCTGACGCTGGTGTGCCTCATCGCGCTCGTGGCGGGGACCCTGCTCGGCGGCTACTTCGTGCAGACCGCCCACGCGTCCGGGCCGCCCGACCTCGTGATCGCCGGTCTCACCGTCGTGGATCCCATCGTCGCGGTGCTGATCGGTCTGCTGGTGCTGGGCGAGGCCACTTCGGCTCCCACCTGGATCTACGTCGGCTTCGGCATCGCCGGAGCAATCGCGACGTTCGGAGTGGTGGCCCTCACCCGCTACCATCCGCAGGTGATCGAGGAGAGCCAGGAACTGCCGATTCAGCGAGGCAGCGGGGGAGAGCCGAGTGCGTCGGTGCCGTCATCTCCGCAGCCCACGGGGCCGGCGGTGTCATTCGACGCACCGGACGCGGCGGATCTTCCCAGCACCGATGATCTGGTGGAGAACGCATCGGATCCGGGCATCGCGGCGGATCCCGCGCCCCGGCCGGTCGCCGGATCTCACGACCGTCCGTTCCCTCACTCCGATCATTGACCCGCGACCGGTAGGCTGATCGCATACGGGGCGGTGGCCAAGCTGGTTAAGGCAGTGGGCTCATAACCCAACGATTCGCGGGTTCAAGTCCCGCCCGCCCTACCGTTCATCGCTGGGGCCGCGCATCGGCGGCCGCCTACCCGGCGCTGCTGCAGAGGCTCTTCACGTCCGCTTCACCCGCGGTGAGAGCCGCGTCCCAGTCCTGGAAGAGGCCGTCGTACTTCTCTGTCACGGCGTGAAGCTCATCCAGCGAGAGCTTGGCCAGTTCCTCCGTGGTCGGCATGGTGAGGAAGCCGTCCTCGTAATAGACCTGGTAGGCCTGGTACATCGTGTCGAGCGAGGCGAACACCTCGGGCACGGTCACCTGGATCATCGCCGCCTTGATCTGATGCAGGGCGGTGGCGCCCGCTTCCTGGCCTCCGGTGAGGTCGCCCGCCGCGATGAGTGACGATGCCTGGTTGTACTTCGTGGCGGCATCGACCCAGTCCTGGTCAACGATCTCGCAGGCCTGGGCGGTGGTCTGGCTGTTCTTCACCGGGCCGCACAGATCGAAGCGTTCCATATCGGCGTCGGCCATCTCCTGCTTGAGCCTCAGGTCCTCTTTCGACACCATGAAGATCTTGTTCGTGGGGTCGTTGGGGTCTGCGACGTATCCCTCCGGGATGGCCATCAACGCCGGCCACACCTCGTCGATGTACTGCTGGTGGGCGCTGATGGTCTTCTCGAGTGCAGCGTGGACCTCGGGCACCGTCACCTTGTCGGCGACTGCATGAAGCTCCGTGACGATGGCCTCGTGCCGTGTCTGAGCGAGAGCGAAGTCCTTGCGGGCGCCGGTGTCGTTGTCGGGTCCCTGGACGGAGGGCCAGGGATCCAGTGCCAGGCCCCACTCTGCGGTGACGGTGTCGCACGCCTCCATCAGCGTCTGTGCCGGAGTCTCGGTCGGGCCGGTCTCTGTGCTCGCCCCGGCGGGTTCGTCCCGTGGCGATGTCATGGGTGTGCACGCGGTGGCGCCGAGCACGGCGATGGCGAGTGCGGTGATGGCGCTTACGCGCTTCAGTGAGGTGCGCATCGTGAAGATCCCCCAAGCTTCTGCGGACTCCGATCCTACCGAGCCGTCGGCGGGAGCGCTCACATTTCTGAGAATTCGCCGGATGGCAGAAGAACCGCGTCATGGCGGGCGAGGTCCTGCGTCTTGTTCTCTGAGGCCCGCTCCACCTGCGGGTCTCCCTTCCCGAGGCATGCCCACCCGACTACGGTCCTGCCGCCCTTCCGAAAGGTGTTTCACCCGATGAAAGAAACACGAATCACACGCCCGCGAGCTCGATGGATATCGACGGCCACCCTGATCCTCGTTGCGATGAGCGCGCTGGGAGCGACAGCCGCATCCGCAGCGGTCTCCCCGACGAGCGGCCCGACTGCCGGCGGCACCGTGGTCTCCGATCAGTACCCGATCGGCATCGACTTCACCATCGTCGACGGCGGCTCGTACGGCACCGTGGCGCTGGGTTCCGATGGCGTGGTCTACGCCTGGGGCGATAACGCCGCCGGTCAGCTCGGAGACGGCACCACAACAAGCCATTCCACTCCGGCGCCGGTATCGACTCCCGCCGGTGTGAGCTTCACCGACATCGCGGCCGGTGAAGCCCACGTGCTTGCCCTCACCTCTGACGGACAGATCTACTCGTGGGGGAGCAACAGCTCCGGCCAGCTGGGTATCGGGTCCACCACCAGCAGTTCCCTGCCCGTGCTGGTTCCCACCCCGGCGGGTGTGACGTTCACTCAGGTGAGCGCCCGGGGAGGATCCTCGTATGCGCTGACGGCGGATGGCCGCGCCTATGGCTGGGGCGTCGGCTACCTGGGGACGGGTTCGTGGCAGGACAGCCTCGTGCCGGTGCCGCTGCAGATGCCGGCGGGTGTCACCTTCGCGCGGATCGAGGCGGGCAGTCGCGGTGGTGCTGCGCTCACCACGGACGGCGAGGTCTACACCTGGGGCATCAACTTCTTCGGTCAGGTGGGCGACGGCACCAACGTCGACCGCTACGCCCCGGTTCGTGCGCACCTGCCGGCAGGGGTGACCGCGACGTCGATCGCGGCGAACGGCGCTGTGCTGGTACTCGGCAGCGACGGCAACGTCTACGCCTGGGGCAACAACACCCAGGGCCAGCTGGGCGATGGCAGCACCGTCAACCGCAACTCGCCCGTGCTTGTTTCCGTCCCCGCCGGGGTCACCTTCACCAGCATCGGACTCGCCGGGGGAACGGCCTATGCGCTGACCGCGGACGGCATCGCATACTCGTGGGGCAGCAACAGCTCCGGTCAGCTGGGCAACGGCACGGCCACCAACCAGGCGTACACGACGGTTCCCGGACCCGTGCAGATGCCGACCGGCGTCACGTTCACGACGATCGGCGGAGGCTCGAGCCACGCCATCGCGCAGGGCTCCGACGGCAACACCTACGTGTGGGGAAACAACTACTACGGTCAGCTCGGCTCGGGGTTGGGAACGCTCCACTATGCGCCTGTTCCCCTCAATCGTGATGTCGTGATCACGAGTGTCACCTTCGGTGGCGTGGCGGGAACCAACCTGATCCAGGGTGATGGCACGTGGACGGTGCAGACCCCGCCCGGATGCGGCGCGGTCGACGTGGTGGTCAGCTGGACGCTGTTCGACACCACCGACTCGGCGACCTACCCCGGTGGCTTCGTCTACGGCACCGCGCCGAGCATCACCCAGCACCCGGCCTCGACCTCGATCACCAGCGGCGACACGGCTGCCCTCACCGCACAGGCCACCGGGGACAGCGCCCCGACCGTGCAGTGGCAGAGCTCTGCCACCCCGGACGGCCCCTGGACCGACATCGCCGGTGCCACCACGGACACCCTCGACGTGGCCCCCACGGTCACAACCAGCTACCGTGCGGTGTACGCGAACTGCAACGGCCAGGCCACGACCGACATCGCGACGATCGATGTCACGGAGCCTGTCGGCCAGCTCTCCTGGACAAAGACTTCACCCGACGGATTCGCCCTCGCCGGATCCGAGTGGACGCTCACGCCCCAGGGTGGCACGGCGACCACCGTCGTCGACAACGGTGCAGGAGACGAGAACCCCCTCGACGGCGAACTGCTGGTCACGGGACTGCACTGGGGGGACTACGTCTTGACGGAGACCGCTGCACCGCAGGGCTACGTCCTGGACGCCACCCAACGCCCCGTCACCATCGCATCCGCATCGACGGACCTCGGCGCCATCGTGAACAAGCCCATCGTCCAGCCGACGACGGATCCCACGCCGACGCCCACGCCCACGCCGACGTCCACGAGCACGCCGACGTCCACGCCCACGCCGACCGCCGATCCCACGACGACGCCTACCGCAACGCCGACGCCGACGACCGCGCCGACGACGGAACCGACAAGCACGCCGACGACGGAACCGACGAGCACGCCGACGCCGACGACGGAACCGACGCCGACGACGCAGCCGACCAGCAGCCCGACACCGTCATCGACGACGCAGCCCACTGCGCAGCCGACTGCCACCAGCAGCGCGACGAGTGTGGCGCCGACGCATCCCGGGGCGGGGGCGAACCCGCCATCAGGCCCGCGGCCGCACCTTCCGGTCACAGGAGCCGCATCGGTGAGCATCCCGCTCGGAGCGGGCGCTCTCGCCGTCGCGGTCGGTCTGATCGGTGTGATCGTCGCCCGTCGCCGGTCTCGGGCATGAGATCGAAGCTGCCGATCTCGTTCGCGCGCCTCGCGCGGTGAGACGGCGCTGATTCCCGGTCCGCTCTGCAACGGCGGACCGGGAACAGCGCTGCGGGACCTCCGCGCGCCCTTTTCGGTCTCGGATCTCTCGACGCTGACGGCGTGGCCGTACGGGGTGTCTCTGACCTTCGGTAGCGTCGACTGCGGAGGTCCGGATGCGGCAGAGGAAGTCACGCGGCGGTTTCCGCCGCGCGGCGGCGGAAACGGCCGCGCAGGTGCGTGCGCTCGATCGAGCGGTCTACTCGGCGGTGGCCTCCACACCCAGTCCGGTGCTTGACCGCTGGATGCCCAAGCTCACCAATGCCGCGGATCATTCCGTCCTCTGGCTCGCCATCGCGGGAGGGCTGTACCTCACGGGTCGCAGCCGGGCGAGACGGGCGGCGCTGCGCGGCGTCGTCACGCTCGGTGCCACCAGTCTCATCGCCAACCAGCTGGCCAAGCGTCTGCATCATCGCGACCGCCCGCTGCGCACACTGATTCCCCTGGGGCGGCTCTCTCGCCGGGCGCCCGCCTCCTCGTCTTTCCCGAGCGGCCATTCTGCGAGTGCCGCGGCATTCGCCGCCGGCGTGTCCACCGAGCTTCCCGCGCTCGGCGTCCCGCTTCAGGTGCTTGCCGGGCTCGTGGGCTTCTCCCGGACGGCGACCGGCGCACACTATCCGTCCGATGTGGCCGCAGGCTTCGTCCTCGGCAGCGCGGTCGCCGCGATCGGTCGGCGCCTCGTGCCACCGATCCCTTCCCCGCTGCGATCGCAGCCACAGGAGCTGGATCACGTCGAGCCCCGCCCGTCGGGTGAGGGTGTGACGCTGGTGGTGAACCCGGCCTCGCACAGCGGACGCGGTGCCGCACTGTCCGAGAGTCTGCGCCGACGTCTCCCGCGGATGCGCATCGTGGAGATCCGTCCCGAAGACGACGTTCGCGCTGTCATGGCTGCCGCGGCTGCGGACGCCGAGGTGCTCGCCGTCGCCGGGGGCGACGGCACCGTCCGCGCCGCGGCCCAGGCAGCGATGGATCACGACGTGCCCCTTGCGGTGTTCCCCGCCGGCACGTTCAATCATTTCGCCCGAGCGGTGGGGACCTTCCCCGCCATCCGGACGGTCCAGGCCATCCAGCACGGCACGGTGGGCAAAGTGGATGTGGCCTACGCGAACGACGAGATCTTCCTCAACACCGCGAGCATCGGCGCCTACACCGACTTCGTGCGGATCAGGGAGAAGCTGGAGAAGCGGATCGGGAAGCCCCTGGCCGCGCTGGTGGCAGGGTGGCGGGTGATGTCGAAGAACCGTTCGGTGGCGGTGACCGTCGACGGACGAACGCGCGACTCAAGCCTGCTCTTCCTCGGCAACGGCCAGTATCAGCCGCAGGGCTTCGCGCCCAGCAGCCGGGACGATCTGCAGGACGGGTTGCTCGACCTCCGCATCCTCGACGTCTCCTCGCGGGGCTCGCGGATCGTGGCATTGCTCGCCACGCTCACGGGCCAGCTGGGCCGGGTGCGGCAGTACCACGAGGTGTCCGCGCCGGAACTGGAGATCACGCTTCCCGACGGGCCGACACGCATCGCGCGGGACGGTGAGGTGGGCGAGCTCGCCGACGTGCTCCATGTGCGATCCGTGCGCCGGGCCCTCACCGTCTACCGGTCGCGCCACCGCGCCTGAGATCGCCGAGGATCGTGGGGCCCCGCGGGCGAGTCCCGGCGGTGAGCCGTTTCGCCTCAGACCTTGCGGTTCTGACGCGGCACCCAGACCTGCGTGATGATGATGAGGATCGAGGCGGTCACCGGCACGGCGATGAGCGCGCCGAGCAGTCCCAGCAGCGTCCCGCCCACCAGCGCGCCGATGACCACGAGGGATCCGGGAATGGCGATGGCGCGATTCATCACGCGCGGGGTGATCACGTATGCCTCCACCTGCATGTACACGAAGTAGATGACCGCGAAGACCAGCGCCAGCAGCGGTGAGGTGAACAGCGCGATTCCCGTCCCGATCACCCAGAACAGCAGCGATCCCACCAGCGGAATGAGGGTGATCAGGAAAGCCACCGTCGCCATCAGCGGAGGGAACGGCAGTTTCAGCACAAGGTAGATCACGAGCACCAGAAGCGCGTTGATGAATGCGAGTGACACCATTCCCATCACGTAGCCGCCCACCGAATCGGTGATCTGCGTCGAGATACGATCGATGCTTCGCCGATCCCGTGCCGGGGCGAGTGCCAGCAGCCCGGCCTTCATCGACGGCATCGTGGCCAGGAAGTACAGCGTCAGCACGAGCACGATGAGGCCGCCGGACAGCCCGTTGGCGATCGCTGCGCCCACCTGCAGCGCCGCCCCGCCGATCTGCAGGGCTCCGCCGCTGATCTGTGCGATCCGAGACGGGTCGCTCAGGAACTTCTGCACCTCGGTCATCACATCGTTGAGCCCGACCCCGAACTGGGCTTCCAGGGCGGCGTAGAAGTCGCTGGCGAGGAACGCCTGGATGGTGCCGGGGATGGAGGCGATGAACGAGGTGATCTGATCGATCAGGGTCGGAAGGATCGCCAGCACGATCACGGCGAGCACAACGGCGAGACCGGCGATCACGATGACGACCGCCCAGGCGCGCGCGAGCCCGCGCCGCTCCAGCGCGCGCACGGCGGGGTCCAGGCCCAGGGCGACGAACAGCGCAAAGGTGATGTAGATGAGGATGGTGGAGAGGTTCGACAACGCGACGCCCAGCACGATCGCAGCCAGGCCGCCCAGCGTCACGAGGAACCCGAAGGCGAAGGGGCGATCGATGCGGGTCCACCGAGGTCGACGGCGCGGTTCCGGGTCGGTCACGGGGATCTCGTCCGCCGTCGGTGGGCTCGCCGTCGTTGTGCTCGTGGCGTTCTCCTCCGCGTCTCCCGGAGGGGCGGACTCGGACGCAGCGGAGGAGGACTCGGGCACAGTCATGGCTTCACTGTAGGCGAGAGCGCGCGGGCAGCCCGATCACCCCGCCACGGCGATGAGCACTCCGCCCACGGCTCCCACGATCACCGCGACCCACGGCGGCGTCCGCCACGCGATGAGCAGCACGAAGCACACCAAAGCGAGACAGAACTCCGCGGGGCCGGTCACCGCGGACGTGAATACGGGGGAGTACAGCGCGGCGGCGAGAACGCCGACCACCGCGGCGTTCGCACCGCGCATCATCGCCTGTGCCCGTGGGCGTGAGCGCAGGGTTTCCCAGAACGGCAGCACACCCAGCAGCAGGAGGAATCCCGGCAGGAAGATCGACAGCAGCGCGACCACCGCGCCGAGGACGCCACCCGGCCCGGTGGGGGAGAGCGCGCCGAGGAAGGCTGCGAAGGTGAACAGCGGGCCCGGCATCGCCTGAGCGGCGCCGTACCCGGCGAGGAAGTCCGCCTCCGACACCCAGCCGGTGTCGACCACTGCGCTGTGCAGCAGCGGGAGCACCACGTGGCCGCCGCCGAACACCAGGGATCCGGATCGGAAGAAGGCGTCGACGAACGCCACCCCGCTCCAGCCGGAGACCCCCGCCACGACGGGAAGGCCAAGGAGCGCGAGTGCGAACAGGGCGAGTGAGACGATGCCGAGGCGGCGCGGAATGCGCAGGTGGAGCGACGACGACCCGTCGCCGCCCGTGGTGCGGCACAGCATCCACCCGGCCAGCGCGCCGACGGTGATCGCCGCCAGCTGGCCGAACGAGCCGGGCAGCAGCAGCGCGGCGGCTGCGGCGAGGGCGGCGATGGTCGCGCGGATCGGGTCAGGCGCCAGCGTGCGCGCCATCGACAGCACCGCCTGAGCGATCACCGCGACTGCGACGAGCTTCAGGCCCATCAGGAGCCCGCTCCCGATCGTGCCCGCGAAGAGCGACGCACCGAACGCGAACGCCGTCATGAGGGCCGCGGACGGCAGAGTGAAGGCGACGAATGCGGCCAGGGCGCCGCGAAGTCCCGCCCGGTGAAGGCCGATCCCGAAGCCGACCTGACTCGATGCCGGACCGGGCAGGAACTGACACAGCGCGACGAGGTCCGCATAGGACGCGTCGTCGAGCCACGCCCGGCGCTGCACGATCTCCGCTCTGAAGTAGCCGAGGTGTGCGATCGGCCCGCCGAAGGAGGTCGCACCCAGTTTGAGGAACACACCGAAGACCTCCGCGGCGGTGCCTTCCCGCACGCGGCCATCGGACGCTCCGTTCACCTCCTGCTCCTTTCCGGGGATGCGGCGCTGGCAGTTCGTCAGGGATCGTACCCGCTGTGGGTGTCGTGTCTGTGTCGGATCGGACTGGGCGGCTGACGATGGGAGGATGGAGGGGCGTGTGGAATTCCAGCACGCCGGAAGGATGAGCGTGACCAGGATCGACCGGTACACCGTGGCCACTGATGGTGCGTGCAAGGGAAACCCGGGCCCCGCCGGATGGGCGTGGGTCGGTGAGGACGGCCACTGGGCCGCCGGCTCGATCCCCGCCGGCACCAACAACATCGGTGAGCTCCTCGCCGTGCTCTACGCGATCAGGGACCACCAGCACGTGCAGCATCTCGTGATCCAGGCCGACTCGATGTACGCCATCGACACCTACACGAAGTGGATGGACGGGCACGAGCGGCGCGGCTGGAAGACATCGTCCAAGCAGCCGACCAAGAACGTCGACATTCTCAAGGCGCTCATGCAGGCACGGGAGGATCGTCGGGCCGCCGGGCTCGATGATGTCGAGTTCCAGCATGTACGCGGCCACGCCGGGCATCGGCTGAACGGCTGGGCGGACAACCGGGCGGTGCGTGCTTCGCATCACGCCGCCGAGGGCAAGGAGCTCATCTGGACGACGCACCGCGGGCTCGATCGGGTCGACGTGACACACGATGCGCCCGCCGCCGGTGAGGACAAGCCGCGCCGGCGGTGATCCCGAAATGACACGCTTGTGATTTCGTGATCCAACTGAGATGATTCTCAAAACGAACAGCACGTAGCAGATCGCTCGGATCAGGTCGTAGGGGAAGACGCACCTGACGAAACGGAGAGAGATCGTGGCTACACCACAGGCGCGCGGAGTGATCTACATTCACTCGGCGCCGCGCGCGTTGTGCCCACACCTGGAGTGGGCGGTCGGTCGCGCCCTCGGGCGCGCCGTCAACTTCGACTGGACCGACCAGCCGGTGCTCACCGGCGCGCGTCGTGCCGAGTTCTACTGGGAGGGGCCCGCGGGAAGCGGCGCCGCTCTCGCCACCGCCATCCGCGGCTGGGAGCACCTGCGCTACGAAGTGTCCGAGGACCCCACGCCGCGCAGCGACGGCGGTCGCTGGATGCACACGCCGGACCTCGGGATCCACTACGCGCAGACCGATACCGCCGGCAATGTGGTGCTGGGTGAGGACCGCATCCGGTATGCCATGGAGATCGCCGCCGGCGATGCGTTCGAACTGCAGCGGGAACTGGATGTCGCCCTGGGCAGCGCCTGGGACGAGGAACTGGAGCCGTTCCGCGCGGCGAGCGACGAGTCGCCCGTCATCTGGCTCCACAAGGTCGGATAGAAAGCTCGGTGTCAGCCGCCGCCGAGACGATCGGCGAACGGCTGACACCACCAGGATGTGCGGAGGAGGCGCGAGTAACGGGAACCGGTGATCCGCTCCCGGAGCCTGTGAAAACGAATCCTTCGCCCAGTACGACAGAAGCCCCGCCGGATCACCGGCGGGGCTTCGTCACATCGGATCAGGCGTTGCGGAACGCGACGACGGCGTTGTGCCCGCCGAAGCCGAACGAGTTGCTGATCGCGAGCTGCGGGCCGTCGCCCAGCGGCTGGGGCTCGCCGGACAGCCGGAACGGAACGGCGGGGTCGGGCTCGGTCATGTTGATCGTGGGAGGGGCCACCCGGTCGCGCAGGGCGAGAATGGTGAACACGGCTTCGAGCGCACCGGTGCCACCCAGGAGGTGACCGGTCGACGCCTTCGTCGCGGAAACCGGGATCTCGTCGATCCGGTCGCCGAAGACACGCTTGAGGGCGACGTACTCGTTGGGGTCTCCCACCGGGGTGGAGGTCGCGTGGGCGTTGATGTGGGTGACCTCGTCGGCGCTCGCACCGGCCATCGCCAGCGCCTGCTCGACGGCACGAGCCGCGCCCGTGCCCTCGGGGTCGTTGCCGGTGATGTGGTACGAGTCCGCGGTCACGCCGCCGCCGACGACGTAGCCGTAGATCTTCGCGCCGCGAGCCTTCGCGTGCTCCTCGGTCTCCATGATGAGAACCGCGGCGCCCTCGCCCATGACGAAGCCGTCACGGTCGATCGCGCCCGGACGCGAGGCGTGCGCGGGGTCGTCGTTGCGGCGCGACAGCGCCTGGGCGGAGGCGAACGAGGCCACCGTGATCGGGTGGATCGCCGACTCGGCGCCACCGGCGATGACCACGTCCGCCAGACCCTCCTGCAGGTGCTCGTAGGCGTTGAGGACCGACTCGGTGCTGGAGGCGCACGCGCTGACCACGGTGCGCGCATAGGCGCGTGCCTCGAACTGCAGCGAGAGGTTTCCGGCTGCGGCGTTCGGCATGAGCATCGGGACCGTCAGCGGCAGAACGCGGCGCGGTCCCTTCTCGCGCAGCGTGTCCCAGGCGTCCAGCAGCGTCCACACGCCGCCGATACCGGTGGCGAAGTCCACACCCAGCCGCTCGGGGGCGACCTCGGGGGAGCCGGCGTCGGCCCACGCCTCGCGGGCGGCGATGAGGGCGAACGCGGACGAGGGGTCCAGTCGCTTGGCCTCATGACGGGGCAGGACGTCCTCAGGGCGGATGGCGGCCTCCGCCGCGAACGTCACGGGAAGCTCGTACTTCTCCACCCACTCGTGCTCGAGCGTGCGGGCGCCGGAAACGCCGGCGAGAAGGTTCTTCCAGTTCTCTTCGGCGGTCGCGCCGAGCGCGGAGATGGCACCGATTCCGGTGACGACGATGCGCTTGGTCATGCACTCTCTCCTGGTTTGTGCGAAAAGCGTGGGGCGGTCCTGGTGGGACCTGGGTCCGCGGGGGACATGAAGGGGCGGCGTGCCGCAGCGTTCGGCTGCGGCACGCCGAAGGAATTACTCCTGGCCTGCGACGATGAAGTCGACGGCGTCGCCGACGGTCTTCAGGTTCTTGACCTCGTCGTCCGGGATCTTGACGCCGAACTTCTCCTCGGCGTTGACGACGATCGTCATCATGGAGATCGAGTCGATGTCGAGGTCATCGGTGAACGACTTGTCCAGCGCGACCTCGTCGGCCGAGATACCGGTCTCGTCGGTGACGAGCTCGGCAAGACCAGCGAGGACCTCGTCCTTCGTGAATGCCATGATTTCTCCTTGTTGTTGGATGGGCGGAAACAGTTTATGGGGGGAGCGCGTCAGGGGAGGACGACGACCTGCGCGCCGTACACCAGTCCGGCACCGAAGCCGATCTGCAGCGCAAGGCCGCCGCTCAGCTCCGGGTGCTCCTCGAGCAGGCGGTGCGTCGCGAGGGGGACCGAGGCGGCGGACGTGTTGCCCGTGGTCTCGATGTCGCGGGCGATCACGACGCTCTCGGGCAGCCCGAGCTGCTTGGCGAACTCGTCGATGATGCGCATGTTGGCCTGATGGGGGACGAATGCGGCGAGGTCGGAAGCCTGGACACCCGCGACCTCGAGGGCCTGCTTGGCGACCTTGGCCATCTCCCACACCGCCCAGCGGAAGACGCTCGGACCCTCCTGGCGCAGCGTCGGCCACTTCGCCTCGC
This sequence comes from Microbacterium sp. GXS0129, assembly GCF_044769785.1. Classification (NCBI taxonomy): domain Bacteria; kingdom Bacillati; phylum Actinomycetota; class Actinomycetes; order Micrococcales; family Microbacteriaceae; genus Microbacterium; species Microbacterium sp. GXS0129. The sequence goes on along the minus strand of NZ_JBIZVZ010000002.1, from coordinate 501,990 downwards.
CGTCGCGGAACTCCACGAGGGTGTGGTCCATGCCCACGGTGTCGGCCTTGGAGCCGTCCGAACCCCACACCGTCGCGGAGATGCCGGGGGTGTCGCTCGGGCCGATGACCACGGCGCCGGCGCCGTCGCCGAGCAGGAACGAGATCGTCCGGTCGGTGGGGTCGATGACGTCGGACAGCTTCTCCGCACCGATGACCACGGCATACTTGGCTGCGCCCGCACGGATCAGGGCGTCGGCCTGGGCCACGCCGTAGGTGAAGCCGGCGCATGCGGCGTTGCTGTCGTAGGCGGCGGCCGGGTTGGCGCCGACGCGGTCGGCGACGACGGCCGACATCGACGGGGTCTGCTGCACGTTGCTGATGGTGGCGCAGATGACGAGGTCGATCTCCGACGGATCGACGCCGCTCTTCGCGATGGCCTCGGCGGCGGCCGCGGTGGCCAGGTCGGTGGCGCTCGTGGTGGCGACGGCCCGTACGCGCGTCACCACGCCGGTGCGCTGGCGGATCCACTCGTCGGACGAGTTGATCGGCTCGACGATCTCGTCGTTGGTCACCGCGTTCTCGCCACGGGCGGCGCCGTAGGAGTAGATCCGGGTGAAGGCGGGGCCCTGCCCCTGGGTCAGCGTGACGCTCATGCGTTCTCTCCGTTCAGCATCGCGACGGCCGCTTCCAGGTCGTCCGGGGTCTTGACGGCTACCGTCGGCACGCCGCGAAGGCCGCGCTTGGCGAGGCCGACCAGAGCGCCGGCCGGGGCCAGCTCGATCATGCCGGTGATTCCGGCATCGGCGAAGGACGCCATGCAGAGGTCCCAGCGCACGGGGGAGGTGATCTGATGGACGATCAGCTCCAGGGCGCGGTTCCCGTCCGTGATGACTGTGCCGTCGCTGTTGGTCCACAGCGTGCGGTCCGGGGCCTGTACGCCGTCGGCTGAGGCGGCCTCGACCGCACTCTGCAGCGCGGGACGCGCCGAGGCCATGTAGCGGGTGTGGAATGCTCCGGCCACCTGAAGCGGGATCACGCGAGCTCCACGCGGGGCATTGTCGCCGAGGGCTGCGAGGCCCTCCACCGATCCGGCGGCGACGATCTGACCACCTCCGTTGAAGTTGGCCGGCTCCAGGCCCGCGTCGGCGATGGCTGCGAGTACATCGGACTCGACGCCGCCGACCACGGCGGCCATGCCGGTGGCCGCCTCCGCCGCGGCTGCGGCCATTGCGCGTCCGCGTTCGCCCACCAGGTGCATCGCGTGCTCGTCCGAGACGATGCCCGTCGCCGCGAGTGCCGCGACCTCACCGACCGAGTGGCCCGCCACACCGCCTGCGCGGGAGGCAGCATCTCCCAGCGCGTGGAACGCGAGGAGACTGGCCGCGACGATCAGCGGCTGCGCGATGGAGGTGTCGCGGATGGTGTCGGCGTCGGACTCGGTCCCGTGCGCGATCAGGTCGACCTGGGCGGCGTCGGAGTACGCCTCCAGACGTTCACGAGCGCCCGCCAGCTCGAGCCAGGGGGTGAGGAATCCGGGAGTCTGTGAGCCCTGACCAGGGCATGCGAGGACGATCACTGATTCAGTTTGCCAAGGAATTCCGCCCTGCGCTGGCATACTCCTCACAGAAAATCGATCACTGTTTGTGTGAAGTCGACAGGATTTGGCCGTTGCGGCGTGTCGGTCGCCGCCGCACACCGTCTGCGGCCCCGATCGAGCCGAGGATCAGGGCGGTCTGCAGGATCAGGGCCTCGCGCGGCCCGGTGGCATCCCAGCCGATGATTTCGCTCACCCGCTTCAGCCGGTAGCGCACGGTGTTCGGGTGGACGAACAGCTCACGGGCCGTCGCCTCCAGCGACCGGCCGTTGTCCAGGTAGCTCCACAGCGTCGCGACGAGGTCTGCCGAGTGGGCCAGCAGCGGACGGTAGATGCGCTCGACGAGCGTGGTCCGTGCCAGCGGGTCGCCGGCGAGGGCGCGCTCGGGAAGGAGGTCGTCGGCTTCGACCGGGCGTGGCGCGTGACGCCAGCCGCTGGCGACGGCGAATCCGGCGAGGGCCGCGCGCGCGGACATGCTCGCGTCCACGAGGGCGGGGACCGTGGGGCCCAGCACCAGGTGGCCCGAGCCGAAACAGGGCTCCATCGCCTGGGCGATGTCGACGAAGGGCCGGCCCTCGGCGGGCTCCGTGTCGGCAGCCGGATCCTGCGCACGCCCGATCACGAGCACGAGCCGGGCGCCCTGAACGCCGACCAGCACGTCCACGCCGAGCTTGCGGGCGGTGCGTCTGACCTGATCGATGTCGAACATCGCGGGTGTGGTGCCCACCAGCACGCTGACTTCGCCGTGGCCGTGCCAGCCCAGGGCGGCGATGCGACTGGGAAGCTCGTCGTCCGTCTCGCCGGTCAGGATCGAGTCCACCACCAGGGCCTCTAGGCGCGCGTCCCACAGACCGCGCGCTTCGGCCGCGCGGGCGTAGACGTCGGCCGCGGTGAAGGCGAGGTCGCGGGAGTACTCCAGGATCGCCTCGTGGACGTGACCGCCGCGTCCGGCGACGCGCTCCTCGGTGACCTCCACGGTGACGCGGATGAGCTGCAACGTCTGCTGCAGACTGACGCTGCGCAGGAGCTCACGGGGAGCGGCGGCGAAGATGTCCGCCGCGATCCACGGAGTGGAGGTGGGGTCCTCGTACCACTGGATGAAGGACGTGATGCCGGCCTGCGCCACCAGGCCCACGGACGAGCGCCGCGCCGGGGGCATCTCGGCGTACCACGGCAGCCTCTCTTCGAGGCGTTTCGTGGTCACCGTCGCCAGGTCGCCCGAGATCTTGCGCAACCACGCGAGAGTCTCGGCCTTGTCCTGGGGGATGTCCCCGGCGGGCGCGTTCGCCACCGCTCTCAGCTCTCGCCGCCCGCGTTTCCGCTGGTCCCGGCGTTCACGTTGAACAGGTCGTACTTGTCGATGGCGGCCTTCACGACCGAGCGGTCGATCTTGCCGTCCTCGGCCAGCGACAGCAGCGTGCGCACCACGATCGACGGGCCGTCGATCTTGAAGAAGCGACGCGCCGCTGCGCGGGTGTCCGAGAAACCGAAGCCGTCGGCACCGAGCGATGCGAAGCGCTGAGGCACCCACTGACGAATCTGATCCTGCACGGCGTGCATGTAGTCGCTCACCGCGGTGACGGGGCCCTCGGCCTCGTTCAGGCGACGCGTGACGTAGGGAACCAGCGGCTCCTCCTCCGGGTGGAGGAAGTTGTGCTCATCGGCGGCGAGGCCGTCCTTGCGCAGCTCTCCCCACGAGGTGACCGACCAGACGTCTGCAGACACACCCCAGTCGTCGGCCAGCAGCTGCTGCGCCTCCAGCGCCCACGGCACTCCCACGCCGGAGGCGAGGAGCTGAGCGCGGGGGCCGGAGCCCGTGGCCTCGGAGATGCGGTGCATGCCGCGCAGGATGCCATCCACGTCGACGCCCTCGGGCTCGGCGGGCTGGACGATCGGCTCGTTGTAGACGGTGATGTAGTACATCACGTCGGGGTCGGGGTGGTTTCCGCCGTACATGCGGTCCAGGCCCGCCTGCACGATGTGCGCCAGCTCGTAGCCGTAGGCCGGGTCGTACGCGATGGTGGCCGGGTTCGTGGAGGCCAGCAGCGGCGAGTGCCCGTCCGCGTGCTGCAGTCCCTCACCGGTGAGCGTGGTGCGTCCGGCGGTGGCGCCGATGACGAAACCGCGCGCCATCTGGTCGCCCGCTGCCCAGAAGGCGTCGCCGGTGCGCTGGTGGCCGAACATCGAGTAGAAGATGTAGACCGGAATCAGCGGCTCGCCGTGCGTGGCGTACGAGGTTCCCGTCGTGGTGAACGCGGCGGTGGCGCCGGCCTCGTTGATGCCGACGTGGACGATCTGACCCTGCGGGCTCTCCTTGTACGCCAGCAGCAGCTCGCGGTCGACCGAGACGTAGTTCTGGCCGTGCGGGTTGTAGATCTTGGCGGTCGGGAAGTACGCGTCCATACCGAACGTGCGGGCCTCGTCGGGAATGACGGGGACGATGCGGTGTCCGATGTTCTTGTCGCGCAACAGGTCCTTGAGGAGGCGGGCGAAGGCCATCGTCGTGGCGATCTCCTGCGTACCGGAGCCCTTCTTGACGAGCTTGTAGGCGTCGTCGCCGGGCAGGTCCAGACCCACGTGCGTGGTGCGGCGCTCCGGGAGGAATCCACCGAGGGAGCGGCGCCGTTCCAGCATGTACTGCGTGGTCTCGTCCTGCTCGCCCGGGTTGTAGTACGGCGGGAGGTACGGGTTCGCCTCGAGCTGGGCGTCGGACACCGGGATGTGCATGGTGTCGCGGAACAGCTTCAGGTCGTCCAGCGTCATCTTCTTCATCTGGTGCGTGGCGTTGCGGCCCTCGAAGTGCGGGCCGAGGCCGTAGCCCTTGACCGTCTTGGCGATGATGACGGTGGGCTGGCCCTTGTGCTCCATCGCGGCCTTGTAGGCGGCGTACACCTTGCGGTAATCATGGCCGCCGCGCCGCAGGCCCCAGATCTGGTCGTCGGTGTAGTCCTTGACCATCTCGAGCGTGCGCGGGTCACGACCGAAGAAGTTCTCACGGATGAACGCGCCGGACTCGGCCTTGTAGGTCTGGTAGTCGCCGTCCGGGGTGACGTTCATCAGGTTGACGAGCGCGCCGTCCTTGTCACGGGCGAGCAGCTCGTCCCACTCCCGGCCCCAGACCACCTTGATGACGTTCCAGCCGGCACCGCGGAAGAAGCTCTCCAGCTCCTGCACGATCTTGCCGTTACCGCGCACCGGACCGTCGAGGCGCTGGAGGTTGGCGTTGATCACGAAGGTGAGGTTGTCGAGGCCCTCGTTGGCCGCCACCTGCAGCTGGCCACGCGACTCGACCTCGTCCATCTCGCCGTCGCCGAGGAACGCCCACACGTGCGAGTCGCTGGCGTCCTTGATGCCACGGTTGGTGAGGTACTTGTTGGTCATCGCCTGATAGATGGCGTTGATCGGGCCGAGGCCCATCGAGACCGTCGGGAACTGCCAGTAGTCCGGCATGAGACGCGGGTGCGGGTACGAGGGCAGGCCGTTGGCGCCTGCCGACTTCTCCTGACGGAATCCGTCGAGCTGGGCCTCGGTGAGGCGGCCCTCGAGGAAGGAGCGGGCGTAGATGCCGGGGGAGGCGTGACCCTGGATGAAGATCTGATCGCCGCCGCCCGGGTGACCGTGGCCGCGGAAGAAGTGGTTGAAGCCGACCTCGTAGAGGGTGGCGGCTCCGGCGTACGTGGAGATGTGCCCGCCCACGCCGATGCCGGGACGCTGCGCGCGGTGCACCATGATGGCGGCGTTCCAGCGGATCCAGGAACGATAGCGGCGCTCCAGTTCTTCATCGCCCGGGAACTCCGGCTCGTTGACGGGCGCGATCGTGTTGATGTAGTCCGTGGTGGGAACCATCGGGACGCCCAGGTGCAGCTCGCGCGAGGTGGAGAGCATGCTGAGCATGATTTCCCGGCCGCGCTGCGGGCCCTTGGCATCAACGAGATCGGTGAGGGATTCCTGCCACTCGGCGGTCTCTTCGGGATCGCTGTCGAGAGGTTCTTGGCTGTAGGGATCCTGGTCGTGAACAGTCACCGGGCGACCTTTCGTCGTACTGGCAGATCATGCCAAAGGGGCGGATCGGCGCACGGGGAGGTGTTGTAGACATCACACGGCATGCGCATCACCAGCCTACCCACATTCCGCCGCACGCCGCGTGTGGTCATCGCGGAGGGTCAGCGGGTTCGGCGGAAGCGGGTGAGGACGGCCCCGGATGGGAACTCCTCCCGATGCACTGGCTCAAGGCCCGGCCGATTCGTCAGTCCCTCGAGCAGGTAGGGACCGTGGCCAGCGACGTGCGGCTGCACGAGGAACTCGTACTCGTCGATGAGGTCCAGCTGCGCGAGCGCGGTGGGCAGGGTGACCCCGGAGACGAGAATCTCGCCGCCGGCTCGCTCTTTCAGGGCTGCCACCGCCGCGAGCAGGTCCCCGCGCAGCAGTTCGGCGTTCCAGTCCACGGAGGGGAGAGTGCGTGAGAAGACGCTCTTGCGGGCGCGGCCGATCGTCTCCGCGAACTCGATCTCCCACGCAGGCGTGCCCGGGGGCAGCGGATCGCGCCAGGCATCGCGCATCATCTCGTAGACGACACGACCGAACAGGAGCTCGTCGGCACGGGCGATGCTCGCGGTGGCGGCACGGTTCACGTCCTCTGTGGGGTTGCCCTCGCGGTGGTCCACGCAACCGTCGAGCGTGACATTGATGTAGTAGCGGAGCGTGCGCATGGCCTCACGGTAGGCTCCCCGGCCTGCGCGGGCAACGGCTATGCGCCGGCGTCCCGGCTCGAGCCGTTCACCTCGTCCGCGCGCTCCTGACTGGTGAGGGCGGCGATGGCCGCCATGATGCGTTCGGTGGCGATACGGCGTGCGGCACCGCGGGGCATGCCCTCCAGATCGCTGAGATCCAGCGGAGCGCCGAAGCGCACCTCGGGGCGCGGGCGCCCGCGGAGGGGGCCGAACAAGGCCATGTCTGCCGTTCCGACCACTCCGACGGGCACCACCGTCGCCCCGGTCTCCAGCGCCATCCAGCCGGCCCCGCTGCGCCCCTGGTACAGGCGCCCATCGCGCGAGCGCGAACCTTCCGGGAACACCGCGAAGACGCTTCCGGCACGGAGGATACGGGCACCGGAGTCGAGGGCGGCCTGTGCCGCCTGCCCTGCGGTGCGAAGCACCGGAACGCCGCCGATCGACGTGAAGAACCAGCGGAGGACACGCCCGAGGGGGCCGGGTCGGGTGAACAGGCTCGACTTGGTCAGGAACTGGACGGGACGCGATGCGGCCGTCGGAATCAGCACGGTGTCCCACCCGGACAGGTGGTTGGCGACGAGAAGGACCGCACCGGTCGGCGGCACGTGCTCGCGACCGCTGGTGCGCGCGCCGTATAGAGCGGTGAAGAGCGGGCGCAGCACCGCGCGCCCGACGAAATAGACGGCTCCCGGCCGGGGGATCGGGGTCTCGGCTTCGCTCACCCTCCGATCCTAAGGACACCCGCGAGCACGCTGGAGCACCTCGTGGCGCAGGTGCGGGGCCGGAGAGCCATACGATCAAGCTGTGGCAGATGCACAGCAGTACCCATCCGATGTCCTGTGGGCATGTGTCGAAGACGGATTCCATGTGGGCAGTCGCGGGGGTGACTTCCTCGGGTTCGTCGACCGCCGGCCCGATGGCACCTTCCGTGCGCACGACTCGCACTCGCAGCCGGTCGGCGACTTCCCCTCGCTTCGCGAGGCGACCTCCGCGGTCACGAACCTGCAGTCGACCGACCAGACCCGGCATTGCGCCGACGCCCAAGGAGTGACCCCGTGACCGCGAACCGTGAGGGTCTGATCACCCTCGTCTACGCCAGCACCGCCTCGCAGCCGTTCCGCGAGACAGCGCTCGCCCAGCTCCTCGTCGAATTCCGGCGGTTCAATACGGAGAATCACATCACCGGCATGCTGCTGTTCCGGGATGGCAGGTTCATCCAGGTCCTCGAAGGTGCACCGTCGGTCATCGAGAGCCTGATTGAGCGGATTGGGCGCGACTCCCGTCATCACGACGTGCGAATCCTGGTGTCGGAGCCGATCACGGAGCGGAAGTTCGCGGATTGGAGCATGGGCTACCGTTCGTTCCGTCGCGGTGTCGAGCCCGTTCCCGCTGGATTCCGCGACTCGTTCGCCGACCTGGAATCGGCGACGGATGCCTCGACCACGGCACGGGCGCTGGGCGAGCTCACACTGTGGTTCCGCACCCGGGAGGCCGCGCTGTCCTGATGTGGACGGGCCCGTTTCCGCGTCAGTCCCAGACCAGGAACACCACGCGATGGTGGCCGGGGACAGCCGGGACCTCGGTGTAGTCCTCGAGGGACGACTCGTCGGATTCGACAATGCCGTCGCTGTGCAGCCAGGCGATGTCGACGGCTTCCTCCAGTTCGGTGGTCGGGAGGGTGGTGGCGAACAGGACGGATTCCGCGATCACGTCCCCGTCCGCATCGTCCAGCTGTGTGTCATCATGAAGCGCGACGCGGACCCACTCCACATCGTCGCGTGCTGCCACGTCCCGCAGCCGGGCCACGATGTCAGCCAGCGGCGGCCGGCCCCGTCCCTGCCGATTCGGCGCGAGCGAATCACAGAGGCTTGCGCATACCTCCAGCCAACCCGCGTCGCGCTTCGCGCAGAAGTGTCGTGATGTCATGCCCACCCGTGACATCCGTCATGGGTGGGATGGGCGGCGTCGCCTCATCCGGGAGTCGGACTCCTCGAACCGATCCCGGGCCGGGCCGTGATGGCAGCCGGGACCCTGCTTCTCGTCGCGGCGTCGTGGCTGGTCTTTCGCTCGCGTGACGCAGCGGGATGAGTGACGGATCGGAACCACGCGGGAGCGCGTGGTCGCGGCTGTTGATGATGTGGTGGGCCCTGCCGGGATCGAACCGACGACATCCACGGTGTAAACGTGGCGCTCTACCAGCTGAGCTAAAGGCCCTCGCCGTCCATCCTATCGGGCGGAGACGGCTGCTGAGCACACACCGTGGGTGAGCAAGCGTGGGACTGACCGGGAATCGGCGACCGACGCCGCGACCACCATGCGCGCTGGGCGAGCCCACCCTGTGGTTCCGCGCCCGCGAGGCCGCGGTGTCCTGACGGTGCGGCGACCCTGGGCATACAGTGCGCCGTCGTGGGAACATGTCGGCATGGAATTGCGGCGGTACCGCTGGCGCGGGGTGGACGACACGAGTCGTGTCGAGTCGGCCGTCGTCCGGTTCGGGGATCAGAGCCTTCGCGCTCACGGCGGATCCGTAGCCACCGGCTATTCGACGGCATGGAGCCTCCGCGTGAGCGAGGGATGGATCACCGAGGAGCTCGCGGTGTCGAGCTTCGGCGAGGGGTGGCACAGATCCCTGGTTCTCAGCCGCACCGGGGACGGACACTGGCGAACGACAGGGGAGGCGCACGGATCCGTCGATCTTCCGGACCTCGGCATCCCGGACCCGAGCGTGCTCGACGGCGCGGTTGACTGCGACCTCGGCCTGTGCCCTCTGACCAACGTCATGCCGATCCGGCGCCTGGGACTCCTGGAACACGCCTCTGAGGCGGTGTCGCTCGTGATGGCGTGGGTCGAGGTGCCCTCCCTTCGCGTGCTGCGCAGCGGCCAGCTCTATGGCGCCGAGGTGCCCGATGGAGCCTCCGCGCGTTCGATTCGATACACCAGTCGGAGCCGGGACTTCGATGCGGAGCTCACGGTCGATCGCGATGGTGTGGTCATCGACTATCCGACGCTGGCGCGGCGCCTTGCCGAGGATTGACCGACCAGTGCTGTCATATGGCATGCACTCTGCGCACAGCGCCGTTCGACGCCGGACTTGCCGCGCTGGCCTCAAGGCCCTCGCGGTCTGTCCTCTCGGGCCCGCGACGGCAGCCGGGAGACGATCCTCGGGTATAAGTGTGGGGCTGATATTTCATTGATATCAGCCCCACACTTATGCACCGCTCAGACCACGAGGAAGCCCAGGACGGCGCTCACGATCGAGAAGGCCGCGAGCACCGCCGACGGAAGCGTGACCTTGAGGGCGTCGCGGTGACGGAGGTGGACGACGATGGCACCGAGCATGATCACCGCGAGGCACGTGGCAGCGGTGGGGGAGAGGATCGGTGCGACGCCGGTTGCGAGCGGCAGGATCAGGCCCAGTGCTCCGACCACCTCGGCCGCTCCGATCGCCTTCAGTGAGGCGGGCGGGAATCCCTTCGCCCACGCCATGCCGGACGCGACGAGGGCATCCTTCGACTTCACGAGCTTGTTGACCCCGGCACCGAGGAAGGCGAGAGTGAGGAGGGCGTTGACGGCCCAGAGGGCGATGATCATATGGTTCCTTCTGTGAACAGAGTTACGATGAGTAACAGACCTCATGATGCGTCACTTGAGGGATGCATACAAAAGGCACACGGAGGTAAGCAGGTGACATCGATCGTCGAGCCCAGCGCGTACGGGGCGGCATGCAACGGTCGCGGGCCGGCCGACCACGGCCGCGTCGTGCGCGAAGTGCTGGACCGGGTGGGGGACAAGTGGTCGGTGCTGGTGATCGGTGCGCTGCAGGGGCAGCGTCTGCGCTTCACGGAACTGCTCCACGCCATTCCCGGCATATCCCAGCGGATGCTGACCCTCACGGTGCGTCAGCTCGAGCGCGATGGGCTCCTCACGCGCACGGTGCACGCGGAGGTTCCGCCGCGGGTGGAGTACGAACTCACCGATCGGGGGCGAGGATTCGTCGAACTCGCTCTGGCTCTCGCCGAATGGGCGATCGAGCATCGCGAGGGAATCGAAGCCTCTCGGGCGGAGTACGACGCGCGCGCCTGAGCTTCTCGAAGAAGTACATGGCTTATAAAGCGAAAATATAAGCTATATACTTCATGCATGACCGAGACTGTAGCGATCATCGTCGACATCGTCGGCTCTCGTCGCGCCGACGACCGGGCGGCGGTACAGGCGAACGTTCATGCCCTGTTCCGCCGGGTGGAGGAGAGCGTCCCGCCCGTGCTCGCACTGTGGTCCACGGCGGGCGACGAGTTCCAGGCCACCTACTCCTCGGTGGCGGACGCGTGTGCTGCCACGACTCTGGTGCGCCTGGAGGCCGTCGATACCGGGACGGACGTGCGCTTCGGAATCGGGCGAGGCCGATCCCGCATCGTCTCCGGCGCCGCCGACGAGATCCCGATCTACGATGGCAGCGCGTGGTGGTCGGCGCGCCGCGCGATCGACACCGTGCACCGGCTCGCCGGACGCACGGGACGCGCCCGTGCGTGGGTGGTAGACGGCGAGGACGAGCCCGCCGACACCAATGCCGCGCTGCTCCTGCGCGATGAGCTCATCGGGTCGATGAAGCCCCGGGAGGCGCGCATCGCACGCGCCATGATCGCCGGGCGGTCTCAGGCACAGATCGCGGAGGCGGAGGGGATCACCCAATCCGCCGTGTCGCAGAGCGCACGCCGCTCGGGCGCGGCCACGCTGGTGACGGTGCAGTCGTTGTGGACAGGAGGTCGCGCGTGAACATGGTCGCCGCACTGCTCGTGGTGGGTATCGCGGGTGCCGACATGATCGGATGGCTGATCACGCGCGCGCAGCGCGGGAATCGTTCGCTCACCGTGAGGGTCGTCGTGATCGCGGTGTGGGCACTGCTGGTCGGAATCGCCGTGCTGCCGATGCAGGTCTCAGCCGCTTATGCGCCGGTGCTCGCCGTGCTCACCTTCGTATGGCCGGTGCTCGCCGGCCTCTGGGCTGCATCTGTGCTCGGATACATCGCCGTGATCGCCGGCATCATGATCGCCGGCGGCACCGGCTTGCCTCTGGTGGGGAGCTTCGGCACCTTCGGATACGTGGTCACGACCGCCATCCCGTTCGCCAAGCCGGTCGCTGTCGTGGGAGTCGCCCTCTTTCTCGGGCTCAGCGCGAACCTCATCTGCCGCGGGGCGCTGCGTCGTGCGCGTGTCGCCGAGGAACCGTCGCTCATCACCTCCGCCGGACACACCCAGCAGGGGGCGCCGACCCTCGCAGCCCGGATCCGTGACGCGTTGCGCACCCGATGGCTGACGGATCCGCTTCGCCCCGGCGAGATGCGCGGCGGCAGGCTGATCGGTCCGCTGGAGAGGTGGATCATCGTCGCGCTGGCGCTTGCCGGAGCGCAGGGGGTCGTTGCTGCGCTGATGGCCGCGAAGGGGATCGTCCGGTTCCCGGAGATCTCGAAGAACGCCGGTGAAGGCTCCAAAGCGGAGGAGTTCCTCGTGGGAAGCCTCATCAGCTGGGGCCTGGCAGGAGCAGGCGCCGCGATGGTGGCGTTCGTGTGAGCGGGGCGCGTGAGCAGGACATCGTCCGGGTGGAGGCTTCGGTGGGTGCCCGCCTCCCGGAGTGGCTGCGAGAGCGACTCCTCTCCGAGAACGGTTTCATCCTCGACGACTCGGCCGGAACGACCGGTCGTCGCTGGCGGATGTTGCCGGTGCGAGACGATGGCGATCGCAAGCGGATGATGCGCACGGCCGAGGACATCGCCCGTGCGACGGCCATCGCCCGCGCCGTCGATCGCGTCTCGGCTCCCGGCTTCGGAGAGCCGGAGCCGGGCCGGCCGTTCCCGTCCGACGCCGTGGTCATCGGTGTCGGCTGGAGTGAGGTGGAGCGACTGGCCCTGCTCCCGGACCCGGACAACAGGGGGCGACTGGGCATGACCCTGTTCCGGCAGATGCAGTTCGCGCCCATCGAATCGCTGGACCTGGGTGTGGACGAGCTCGCGCCTGACCCGACGACCTTCGATACGGGAGAGGAACTGCCCGTATTCCGCTACCACCCCGACCCGGTGGCGACCGGATCCGTTCGACGCTCGCCGAATGCATGCTCATGCTGTGAGCGGCGCCGCGGCTGGGAGTACGTCCCGCGCCCGTACGGTCGCGCCGAGTTCGCTCATATCTGCCCATGGTGCATCGCGGACGGCTCAGGGGCTCGCGCGGGAGCGCGGTTCGTCGACACGTGGGCCCTGGATGAGGCGGGCATCGCCCCTGGCATCCAGCATGACGTGGCGACCCGGACGCCGGGCTTCGCCACCTATCAACCCGAGGAATGGCAGTCGCACTGCGGTGACGCAGCCGCGTTCATCGGAGAGCTCGATGCCGAGGGGCTGCGTCTGCTTGCGCCCGAGCGCCGTGACGCGCTGGGCGTCACGGCGGAGGCGATCGAGTTGGTGGCACAGCACCAGGCGGGCTTCGCCGTGTTCGGGTTCCGGTGCCTCCACTGCGGTGCTGTGCTCGGCTTCCTCGACATCGACTGAGCAGCTCCGCCGACGGGTGAGAGCCGCGCGCGCACGGTAGATTGGTGGAGTGAAAGCGAGCCAGGCAGACCAGCGCATCCTCCTCGACGTGGCGGACATCGACCGTCGCCTGAAGCACGCTGAGCACCAGCGAGCGAATCCCGCGCATGCGTCGCGGATCGCCGAGCTCGCCTCGCAGCGCGCCACGCAGACGCAGGAGCTCATGCAGCGCATCGGTGTCCGGGATGATCTCAAGACGGAGATCGGACGCATCGAGTCCGATGTCGCCACCGCCCGGGCGCGCCGTGAGCGCGACATGGACCGTCTGGCCGGAGCGTCCGCCAAGGAGGCTGTTGCGCTCGAGAACGAGATCGCGAGCCTCGCCAAGCGCCTCAGCGACCTGGAGGACGCGGAGCTGGAAGCGATGGAGAAGCTCGAGGCCGCGGAGGCAGGCGTGGCCGAGCAGGAGGCGCTCATCGCCGAGACGAACGCGGAGGGATCCCGTCTCACGGCGGGGGCGAAGGCCCAGGTTGCGGACGCGACGATCGCGGTGGAGCAGCTGCGTCGCGATCGCGAGGCCGTGACCGGGACGGTGCCGGAGGCGCTGCTCGCCCAGTACGAGCGGCTCGCTCGCACCGGCAACGGAGCGGGCCTGCTGCGCGCGCGCATGTGTGAAGCGTGCCGCATGGAACTCTCCGGCAGCGACCTTGCAGAGGTGGCGGCCGCAGCGGCGGACGAGGTCCTCTTCTGCCCGCAGTGCGGGGCCATCCTCGTCCGCACTGACGAGTCGGGGCTGTGATCACGCGCCTGCGCCGATGACGGCACTCGCCGCCGCGTCCTGGGCCGTGATCGGCTCGCGCGGAGACACGGTGGAGGTCTCTCTCCGCGACCAGGACGAGATCGATCGGATCGTCCTCACGCGCGCCGCGCTGCCGCAGTGGGTCGCGGAGCGCGAGCTGTCCGCCCGCCCCCGCTGGGTGTGGAGCGACACCGCGCACTGGTATCCCGAGCTGCTGGCGGCGGGAGTGCGCGTACAGCGGTGTCTGGATCTGCGGCTGTGCCATGCGATCCTGCGCGATTCGATCCTGGTGCCCGCCGCCGATGCCGCCGCGCAACGGCTTCGCGCACCGTCAGGGTGGGACGCGCCGGTCGACATCGAGGCACCGCGCGCGGACGCGCTGTTCGACCTCGACGACGCTGCTCGTGGTGTGCCCCACGGGATCGATGAGGCCCTCGCGGAGTTCGGCCGGCAGCGCGCCCTGCTCGACGGCGTGGACGGCCGCCTGCGGTTGCTCACGGTGGCCGAGTCCGCGGGTGCCCTCATCGCGGCGGAGCTGCGTGCTGCCGGCCTTCCCTGGCACGTACCCACACATGAGGCGATCCTCGACGACGAGCTCGGATCACGCGACGCGACGGGCACGCCGCGCCGCATCGCCGAACTGGGGGCGCAGGTGCGTGAGATGCTCGGGGATCCGGCGCTGAGTCTCGACAGCCAGCCGAAGCTGCTGCGCGGCCTGCACCGGGCGGGCATCCTCGTCGAGTCCACCAGCAAATGGGAGCTGGCGGAGGTCGACCACCCCGCTATCGCTCCTCTGCTGGAGTACCGCCGGATCACTCGCCTGCAGAGTGCCAACGGCCGGGCCTGGCTGGCGGAGTGGGTGCACGACGGGCGGTTCCGTCCCGTCTATATCCCCGGTGGGGTGGTCACCGGGCGCTGGGCATCCGCTGGAGGCGGTGCTCTCCAGCTGCCCCGGCAGCTCCGCCCCGCCGTCCGGCCCGATCCCGGCTGGTCGCTCGTGCTCGCGGATGTCTCGCAGCTGGAGCCACGGGTGCTGGCCGCGCTGTCGGGGGACCGAGCCATGGCGGAGGCCGCGCGAGGGCGCGATCTCTACACGGGTTTGGTGGAAGCCGGTGTGGTGGCAACACGGCAGGAGGCGAAGATCGCCGTGCTCGGGGCGATGTACGGCTCGACGACCGGAGAAGCGGGCCGCCTGGTGCCGCGCCTGCGCCGTGCCTTTCCCCGGGCGATGGCCCTCGTCGACAACGCCGCGCGCACGGGCGAAGACGGTGGACGCGTGTCTACCCTGCTCGGCCGGACCTCCCCGGAACCCGGTGAGGACTGGGTCGGTGTTCAGCGCCGCGCGTCGGACGCCGATGCCCGCGCCAGCGACGAGGAGCGGGCTCGCCGATGGGCGAAGGATCGCGGACGGTTTACGCGCAACTTCGTCGTCCAGGGAACCGCTGCCGAGTGGGCGCTGGTCTGGGTGGCGGAGATCCGCACCCGTCTGGACAAGCTTCCGGGCGTCGGGCTCCAACAGGCCGCGCCGGGCTCCGGCCCGGCGTTCGCCACCCGCGCGCACCTGGCGTTCTTCCTGCACGACGAGGTGATGCTGCACGTTCCGACGCCCCTCGCCGATGCGGCCGCTCAGGTCGTCCGCGATGCTGCCGACGCCGCGGGACGTCTGCTGTTCGGCGACTTCCCGCTCGATTTCCGACTCGACCTGCGCATCGGCGAGGACGCGTCGAAGTAGCGGGGCGCCCGGCGTAGACTGGAGGCGAATGGGTCGGCCAGACGGTCGCGTGGCGGGAAACCGCACCGAGGAACGTCCGGGCTCCACAGAGCAGGGTGGTGGGTAACACCCACCCGGAGTAATCCGCGAGACAGTGCCACAGAGAGAAGACCGCCGGGATTCGTCCCGGTAAGGGTGAAAGGGTGGCGTAAGAGACCACCAGGGGTCGTGGTGACACGATCTGCTCGGTAAACCTCACCCGGAGCAAGACCAGACAGAGGATGCTGACGCGGCTCGCCGAGTCCTCGGGTAGGTCGCTGGAGCGGCACGGCAACGTGTCGCCGAGAGAGATGGCCGTCACGGTGATTCGTCACCGGACAGAACCCGGCGTATCGGCCGGCCCGTTCACCCCACCGGACGCCCCGCGGGCCCAGACCGTGCACCCCGGGAGACGCCGGAGGGCCCCGCCTGGCGACGGAGCCCTCCTGCCGGGATTGATCTCAGTGGCCGTCGCCCGCGAGGCTCGCCGCGCCGATGATCCCCGCGGCGTTGCGGTGCACGGCCGGGACGATCGGGGTCTTCAGATCCAGCAGCGGCAGGAACTCGTCCGGGTGCTTGGAGACACCACCGCCCACCACGAACAGGTCCGGGGAGAAGATGAACTCGACGTGCGCGTAGAACTCCTGCAGCCGCTTGGCCCACTGCTTCCAGGACAGCTCGTCACGCTCTTTCGCCGAGTACGCCATCCACTTCTCGATGGACTTCTCCTTGCGCTTGAGGTGACCGAGTTCCGTGTTCGGGATCAGCACGCCGTCGTAGAGGAACGCCGAGCCGACGCCGGTGCCCAGCGTGGTGAGGATCGTGAGTCCCTGCTGGCCGCGCGCTGCACCGTGACGCACCTCCGCCACCCCGGCGGCATCGGCGTCGTTCACGAAAGTGATGTCGCGTCCGAGCCCGCTCTCGAAGAACTTCTCCGCCTCGAAATCGACCCACAGCGGCGAGATGTTGGCGGCTGAGAGCGTCATGCCGCGCTTCACGATGGCCGGGAAGGCAACGCCGAGCGGGAGGTCGGAATCGGCGACCTCGAGCGTCTCGAGCACCTGCTGGACCGCGGCGAGCACGTCCTTCGGCTCGGCACCCTCGGGAGTGGATACGCGAACGCGCGACGAGATGAGCTCCCCCTTCTCCAGGTCCACGATGCCGGCCTTGATGCCGGTGCCGCCGATATCGACACCGATCGCACGCGAAGTAGTCATGCGTTCAGCCTACTGGCGTGACGCGCCGCACGATGCTGGTCGCGCGGGGGTGCCCGACCGTAGGCTGAACGTGACGAAGGAGGACCCATGTCCGAGACGAATCTGCCCGATCCCGCCGAAGCCGGCACGTTCTGGTTCAACCCGAAGACAGGTGCTGTCGAGGAGGGCATGGAATCGCCCGGATACGACCGCATCGGGCCGTTCCGCTCCGCGGCCGAAGCCGCGAACGCCCCCGAGGTCCTGCAGGCCCGTTCGCGTGCGTGGGCCGAGGAGGAGGCCCAGGAGGACTCCTGGGGTTCATGAACCCCCGCGTCGCGAACGAGGCGTGAGCGGGCGGCGGCCCAGTAGTCTGACACCAGGCTAGGAGAGGATCTGAATGGACAAGCAGCGCGACTTCGTTCTTCGCACCATCGAGGAGCGCGGAGTCAAATTCGTCCGCCTGTGGTTCACCGACGTGACCGGAACGCTGAAGTCCGTCGCCCTGGCGCCCGCCGAGGTCGAGGGTGCCTTCGCGGAGGGCCTGGGCTTCGACGGATCGGCTATCGAGGGGCTCACCCGCACCTACGAGTCCGATCTGCTCGCCCAGCCCGACCCCGCGACGTTCCAGATCCTGCCCTGGCGGGGCGAGACCGACCCGACCGCGCGGATGTTCTGCGACCTCACCACCCCGGACGGCCGCCCCGCCGTGTCCGATCCGCGTCACGTGCTCAAGCGTGCGCTGGCCAAGGCGGCGGACGCCGGCTTCACCTTCTACACCCACCCGGAGATCGAGTTCTACCTGCTGAAGTCCTCGCAGCTCGGCCCGGACGGGATCCCCGTGCCGGTCGACTCGGCAGGGTACTTCGACAATGTGCCCGGTGGCACAGCGCACGACTTCCGCCGCCGCTCCGTGCGCATGCTGGAAGACATCGGCATCTCGGTGGAGTACAGCCACCACGAGGGCGGCCCGGGCCAGAACGAGATCGATCTGCGCTATGCCGACGCGCTGGCCACGGCGGACAACATCATGACGTTCCGCACCGTCATCAAGGAGGTGGCCATCGAGCAGGGCGTGTACGCCACCTTCATGCCGAAGCCTCTATCCGGCCACCCGGGATCCGGCATGCACACGCACATGTCGCTGTTCGAGGGTGACACCAACGCGTTCTACGAAGAGGGTGCGCAGTACCAGCTCTCCCGCATCGGACGGCAGTTCATCGCGGGACTGCTGCGTCATGCGAACGAGATCACAGCCGTCACGAATCAGTTCGTGAACTCCTACAAGCGTCTGTGGGGCGGCGACGAGGCGCCGAGCTTCGTCTGCTGGGGCCACAACAACCGCTCAGCCCTGATCCGCGTGCCCATGTACAAGCCGAACAAGACGCAGTCCACGCGCATCGAGTACCGCGCCCTGGACTCGGCGGCCAATCCGTATCTGGCGTACGCGCTGATGCTGGCGGCCGGCCTCAAGGGCATCGAGGAGGGGTACGAGCTTCCGCCTGAAGCCGAGGACAACGTCTGGTCGCTCACGGACGCGGAGCGGCGCGCGCTGGGCTACTCGCCTCTGCCGGCGAGCCTGGATCACGCGCTGGAGTACATGGAGGAGTCGGAGCTGGTCGCCGAGACGCTCGGCGAGCAGGTCTTCCAGTACGTGCTGAACAACAAGCGCAAGGAATGGGCGGACTACCGCGCTCAGGTCACCCCGTTCGAGCTGAAGACCAACCTCGAGATGCTCTGAGGCCGCTGTGGAGCGGGAACGCGTCCTGTCGCTGACGGAGCTGGCCCGACGCGGCTTCACCGAATTGAGCGAGGCGCGCGACGCGCTGGCGGAGCTGTCCCAGCTCACCGGGATCGACACCGTGGATCTCGCCGCATCCGCGGGCGTCGCGGCGGACGCGGACGCCGCGCTGCGCGGCTTCCTGCGCGTCGCGCGGCGTGACCCTGAGGCCGCACGCCGCGCTCCGCGCACACCGGATCGGATCGAGGCGCTCTGGCGGGTTCTCGGTGCCTCGGAGGGGCTGAGCGACTTCGTGTTCCGCAGGCCTGCGGAGTTCGCCGGTCTCGCCGAGGTCCCCGAGCGGCTCCCCACCGCGGACGAGCTGCGGGACGAACTGCTCGACGCCGTGGGTGCTGTCGACGGGTTCGCTGCTCGCGGCGACGAGTCAGCATGGATCGACCTGCGAATCCGCTACCGCCGCATGCTGGCTCGCATCGCCGCCTTCGATCTTGCGGCCCCCGACGCTGTCGCCGTTCTCGACGACGTCGCCGCAGCCCTGGCCGATGCGGCCGCCGCCGCCCTCGAAGCATCGCTTGCCGTAGCTCGCACCCGCGTGAGCGGCGGATCGTTCGCGGCCTTCAGCCATGACCAGATCGCCGCGACGCGGCTCGCGATCGTCGGCATGGGAAAGACCGGCGCCCGTGAGCTCAACTACGTCAGCGACGTCGATGTCATCTTCGTCGGCGGCACGAGCGACGAGGACGTGATCTCCGAACCCCGGGCGATCGACGCCGCGACGCGGCTGGCCGTGGAGACGATGCGCGGCCTGTCCGGAACCGAGGCGGAGCCGGCGCTCTGGGAGGTCGATGCGAACCTGCGCCCTGAGGGCAAGCAGGGCGCACTCGTGCGCAGTCTCGAATCCCATCTCACGTACTACGAGCGCTGGGCGAAGAGCTGGGAGTTCCAGGCGCTGCTGAAGGCTCGTGCGATCGCCGGAGATCTGGAGCTGGGCGAACACTACGTCTCCGCGCTCGCACCGCAGGTGTGGAGCAGCGCGGCGCGGGAGAACTTCGTCGAGAGCGTGCAACGGATGCGTGAGCGCGTCATGGAGCACATCGCCGCCGAGGACCAGGGCTACCAGCTCAAGCTCGGCGCCGGGGGGCTCCGGGACATCGAGTTCACGGTGCAGCTCCTCCAGCTCGTCCACGGGCTGAGCGACGCGGCCGTGCGTCAGCGCGGAACCGTCGCGGCCCTGGACGCACTCGTGGCCGAAGGGTACATCGGCCGCGAGGACGCCGCCGCGTTCGCTCGCGACTATCGCGTGCTGCGGGTGTGGGAACACCGACTGCAGCTGCATCGTCTGCGTCGCACCCATCTCATGCCGCGCACCGCCGAGGGCCTGCGCTTCCTCGCCCGTGCTTCGCGTCTCGCCGAGACCGGCGAGGAGATCCAGTCGATGTGGGAGCAGCTGGGACGGCAGGTGCGGGAGATCCACGTACGCCTGTTCTACCGGCCGCTGCTGAGCGCGGTGGCGGGGCTCAGCGCCGACGAACGTGCCCTCACCGCCGATGAAGCACACAGCCGTCTGGCTGCCATCGGCTTCCGTGATCCTGCCGGAGCGCTGCGGACCATCGGCGCGCTCACCTCAGGGCTCAGCCGGAAGGCCACCATCCAGCGGCACCTGATGCCCGTGATGCTCCGCTGGTTCAGCGAGGGGATCGACCCCGACTACGGGCTGCTCGCGTTCCGGCGGATCTCGGAGCGGCTGGGCGACACGCCCTGGTTCCTGCGCATGCTGCGCGACTCGTCCCAGGCCGCCGAGCACCTGACGCGCGTGCTGACCTCCTCACGGTACGCGGGCGAGCTCATGGAGTGGATTCCGGAGTCGGTCGCGTGGCTGGACAACCCGGAACTGCTGCGCCCGCGCTCGGGCCAGGCTCTCCTGGACGAAGCACGCGCCATCCAGGACAGGCACAGCACGAGCGAGGAGGCGATGAAGTCGGTGCGCGCCCTGCGCCGGCGGGAGCTGCTGCGCACCGCGATGGCCGCGCTGCTCGATGTCACCACCATCACGGAGCTGGCCGAGTCCCTCACCGCGATCACGGAGGCGACGATTCAGGCGACCCTCCGGGCGGCCCGACGTGAAGTCGTGGCCATCGAGGACGCATCGCTGGACTTCTCCGTGATCGCGATGGGCCGCTTCGGCGGACGCGAGCTCGGCTTCGGCTCTGATGCCGACATCATGTTCGTCTACGACCCACAGGGGCTGCCCGGCGAACGCGCCACTCAGCTCTCGCTGAAACTGGTGTCGGAGCTGCGCCGGCTGAGTGAGGATCCGCGGGTTCCTCTCGATCTGGACGCGGACCTGCGCCCCGAGGGGCGCAACGGACCGATGGCGCGCTCACTCGACGCGTACGGCGAGTACTACGGGCGCTGGTCGCATCCCTGGGAGGCTCAGGCGCTGTTGCGGGCGCGGGGAGCCGCGGGCAGCCGCAACCTGATCGATGCGTTCTTCGCGCTGGCGGACGAAGTGCGCTACCCCGAGCGGGCGGACCCGGCAGCCGTCCGGGAGATCAAGCGGATCAAGGCGCGCGTCGAGAACGAGAGACTGCCGCAGGGCGTCGATCGCAAGCGGCACCTGAAGCTCGGCCCGGGATCCCTCAGCGACGTCGAGTGGCTGGTGCAGCTGTGGCAGCTGCAGTTCGCACATCGCGTGCCGGGCCTGCGTACCACCTCGACGCTCGACGCACTGGAGGTTGCACAGGCAGAGGGCATTGTCACCGATGCCAACGCCGAGCGTCTGCGGGCAGCCTGGCTGCTGTCGAGCCGGTTGCGCTCCGCGAACACGCTGCTCACCGGGCGCACCAGCGATGTGCTGCCCGTCGACCGCCGCCAGCTGGACGGGATCGCCCGTCTGCTCGGGTATCCGCCGAGATCAGCCTCGCAACTGGAGGAGGACTACCTGGCCGCGACCCGCCGCTCCCGCCGGGTGTTCGAGAAGCTGTTCTACGGGTGAGAGGCGCCCGTTCCCACCCACCGACCGAGGAGAGACGATGACCACGCTGACTGCCCGGGGCTTCCTGTTCGACATGGACGGGACGCTGGTGGACTCCACGGCCGTCGTGGAAGCGGTCTGGGCGGAACTGGCCGCGCAGTACGGGCTGGACCTCGCCGAACTGCACGCATTCGGTCATGGGCGCCAGTCCCGGACGACCATCCACCACTTCCTCGCCGACCGCGGGGCAGATGTCGCTGCCGCAGCGCTCCGGTTCGTCGACACCGAAGAGGAGACCCGTCTCGACGGCGTGGTGGAGATCCCCGGTGCCGCAGCGCTCCTCGGTGCACTCCGGGAACAGCGAGCGCCGGTGGCTCTGGTGACGAGTGCGAGCCTGCCGCTGGCTCTCGCGCGCATGGGCGCGGCGGGTGTGCCGATGCCGGACGTGATCGTCACCGCCGAGCGGGTCGAGCACAGCAAGCCGCACCCCGACGGCTACCTTCTCGGGGCATCACTCCTCGGGCTTGCCGCCGAGGACTGCGTCGGTTTCGAGGATGCCGATGCCGGGGTCGCCGCGGTGCGGTCGGCGGGCGCTCAGCTCGTGGTTGTCGGGGAGACGAACCTGCGCTCGACGGTGGACGCCCCGCGCGTCGCGGACCTCAGCCGCGTTCGTGTGACGGCGGGGGAGGCACCGGGCACCTACACGCTCTCGGTGTGAGCGAACATCCTCACGTCTCGTAGAACCCCGCAGCCTCCAGCGCCGCGACCGCTTCGTCACGCCCGTCGACGCCGAGCTTGCGATAGACGGCGAGCGCCTGACTCTTCACGGTGCTGGGCGAGACGAACAGCTCCTGAGCGATCGAGGGGAAGCTCAACTCCGTGCGGAGATAGTGCGCCACCACCTTCTCGCGCTCCGAGAGACGGGGAAAGGAGCCGTAGGGCGACTGGGCACCGCCGGAGCGGGCCAGGGTGAGACGGAGCTGGGCGGTGTCGACCACGTCCGGCATCGTCGCATCGATCGCGTCCAGGAGCTCTGCCACTTCATTGCCCGGCAGGAACGAGAACATCACGGACAGATCCGCGCGGCGTCCGTACGCCGCAGCCGCTGCTGCTTCACGGAGCCCGGCCAGAGTGTTGCCCAGCCGGACGTGCGCGATCGCCCGGCAGAGGAGCACGAGCGGCAGCAGCCAGAGGTTGTGCTCGAGTCGGCGTTTCACGCAGTCACCGGTGTCCCGGAGCGCCGCGCGATAGTCGCCGACGGTGATGTGCGCCACCGCACGGAGACTTCCCGGGCAGATGAGGTGGAATTCACCCGCTTCCATGCCCTCCAGGACGCTCAGCGTACGAAGCGGCTCGCCCATGCGCAGCAGGATGAAGGCCTGCAGAAGCCTGCTGTACTGCGTGACGAGTCTCGGTCCGTTGGGGAGGGAGATCCCCTGGGCGACGCGCGTGGCTATCGCCATGGCGGTATAGGGATCGCCGTTGAGCGCCCAGGAGAGGCTCTCCATGACGTCCGCGAGGGAAACGGTGATCGGCTCGAGTCGCGACAGGACGCGCAGGCGTCGCGCCACACGGGAGGCTCGTTCGGCATCCATCGACATGAGTGCGAGGATGCCCTCGGCGACACCGCCCATGTAGTCGGCGCAATCCGGATCCCAGCCCTGTTCCGCGATGAGCGCCGTCATGCCCGCGAGCGCGGCCTCGGCCTCGTTGTGATCGCCGTTAAGTGCTGCGGCCGCCGCCAGGAGGCCCAGGGTGCGGTAGCGCCACTTCGGCTCGGCGGAGAGATCGAGTTGCGCGAGAGCAGAGGAGTGCCGCAACGACTCCGACGGGTTACCTGCCGCGAGGTAGGCCTCCGCGAGCGCAGATAGGACGGGAATCGCTGATCGCGCGGTGAGCGGGCCGTTGGCGGCAAGGCGAAGGTCGGTCTCCAGTCGCTCGGCCGCAGCCTTCGCGTCTGAGACGTGGCCGAAGCGCGAGAACGTGGTGAGGCGTGCGCTCTCGACGAGCCGACGGGAATCTCGGTCCAGCGCGGCGATCTGCGCGGGTGTGGCCGCCCTCACGATCTCGTAGTCCTGGATCGAGGCGGGCGGCGTGTCGACCAGCATCGCATCCACGATCGCCGTGGCTGACGCACGCAACATCGTTACCTCCTGCGTCCACGCGCCGTCGGATGACGCGAGGGAAGTGTGCGAGACGGGTCGGGTCCGCCTCCCAAGTGGAGGTCAGTCTATGTGGGTGGATGATCCCTTCCCGCACGATGCCGCTCTCCCGCTTCGCACGGCCTGCTCGTCAGACGGTGCAGCGCTGTGGGGGAGCGATAAGTGCGGGGCGGTCGAATGTCGGGTGGAATATTCCCGCTCCGCTCGCTCTCGGTCGCGTCGAGGGTTGTCGGCCGCGGTCCGGGACGGTATGTTCAGCGGAATCGATGTGTCAGGGGTGGCAGATCGATGTCCTTTCCGCGTCGACCCGAGACGTGGGAATTGCTCGTTCGTCCCGACTTGCGAACGCGAACTCCTTGGGGGGAGAAAAATGAAAACTCGTCACACACGCCGTGCCGTCGTCGCTTCCGCGGCCGTCGCGCTCGCCGCGGTACCCGTGCTCGTCTCCGTGCCCGTGAACGCTGCGGAATCCGATATCTCGGTGACCTACAGCACCCAGAACGCGGATCCCGCGCCGATCGACGGCAGCTACACCGTCCATGGCCGCGTCGGCCAGACCCGTGACGACATGAAGGTGGTCTACACGATCCAGAGCGACGCCGTGGCGTACCCGATGCCGGTGATCGACTACACCGGTGACTTCACCGACACCGCCGATGCCGTGTACACCTTCCGGTTCGATTGCGACACCACCCTCGATCCGGTGGCCTGTGAGCGCTACGCGCCGATCATCGCCGCGATGAACGCGGAGGCGTCGGCGCTGGATGGCCATTCCATCGCGGACTTCACCACAGACGTCGAGCCGATCATCCTGCAGTACGGCGGATCGGTGCCGCGCGGCATTCGGGGCACCGTGACGGTGTCCGTCAACTCCGATGTGCCGGGCGAAGGGCAGCTGTCCTTCTACCTGAAGGAGGGCACCGCCGCCGATGCGCCGCACCTGTCGCCCACCGCGGTGACGCCGCTGTCGATCACCCGGCCCGAACTCGAACTGGCCTTCTCCGGCGAGTTCTGCGGGGCGGATCTGACCGAGTACGAAGAGGACGGCTACCGGTACACTCCCACGGACTTCGGGCGCGATCTCTTCAACCTGACGGCCTGGGTCCGTGACGACGGCATCCTCCCGGACGACGTCACCCCGGTGGGGTCGGACCCCAGCACGATCACCGTCTCCGTGGACGGGGCGACGCCGGGAACGGCTGACGCAGCGGAGACCGCGGTGCTCGCCGCTCCTGCCGGCGCGAGCTCCACTCTGGTGACCGAGTACACCGCGCCGGACGGTGTCGCCGCGCTGCCCGTGACCACGGTCATCCCGGTGCTGCCCGCATCCGACGAGCGCTGCTGGACGAAGACCGCGATCGTGACGCCGACGCCGACGCCGACGCCGACGCCGACGCCCACTCCCACTCCCACTCCCACGGTGACCCCCGAGCCCACGCCGACCGTGACCCCCGAGCCCACGCCGACCGTCACGCCCGAGCCCACGCCGACCTCCACCGCGGTGCCGCCCGTCCCGCGCCCCACGGTGTCCGTCGCACCTCACCTCCCGCAGACGGGATCTGAGGATGCGTCCGGCGCTGCGGGTGTCGCCATCGGCATCATCGCGGCCGGCGTGCTCCTGGCCGGTGTCGCAACTGCTCGACGTCGTTCGACTCGCTCGTGAGAGAGCGCCGCAAGGCCAGCACCGTCATCGCGGTGCTGGCCGCAGCAGCGAGCCTGCTGATCGCCCTGCTCGTGCCCACGGCCGCCGTTGCGGCGCCGACTGGCGCGTTTCAGTCCGTGCAGTTCGACAACGTCGCCGACGGATTCTCGTTCACGAACAATCCTGTGGACTCCTCGAACGACAACGGCATCGTGGCTGTGCGCGATCTCGTCGAGTTGCGCATCCAGGCCACCACGACGGATGCGGTGGGGGAGTCCACCATGACCCTCACCAAGCCGCCCTGCTGGTTGTGGGATGGGTCTCTGGACAGCGCCCTCACCTGGAATCTGGACGGCGGACAGTCGACCGGAGCCGTCTCCCACCCGGACGCCGACGCCATCCGGGTGACCTGGTCACAGGCGCCGAGTGGCACCGTGCGGGTGTCGTTCAAGGTGAAGGCCGGCGAAGGGTGCGCTGATGGCAGCACCTGGGCGCCCAGCCTCCAGGTGACGGACTCCGCGGGGACTCACGCGTATGACGTCACCCCCATCACGGTGCGATCGGTGGCGAGCGCGGACATCTCCATCCAGGCCGTTGGTCAGCCCACTCAGGAGCCCAGCTGGTGGTTCAGCGGTGGCGCGACTGAATGGGGCGGCACAGGAGGCGCCGGACCAGCACTCGCACAGCGCTGGGATGTGGCTCTGCGCCCGGACACGATCGCCAAGACCGGCTATGCCGATCCGCAGGGAAACATCACCTTCACGGTGGCGTACACCGGCCCGCGATCACAGTTCCAGATGCCGCGCACGGGTTCCGGTACGCCGAACGTCCAGGGCGCGGGGTGCTGGGTGTACGTATCGCCGTCGGCGACGAACAACAACCAGTACTACCCGTCGTCCTCCGCGCAGACGGTCACCATCACCATGAAGAAGAGCCCGGCGTGCGACGCGATGCTCGCGGACAACGGCAACAAGCTCGTGATCTACTCGTACACGCCGCAGCAGGTGCTGACCGACTCCTACGGATGCAGTGCCGATCTTCGCGCGACTGTCGCACCGACGGCCGGTTGGCAGGACGGCCAGGGACGTCCGATCGCGGACTCCGATCCCACCAACAACACCGCCGCGGTTCATCTGGCGTGCCAGAGCGTGGTGTACGACTCGAACTGGGGATCGGCGTACTTCACGCCCAAGACACCGACCGCTTCGCTGAGCGCGGCCTACCCCGAGAACAGCACGGGCCACCCCATCGTGGCATCCGCTTCCCAGAACGATTGGGCATTGCTCTCCACCGGTACCGGGACATCAGGCGGGTTCATCGGTGTCGGTGGCTCCTTCACCAGTGAAGCGGCTCTCTCTCCGTCGGCACCGACGCTCACCGACCTGACCAGCGTGCATCTGTGGAATCCCGCGGTGCAGCGCATCGACACGGCTCACCTCGACGGTGCCGTGCTCGGCGCGATGCGCCCCGCGAGTTCTGCACCCGCATCGCGTGCCCTCGATCCGTCGACCTACTCGCTGATGTGCACCACCGACTATGACGGGACGAACGCGACGTCCACCGCGACGATGACCTGGGCGGATTGCGCCACGCTCGATCCGGCGCTCATCAGCGGTGCGCGGTTCCTCCGCCCTGGCGTGTTCACGGGCGAGAACTTCAATGCGAACTTCCCGCAGTCCAGGCTGATGTTCTCCCAGGTCCCCATGCTCGTCGTCGGGCAAGTGGGCGATGTGCTGCCCACGCGCACCATCTGGCAGGCGACGGAACTGGCGAAGACAACGACCTACGACGTCGCAGCCACCGTGATCGGCAACGTGCTGCGGATCGCGAAGGACGCACAGCAGTCCCAGGTGATGCCTGAGGGGACGATCGACTACGTCATCCAGCCCACGGTCACCACCCCCGCGGGTACCTTCCTGCCGGGAGAGGTCCCTGACCTGCATGTGGTGGACCGGCTCGACATCGGAGTGGTGGGGGTGGACCTTTCCTCTCTGGACCCGTTCTGGAGTGTGACGCAGACGCCCGCCGACTATGGCCCGGATGCTGTCCCGTACACGGCGGACGACGTGCGCGGGATCACCCTGGACTTCACGCCGGCATCCGCCATCACCAGCGACGCCGTACTGCCGCCGATCGCCTATGCCGCGACGATGGGGGTGCTCCTGCCACCGCCCGGTGACCCGTATCGCGCCACGGTGACCAACACCGCCACCGTGACGGCCACCGGGTCTGATCCGGAGGTGGGCGCCGGAGTGTTCCCGAAGAGGCACTCGGACACCGCGACCGTGGTTGCCACGACCCCGGAAGCCGCATTCTTCTCGAAGCAGCTGATCTCGGACCCCGAGATCGAGGTCGAGGACGAACCCGCCGCGTGGCGGGTGCAGTGGGTCAACTACAACAACTACGACCTGGGGCAGGGAACCTTCGTCGACGTGTTTCCCTATGACGCCGATGGTCGTGGCTCCGCATTCCACGGCTCGGCGCAGCTCGTCGGGCTCGAACGCCTGGGCTCGGCTCTGCAGCCGGGAACGCGGGTCCAGCTGACCACCGCGCCGCCCGCCACCGTGGGTGCGGCGCCGGCCAGCGGGGTCACCTGGACAACGGTGAACCCCGCGGACCCCGCGTCCTGGCCCGCAGGTGCGACCGCGGTGCGCGTGATCGTTCCGAACATCGAGGCGAGCACTCAGGGATACGGCGCCATCGACCTCCGATTCGTCGTGTCGGGACAGCTGAAGGGCGACGAGTACCACAACGACGCATCCGGGCTGGTCTATGACCCGCAGCGCGATCAGACGATCCCGCTAGGTGTGCGCACCGCGGACCCCGTTCGCGTGGTCGCCAGCTCCATCGCCGGTCTCGCGTGGATCGATGCGAACGCAGACGGCATCAGGCAGGCGGACGAGGCGATCCTTGCGGGAGTGCAGGTGAAGCTCTACCGCGACGGCGACACCGCATCCGAATTCCGCACCGCGGTGACCGGACCGGATGGTCGCTACCGCTTCGATCAGTTGCACAGCGCGGACTATCAGGTGGTCTTCGACCGGGATGATCTCGCGGCGAAGGGGTATCGCATCACGGATCCGCTGGTCGGGGACGACTCCGCCACCGACTCGGACGCCGACCCCGCCACCGGCGCAGTGGCACCGGTGGGTCTCGCACGGAGCGAGGACATCGGAGCCCTGGACGCGGGGGTGATTCCGGTGCGGATGCAACTCGTCGTCGACGCGCAGGCGTCGCTCACGCGGACGTTCGCCTGGGACATCGCCAAGCACGTCACCACGCCGGCGCCGATCCGTCCCGATCCCACGTCCGGTGTCGCGCGAATCGAGTACGAGGTCGAGACGACGGCCACCACGGTGCGCGATACCGACGCCCGCCTGGGGGGAACCATTCGTGTGGTGAACCCCGCAGACGCGGTGACCCGCACCGTGACCGTGACGGCGGCGACCGACGGCGCCGGTCTCACATGCACCGTCACGGACGGCAGCGATCGAGTCATCGCCGCGGGGGAGGAGCTCGTGCTCGACTACTCCTGCGCGGGATCTCCGGGGTCTGACCTCGACCGCACGGTGACCGCGACGGTGTCGTCCGGATCGGCGTCCGAATCGGGCTCGGACGATGTCGTCTACGGCATCACCGAGATCGGTCGTACTGCGACGGTGACCGACGTCGCCATGGCGGACACCGTCGCGATCGGCGATCGCTCGTTCGGTCCGTACACCTGGGCTGAGGGCGCCGAGTTCACGGAGAGCTACACGCTCGACGTCCCCGTAGGTGCCGGTGAGTGCGTGGCGGTGAGCAACACGGCGCGCCTGGACTCCGGGGCCGACAGCAACACCGCGACGCGCGTGTGCGCCGGACCGGAGCCGACCCTCACGCCGGAGCCCACCGTCACGCCGGAGCCGACCGTCACGCCGGAACCGACCGTGACCCCGGAGCCGACCGTCACGCCGGAGCCGACCGTCACGCCGGAGCCGACCGTGACCCCGGAGCCGACCGTGACCCCGGAGCCGACCGTCACGCCGGAGCCGACCGTGACCCCGGAGCCGACCGTCACGCCGGAGCCGACCGTCACGCCGGAGCCGACCGTCACGCCGGAACCGACCGTCACGCCGGAACCGACCGTCACGCCGGAACCGACCGTCACATCCACGCCCTCGCGGCTCCCACAGACCGGCTATGACGCGAGCGCGTCGGCCGCGCTCGGTGGCGTCGGCATCGGGGTGCTCTTGCTCGGCATGATGGTGCTGCTGGCACGGCGACGTACACAGGTCTGATCTGGAGACAGGAGGCGCACGCGGCGAGAGCTGCGTGCGCCTCCTTTGCGCCCGCCGGAGGTGCCGATGCGGTTTGCCGCCGGACATGCGACGGCGAAATGTCCGCAGGGGATGCGAGGGCGAAGCGCCCGCAGGGGATGTGAGGGCGAAGCGCCCGCAGGGGATGTGAGGGCGAAGCGCCCGCAGGGGATGCGAGGGCGGAACGTCCGCAGGGGATGCGAGGGCGGAACGTCCGCAGCAGGATACGACGGCGAAGCGTCCGTCGGAGAGGTCGCACAACGTGTCCGCTGGAGGTGCAGCGCGACTGGTTCGAAGGAGTGTCAGCGCACCTTGCTCGAACGAGGAACCAGGTTGCTCGAACGAAACGTCAGGGCACGTTGCTCGACGGGGAGCCTCGCGGGAAAGGGATGCCAGCGCCGGGCACGGGGGCGTCTCGGCGCCGAGGAGAGGGCGTGTGCGCCTGAGAAGAGGTGGAGGGCTCGGCGCACACGCCATCGTCCGTCAGGTGTTCCGATACACCCTGGTGCACTTCCCCCGAAGCGGCACCCCCCTATGATCCCCCCGGATCAGGTTTCGGACTCCTTCATCCTATGAGGTGCAACGGGCGGATATCCCTGATCGGGAGTCTTTTCCACCCGCGCCTCGACCGGCTGTGAGCAAGCCTCCCACTCGAGGGCGCGCGAGCGCAATCGCTCCGTCGGTACGGCGGGTGAGCGGCCGGTCAGCCGGGACGTCGAGCCCCCTCGGTGCGGTCCCCGGAGCGTGCACAGCCGTGGCGTCGCGAGCGACAGCCGTCGGTTGACGGGATAGACGAGAACCCGCCTCGGCGCGATGCCGAGGCGGGTTCATCAGGGCTCGTCGGGCGGACCCGATGAGTGCGTGCTGGCGATCAGACGCCGTAGTAGAGCTCGAACTCGTAGGGGTGCGGGCGAGCGGCGATCGGCTTGATCTCGTTCTCGATCTTGTAGTTGATCCAGGTGTCGATCAGCTCCTGCGTGAACACGCCGCCCTCCAGCAGGAAGTCGTGGTCCTCGCGGAGGGCCTCCAGCGAGTCCAGCAGCGAGTTCGGCACCTGCGGGATGTTCGCGGCCTCCTCGGGCGGAAGCTCGTACAGGTCCTTGTCGATCGGCTCGAGCGGCTCGATGCGGTTCTTGATGCCGTCGATTCCGGCCATGAGCTGGGCCGCGAAGGCGAGGTAGGGGTTACCCGACGCGTCCGGGACGCGGAACTCGATGCGCTTGGCCTTCGGGTTCGAGCCCGTGAGCGGGATGCGGATGGCGGCGGAGCGGTTGCCGGCGGAGTACGCCAGGTTGACCGGAGCCTCGAAGCCCTTCACCAGGCGGTGGTAGGAGTTCAGCGACGGGTTGGTGAAGGCGAGGACGGCGTTGGCGTGCTTGAGCAGTCCGCCGATGTACCAGCGGGCGATGTCGCTGAGCTGGCCGTAGCCCTTCTCGTCGAAGAAGAGGGGCTTGCCGTCGAGCCAGAGGGACTGGTGGGTGTGCATACCCGAGCCGTTGTCGCCGAACAGCGGCTTCGGCATGAACGTGACCGTCTTGCCCCACTCCTCGGCGGTGTTCTTCACGATGTACTTGAACTTCAGGATGTCGTCGGCCGCGGACACCATCGTGTCGAAGCGGTAGTTGATCTCCTGCTGTCCGGCGGTGCCCACCTCGTGGTGCGAGCGCTCCAGCTCGAACCCGGCGTCGATGAGACGCAGCGTCATGTCGTCGCGGAGGTCGGCCGTCTTGTCGACGGGAGCCACCGGGAAATAGCCGCCCTTGAAGGGGGTCTTGTTGCCGAGGTTTCCGCCCTCTTCCTTGCGTCCGCTGTTCCACGCGGCTTCTTCGGAGTCCACCTTGTAAAAGCTCTCACCGGCGGTGATCGAGTAGCGCACGTCGTCGAAGATGTAGAACTCCGCCTCGGGAGCGAAGTACGCCGTGTCGGCGATCCCGGTGGAGGAGAGGTACTTCTCCGCCTTCTTCGCCACCTGACGCGGGTCCTTGCTGTAGATCTCGCCGGTGCGCGGGTTGTAGATGTCGAACACCATGACCAGTGTGCTCGCCTCGCGGAACGGGTCGATGTACGCCGTCGTCACATCGGGGATCAGCTGCATGTCCGACTCGTGGATCGATGCGAACCCCCGGATCGAGGAGCCATCGAAGAGCTGGCCGTTGGCGAAGAAGTCCTCGTCCACGGTGGCAGCGGGAATGTTGAAGTGCTGCTGCACGCCGGGGAGATCGGTGAAACGGATGTCAAGGAACTTGACGTCGTTCTCCTTGATGTAAGCCAGTACCTCGGATGGTTCGCGGAACATGCGCACTCCAGATTCGTTTTTTCGAGCGGCCCTGAGAGGGGAGCTGAGGATGAAGTTAGCGGCACGGGATTGCTCACGCGTATCCCGGATGTTTCCGGCTTGTTACAGAGCGCTTCATAGACTGGTGAAGTGAGCGCTTCTCCCCAGACCTACCCCGGCGAACGCCTCGGAATGCCGCAGCAGGGACCGGGCAGCATCGCTCGTGCCGGGCGCCGGCTCGTGGCGCTGCTGATCGACTACCTGTGTGCGGTCATGATCACGATCGCGTTCTTTCCTCCGCTGGACAGAGGGGCCGGCGTCGAGCCGATCCCGTTCCTCGACTTCAACCCGTCGATCGTCATGGCGATCTTCGCTGTCGTCCAGATTCTCTTTATCCCCACGCTCGGCGGCAGTCCGGGACACCGGGTCATGGGCATGCGCCTGATCCGCGCTGACGGCGCCTGGACGGGCCTCTGGCGCCCGATTATCCGCACGGTCCTGCTCGTCCTGGTTATCCCCGCGGTCATCTGGGATGCCGATCAACGCGGTCTGCACGACAAGGCAGCCGGAACGATCCTCATCTGCACCCGCTGAGGTTCCAGGCATACGACGAGGCCCGCACCACATGGTGCGGGCCTCGTCGTATGCCTGGAACCTCAGCGCGGTCGGGGTGCGCGCACCTTGGTGGGATCGATGCCCTTCGGGATCGGCATCGAGGCCAGACCCGTCTGCATGGACGCCAGCCGCTGGATGACCGCCACGCGCGTGGCCTTGTCGGTGGACTTGGGCAGGGCCTTGATCGCCTTCGCGAGATCCTTGAGCGCGAGGCCCTCCTCGTCGTGACCGACGTAGAGCACGTGAACGGGAACGTTGTGCGCAACGCGGTCCGCCTTCTTGCGCTCCTCGTTGATGAGTCGCGTGAGGCGTGAACGGCTGCCCTCGCCCACGAGCACGATGCCACCCTTACCGACGGTGCGGTAGACAGCCTCCTGCGTCTTGGCGTTGACCTGCACCGGCTCATCGCTGGCCGTCCATGAGCGGCCGAGGCCCGTGCTGAGCACGTGCCCGGTGGCGCCAGGGACGCCCTCGAGCTTGCGGTACATCGCCTGCGTGGCGAAACGGGTGAGGGTGATCATTGCGCCGAGCACACCGAGCATGAGGCCGGTGATGCCCCAGAGGATGATGCTCCAGATTTCTGCCGGCGGGATCAGGAAGCCCACCACGACGCCGAGCGCGGCACCGAGGACCAGGATGCCGATGAGAACCCACGGCAGCCAGGGGAAGACGTCCTTGGTGAAGGTGAAGAGCGTCTTGATCTGGGAGAAGAAGCCCTGACGTTTCTCAGGGGCTGTGCTGCGTGCGGCCATGCTCCCAGAATACCGGGCGACGGCACCCGTTCCTCCCCACCCGTATGCCCGGTCGCGTTCGTGCACGACGCGCAGCACGGCGCAGGAGCCCGGGAGCGCCGACGCGCACAGTGGGGCGATGATGCAGAACCCACTGGACAGTACTTACCGGCCGATCCGCCGCATTGCGCCACCGGACGTCCCGATCGCGGGCGTCCTCGCCGCGCAAGGCGAGAATACGGTGCTTCTCACAGACGTGGACACCGTGCCCACGCAATGGTGGCGAGACGCGCCGGCGGCACATCTGCTTGCACCCCGCGATGTGGCCCGGCGTGCGGACGGTCACGATGCGGTGCTGCCGTGGTGCGTGGTGACCGTCGGATCGTATCTTCGCGCCCGGGCGGATGAGCCGTTGTCCGGGGGAGAGGGGGTCACTCTGGCGGTGAGTCTCATGCGCGGATGCGCCGAGGCCGCTCTGCCCGCGCGATTCGGTGACGACCCCATTGCGGTGCCGCACGGCCGATGGTGGCTCACGGACCAGGGCAAGCCGCTGTTCGCGGTCGGAGAAGGCGCGGCGGCGCGAGAGGAGACGGCGGAGCTGCTGGGCGTACTCGCGAGCACCTGTGCGGATCGCGTCGTCGCCCGACTGGCCACCGAGGCAGCGGATTCCATTCGGGTGCGTTCGCCGGTCGCCGTTCTTGTCCGGCTCGAGGAGAGCATGTTCGAGGCGTGTGCGCCCCGGCCTCTGCTCGTCCGTATCGCGGATCCCCTGACACTGCGCCCTCTCGGCGCGCGGGAGCTGAGGCCGCAGGGGGAAAGCGACGGTGAGGTCACCGCGCCGCGATTCATCGGTGCCGGCGAGGGACAGCAGTCTCGCTCAGGCCCGGCGGCGCGCTGGTGGGACGGGGCGCGGGCGGCGGGGACGCGGTTGCTTCACCGCGGGGATCGACGAAGAGAGCCTCACCAGCGCTCCCGTCGCACGCCCCTGCTGGTCGGGGCGTCACTGGCCGCCACGATCCTCGCGGTCGGTCTGCTATGGCCGCAGCCAGATGGCGACAGCGGTGAGAACGCGGCTGCAGCGGCCTCGGCTCCGCCCTCTGCGGGGCCAGGCAGCACTGCTCCGGACGCATCGCCGGCGGAGCCGCAGGTGACGTCAGCGACCGTGATCGAGGGCGCAGAGGGCACGCCCGGCGGCGAGGGCCGCCCGACAGACGGCGCTTCGGCATCCGAAGCCGAGCCGACAGCGATTGTGCCGACGGCCCCCGAGCCGGCGCCCTCGCTGCCCGCGGAAGATGGTGCTGGCTCGACATCGTCCCGGGATGCGGAAGTGGTCGCCACCGCGGCGGCACTCCTCGCTGCTGTCGCAGAGTGCCGCCCGCAGCAGAGCTGTGGTCCGCTCCTTGCCGAAGGCGTCGATATGGCCCGGGTGCCGGCGGGTGGCGAGATCCAGCTCCTCGAGGACTTCGGCGGCGTCGCCGTGCTGCGCGTGGTTGCGGATGACGCGGTGGCGAGCCTGATCAGCATCGAGCGGGTGGATGGGGCATGGCGGGTCAGGGAAGCGACGACCGTGACGGGGTGACCGCCTCCGCCGCTCCCGCGGCGAGACTGTCCGCCCGGCACGGTTACGGCGGCGGGTGACCCGTGGGGGATAACCCCCGCAAGTGTTCCGGGTTCCCGGGCTGTACGGGGACGGCGTGCCGCCTAGCGTGGAGGTATGAAGAAACGACTCGCGCAAGACGCGCTGGCCGCGGGCCACCTGGCCACCCTGGGCTTGATCGGACCCTTCGTGCTCGCTCTGCTGGGCGTGTTCGTCGGCTTCGGCATCGGATTCCTGCTGGTCCTGGGTATCGGGCTGTTGTTCCTCGCGCTGTTCGCGGTGTGCCTTCCCGGGGTGGCGCGCTTCGAGGAACTGCGCGTCAGCGGGCTGTACGGCTTCGACCTGCCGCCGCGGGCTCTGCGCCGTTCGCCGCGGACCGACTGGCTGCGGGTGCCCCACACGTTGTGGCTCCAGGTCACGGACGGCCGCAACTGGCTCGGTCTCCTGCACTTCCTGATCATCACCTTCCTCGGCGGAGTAGCCCTCTGGCTCCTCGGCGGTGTGGCCTCCTACCTCGTGTACGCCATCCGTGGGTCCTTTGCCGCTGATCCCCTCATGCTGCCGAACAGCACGCTCTTCCCACCGACCTGGGCCGCCGCGCTCATCGGCATCGGTGCGATCCTGGTCTGCCTGGCCGGGGTGTGGGGTCTGACGCGCGCTCATCGCGGGATCTCCACTGCCATGCTGGCACCGTCGCGTATCCATGAGCTCGAGCGCACCGTCGCCACGGAGACACGGCGCCGTGACGACGCGGTCAGCGCAGCGAGCATCGAGCGCACCCGCATCGAGCGGGATCTGCATGACGGTGTCCAGCCGCGGCTGGTGTCCATCGGCATGACCCTGGGCCTCGCTCGCACCAAGGTCGAGTCGGACCCGCAGGCCGCGATCGATCTGATCGATGAGGCGCACACGTCAACGAAGGCCGCGATGACCGAGCTGCGACAGCTGGCACGGGGCTTTCACCCGGCGGTGCTGGAGGATCGTGGATTGGATGCCGCGTTGTCTGCGCTGGCGGCGCGCAGCCCGATCCCGGTCACGCTGGACGTTCGCGCACCACACCGCTACTCCGCCCAGGTCGAGTCCGCGATGTACTTCGCGGTGGCCGAGAGCATCACGAACATCGCCAAGCACTCCGGTGCCACCCAGTGCCGGGTCACGGTGCTGGAGCGGCCGGGCGGGATGCTCTGGGCGCGCATCGAGGATGACGGTCGCGGTGGCGCGCGTCGTGTGCCTGGCGGTGGCATCGACGGCATCAGCGGCCGGATCGCCGCGGCCGGGGGAGTGCTCACCCTGAGCAGCCCCGTCGGAGGGCCCACCACCATAGATGTGAGCCTGCCGTGCCAGGCATGATCCCCTCCATCCGCATACCCTCAACCGGAGAGCAGCCATGCGCATTCTGATCTGCGAGGACTCGGGCCTCATCCGCGACGGCCTGATCCGCATCCTCGAAGACTCCCAGCACACCGTGGTGGCGGCGCTGGCCGACACGCACGGCCTCGATGACGCTGTGGTCGATGGTGCCCCGGATCTGGTGATCCTCGACGTCCGGCTGCCGCCCACGTTCACCGACGAGGGCATCCGCGCGGCCATCAGCCTGCGGGCACGCGATCCGCGGCTGCCGATCCTGGTGCTCAGCCAGTACGTCGAGGAGCGCTACGCGACGGATCTGATCGCTTCCAGCACCGGAGGGCTGGGGTACCTGCTGAAGGATCGGGTCACCGATGTCGCGGACTTCCTCGAGTCCGCGGCGACGGTCGCCGCGGGCGGGACCGTTCTCGACCCAGAGGTCGTCTCCCAGCTGCTCACCCGCCGCCGTCAGGACAGCAGATTCGACCGGCTGACTGACCGAGAGCGTGAGACTCTGGCCCTCATGGCCCAGGGACGCAGCAATCAAGCCATCGCTCGTGCCCTTCACATCTCGGAGGGTTCCGTCGAGAAGCACATCTCGGCGGTCTTCACCAAACTCGACCTCGACCAGGACGCCGCGGGCAACCGCCGGGTCCTCGCCGTGCTCGCCCATCTCGACGCCACCTCCTGAGGAGTAACACCATGACTGATTTCCCGGCCAACCCCACACCGCCCGCTCCGGGCGCACAGACAGCACCGGCGCCCGCCGGCCCACATCGCGGCCGTGGTGTCGCGATCGGCATCGGCGTGGTGGGCGCTGTCATCGTCGCCGGCGCCATCGGCACCAGCGCGGTGGCGGCCGTCGCCTCCCCGGCGGGCCCCGGCGCGTACTCCACCAGCAGCGCGGTCGATGGCGTCGAAGAGGTGGACATCGAGATGAATGCGGGGACGGTGAGCGTGCGCTTCGACGATGTTCGCGAAGCCACGCTGGACGTCTCCTCCAACGGCTCACGCGCCGCTGACGGATGGCGGATGCACGTGCGTGACGGTGAGCTCGTGATCGCGCAGGACGACGGGTGGCGTGGCTGGCGCTGGTTCGGCTTCCGCAACGACGGCGACGTTCACGCAGACATCGTGCTGCCCCGATCGCTGGAGAGCCAGGTGGACGCGTCCGTGACCCTGAACGCCGGCCGGGCCACTGTCACGGGCGGGTTCGGTGAGCTCGATCTCACGGTCAACGCCGGCGAGCTCACGTACGATGGCTCCTCGCGGGACCTGTCGACGACCGTCAATGCGGGAAGCGCGAAGGTGGCGGTCAACGATGCGGACGCGCTGGACTTGTCGATCAGCGCCGGGCGCCTCGTCGCGGACGTCACGGGGACCGTCCCCGGTGAGACGAGCGTGAGTGTCACCGCGGGCAGTGCCGAGGTGCGCATTCCTCGCGGAACCTACGACGTGGAGCGGGACGGTGCGTTCGGAGATCTGACGGTGGATGTGGACACGTCCGACTCGTCACCCAACTCGCTGCAGCTGAGCGTCGCCGCCGGTGACCTCACGGTCGGATACGCCCGCTGAGACGACGGAAGGCCGGCCCGTTCTGCACAGAACGGGCCGGCCTTCTGCGTTGGCCGCGATGAATGCGCTTCCTCGCGAACAACGAGAAGGGCCCCGTGGCGGATCGCCACGGGGCCCTTCTCGTTGCTCAGATGCCGAGGTCGGCCGCGAAGTTCGCCTCTTCGAGGCGGGCCTTCACCGCGCCCAGGAAGCGCGCCGCGTCGGCGCCATCGATGGTGCGGTGGTCGTACGACAGCGCGAGGTAGACGTACGAGCGGACCGAGAACGCGTCCTTCCCGTCCACCGTGACCACGCCGGGGCGCTTGACCACGACGCCGGTGCCGAGGATCGCAGACTGCGGCAGGAACACCACGGGGGTGTCGAACAGCGCACCACGCGAACCGGTGTTGGTCAGCGTGAACGTGCCACCCGACAGCTCGTCCGGCTTCAGCTTGTTCTCACGGGTACGACCCGCCAGATCGGCGATCTCGTGCGCGATCTGGGCGATGTTCTTGTCCCCCGCGTCACGCAGCACCGGGGTGAGCAGACCACGCTCGGTGTCGACGGCGATGGAGAGGTTCTCCGTAGCCGGGTACACGATCTCGTTGTTCTCGTTCACCGTCGAGTTGATGATCGGGAACGCCTTCAGCGCCTCGGCCGCAGCCAGAGCGAAGAACGGCAGGAACGACAGCTTGTCGCCCGTCTTGGCGACGAAGTCGCCCTTCACCTGGTCGCGGTAGTTCGCAAGCTTGGTGACGTCGACCTCGACCACCGTGGTCAGCTGGGCGGTCTGCTGCATCGATGCCACGGCGCGCTCGGCGAGCACCTTGCGCAGGCGGCTCATCGGAGCGGTCGTGCCACGCAGCGGCGACGCCTCCAGCTTGACGGCGGCGGGAGCGGCAGCAGCCGGGGCTGCAGCCGGGGCGGCCGGAGCAGCCGCTGCGGCGAGCACGTCTTCCTTGCGGATGCGTCCGCCCACGCCCGTGCCGGTGACCGACGCGAGGTCGACACCCTGCTGCGCAGCGAGGCGGCGCACGAGGGGAGTGACGTACACCTTCTCATCACCCGACGAAGCCGGCGCCGCGGGTGCCGGAGCAGCAGCAGGCGCGGGTGCGGCGGCGGGCGCCGGAGCAGCAGAAGGCGCGGGTGCGGCGGCGGGCGCCGGAGCAGCGGCGGGTGCCGGAGCAGCGGCGGGTGCCGGAGCAGCGGGAGCCTCGGCGGCAGGAGCCGGAGCAGCGGGTGCGCCGCTGCCGACGAGGGCGAGCACTGCGCCCACCTCGACGGTCTCGTCCTCGTTCACGAGGATCTGCTGCAGCGTGCCGGCGACCGGCGACGGGATCTCGGTGTCGACCTTGTCGGTTGAGATCTCCAGCAGCGGCTCGTCCACGGCCACATCGTCGCCGACCTGCTTCAGCCAGCGGGTGACGGTGCCCTCCGTGACGCTCTCGCCCAGTTCGGGCAGCTTCACGGGC
Source organism: Microbacterium sp. GXS0129 (assembly GCF_044769785.1). Lineage (NCBI taxonomy): Bacteria > Bacillati > Actinomycetota > Actinomycetes > Micrococcales > Microbacteriaceae > Microbacterium > Microbacterium sp. GXS0129. The sequence continues at coordinate 463,021 of NZ_JBIZVZ010000002.1, read as the reverse complement.
GTGGCGTCACCGGCGGGGGCAGCCGCCGGAGCCTCCGCTGCGGAAGCCGGTGCCTCCGCCGCGGGGGCGGGTGCCTCCGCTGCGGGAGCCGGCGTTGCGGCGGGCTCCTCGGCGGCGGGTGCGGGGGCAGCGGCCGGTGCGGCACTGCCATCGCCGATCTTCGCCAGGACGGCGCCGACCTCGACGGTCTCGTCTTCCTGAACCAGGATCTCCTCGATCACGCCGCTGACGGGCGACGGGATCTCGGTGTCGACCTTGTCGGTCGAGATCTCCAGAAGACCCTCATCCGCCTGGACGGTGTCGCCCACCTTCTTGAGCCAGCGGGTGACCGTACCCTCAGTCACGCTCTCACCGAGAGCGGGGAGGACGACGGATGTGCTCATGTCGATTTCTCCTTCAAAAAATGCAGAACGTCTATACCCAGCTTAGTGATGCCCTGGTGCAGTCGGCGACCATTCACAGCGCGTGGAGCGGTTTTCCGGACAGCGCGAGGAACGCCTCTCCCAGGGCTTCGCTCTGGGTCGGGTGCGCGTGCAGCAGCGGTGCGAGATCCTCGGGGAACGCCTCCCACGCCACGGCGAGCTGTCCTTCGGTGATGAGCTCGCCGACGCGGTCGCCGAGCAGATGGACGCCGATCACCGGGCCATCGACCTCGCGGATGACCTTCACGAATCCACCCGTCCCGATGATCTCGCTCTTCGCGTTGCCGGCGAGGTTGAACTCATAGGCGCGGATGCGATCGGCTCCGAGCTTGTCGGCCGCCTGCGCCTCCGTGAGGCCGACGGAGGCCACCTCGGGGTGCGAGTACGTGACCTTCGGCACCTGCGAGTCAGGCACGGCGACGGGATCGAGTCCGGCGATGCGCTCCGCGACCGCGATGCCCTGCTGGAATCCACGGTGTGCCAGCTGCAGGCCCGGGGTGATGTCGCCCACTGCCCACACGCCGGGCACGTTGGTGTGCAGACGCTCGTCGACGATCACGAATCCGCGATCCAGCGTGATCCCGGCCTCCTCGATGCCGAGGTCCGCGGTCGCGGGGCCGCGGCCCACGGCGACGAGCAGATAGTCGCCGTCCAGCGTCGTCCCGTCCTCGAGGGTGACCGTGACGCCCTCGTCGGACTGCTGTACGGACTGGAAGCGCACCCCCAGCTTCTGGGCGATGCCTCGCTTGCGGAACGCACGCTCCAGGCCCTTGCTCACGGCCAGGTCCTCGTTGGGAACCAGGTGGTCGAGCGCTTCGATGATCGTCACATCGGAACCGAAGGAACGCCAGACGCTGGCGAACTCGACACCGATCACCCCGCCGCCCAGCACGAGCACCCGCTCCGGGATCACCTCGAGCTCCAGTGCCTGCTCACTCGTGAGCACACGCCCGCCGATCTCGATGCCCGGGAGGGTCCGGCTGTAGGAGCCGGTGGCCAGGATCAGCTCGGTGCCGGTGTACAGGTCATCGCCCACGCGCACCGTGCGCTCGCCTTCCAGTCGGCCAGAGCCGCTCACAGTGGTGATCTTGCGGGCTGACAGCAGCCCTTCCAGCCCCTTGTGCTTCTTGGCCACGATCCCGCGGCGATAGGCCGCTACCCCCGCGGGGTCGATCGCGTCCAGCTGCGCCGTGACACCGTACTGGGCCGCTTCACGTACCGTATCGGCCACTTCCGCAGCGTGCAGCAGGGCCTTGGTCGGGATGCAGCCGCGGTGCAGACAGGTGCCGCCGACCTTGTCGCGCTCGATGAGGGCGACGGTCTTGCCGAGCTCGGCGAGGCGCAGAGCGGCGGCGTATCCGCCGCTGCCGGCGCCGAGGACGACGACGTCGAAGGTGTGGGTTGTCATGGGATCTCCAGTTCGCACTCGCGCGGCTTGTGGCTAGCGCGAGATCAGCTCGAGGATCGACCGGACGGTCGCTCCGGTGACGCCCTTGTCGGTGTAGCCGAACGGGGCGGAGTCATTCAGGGACGATGCAGCGATGTCCAGGTGTACCCACGGGATGCGAGGCGCGTCCTCTTCGTCGGACACCGGACCCACGAAGCGGCGCAGGAACAGCCCGGCAAAGAGCGCTCCTCCGTTGCGGCTGCCCATGTTGGCGTTTCGCATGTCGGCGATCGGGGAGTCGAGGTCGCTCTCCATGAAGTCCGGGAGCGGCATCGGCCAGGCGTCTTCGCCCGCGGCGGCAGCGGCATCGAGGAACGCCTCCACGGCCTCGTCATCGCCGAACACACCGGTGTGGCGGTTGCCGAGCGCCACCATGATCGCTCCGGTCAGCGTCGCGACATCGATGATCAGGTCCGGGTGCTCCTCGCTGGCGGCCACCAGGCCGTCGCCCAGGACGAGGCGTCCCTCTGCATCCGTGTTGAGCACCTCCACCGTCTGGCCGCCGTACATGCGCAGCACGTCACCGGGGCGGATGGCGCGGCCGGACGGCATGTTGTCTGCGATGCACATCCAGGCGGTGACACGGGTGGACAGCCGCTGCTGCGCGGCAGCGCGGACCACGGCGAGCACCGTGGCCGCACCGCACATGTCGTCCTTCATGCCCACCATCGACGACGCGGGCTTCAGCGAGAGTCCGCCGGTGTCGAAGGTGATGCCCTTGCCGACGAGGGCGACGTGACGCGTGGCGTCCGCCGGCGAGTAGCTGAGCCGCACGAGGCGGGGCGGGCGGTCGGAGCCCTGACCCACACCGAGGATGCCACCGAATCCTTCTGCGGCCAGGCGCTCCTCGTCCCAGACGGTCACCTCGACCGGCAGCCCGTCGACGGCGGCGAGGGCCGACTCGGTCAGCTGCTGAGGGCTCTGCCACTCCGCGGGGGTGGTGGTGAGGTCCTTCACCAGGGCGACGGCCTCCGCGATGCTCACCGCTGCTGCGGTGTCCACCTGCTCCGTCGTGTGAACGGTGATGCTGGTGGCACGCTCCGTGCGACCCGACGTCTTGAAGGAGTCGAACGTGTAGGCGCCCAGCAGTGCGCCCTCGGCGGCGGCGGTGGCGGTGCCTGCGGGCGCGGCGTCCAGGTGGACGTGCACGGAGGAGAAGCCGGTCAGGGAGCGCACTCCCGCGCCGACTGCATCACGCACGCCTGCAGCGTCCGTGCGATCGCCGAGTCCGACCACGGCGAGGGGCTTGTCGGTGAGCGACAGCAGCGGCACACGCGTGAAAGCTGCGAACGATCCCGAGAAGCCGATCGCCGTGAGGGCATCGGCGAGTCCGGGCCAGGCGGCGAGGGCATCGGGGGCCGGCAGCGCCGGGACGAGGACGAGAGTCGCCTCGGCCTCCGGTTCGAATGACAGGGACGAGGACAGCTGAATCTCGGGAACCGACATGCCCCCATCCTAGGGAGAGCACGGTCTCGTCGCGTCGGTGTGTTCGCTGACAGCGGTCGGGGCACCGGCCCTCGGTGGCCGTGGTCCTCGTAGCATGGAAGGATGCCCCAGCCCTCCGAGATCTTCGAACGCGTTCTTCCTCCGCGTGCCGTTCCGGCCGGCCTTCCGCTGGTCGTTCTGATGACCGGCTTCACGGATGCGGGCGGCGCCGTGGCGGGCCTGATCAACCGCTTCCGTGAGGATGGCACCGCAGACGTGCTCGGGCGCTTCTCCAACGATGTGCTGCTGGATTACCGGGCGCGTCGACCGATCGTCACCTTCGTGCGCGATCACCTCACCGACTACCGTCCGCCGCGGCTGGAGCTCTCGCTCGCCCACGACGTGCTGGGCCAGCAGTTCCTGCTGCTGTCCGGTTACGAGCCGGATTTCGCCTGGGAGGCGTTCGCCGACGTGGTGCTGGACCTCGCCGCCGAGCACAGGGTGTCCGGTGTCACGTGGGTGCACGCGATCGGCATGCCGGTTCCGCACACGCGGCCCATCGGTGTCACGGTCTCGGGGAACCGGGAGGATCTCATTGCCGCGCTGTCGGTCTGGCAGCCCGAGACGCAGGTTCCCGCCACAGCGGGACACCTGCTCGAGTACCGCCTCGCAGAGAACGGCACCTCGATCGCCGGGCTCGTCCTCCTCGTTCCGCACTATCTGGCCGACACCGAGTACCCCGGTGCGATGCTGGTCGCACTGGAGAAGATGACGGCCGCCACCGGACTGGTGTTCGCGACCGATCCGATCGTGGAGGCGAACCGCGACTTCCTGGGCAAGGTGGAGGAGCAGATCGCCGACAACGAGGAGCTGCAGCGCATGATCGCCGCTCTCGAGGTGCGCTACGACGCGTATCGAGCGGGTCAGTTCCACGAGATGGAGCGGGGGGAGTACACCAGCGAGACGCTCCTGGACGGTGCTCCTCTTCCGAGCGCCGACGAACTGGCGGCCGAACTGGAGCGATTCCTCGCCAACCGGCCCGGTGACGAGGACAAGGGTGCTTCCGGTCTGGGCTGAGCCCCGACACGCCGCAGCATGCCACGATCCCCGGGAATACCGGGGGCCGCGAACGCGTTTTCCTGAACGCGTCGATTGGTGTTTCCCCGCGCCGACGTGTGAGACAATAGGGGACCGACCCGTTGTCGACCCCACGAGCTGAAAGGCTCAGGGACTTGACAAGGGTCTTACGTGTGTGTGAAACATCCGGAGCACGCCGGTGAAAGGTGAACCGTGACCCCTGCCACGACCAAGACCACGCGGACCGCAGCGAAGGACACCGAGACGGACGAGACCGCCACGGCGGCCGCAGCCAAGCCCGCCGCCAAGCGCGGGGCGGCTGCGAAGACGACCGGAAAGGCCGCCGCGACGCCTGCGGCCAAGAAGCCTCGCGCGACCACCGCGAAGGCGGCCGGCGGACGCAAGAAGAAGTCCGAAGAGGACGAGCCCGACGAGGACGATGCGGAAGACGTCGACGTCGAGGCGGAGATCGTCGACGACAAGTCGGATGACACCACCGAGGAGAAGGACGACGAGGAGGGGGCGACCAAGCCCGTCGCCACCGAGCCGCTGCCCACGGGCGCCATCGTCATCTCCTCCTCCGACGAGGACGATGTCCCCGTCTACTCCACTCAGATCTCCGGCGCCACCGCCGACCCTGTCAAGGACTACCTGAAGCAGATCGGTAAGGTCCCGCTCCTGAACGCGGAGCAGGAGGTCGAGCTGGCCATGCGCATCGAGGCGGGCCTGTTCGCCGAGGAGAAGCTGTCCAAGATGTCCGCGGCGGAGAAGTCCAGCCAGCTGGGCCTGGACCTGCAGTGGGTCGCCCGCGACGGTCAGCGTGCCAAGAGCCACCTGCTCGGCGCCAACCTCCGACTCGTGGTCTCGCTCGCCAAGCGCTACACCGGTCGTGGCATGCAGTTCCTGGACCTGATCCAGGAGGGCAACCTCGGCCTCATCCGCGCCGTGGAGAAGTTCGACTACACCAAGGGCTTCAAGTTCTCCACCTACGCCACGTGGTGGATCCGCCAGGCCATCACCCGCGCCATGGCCGACCAGGCTCGCACCATCCGCATTCCGGTGCACATGGTCGAGGTCATCAACAAGCTCGCCCGCGTGCAGCGCCAGATGCTCCAGGACCTGGGTCGCGAACCCACGCCCGAGGAGCTGTCGCGTGAGCTCGACATGACCCCCGAGAAGGTCATCGAGGTGCAGAAGTACGGCCGCGAGCCGATCTCGCTGCACACGCCCCTCGGCGAGGACGGCGACAGCGAGTTCGGTGACCTCATCGAGGACACCGACGCGGTGGTCCCCGCGGACGCGGTGGGCTTCACCATGCTGCAGCGCCAGCTGGAGAGCCTGCTGGACTCGCTGAGCGAACGCGAGGCGGGCGTGATCCGCATGCGCTTCGGCCTGGGCGACGGTCAGCCCAAGACCCTGGACCAGATCGGCGACACGTTCGGTGTCACGCGCGAGCGCATCCGTCAGATCGAATCGAAGACGATGGCGAAGCTTCGCCACCCGAGCCGCTCACAGTCGCTCCGGGACTACCTGGAGTGATGGGAAAGAGCATGGCAGAGGCGAACGAAGGCAAGAACCTCCTCATCGAGGTCGACGGCGAGCAGTTCCAGCGGCTTCCGATCAAGACGCATGTCGTCATGCCGGGAGACGACCTGGATGCATTCATCCAGCAGTACGTCACCGAGGGCACCCTGGTGCCCGGCGACACGCTGTTCGTGACCGAGAAGATCGTCGCGATCACGCAGGGGCGCTCCTACCTGGTGGAAGACATCACGCCGCGAAAGCTGGCGCACTTCCTTTCCAAGTACGTCACCCGCACCCCGTACGGCATCGGTCTCGGCATGCCCGAGACCATGGAGATGGCGCTGCGCGAGTGCGGCACCCCGAAGATCCTGTTCGCTGCGGCCGTCGCCGCAGTGACCAAGGCGTTCGGGCGCAAGGGCGACTTCTACCGCATCGCGGGAGACAAGGCACGAGCGATCGATGGGCCCACCAGTGGCACCATCCCGCCCTACAACAAGGCCGTGGTCCTCGGACCGGAGCGTCCGGCCGAGGTTGCGGCGCACCTCAAGGCGCTGCTGAAGACTCCGGCCGATGTGGCCGTGGTCGACATCAACGACCTGGGTGGCAACATCCTGGGCTCCACGCTGTCGAAGGCGGGGGAGCAGCGCCTCGTGCGCATCCTCAAGGACAATCCGCTGGGCCAGGGACACCAGTCCACGCCGCTCGGCGTGATCCGCAAGGCCTGAGAACGCAGAAGGGGCTCCGTCACTCGTGACGGAGCCCCTTCTGCGTTTCTCGGTGCCTCAGATACCTGTGGCCGCGCGATAGCGTTCGCGGTGTCCGGTGCGGATGCCGCTCACGCTCGGCTTGTTCTCGTACACGCCGGCCGCCCAGTTGCCCTCGATGACGACAGGCCCGTTCGGGGTCACCACGATGTCCCAGCCCACGTAGGGGATCGACGGGATCACGCGCGCGATGCGGTCCACGTACGCGACGACTTCATCCCACATGGGCAGCTGGAAGTCGGCGATGCGTTTGTGGGTGTCGGGGTGGAGTTCGTGGACGTTCTCGTGCGAGTCGTAGCCGGCGCTGCGGGCGTGACCGTTGTCGTCGAGCATCGTGTAGAAGCCGCCGAACGACATCTGGTCACTGACCGCGCCGCGTCCGAACTTCTGGGCCGCTGCGAGGATGTGGGTCTTGGTGCCGTCGAAGTACGCCGTGACGCGGGTCGTGTTCACGGTTCCGGGGCAGTACGCTGCGATGTCCTCGTGCTGGAGGATGACCTCCTCGATCAGCAGCTCACCGCGTCCGACGAGCTCCGCAGTGAAGGCCTTCCAATCGGACACCTCCGCGGCCTGGTAGCGGTGCACCCCGAGACCTGCGGAGCCCTGCGGGGTCTTGGCGATGAACGTGGGGTGGCGCTCGGCGAACGCCTGGAGCGCGTCCGCGTCCGACGCGGGGTTCTCACCCAGCACGAGCCACTCGCGGCCCAGGTACGGTGCGAACGCGCGGTTGAACGCGATCTTGTCGTGGAACGTTGCGCGCCCCTCCGGCTTGTCGAGCAGCTGCGACATGCGGTTCGAGATCGGGTGCGTCATGTAGGTGGCGCGCTCGGCACGGCTGAGGATCGCGAAGTCGTAGTCGACGTAGTCCTGGAAGCCGACGTCGTGACGAGCCGCGGACCACAGCATGTCCAGCACCACGGCGGGGACCGCACGGTGGTGGTGCGCGGCGGTCTCCTTGGCGCGCGCGATCAGCGATCCGGTGTTGATGCGCAGCGCGCGATCGACCGCGTACTTGACGCGCACCGGGAGGGATGAGGCAGACGAGGCCATGGTGCTCCTTTGATTTCTCGCCCTCAGTTTACCGGCGGGTATCGCGCGCCCCTGAGCATCCGGGCAGGATCCACAGGGGCTGCGGAGCGGTGGCGACTAGGATCGACGGCGGTGTCCGCACGGCAGATGGACCGGAGATCCGCCATTCGGCGCCCGGTCCCGAAGCGCATCCGAAAGGCTCCTATGCACGACAACGCCCCCTCCGAACGCACGGAAGGCCGTATGCGATGACCTCCGCGCACGACCTCATCGGCCGCACCCATCCCATCCTGCGCGTGTCCCGCTCCGCCGTGGCCGCGAACCTCTCCGGTCATCCCCGTGAGGTGTACGCCGACGCGCGCCACGACGGGTGGGGACTCGGCGCCGAGCTGATCACCGCCGTGGCTCGGGAACAGTCGCTGGCGGGCATCGTGGATGACGCAGGGCCCTCGGCCTTCGCGGGTGAGGTTCCGCCCACCTTCGCTGTGGTGACGGCGGCCGTCGCCGCGGGAGCCCTCCCGCAGACCCGGCCGGCGGTCACGCTGAGCGGCGACGTCCTGGGTGTGAAGGTGTTGCGCGCGGGTGAGAGCGTGTCCTACGGCTACACGTTCACGGCGTCCGAGGACACCCGGGTGGCGCTGGTGACCGGCGGCTATGCGCAGGGCATCGTGCGCTCGCTCGGCAATCGCCTGGCGGTCACGGTGAACGGTGACCGCCGCCCGATCGTGGGGCGCGTGGCGATGGACGTCTGCGTCGTCGACGTCGGGGCGTCCGATGTCGCGCCGGGCGGCGAAGTCGTGTTCCTCGGCGACCCGGACCGCGGAGAGCCGGCCTGGGCGGAGTGGATCTCCCTCACTGGGCTCGGTCTGGAGGAGCTGTTGCCGGCGATCGGCAACCGGGCGCGTCGGGAGGTCGTGGCGTGAGTGCAGAGTTCGTGGTCGATCTGGCGGCGCTGTCGGCCAACATCCGCACCGTGCGGGAGCGCGTTGCCCCGGCGGAGGCGATGCTCGTGGTGAAGGATGACGCCTACCGGCACGGTCTCGACAGCGTCGTGAGCCGCGCCGTCGCCGAGGGCGTCACGTGGTTCGGCGCTCTGGACGTGTGCACGGGTGTGGCCGTTCGCGCCCTGGCGCCCGACGCGCGCGTGTTCGCGTGGATGCTGGCGGGACGGGACGATGTGGCTGACGCACTGGGGGCGCGTCTGGACATCGGGGTCGGCTCCGCCGCGCTCCTGGAGGATGTGGCTGCTGTCGCTCAGACCCGGGCCGTGACCGCAGATGTGCATCTGAAGATCGACACCGGGCTGCACCGCAACGGCGTGCGGCCGGAGGAGTGGCCCGTGTTCGTGGATCGCGCGGCCCAGCTGGAGGCCCTCGGGCTGGTACGGGTCGTCGGCATCTGGTCGCACATCGGCGAAGCCTCGGATGCCGATGACGACGACGCTCGGGCGGTGTTCGATGCTGCCGTGGCTCAGGCGCGTGCTGCCGGGCTCGCCCCGCAGAAGCTGCACCTGGCGGCGAGCGCCGCCGCCTTCGCCCGCCCCGAGTTCCGATATGACATGGTGCGCATCGGTGCCTTCCACTACGGCATCCGCTCAGCCGACGGTCCGTCGGAGGCCGAGCTGGGGCTGGCGATCGTGGGATCGCTCCAGGCGGAGGTTGAGAAGGTCGGCCGCAAGGACACGATCATCGGTGCAGGCTACGTCACCGGGCTCATGTCGACAGCTGCCGGGGTGCTGACCGCGGCGACCCCGGGGGGACGGCTCCCCGTGACGGAGATCGCGGCCGAGACGCTGCGCATCCCGCACTGGGACAACGCGGAGGCGGGACAGGTGGTCACGCTGTTCGGTACGGCGCCGGCGGATTCCGCCACCGATCTCGCGGAGCGTCTGGGCACGATCGGCGAGGAGATCGTCCTTCGGCTCGCATCGGACCTTCCGCGCACCTACCGCGCATGAGCATCCGGATATGAGAAGGGGGCTCCCGCCGCAGCGGGAGCCCCCTTCTTCGTGAGTCAGTTGGCCTCGGCGAGACGCGCGGTCTCATCGTGCCAGGACGTGGCGACCTCGCGGAGCTTGGCCTCGTACTTGCGCCCGTGGTGGGCGCAGAAGAGGAGCTCTGAGCCGTTGACCTCGGCGGCGATGTAAGCCTGGGCGCCGCACGAATCGCAGCGGTCCATCGCGGTGAGCCGGTAGACCGTCGGCTCGGCGGGGGTGAGCGTGGTGTTCATCGCGGGTGCCTCCTTGATCGGGTGCGCGGCTGAAGACTGCTTTCAGTCAACCACGTGCGGCGTCTGCGGGGCCCGTCCGGCCGCGTGTTTCGCTCACCGCGTACGCGGCGTTCCGCAGGAATACGCGGGCGCGGCGCAGATCCGCGCGCCTGGCGGGCGGCGTCGGCGGTGCGAATTACGATGGGGATCGTGACTGCCGAGTACTCCGCTCATCATCTCCAGGTGCTGGAAGGCCTCGAAGCCGTCCGCAAGCGCCCCGGCATGTACATCGGATCCAACGGATCGCCGGGGCTCATGCACTGCCTCTGGGAGATCATCGACAACGCGGTCGACGAAGCGGTCGCCGGAAACGGCGCCGACATCGATGTGATCCTGCGCGATGACGGCAGCGTCGAGGTCCAGGACCGCGGTCGCGGCATCCCCGTCGATGTCGAACCCCGCACCGGTCTCACCGGCGTTGAGGTCGTCTTCACGAAGCTGCACGCGGGCGGCAAGTTCGGCGGCGGCTCCTATGCCGCCTCCGGTGGTCTGCACGGCGTGGGTGCGTCGGTCGTGAACGCGCTGTCTGAGCGACTCGACGTCGAGGTGGACCGCGATGGCAAGACCTACGCGATGTCGTTCCGCCGCGGCGAGCCCGGCACGTTCGCCGACGCGGGGGAGCCTCGCCCCGACGCCCCGTTCACGCCGTTCGCGGACGGCAGCGAGCTGCGTGTGGTGGGCAAGGTGCGCAAGGGCGTCAGCGGCACGCGCGTGCGGTACTGGGCGGACCGTCAGATCTTCACGAAGGACGCCGCCTTCCAGCTCGCCGAGCTGGAGACGCGTGCGCGACAGACCGCCTTCCTTGTCCCGGGGCTGGGCATCCGCATCGTCGACAAGCGCGCCGAGGGTGGCAACGAGTCGCTGCACCGGTACGAGGGCGGCATCTCCGAATTCGTCGAGTTCCTCGCCTCCGATGCCCCCATCACCGACACCTGGCGGCTGCAGGGGTCGGGCACCTTCCACGAGACCGTCCCCGTGCTTCAGCCGGACGGCTCCATGCAGGCCACGGACGTCGAGCGCGAGTGCTCGGTGGACATCGCACTGCGCTGGGGCACGGGCTATGACACCACGACGCGATCGTTCGTGAACATCATCGCCACGCCCAAGGGCGGCACGCACCAGCAGGGCTTCGAGCAGGAGCTCCTCAAAGTGATCCGCGCCCAGGTCGCCGCCAACGCGCGGCGCCTGAAGTCCGGCAGCGACAAGCCGGAGAAGGACGACGTGCTGGCGGGCCTCACGGCGGTGCTCACCGTCACCGTTCCGGAGCCGCAGTTCGAAGGACAGACCAAGGAAGTCCTGGGGACGCCCGCCGTGCGTCAGATCGTGGCGCGCGTGGTCGCGAAGGAGCTCGGAGCGCGGTTCTCGTCCACGAAGCGCGACGACAAGAACCAGGCCTCGCAACTGCTGGACAAGGTGGTCTCCGAGATGAAGGCGCGCATCTCCGCGCGCGCACACAAGGAGACCCAGCGGCGCAAGAACGCCCTGGAGTCGTCCTCCCTCCCGGTCAAGCTCGTCGACTGCCGCTCCAGCGATGTCTCCCAGTCCGAGATGTTCATCGTCGAGGGCGATTCGGCTCTCGGCACGGCGAAGCTCGCCCGTGACTCCGAGCACCAGGCGCTCCTGCCGATCCGCGGCAAGATCCTCAACGTGCAGAAGGCCTCCGTCTCGGACATGCTGGGCAACGCGGAGTGCGCTGCCATCATCCAGTCCATCGGGGCCGGGTCCGGGCGCACGTTCGATATCACGCAGGCGCGCTACGGGAAGATCATCCTGATGAGCGATGCCGACGTGGACGGCGCGCACATCCGTACGCTTCTGCTCACCCTGTTCTTCCGGTACATGCGCCCGCTGGTGGAGGCGGGCCGGGTGTACGCGGCCGTGCCGCCACTGCACCGCGTCATCGTGATGAACCCCGGCTCCAAGCCGAACGAGACGATCTACACCTACTCCGAAGCGGAACTCCATGGCCTGCTCGCCAAGCTCACCAAGGCCGGCAAGCGCTGGCAGGAGCCGGTGCAGCGCTACAAGGGCCTCGGCGAGATGGACGCGGATCAGCTGGCCACCACCACGATGGACAAGCGCGGCCGGCTGCTGCGACGGGTGACGCTTGCCGATGCCGACGCCGCGAACCAGGTGTTCGAGCTGCTGATGGGCAATGACGTCGCCCCCCGCCGCGAGTTCATCATCGACTCGTCCGATCGGCTGTCTCGCGAATCCATCGACGCCTGATCCGCGTTCATCGCGCGCGAATGGCGCCAATTCGGCGTGTTGAGGAGCCAATCGCGCGCAATGAATCCAGATCGGCGGGCGATACGGTGGAGGCGTGACTGAGATGACGCGCCTGCAGCTGGACCGTGACGGCTGGTTCTGTCTCATCGATCCGCACGCTTTCGCGTCCTATGTCAGTGAGGCGCCGACGCTCGCCGATCAGCTGACGCGATATGCGGCCGAACGGCAGCACGAGCACGGGATCGTGATGCACCTCGGCCCCGACGCCGCGCTGGACGTTCTCGCACCGGCGGAGAGCCGTCCGGATCGTCCGATCCGCACGTTCACGCATACGATCGTGGCCTCCCACGGCGTTCTCGCCGTTCCCACGTTCAAGGAGCTCACCGGTGCCGCGGGGTTCTCGGGCCGACGGCTCGTGACGGAGGCGACGCCGCGCATCGGGCGCCCACCGGGACGGTACCTCGTGGTCGTGGCCCAGTACCAACAGTCGCCACGGATCACGCTGTCGATCGCGCCCGCCGTACGCCCCGCCGCCGACCCCGCCGTCCCGGCGAACATGGTCCCGTGGATCTGAGCCCGGTCCATTGTGCGCACCTTGCTCTCATTCGATGAGGATTCGAGCGATGTGCGCGCGATGAAGCAGCGTCAGGCGATCGCGGTGCCGACCCAGGCGATGGCGGACTCCAACGGCACACCGGACCCGTCGCGCTTGGCGCCCCCGGCGGGGAGCTGACGCACTGCACCATCGGCGCCGATCGCCCGCGGGTCTTCGCCCACCCATGCCAGGGTCAGGCGATCCTCGCCCTTCAACAGTGCCTGGGAACGCACGCCACCCGTGGCGCGTCCCTTGCCCGGGAACTCGGCGAAGTCGCTCACCTTCGCCCGCCCCGCGTCGGTGCCGGCGAGCATGGCGTCAGAGCCGGAGACGGTGACCACCTGTGCGGCAGCTCCGGGAGCCACCGCGCCGAAGAAGATGACGGATGCACCCGCGCCGAGCTTGATGCCCGCCATACCGCCCGCGGGGGCACCCTGAGGCCGCACGCTCTCGGCGGGGAAGTGCAGTAGCTGCGTGTCACTGGAAACGAACACGAGCTCCGCGTCGTCGGGTGCTGGAACGGCGCCGACGACCATGTCCTTGGTCTTCAGCGAGATGATCTCCAGCTCCGGACGGACGGGGAGTGCGGAGGGGATGACGCGCTTGACGACGCCGTCGCGGGTGCCGAGCGCCAGGGGAGTGTTGTCGTCGAAGCGGATGAGTGCGAGGATGCGCTCGGCCTTGTCGGTGATGCCGAGGTAGTCCTTGAGCGCCACACCCGCGGCGAGCTGTACCGACGCCGGCGGCACCGAGGGCAGGTCGACGGGGGAGAAGCGCAGCACACGCCCGTGGGAGGTCACCGCGCCGATCTCACTCCGAGTCGTCGTGTGCAGGCGTGCGAGCACCGCATCGTGCTTGCTGCGTCGCGTCGGCGGCGTCAGCGGGGTCTCGCCGTCGCCGTTCACGCGCACCGCGCGGCCGGACGCGGACAGCAGCAGCAGCGTCGGCGCGTCCGCGAACTGCAGGTCGGCAGCGGCCGCTGCCCGTGCCGTGCGGGCCTTCGGCGGTGCGGCGTTGAGCAACAGCGTGCGCCGTGGCGTCCCGTAGGCTTCCGCGGCAGCGTCGAGCTCGCGCGCGACCTGGCCGCGCAACAGCACCGGGTCACCGAGCAGGCGTTCGAGCTCTTCGATCTCGGCCGTCAGCTTGTCCCGCTCGGTTTCCAGCTCGATCCGGGAGAACTTCGTCAGGCGCCGCAGGCGCAGCTCCAGGATGTACTCGGCCTGACGCTCGGAGAGATCGAACACCTGCTGAAGTCGCGAACGAGCCGCATCCGAGTCATCGGAGGTCCGGATGACCTGGATGACCTCGTCGATGTCGAGGATCGCGATGAGCAGGCCCTCGACCAAGTGCAGACGTTCGCGTCTCCGGTCGAGGCGGTACTGGCTGCGCCGTGTGACCACTTCGATCCGGTGGTCGAGGTACACCCGCAGCAGCTCTTTGAGCCCCATCGTCTGGGGCTGACCGTCCACCAGGGCGACGTTGTTGATCGAGAACGAGTCCTCGAGCGGTGTGAAACGGTAGAGGGCCTCCAGCACCGCGGCGGGATCGAACCCGGTCTTGACGGTGATCACCATCCGGAGACCGTGGTTGCGGTCGGTGAAGTCGTGGACGTCGCTGATGCCCTGCAGCTTCTTCGCCGTCACGGCGTCCTTGAGCTTCTCGATCACCCGCTCGGGACCGACCTGATAGGGCAGCTCGGTGACGACGATGCCGGTCTTGCGCGGGCCCAGCGACTCGATCGACGTCTTGGCGCGCACCTTGAACGCGCCGCGCCCGGTGGCGTAGGCGTCCTTGACGCCGTCCAGACCCATGACGATGCCGCCGGAGGGGAAGTCGGGCCCCGGCACGAACTCCATGAGCTCTTCGGTGGTGGCCTCGGGGTTCTCCAGCAGGTGGACCGCCGCGGCGACGACCTCGATCAGGTTGTGCGGCGCCATGTTGGTGGCCATGCCCACGGCGATGCCGCTCGCGCCGTTCACGAGCAGGTTCGGGAATGCGGCAGGCAGCACGGCCGGCTGCTGGTACTGACCGTCGTAGTTCGGGATGAAGTCGACGACGTCCTCGTCGAGGCTCTCCGTCATCGCCATCGCGGGGGGCGCCATGCGCGCCTCGGTGTACCGGGAAGCGGCGGGCCCGTCATCGAGGGAGCCGAAGTTGCCGTGACCGTCCACCAGCGGGACCCGCAGGGAGAACGGCTGCGCGAGACGCACCAGGGCGTCGTAGATGGCTGAGTCGCCGTGCGGGTGCAGCTTGCCCATGACATCGCCGACCACGCGCGCGCTCTTGACGTGGCCACGGTCGGGGCGAAGGCCCATCTCGGCCATCTGGTACAGGATGCGGCGTTGCACCGGCTTCATCCCGTCGCGGGCATCGGGCAGAGCGCGAGAATAGATGACCGAATAGGCGTACTCGAGGAATGATCCCTGCATCTCCGCCGAGACATCGACGTCTTCGATGCGCTCGACGACGGGCTCGATATCGGTCGACTTGCGTGCCATGCGGTGTGGATCTCCGGAGACTCGGGTGGAGGGAAACGCCCTGACAGCAGGGGTGCATCGGGGAAATGTGCGAGACTGGGCCCCGATGTCCCTCATGCTACCTGCCGCGCCCGCGCACGCTCGGAGCATCACCGGGGTGGCGTCGGATGTCCTGGAATCGCTGGGGAGCGAGGGACGATTCGGTTCCGCACGCTCCGGGGTGCTCTGTGTCGTCGACGGTCTCGGCGCCCTGCAACTGCGGGCCCACACCGGGCACGCGCGGCGCCTCGGCTCGCTCATGCGGCGCCGGGATGTGGCGCGGTCGGTCTTCCCATCCACCACGGCGGCCGCCCTGACCTCGCTGCTCACCGGATCCGACCCCGGGCAGCACGGGCTCGTGGGCTACAAAGTCCTCGATCCCGGCTCCGACATGCTGGTCAATCAGCTCAGCGGCTGGGAACGCGAAGGTGTCGATCCGCGCACCTGGCAGCGCAGCGAGACCGTGTTCGAGCGCGCAGCGTCCGAGGGACGTCCGTCGTTCGCGGTCGGACCGGGGGAGTATGCCGACTCCGGCTTTACGCGCGCCATTCTGCGCGGGAGCGAGTACGTGGCTGTCGACAACATCTCCAACCGGGTCTCGGTGGCTGTGCGCCTTGCCGCGCAGCACGAGGGTGCACTGGTGTATTGCTACCTGCCGGAGGTTGACAAGGCCGGCCACAAATTCGGTGTCGCCTCGCCGCAGTGGCGCGCGGCTCTCGAAGACGTCGACGGCGCCTTCATGGTTCCGATTCCGGACGACATCGGTCTCGTCATGACGGCTGATCACGGCATGATCGACGTGCCGCGATTCCGCCACGTGCTCCTCGGGGAGGACGACCCGCGCTGGGACGGGGTGGCGCACGTCGGCGGCGAGCCGCGGATGCTGCACGTCTATACCGAACCGGGCGCCGACCGGTCTCGCGTTCATGCCCGCTGGGCGGCCGATGCGCAGAACACGGCCGATGTGATCACGCGCGACGAGGCGATCGCGCTCGGTCTGTTCGGCGAGGTCCATCCCGAAGTCGCGCCGCGAATCGGTGATCTGCTCGTGGTCAGTCGCGGGATCTGGGCCTACTACGACGATCGCGGAACCGACACCCGTCCCCAGAAGATGGTCGGCCAGCACGGCGGCATCACGCCGGAGGAGACGATCGTGCCGCTCATCCGCGCCGGAGCCTTCGCGGTCTGAGCGCGGGTCAGTCCTCGGTACGTGCGCCGAAGACGATCTCGTCCCAGCTGGGCATCGACGTGCGTCCGCGCCGCCCCTTGCCGTTGTCACGCTCGGCGGCCGCCTGCTTCTCCGCGACGATCTCGGCGTCGTCCCCGGCCTCCACCGGGGCGGGCGCCGGCGCGGGTGCTGCCGGAGTGGCATCGATGCGGGCCAGCGGGGCGGGTGCTGTGACCAGTCCCGGACCGGCGCCCTCGTCTTCCAAAGCGGGTGCGGGCTCGCGCTGACCACGGCGGCGCCGTAGCGCTTCCAGAAGGTCAGCGGTGTCGGGGTGCGTGGGGCGGTCGGGCTCCGGGGCGCGATTCATGGCGGCGTCCACGGCCGTGCTGGGCCGCTGCGGGGTCTCGGCGCCGTCCCCGGCGTCGGACGGTGCAGGATCGGGCAGGCGCCGGGGGCCGAAGGCGCCGCTGTCGAAGCGGGACTCGTCCTTCCATGGCGTCGCTGTCGTCGCTGCCGCCGTTGCGGGCGTCGTGTCCAGCGCCCGCAGGCGGGGGATGAGGCCCTCGGGGAGCGACCCCTGACGCGACAGCTGCGTCGCGGCGGAGTTCTGCGGGGACAGCGTGCTGCGCCGCGGATCGAAGCCCCAGCGTGCGTCGTGCTCGACCTCTCCGGAGACGAACTCGAGCTTGACGATCCAGCCGTCCTCGCCTTTCCAGCTGGTCCAGCGCTCACCGGAGGCCTCCGCTTCGGCGAGCTTGGCCCGGATGGCCATGCCGAAACTCAGCGTTCCATCGGGTTCGACTTCGCTGCCGACCAGCACCGGGACGGCCAGCGCCTGGCTCACGATGTGCTCGCGTTCGGCCAGCACCGGGCCTTCGTAGCGCTGCACTGCCTCCACGGTGGTGCCCAACAGCTCCGCCACCTCTGTGGTGGACAGACCGGCGCGGATGTGGGTCTGGATGTCGCGGGGGCTCGCATGCGGCGCCTCCGGGGCGGCTTCCCGGCGCGCGGCCTTCTTCAGCTCGGTCCGCAGGACGTCATCGATGGCGAGCGCATAACGGTCGCCGGCCTCGGTGACCAGGACGAGTCGTTCGCCCTCGGTACCGATGATGGTGAGCTGTTCCATTTCGCCACGCCTCTTCCGCTGTGTGGGTTCGTTTCATGCTCCCACGCGCACCGGCAGAGGCGGGGAATACCGCGGGCGTGCCGCGAGTTTGATCGGCAGCGAGGGATGCATGGCGAAGCTGGGAAAACACCCATTTGCGAAACTTCCCACGGTCATGCAAACTATCGCCGCCTGTTCACACAGGTGACCCCCACATTTACGGAAGAAGAGATATACCCGTCATGGCCACCGATTACGACGCACCCCGCAAGAACGAGGACGAAAGCGAGTCGATCGAGGCCCTCAAGGAACGCGTACCCGACAAGGCGTCCGGGTCGATCGATTCCGAGGATGCAGACAACCCCTCAGGGTTCGAGCTCCCCGGCGCCGACCTCTCCGACCTCGAACTCGACGTCGTCGTGCTTCCCCCCCAGGAGGACGAGTTCACCTGCGTGAGCTGCTTCCTGGTCAAGCACCGTTCCCAGCTGGACCACGAGACCGCTTCCGGTCCTATCTGTCGGGAGTGCGCTGCGTAAGCTGCGCAGCGACGATCGCCGCAGCCAGGCGATCCGGTGTCCGGGAGGACACCACCCAGACCGGCGTCGGGTCGGCGGGATCGATCACGGGAATCGTGACGATGCCGTCGATCCCGCCCCGGATCAGATGCCAAGCCCGCGCATCGAGGCCCTGACCTCGAGCAGCGCGGGCTTCGTCGTTCACGGCGTGTGCGGGAGTTCCCAGCAAGTCCACGGGAATGTGAGCGCGACCCGCGCGCAGCTCGCCGCCGGAGATCTCCACGCGAGGGGAAAGCGCGATCAGGGCGCAGATGATGGCGAAGCCGACGGCAGCTCCGATGGCCAATGCGATCGTCGGCTCCACGCGCACGAACACCAGCGCCACCATGGGCGCAACCACCGCCGCGGACAGCAGGATCCAGAGGGAGGGCGTGAGACGCTCGCGGTAGGTGGGGGTGGAGGTCATTCTTCGCCCTGCATTCTGCATTACCCTCGTGGGGTGACCGATTCCGTTGACGTCCTCATTGTCGCATCCGAGCCTCCGAGCTACGCCCACCCCGGTGACGCCGGCGCCGACCTGCGCTCCGCGGTGGCTCTGCGACTGGAGCCGGGTGAGCGGGCCCTCGTTCCCACCGGCGTCTCGATCGCCCTGCCTGACGGCTATGCGGCCTTCGTGGTTCCTCGCAGCGGTCTTGCTGCCAAGCACGGGATCACGATCGTCAACTCGCCCGGGACCGTCGATGCGGGCTATCGCGGCGAGATCAAGGTCTCCCTGCTGAACACCGATCGCGAGGCCGCGTATGACGTGGCCGTCGGCGACCGGATCGCTCAGCTCATCGTCATGCCGGTCACCCGTGCCACCTTCATCCCCGTGGCGGAGCTTCCCGGCTCCGCGCGAGGCGAGGGCGGATTCGGATCCACCGGTTACGGCACACAGACAGGAGTGAACGCATGAGCGACGAGACGCCCACGTCGGCCGAGAAGTCCGCACCCGAGGACCGCGCCACCAGCGGCCCGTTCGACGAGTCGGAGGCGAACCCGGTTCGCCCCTACATCGATCTCGGGGGCATCAAGGTGCTGCCGCGCGAAGGGCTCAACCTGCGCCTCGAGGTGGAGGAGCAGAGCAAGCGGATCGTCGCGGTCGGGCTCGACTACGCCGACTCGTCGCTGCAGGTGCAGCCTTTCGCGGCGCCGCGCACCACGGGACTCTGGGAGGAGACCCGCGCGCAGATCAGCGAGCAGGTGCGCCAGCAGGGCGGGCGAGTGGAGGAGCGGGAGGGGCCCCTCGGTCCCGAGCTTCTCGCCGAGGTGCCCGTCGTGGCGGGCAGCTCATCCGAGATGCGGCTGGCTCGGTTCGTCGGAGTCGACGGCCCGCGCTGGTTCCTGCGCGGTGTCATCGGCGGTGCTGCCACCAATGACACGGCGGCGGCCGAGCAGGTCGAGGACCTGTTCCGCTCGATAGTCGTGGTGCGCGGCGGCTCGCCGATGCCGCCGCGCGATCTCATCCCGCTGAAGATGCCGGCAGCGCCGGGAGCGGCGTGACCGACAAGCAGGGGAGCGGCTCCACGTCTGACGGCGGATCCACCGCTGACAGCGAGGGCACCGCGCTGACGCCGCCCGAGCCCTCCGCCTCGGACCTGCTGAGCGCCGCGCTCGGCAATGCGGCGCGCCAGGCTGGTCTTGATCCCTCGCGGCAGGCATCCACCGGACACGTGGTGTGGGCGGCCATGGGGGGCTGGCGCGGGATCGCCGAGAGCGTGCTGCCGAGTCTCGCCTTCATCCTCGCCTTCACGCTGTGGACCGGCGACAGCATGCAGAAGCTCATCCCGGCCCTCATCATCTCTGTCGGTCTGGCGGTCGTTTTCACGGTGCTGCGGCTGATGGCGCGATCCACGCCCACGGCGGCGATCGGCGGGCTGATGGCTGCGGTCGTCGCGGCGGCTCTGGCGCTGTTCACCGGCAATGCATCGAACAACTTCGTCCCCGGACTCATCACCAACGCCGCCTACGGGCTGGCGCTGCTGGTCTCCGCGCTGATCGGCTGGTCACTCATCGGGCTGGCAGCGGGGTACCTGATGGGAGAGGGCACCGCGTGGCGACGTTCCAAGCGCAAGCGGCGAGTGTACTTCTGGCTCGCCATCGCCTGGGCGGCGCTGTTCTTCCTGCGCCTGGCCGTGCAGTTCCCGGTCTACCTGGCGTCACTGCAGCCCGGAAGCGAGTCCAGCGCGGTCGCGCTGCTCGGCACACTGAAGCTCGTGATGGGGCTGCCGCTGTTCGCCCCGCTGGTGGCCGTGACGTGGCTGACCGTCCGCGCCCTGTACCGTCGCGCCGATGCCGGATCCGCCGACGGCCCCGCCGCTGCAGCGCCCGCCACGGACTGATCCGACGGCGACACGCCGCAGTGGGTACGACCGGTCGGTCGCACCCACTGCGGCGTTGTGGCGTGGCTGCCGAGCGGCGGCCCGCATCGTGATAGATTTATCTTGACGTCAAGATAAATTCCCTGCTGTTGCGAGCGGCGTTCGCGGCGCACACTGGTTAGGCGGGCCTTGCTAGCCCTGATCGGTTCGGCGCTCCAAGATGGAACGCAGCGGTGACGAAAGACGCTAAGGAGAGAACCTCGTGTCAACGGTGAACAGCTTCGGTGCACAGAGCACCCTGACGGTCGGCAGCACCGACTATGAGATCTTCCGGATCGATCAGGTCCCGGGTTACGAGAAGCTCCCCTTCAGCCTGAAGGTGCTGCTGGAGAACCTCCTGCGCACCGAGGACGGCGCGAACGTGACCAAGGAGCAGATCCAGGCTCTCGGCTCCTGGAACCCGGATGCCGATCCCGACACCGAGATCCAGTTCACGCCGGCCCGCGTTGTCATGCAGGACTTCACCGGTGTGCCCTGCATCGTGGACCTCGCCACCATGCGTGAGGCTGTCACCGCCCTCGGCGGCGACCCGAGCAAGATCAACCCGCTCTCGCCCGCCGAGATGGTCATCGACCACTCGGTGATCGCGGACCTGTTCGGCCGGCCCGACGCCATCGAGCGCAACGTCGAGATCGAGTACGAGCGCAACGGCGAGCGCTACCAGTTCCTGCGCTGGGGCCAGACCGCCTTCGATGACTTCAAGGTCGTTCCCCCGGGCACCGGAATCGTCCACCAGGTCAACATCGAGCACCTGGCGAAGGTCATCTACGACCGCAACGTCAACGGCGTGCTGCGCGCCTACCCCGACACCTGCGTCGGCACCGACTCGCACACCACGATGGTCAACGGCCTGGGTGTGCTGGGCTGGGGCGTGGGCGGCATCGAGGCCGAGGCCGCCATGCTCGGCCAGCCCGTCTCCATGCTGATCCCGCGTGTGGTCGGCTTCAAGCTGACCGGGGAGATCCCCGCGGGCGTCACCGCGACGGACGTGGTCCTCACGATCACCGACATGCTGCGCAAGCACGGCGTGGTCGGCAAGTTCGTCGAGTTCTACGGTGAGGGCGTCGGCTCGGTGCCGCTGGCCAACCGCGCCACCATCGGCAACATGTCGCCGGAGTTCGGCTCCACCGCGGCCATGTTCCCGATCGACGACGTGACGCTGGACTACCTGCGTCTCACCGGTCGCGACGAGCACGCCGTGGCTCTCGTCGAGGCGTACGCGAAGGAGCAGAAGCTCTGGCACGACGCCGCGAACGAGCCCTCGTACTCCGAGTACATGGAGCTGGACCTGTCGACGGTCGTCCCGTCCATCGCCGGCCCGAAGCGTCCGCAGGACCGCATCCTGCTGTCCGAGGCCAAGACCCAGTTCGAGCAGGACATCCTGAACTACGCCGAGGCCACGCCCGTGGACGTGGCGGACGCCGGATCGTTCCCCGCCTCCGACGCTGGTTCGGTCCCGGGTGAGGAGGTCGAGATCGAGGCGGCCGTGACGGCGCCCAAGGTGCTCGCGTCCTCCGCGGCCCCGCAGGCCTCCAACCCGGTCGAGGTCACCACGCCCGAGGGCCAGAAGTACATCCTCGACAATGGCGCGGTCACCCTCGCCGCCATCACCTCGTGCACCAACACGTCCAACCCCTCGGTGATGATCGCCGCGGGTCTGCTCGCACGCAAGGCGCGCGAGAAGGGCCTGAAGCAGAAGCCGTGGGTCAAGACCACGCTCGGCCCGGGCTCGAAGGTCGTCACCGACTACTACGAGAAGTCCGGACTCGACAAGGACCTCGAGGGTCTCGGGTTCTACACCGTTGGCTACGGCTGCACCATCTGCATCGGTAACTCCGGTCCGCTCATCCCCGAGGTCTCGGGCGCCATCAACGACCACGACCTTGCTGTCACGGCCGTGCTGTCCGGCAACCGCAACTTCGAGGGTCGTATCAGCCCCGACGTGAAGATGAACTACCTGGCCTCGCCGCCGCTGGTGGTCGCCTACGCTCTGGCCGGCTCGATGCACTTCGACTTCGACAACGACGCGCTCGGTGTCGACGGCGAGGGCAACGACGTGTTCCTCAAGGACATCTGGCCCGCCCCGGAGGAGGTGCAGGAGATCATCGACTCCTCCATCTCGCGCGAGCAGTTCATCACCCAGTACGCCACCGTTTTCGACGGCGACGAGCGCTGGAAGAGCCTGCCCACCCCGACCGGTCCGGTCTTCGAGTGGGACGCCGATTCGACCTACGTGCGCAAGGCGCCGTACTTCGACGGTATGACGATGGAGCTCACCCCGGTGACCGACATCGTCGGCGCGCGCGTGATGGCGACGCTGGGCGACTCGGTCACGACCGACCACATCAGCCCGGCCGGAAACATCAAGGCGGGTACGCCCGCCGCGCAGTACCTCACCGAGCACGGTGTGGCCCAGAAGGACTTCAACTCCTACGGCTCGCGCCGTGGAAACCACGAGGTGATGATCCGCGGCACGTTCGCGAACATCCGCCTGAAGAACCAGCTGGTGCGTGCGGTCAACGACGGCGCCGAGGTGGAGGGTGGCTTCACCCGCGACTTCACCCAGCCCGGTGGTCCGCAGTCCTACATCTACGACGCGTCGCAGAACTACCAGGCACAGGGCACGCCCCTCGTCGTCTTCGGCGGCAAGGAGTACGGTTCGGGTTCGTCGCGCGACTGGGCTGCCAAGGGCACCAGCCTGCTGGGCGTCAAGGCGGTCATCACCGAGAGCTTCGAGCGCATCCACCGCTCCAACCTCATCGGCATGGGTGTGGTCCCGCTGCAGTTCCCCGCCGGTGAGAGCTGGGCATCGCTCGGCCTCGACGGCACGGAGATCGTCTCGATCGAGGGCCTGGAGGCGCTGAACGAGGGCGTCACCCCGAAGACGGTCAAGGTCACCGCGACCCCGAGCGAGTTCTCGCCCGAGGGCAAGCAGGAGGTCGTGTTCGACGCCGTGGTGCGCATCGACACCCCCGGTGAGGCCGACTACTACCGCAACGGCGGCATCTTGCAGTACGTGCTGCGTTCGCTGGTCTGATCTCGCTCGTTCGCAGGCCCCCGGTGCTTCGGTGCCGGGGGCCTCGTCGTTGCCTCGGTGGGATTCGGCGACGATCAGTCGTCGTAGGGGGAGACCCAATCGGTGACCAGATCCGCATCGAGCGTCAGGACATCGCCGGGCTGGATCTCACCGGACCGATAGCCGTTGAGGGTGCCGAGTGCGATGCCGTTGTAGATGCAGAAACGGTCGCCGATGATGTCCAGGACGTCGCCGGGGGCGACGGTGTAGGTCGCCGGGCGGCCTTCGCTGTCTGTGGCGGCCTCGCCCGTCGCGAACTCCCGCACGCCCCTGTCCACCAGCTCTGCGCCGAGCATGTCGGCGTGCATGGGGCCGCCGTCGATCGAACCGATCCAGATGTACGCCGGTTCCGCACAACCCTCCGGCCTGCCTGCGGGGATCAGCATTCCGTTGCCGAGGTTGACGAAGTCCACGGGACCGTCGATGACTTCTTCGGGTGTTGGCCCGGGGGTGGGCGGAGAGCTGACTGCGGGGGTCTGCACCGGCTGAGATGTGGTGACCGCGGTAACGGTGTCCGGCGTCTCGGAGATGGGCACAAGCAGGGGCGTGACGGCGAGCGCGCACAGGCCTGCGACGACGACGCCGGACAGGACGCACGCGACCACCGCGGGTGTTCTCATCGCGCCAGCCTCCCAGACTCCCGTCTCCATCGCCACCATGGCGCCGCGAAACATGCGCGTTCCCAGACGCGGACGGGAGCGCCCCCTTTAGACTGGGAGGATGCACGGGACGCTTCCTGCGTCCCGAGAAGGAGTGAAGCATGGCGATCCTGCCCTCCATCTCCGGACCTCGTGATCTGGACCGGCTGAGCCCACGCGAACTGGCCCAACTGGCGGCCGAGATCCGTGAGTTCCTGGTGCAGAACGTCGCGCGCACGGGCGGGCATCTGGGACCCAACCTGGGTGTGGTGGAGCTCACCATCGCGGTGCACCGGGTGTTCGACTCCCCGCGTGATCCGATCATCTTCGACACGGGACACCAGTCCTACGTGCACAAGCTTCTGACGGGCCGCCAGGACTTCTCCGAACTGCGTGCCCGAGGCGGTATCGCGGGGTATCCGCAGCGTTCCGAGAGCGAGCACGATGTCGTCGAATCGTCTCACGCATCCAGCTCGCTGAGCTGGGCCGACGGTATCTCCCGCGCGTTCACCCGCACGGGTCGCGCTGACCGTCACGTCGTCGCGATGGTGGGCGACGGCGCCCTCACGGGAGGCATGACGTGGGAGGCGCTCAACAACATCTCCGATGACAACGATCGCAACCTCGTCATCATCGTCAACGACAACGGCCGCTCCTACGCTCCGACGATCGGCGGGATGTCGCGCTATCTGAACCGGGTCCGCACCGCATCCGCCTACAAGGACCTGCACCGCAAGTCCGATCGGTTCTTCCGCGCATTCGGGCCCGTGGGCCGCGCTGTCTTCCGCGGTGTCCGCGGCGGCACTCACGGGTTCCTCTCCCGCTTCACCAACAATGTGGCGCTGTACTCGAATCTCGACATCAAGTATCTCGGCCCCGTCGACGGGCACGACCTGCCCATGCTCATGGAGACGCTGGAGCAGGCGAAGTCCTTCGGCGCTCCGGTGATCGTGCACGTCATCACCGAGAAGGGACGCGGCTACGCGCCGGCCCGCAACGATGAGGCGGACCAGTTCCACGCCGTCAACCCGATCGACCCGCGCACCGGAGCGGCGCTGAAGCAAGCGCGCACGGGGTGGACGGACGTGTTCTCCGAAGAGCTCGTGAACGTCGGCCAGGAGCACCCCAACGTCATCGGGATCACGGCGGCGATGCTGCGTCCCACCGGCCTCGCGGCCTTCGCCGAGCGCTTCCCCGACCGCGTCTACGACGTCGGCATCGCGGAGCAGCACGCGGTGGCTGCGGCCGCGGGAATGGCCTATGGCGGCTTGCATCCCGTCGTCGCGCTGTACGCCACCTTCATGAACCGCGCCTTCGATCAGGCCCTGATGGATGTGGCACTGCACAAGGCGGGTGTCACCTTCGTGCTGGATCGCGCCGGCATCACCGGACCGGACGGCCCCAGTCATCACGGCATGTGGGACCTGGCGATGCTGCAGATCATCCCGCACATCCGCATCGCCGCCCCGCGGGACGCGGAGCGCCTGCGTGAGGCGTTGCGGGAGGCCGTCGCGATCGATGACGCCCCCACCGTCATCCGTTTCCCCAAGGGAGCGGTGGCCGAAGACCTGCCCGCCGTGGAACGACTGGCCGATGGCGTGGATGTGCTGGCGCGCCCGGAATCGGAGGATGTGCTGCTGGTCGGCATCGGCCCGTTCGCCCACCTCGCGATGGAGGTGGCGGACCGGCTGCGTGCTCAGGGCATCGGCGCAACGGTGATCGACCCGTGCTGGGTCGTTCCGGTTGCCCCATCGCTGGTCGATCTGGCCGCCCGTCACCGACTGGTGATCACGATGGAGGATGGAATCCGCGTCGGTGGCATCGGAACCCGCATCCGTCAGGTGCTGCGCGAGGCAGGCATCGACACCGCGGTGGACGAACTGGGCGTGCCGGATGAGTTCATCGACCACGCGACGCGTGAGCAAGTGCTGGAGGACGCCGGCCTCACCGCCGCGAAGATCGCCCAGGACGTGGTCTCCCAGGTGCTCGGGACGCGCGTGCCAATGGCGCGGCCGCATCCGGACGGCGCGCTGTGGACGGGTCAGATCACCACCCAGACCGGCTCCACCGGCATCGTCCGCTGATCAGCGCAGGCTCGGCAGCATCGCGGAGGTGAGCGCAGCGGAATCCTCGCCGCGCTCACGCATCGCCGTCGCGAGCAGGTAGCCATCGGTCAGGGCATCGCCGGTGACCATCACGCGCAACAGCTCGATGCCGCACTCGGCGCGCACGCGTTCTCTGCATGCGTCCACCACGGCGGGAGAGAGCAGCTCGTTGACCGGGAGTGCGTGGCCGGGAAGGCTTCGCACGATATCGCGCAGTGCGGCGCTGACGATGTTGCCGGCTCGCTCCTTGACGCTGACGACGTCGAGCTCGAAGACTCTGAGGTCGTGACCCGTCGGGAGCGGACGCCAGTCGAAGGAAGCGTGCACGCGGTGCTGTGAGCCATCGGCTCCCGTGAGCTCGCGCACCGGGAGATCGGTCGAGCGGGTCCGGACGTCGATCATCCGGTACCACCACAGCAACGGGAACGCCGCGTGGCTGCCGGGGGAGAGCACGACGACATCGCCCGCGGAACCGCGTCGCGTGTCGGTTCGGCGGATGATCGGCTTGCCGTTGCGGGTGCGAATCGCCGCGGATCCTTCGTCCACGGTGACGAGGAACAGCTTGATGAGCGCGGGGATGACCAGCAGGGTGCCGGCGATGGCCGTTCCCGTCTTCAGGAGAGTGGCCACTCCGCTTCCGGAGAGGAGTCCGTTCAGTGCGTCGAACATGCGGTGTCCTGGGGGATGGGCTGCTGCACAGCACCATCATGTCGGCTGGGGTAGTACCGCCCACGCGTGACTCGTGTGTACGAGCCAGCGTTCACCTGTGGTTGGTCGAGTGTTCGCTCACTCGCCGAGCTCGGCCACGTCCGCCAAGAGGGGGAGGATCGCACGTCGCACCGGCGGGAGCTTCAGCGCCGGCAGAGCGACGGCGAGCAGGCGTGTGCCGTTGTCGATCAGGCGGCGAGTCCGCGCCCGTCCCGGAGACGTGTCCTGCACCCAGGCGAGGGTGAGCGCCAGATAGATGCGGTAGAGCGCCTCCGGTGCGAGCTGGGCGACCTCCGCGGGAAGACGATCGGCTGACCCCTCCACCGTTTCCCGCAGCAGCGCGATCACGCTCTCGCGCGCTGTGCTGGACTCCGGTGAGAGCGGACTCGCGTCCGAGCCCGGTGCTAGTGCTGCGAGGGCGAACTCGCTGGCGTGATCGCCGAATGGTTCCAGCTGGTCGAGGCCCGTGTGCAGGAACGCTCTGAGGCGCGGTGCGAGCTTCGTTTCCTGTGCCAGCAGAGGCGCCGCTGCAGCGCGGTGATCGGCCTGCACCTGGATGTAGAGCTCCTGGATCAGGTGGCTCTTGCTGGGGAAGTGGTAGTAGGCGCTGCCGACCGACATCCCGAGTTCGTCGGCGAGGAGACGGATGGTGGTGGCGTCGAAGCCGCGCTGACGGAACGACGCCATCGCCGCATCGCGGATCGCGGCCCGCGTACGCTCGCTCTTCGGGGTGGACATCATCATGCTCCTGGGGAGGCGTTTGCGAGGGGCCCCGCGCGCCGTGAATCGAACATGTTCGAAAATATCCCGGTCCGCGCGCTCACCGCAAGGAGCGGGCCACGCCGACGTCGGCGCGCCGGATTCGGAACGCGGTCGGCGCCCGGCACAAGCCCGGATCAGGGTGTGAGCGATGCGAGCGTCTCGGCGACCAGCTCCACGACGGCGGGGGCGGCGGCATCACGGTCGGCGGGAACCAGTCCGATGCGGGTACGGCGATCGAGGACGTCATCGGCGGTCAGCGCACCTTCGGCGCGCACCGCGAATTCGACCTCGGCGCGCAGGACATCGACCCCGGGCACGATCATCGATGACGGGTTGCCGAGTTGCGCCATAGCGAGCACGGTCGCTGCATCCGCGCCGAAGCGCTGCCGCAGCTGTGGTGGTGTGTCGCCGGGAGCGGCGCCCGTGGCGCCGACGAGCGGCAGTGCTGCCGTGACGCTCGGCCCCGCCGCGAGCCCGAAGGTGTCGCGCGCGAGGTCGACCGCTTCCTCCGCCATGCGTCGGTATGTGGTGAGCTTGCCACCGAGCACGTTCACGAACCCGGCGGGCGAGAGGGTCACCATGTGCCGCCGCGAAATGTCGGCGCTCGCACCTCTGGCGCCGCTGTCGATGAGAGGACGGAGTCCGGCGAACGCGCCGATGACGGCCTCGCGCGGCAACGGGCTGCGAAGCGCTGGATTGATGGTCGCGAGGAGGAGGTCGATCTCCTGCTCGGTGGGCGTCGGCGTCGCGGCGACGGGTCCGGGCGCGTCTTCGTCGGTGAGCCCGATGATGACCCGTCCGAGCTGGGCGGGCAGGGCGAAGACGAACCTGCTCAGTGAGCCGGGGTGGGGGACCATTACGGCAGCGCTCGGATGTTCGAGGCTTGCCGCACTCACCACCAGATGGGTGCCGCGACTGGGACGCACACGGATACTGTCGTCGATCGCGCCGGCCCACACGCCGGTGGCGTTGATCACCGCTCGCGCCCGGATCTCCAGACGCTCGCCGGAGAGCTGATCGATCGCCACGGCACCGTCACGATGCAGGTGCTCTGCGCGGGTTCGGGTGATGATCGTGGCACCGTAGGCGGTCGCGGTCCGGGCGGCGGTGACGACGAGGCGGGCGTCGTCCACGAGCTGGCCGTCGGCGCCCAGCACGCCGCCGCGCAGGTGTCGCTCATCCAGGGCGGGGGCAAGACGGCGCGCCGTGGTCGCGCGGACCATGCGGGGCCGGGCCAGCACACTGCGTGGTGTGCCTGCGCGCACGCGCAGCAGATCGCCCATCGCCATGCCGGCCGTTCCGCCGAGTCGCTGTCTCCAATCCACGGCTGTGCCGAACGGAATGAGCTGGGGGAGTGAACGGATCAGGTGGGGTGCGATCCGGGTCATCAGCAGATGGCGTTCGTGCGCGCTCTCCACCGCGGTCGCGAAGTCGCCCGTCGCGAGGTAGCGCAGTCCGCCGTGCACGAGCTTGGAGCTCCACCGACTCGTGCCGAAGGCCAGGTCCTCGGCCTCGATCAGCACGACGCGAAGCCCGCGCGCGGCAGCGTCCAGGGCCACGCCCGCCCCGGTGATTCCGCCTCCGACGACGAGGACGTCCCATATGCCGTCTGCGGCATGTTGCAGCGCGCGGCGGCGGCTGCCGGCGTGGGGCAGCGCGGAGGATCCCCGGGGGTCTGTCATGGCCGGAGGTGGCCGTCCAGGGCGAAGCGCAGCTCACGTCGCCATGCCTCGGCGTCGAGGAGGACCGAGACGGTCCCATGGGAGAGGATCGCCGACTGCGTGATGAGGAGCAGCATGGTGGCGATCTCTGCGGGGTCTCCCGAACGCACCGAGCCCTGTTCCTGGGCGCGGGTGATCGACTCGGCGAGCCAGTCCAGAATCGCAAGCTGGCTGCTGCCGAACCGCTGCAACGTGTAGCGGGTGAACACTTCGGGCTCGCGCTCGAGGAGCGCCGTATACATCGCGTCAGCGCGGAAGCGTCTCGCGAACTCCAGCACATCGGCCACCAGTTCCTCGCGCGTGGCGGCCGGGGTGAAGCCGGAAAGCAGATCCAGGACGCGCCTCAGCAGCGCCGCCCGAACCACATCGTCCGCGCCCTGCCAGCTGCGGTACACCGTGGGGCGGCTGAAGCCCGACGTGCGAGCGAGCTCTGCGATGGTGAGCCCGCCCACACCTCGCTGGGTGATCAGGAGCTCGGCGGCGTCGAGGATCTGCAGTTGCGTCTCGTCCCAGCGAGCGGTGCTGCGTTCGAGAACCGGTTGACGTTTTTCCATGATGTGTCACACTGTAACGCGTGAAGCAGAGTCGCGAAACCACCCCCGACGATCCGCAGATGCTCTGGAACGGGTGGGGCGATCCTGCTCGGGCCACCGGCCTTCCTCTCGCCGTCCGGGCACTCCTGCCTGCGCTCCTGGGCCGCCTGCAGCGGCCTGACGCGGCACCGGAGCTGGCGGACGTGGCGGTGGAGCCGTCGCGGTTGTCGCCCGAGCAGCGCGTCGCGCTGGACGGGATCGTCGGCCCGGGCGGCGTCGATGTCACCGCTGAGGCTCGACTGCGTCACGCGGGTGGTCGTTCGACGCCCGACCTGCTGCGGCGTCGAGCGCGCGCGCAGCGTGTCCCCGACGCGGTGGTTCGGCCGGCGGACCACCCCGAGGTCGCGCGGCTCGTGGCTGAAGCTGCGAACATCGGCATCGCGGTGGTGCCGTTCGGCGGGGGAACCAGCGTGGTCGGCGGGCTGGATCCCGAGCGGGGAGTGCACTCCGCTGTCATCGCGCTGGATCTCGCTTCCCTGAGCGGGCTCATCGCCCTGGACCCCGTGAGCCGGGAGGCGACCTTGGGCGCCGGTACGCGCGGCCCTGAGGCCGAGCGGCTGCTCGCCGCGCACGGCTTCGAGCTCGGTCACTATCCCCAGAGTTTCCGCTACGCGAGCATCGGCGGCTTCGCGGCTGCGCGCTCGTCGGGGCAGAACTCGGCGGGATACGGGCGCTTCGATGCGATGGTCACCGGGCTCCGCGTCGCCACGCCGACGGGCGAGCTCACCCTCGGGCGCGCACCGGGGTCGGCCGCGGGGCCCGACCTCATCCGTGTTTTCCTCGGCTCCGAGGGGGCGTTCGGCGTCATCACCGAGGTGCGTGTCCGCGTGCATCCGATACCTGCCGAGCGCATCGTCGAGTCGTGGACCTTCCCCGACTTCACCACCGGCGTGGAGGCGCTGCGCCGGGTGGTGCACGGCGGCGCGCAACCCACCGTCATCCGCCTGTCGGACGAGGTGGAGACCGGCGTCAGCCTCGCGCAGGTGGGCAAGATCGGTCGGGTGCTCGCTCGTGGTGCCAGCGCCGTGACGGTCTTCGAGGGGGAGGACAGTGACGTCCAGCGCGAACGCACCGCTGCCGTTCTCTCCGCAGCCGGCGGCACCAGTTCGGGCCGGACCGCCGCTCAGGAGTGGCTGGACGGCCGATTCGACGGCCCGTACCTGCGTGACTCGCTGCTGGCGGCGGGGGTCTTCTGCGAGACGCTGGAGACCGCGACGACCTGGGCGAACCTGCATCGCCTGCGCGATGCCGTCACCGCTGCGCTCCGAGAGGGGTTCGCCGCCGCGGGGGCGAAGAGCTTCATCATGTGCCACATATCGCACGTCTACCCCACAGGCGCCTCGCTGTACTTCACGGTGCTGGCGGGGGTGCGCGGTGACCAGCTGGCGGTCTGGGAGCCCGTGAAACGCCGGGTCGGTGACACCATCATGTCCGCCGGCGGCACCATCACGCACCATCACGCCGTCGGCCGCGATCACGCCCCCTGGCTGGTGGATGAGATCGGCGAGACCGGTGTGCGCATCCTCCGGGCGATCAAGCGGGAACTCGACCCCTCCGGGGTGCTGAACCCCGGCGTCCTGGTCGCGGATCGTGACTGAGCCCGCTCGCCGGGTGGCGGTCCTCGTCAACCCTCACTCGGGCAAGGGCCGCGGCGCAGCCATCGGAGATGCGGCGGTCGCACATCTGCGTCGCCGGGGCGCGCTGGTGAGCGAACGACGTGGCGACGATGCGTCTGAGGCGCGACGGTTGCTGATCGAGCTCCTGGCGGACGCGCCGGACGCAGTGGTGGTCATCGGCGGGGACGGGACTCTCTCCGCCCTCGCGGAACCCCTGGTGAGCGACGGCACCCCCGTCGTCCTGGTGCCGGCTGGCACCGGAAACGACCTCGCTCGCGCGCTGGGCATCCCGCGCGATTCGCCTGAGAATGCGGCGGACGCGGCGATCAGCGGCGCCCCGCGGCGGATCGATGTCGGGGTGATCGAGGCGGTAGACGGACAACGCCTCTTCCTCACCATTGCTGCGCTCGGCTTCGATGCCAAGGTCAGCGAGCGCACGAATCGGCTTCGATATCCGCGCGGGCGGGTCCGCTACTTCCTGGCCATCGCCATCGAGGTGCTTCGCGTGCGCCCCATGCGGTTCCGCCTCGGCATGAACGGCGAGACGGTGACCGAGCAGCCCGGCACCCTCATCGCCATCGGCAACACCGCGAGCTACGGCGGCGGGATGCCGATGTGCGTCGGTGCTGACCCGGCCGACGGCGTGCTTGATGTCGTGCATGTGGCACCGCTGTCGATGTTGCGCCTGATCCTGCTGCTGCCGCGGCTGCTGGCAGGCACTCACCTCGATCGCCCGGAGGCCCATCGCTGTCGGGCGCGCGCGATCGAGGTGTCGGCGCCCGATCTCGTCGTGTACGCGGACGGCGAGAGGATCGCGCAGGGCGCGTGCCGGGTGAGCGTCCTGCCGGGCGCCCTGACGATGTTGGTGGGGAAGGAGTCGAGGTGACCGAGTTCGATGAGGACGTCGTCGTGATCGGTTCGGGCTTCGGCGGGGCGGTGAGCGCGCTGCGATTGTCGGAGAAGGGCTATCGCGTCCGTGTGTACGAAGCGGGTCGCCGCTTCGCGGACGAAGATTTCGCGAAGACCTCGTGGGACGTGCGTCGATACCTCTGGGCACCTCTGCTCGGCTGCTTCGGGGTGCAGCGCATTCACCGGCTGCCGCACGTGATGGTGCTCGCCGGCGCAGGTGTCGGAGGCGGATCACTCAACTACGCGAACACGCTCTATCAGCCGGGGCCGGCGTTCTTCGCCGATCCCCAGTGGCCGGCGGGACGGGACTGGGAGGCCGAGCTGCACGCCTCGTACGAGACGGCGCGACGCATGCTCGGCGTCGTCGAACACTACCCCCATACCGGCGTCGTGGAACGCATCATGGCGGGCGCTGCCGCGGACCTCGGCGTGGCCGACACCTTCCGGCAAGCGCCGGTGGGCGTCTTCCTCGGTATGCCCGGCGTGCGGGTACCCGATCCGTACTTCGGCGGAGACGGACCGGATCGCACCGGGTGCACGCTGTGCGGCAACTGCATGGTCGGCTGCCGGGTGGGCGCGAAGAACACGCTCGTGAAGAACTACCTCGCCCTGGCGGAGCGTCGCGGTGCGCGTATCGAAGCGCTGCGGACCGTGGTCGACGTGCGTGAGGACTCCGCAGGGGGCTTCCTCGTCACCACCGAGCGCACCGGGGCCTGGTTCGCTCGGGAACGCCGGACGATCCGGGCGGAACACGTGGTCGTGTCCGCGGGGACCTGGGGGACTCAGCAGCTCCTGCATCGTATGAGAGCCGCGGGCTCGCTGCCGCGGTTGTCGGATGCGCTCGGCAGGCTCACGCGGACGAACTCCGAAGCGCTCGACGGCGCGGTCGCCACACGCGTGCCGGAGGGCGCGGGCCTTGCCGACGGTGTGGCCATCACGACCTCCTTCCATGTGGATGAGCGCACGCACGTGGAGAACGTGCGCTACGGGCCGGGCTCCAACCTGATGGGCATGCTCGCCACGGTACTGGTGCCCGGGGACCGGAACCTGGCGGGACGCATCCTGGCGCTGGCGGGGAAGGTGATGCGTCATCCGATTCGTGAACTGCGCCTCGCCTCGCTCCACCGCTGGAGCGAGCGGGGGATCATCGCCCTGGTGATGCAGACAGCGGACAACTCGCTGACGCTGTCGCTGCGCCGGCGGTTCGGCCGCTTCGTACTGACGAGCCGGCAGGGACACGGCCAGCCGAACCCCTCGTATCTGCCGGAAGCTCATCGCGCGACCGAAGCCATCGCGGCGCAGATCCGCCAGCACACCGGTGCACCCGCGGCTGCGCGAGGCAGCTGGCCCGAGGTGTTCGGGATTCCCCTCACCGCGCATTTCCTAGGCGGCGCGGTGATCTCCTCTTCCCCGGCAGAGGGCGTGGTCGACGAATATCACCGCGCGTGGGGGCACCCCGGCCTGCTCGTCGTCGATGGTTCGGCGGTGCCGGCCAATCCGGGAGTGAATCCGTCGCTCACGATCACCGCACTCGCGGAGCGCGCCATGTCGTTCTGGCCGGACAAGGGCATGCCCGACGAGCGGCCGCCGCAGGCTTAGAGCACGTCGGCGGCCACAGCCGCCCGCAGCTCCCGCACCAGGGCGTGGCGAGCATCACGGGGGAGTCGTTCGGAGACGACCGCACTCAGCTGCAGCGTCCCGGGGGATGCCAGTCCCGGTACCGGGGCGAGTCCCGGCTCATGGCGGTGGGATCGGGGAAGCGCTGTCATGCCCTCGCCTGCGCGTACGGCCATCAGGAGGCCGGTCAGATCGATGCTCTCGCGGACGAGATCGAGCCCGCGCGCCACGGGGGAGGCGAGCAGCGTCTCGCGCACCAGGCACGGCGCCGTGAATGCGACGAGCGCATCCGTGCGCGGGTGGGCGGCGGAGGTGAACCAGTCCAGCTCGACGCGGCCGATGGGCACGCTGTCCGCACCGAACCGGCCGTAGCCGAGCACCACATCCGCTGTGCCGGCCCGGGCGAACCCCTCCAGATGCACGGTGCGATGGAATCGGACGGAGACACGCTGCCCGGGAGCATGGGCGGCGAGCACACGAGAGACCGTGCGGAGGGTCCCGACTCCGGCCATGTTCGTGGACGCGACGACGAGATCTGAGCCGATGCGTCCGCGGGCGCGATCCAGGGCGTCGTCGTGTGCCGCGATGATCCGGTAGGCATCGGCGACGAGAGTTTCGCCGGCCGCCGTGAGGGCGATGGTGCGGCCCCGGCGGACGATCAGCGGTGCACCCACCTCGGCCTCCAGACGTCGCAGGTGTCCGGTGACGGCCGGCTGAGACAGGTGCAGCGCCTCTGCGGCGCGTCCCACGCCGGCGAAGGCGGACACCGCGAGCAGACTTCTCAGTTCCGGAATGCCGAGGACGCTCATCATCCCAGTGTGATGCCGGAATCCCGACTCGGCGGCGATCCATCACGATTCGTGATCCGGATTCGGCACCGCAACGCTGTGGGCGCACCGTCGAAGCATGCTCAAGCCCTCAGTGCTCGTCGCGGCTGCTGCGACCATCGTCCTATACGCGCTCAACTACGTGCTGAGCGCCGTCGCGGTAGGCGCCGTCGCTCCCTTCCTCGTGCTCGCCCTGCGCTGGATCGTGATCGCGATCGTGCTGTGGACGGCAGTGCTGGTCATGCGTATCCGTCTTCCGCGCGGGCGCGCGCTGCGCGATGTCATCGGTGTGAACGTCCTCACTCAGGGTGCGCAGTTCATCGCGTCCTATTGGGCGCTCGGCCATGGCGCGGGTGCGGGCATCGTCGCGCTCGTGATCGCCATGAACCCCGTGATGACAGCGGTGGCGACGTCGGTGATCCTGCGGCGGCGGCAGGGCGCGCGCGTGTGGTGGGCCGTTGCGGTCGGGGCGGCGGCTGTGACGAGCGCCTGTGTCCCGAAGATCGTCGCGGACGCGCGGGTGGGTTCCGCTCTCGCGGTGGTGATCCTGGCGCTGCTGGGACTGTCGCTCGGCTCGCTCTGGCAGGGAGAGCGACTACGCGCCGAGAGTCCGATCGCGGTGAACGCCATCGGAGCATGTGTGGGTCTCCCTCTCCTCGTCCCGTTTCTCCTCACCGCACCGCTGCAGATGCCCGCGGGCGGCGACGTCTGGGGGCTGATCGTGGTCATCGGACTGATCGGCGCGGCCGGCACGACCTGCTACTCGTGGCTGGTCCGTGCCGTCGGCGCGGGGGAGGCGTCGATCGTGTTCTCCATGATTCCCGCCGTCACCGCGGTGATCGCCTGGGCTGTCATCGGTGAGGAGATCACGGCACCGGTGGTGGTCGGCCTCGTTCTCGGGGCACTGGCGTGCCTGCTGCGGGTGCAGCCCGCGAAGCGCGTGGCGACGGTGCCGGCAGCGCGCTGGCGGTGACGGGGGTGTTCGAGATGGCGGTGGGATGCTGCGCCCGGAAGGGGAGTGCGGCCCCTGATCCGGGGATTACCCCGCCGTTCGTCGTCGGGTTTGGGGCTCGGTCCGCGATCTCCGCGTATCGCCGGGCGCGGGATCACATGCTCTTCTCATGTGGATAACTCGAACAAAGCTTCGAATCTTGAGACAATGGATCATGCTCACATCGACCGCCACGACACCGCCCGCGGAGGAACTCGCCGGGGTGAAACCGACCCTCGATGTGTCCGCGATGCTGGTGCGGCTCTCGGGCGTGCGACCTGCTGCGGATCCTTCGGCGATGTCTCCGGCATCCGATGCCGCGGCTGCCGACCTGGCGCGCATGCTGGAGCAGGCGCGGCGTCTGCAGCGGGTGATGGCGATGCTGGCCGCGACGCAGGCGACCCTGCTATCGCAGGTGTTGTGCCGGGTGGTGGGTCCGGAGGCGTCCGGTGATCACTCCTCGGCGTCTTCCGAGTTGGCCGTACGCTCTGTTGCGGCGGAGTTCGCCGCTGCTCTTCACCTCAGCGATGCGCAGGTCCAGCGCCAGTTGAGCGATGCGTACACGCTCGTGACTCGATTCCCCGCGACGCACGCCGCGTTGGATGGCGGATCGATCACGGCCGCGCACGTGAGGGTCATCGTCCAAGCGGGGGCGGCGATCTCAGACGACTCGGCTCGGGCGACGTACGAGGCGGCGGCGGTGGAGCAGGCCCAGTCCACGACCCCGTGGCGACTCAAGAACTCCCTCGCCGTGCTCGCCGAAGAGGCCATGCCCGTCTCCGTGAGCGATCGTCATCGTGAGGCGCGTCGGGCACGATGCGTCACCGTCACAGACGATGCCGACGGTATGTCGCGCTTGGCAGTGTTCATGCCCACCCTCCTCGCGCATGGTGCGTTTGACCGCATCATGGGAATGGCCCGCTCCATCAAGCACGATCCCGCGGGCCAGGGCTCTTTCGGAGATCCGGCGGCACCTGACCTGGGACAGAGCAGCACAGGCGCATGTTCTGGGTGTGCCGGGCGTCCGGGGTCGTCGACGGACGCTGCCGGTTCGTTCGCCAGATGTTCTGATGGCTCTGCGCCTGGCGGACGGCCCCGAACGGCGAGCACTGCAGGCCCGATCGCGGATACGCGTACGCTCCCGCAGATCGCCGTCGATGTGCTGTGCGATCTGTTGCTCGGCGCCGCACCGACGACAACGTCGCAGGCCGTTGCCGCGATCCGTGGCCGGGTGCAGGTGACGGTCCCGGTGGCAACGCTTGCCGGACGTGACGACACGGGGGCCACGCTCACCGGAGTGGGCCCGATCGATGCGGACAGCGTGCGGGAGCTCGCTGCACACCAGCCGGGATGGGATCGCCTCGTGACCGATGGGGTCACCGGCGATGTGCTGGCCGTCGATCGGTACACCCCGTCAGCGGGGATGCGTCGCTTCCTCGCCGCACGGGATGAGCGCTGCCGCTTCCCCGGATGTCGACGACCCACCCACCAATGCGATCTCGACCACACGCTGGCGTGGGACGACGGCGGCGAGACTCGCATCGACAACCTCGCTCACCTCTGTCGCCGACACCATGTCCTGAAACACAACTCCGCCTGGAAGGTCGAGAGCCTCGGCGGCGGGGTGCTGCGCTGGACCAGTCCCCTCGGTCACGAGTACATCGATACCCCACCTCGCCACGCCGTGAGCTTCACTCCCGTGGCGTCGGATGTCGCCTCGCCGGTACCCAGCTCGACGGACGCCAGAGCGGCGACCCACGTCGCCGTGAACCACCTCCCGGGTCTTTCCCCAGCCGACCCGCCGCCGTTCTGACGGACGAACTCTCCCTGATGTTCTTCATGCGCCCGGTGCCGTAGCGCGATTCTCACCTGACCGATGCTGTGGCGCGGTTCTGTCGGGACGACGACTTCGCGCATGCCGCCGACCACGTACCGACGGGAACGAACGAGAGGGTCACGGCCATCGCGGGTCGCGTCGCTGAGGACGAGTAGTTATTGCGCCAGCATCCCGCTGAGATGCACCGCAGCTCGCCCGGACCCGGCACTGCCGCCGAGAACAACGAGGCGGGCGGCCCCGAAGGACCGCCCGCCTGCGCACGATGTACGATCAGCGATTCCCGATGCCGCGAATCTCCGGGGAGTGGAACGCGCCGCCCGCGGCACGCTGCGAAGCGCCCTCGCGGTCCAGGTAGGGCGTGATTCCGCCATCGATGAACGGGTAGCCAGCGCCGAGGATGAGGCAGAGGTCGATGTCCTGCACCTCGGGAACCACCTCGGTGTCGAGCATGATCCGGATCTCCTCGGCGAGGCCATCCTGTACCCGGCGAAGAATGGTCGCCTCATCGGTCGGGGTCTTGCCCACGGCGGGCTTCAGAACCTTCTCCGCAGCCTTCGTGAAGCCGGTGACGCGGCCGCCCTTGTCCTTCTCCACGATGTCGGACAGCTCCGCCAGCTGGTGGAAGTTCTCATTCGCGTAGAAGCGGTCGGGGAAGGCGCGCACCATCGTGTCCTGCACGTGGGCTGCCACCTTCCAGCCCACCAGGTCGATGAGCTGGAACGGGCCCATCGGCAGGCCCAGTGGGCCGAAGGCCTTCTCGACCTTCTCGACCGGGGTCCCCTCGTAGACCGCCCGCGCAGCTTCGCCCATCACCTTGGCGAGGAGCCGGTTCACCACGAAGCCGGGGGCATCGGCGGTGAGCACAGCGTTCTTGCCGAGCCCGCGCGCAACGACGAACGCGGTCGCGAGCGCCTGCTCGTTGGTGGTGTCCGTCTTGACGATCTCGATCAGCGGCATCACCGCGACCGGGTTGAAGAAGTGGAACCCGACGAGCCGTTCGGGGTGAGCGAGCTTCGCACCGATCTCGGCGACCGACAGCGATGACGTGTTGGTCGCGATGATCGCGTCCTCGGCGATGATCGGCTCGATCTCGGCGAACACCTGCTGCTTGACGCCGACCTCCTCGAATACCGCCTCGATGACGAAGTCGCAGTCCGCGTACTCGCTCTTGTCCGTGGTGCCGTGGATCAGGCCGCGCAGCTTGTTCGCGGTGTCGGAGTCCAGACGACCCTTGGTTTCGAGCTTCGCGATCTCCTCGTGGATGTACGCCAGGCCCTTGTCGACGCGCGCCTGGTCGAGGTCGGTGATGAGCACCGGCACCTGGAGCTTGCGGACGAACAGCAGGGCGAACTGGCTGGCCATGAGACCTGCGCCGATGATGCCGACCTTCGTGACCTTCTTGGCCAGGGCCTTGTCCGGTGCGCCGACCGGACGCTTGGCGCGCTTCTGCACCAGATCGAAGGCGTACATCGAAGCGGCGAACTCGTCGCTGGTGATGAGTTCGGCCAGCGCCTCGTCCTCGCGCTCGAAGCCCTCAGCCCGCGTGCCGGATTTGGCCTTGTCGAGAAGTTCCAGAGCCTTGTACGGCGAGCGGGGCATGGTGCCGATCTTCGACTCCAGCATCCCCTTGGCCATCTTGATGGCGATGGGCCATTTGGTGAGACGCTCGATCTTGCCGGGCTCATTCTTGCGCTCCACCGTGATGGATCCGCTGAGCACTCCGTCTGCCCACACGAGGGAATCCTCGAGGAAGTTCGCGGCGGGGAAGATGGCATCCATCATGCCGAGCTCGAACGCCTGCTGGGGCTTCAGCATGCGGTTCTGCTTCAGCGGGTTGGAGACCACAACCTCCAGCGCGTTCTCGATACCGATGAGGTTGGGCAGCAGGTAGGCGCCGCCCCAGCCCGGGATGATGCCGAGGAACACCTCGGGAAGCGCGATCGCCGCTGCGGAGGCGTCGACGGTGCGGTAGTGGGAGTTCAGCCCGATCTCCACGCCCCCGCCGAGAGCCAGACCGTTCACGAAGGTGAACGAGGGCACGCCCACCTCAGTGATCGAGCCCAGCACCTTGTGGCCCAGCTGCGCGATCAGCAGCGCGGCTTCACGGTTCGGGATGTTCGCCACCTCGGAGAGGTCGGCGCCGGCGGCGAGGATGAACGGCTTGCCGGTGATCCCGATCGCCTGGATCTCGCCCCGTGATGCGCGATCCTTGAGTCCGGCGAGAGTTTCGCCGAGCTCGGTGAGAGAGACGGGACCCAGCGTGTTGGGGCGGGTGTGGTCGCGACCGTTGTCCAGCGTGATGAGGGCGAGCACCTTGCCAGAGGGCAGAGTGACGTCGCGCACAGGGGAGTGCGTGACGACCTCATCGGCGGCGAAAGCCTGCAGGGGCGAGAAGTCGATGGCGTCGTAGTTGGTCATCGGGTCACTTCTTTCCGGTGTAGTTCGGGTTCTCCCAGATCATCGATCCGCCCTGGCCCAGGCCGACGCACATCGCGGTCAGGCCGTAGCGGACCTCCGGATGCTCGGCGAACTGCGCCGCGAGCTGGATCATCAGGCGCACGCCGGAGGCTGCCAGCGGGTGACCGAGCGCGATCGCACCACCCCAGGGGTTGACGCGCGGGTCGTCATCGGCGATGCCGTAGTGATCCAGGAACGAGAGCACCTGAACCGCGAACGCCTCGTTCAGCTCGAATGCGCCGATGTCGTCGATCGTCAGTCCGGCCTTGTCGAGGGCCTTCTGGGTGGAGGGGATCGGGCCGATCCCCATGACCTCGGGCTCGACGCCGGCGAAGGCGAAGGAGACCAGGCGCATCTTCGGCGTGAGTCCCAGCTCCGACACCGCGTGCGATCCGGCCAGCAGGCTCATCGTGGCGCCGTCGGTGAGCGGCGAGGACGTTCCGGCCGTCACGCGCCCGTGCGGACGGAACGGGGTCTTGAGCGTGGCGAGCCCCTCCATCGTGGTCTCGGGGCGGCGTCCCTCGTCAGCGGTGGCCAGACCCCAGGCACCGTTCGCGTCGCGAATGGCGACG
Organism: Microbacterium sp. GXS0129; assembly: GCF_044769785.1. Classification (NCBI taxonomy): domain Bacteria; kingdom Bacillati; phylum Actinomycetota; class Actinomycetes; order Micrococcales; family Microbacteriaceae; genus Microbacterium; species Microbacterium sp. GXS0129. Next base: position 422,088 of record NZ_JBIZVZ010000002.1, on the reverse strand, counting down.
GAGACCAGATCCGGCTGGATCTTGCCGGCCTGGTATGCGGCCTCTGCCTTGAGCTGGCTCTGCATCCCGAAGCGGTCGGCGCGCTCCTTGGTCAGCTGCGGGAACCGGTCGTGCAGGCGCTCGGCCGTGATGCCCATGTTGAGCGCGTCCGCGGACACCAGCTTCTCGGTGAGGAAGCGGGGGTTGGGGTCTGCGCCGACACCGAGCGGGTGGTGTCCCATGTGCTCGACGCCGCCGGCAAGGGCGAGGTCGTACATGCCGAAGCCGATGGAGCCGGCCATGGTGGCCACCGAGGTCATCGCCCCGGCGCACATGCGGTCGATCGCGAAGCCCGGTACCGACAACGGCAGGCCCGCCAGGATGGCGCCGGTCCGTCCGAGAGTGAGGCCCTGGTCGCCCTGCTGGGTGGTCGCTGCGATGGCGACGTCATCGATGCGCTCGCCCGGTACCTGCGGGTTCCGCTCCATCACACCCATGATCGCCTTGACGACGAGGTCATCTGCGCGGGTGTTCCAGTACATGCCCTTCTCGCCGGCTCGCCCGAAGGGCGTACGCATGCCGTCGATGAAGTAGACGTCCGAGTTCTCGGCCACTCTGCCTCCAATGTCGTGAGATTGAGTCCAGCATATTGTGGAACTCAGGTTCACCGGAAGCCGTTGGGGTGTTTCTACGAATCAGCTTCCAGCTGTCCTCTGAGCCTTGCACGCTTTCGACAATCACGGGCCGGTGCCGGGTGAACGAGAGCGGAACGCCGTCCACGAAAGGCGGACGGCGTTCCGCTCGTGCGGTGAGGGTGGGCGGCTCCGGGGAGGGCCGGGATGGACGCCCCGGCGATCAGCCGTGCGGTCTGGCCCGCATCATTCGGCGGCGGCGGTGGCGGTCGCCGTCGGCTCGGCGGGAGGACCCGCGATGAATGCGGCGGAGATCAGCGGTGCGGTCTGCTCGATCTGCCACTCGCGCGCGCCGAGGGCGCGCAGCGCTGCCGAGATCGAGGCGACGTCGTCGCCCGGATGATCCCACGACACCCGCCGGAGGAAGTCGGGGGTGAGCAGGTTCTCGTTGGGCATCGTGAGCTCGCGCGCGTGCTCCTCGAGCACCGGGCGCGCTGCCTTGTAGCGCAGATCGGCTGCGGGATTGCGGTCCGCCCACGCCCGGGGCGGCGGGAGCGTGTCCGAGGCCACGCGATCCGGCGGGAGCTCGCTGGTGGCGCGCCCGGCCTCGATCGCAGACCACCAGCGGTCCAGCTGCGTACGACTGGCGCGGCCGGTGAACTCCTTGAGAGACGCGAGCGCTTGCTTGGTGGCGGGCTCCGCGCGTACCGCCGCGACGATCGCCCGATCCGGAATCAGGCGTCCGGGCGCCACGTCCTGCTCCTGGGCGTAGGCTTCGCGGGCCTCCCACAGTGCGCGGGCCACGGCCAGGTTGCGGCGGCCTCGGACGGTGTGCAGGCCGCTGAGGCGGCGCCACGGGTCTTCGCGCAGCGGCTTGGGGGCCTTGTCGCGAACCGCGTCGAACTCCTCGCGAGCGAAGCGGGTCTTTCCCTGTTCCTCCAGCTCGGCGACGAGCTTCTCCTGCAGGTCGATGAGGTGCAGCACGTCGAGAGCCGCATACTCCAGCCAGGACTGGGGGAGAGGCCTCGTGGACCAGTCGTCGGCGGAGTGCGCCTTCTCCAGCGTGATGCCCAGCTCCTCCTCGACGATCGCGCCGAGACCGACGCGCTGGTGTCCGAGCAGACGCGCCGCGAGCTCGGTGTCGAAGAGGGTGGCCGGGTACAGTCCCAGCTCGTGCAGGGATGGCAGGTCCTGGCTCGCGGCGTGGAACACCCACTCGACCTCGCCGATCGCGTCCTGCAGTGCGCGGAAATCGCCGATGGGCGGCGGATCGAACAGGAAGACGCCTGAGCCGCGCCGGTACACCTGGATCAGGTAGGCACGCTGCGAGTAACGGAACCCCGAAGCCCGTTCCACATCGACGGCGACGGGGCCCACGCCGACGCGCAGCCGTTCGATGGCGGCGTCCAGTCCCGCCGAGGTGTCGATCACCTGGTACTCAGTCACACTCACTCCGCCGTGCTCCGCATATGCCGTGCTCCGAAAATCTCGATCTGCTCCGAGCCCGGCGGGAGTCCCGCGAGCATGCAGACCAGCTCAGCCCATGCTCGCACGTGTCCGTCCACCGCTCCGGACGGCGACCAGGAGGCGCGCAGTTCGATCTGTGCGCCATCCCCTTCCGCCGCCAGCGATCCAAAGCCGGTGGAGATGGTCTTGGTGGCCGTGCCCGAGACGGCGTGAGCCTGCGCCTCGTGCGACGTCAGGGCATCACGCAGCCAGGACCAGGCGACGCTGGCCAGGAGCGGGTCCGCGCCGATCTCCGGCTCCATCGGGGCCTGCGCGAAGCACACGATCCGCCACGGCCCCTCCCAGACATCTGGAGACGACGGATCGAACAGGAGCACGAACCGGCCGGTGCCGTATGCCGACTCACCCTCCTCGGCGGGGCGGACGTCACCGGCGAGCGCGATCGCGTACGGGGCGAGGCCCTGGGGTGCGGGGATCTCCCGGACCGAGAAGTCCTCGCGGAACGTCACCGCGCGCAGCAGTTCCTGCGCCTGCGCGAAGATCGCGTCTACTGGTGAGTCTCCCGTCACGCCGACAGACTAAAGTGAGTGGGCGATGAACACTCCCAGGCGCGCCGTCCCAGCCGGTACCCTCACTGTCCTCCGCGTACTGATCGCGGTCCTCGCGGGGACTCTGGCAGTGGTACTCGGTGCCCTCTTCGCGCTCGTGCGCACCGTCGCCCGCCGGGTGGTCGTGCCGGCGAACCGGGAGAACGACACGCGGATCGTGCGCCTGGACCTCAAGGCGCAGACCATCACGCTTCAGAGCACCCCGGACACCCGCCTGCCGGGCCGCTACGGGCTTTTCACGACGGGAACCGTCGACTACATCAAGCTCGGCACCATCCTCGCTCAAGACGAGCACACGGTGACCCGCAAGCTCCTTACCGAGGTGGACGGTGCGATGCGGCTCGGTCGCGACGCCGCCTTCAGCGGCTGGTACTTCGACGCGCCCGATCAGCTGCAGCTGCCCTATCAGCCGGAGCTGATCGGCACCGCAGCCGGCCCCGCTCCGGCCTGGATCTTCCCGGGCGGCGACACCTGGGTGATCCAGGTACATGGGCGCGGAACGCGGCGGGCCGAGTGCCTGCGCGCCGTGCCGGTGTTCCACGACGCCGGGATTACGTCCCTCATCGTGTCCTACCGCAACGATGGAGAGGCTCCGCGCAGCCGCTCGGGAATGTACGCGCTGGGGGAGACGGAGTGGCGGGACGTTGACGCAGCGATCGGCTACGCGAAGCGTCACGGGGCCTCCCGGGTCATCCTGATGGGGTGGTCGATGGGCGGGGCCATCGTGCTCCAGGCGGCGACGCGCTCTGCCTATCGCGAGCTGATCGCCGGGATCGTGCTGGAATCGCCCGTGATCGACTGGCGGAGCGTGCTGACCTATCAGGCGCAGGAGAACCGCATTCCGGCACCGCTCGGGAATCTCGCGGTCTCCTCCCTGCAGGGCGGGTGGAGCGCACGCGCGATGGGTGCCGGGGCCCCGATTCCCTTCGACCGCCTGGACATGGTGGCCGGCGCGGACAGGCTCCATGTCCCGGTGCTCATCCTCGCGTCCGACGACGACGGCTTCGTCCCGTCCGACGGGGCGCATGCGCTGGCCGAGGCGCGGCCCGACATCGTGCAGCTGGACGTTTTCTCCGTCGCCCGGCACACCAAGCTCTGGAACTACGATCAGAGCCGCTGGGACGGCGACATCCGCTCCTGGCTGGCGGAGCACGGCTTCACGGCCTGAGCGCTCTCAGCGCTTTTCGCGAACCTGACGCTTCGCACGCATGAGCATGCCGGACACGCTTCTGATATCCGAGGACGAATTCGCGAGTTGATCGGGGTAGATTCCCCGCCGGATGTGCTCAGCGCTTTTCGCGAACCTGACGCTTCGCACGCATGAGCATGCCGGTCATTCCCGCGATCCGCAGGGGCGAGACCGCGCGCGTGAGTCCGATGGTCTGCGGGAAGTCATCGGGGATCGCCAGGACCTCGTCGGCGGTGAGACCGGTGATGCCCTGCGACAGGATGCTGGCGAACCCGCGTGTGGTGGGTGCTTCGGCCGGTGCGGTCGCGTGCATCGAGACCACGCCGTCCTGATCCACGTCGACGATGATGTACACCGGCGACTGGCACTCGATCACGCGCTCAGCCAGCTCGGGATGTCCCTGGTACTCCTCGGGAAGATCCGGCAGCTCGTTGGAGAACTCCAGCAGCAGCTCCAGGCGATCGGACTCGTCGAGCTCGAGGAACTCGTCGCGGATCTCGGCGAGTGTGGCGGGAAGTTCTGCAGCATTCATCCCCTCCATCCTCCCACGCGGTGGCGCACTCGGGTCCGCGTGCGCAGGGACGACGATGCCCCGCGGGCGAAAGCCGGCGGGGCATCGGGAGACGAAGGTCAGCGCGCGGGGATCTCGCCCGGCTCGGTGCCGGTGACGATGGGCACGCGCACGGCGCTTCCCCACTCGGTCCAGGAACCGTCGTAGTTGCGCACTCCCTCGAAACCGAGCAGGTAGGTCAGCGCGAACCAGGTGTGCGCCGAGCGCTCGCCGATGCGGCAGTAGGCGATGATGTCGTCGCCATCCTTCAGACCGGCTCCATCGCGGTACAGGGCGTCCAGCTCGGCCCGGTTGCGGAACGTGGCGTCCTCGGCGGCGGCCTTCGCCCACGGCACGCTCTGCGCCGACGGGATGTGGCCACCGCGAAGCGCGCCCTCTTCGGGGTACGCGGGCATGTGAGTGCGCTCGCCGCTGTACTCCTCGGGGGAGCGCACATCGATCAGCGGCTTGCCGAAGTGAGCGAGCACGTCCTCCTTGAAGGCACGGATGCTGGAGTCGTCGCGCTCCACCACGGGGTACTCGACTGCCTCACGGACCGGCTTGTCGGTGGTGAGTTCACGACCCTCGGCGATCCACTTGTCGCGGCCGCCATCGAGGAGGCGGACGTCCTCGTGACCGAACAGCGTGAACACCCAGAGAGCGTATGCAGCCCACCAGTTGTTCTTGTCGCCGTAGATGACGATGGTGTCGTCGCGGGAGATGCCCTTTCCGCCGAGCAGCGCGGCGAACTGCTCACCGGTGAGGTAGTCGCGCACCACCGGGTCGTTGAGCTCGGTGTGCCAGTCGACCTTCACGGCACCGGGGATGTGGCCGGTCTCGTACAGGAGCACGTCCTCGTCGGACTCGACCACGACGAGTCCGGGCTCGTCGAGATGCGCGGCGAGCCAGTCGGTCGTCACGAGGCGCTCGGGGTGTGCATACTCGCTGATCTTCTCGGACGACGTGTCGAATTCGACGGCCACGGGTTCTCCTTCGTGCGGGCGGGCTGGGTGCGGACGGCGTAGGGTATTCACCGTCCCTTCCAGCCTATTGCGGGTTGGGGACGGGAGAGCCGTTTCGTAAGACAACGACATGTCCGCTCTTCACCGCCCAGTCCTCGACGACACAGACACAGGAACCCGATGACGTCCGCCGCGAGCAGCACAGTCGTGCACCTCACCGACCGCAACCCTCAGCTCACCGGCGACGAGATGGTGGCGAGCCTCGTGCCGCCGCCCCAGTTCGACGGCGCGACGTTCGAGACCTATCGCACCGACGACGCCTACCCGTCGCAGCGTGAGGCGAAGGAACTGCTGATGGCCTTCTGCGCCCCGTCCTCGACGGCCAAGCGCGGCGGCCTCTTCTCACGTCGCAAGGCGCCGAAGGAAGCCGAGCTGAAGCCCGGCGTGTACCTGGATGGCGGCTTCGGAGTCGGCAAGACCCACCTGCTCGCGTCCGTCTTCCATGCGTTCCCCGCCCGGCGGAAGTACTTCGGCTCATTCATCGAGTACACCGCTCTCGTCGGTGCGCTGGGCTATCGCAACGCGGTCGACCTCTTCCGGGGCACGGGTCTTCTCTGCATCGACGAGTTCGAGCTGGACGATCCGGGCGACACGATGGTGATGACCCGTTTCCTCGGCGAGCTCGTCGCCGGAGGCACACGGATCACGGCGACGAGCAACACGCCCCCCAACGCGCTCGGTGAGGGACGCTTCGCCGCGCAGGACTTCCTGCGCGAGATCCAGGCGATGTCAGACAGCTTCCAGACGGTGCGCATCGACGGCGTCGACTACCGTCAGCGCGCGCTCGACGGCACGGCTGTGACCCTCGACGATGCGGCGTACACGGCAGCGCTGGCCGCGGCCGGCACCGCCTCCGATGACGATTTCGACGATGTGATCCGCCACCTGGCCAGTGTCCATCCCTCTCGCTATGTCCGGTTGGTGACCGGACTCGACGCCGTCGGCCTGCGCGACGTCCGCCAGCTCACCGATCAGTCCGAGGCGCTGCGCTTCGTCGCACTCGTCGATCGGATCTACGACGCCCAGATCCCGATCCGCGCCACGGGGCTGGCACTCAACGACGTCTTCAGCGAGGAGATGGTGGGGGGCGGCTACCGCAAGAAGTACCTGCGCGCGGTGTCACGCCTGAACGCTCAGACCCACAGTTGAGCGCTCCCGGAACCGTGCGGCGAAACACGCTGTTCACATAACGAGCGCATTCGTAACCTGCGTGTCACGAGGTGCGTCATCGGCGGAAACGCCGATCCATCATCGTGGGGGAATCCGGCGCGAACGCTGCCGGCCCTCACGAACGGAGCCTCGAATGGACAGCGGCAACCTCGCGTGGGCGCTCACCGCCACCGCACTGGTCCTCTTCATGACGCCGGGCGTCGCCTTCTTCTACGGCGGCCTGGTGCGTGCGAAGAGCGTCATCAGCATGATGATGATGAGCTTCGGAGCGATCGCCCTGATCGCCGTGCTGTGGATCCTGTACGGCGCGAGCATGAGCAGCGTGAGCTCGCCGTGGGAGTTCGCAGGAAACCCGTTCGGTGACCTGGGGCTGGCCGGTGCGGACAACGACCGGCTCGTGTCGACCGCGTTCAGCGCGACCTTCGCGATCATCACCGTCGCGCTGATCTCCGGGGCCATCGCCGACCGCGCGAAGTTCGGCGCCTGGATGGTGTTCGTGGGAGTCTGGTCGACGCTCGTGTACTTCCCGGTTGCGGCGTGGGTCTGGGGCGGCGGCTGGGCGATGAAGCTCGGCGAGATGCTGGGCCTGGATCACACCGTGATCGACTACGCCGGTGGCACGGCGGTGCACATCAACGCCGGTGCCGCAGCGTTCGCGCTGTGTCTGCTGCTGGGCAAGCGCGTGGGTTTTGACCGCAGCATCAACAAGCCCCACAACGTTCCGCTGGTGCTGCTCGGTGCCGCGATCCTCTGGTTCGGCTGGTTCGGCTTCAACGCCGGTGCCGAGGGCACTGCTGGGCTGCTCGGAACCGGTGACTCGCGGGCCGGTCTGATCATCATCAACACGATCGGCGCGACCGCAGCCGCGATCCTCGGCTGGATCGTCGTCGAGAAGATGAAGGCGGGCAAATCCACCAGCGTCGGTGCCGCATCCGGTGCCGTCTCCGGACTCGTCGCCATCACCCCCGCCTGTGCCGACCTCACGCCCGGATGGTCGCTGCTGCTGGGCCTGCTGGCCGGTGTCATCTGCTGCTTCGCGGTCGAGCTGAAATGGAAGCTGGGCTATGACGACTCGCTTGATGTGGTGGGCATCCACCTCGCCGGTGGCATGCTCGGAACGCTCTACCTCGGCTTCTTCGCGACCGGCACCGGTGTGTTCGTCGGGGGAGACCTGTCGCAGCTGTTCATGCAGTTCGTCACCGCCGCAGCCGTTCTCGTGTACTCCTTCGTCGCCGCGTATGCGATCGGCTGGGTGACCGATCGGACCATGGGCTTCCGCATCACGAAGGAGGACGAGATCGCCGGTATCGACACGGTCGTGCACGGCGAGGAGGGGTACCTGCTGGACGCGCGCGTCTGAGCTGAGGAACGGATACAGCGGGTCGACGATGGCGTCGGCCCGCTGTGTCGTGCGGATAGGGTGGCGTGGTGAGTTCTGGACGCGGGTTTCTGGTCGAGGTGGCGAACGTGGTCGGGCAAGTGCTGCGAGCACTGCTGCTGAACCGCGGCGGCGGGAGCGTCACGAAATCGGAGCGGTCCTCGCGTCCTTCATCGGCGGAGTCTCCGCAACCGGTGACGAAGCGACCGACCATCAGGACGCAGCCGTCGACCTCCGCCCGGACCCGCTCCGGCACCGCGGCCACACGACCGGCGACCACGAGTCAGCGTCCGACCGAGAAGGCCGCGCCGCCCTCGGATGAGACGTTGTCATCCGCACGACGCGCCGAGCTGGCGGCGCGCGAGCGGTTGCTGGAGGGGGAGCCGAGCCCGGGGCAGTTGGGCGCAAGCGCGACATTCGAGGTCTCGCACCGGAGCGTGGGCGCGATCACGGTGTCTTATTCCCCGGAGAAGGACGGCGCGCCAGACGCTGGCGAGGTCGTCTGGACCTGGATTCCCTACGAGGAGGCTGACGGACGCGGTAAGGATCGTCCCGTGCTCATCATCGGCCGGCGGGATGCCGAACATGTCTACGCCGTGCGGCTCACCAGCAAGTCCCACGATGGCGAGCGCGACTTCATCTCCATCGGCAGCGGGGATTGGGACGGGCAGGGTCGCGAGAGCTGGGTGGATGTCGATCAGCTCTACGAAGTGCATGAGCGTGGTCTTCGACGGGAGGCGGCCGTGCTTGATCGGAGGCGGTTCGGGGATGTCGCCGCGGTGCTTCGCGAACGGTACGGGTGGACGGTGTCTGTGTGAGCTCGCCGGCGACGACCGACGGGCGATGGGTGGGCACTGCCGTGCGCTTTGGGTCTTCCTGGACGACGGGCCGCGCGTTCACGATGCGTGTCGTCCTCAGTGTCATTGTCATCGCCCTCTTCTTCTGGGCGATCGCCGTATGGCGTCTGAGTGACGACGATTCCGCGGGGATCCTCGGCCTCGCCGCGCTGGGGCTCGTCGTGATCGCGTTGCCGTACTGGATTCCGCTGGTGATGCATCGCGGTGACACCGAGGTTTCCTTCGTCGATGGCCGTGTGCGGGTCCGCGTGGGCGAGCGTGAGCTCCTCGACATGGCGCTCTCGGAGATCCGGGAGGTGCGTTTCGCGCGTACGGGCGCGGCCTCGCGGCTCACCGTGCGCCCCGCGCGCGGTACCCGCGTCGTGTGCTCGATTGGTGAGATTTACCGCACACACCGGGAGGGCAACGTCCCGATCGAGCGCATCGCACCGGTGCCGGCCCAGGTGATCGCTCAGCTGGAGTCGGCGGGGTTGTCCGTGCGCAGCTGGCGCAAGCGCGACGCACACGTCACGCTCGCGAGCCGCTGACCGTCAGGACGCCGCCGGGGTCGCCGGCGAAAGCGCCGGCGCGAGGATGATGATCGCGGCGCCGAGCAGCGCGACCGCTGTGCCCACGACATCCCAGACCGTCGGTGTGAAGCCTTCGATGATGATGCCCCAGGCCAGGGATCCTGCAATGAAGACGCCACCGTAGGCGGCGAGGACGCGGCCGAAGTTGGCGTCCGGCTGGAGCGCCGCGATGAAGCCGTACGCGCCCAGAGCGACGACGCCGAGCACGGCGAAGAGCCATCCGCGATTCTCTCTGACCGACTGCCAGATCAGCCAGGCCCCGCCGATCTCCGCGCCCGCCGCGAGGACGAACAGGACGATGATTCGCAGGGTGTTCATGCCCCCAGTGTCTCAGGCGGGCCCTGTTGCGCCAGCCACTCATCGCGGGTGATCTCGTACTGGCGATAGTGCGAGGGCGCATCGAGGAATCGGGCGTCATCGCCACGCCGGAGGAACGTCATGCCCGACTTCTCGAGGACACGCACGGACGCGGCGTTGGCCTGGACGGCTTCCGCCCAGATCCGGTCGAGCCGAAGACAGGCGAAGCCGTAGTCGAGCGCGGCTCGCGCTGCTGCTGTGCCGAGCCCCTGACCCCACAGGGATGAGGGCGCAATCGCATAGCCGAGTTCTCTCTCCGTGGCTTCATTCCCCTGAAAGTCGACATAGCCCACCGGCTCATCGTCGACGAAGGCCATCAAACGAACGAGGTCGTCGGAAGGGGAGTCGGCCAGATGCTCGGCCCACGCGAGCATCCGGGCTGGGTCGCTCGGGTAGGTCCATCCCTCGTGCGCGCAGTAGACCTCGTCGAGCGCATATGACGCGAGTATCGGCGCGTGCTCCCGCGCGTACGGACGGAACTGGATCTGGGTGGTCATGATGCTCCATGCTCGCACCTCGTGGCGGTGGGCGCGGGCGGCAGACTGATCGCTCATCGCCGTATCACCGTCACACCGCAGCGCGCGGCGGGTGTCATAGCATGTTTGGCCGTGTCGTGTCAGCGGAGGGGCGCTCGGGGCGGCCTGTTGCCATCATGTCGGTATGACGACACGTTCTTGCAGTCGAGGTTCGAGACGTCGATCATTCAGCGTCATCATCGCGTTGGCTGGTGTCCTCGCGTTGGCGGGGTGCGGGATCACGGTGCCTGCCGATCCGGACGCCACTCTGGAATCTGTACGGGGAGGAGAGCTTCGTGTCGGAGTGAGCGCCGATCCGGGGCTGGTCGACACAGACGACGACGGGGCGTCCGGACCGCTCGCCGAACTCACGAAGAAGTACGCCGAATCGCTGCACGCCGAGATCCGCTGGACGCCGGGAAGCGAAGAGACGCTGGTGATGCAGCTCGAGGAGCGGAAACTGGACCTCGTGATCGGCGGGCTGACCGACCAGACGCCGTGGCTGGATCACGTGGGAGTGACGCGGGGGTACGCCGGCATCGAAGGTGCGGACGGCCGCAGCATCGTGATGCTCGTCCCGCCGGGGGAGAACGCGTTCCTCTCCGACGTGGAACGTTTCCTCGATGAGGAGGTCGGATCGTGAGCTCGCACCAGTTCGGCAGGCGTGATCTTCCCGCGCAGCAACAACACGCGCTGCGGCTGGCGGTGCGCTGGGAGATCTTCACGATCTGCTACACCGCGGTCACGATCGCCGTCGTGGCGTTCGTCGTCGGCAACTCACAGGCGATGCGAACGGCGTGGATCGAGGACATGCTGTCGCTGATTCCGCAGATCGCGTTCCTCACAGCGCTCATCTTCGTGAGGCGCGGGCCGACCGTCGCTCACCCGTATGGCCTGCACCGGGCGATGGGCGTGGGGCACCTCGTCGCCGGCGTGGCGCTCCTCGCCGTCGGCGTCAACCTCGCCGTCGAATCCGCGGCAGGGCTCATCGCGGGTGAGCACCCGACGATCGGCACGGTGCAAGTGTTCGGGCACACGGTCTGGCTCGGGTGGATCATGATCGCCGTCATGGCGGTCATCGTGGTGGGACCGGTGTTCATCTATGGACCGGCGAAGGCGAAGCTGGCGCCGGTGCTGCACAACAAGCTCCTCTACGCCGACGCCGACATGGCGAAAGCGGACTGGCAGACCAACGCCGCCTCGATCATCGGGGTGCTGGGTATCGGACTCGGCATCTGGTGGCTGGACGGTGCCGCCGCGGTGTTCATCTCGCTCGGGATCATCGCGGACGGACTGCGAAACACCAAGGGCGCGATCGTCGATCTGATGGACCAACGTGCCCGGACGCACGACGACAAGCGCCCGCACCCGCTCGCCGGGCAGATCGTTCGTCACCTGAATCGGCAGTCATGGGTGGCAGAGGCGGCGGTTCGGATGCGAGATCAGGGGCAGGTCTTCCACGTCGAAGCGTTCGTCGTGCCACGCCGGAGCCGCGTTCGAGTCGCCGACATCGACTCCGCGTCGAAGGGCATCGCCGCGTTGGACTGGAAGATCCAGGACGTCGTTGTCGTCCCGGTGTCCGCCTTGCCGCAGGAGGCGGATCGAGTCTCGTCAGAGCCGGGTCACGCAGCGACAACTCTCTCCCGATAGCGGGCTGTCCGCTCCCGATCACGGGCGTGTCCAGGGATGCGTTTTCCATGCTCGCCCCACGTTTGCCCCACGCCGACGGGAGGCAACGAAGAAGCCCCGTCAGGACTGTCGTCCTGACGGGGCTTTCTCTCTGTGGGCGATACCGGACTCGAACCGATGACCTCTTCCGTGTGAAGGACGATCGCGGCATGTTGCCGCGTGGTGCCGAGTGCTGGGACGTGCTGATCTATAGCCGTCCCAGCACTCGCACACCGCATCCCGTAGTGACCCGTACCGGTCGATGGTGCGCAGTGTGCACAACGGAATGCACAACGATCTGACGTTGCATGACCTACCGTTGCCAGTCGCCCGGCTCTCTCAACGGACACGCAGAGCGATAGTCTCAGCGACGTGACCCCCGCACCTGAACCGACCGGCGACCCGATCGTCGATCCCCTCGCGCTAGTCGCGCTCTGCATCTCGATCTTCGCCGCTCTGGTCGGTCTGAGCGCCCTGATCTGGAACATCATCGCGTGGGTGCGATCCGGTCATCGTGTCGTCGTCGAGATCGAGGCCGTTGTGCGGAACCCCGGACGGTCGGCATCTTGGGTCGGTCGACGAGGCAAGCGAGACTGGCCTGCGACGTCAGTCCCGCCGAGCCATGTCCCTTACTCGGTCGTCTTCGTCAAGATCACCGCGCGTAACACTGGGCGCGCTGCCGTCGACATCGAGCGGTTCTTCTTCACAGTTGGCAAGCCTGCCGAGAACAAGAACATGTCGTGGACTTTCGAGGATGAGCCCTCTCTGCCGCAGCGCTTGGAACCGGGGGCGAGCGCGTCGCGTGAGTACATGCTGACGGACGTCGAGGCGTTCGCCCGCCGTGAGGGTCGGCAACGGTTCCGGGGCGCTGTCGAACTTGGAGACGGCACGTCTCGACGCTCGCCGCTCAGTTTCGATCTCGACGCACCCGATCGCGGAGCGGCGTTCCTCGCGACGTCTACAGGGCAAACGCTTCAGACGCCAGCACCGCGCGACGAGTGAACATCGAGATCGGCCATGCGTAGTTTCGGCTAGCGCGGCGCGGCGCATGTACCCGTGACGCGAACAAAGATGCGGCGAGCGCTATGGATATACTCACGCGCATGGGGAATGACGCGTGATCCCGGCCTTCGAAGATGGTGCCTGGTGCCTCCCAGACGGCATCCACACCACGACGCTTGACGAGATCGAAGCACGCTTCGTGGTCGCAGCGCCGTTCAGTGATGAACGACGTATCGTCTTCGACGCGTTCAAGGTCTGGTACTCGATCGTCTCTCCGCATCTCACAGGTGCCCGGTTCTGGATCGACGGCGGATTCGTCACGCACAAGCCCTGGGCTGCACCGTCCGACGTTGACGTTACAGTCATGGTGAAGCGGGAAGACGTGAACGCGCTCCCCGTCGACGTGCAGGATCGTATCTTCGGCCTGCTGACCGAGAGGACAGCGACCGGCAAGGTTCAGCCGATGTCGGGGATGGTCGACGCGTTCCTGTTCGCTCGCGGAGACATAAACACGACAGTCGGATGGATCAACGATTGGAAGACGGTACTCGATAAGAACCGCGATCCGATCCCCAACATGGTCAAGGGATTCTTGGAGGTGCGACCGTGACTCTGAATACAGCAGAGATCGACGCCTTCCGCGACGCGTGGCACGAGTCCGAGGGCGACGATTTCGCGAGCAGAGCCACCCGACGTTCCCTCGAAGCGTTCGCATTCGGGCATCCCGAGTTGACACCGATCGTGTTCGAACTCACCAACCGAGCGCAGTCTGAACTCGAACTGCATCTCAACGGCGAGACAGTGCACCAACACGAGGCGAATGCCGAGTCGTTCGCCCAGTTGGTGCGCGGTATCGCGGACGCGACGAAGGAGGTTGCGAAGCACATCATCGGGCACAAACGCCGCGCCTCGACGCTGCGCATCCTGGCTCCGACTCCCGGATCGGTGCGCGTCGTGCTGAAGGCCGCTACGCCCCAGGAGGCAGCCGGGCGCACCGCACAGAACACGCGTACACCGTCTGTCGACTCGACGTCGCTCGACACCGTTGCAGTGCTGCTATCGCGCGCGCAGGGCGAGGGGGCGAAGCCCGACGACGACGTGCTGTCCGGGCTCGCCGCCAATCTGCCTCAGAAAGCGCACGCGGGGCTCAGGCGAGCCGCGAAGGCGATAGACGCCCAGGACTGGGACATCGACGGCGAGTTGCGTTCGACGCACGGTTTCCAGCACGTGCACGTCGGCCCACTGGGGGCGAGGGCGCTGCTGCGTGTGCTTGACGAGCATCAGGAGAGCAGCACATCAACGACGTTGTCGGGCGCGATCGATGGCACGCGACGCTCGATCGGCGCGCTCTGGTTCGCCCCGGATGGGCAGGTTGCGATCGAAGCAGCAGTCCCAAGCCCTGACCTGATGGAGCAGGCCGTTCAGCACGACGCTGCGAACCAGCGGGTACGCGCCGAGTTCGATGTGCTCACGATCGTCGGCAAGGGCGCGAACCCACGACGTCGACAGGTCTATACGCTGCGCTCGATCGAGCCGCTACCCGATGCCCCGACGCTGATCTGACCGCACACTGACGTCGAAGCGCCTGCGGCACTCGTCAGTCGTCATCACGTCGGACGTGTACACGCACCTGATCGGCGACCGTGCCCGGCATGCCGCCAAGGCCGTCGCGGCGCTAGTTCCGAGGGTGGGTGCACCACAAGTGCACAACCAGACAGCAGAGCGCGCGTCTTTCAGCACTGGGGGAGTAGGGACTTCGGCGTGATTACGCGGTTCCCTGTTGTGGGCGATACCGGACTCGAACCGATGACCTCTTCCGTGTGAAGGAAGCGCGCTACCAACTGCGCCAATCGCCCTCATGCTCTCGCGAGCACTCTTCGATACTAGCGGATCATTTGGGGCACTTTTGACCAAAACGGGCGACACGCGCGAACCGGTTCCAGTTTGGTCTGCGCGCGGGTCTCGGGTAGTGTTGTCCGAGTCGCAAGGGCAACCGAGCGGCAACGCGGATGTAGCGCAGTTGGTAGCGCATAACCTTGCCAAGGTTAGGGTCGCGAGTTCGAGTCTCGTCATCCGCTCGAGTGGGATGGATTCTGGAGGATCCGCTCACGTGGCTTGAGCCACATGGTGACATGGCCGAGCGGCTAGGCACCGGCCTGCAAAGCCGTTTACACGGGTTCGAATCCCGTTGTCACCTCGATCACAACTGAACAGCCTTCGGGCGCGATTGGCGCAGCGGTAGCGCGCTTCCCTGACACGGAAGAGGTCACTGGTTCGATCCCAGTATCGCGCACAGAAGACGAAGCCCCCACGGGAGATCGTGGGGGCTTCGTCGTTTCAGCGCGGTGCGTCCGACTCACCCGGGCGGGGCGCGTGTTCGGTGGTCGGCTGATCGTCGGGTAAAGTGGAGGAGTCGTCGCAGGACGGCATGCGGATGTAGCGCAGTTGGTAGCGCATAACCTTGCCAAGGTTAGGGTCGCGAGTTCGAGTCTCGTCATCCGCTCGGCGGGAGAGATCCCCCATAACTGAACAGCCTTCGGGCGCGATTGGCGCAGCGGTAGCGCGCTTCCCTGACACGGAAGAGGTCACTGGTTCGATCCCAGTATCGCGCACAGACGAACCCCCGGTTTCCGGGGGTTTTCGCGTTCCCGGGCATCGCTGCCGTCGTGCCGGGGCATCGTTGCGGTCTGGAAGATGGAGAACGCAGCGAACAGCGCCCTCGGCGGTTCGATGTCCCTCTCCCACCGCGGTCCCTGCCGTCTTCGTGGCGCAGGTGTGACCGGGCCCGGCGCGGCGGTGCGCATGTGAGCGATGGGCGCCGGGCCTGCTGCGCGTTTGGGTGAACGCTGGGAGAACGCCCGGCAGGTCTCTTCCGTGAATCGCGTTCCTCTCCTACGGTCGGAGGCAGGTCGTGCCTGTCTCGCAGCGGAGCGCGATCGTGCACCGATCGGTGCGCCCACCGACCATGGAGGAACACGTGAACCACCCCGAAACGGGCGACGTTCGGCGTGCGCTGGAAGCGCTGCCGAGTCCACGCCACCGACGCCTGACCCTGTTCGCCGCCGCCACTGTGACCGCGCTCGTGGCCGGTCTCGGTGGCGGCCTGGCCGCCGGACCCGCCCTCGCTGCCGACGCAACGCACACGATCGCGGAGGTGCAGGGCACCGGAAGCGCGTCGCCGCTGAGCGGTCAGACCGTGACCGTACAGGGCATCGTCACCGGCGACTACCGCCAAGGCGGCTACCGCGGCATCGTCATTCAGACGCAGGGCACCGGAGGCGACACCAAGACGGCGGGTGCCTCGGACGGCATCTTCGTGTTCCTCGGCAACAACGCTGTCACCCTGGAGCGCGGTGACCTCGTCTCGGTCACGGGCAAGGTGAGCGAGTACTTCGAGCAGACGCAGATCTCGGTGACCTCTTCGGCCGGCGTCGAGGTGCTCACCCCGGGCGTCGGTGTTCCGGCCCCGGTCACCCTGACCGACGCGGTCCTCGGTGCCGACCGGGAGGAGTACGAGAACATGCTCGTCGCTCCGACCGGGACGTACCGGCTGACCTCGAGCCACGAGCTGTACAACTACGGCACTCTCTGGCTGAGTGCGGGGGAGGACCTCGCGGTCAAGTCCACCGAGCTTGCGCGCCCGGGAACGGACGCGACTGCGATCACCGCCGACAACGCCGCGCACCGCATCCTGCTCGATGACGGCTGGTCGGCGCAGGTGACCAACGCATCGCACCCCGGAGAGCAGCCGTACTTCACCCAGGACGAGGTCGTCCGCAACGGCGACGCGGTGCAGTTCCCGACCGAGGGTCTCATCCTCCAGTACGGATTCGACAAGTGGCGCCTGCAGCCGGTCGTTCCGATCGATGACAGCAGTGACGCGTCGCACAAGCCGACGTTCGTCTCGGCGGGTGAACGTCCCGCCTCCCCGCCGAGCGTGGGAGGAGACCTCACCGTCGCCACCTACAACGTCCTGAACTACTTCACCACGCTTCGCAGCGAGGACTCGAACGCCCGGGGTGCAGCCACCCCGGAGCTGTTCCAGATCCAGCGATCGAAGATCATCGCCGGTATCCAGGGGCTCGACGCCGACATCGTCGGACTGATGGAGATCGAGAACGGCATCCGTTTCGGCAAGCCGGTCGACACCGCCGTGGCCGACCTGGTCGCGGGCCTGAACGAGGCCGCCGGAGCGGACGTGTGGGCCTACGTCTCCACACCAGCGGCACTGCAGGATCCTGCGATCACCGATGTGATCACGACGGCCATCATCTACAAGAAGGCGTCGGTTACGCCCGTGGGTGACAGCGTGACCGTCCCGGTCGACGAGACGGTGTGGGGCAACGCCCGTGAGCCCATCGCGCAGACGTTCCAGGCGCAGGGCAAGACGTTCTCGGTGATCGTGAATCACCTGAAGTCCAAGAGCCCGCCGGACAAGACCACCCCGGAGCCGGCAGACGAGCAGGGCTTCTTCAACGCCGATCGCGTCGCACAGGCGCAGCAGGTTCTGCAGCTGGCCAGCGCGGTCGAGACGGCGTCGGGAAGCTCCGACATGCTGCTCCTCGGTGACTTCAACGCCTACGCTCAGGAGGACCCGATCCGCGTGTTCGCGGACGCGGGATGGACGGACCTCGTGCCGGCCCTCGCTCCCGGGCAGCACACCTACACGTTCAACGGCGAGCTGGGGTCGCTGGATCACATCCTCGCATCCCCGTCGTTCGCGGAGTCGGTCTCCGGCGCAGGCGTGTGGAGCATCAACTCCCCGGAGTGGGGCGACCGCGCATACAACTACGCGGCGACCGACGCGGGCACGCCGTTCCGCTCCAGCGACCACGATCCGGCCCTCGTCGGCCTCACTCTGGCATCCGCTCCCGCGGAGCCGGTCGACATCCAGGTGGCCACGATCAACGACTTCCACGGCCGGATCGAGGCCGGCGGTGCGTCCGCGGGTGCAGCGTCGCTGGCCACAGCGGTGAAGGAGCTGCGCGCGGAGAACCCGAACACGATCTTCGCCGCTGCCGGTGACCTCATCGGGGCCTCGACGTTCACGTCGTTCATCCAGAAGGACGAGCCCACCATCGACGCGCTGAACGCCGCGGGCCTGGACGTCAGCGCCACCGGAAACCACGAGTTCGATCAGGGCTGGGCGGATCTTCGCGACCGCATCCAGGACCGGGCTGACTGGGAGTACATCAACGCGAACGTGTTCCTCAAGGGCACCGACGACCACGCTCTGGCGCCCAGCTGGGTGAAGGAGATCGACGGCGTCAAGGTCGGGTTCATCGGAGCGGTGACCGAGGACCTGCCCACGCTCGTGAGCCCGGCCGGCATCGCCGAGCTGGACGTGCGCGGGATCGTGGACTCGGTGAACGCGGTGGCTGCTGATCTCACCGACGGTGATGACAGCAACGGGGAGGCCGACGTTCTCCTCCTGCTGGTGCACGAGGGCGCAACGACCACCGACGTGTCCAGCATCACGCCGGAGTCCGCGCTCGGGCGCATCGTGTACGGTGTCTCGCCGGCCGTGGACGCGATCGTGTCCGCGCACACCCACCTCGCCTACAACCACGTGATCGACGGTCGCCCCGTGATCTCGGCCGGCCAGTACGGCGAGAACATGGGTGTCATGCAGATCCAGGTCGACCCCTCGACGAAGGAGCTGCTGTCGATCACCAACGAGGTTCGACCGCTGACGAAGGACGGTGCGCCGATCGCAGCGCCGGATCCCGAAGTGCAGAAGATCGTGGACGACGCGAAGACGGAGGCGGACAAGCTCGGCTCGGTCAGCGTCGGCGCCATCACGGGCGACTTCAACCGAGCCGTGCGATCCGACGGCACCAGTGAGAACCGCGGCGGGGAGTCCACCCTCGGCAACTTCGTGGCGGACGTCCAGCGGGAATCGACGGGCGCCGACATCGCCTTCATGAACCCCGGTGGACTGCGCACGGACCTGCGCTATGCCTCCAGCGGCGCGGGTGATGCTGACGGAAACGTCACCTATCGCGAGGTCGCCACGGTCCAGCCGTTCGCCAACACGCTCGTGACCCTGACGCTCACCGGGGCCCAGGTGCGTGCGGTGCTCGAACAGCAGTGGCAGCCCGCGACGGCGTCCCGGCCGTTCCTCAAGCTGGGCGTGTCGAAGGAGCTGACGTACGTGTACGACCCGGCGGCACCCGCCGGCGCGCACATCGGCGAGATTCTGCTGAATGGCGAGAAGCTCGACGAATCGGCCAGCTACCTCGTCGCGGTCAATGCCTTCCTCGCCTCCGGGGGAGACAACTTCACCGTCTTCGCCGAGGGCGCAGGCGCCGCGGACACCGGGCGCACAGACCTGCAGTCGATGGTGGACTGGTTCGCCGAGAACAAGACCGCCACGCCGGACCTCGCCCAGCGCGCCGTCGGTGTGACCATGCCCACGGCTCCCGCCGGCGGGTACCTCCCGGGAGCGACGTTCGACATCGCACTGTCCTCCCTGTCCTTCAGCACGACCGAGACGAAGCCCGCCACCGTGCAGGTCTCACTCGGAACCACAGTGGTGGGAACGGCAGAGGTGGATGTGACGCCGGTCGACGCCACCGACGAGGTCGGGCGCGCCAACGTCACGGTGACCGTCCCCGCGGGCGTGTCCGGAACGCAGGAACTCGTCGTCACGGCTGGTGACACGGTCTTCACACTGCCGGTCGAGGTGGCTGCGGTCGCCCCGGCTCCGGTGCTCAGCCTGAGCGCAGCGGAAGTGCGAGCGGGGGAGTCGGTCACCGTCAACGGCAGCGGTTTCGCCGCGGGTGAGGTGGTGGCGCTCGAGCTGCACTCCGAGCCGGTCGCACTGGGCGAGGCCACCGCCGATGCGGCGGGCGCCTTCAGCGTCGACGTGACGATCCCGGCGGAGACGAGTGCCGGCGATCACTCGATCGTGGCACTGCGCGCTGATGACACCACGGTATCCGTGCCGCTCGTCGTCCTGGCCGCGGTGACGCCGACGCCGACTCCCACGCCGACGCCGACGGAGACGACGGGCCCCACGCCCACGCCGACGCCGACGGAGACGACGGGACCGACGCCCACGCAGACCGCGGGCCCTGCTCCGACGTCGACCGGCGCGCCGACCGCGCCGGTGCCGGTTCCCTCGGCCACAGGCTCGCTGCCGACCACGGGAACCAATCCGTACCCGGCACTGGCGATCGGGTTGCTGGTGCTCGCCGTCGGTGCGGGGATCATGATCGCCCGCCGTCGCGCGCAGCAGGGCTGACCGCTGCCCGGGTGATGCCCCGTCGACCTGGTCGGCGGGGCATCACCCGTTGCTGGCGCGACACGCTCGGCGTCTCGGCGATGTCCGCCTCACCGGGCGGGATCGGGTAAGCTAGGGATGTCGCCGCAAGGCGGCGTGCGGATGTAGCGCAGTTGGTAGCGCATAACCTTGCCAAGGTTAGGGTCGCGAGTTCGAGTCTCGTCATCCGCTCAGTGAGAAGGCCCCTCGAATGAGGGGCCTTCTCCCGTTGGCATCGGAGCCCACGCGACGCGGGAGCTCAGAGCAGGAAGATCGATGCGATCGGAAAGGCTCCCGCTGCGACCACCCCCGCACCCGCGGCATAGGGCACCCAGCGCGGCACTGGCCGGAAGCTCTCCCACTTCTGTGCCGCGACCGCGGTGGCGGCCGGGGTCGCCAGATGCGCGTGGCCGTTCCACCAGGCCGAGACCTGCATCCGGCTGCTGACGACGACAGCGTCCACGAGAGCTCGTCCGCTGGAATCCGACGGCACCGCGCGGCTGCTGAGTCTCCGATACTCCTCGCGCACCCGCTCCACGTCGGTCACGATGACACGCGCGATCTCCGCGGCGTGGCGCTGCAGTCCCAGCCGATCCCGCTTGGGCAATGTGAGGTCGTTGGACCGCGCCTGCTCGTCGAAAGCCTGGGTGAGCAGCGCCGCCAGCTGATCGTGGTAGTGCCTGAGCGCATCCGCGTACAGGCGCCCATGGCGGGCGTGCGCGAAATCCGCCTCGTGCTGCAGCTCGCGCAGCGCGTCGTCGGCGGCGAGGAGCTCACCGTGCTGACTCATGCCGCCATTCTACGAAGTCCGTGAGGCCGTGTCTCCCGATCGGGAAGCTCCGCACGATCTCCTCAGCGTCGGTCCCCGCGGGAGAGGAACAGATTGATCACGGCGCACAGCAGCACGAGGACCGCCGCGACGAATGGCGCCCACTGTGCCAGAGCGGTGCCCTGCTCGTCCGCGAGCACACCCACGATCGCGGACGACGAAGACTGGCCGACGATCACGCCTGACCCGACCATCGTCATCAGGGTCGCACTGCGTCCCGCCGGGGTTCGCAGGGCGGCGAAGGTGTAGACGGTCACGATCAGCGGCCCGATGCCGATGCCGGTGACTGCCAGCGCCCAGATCATCTGATCCACCGTGCGCGCCGAAGCGATGAGCGCGGCGCCGCCCACGAGAATGAGCGCGAACACGAGCCAGCGGTAGCGGGGCGTGAAGCGGGCGGGGAACACCGCCACCGCGAGCGCGAGGATCGCTGATCCGACACCCATCACGCCGTAGAGGAGGCCGGCAGCCTCCTTGTTTCCTGCGTCCACCATGAAGGAGGTGAGGGAGGTGAGGGTGGAACCGAAGAAGAAGCCGATTCCCAGGACGCCCGCTACGAGCACCAGAACCCGAGGATGGAACAGCTCGCTCACCGGGGCCTGCACGAGCGGAGCGTCGGCGTCGACATGCGTGGTGGTGCGTCCCGACGGATGCAGCGCGAAGGCACCGACGAAGACGAGGGTGAGGATCGCAGCGCCGATCATCGGTGCGGCCGGATTCAGCGTGGTGGCGAGCAGTCCCACCAGCACCGGTCCGAAGACGAACACGATCTCGTCCGCCGAGGACTCGTAGGCGAGAGTCGCAGACAGGGTCTTCGCGCGGCGATCGCGGGCGATACGGCGATCGATGATCGTGACCAGGCGGCTGCGCGACATGGGGGACACCTGCGGGGCGGTGGCGCCCACGAGGATGGCGGTGGCCAGCACCCACGCATCGGACACGGGGGCGAAAGCGACCCAGGCCATCAGCAGGAGGGCGAGGCTGTTGCCGATTCCGGCGGCCAGCAGCACCGGCCGTTGACCGAAGCGGTCGGCGGCTGCTCCGAGCAGCGGGCCGATGAGGGCGGTCCCGAGACCGACCGCTGCGGAGGTCAGCCCACCGAGAGTGAGGGAATCGCGTGCGGCCACGACGAGGGTGAGCACACCCACAACGTTCATGGCGAACGGAAGGCGGGCGAGGAAGGCGACCGGGAAGTAGGCCAACCCGGCAGCGCGGATCAGGCTGGGGGCCGGGGCGGTTGCATCGGACGGCGCGGACGCCGGCTGAGCCGTGTCTGACATCGTTTCTCCTGGGAGTTTCGGCGCGGCTTGTGCCGCCGTGCCGCCGTGAGCGGAGGTAGATACACCGGGTGTCAGGTTGCATGGCCGCGGAGGATGCAACGGCACCAGTGTACCGGGTGCGCTCTGTGCGGCTGCCCTGCGGGGGATCACGCCAGTACGCTCATCCTGTGAGAACGCGCATCCGTGCCGGCTGGCGCTGGCTTCGAACCGCCATCGCCGAACCCAGCCTGCAGCGCATCGAGGCGATCGCCCTGCTGGCCGCCGCGATCGGCGGTGTGATCGCCGGTCTGCTGGCTCTGCTCACCTTCGCCTTCCGCAGTGTGTCGATCGCCGGCGCCGGATCGATCGGTCAGTTCGCTGCGGCGACGTCGGCCGTCGTGGCCGTCCTGGCCTTCGCCCTCGCGTCCTGGCTCGGGTACCTGCGTACCCGTGAGCGCCCGAGGTTCCTCGATGTGGTCGATGGTGCCGCCCTCGCGCTGGCCTACGCCGTGATCTCCGCGTTGTCGTGGTCGCTCGTCGCTGACATCCTGGCCCGCGGGTTCGTCGATGCCGACGTGTACACGGTGCCCTCCGCACTGATCGCCGCGTCGGTGGCGGCGATCACCGGGTACGTCGTCTTCATCTCGGCCTCGCAGCTCGATCTCACCCAGTTCGCCCTGATCCTCGCCGTGTTCCTGGTGCAGGGGGTGCTGGCCGCCACACTCTCCGCCGACGATCCGCACTGGTGGCAGGACAACCTGTCTGCGCTGGGCATGGTGGGGGAAACCTCCTCCACACTGTTCAACCTCACGGTGATCGTGGCGGGGATACTGGTGACCGCTCTCGCCCGCTACGCGACGCGGGAGCTCTGGGTGCGCGACCCGCGCGGCACGCGGAACGTGCGTGTCGGGCTGATCGTCATTGGGTGTTGCCTGATGGTGGTCGGCCTGGTGCCGGTGAACGTGTCCTTCCTGGTGCACACCGGCTTCGCGAGCGGCATGCTCGTCGTCTTCGCGGTCATGATCGTGATGATCGGGCGGTGGGTGCCGGGGATCGCACGCTCGTTCGTGGTGCTCGGCTGGACGTTCCTCGCCATCAGCGCGGGGCTCGTGCTGTTCTTCCTGGTGGGTTACTACACGCTGACCGCGGTGGAGATCGTCGCCGGGGCTCTGGTGTTCACCTGGATTCTGCTGCTGATCCGCACCATCGATGCGCTGGTGCGCGACAACGCGCCCGACGCGCCCGACGCGCCCGCGCTGGAGTCACTGGCGTGAACGGTGCCGAGCTCGCTGCGGTGATCACGTCGGCGCTGCGCGCCGAGGCCGACCCCGAGCGCGCCCCCGGGCAGCAGGCCTACATGAAGTCGTCGTTGCCGTTCTTCGGCGTGCCGGTGCCGCGTGCGCGACGGATCACCGCGGCGGCGGCGCGGGGCATCCGCGACACGGGGACGTTGCGGGACGCCGCCGTTCAGCTCTGGGACCACGCAGTGGCGCGCGAGCAGTGGTACGCCGCACTCGCGCTCCTCGCCCTCCGACCGCATCGGGGAGATCTGGCGCTGCTTGCCCTCATCGAGCGGTTCGTGCGAAGCGCGCAGTGGTGGGACGTCACCGATGAGCTCGCGCATCGCGTGGCGGACCTGCTGGACGTGCATCCCGTCGCTGTCTCGGCGTTCGTTCGCGAGTGGATGACGGACGAGAACCTCTGGATGCGCCGGCTCGCGATCCTCAGCCAGCTGGGCCGGAAGGACCGGGTGGATCGGGCACTGCTCACCGAGACCATCGAGGCGAACCTCGGCGATCGCGACTTCTTCATCAGGAAGGCGATCGGGTGGGCGCTACGCGAGGTGGCACGGACCGACCCCGCGGGAGTCCGGCACTTTCTTGACGAGCACCCGGCCCTGAGCCCGTTGAGCGTGCGCGAGGCATCCAAGCACCTCACGCAGTGAGAACAGCGTGTACGGCAACAGCAGCGTGCGCGGTGAGAACAGCGTGTACAAAAGAGCAGCGTGCCGAGGAGGCACTGCGTGCACGGTTGTGATCACAACGGGATCCTCGCCGGGCTGAAACCGACGCAGACTCACCGAATTGCCCCGTGTCGGCTTGCGCGGTGACCTCACGGAGGCCACGATGTTCGCCGGGAGGGGACGCATGAGCGATCACACTGAGGGTTTCTACCGGCACGGACTGAGCCGGATGTCGGGACGCAGCACCACGGAACACGGGCGAGTCGCATCACCGCTGGAGCTGTTGTTCGACCTGGTCTTCGCGGCCGCGTTCGGCGTGCTGGGAACGCAGTTCGCTCACGGCATCGCCATCGATGAGGTGATGCCGGCGCTGGGCGCATTCCTGTTCGGTGGCGCTGCGATCATCTGGGCCTGGATCAACTACTCCTGGTTCGCCTCGGCCTTCGACACCGACGACTGGGCGTTCCGCCTCATGACCATGCTGCAGATGGCGGGGGTCATCGTGCTGGCGATCGGGCTGGCGCCCATGTTCGCGTCGCTCGAGCACGGCCAGCCGATCGACAACCAGGTGATGGTGGCGGGCTACATCGTCATGCGCGTGGCGATGATCGGCCAGTGGCTGCGAGCCGCCAGGAGCTCCGTCCACCGTCGCACGGCGCTGACCTACGTGGTGTGCATCGCGCTGGCGCAGGTCGGCTGGGTCATCGTGGCGTGGGTGCCGATGACGCTGTCCGGCACGCTCATCGCCGCGGCGCTGTGCTGGGTCGTGGAACTGCTCGGCCCGGTCATCGCCGAGCGTCGCTCCGCCACCGGAGGCACCCCCTGGCACCCGCACCACATTTCCGAGCGATACAGCCTGCTCGCCATCATCACCCTCGGCGAGACGGTGATCGGCACGATCGCCGCCGCTCAGGAGGTGACCGCGGAGGAGGGATGGAGTGCGAACTCCATCGTGGTGATCGCCGCGGGCATTGCGATGACCTTCGCCCTGTGGTGGACCTACTTCCTCCTGCCGTCGGCACCGATCCTGGCGGCGCACCGCAGCCGTGCCTTCGTGTGGGGGTACGGACACGCGGTCATCTTCCTCGCGATCGCGGCGGTGGGGGCAAGCCTCCACCTGATCGGGTACGTGTTCGATCCCGAGGTGCACATGCCCACGGTCACGGTCATCACCTCGCTGGCCGTGTCCGTGATCATCTACAGCCTCGCGATCTACGCGATCCACGCCTGGCTCACCCGGGAACCCACGAAGAACATCGCGCTCCAGCTGCCGGGCGTGCTGCTGCCCGCGCTGGCCATCGTGCTCGCGGTCGCCGGACTCCCGCTGTGGCTGTGTCTGCTGGTCGTCCTGGCTGGGCCGGTCGGTGTGGTCCTGGCATACGAGACAGGCGGATGGCGCGGAATCGATGCGCAGTTGCACCGCGCAGTGACGGCGGGGAGCACCACCGGGGCGTAGACTCTTCGCATGGATTTCGCCCGGCTGACCCGTACGAGCGACGACACCGTCGTACTCGCCGTCACCGGCACGCGAACGACCCAGGCCTGAGCGGGCGGGGCGCGCGAGCGTCCGAAGCTGAGTTGCCGACATCCATTGCTAACTGGAGAATCTTCGTGTCTGAGAACCCCCAGCCGTCCTATCCCTGTGACGGATTCGCCCTCTTCACCGATCGTTCCGTCGTCGCCATGCACGTGAACGGGCAGCAGAAGGACCTCGCGACCATCGTCACCGAGACGGACGTCGTGGAGCCGATCACCGTATCGAGCCCGGAAGGTCTGGCGATCCTGCGGCACTCGACGGCGCACGTGCTGGCTCAGGCCGTGCAGAAGCTCAATCCGCAGGTCGATCTGGGCATCGGCCCGCCGATCACCGACGGTTTCTACTACGACTTCGGCGTCGAGAACCCCTTCACCCCCGAAGACCTCAAGGTCATCGACAAGGAGATGCAGCGCATCATCCGCGAGGGACAGCGCTTCGTGCGTCGTGTGGTCACGGAGGACGAGGCGCGCGCGGAGCTGGCCGATCAGCCCTTCAAGCTCGAGCTCATCGGTCTGAAGGGCGGGGGTGCCGAGGGCGCCGACGTCGAGGTCGGCGAGGGCGAACTCACCATCTACGACAACGTCCGCAAGGACGGTGAGGTGGCCTGGAAGGACCTCTGCCGTGGCCCGCATGTGCCCAGCACCCGGATGGTCGGCAACGGCTGGTCGCTCACTCGCACCGCGGCGGCGTACTGGCGCGGCTCGGAGAAGAACCCGCAGCTGCAGCGGATCTACGGCACCGCCTGGCCCACCAAGGACGAGCTGCGCGCCTACCAGGAGCGCCTCGCCGAGGCCGAGCGTCGCGATCACCGCAAGCTCGGTGTCGAGATGGACCTCTTCTCCTTCCCGGACGAAATCGGATCCGGGCTCGCGGTGTTCCACCCGAAGGGCGGCATCATCCGGTACGAGATCGAGGAGAACCTGCGCAAGCACCTGCTGCGCAACGGGTACGACCTCGTGAACAGCCCGCACATCACGAAGAAGGACCTCTTCATGACGTCGGGCCACCTGCAGACCTACGCGGACGGCATGTTCCCCCCGATGCACCTCGACGAGGTCGTCGACGAGGAGGGCAACGTCACCCGCCAGGGCCAGGACTACTACCTCAAGCCGATGAACTGCCCGTTCCACAACCTGGTCTTCCGTGCCCGGGGTCGTTCCTACCGCGAGCTGCCGCTGCGCCTCGCGGAGTTCGGCACCGTCTACCGCTACGAGAAGAGCGGCACGCTGTCCGGGCTCACCCGGGTGCGCGGATTGACCCAGGATGACGCGCACATCTACGTCGCCCAGGACCAGGTGCGCGAGGAGCTCGCCACCAACCTGAACCTGGTGCTGTCGCTGCTGCGCGATTACGGTCTCAACGACTTCTACCTCGAACTGTCGACGAACGAGGAGGGCAACCCGAAGTTCCTCGGCGAGCCCGAGCAGTGGACCACCGCCATCGAGACGCTGCGCGAGGTGGCGCTCGAGTCGGGCCTCGAGCTCGTCGCCGATCCGGGCGGAGCGGCCTTCTACGGCCCGAAGATCTCGGTGCAGGCTCGTGACGCCATCGGCCGGACCTGGCAGATGTCGACCATCCAGCTGGACTTCAACCAGCCGGAACGTTTTGAGCTGGAATACACCGGACCGGACGGTGCCAAGCACCGCCCCGTCATGATCCACCGCGCCCTGCTGGGATCCGTCGAGCGCTTCTTCGCCATCCTGCTCGAGCACTACGCCGGCGACTTCCCGCTGTGGCTGGCCCCGGCACAGGTGGTCGGAGTCCCCGTGGCGGAGCAGTACGCCGACTATCTCGACGAGGTGATGGCGACGCTCAAGGCCGCGGGAGTCCGCGCGGAGGTCGATCACTCGGATGACCGGATGCAGAAGAAGATCCGTAACCACACCACCGCGAAGGTGCCGCTGATCCTGATCGCCGGTGAGCAGGACCGGGCGGCGGGCACGGTCTCGTTCCGGTTCCGCGACGGCACGCAGCTCAACGGTGTTCCCGTTGCCGATGCGGTTGCTCGCATCTCCCAGGCGATCACCGATCACGCGCGCATCATGACGGAGTCGGATTTCGCATGAGCGATGATGTGGAGCTCGGACTGGCGGCCGACTTCGCCGGTGTTCCCGACGAGTTCCAGCGGCTCTGGGTCCCGCACCGCATGGTGTACATCGAGGCGGGACCCGAGCCGCACGTCGCCGACTGCCCGTTCTGCTACGCCCCCACCCGGCCGGACGAGAAGACGCTGATCGTCCACCGGGGCAAGACCGCGTACGCACTGCTGAATCTCTTCCCCTACAACTCCGGACATCTCCTGGTGTGCCCGTATCGCCACATCGCGATGTACGACGAGGCGACCGAGGAGGAGGTCGCTGAGATCGGATCCATCACGCAGACCGCGATGCGGGTGCTCCGCGACGTGGCGCGCTGCGACGGCTTCAACCTGGGCATGAACCAGGGCGCGATCGCGGGGGCCGGGGTTGGCGGTCACCTGCACCAGCACATCGTGCCGCGATGGGGAGGCGACGCGAACTTCCTCCCGATCATCGCGAAGACCAAGGCTCTGCCTCAGCTGCTCGGTGAGATGCGCGACACGATCGCGCTGGGCTGGCCCGAGGACTGACCTTCCCGCCACCCCCGAGGACCTCGTGCGCGAGGTCTTCGGGCGGTAGATTCGTAGCGCGCGGACGACCCGTGCGAGGACGTCAGGGGGCGCCATGTCAGAGCGTGATCAGACGCCGGGGCAGGAACCGGCATCAGGGCAGAACGGGACGCCGGGGCAGGCGGGGGAGCAGCCGTCTTCCGGGGCCGATCTCAACCCGACCGAGGCTCAGCCGGATGCGCGCCAGGCGTATGCCCCGCAGTCGGAGCCGCAGGTGCAGTCCCAGCCGCAGTCTTCGTGGTCGGCCTCCGCTTCGATGAACGCGCCGGCGCTTTCTCAGCCGCCTCAGTCGCCACACCAGCCGCCGGCCGCGGGGCAGCCTCAGCCCGGTTCAGCGCACGGATATCCGGCGTCCCCTCAGCAGGCACCGTCCGGTCCGGGGCACCCGACGGAGGGATTCGGGCAGGCGCACGCAGCTCCGGGGTATCCCCAGGCTCCGGTCCAGGGTCAGGGATACCCGTCCCAAGGTCAGGGATACCCGTCCCTGGGGCAGGGATACCCGCCCCAGGGGCAGGGATATCCGCCCCAGGGGCAGGGATACCCGTCTCGCCCGCCGCAGGGCCAGGTGCAGCGTCAGGCGCACCCACCGCAGACCCCGGTGCAGGCTGCGGGATACCTGTCGCGCCCGCCGCAGGGTCAGGCGTCTCCAGCCCAGGGCTATCCGCAGGCGTCGGTACCGGGGTATCCGCAGGCTTCGGGCCCGGGATACTCGCCGGCTTCCGGCCCGGGACACTCGTCGGCTTCCGGCCCGGGGTATGCGTCGGTCGTGGCCAGTGCGTCCGGTGCGCTGGCAGCACGCTCCCGCCGAGCGGTGTGGCCGTGGCTGGTGGGTGGCGGCGCGGTGCTCGTCGTCGCTCTGATTGCCGCCTTCACCATCCCGCCACTGCTGGCCACGCCCGGTCAGCCCATCGCGGCGACCCCCTCTGCTTCACCGCTGCGAAGCGAACCGTCTCCGGCCACACCGAGTGACCCCGCGAATACACCGACGACGTCGGAGCCGGATCCGACGGCGACCGCGGGTGACCTGGAGGGGGTGTTCGCGGAACGCGACGCCTTCTTCGCCGCCCAGCAGCAGCCGATGGACGGGTCCGAGCTCACGCCGAAGACCGCGGAGCAGAAGGCGTTCATCGCCGATCAGACGGCGTGGGTCGAGCAGAACGGCGGTGCCGTGACGTCCCAGGCGGTGAGCATCTGGCTGGCGCTGGCCATCGACGGATGCGAGACCGCCATCCTGAACGCACATGACGTCGATTCCTCGATCTTTGCCATGCATGTGAGCACCTCGCCCCTGATCAGCACTCTGGTGGCTCAGTCCGAGAACCCGGACGCGGAGGCGAACCTCGCTCAGACCATGGTGTTCGGAATGGGGTACATCTGCCCGAGCGACGGGGAGCAGTGGTCGGCTCTGTGGGACGAAGCCTACGGCGGATGATCAGTGCAGTACGGCCAGCAGGACGCCGACCGCGATGAAGAGAGCGCCGAAGATCCGGTTGAGGGTGCGCTGCCCGCGCGCCGTGCGCGTGAAGCGCCGGAAGCCCTGAGCGGCGACGGCGAAGAACCCCCACATCACGGCGATGTCGACGACGACGCAGGTGACCGCGACGATCACATACTGCGGCAGTTGGGGGAGGTCGGGCTTGACGAACTGCGGCAGGAAGGCGAGGAAGAACACGATCGCCTTCGGGTTGAGCAGATTCACCCACAGGCCGCGGCGGAACATCGCCCACCGCGACTCCGTCCGCGATGCGGCGGGCGTCTCCGCCGCATCGTCCGCGGGGTCCGGCTCGACCTTCGCCAGAGTCTGCCGGATCCCGAGGTAGACGAGGTAGGCGGCACCGGCGTAGCGGATGATGGCGAAGGCGATCGGGGACGAGGCGACCAGGAGCCCGACGCCGGCGGCGACGATAGCGATATGGATGACGAGCGCAGCCTGCTGTCCGAGGATTCCCCAGATCGCGCGACGGTGCCCGTGGTTCAGGGCGTTTCCCATCGTATTGATGGCGCCGGCGCCCGGAGTGAAACTGATGACCAGACAGGCCAGCAGCAGGGTGATCCACAGCGAGAGCTGCACGTCGGGGTCCGTTCAGCTCGCCGCAGCGATGGCTGAGACGAGATCGGAGATGAGTGCAGCTCGCTCATCGCGATCGAGCTCGTGCACCGTGAGACGGAGGTGGTGCGACGGCGCGTCGGGCACGAGGCGGAACTCGTCCCCCGTGCGCGCCAGCCAGCCGCGGCGCATCAGCTGCTCGGCCGCCGCGCGAGCGGGCACCGGAAGGGGGAGCCAGACGTTCAGCCCGTCCGACGCGGCCACCGGAAGACCGGCGGACACCGCAGCATCGGCGAAGGCGCTGTTGCGAGCGGCGTAGTGGGCGGCTGCGGCGTGGATCTCGGCGAGAACGTCGGGATTCGTCACCAGCCCCACCACCAGCCGCTGGAGGATGTGGCTCACCCAGGTGGTTCCCGGGCTGAGACGCAGGCCCAGACGCGCGGCCGTGTCCGGATCTGAGGCGGTGACGGCCAGGCACATGTCGGGGCCGAGGAACTTCGACACGGAGCGGACGAGGGCGAAACGGCGATGTCCTGGTCCGATCAGTGACTCATAGGGCGTGCGAGACAGCATCGAGAAGTGGTCGTCCTCGACGATCAGCACATAAGGATGATCTGCCAGCACGGCGCGCAGAGCGGCAGCACGGTCGGGGGAGAGACTCGCCCCCGTGGGGTTCTGAGCCCGGGGCGTGACCACGATGGCCCGGACGCCCGCGTCCAGGGCTGCACGCAATCCCGAGACGGTCATCCCTTCATCGTCTACGGGCACCGCGATGGCGCGGTAGCCGCCGAGGCGCACGGTGTGAATGCTGGCGAGGAAGCACGGGTCCTCCAGGGCGACGGCGTCGTCACGCACGAGGGCCTGGGCGAGCAGGCGTTCCACGGCATCCACCGCCCCGCTCGTGATGGTGAGTGCGAAATCGCTGGCCTGCAGGTCGGATCCCATCCACTCGCGCGCCCAGCGTTCAAGATCGGGATCGACCACGGCTTCGCCGTACAGGATCGGGCGACCGACCGCGTGTGCGAGGGCGTGTGACGGGTCGGGGATGCGGCCCGGGTCGGGGTTTCCCGAACCGATGTCACGCAGCACGCTGTCGGGCGCGAATCCCTCCTGAGCGGAACGTGCGGTGCCGGTCACGCGAGTGCCCGCCCGGCCACGAGACTCCACGAGTCCGCCGCCAGCCAGCTGGCGGTAGGCCGCGACGACCGTGTTGCGGTTCATTCCGAGGAAGTCAGCGAGCGCCCGCACCGGGGGGAGCGCGACGCCGGGAGTGAGCGTCCCGCGCTCGATGAGCGTGCGCAGCTCGTCTGCGAGCTCGGCCGCCGTGGTTCCCTGCAGGCCGCTGAAGTGGTCGTCCATCGGCTCGATCCTATCGTCCGGCCACCATTGACGTATTGGCCTAGGTCAAAACGTGTATTGTCTTGATCGTGCGGCGAGAGGCGCCGCGAGAGGAGCCCCCATGACCGAGAATCGCACGGCAACCACTCGCGTGAAGCGAGGTCTCGCCGAGATGCTGAAGGGCGGCGTCATCATGGACGTCGTCACCGCGGAGCAGGCCCGCATCGCGGAGGACGCCGGCGCGAGCGCGGTCATGGCGCTGGAGCGGGTGCCGGCCGACATCCGGGCCCAGGGCGGGGTGGCGCGCATGAGCGATCCCGACCTGATCACCGACATCCAGGCTGCCGTGTCGATCCCCGTGATGGCGAAGGCCCGTATCGGTCACTTCGTGGAGGCGCAGGTGCTCCAGAGCCTCGGCGTGGACTACGTCGACGAGTCGGAGGTGCTCTCGCCGGCCGACTACGTCAATCACATCGACAAGTGGAACTTCGAGGTGCCCTTCGTGTGCGGTGCCACCAATCTGGGTGAGGCGCTGCGTCGCATCACCGAAGGCGCCGCCATGATCCGCTCGAAGGGCGAAGCAGGAACCGGAGACGTTTCGGAGGCGACGCGTCACATCCGCACGATCACCGCGGAGATCAACGCGCTGAAGGCCAAGACCACCGACGAGCTGTACGTCGCCGCCAAGGAACTGCAGGCCCCGTACGACCTGGTGCGCGAGGTCGCGGAGACCGGGTCGCTTCCCGTCGTCATGTTCGTCGCCGGAGGCGTGGCCACGCCGGCCGACGCCGCGATGATGATGCAGCTCGGCGCGGATGGCGTGTTCGTGGGCTCCGGCATCTTCAAGTCCGGTAACCCCGCTGCGCGCGCGGCTGCCATCGTGAAGGCCACGACCTCGTTCGAGGACGCCGCCCTCATTGCACAGGTGTCCCGCGGCCTCGGTGAGGCGATGGTCGGCATCAACGTCGCGGACGTGCCCGCACCGCATCGTCTGGCCGAGCGCGGCTGGTGAAGCGGGAGACGCGATGACCACCATCGGGGTGCTGGCCCTGCAGGGTGGCGTCCGCGAGCACGCGACGATGCTGCAGGGACTCGGAGCGACGGTCCGTCTCGTCAAGAAGGCGAGCGATCTGAGCGGCGTCGACGGACTGGTGATCCCCGGTGGGGAATCGAGCGTGATCGACCGGCTCGCCCGATCCCTCGGCCTCGCCGATCCGCTCCGCGACGCGATCCGCTCCGGTCTCCCGGTCCTCGGCACCTGTGCCGGCCTGATCCTGTTGTCCGAGCAGGTGGAGAATCCGGCACCGGGTCAGCAGACGTTCGGCGGACTGGACGTCACTGTGCGTCGCAATGCGTTCGGCTCACAGCGCGATTCGTTCGACGCGTCGATTCCCGTGGCGGGCGTCGGCGGGGAGGTCGACGTCTCGTTCATCCGCGCACCGATCGTGGTGTCCCATGCTCCGTCGGTGGAGGTCATCGCCCGCACCCGTGGCGCAATCGTCGGCGTGCGTCAGGGGCCGGTGGTCGGGCTCTCGTTCCACCCGGAGGTCACCGGAGACGACCGGATCCACAAGCAGTTCCTGACGGAGATCGCTGCCGGACGAGGCTAACGTGTGAGGATGCGACTTCCCATCGGAACAGTGGACGTCAGCGCCAGTGGTGGCCGCATGCAGCTCGTCGGGCGCCGTGGTGAGGGGTGGCAGCAGATCGCCGAATCGCCGATCACGCTGGCCGAAGCCCTCATCCGCCTGCGGCGCGACCGGGATCTGGACGCTCATGCCGACCCGCTGGCCCACGATTCGGTTGCGTCGGGGGAGGAGAACGCCCCGCGGTTCCGGCCCGGGGAGAGCATCCTGTGGCGCTACGACCGCTACATCGAGGCCGTACGGGTGATCCGCGACGACGAAAGAGCGCTCGTGGTGTGGATCCCGTCCGGCTCCGCACGGCTGGAGGCGGCTCCGGCGGACGGGCGGCGGGTGCGGGACGTTCCCGTCGACGAGCGCTTCAGCGTGCCGTGGCGGATGCAGGAGTCCACCTGGCGCGGACCGGGGGTGGTGCGCGTGGCGCCGACCGGCATGCCGTGGTCGCTGTGGTTCTTCCGCGGAGCGGACGGCTCGGCCGATGGCGTATATGTCAACCTCGAGCTCCCGCACCGTCGCGCGGTGGACGACGACGGGACCGGCGCAGTGTTCACCCGCGACCTGGTGCTGGACCTCTGGATCGACGCGGAGCACGTCGGCACCGAAGACGTCTGGCTGAAGGATGCGGACGAACTCGTGGAGGCCGTGCAGCAGGGCAGGTTCACCCCGGAACAGGCGGACGCGGTGCGCGCTCTCGCCGATCTCGCGCACGAGCGGTTCATCGCGGACGGCGCGTGGCCCCTGGACGAGGGATGGGGGATGTGGGTCCCGGACGTCGAGATGGATGTGCCGGCCCGGCTCCCCGAATCGGCCTCGATCGCGGCGGCGCGAGCGCGATCGGGGCGTACCAGCGGCGAGGGCTGAAGCGGGTTCCGCAGGTCGGGACTCGAAAACGCGTAGACTTGAGGGCGCAAAACGCGCGAAACGAGCGGGAGACATATGTCAGGGCATTCCAAGTGGGCCACCACCAAGCACAAGAAGGCCGTCATTGACGCGCGTCGTGCGAAGTCGTGGGCCAAGCTCATCAAGAACATCGAGGTCGCGGCGAAGCTCGGCGGAGCCGACCTCGCCGGTAACCCGACACTGTTCGACGCCGTCCTCAAGGCGAAGAAGACCTCGGTCCCGAAGGACAACATCGACCGCGCCATCAAGCGCGGCGCCGGGATCGGCGGCGAATCGGTCGAGTACACCTCGATCATGTACGAGGGCTACGGCCCCAACGGCGTGGCGCTTCTCATCGAGTGTCTGACCGACAACAAGAACCGTGCCGCAGCCGAGGTGCGCACGGCCATGTCGCGCAACGGCGGAAACATGGCCGACCCGGGCTCTGTTGCATACAACTTCTCGCGCAAGGGCGTGATCGTGGTTCCTGCCGAGGGCACCACCGAGGATGACGTGATGATGGCGGCGCTGGAGGCCGGTGCCGAGGAGGTCACCAACGAGGGCGACACCTTCGAGGTCATCACCGAGGCGACCGATCTGGTCGCCACCCGCACCGCGCTGCAGGAGGCCGGCATCGAGTACGACTCGGCCGATGCGGCGTTCGTCCCGAACCTCAAGGTCGAGATCGACGCGGAGACCGCCCGCAAGGTGTTCCGCCTGATCGACGCTCTGGAGGACAGCGACGACGTGCAGAACGTCTACAGCAACTTCGACCTCTCCGCAGAGGTCCAGGCCGAGCTCGAATCCGACGAAGACTGAGCCACGCACAGGACGAAGCCCGCATCCTCCGAAAGGATGCGGGCTTCGTCGTTTTCCGTGTCGTCGGCGGTGCGGAGCGCGCCTCGTGGTGGGCGGCGTAGCGTGGACGGGTGTCTGGACTGCGCGTACTCGGAATCGACCCCGGCCTCACCCGCTGCGGCGTCGGCGTCGTCGATGTCGCTCGCGACCGCTCCGCGCGCCTGGTGCACGTGGGGGTGGTCCGTTCCTCCCCGGAAGAGCAGCCCGGAAAGCGCCTGGCCCGAATCGCCGCGGGCATCCGGGAGGTGCTCGATGCGCATCGGCCCGACGTGGTGGCCGTCGAGCGTGTGTTCGCTCAGCAGAACCGATCCACGGTGATGGGCACCGCGCAGGCCTCGGGGGTGGCTCTCATGCTGGCGGCCGAACGAGGGCTGCCCACGGCCACGCACACGCCGAGCGAGGTCAAAGCAGCCATCACCGGCTACGGCTCTGCGGACAAGCTGCAGGTGCAGACCATGGTGGCACGGGTCCTCCGCCTGGATGCGCTGCCACAGCCGGCCGATGCCGCTGACGCACTCGCCATTGCCCTGTGCCATGCCTGGCGCGGAGGCCCGGTGGCCGCGGGCGCACCGGAGCGTGCGCTCACTCCGGCTCAGCGCGCCTGGGCCGAGGCCGAGAAGCGCAGCCGCCGATAGGCGGGGGAGTGTCGCTCGAAACTTTGTACGATGCCGCCGCTAGGGTGGGATGGTGATCTCCTCCCTGCGTGGCGCCGTGCTCCACATCGGCTCCGAATCTCTCGTCGTCGAGGTGGGCGGCGTCGGCTTCTCGGTGGCGGTGCCGCCGGATGTCGCCCGCACGTCCCATCGCGGCGACACGATTGCGCTGCACACCCACCTCGTGGTGCGCGAAGATGCGCTGAGCCTGTTCGGCTTCGCCACGCGCGAGGAACTGGAACTGTTCACGATCTTGATCGGCGTCACCGGCGTGGGTCCGAAGTCAGCGCTCGGCATCCTCTCGGCACTGACGGTCGACCAGATCGCGATCGCCGTGGCGAACGACGACGACGCCCCATTCCGGAAGGTTTCCGGCATCGGCCCGAAGACGGCGAAGCTCATCTCGGTGCAGCTGGCGGGCAAGATCGCCCCGCCGTCCCCGGTAGCTGTGGTGGGAGGCGCCGTCGCGCCCGATGTCACCACGCAGGTCGTCGCCGCGCTCACGGGTCTCGGGTGGAACGAGCGCACAGCCGCGGATGCGGTGGCGCAGGTCGCCGGCTCCGCCACGGAGTCGGAGCGCTCCAACGTGCAGGCGCTGCTGCGGCGGACTCTGGCCGCTCTCGGACCGGGAGCGGCCCGTGGCTGACGAATTCCCGCTGGATGCGGCACCACAGGACGCCACCGAACTCGCGATCGAGGGTGCACTGCGGCCGCAGTCGCTTGAGGCGTTCATCGGTCAGCAGAAGGTCCGCGACCAGCTGCAGCTCCTCCTGGAGGCCGCGCGCATCCAGCAGCGGTCGGCCGACCACATCCTGATGTCGGGCCCTCCCGGGCTCGGCAAGACCACGCTGGCCATGATCATCGCGCACGAGAGCGGCCGGCCATTGCGCATGTCGAGCGGACCCGCGATCCAGCATGCCGGTGACCTGGCGGCCCTGCTCTCGAGCCTCATGCCGGGAGAGGTGCTCTTCATCGATGAGATCCACCGCATGGCACGCTCCGCGGAAGAGATGCTGTACCTCGCGATGGAGGACTTCCGGATCGACATCATGGTGGGCAAGGGTGCCGGAGCCACCAGCATCCCGCTGGAGCTCGCACCGTTCACTCTCGTGGGAGCGACCACGAGATCGGGAATGCTCCCCAACCCACTGCGTGACCGCTTCGGTTTCACGGCGCATCTCGAGTACTACGACGCCGCCGAGCTGGAACAGGTCGTCGAGCGATCGGCGCTGGTGCTCGGCGTCGAGCTGTCGAGTCAGGCGCTCGGGGAGATCGCCCGCCGCTCCCGTGGCACCCCGCGTATCGCCAACCGTCTGCTGCGCCGTGTGCGTGACTATCTTCTGGTGAACTCCGACACCGCGGACGTCGCCGCCGTCCGCGCGGCGCTCGAGCTCTACGACGTCGACCCGATCGGCCTGGACCGGCTCGACCGCGCGGTCCTCGACATGCTGGTGCGGCGCTTCCGTGGTGGCCCGGTGGGCTTGAACACCCTCGCGGTGGCCGCGGGGGAGGAGCCCGACACCATCGAAAGCGTCGTGGAGCCGTATCTCGTGCGCATCGGGTTCATGGGACGCACGCCCCGTGGCCGCATCGCCACGCCGGAGGCCTATGCGCACCTCGGCATCCCGCATGCCGACGTGGCGCTGAGATTCGATGACCTATAATCGCTGAAGACCTCCGGGTCTCCTCTTCGCGCCTTGCGCACCCCACCCCGAAAGGTTGTCTGCCTCATGCCCATGGACATTCTTCTGCTCGTCGTCCTTGCGGCGCTCGTCGTCTTCATGTTCTGGAACTCGCGCAAGCGCATGAAGAAGATGAAGGAGGAGCAGGAGGCCAAGGCGCGTCAGACCGTTCCCGGCGTCGAGGTGATGCTCAACGGCGGCATCTTCGGCACCATCGTCAGCTACAACGCAGACGACCTGGACGAGCCTGCCCAGATCGAGGTCGCGCCCGGCGTCGTCATCCGCGTCCACACGCAGGCCATCGCGCGCATCATCACGCCCTCCGACGTCGAGCCCGACGAGACTGCTGAGGTGGAGCACTACGAGGACGTCGAGGTCCCGGACGACGCCTCCTCGCTGACCCCGCCCGCCGCCGACGGCGAAGACGCTCCGCGCATCGAGACCGCTGAGGAGACGCGCCGCCGTCTCGAAGGCAACGACAAGCACTGATTCCGCCGCCTCAACGACTGAGGCGTTTCGAGAAAGCTGACCCGACTCCGTGGCCACATCAACGCCCGTCCGGCACGCATGGCGTGCACTGATCGGACTCCTCGCCATCATCGCCGTATTGTTCGGCATCAACTCGCTGGGCGTCTACGCCTTCGAGAAGAGCTCGTGGACGCCTGAGCTCGCGCTGGACCTCCAGGGCGGTACGCAGGTGATCCTCAAGGCCAACACCGAAAGCGGTGAGCCGAGCTCCGAGCAGATGAACCAGGCCGTGACGATCATCCGCCAGCGTGTCGACGCGTCCGGTGTGGGTGAGGCCGAGGTGACCACCGAGGGCAACTCGAACATCGTGGTGGCCGTGCCCGGCAAGCTCGATGACGCGCAGCGGGCCCGTATCGAATCGAGCGCGCAGATGGAGCTCCGCTCCGTGCTGCTCGCCACCGGTGCCGCAACGACCTCCATCGGTGAGGACGGCAAGGCAACGCCCGATCCGGCCGACCCCACGCTGGAGGCGACGCCGACGGCCTCGCCGACCGACGGCTCCGACAACAGCTGGATCACGCCGAAGCTGCAGGCCGAGTTCCTCGCGTACGACTGCTCGAAGCCGGCCGACCTCTCGAACGCGCCGAAGGACCAGCCGCTGGTCACCTGCGACGTGGCCGACAAGGACGATCCTGTCGCGGTCGCCCAGCAGCAGAAGTACATCCTCGGACCGGTGGAGCTCACCGGAAACGAGATCACCGACGCCAGCAACGGCTACGACCAGCAGCGCGGTCTCTGGATCGTCCAGCTGAACTTCAACGGCGACGGCGCCAGCAAGTTCGCCGAGGTGAGCAAGCGTCTGTACGGATACACCACCGCGGGCGACACGCAGCGCAACCGCTTCGCCTTCGTGGTCGACGGTGAAGTGATCTCGGCTCCCACGATGAACGGAATCATCTCCGACGGCCGCCCCCAGATCTCGGGCACCTTCACCCAGGAGACCTCCAAGGTCCTCGCCGACCAGCTGAAGTTCGGTGCGCTGCCGCTGTCGTTCAGCGTCCAGTCGAACCAGGTCATTTCGGCCACGCTCGGCACGCAGCAGCTGCAGATCGGCCTGATCGCCGCCCTCATCGGTCTCGGCCTCGTCGCGCTGTACTCCCTGCTGTCCTACCGCGCTCTCGGCTTCGTGATCATCGCATCGCTGGCCGTGATGGCCGTGATCACCTACATCGTGCTGTGCATCCTGGCCTGGCGCATGGGCTTCCGCCTCTCGCTGGCCGGTGTGGCGGGTCTGATCGTCACGATCGGATTCACAGCGGACTCGTTCATCGTCTACTTCGAACGCATCCGAGACGAGCTGCGAGACGGCAAGTCCGTCACCGCCGCCGTGGAGGACGGCTGGGACCGCGCCAAGCGGACCATCTACATCTCGAAGTCGATCAACATCCTCTGCGCCGTGGTGCTGTACATCCTCGCCGACGCCACGGTGAAGGGCTTCGCGTTCACGCTCGGTCTGACCACTCTGATCGACATCCTGATCTTCGTGCTCTTTACGCACCCCGTCATGCAACTGCTGGCCCGCACCCGGTTCTTCGGCAACGGTCACACCCTTTCGGGCATGAACTCCGAGGCGCTGGGCGCCGTGTACGCGGGACGCGCGCAGTTCAAGGCGGTTGAGACCACCACCTCCGTGCGCGGCAAGGCCGCGCGCGACGCGAAGAGCAGGGGTGAGGCCGCGCGCCGGCAGACCATCGCCGAACGCAAGCAAGCGGAGGCGCTCGCCGCCCGAAACGGCTCCGACTCGAAGGGAGGCGACGCCTGATGGCCTCGATGAACCAGCTCGGTAACGATCTCTACACCGGCAAGACCAGCGTCCCCTTCGTCGGCAAGCGGAATCTGTGGTTCCTGGTCGCCGGACTCCTGGTGCTGGCGTCCATCCTCGTGGTGTTCATCCGTCCGCCGCAGTTCTCGATGGAGTTCACCGGTGGCACGCAGTTCACCGTCAGCGGAGTGGCCGCCGAGAACCTCGACCAGGCCAAGGCCACCGAGGCGGTTCACTCCATCGCGGGTGACGTGGCCACGAAGGTCACCACCGTCGGATCGGACGGAATCCGCGTCCAGACAGAGGCGATTGATGCGGAGACCACCGACGGCTCGTCCCCGGTGAACCAGATCAGCGCCGCGCTGGCGACTGCCTACGGAGTGGACGCCGGAGAGGTGTCCTCCTCGACGGTCGGCGCGAGCTGGGGTGCGGACGTCACGCGTCAGTCGTTGTGGGGCCTGGGCATCTTCCTCGCCCTCGCCTTCGTGATCCTCGCCCTCTACTTCCGTACGTGGAAGATGTCGGCCGCGGCGATCATCGGTCTGCTCGACGTGCTCGTGATCACCTTCGGCGTGTACGCGCTGTGCGGCTTCGAGATCTCGCCCGCGGCCGTGATCGGCTTCCTGACCATCCTCGGCTACTCGCTCTACGACACCACCGTCGTGTTCGACAAGATCCGGGAGACCACATCCGAGCAGGGATCGGCCTCGCACCGCACGTTCGGCGAGTCGGTCAACCTCGGTGTGAACCAGACGCTGATCCGCTCCATCAACACCTCGGTGGTGGCGGTCCTTCCGGTGGCTGCGATTCTCTTCATCGGTGCTCTTGGCCTCGGCGCACAGACGCTCGCCGACATCTCACTGTCGATCACGGTGGGAATCATCGTGGCGGCGTACTCGACGCTGTTCGTGGCTGCGCCGCTGTACTCGCTGTTCCGCGAGAACGAGCCCAAGATCAAGTCGCACGACGCGAAGGTGGCCCGCGCGCGGGAGCGCGACGCAGACGTCGCCTGATCGATACACAGCACTGCCTACGGCGTGCGCGGCTGCAGCCGCGCACGCCGTAGGATTATCTGAACGCAGCAGGAGGTGAGCAGGTGACTGAGACGCTTCCCCCTGCATCGCATCAGCCGGGCAGCCTTCGATGGATGGTTCCCCGCATCTTCTCCCGGTCGGTCCGTCGTGACGACCTCGAGCATCTGCTGCGTACGGTGCGATCACATCATCCGCGCGGAGACCTCACGATCGTCGAGCGCGCCTACACGACCGCCACGAAGTGGCATGAGGGCCAGAAGCGGCAGAGCGGCGAGCCATACATCACGCACCCCGTGGCCGTGGCGCAGATCCTCGCCGAGCTCGGCCTCGGGCCCCGCGCCGTCGCGGCTGGCCTGCTGCACGACACCGTTGAGGACACCGGCTACAGCCTGGAGCAGCTGACCGCCGACTTCGGTGACGAGGTGGCCCTCCTCGTGGACGGCGTCACCAAGCTCGACAAGGTGAAGTACGGCGACGCCGCGCAGGCTGAGACCGTCCGCAAGATGATCGTGGCGATGTCCAAGGACATCCGGGTGCTCATGATCAAGCTGGCAGACCGCCTGCACAACGCGCGCACGTGGGGGTTCGTCCCGCCGGAGAAGGCCGCCAAAAAGGCGACCGAGACCCTGGAGATCTACGCACCGCTGGCACACCGCCTCGGAATGCAAACGGTGAAGAGCGAACTCGAAGACCTCTCGTTCGCCGTCCTGCACCCCAAGGTGTACGCGGAGATCGAGGGCCTGGTCAAACAGCGCACGCCGCAGCGTGAACAGTATGTGCGTCAGGTGATCGCCGCGGTCGATGAGGACCTGCGCGGTCTGCGCATCAAGGGCAAGGTCATGGGCCGGCCCAAGCAGATGTATTCGATCTATCAGAAGATGATCGTTCGCGGCCGCGACTTCGACGACATCTACGACCTCATCGGCATCCGTGTGCTGGTGGGTACGGTGCGTGACTGCTACGCGGTGCTCGGCGCGATCCACGCCCGTTGGACTCCGCTTCCCGGCCGTTTCAAGGACTACATCGCCACGCCGAAGTTCAACCTGTATCAGTCGCTGCACACCACGGTGATCGGCCCGGGTGGCCGCACGGTGGAGATCCAGATCCGTACCCACGAGATGCACGAGCAGGCCGAGTTCGGCGTCGCCGCGCACTGGGCGTACAAGGAGCGGATGAGCGGCGGCAAGGGTGATGTCAAGGCGAGCGACGCCGACATGGCCTGGATCAAGCGGATTTCGGACTGGGAGGCCGAGACCGCCGATCCGGGCGAGTTCCTGGACTCGCTGCGGTTCGAGATCGGTGCCAAGGAGGTCTACGTCTTCACGCCGAAGGGGCGCGTGATCGGCCTGCCCGCCGGTGCCACGCCGGTCGACTTCGCGTACGCCGTGCACACCGAGATCGGCAATCGCACGATGGGCGCGAAGGTCAACGGCCGCCTCGTCCCGCTCGAGTCTGAACTGCACTCCGGCGATGTGGTCGAGGTCTTCACATCCAAGAACCCCGACGCCGGGCCGAGCCAGGACTGGCTGACCTTCGTCAAGTCCTCCCGTGCGCGCAACAAGATCCGCGGCTGGTTCACGAAGGAGCGGCGCGAGGAGGCGATCGAACAGGGCAAGGAGGCGATCGCCCGCGCGATGCGGCGCCAGAATCTGCCCCTGCAGCGCCTCATGAACCAGGAGTCGTTCGCCGAGGTCGCGCGCCTCATGCGCTACGAGGACGTGTCAGCGCTCTATGCCGCCGTCGGTGAGGGGCACATCTCCACGCAGTCCGTGCTGGAGAAGGTGACGGCGCTCATCAACGCCGACGACACCACCACCGGGCCCATCGAGCTCCCCACCGTGGGGCGCCACCACCGCACACCGCGTAACGCCGATTCCGGTGTCCTCGTGCGCGGCGCCCCGGACATCCTCGTGAAGCTGTCCAAGTGCTGTACGCCGGTTCCGGGAGACCAGATCGTGGGATTCGTCACGCGCGGCAGCGGCGTCAGCGTCCACCGGGCCGACTGCACCAACGTGAAGTCCCTCATGGCCGACAAGGACCGTCTCATCGAGGTGGAGTGGGCACCGACGACGAAGAGCGTCTTCCGGGTGCAGATCCAGGTGGAGGCTCTCGATCGCTCCGGGCTGCTCTCCGACGTCACCCGCGTGCTCAGCGAGCACCACGTGAACATCTTGTCGGCCACGGTGCAGACCACCACGGAGCGCCTGGCGCTCAGCCGGTTCCAGTTCGAGATGGGCGATATCGTGCACCTCGATCGTGTGCTGAACGCGGTTCGGCGCATCGACGGCGTGTACGACGTGTACCGCGTGACCTCGGGCTGACCCGATCTGCGTGATCTCGGGTTGACTCGATCGGCGTGATCTCGGGTTGACTCGATCGGCGTGATCTCGGGTTGACCCGATTGGCGTGACCTCGCGCTGACCCGATCGGCGTGACCCGATCGGCGCTCAGGCCGCGTGGCGGAGCAGCGCGCGAGCCGCGCGGATGCCGGGCCGGTGAGCGTGGGTGTCCAGCCAGGTGACCGCGGCGTGCAGCGCCGACGGGTACTCGGCGACAAGAGCCGTGAACGCAGGATCCTCCGGCGCCTCGCGTGCGAGATCTGCGATGGTTCGGGCGACGGAGGACACCGCGACGTCGCCGAACATGTCGAGGTCTGCGGACGGGATGCGAACATCCCGATAGGACAGGCGACGTGAGGGGATGATCTTGCCTCGTCGCGCGCTGCGTCGCTGCACCTCCAGTCGTACCGGGGGAGTGTCGATCACACCGTGCACCCATGCCGCGGTCCTCAGCGTGGCGGCGAGGTCGGATCCGAGCACCGGCGCCAGAGAGCGAGCTCGCATCCAGGAGGTCTCCGGAACATCCGCGGGGATGTAGCCCTCGCCCACGGCGACGAGGTGACCGTCCAGGCAGGCCGCGCTGAGTTCTGCGGTGCTCAGATCGTCGCCGGGGAAATAGTGGAACCGTGGCATGTCCCGAGTGTGGCGGGCGAACGCGTCGCGATTCGCTCGGCGTCCACAGTTTCGCCCTGGGGAGGAACGATGAAGCCCTCGCGCCGGGCGCGAGGGCTTCATCGTTCAGATCGTCGGTCTCAGCCGCCGATGGCCTTCAGCCATGCACGGCGCGCCTCCAGCGCTTCGCGGGCTTCAGCGGCCTTCTTGGTGTTGCCGGCTGCCTCTGCTGCGGCCACCTCGGACTCGAGCTTCTCGATGGCATCGAGCAGCTGACGGTTCATGCCATCTGCACGAGCCTGGGTCTCCGGGTCGTTCTTCTTCCAGTCGACATCCTCGCGAGCACGCAGCGCCTGCTCGATACGACGCATCTCATCGTCCAGCTGACGCTCCTTGTCGCGCGGGAAGATGCGACCGACCTCATCCCACCGGCGCTGAATGCCGGTGAGAAGCTGGCGGGCCTTGCGCAGGTCGGACTCGTCCGCGACGGCCTTCGCCTCCACCAGCAGCGCCTGACGCGCTTCGATGCGGGGCTGCGACTCGGCCTGCTCGGCGGCGTCTCGCTCGCTGCGTGCGCCGTAGAGGGCGTCACCGGCGGCCTTGAAACGGGCCCACAGCGCGTCATCCACCTTGCGACCCGCACGGCCGGCGTTCTTCCACTCGTCCAGGAGCGCGCGGTAGGCGGGGATGCCCTCTTCGCCACGCGCCACCAGGGCCTCGGCACGCTCGACCAGCTTGGTCTTGCCATCGCGAGCGGCCTTGTGGGTCTCATCGAGCTTCGCGAAGAACTCGCGGCGGTGCTTCTCCACCGTGCTGCGCGCGGTGCGGAATCGCTTCCAGAGCTCCTGGGCGGTGTTCTTCGGCAGGCGCGGGCCGTTGGCCT
Organism: Microbacterium sp. GXS0129; assembly: GCF_044769785.1. Classification (NCBI taxonomy): domain Bacteria; kingdom Bacillati; phylum Actinomycetota; class Actinomycetes; order Micrococcales; family Microbacteriaceae; genus Microbacterium; species Microbacterium sp. GXS0129. The sequence goes on along the minus strand of NZ_JBIZVZ010000002.1, from coordinate 377,368 downwards.
GCTGAGCCTGCCACTCGTCGAACAGCGCGGACAGGTCTGCGGAGGTCTGCTTCCACTGCACCGTCTGCGGGTCGCGGGCGGCAAGCGCTTCGGCCTTCTCGACGACGACCGTGCGGTCGGCGATGGCCTGAGCGACAGCTTCGCGCTGCGCCTTGGCCTCCTCTGCGCTGGCCTCGCTGAGCGCGGCGATGAGTGCCTCCAGCCGGCCGGCGAGACCGAGGAGGTCACCGACGGCGTCTGCCCCGCGCACCTCACCGAGCAGGTGGCGCGACTGGCCCGTGAGCTCGGAAGCAGCGGCGCCGCCACCGGCGTGGCGCTGCTCGAGGTTGCGGACCTTGAACTCCAGGTCGTCGAACTTGCGACGGAAGTAGGCGAGGGCCTCGGCGGGCGTCCCGTCGGGGTACTGACCCACGACTCGCCACTGGTCTCCCTCGAGCACCGAGACGGTTCCGTCCGCCTCCGCGCGACCGAACTCCGACGAGTCGGAGCCCGCCGGAGTGACCGGGCGCGGGCGGATCGATGCCGGGGACGGCACAGCGCGCGGTCCGGGTGCGGGGGCGGGGGCGGGGGCCTCGGTCCCCGCCGCGTCCGCTGCCGGGGCTGCATCGCTGGAGGACGAGTACTCGGTGGGTGCGGCGGCGTCGGTGGGTGCTGCGGCGTCGGTGGATGCGGCGTCCTCGATGGGTGCTGCGGCGTCGGCGGGCGCTGCGTCCTCTTCTGCGGGAGCTGCGTCCTCCGCGGGCGCTGCGTCCTCTTCTGCGGGAGCTGCGTCCTCTTCTGCGGGAACTTCGGCGGCAGGGGCGGCAGCTGCCGCATCGGTGTCGACGGTCTCGGCCTGATCACCTGCTTCGAGCGGGGCGTTCTCCAGCGAAGCGTTCTCGACAGAGGCGTCGGCGGCTTCGGTGGCCGGGGTCTCGTTGTTGGCGGAATCTGTGGCAGACACGTGAAACTCCTTGCGCGGCTGTGCCGTGTGGAGGCGGAAAGGACCACACCAGCCTAATACGAGCATCCGCTCGCGCACAGTGCGCTGGGCGCGTCGGAACGAACCGGCCCATCGCGTCCGTGGCTTTTCATGCGCGAGTTTGTATCAGTGCCGGCCCCCGACGGGTGCAGCCGACGCATCGTGACGGCGCCCGACGACGATGTCCGTGCGGTTTCGTCGGCGAGCTCTTCGTGACGACGTCGGCGGCGAGGCCTTCGTGCCTATGTCGGCGGGCAGGCCTTCGTGCCGGTTTCGCCGGCGAGGTCTTCGTGCCGACGTCGTCGGTGCGGTGGCGGTGTTACTTCGTCGGTGAGGGGCTCGCGGTCGGCTTCGGTGATGTCGACGGAGCGGGAGTCGAGGACGGCGTGGGGGCGGTCGTCGGCGAAGCGCTCACCTCTGGGCTGGCGACGGGTGTCGGCTCACCGCTGGGAGCGGGCGAACCGCTGGGAGCGGGCGAACCGCTCGGAGCGACGCTGGCGGTCGGTGACGGCGTGGGAACCGGTGCGCCCGGGCCGGCGACGAAGTACGCGGCCTGTGAGCCGAACACTCCCAGCACGATCAGGCCGCCGACGATGCCGGCGATGATGTTGTCGCGGCGACGGCGGGCAGCACGCTGCTGGTGGACCTGAACACGCGCCTCGTAGACGCGAGCGCGCTCCCGTGCCGCACGCTGACGGTCGCGCTCCTCACGAGCAGACTTGCCTCCAGACGCCACGCGCCACCTCCTGTAGACGGCGCCCCGGCGGGCGCACTGGGCATGAGCCTACTGAGTGGCACGGCGGGGCGGCAAAACGCCGGTGCGTCTGCTCGGGACGGGTCGGCCGGCGCCGGCTGCCGGGCCCGGTGTCGGTGACCCGGACTAGCCTGGGAGGATGAACCGACCCACCGCGCTGCACCAGGGGCAGACGCCGCTGGCCGTGCGGATGCGGCCCACCTCGCTGGACGAGGTCGCCGGCCAGCAGCATCTCCTGCGCCCGGGCGCCCCGCTGGTGAAGCTGGCCGACCCGGATGCCAGTCCAGGCGCGGTCTCCGTGATCCTCTGGGGGCCTCCGGGCACCGGGAAGACCACGCTCGCGCAGGCCATCGCGCGCTCTTCCGGCCGACGATTCGTGGAGCTCTCCGCCATCACCGCCGGGGTGAGGGACGTTCGCGAAGTCATGCAGGAGGCGCTGGACCAGCGCGACCTGTACGGTCGCACCACCATCTTGTTCCTGGATGAGATCCACCGCTTCACCAAGGCGCAGCAGGACGCGCTGCTGCCTGGCGTCGAGAACGGCTGGGTGATCCTGATCGCAGCCACGACGGAGAACCCGTCCTTCTCGATCATCTCCCCGTTGCTCTCGCGCTCTCTGCTGCTCACTCTTCAGCAGCTGACCGACGAAGACCTCGCCGTCCTCGTGCGCCGCGCCGTCACGGACCCCCGCGGTCTGGCGGATGTGGTTCGCATCGAGGATGACGCGGTGGCCGCCCTCGTACACCTCGCCTCGGGAGATGCCCGTCGCGCGCTCACCGCGCTGGAGGCTGCTGCCACGGTGGCCGAGGTGGGAGAAGACGGCACGGCCGTGGTCACCGCCGACGTGGTGGCGCAGGCAGTGGATCGGGCGCTGCTGCGGTACGACCGCCAGGGCGACGAGCACTACGACGTCATCAGCGCCTTCATCAAGTCGATCCGGGGGTCGGACCCCGACGCCGCCATCCACTACCTCGCCCGCATGATCGAGGCGGGGGAGGACCCGCGCTTCATTGCCCGTCGTCTCGTGATCTCCGCCGCCGAGGACATCGGCCTCGCGGATCCGCAGGCACTGCAGATCGCGGTGGCCGCCGCCGATGCCGTGGCGTTCATCGGCATGCCCGAGGGGCGTATCCCGCTCGCGGAGGCAACCATCTACCTCGCCACCACCGCGAAATCAAACGCCGCGTACACGGCGATCGACGCGGCCATCGCCGATGTGCGCGGGGGCGGTTTCGGGCGCGTGCCCCTGCATCTGCGCGATGCGCACTATGCCGGTGCGAAGCGTCTCGGACACGGCAAGGGCTACGTGTATCCGCACGACACCGAGGTGGGGGTGGCCGCCCAGCAGTACCTTCCCGACGAACTCGTGGGGAAGCGCTACTACAACCCGAAAGCCCTCGGCGCGGAGCGGGATGTACAGGCGCGTCTCGAGCGCATCCGGCGCATCCTCGAGGGATGACGGCCCCTGCCGACGCCGTACAGCAGGCGTTCTCCATCTGGTAGAATCGATCGGCTCGATCTACCGATATCGGGCATCCCCTTCCTCTGCATCACCGTATGGCGCGCCCCGGCGTGCGCACCAGGCGGGCGAGGGAGTGGAGATACGTCCGTGAGTCGTGAACGTCACGACCACGTCCCAGGAAAGGAGACTTCGTGTCGACGAAGTCCCGTACCCGTAGCAAGGCGCGCCTGTCGCGCTCGCTCGGCATCGCCCTCACCCCGAAGGCCGCCCGTATCCTCGAGAAGCGTCCCTACGCTCCCGGTGAGCACGGTCGCACCAAGCGCAAGGCTGACAGCGACTACGCCGTCCGTCTGCGCGAGAAGCAGCGTCTGCGTGCCCAGTACGGCATCCGCGAGAAGCAGCTTCGCATCGCCTTCAACGAGGCTCGCCGCATCGAGGGTCTGACCGGTGAGAACCTGGTCGAGCTGCTCGAGGTCCGTCTGGACGCGCTCGTGCTCCGTGCCGGTTTCGCCCGCACCACCGCACAGGCCCGCCAGCTTGTCGTGCACCGTCACATCCTCGTCGACGGCAAGCTCGTCGACCGCCCGTCCTTCCGCGTGAAGCCGGGTCAGACGATTCACGTCAAGGCCAAGAGCGAGGGCCTCGAGCCGTTCCAGGTCGCAGCCGCCGGCGGTCACGCCGACGTCCTGCCCCCGGTTCCGGGCTACCTCTCGGTGGAGCTCGACAAGCTGCAGGCGAAGCTCGAGCGTCGCCCGAAGCGTGCCGAGGTTCCCGTGACCTGTGAAGTCCAGCTCGTCGTCGAGTACTACGCAGCTCGCTGATCACAGCACCTTCGAAGGGGCGTCGGGATATCCCGGCGCCCCTTCGTCGTCCGTGGCCCCATCGCCGTCTACGATGGAGGGATGCCGCGGGTCACCCGCTCCTCGTGCCATCGTGCACGGACGAACACATCGAAAGGCGAATCATGAAGAAGCTGCTCTGGTTCCTGGTCGGAATCGCGGCGGGCTTCGTCGCCGCGCACTTCGTCAACAAGGATCCCCGCGGGCGTGAGGCGCTCGCCGAGCTGGATGCCCGGATCACCGAGTTCACGGAGCGCATGAGCGAGGCGTACCGCGAGCAGGAGGCGGAGCTCGTGGCCATCGTCGACGAGGCCAAGCGCAACGCGGACTGAGCCGGCTCCGGCCGATGCAGACATTCCCACTGAAGAACTAAAGGACGAGCCCTTTTCCATGAAGACCGCTGAGATCGCCCAGCGCTACCTCGACTACTTCGAGCGTCAGAACCACACCATCGTTCCGTCGGCCTCCCTGGTGAGCGACGACCCCTCGATCCTGTTCACGATCGCGGGCATGGTGCCGTTCATCCCGTATCTGACCGGAGTGGTTCCGGCGCCGTACCCGCGCGCGGCCGACGTGCAGAAGTGCATCCGCACGAACGACATCGAGGAGGTCGGCAAGACCGCGCGCCACGGCACGTTCTTCCAGATGCTCGGCAACTGGTCCTTCGGCGACTACTTCAAGGAGGGCGCGATCCGCTTCGCGTGGGAGCTGCTCACCTCCGCCGAGGAAGACGGCGGTCTGGGCTTCGCCCCGGACTCGCTGTGGGTGACCGTGTTCGAGACCGATGACGAGGCCGCTGAGCTCTGGCAGAGCATCGCGGGACTCCCGCCAGAGCGCATCCAGCGCATGGGCAAGGAGGACAACTACTGGCACACCGGTCAGCCCGGCCCCGGTGGTCCGTGCTCGGAGATCTACTACGATCGCGGTCCCGCATATGGCCCCGAGGGCGGTCCGCTCGTGGACGACACGCGGTACCTGGAGATCTGGAACCTCGTGTTCATGCAGGACCTCATCGCCAATGTCCGCTCCAAGGTCGACTTCGACATCGTGGGCGAGCTGCCGCACAAGAACATCGACACCGGCATGGGCCTGGAGCGTGTCGCCTTCATCAAGCAGGGCGTCGAGAACATGTACGAGACCGATCAGGTTCGTCCCGTGCTCGACAAGGCGGTCGCGCTGAGCGGCCGCGCGTACGGCGCCTCGCACGAGGACGATGTCCGCTTCCGTGTGGTGGCCGACCACGTGCGCTCCGCTTTGATGCTGCTCTCCGACGGCGTCACGCCGTCCAACGAGGGCCGCGGATACATCCTTCGCCGCCTCATGCGCCGCACGATCCGCTCGATGCGCCTTCTCGGCGTCGACGGCCCCACCTTCCCGGAGCTGTTCCCGGTTTCGCGGGATGCAATGAAGGCCGGGTACCCGGTGCTGGAGAGCGACTGGGAGCGCATCTCGACGTACGCCTACGCGGAGGAGGAGACCTTCCTGCGCACGCTGGCTGCGGGCTCCGCCATCCTCGACGAGGCCGTCGCCGAGACCAAGAACGCCGGAAAGTCCGCTATCGCGGGCGACGAAGCCTTCCTGTTGCACGACACCTACGGGTTCCCGATCGACCTCACGCTGGAGATCGCGGAGGAGGCGGGCCTCACCGTGGACCGCGGCGCCTTCGACACGCTCATGCAGGAGCAGCGCGCCCGCGCCAAGGCGGACGCGAAGTCACGCAAGCGTGCCATCGCCGACGTGTCGGTGTACCGGGAGTACCGCGCCCAGGGCGAGACCGTCTTCACGGGCTACACCGAGATGGAGACGGGCTCGCGGGTGCTGGGCATCCTCGTGGACGGGCAGAGCGTCGACCGCGCCTCGGCCGGCCAGATCGCCGAAGTGATCCTCGCAGAGACCGCGCTCTACGCCGAGTCGGGCGGACAGGTCGCCGACAAGGGCACCATCGTCGGCCCCGGCTATGAGCTGGACGTCCTGGACGTGCAGAAGCCGGTTCCCGGTCTGATCAGTCACACGGTGGAGGTCGTCAGCGGCGAGGTGTCGGTGGACGCCCCCGCCACCTCGGTCGTGGACGCGCTGAATCGTCGTGCCGCGCGACAGGCGCACTCGGCCACCCACCTCGTGCACGCTGCGCTGCGCGACACCCTCGGCAAGTCGGCCACGCAGTCCGGCTCGCTCAACCGTGCCGGCTACATGCGCTTCGACTTCTCGTGGAGTCAGGCCCTCTCCGCCGAGACGAAGACGGAGATCGAGGAGATCACGAACAACGCGATCAGCGACGGGCTGGAAGTCACCACCCGCATCATGTCGCTGGACGAGGCCAAGGCTGCCGGTGCGATGGCGCTGTTCGGCGAGAAGTACGGCTCCGAGGTGCGGATGGTCGACATCGGCGGTCCGTGGTCTCGCGAACTCTGTGCCGGTACTCACGTGTCCAACAGTGCCGAGATCGGGCTGGTCAGCCTCATCGGCGAGTCCTCGGTCGGTGCTTCCAACCGTCGCGTCGAGGCTCTCGTCGGGCGGGATGCCTTCCGCGAGCTCACGGCTGAGCGCGCTCTCGTGGCTGAGCTCACCAGCACGCTGAAGGCGCCCCGCGATCAGGTTCTCACCCGGGTCGCCGAGCTGTCTGCGGGACTGAAGGCCGCCGAGAAGAAGATCGCGGCCTTCGAAGCTCGCGCTCTCGCCGACCGTGTTCCGGCGCTGGCGGAGACGGCGACGACGGTGGGCTCGTATCGCGTGGTGACCGCCGATGTCGGTGCGGTCGGCTCGGCGGACGATGTGCGTGCGCTGGTGAACAGCGTGCGCGAGCGTCTGGGTGCCGCCCCGGCGGTCGTCGCGCTCGGCGGCATCGCGGGTGATCGCCCCGTCGTCATCGTGGGTACCAACCAGGCCGCACGCGACGCCGGCGCTCGCGCAGGCATCCTCGCGAAGGCGGCTGCCGGTGTACTCGGTGGTGGCGGCGGCGGGCGTGATGACCTCGCACAGGGTGGCGGCACCGACGCTTCGGCACTGCCGTCCGCGCTCCAGGGCATCCGCGACCAGCTCGGGCGGGCATGACCGGCTTCCGACGCGGCGTACGCGTGGGCGTCGACGTGGGCAAGGCCCGCGTCGGCGTCGCGCGCTGCGACCCGGACGGCATGCTGGCCACCCCGGTGGAGACCGTTCCTCGCGACGAGCACAGCGTGTCGCGTGTTCTGGCCATCGCCGACGAACTGGCCGCGATCGAGATCGTCGTCGGGCTCCCCTTGAACCTTCGCGGGGAGGACACCCCCTCCACCGCGGATTCACGGGAGTTCGCGACCGCGCTGGCCGCCGGTGAGACACCGGTGCGTCTTATCGACGAGCGTCTCACCACGGTGACCGCGCACAGCCAATTGCGCAGTTCGGGTCGCAAGCAACGTGACACCCGTGGCATCGTTGACCAGGTCGCCGCCGTCGTGCTGCTGCAGCAGGCGATCGACACCGAGAAGCGCTCCGGCACTCTTCCCGGCTTCCCTGTACCCCGTCCCCAGGAGTCTGTGTGACCGATCCGGCTGGCCACGAGCCCGAGTCCGCCCCGATGTCGCGTCGTGAGGCGCGCGCTGCCGCGGCCCGATCGCAGAGCGGATCGGAGGGCCAGCCCGCGGGCGAAGCGCCGGCCCCGATGACGTCCGGCCCCTCCGCTGGCGCTGCGGCTGCTCCTGCAGACCCGCAGTCCGGCGCGCCCGCGGCACAGCCCGGGGTCCAGCCTGGGACACCGGCACAGCCCGGGGCACAGGCACAGCCCGGGGCACAGGCACAGCCCGGGGCACAGGCACAGCCCGAGGCGTCGGCACAGCCCGAGGCGTCGGCACAGCCGACACGGCGCGCTGCGGCCGGGACTGCGGATGCGCGGGACGGGCTCACCGACATGGCAGACCTGTTCGCGGCGGAGCCCGTTCCGGCCGCGGATGTGAAGCAGAAGCGCCGCAAGCGCCGCCGCGGCTGTCTCGTGGGCCTCATCGTGATGCTCGTCGTGCTGGGAGGCATCATCGCGGCGGGCGTGACCGTGTACAACGTGTTCGGCGATCAGATCCGCGATGCGCTCGGCATGAGCGAGCCCGCGGACTTCGAGGCCGGAACCGAGGGCGAGCCCGTGATGATCAGCATCGGCGCGGGAGAGACGGGCCTGGACATCTCCAGCACGCTGTACAACGCGGGCGTCACGAAGACGAGCGGGGCGTTCTACGACTACGTGCGCGGCCTGTCGAACCCGGAGGAGTTCTACCCGGGGCTGTACGAGCTGAAGAGCCACATGACGTCCCAGGCCGCCTACGAGGCTTTGATCAACCCGGAGAACAAGCGGGAGAACACGCTGCTGATCCGCGAGGGTGAGCCCACCGCACTGATCTACGAGGAGCTGGCGAGCGTCCTGGAGATCAGCGTGGATGAGGTCAAGGCGGCCGCGGCCGACCCCTCGCAGTTCGGCGTGTCCGCCGCGTCGCTGGAGGGGTGGCTGTTCCCGGCGACGTACACGCTGGAGCCGGGCACCTCGGCGCACGACGCCATCCAGACCCTCGTGAACCGCATGGTCCAGGCCCTCGACGAGGCTGGCGTGCCGGCGGAGAAGCGCCAGGAAATCCTGACGATCGCGTCGATCGTGCAGCGAGAGGGCCGCACGGACGACTTCCCCAAGGTCGCGCGCGTCATCTACAACCGCCTCGAGCCGTCGAACACCGAGACGCATGGACTGCTGCAGATGGACTCGACTGTGCAGTACGGCGTCGGGAAGCTGACCCTTGGGGTGGTGTCCACGAGCGATGCGGATCGTGAGAACGACAACCCCTACAACACCTACCTGCACCCGGGCCTGCCAGCGGGTCCGATCTCCAGCCCCGGCGATGCGGCCATCGCGGCAGCGCTGAACCCGGCCGAGGGGCCGTGGTTCTACTTCGTGACCGTGAACCTCGACACCGGCGAGACCCTGTTCGCCACGACGTACGCCGAACAGCAGGCGAACGAGGAGAAGTGGCACCAGTGGTGCGAGGAGAACCCCGACAGCGGGTGCTACTGATGCAGCGCCTCGAAGTCTGGGGTGACCCCATCGCCCACAGCAGGTCTCCCCAGTTGCACCTTGCCGCATATCGGGCGCTGGGCCTGGACTGGGAGTACGGCCGTCGACAGGTGAATGAGGTGAGCTTCGACCGGGAGCTCGTGACGGCGCGCCGGGAGCTGCGCGGTCTGTCGCTCACGATGCCGCTCAAGGAGTCGGCGTGGCGGACCGCGGGATCGCGGGACGCCCGAGCCATGCGCACCGGCGTCGCCAACACCCTGCTGCTCACCGGTGATGAGCCGGCCGCCTTCAACACGGACATCGGCGGCTTCATCGGAGCGCTGCGCGAGAACGGCGTCGAGGCGCCCGAGCGGGCCCGCATCATCGGGGCCGGTGCCACTGCGGTGTCGGCCGTGATCGCGCTGGCCGAGGCCGGCGCGCGGGAGCTGGAGATCGTCGCCCGACGCCCCCAGAAGGCGGCTCCGCTTGTGGATCTGGCCGCGGACATGGGCCTGTCGGTTTCCGTGCGCCCGCTCGACGCCCACGCCGGCCTCGGCGACGTGGACGCGACTATCGCCACGCTGCCGGGAGGCACGAGCATCGACGATACGATCGCCGGCGTGCTCGCCCAGCACGGTGGTGCGCTCGTCGACGCCGTGTATGCCCCGTGGCCCACGCAGCTGGGGGAGGCCTGGATGGCGTTGGGGCTCCCCGCCGCGTCCGGGGTGCAGATGCTGCTGCATCAGGCGCTGCTGCAGGTACGGATCTTCGTCACCGGTCAGGTGGCCGAGCCACTGGAGTCGGAGAGCGTCATCTTGGACGCGATGCGCTCGGCGCTCATGGGAGACTAGGGGAATGCTTCGCGTCCTCACCGCCGGTGAATCCCACGGTCCTGAACTCGTCGCCATGATGGAGGGCCTGCCCGCGGGCGTCCGCATCGATCTGGACGACATCCGCGGCGACCTCGCTCGCCGCAAGCTCGGCTACGGCCGCGGTTCGCGCATGAAGTTCGAGGCGGACGAGTTGCACCTGTCCGGTGGTGTTCGTCACGGCTATTCGCTGGGCAGCCCCATCGCCGTGCGCATCGGCAACACCGAATGGCCGAAGTGGACCGAGGTCATGAGCCCTGAGCCGGTGGAGCTCACCGAGATGTCACGGGGCCGCGGCGCCGCGCTCACCCGTCCGCGTCCGGGACACGCGGACCTGGTGGGCATGCAGAAGTACGGCTTCGACGACGCGCGTCCCATCCTGGAGCGCGCGAGCGCACGCGAGACGGCTGCCCGGGTGGCCCTCGGCGCGATCGCGAAGTCCTTCCTGTCCGATCTCGGCATCCGTCTCGTGAGTCACACGCTGTCCATGGGGCCGGTCCGCGTACCCGAAGGGGCCGCCCTGCCGACGCCGGACGATGTCGCCGCCCTCGACGCGGACCCGTTGCGGTGCTTCGATGCCGCGACCTCCGAGCGGATGGTGGCTGAGGTCGACGACGCCAAGAAGAAGGGCGACACGGTCGGCGGCACCGTCGAAGTGCTCGCCTACGGTCTGCCGCCGGGCCTGGGCTCGCACGTCCAGTGGGACCGCCGGCTCGATGCGAAGCTGGCACAGGCGGTGATGAGCATCCAGGCGATCAAGGCGGTGGAGATCGGTGACGGGTTCGTCACCACGACCCGCCGTGGTTCAGCCGCTCACGACGAGCTGTACGCTGCGCCCGACGGCATCACCCGGAGCTCCGACAAGGCCGGTGGGGTCGAAGGCGGCATGTCGACCGGCACCGTTCTTCGAGTGACGGCAGGCATGAAGCCCATCGCCACGGTGCCGCACGCTTTGCACACCATCGACGTGACCACGGGTGAGGAGTCCTCGGCCCACCACCAGCGCTCGGACATCTCCGCGGTGCCGGCGGCAGGAGTCGTCGCCGAGGCCATGGTCGCGATCACTCTGGTGGACGTGATCCTCGAGAAGTTCGGCGGAGACTCGGTGGCGGAGACCCGCCGCAATCTGGACAGCTACCTCGCCGCCATCCCGGAGAACCTTCGTACCGCGGGCGTCAGCGACCCGTCGCTGGCCGGCGGTGTCTGAGCCGACGCCCCGCGCCGTCGTGCTGGTCGGCCCGATGGGGGCCGGGAAATCCAGCATCGGCAAGAAGCTGGCGAAGGTGCTGGAGCGCACGTTCACCGACACGGATGCCGTGATCGCGCGCGAGCACGGGCCCATCCCCGACATCTTTGCGGAACACGGCGAGGCGCACTTCCGGGAACTCGAACGCCTCGCCGTGGCCGCGGCCGTGGCAGGGGGTGGCGTGGTGGCGCTCGGGGGCGGAGCCGTCCTCACCGCCGCGACGAGAGAACTGCTGGGCGAGCACGACGTCGTGCTGCTGACCGTCGAGCCGCGCGTCGTCGCGGGCCGGATCGCGGGAGGCGGACGCCCGCTCCTGGCCGGTGAGGACCCGATGCAACGCTGGCTGCGCATTCGCGACGAGCGCCGGCCGCTCTACGAGGAGGTCGCCGACGTGACCTTCGACACCTCGACGGGGCGTATCCAGGCCGTCGTCGAGCGCATCGCCGACTGGGTGAGAGGAAACCGTTCATGAGTACCACCACGATCCACGTCTCCGGTGAGCCCGGCTACGACATCTCGATCGGTGAGGGACTGCTGGCCGACCTCGGCACGGTGCTGCCGCCCAACGCCCGCAAGGTGCTCATCATCCACCCGCCGACCCTGGGCGCCCAGGCCGAGAAGCTGCGCCAGCAGCTGATGGCAGATCGCGAGGTGCTGCTGGCCGAGATCCCCGACGCCGAGCAGGGCAAGCGCATCGAGGTGGCCGCCTTCTGCTGGCAGATCCTCGGGCAGAGCGATTTCACGCGCACCGACGCGGTGGTCGGCTTCGGCGGAGGTGCGGTCACGGACCTCGCCGGCTTCGTCGCCGCCACGTGGCTGCGCGGCGTCCCCGTGGTGCAGGTGCCGACGACGGTGCTGGGCATGGTGGACGCGTCCGTCGGCGGCAAGACCGGAGTGAACACGGCCGAGGGCAAGAACCTGGTCGGATCGTTCTGGCCGCCCTACGCCGTGGTGGCGGACCTCGAGCTGTTGCGCTCGCTGAGTCGCAACGAGGCGGTTGCCGGCTACGCCGAGGTCGTCAAGGCTGGATTCATCCACTATCCCGAGATCCTCGACATCGTGCGTGCAGACCCCGAGCGTGCGACCGACGTGACGAGCGCTGAATTCCGCCGCAGCATCGAGCTCGCCATTCAGATGAAGGCGGACGTCGTGGGGGAGGACCTGCGCGAGGCAGGACTGCGTGAGATCCTCAACTACGGCCACACGCTCGGTCACGCGATCGAGCACGCTGAGCGCTACCGCTGGCGCCATGGCGCAGCGATCTCGGTGGGCATGATGTTCGCTGCCGAGCTGTCACGGCTGGCCGGACGACTGAGCGACGACGCGGTCGCCGTGCACCGCGACATCTTCGAGAGCCTCGGGCTGCCGACCACTTACCTCGCCGGCCGCTGGCCATCGCTGCTGTCCACGATGCAGCGCGACAAGAAGTCGCGCGGCGGAATGCTGCGCTTCATCGTGCTCGACGACATCGCCCGGCCCACCGTGCTACAGGCTCCGGATGAGTCGCTCCTCTTCGCCGCCTACCAGGAGATCTCCGGCTGAGCGGCGTGCCCGTGGAGGGGGATGTTCAATGTCGGTGGTGCGGCGTACCCTCAGAGCCACGAACGGCGGGAGGCCCTCATGCAGAAGATCATTCCCAACATCTGGTGTAACGGCACGGCCGAGGAGGCGGGCCGGTTCTACGCGGACGCTCTTCCGGGCGGCTCGGCGCAGGTGACGAGCAGGTACCCCACGGAGGGGCTGCTCGACTTCCAGGAGCCGTTGGCCGGCGACGTCCTGACGGTGGATGTCACGGTGGGCGACTTCCGGTTCACGCTGATCAACGCGGGGCCCGAGTTCCGCCCCAACCCGTCGATCTCCTTCATGGTGAACTTCGACCCCCTGATGTTCGATGGCGATCCCGCTGCCGCGCGCGAGGCCCTCGACGCCGTCTGGGCGCGTCTGAGTGAAGGCGGCGAGGTGCTGATGCCGCTCCAGGAGTACCCGTTCAGCCAGCGATACGGGTGGGTGCAGGACAAGTTCGGCTTCACCTGGCAGCTCATGCTCACCGACCCCACGGGCGATCCGCGCCCGTTCATCATCCCGTCCCTCACCTTCGTCGGGCGCTCGGATGGGCGCGCACGAGAGGCCGTGGAGCGATACACCTCGCTGTTCCCCGATGCCGCGGTGGGAACCGTGGCACCGTACCCGGGAGAGGACCGGGTGATGTTCAGCGAGTTCCGCATCGGCGATCAGTGGTTCACGGCGATGGACGGCGGAGCCACCGACCACGAGTGGTTCTTCGACTGCGGAGTGTCGCTCGAGGTCCGCTGCGCCGATCAGACGGAGATCGACACCTACTGGAACGCCCTCAGCGCCGTGCCCGAAGCTGAGCAGTGCGGGTGGCTGGCGGATGAGTTCGGAGTGAGCTGGCAGATCGTTCCGGAGAACATGGGCGAGCTGATGGAACGACCGGGAGCCTTTGAGCACATGCTGCAGATGAAGAAGCTGGTGATCGCCGACTTCTGATGTCGATGTGAGGATAGGGAGATGAGCATCCGGCGCCCGATCCCCGTTGTCATCCGTCCGGTGTGGGGGGAGTCGGAGTTCCCGGCTCTCGTGGCGATCTGGGCGGACGCCGTCCGCGACACACACGACTTCCTCGACCCGGCCGACTTCGCCCGGATCCAGGGCAACCTCGCCACCGCGTACTTCCCCGCGGTCACGCTGGCGGTGGCTGAGCACGAAGGGCGGCCGCTCGGATTCGCCGGCGTACTCGATGACGGCCTGGAGATGCTGTTCGTGTCCCCGCACGCGGCGGGCCAGGGCGTCGGCTCGGCGCTGCTCGAACATGCGCTGGAGGAGCACGGTGTGGTCCGCGTAGACGTGAACGAGCAGAATCCGGCGGCGTTGGGCTTCTACGTACGCCGTGGATTCGAGGTGGTGGGCCGCAGCGAGACCGATGGTGATGGACGCCCGTACCCGATTCTTCATCTTCGTCGCGCGGCGGTCGGAAGAGTTCCTGGCACCGAGGCGACCCAGAGCTCATGACCTTCGGAATGCTCGCGACGCCCTGAGCCTGTTTTCCACCGCCTGACCGGCAGCGAGGAGCCGGTGACTATCGATCAAGGAACGCGGACGCGACCTCTGCAAATCGTGGGTGATCCTGAGCGCGATGACCATGTCCCGGGAGCACGACGTGTGAGGCGCCGGCATCGACGAGCCGGCCGGCGATCGCTTCGTACTCGTCGTTCCAACCGCCGGTCACAACCAGGATGCGCGGCGCGTTGAGGTGCTCTGCTCGTAAGCCGTGCCCCCAGGGGAGAGTGCGCCGCGCGAACTCGGCGGCCGCGGCGCGTTCCTCCTCCCACGTCACTTCCTGCGCTGGCCCGCCGAACATCAGCGGCCGGATGGCCGTCCAGTAGCCCCAGAGATTGCCGGCGGCGAGCTGCAGGCGTGCATGTTCGATGGTGCTGATGTGGGACTCGATGTCGCGGTGCCCGCGGGCGATGTCGTAAAACGCGGGCTCCACCAGCACCAGTGCCACGGACGACTCCCGGACCGCGAGGGCCGCGGGGATCGCGAGGTAGGAATGGGCGAACACGGCTTCCGTGCTGTCGTCGAGGCCGACCTTCGCCAGTTCGGATGCCGCGTCACGGGCGGGCTCATCGGCGCGCAGCGCGATGAAGCGTGCGTCTCCCGGCGCCGACGGCCAAGCGCGGGGGCCGGAGCGTCCCGGGCTGTGGATGTGGAGTCGCATGGGCGCACCCTACTGCCGAGGATCAGCCGCCGGCTCCTCAGGTGCGCAGCCGGCGGCGGCGAGCGCACGAAGCAGGATCTCGCGGAGCGCGGTCTCCTTCCTCGCGTTGTACTCCATGACTCGTTCGCCTGCCGCGGTGGCTGCTGCCGCCGCCGCGCGCTTTGCGTCGGCGTAGCGTTCCCTGTCCCGGGGATTCGCTCGCAAGTGATCGCGCAGAATGATGTGCTTCCACGGTTCGGGAGCTGAGGGGGAGAACACGTGCAGGTTCACGTCGGGGTTGTCGTAGATGAACATGCGGTGCTCGTGCCACCACGGCTCACGCACCGACAGCACGAAACCCGCGGCCGTCAGAGCCGGGACGTAGTCGGATTCGCGATCGGGTCTCGCAACGATCAGGTCCAGGTCGATCAGTGGCTTCGCGGGAAGGCCGGGGACCGCGGTGGATCCCACGTGCTCGATCCGGAGGCAGCGTGGTCCCAGGGCGCGGCGTACGGTGGCGATGACCTGCTCGGCGGTCTGCGGCCAGCGCGGATCCGGTTCCGCGATCACGATGGGCGCGACGGGCCGGCGAAAGACGAAGGGATCCGCTCCGGCGGGAGGCTCGTCCTCATGGAAGCTGGCGATCTCGGCGGCGGTGGGGGACATCCTTCGAGGCTATGCGATGCAGCCGCATCCATCTCGCTGATAGCCTCCGAACATGACCGCACCTCGTCGCCTGCTGCTCGTGAACGGACCGAACCTCAACCTCCTCGGCACCCGGCAGCCGGAGGTCTACGGCACCGACACC
This sequence comes from Microbacterium sp. GXS0129, assembly GCF_044769785.1. Lineage (NCBI taxonomy): Bacteria > Bacillati > Actinomycetota > Actinomycetes > Micrococcales > Microbacteriaceae > Microbacterium > Microbacterium sp. GXS0129. Next base: position 361,706 of record NZ_JBIZVZ010000002.1, on the reverse strand, counting down.
CTTGCCGATGTGGAGGCCCTGGTTCGCACCACGGCAGCAGCGCGCGGCTTCGATGTGCGCGCGGTGCAGTCGAACCATGAGGGCGTCATCATCGACGCGATTCACGACGCTCGCCTGGATTGCGCAGGGATCATCATCAACCCCGGCGGGCTGACGCACACGTCCGTGGTGCTGCGGGACGCGCTGGACAGCGTCAGCATTCCCGCGGCCGAGGTGCACATCTCCGATATCAACAACCGCGAGGAGTTTCGCAGGTTCTCGTATGTGCGAGACGTGGCTGCCGTACACGTGATCGGTGAGGGCGTGGCGGGGTACGCACGCGCCGTCGAGCGACTGTGTGACGTGCTGGAGGGACAGGCGGAGGGCTGACGAATCGCGTCGCCCAGGGGATCACCGGGTGCGTCCGATAGAATGACGAGTCGGCCACCGCCGGCCACTCCCACAGACGAAACGGAATCACTTCCCATGGCATCCACCGCGGACATCAAGAACGGCGTCGTCCTCAAGATCGACGGCCAGCTGCTGAGCGTCGTGGAGTTCCAGCACGTCAAGCCGGGCAAGGGCGGTGCGTTCGTTCGTACCAAGCTCAAGAACGTCGTCACCGGCAAGACCATCGACCGCACCTTCAACGCCGGTGCCAAGGTCGAGATCGAGAACGTCGACCGCCGCGACTTCCAGTACCTCTACAACGACGGCGAGAACTTCGTCTTCATGGATGTCGACGACTACGACCAGCTCACCGTCGCCGCCGCTACCGTCGGTGACGCCGCGAACTTCATGCTCGAGAACCAGATGGTGCAGATCGCGCTCAACAACGGCAACCCGCTGTACGTCGAGCTTCCCGCCTCCGTCGTGCTCGAGATCACCTACACGGAGCCCGGTCTGCAGGGCGACCGCTCGTCGGCCGGCACCAAGCCCGCCACCGTGGAGACCGGCTACGAGATCCAGGTCCCGCTGTTCCTGGAGACCGGAACCAAGGTCAAGGTGGACACGCGCACGGGTGACTACCTCGGCCGCGTCAACGACTGATTCGCTGAATGTCCGCACGCACCAAGGCGCGCAAGCGCGCGCTCGACATCCTGTTCTCGTCCGACGTCCGTGGTGACGCGCTCGACGTGACGCTTGCCGCGGAGGCGCAGCGCGCTGCCGGGGAGCCGGCGCGCGAGGCCTCCTGGCTGTACGCTCGCGAGATCGTCGACGGCGTGCTCGATCACCGCGACGAGATCGACGAGCAGATCGTGACGCACGCGCGCGACTGGAAGATCGACCGCATGCCGGCCATCGACCGCGCGCTGCTGCGCATGGCCAGCTGGGAGATCCTCTTCAACGACGAGGTCCCCGCGGCCGTCGCGATCGACGAGGCCGTGGAACTCGCGAAGGAGTACTCCACCGACGACTCCGGCGCCTTCGTGCACGGTGTCCTCGCCCGTATCGCCCGCTCGAGCTGATCACCGCTGAAACGCCCGTCCCGCGAGGGACGGGCGTTTCGCATATCCGGGAGCCGTCGCACGGGGCGTTCGTCGGGTGCGCACGGCACGCGCGCCTGGAGGGGGAGGTGGCTGGGAGTCGACGAGCATGGCGCGCCGAGGCGCCGCCGGGGTCGGAGACGAAGGGCGCAGCGTAGCGTGGGGGTGTGGGATCGGGAAGGAAGCTCCTGGGCGGGGGATCGCTGCTCATCGCGCTGGCCGCGCTCGGCTGGGGGCAGTGGGAGGCGTGGCGCGCGACGGGACGCCACCTCGGCACGGCGACCGTCGGCAGCCGGTCTGTGGTCATCGTGCTGGGATTCGGCAACCGCGGCGGACGGGCCAACCTCATCAACCGATGGCGGGTGCGCGCCGGGCTGCGCACGCTGCGGAGCATGCCGGTGCCGCGCGCTCTCATCGTGTCCGGCGGACGGGTGCACTCCGACACCGCTGAAGCGGAGATACTCGCCGCCGAGGCTCGCCGTCAGGGATGGCGCGGCGTGATCCTTCGAGAGGCGCAGAGTCGCAGCACGGCTGAGAACATCGCCTTCACCGCACCGCTCCTGCGCTCGGATGACCTGATCGCCATCGTCTCCGACCCGGTCCACGCCGTACGCGCTCGGGCGATGCTCCTCACCGACCGACCCGAGCTGGGTGCGCGACTCGTGCGGGGGCGCGAGTGGCGCTTCGGCGAGCGGCCCCTGGTGACGTTCGTGGCCGCGGTGCGCTCCCGCTGGCACGGCAGGCGGCGCTGACAGCGAGTCGCGCGGGTCGGTGCGATCGGCTCCTGCTGTCGCGGCGTTCCCCTCATCCGGCGCGCGGGGGTTCTCGCCGAGAGCATCGGCGATCGTCGCCGCGCGGGGTCAGCGGACGGCGTGGGCCTGGATGAACTCCCGGAGTGCCTGCTCGTCATTGGCCATGCGGACCACGCGTTGCGGGGCGTCCATGAGCTCGCGCACGGCGGCGGGCGGCTCCGGCGTCTCGCCGAGGGCTTCGGCGATGGTCTCCGGGAACTTGCGCGGCTTGGCGGTCTCCAGCACGAGCATCGGCACGCCGTCCTCGACGAAGTCGGCCGCGACTCCGGCACCGTCCGCCGTGTGGGGATCGATGACGACGCCGCTGCGCTGGAACACCTCGCGGATCACGCGGATGCGGTCCTCGTGGGTGGAGGTGCCCGAGGCGAAGCCGAACTCCGCGCCCAGGCGCGGCTGCTCGGTCGTCAGATCGAACGAGCCGGTCTCGGCCAGCGTGCGCCACGCGCCCGCCGTGCGCTGGGCGTCGCGGCCCAGGAGATCGAAGACGAAGCGCTCCAGGTTGGACGCCTTGGACACATCCATCGAGGGGCTGGACGTCGCCAGCGTCTCTGCGGACGTGCGCGGGCGGTATACGCCGGTGCGGAAGAAGTCATCCAGCACGTTGTTCTCGTTGGAGGCCAGCACGAGGCGTCGCACGGGAACACCCAGCAGCTTGGCGTAGTAGCCCGAGAGGATGTTGCCGAAGTTCCCCGACGGCACCGCGAACGACACCTCGAACGTCGCCCGTTCCTCGGCCGGCACGGCATCGGTTGTGCGCAGCCAGGCCCACACGTAGTAGACGATCTGTGCGGAGATCCGCCCGAAGTTGATCGAGTTGACCGCGCCCAGGTGCTGCGCGTCCTTGAACGCCAGGTCCTCGGAGAGAGTCTTCACCAGGTGCTGGCAGTCATCGAAGACGCCCTCGACCGCGACATTGTGCACGTTCTCGTCCTGCAAGGAGTACATCTGCGCGCGCTGGAACGCGCTCATGCGCCCCTGCGGCGAAAGCATGAAGATGCCGATGCGGTCGCGTCCCCGGAATGCGTACTCGGCGGCCGAGCCGGTGTCGCCGGAGGTCGCACCCAGGATGTTGAGGATGTCCTGGTTCTTCGCGAGGGCGTACTCCATCGCCTCCCCGAGGAACTGCATCGCCATGTCCTTAAAGGCCAGGGTGGGCCCCTCAGAGAGGCCGACGAGGGTCATCCCACCACCGATGTCCGTGAGCGGGACGATGTCGTCGGCCTCGAACTTCGACCCCTCATACGCCGCGCCCGTCAGGCGGGCGAGGTCCTCGCGGGGAATGTCCGTGGCGAAGAGCCCGATGACCTCGGTGGCCAGCTCCGGATACGACAGCGCCCGCCAGGACTCGAAGGTCGCGGCGGGGACGGCGGGCACCTCCGCAGGGACGGCGAGTCCGCCATCGGGGGCGAGGCCGGCGACGAGGACGTCGGTGTACTGTCCGAGAGCGGTGCCACGGGTGGAGATGTACTGCACGGGATTCCTTCGACGGAGCGGGCGGAGGTCGTGCCCTCCAGCCTAGAGGGCGCGGGATGCGCCGGTCGGCCACGTGACGCGTGCATTTCTCACGGCGGGCCACAGGTGCGCCCAAGCGGGCGCCACGTAGAATCGACGGGTTCCAATGAGAAGGAGAGCCATGCGGATCACGGGACTCGGCCACGCCGGCATGTTCATCGAGACCACCGGGGGAAACGTCCTCTGCGACCCCTGGGTGAAGCCGGCGTTCTTCGGATCCTGGTTCCCCTTCCCGGACAACCGTGGCCTCGACTGGGAGCGCTTCGGCCGTGAGGCCGACTTCCTCTACGTCTCGCACCGTCACCGTGACCACTTCGATCCGTGGCTGCTGGAGACCTATGTCCGCAAGGACATCGAGGTGCTGCTCCCTGACTACCCGACGGACGATCTGGAACAGGATCTGCGCAAGCTCGGGTACCACAACATCACCTACACGCAGGCGGGCGAGGTGCTCGAGCGCGGTCCGCTGAAGATCATGGTGACGCCGCTGCGCGCGCCGAGCGACGGCCCCATCGGCGACTCATCGCTGTCGCTGGACGACGGCACCGCGTCGGTGCTGAACCAGAACGACTCGCACCCGCTGGACCTGGAGGCACTGCTCTCCTTCGGCAAGCCGGACGCCTACTTCACGCAGTTCTCCGGCGCCATCTGGTGGCCGATGGTCTACGACCTTCCGCTGGACGCCAAGCAGAACTTCGCCCACCTCAAGCGGGAAGCGCAGCACAAGCGCGCGATGTTCTACATCGAGAAGGTCGACGCGCCGCACGTGTTCCCGATGGCCGGCCCGCCGATGTTCCTGCGGGACGACGTGTTCGATTCGAACGGTCTCGGCCGAAACGACTCGGTCGGCATCTTCACCGATCAGGTCGAGTTCATCGCCCGGATGAAGGAGGAGGCACCGAAGTACGACGGTCACGTCTTCATCCCCGGCACGGTCGTCACGATCGTCGATGGTGAGGTCTCCGTCGAGCAGACGTTCTACACCCAGGACGAGATCGACCGCATGTTCGCCGACAAGTGGGGCTACCTGGAGGAGCAGCGCGCGTCGCGCCAGCAGGAGATCCGCGACGAGGAGGCCTCGCGTGCGGCCGTCCTCGAGCCTGCGGTGATGCTCGAGAAGCTCAAGGAGTGGTGGGAGCCGCTGCTTCGTCGCGCCCGGATCATGCGAAACGGCGTGGGCGGACCGGTCCGCTACACGATCGGCGAACTGGACATGGTCGTGGACTTCCCGAAGGCGAAACTGCGCGAGTATGCGGGGGAGGAGTGCAACTTCTGGTTCCGCATCCCCGCCGATCTCGTCTCCACGAACATCGCCGACGGTGAGATCGACTGGTCCAACTCGATCTTCCTGTCGATGCAGTTCCAGACGGCGCGCATCGGCAAGTTCAACGAGTTCATCTACACCTTCATGAAGTGCCTCTCGCGCGATCGCATCGAGTACACGGAGAACTGGTACGCCGAGCAGTCCGACCAGACCGAGGACGCGCAGATCGGCGACTGGGTGGTGCAGCGCCGCTGCCCGCATCTGCGCGCCGATCTCACCAAGACCGGCAAGATCGATGAGGACGGTGTGCTCACCTGCTCCCTGCACGACTGGAAGTGGGACCTCAACACCGGGAAGTGCATCACCTCGTTCGGTCACCCGATCCGTGCGTCGAAGGCGGGGGACGACCTCACCCTGGCGGCGACGGCACCCGCCGACCTCAGCGAGGCCTGACACCCGCGGCCACCGGTTCGGCGACGCCGGGCACCGGCGGTAGACTCGTCTCAGTCGAAAGCAACCTTTAACCCCGTCCCGTGAGGCGGAGAAGGGAGCGGCCATGGGCACTCGAACTGTGCTCCACGAAGCCGACATCACGCGGGCACTGACCCGTATCTCGCACGAGGTGATCGAGTCGCATCGCGGCGTCGATGGCATCGTCCTTCTGGGAATCCCCACGCGCGGCGTCACGCTGGCGAAGCGGATGTCCGTGATCATGAGCGACATCGCCGGCGTCCCCGTGCCGGTCGGATCGCTCGATGTCACGCTGTTCCGCGATGACCTCGCCCGTCAGCCCACGCGCTCGCCCGGCCCCACGGAGATCCCCTCCGGTGGCATCGACGGCCGCACGGTGGTGCTCGTCGACGACGTGCTGTTCTCGGGGCGCTCCATTCGCGCCGCCCTCGATGCACTGCAGTCGATCGGGCGTCCCTCCGCGGTGCGACTGGCGATCCTGGTGGATCGCGGGCACCGTGAGCTGCCGATCCGTCCGGACTTCGTGGGCAAGAACCTGCCCAGCGCCCGCGAGGAGCGCGTGCACGTCCGGCTCGCGGAGATCGATGGCGTGGACGAGGTGACGATCGAGTCATGAGGCACCTTCTCGACACGCAGTCCCTCTCCCGCGAAGACGCCCTCCGCATCCTCGACGTCGCCGAGGACATGTCCGATACGCAGTCGCGCGAGATCAAGAAGCTTCCGACGCTGCGCGGGAAGACGGTGGTGAACCTCTTCTTCGAGGACTCCACGCGCACCCGCATCTCGTTCGAGGCGGCGGCCAAGCGGCTGAGCGCCGACGTCATCAACTTCGCCGCAAAGGGGTCGTCGGTCTCCAAGGGCGAGAGCCTGCAGGACACCGCTCAGACCCTGCAGGCCATCGGTGCGGACGCCGTCGTGGTCCGCCACGGTGCCTCGGGTGCGCCCCGCACGCTCGCCACCAGCGGATGGATCTCTGCCGGCGTGGTCAACGCGGGTGACGGCACCCACGAGCACCCGACGCAGGCGCTGCTGGACGCGTTCACCATCCGCAAGCGCACGTTCGGCGCGGACAGCCGGGGGAGGGATCTCGCCGGAATCCGCGTCACCGTCGTCGGCGACGTCCTGCACTCCCGTGTCGCCCGATCCAATGTCTGGCTGTTGCACACGCTCGGCGCGGAGGTGACCCTGGTCGCCCCGCCCACCCTGCTTCCGCAGAACGTGTCGATGTGGCCGGTGACCGTGGAGTACGACCTGGACCGGGCGATCGCCGCCGCGCCCGCCGCGCTGATGATGCTGCGCATCCAGTCCGAGCGCATGCATGCCGCATATTTCCCCAACGAGCGCGAGTACTCCCGACGCTGGGGACTGGATCCGGAACGTCTGGCCCAGCTTCCCGGGGCTACGATGGTGATGCACCCCGGCCCCATGAATCGCGGCCTGGAGATCTCCGCCGCGGCGGCCGATTCACCCCGATCGACCGTCCTCGAGCAGGTCGCGAACGGCGTCGCCGTGCGCATGGCCGTGCTCTACCTGCTGCTCGCTGGAGAACGCCCCGGCGACGAACGAGAGGACCTTTCATGAACGACGGCCTGCTCATCGTCGGAGCCTCCCTGGAGGGCGGAGACCGCACGGACATCCTGGTTGCGGACGGACGCATCGCCGAGGTCGGTACGGGACTCAGCTCTGCCGGTGCCCGGCGCATCGACGCCGACGGTCTGGTCGCACTTCCTGGTCTCGTCGACCTGCACACCCACCTCCGCGAGCCCGGCTACGAAGCGTCCGAGACGATCCTCACCGGTACCCGCGCCGCCGCGGCCGGTGGCTTCACGGCGGTCTTCGCAATGCCGAACACCTCGCCGGTAGCCGATACCGCCGGTGTGGTCGAGCAGGAGCTCGCCCTGGGCGAGGCCGCCGGATACGCCACGGTGCAGCCGATCGGCGCCGTCACGTTGGGCCAGAAGGGCGAGCGGCTCGCCGAGCTCGGCGCGATGGCCGAGTCCCGCGCCCAGGTCCGCGTCTTCAGCGACGACGGCTTCTGCGTGTTCGATCCGCTCATCATGCGTCGTGCTCTCGAGTACGTGAAGGCGTTCGACGGTGTGATCGCGCAGCACGCGCAGGATCCGCGCCTCACGGAGGGCGCCCAGATGAACGAGGGCGTCGTCTCCGCCGAGCTTGGTCTCGCCGGCTGGCCCGCGGTGGCGGAGGAGTCCATCATCGCTCGGGACGTGCTGCTGGCGGAGCACGTGGGCTCGCGCCTGCACGTCTGCCACCTGTCCACGGCGGGTTCCGTGGACATCATCCGCTGGGCGAAGAAGCGGGGCATCAACGTCACCGCCGAGGTCACGCCGCACCACCTCCTCCTCACCGACGACCTGGTGCGCGGCTACGACGCTCGGTACAAGGTGAACCCGCCGCTGCGCCGGGAGGAGGACGTCCTCGCGGTGCGCGAGGGTCTGGCCGACGGCACGATCGACATCGTCGCCACCGACCACGCTCCGCACCCCGCCGAGAACAAGTCCTGTGAATGGGCGGCCGCGGCCAACGGCATGGTGGGTCTGGAGAGCGCGCTGCGTGTCGTCCACCTCGCCATGGTGGAGACCGGCCTGCTCGGCTGGGACGACGTCGCGCGCGTGATGAGCCGTACGCCCGCCCGCATCGGACGCCTCACCGGGCACGGCACCCCGCTCGTTGCGGGGGAGCCGGCGGAACTGGTGCTGTACGATCCGAGCGCCGGCGGCACCTTCACCACCGAGGATCTGCGCGGTCGCGGCGTCAACTCGCCCTACCTGGGACGTGAGCTGCCGGGAAGCGTGCGGTGGACCATCCACCAAGGCGCAGCCACGGTGGCCGACGGTGTGCTGCGGGAGGTCGGGGCATGAGCCGCGAAGGCGCCCTCCTGGTCATGATCGCCGTGGCCGTGCTGCTCATCGGCCTGATGCTCTGGGGCTGGCGACGACGAACGCGGCGAGACGCCGCCCTCGTCGCCCCGGTCACAGCGATCGCGGGTACCGAGCGGTATCAGGCATCGGGACTGTATGTCGCGACCACGGCACACGACGACGCCCTGAACCGTCTCGCGATCAAGCACCTGGCCTACCGCGCTCGCGCCACGGTCACGGTGCTCGACGAAGGTGTGCGACTCGCACTCACGGGTGAGCCCACCGTCTCCATCCCGCGCAGCGCGCTGGTGTCCGTCGGGACTGCCACGGTCACGATCGACAAGGTCGTGGAGCGCGACGGACTGGTGCGCCTGGTCTGGCTCATCGCCCCCGGTCAGCCGGTGGACTCCTACGTCCGCCTGCAGCAGACCTCTCCCCAAGAACTCATCGCCGCGATCGACTCCCTGATCCCGGCTCCCGCATCGACTGGAACAGAAGCATGACCCTGCTCTCCCTCGACCCGGCCGTCCTCGTTCTCGAAGACGGCACCCGCCACGCCGGCAACGCCTACGGCGCGCGCGGCACGACCCTCGGCGAAGTGGTCTTCACCACCGGCATGACCGGATATCAGGAGACGATCACCGACCCCTCCTACGCGGGACAGATCGTCCTGCAGACCGCCCCGCACATCGGCAACACCGGAATGAACGGCGAGGACGACGAGTCCCGCCGCATCTGGGTGTCGGGGTACGTGGTGCGAGACGCCTCCCGCGTGGTGTCGAACTGGCGTGCCACCGGCTCGCTGGACGACTCGCTCGAACGCGACGGCATCGTCGGCATCTCCGGCATCGACACGCGCGCCGTGACGCGCCACATCCGCTCCGCGGGTTCCATGCGCGGTGGCATCTTCTCCGGAGAGGCAGCCGCTCTCGACCCGCAGGAGCAGCTGCGCATCGTCCGCGAGGCCCCCGAGATGGCGGGGCAGAACCTCTCCGCCGAGGTCTCGGTGACCGCGCCGACTGTCGTCCCCGCCACGGGGGAGCGCCTCGGGAACCTGGCCGTGCTCGACCTCGGTGTCAAGCAGGCCACGCTCGACAACCTCGCCGCGCGCGGCTTCGACGTCCACGTCCTGCCGCAGGCGAGCACGTTCGCCGACATCCAGGCGATCGACCCGGTCGCGGTGTTCTACTCGAACGGTCCCGGTGACCCTTCCGCTTCGGACGCCCAGGTGGCCGTGCTGCGCGAGGTTCTGGACGCGCGCCTGCCCTACTTCGGGATCTGCTTCGGCAACCAGTTGTTCGGCCGCGCGCTCGGCCTCGGCACGTACAAGCTCACCTTCGGCCACCGCGGCATCAACCAGCCGGTGCTCGACAAGGCCACCGGCCGCGTCGAGATCACCGCGCACAACCACGGCTTCGCGGTCGACGCCCCCGTCGAGGGGACGTTTGAGAGCCCCAACGGTTACGGACAGGTCGAGGTGAGCCACGTCGGGCTTAACGACCAGGTCGTCGAAGGCCTGCGCGCCATCGACATCCCCGCCTTCTCGGTGCAGTACCACCCCGAGGCCGCAGCCGGCCCCCACGACGCCAACTACCTGTTCGACCGCTTCCGCGACCTGGTCATCGCGCACCTGACGAAGAAGGACTCCGAGTAATGCCGAAGCGCGAAGACATCAATTCCGTCCTGGTCATCGGATCGGGACCCATCGTCATCGGCCAGGCGGCCGAGTTCGACTACTCCGGGACCCAGGCGTGCCGTGTGCTGCGCGAGGAGGGCGTGCGCGTCATCCTCGTCAACTCCAACCCGGCCACGATCATGACGGACCCCGATTTCGCCGACGCGACCTACATCGAGCCGATCACCCCTGAGGTCATCGAGTCGATCATCGCCAAGGAGAAGCCGGACGCCATCCTGCCGACGCTCGGCGGTCAGACCGCGCTGAACGCCGCGATGACCCTGGACCGTCTCGGGATCCTGGAGAAGTACGGCGTGGAGCTGATCGGCGCCAAGGTCGAGGCGATCCAGAAGGGCGAGGACCGCCAGGTCTTCAAGGAGCTGGTGATCGAGGCTGGTGCCGACGTCGCCGCTTCGGTGATCTGCCACTCCATGGACGATCTGCTGGCCGGCGCCGAGAAGCTCGGCTACCCCCTGGTCGTGCGCCCCTCCTTCACGATGGGTGGTCTCGGCTCCGGATTCGCCTACAACGAGGAGGACCTGCGCCTGATCGGCGGTGCGGGCCTGCATGACTCGCCCACCAACGAGGTGCTGCTGGAGGAGTCCATCCTCGGCTGGAAGGAGTACGAGCTCGAGCTCATGCGCGACACCGCGGACAACACCGTGGTGATCTGCTCCATCGAGAACGTCGACCCGGTCGGTGTGCACACCGGCGACTCGATCACGGTGGCCCCGGCGCTCACGCTGACCGACCGCGAGTACCAGAAGATGCGCGACATCGGCATCGACATCATCCGCGCCGTGGGCGTCGACACGGGCGGGTGCAACATCCAGTTCGCCGTCGACCCTGACAACGGCCGCATCATCGTCATCGAGATGAACCCCCGCGTGTCGCGTTCGTCCGCGCTGGCATCGAAGGCCACCGGCTTTCCGATCGCGAAGATCGCCGCCAAGCTCGCCATCGGCTACCGCCTGGATGAGATCCCCAACGACATCACGCAGGTCACGCCGGCGTCGTTCGAGCCCACCCTCGACTACGTCGTGGTCAAGGCCCCGCGTTTCGCGTTCGAGAAGTTCCCCGCGGCCGATGCCACCCTGTCCACGACCATGAAGTCGGTGGGCGAGGCGATGGCCATCGGACGCAACTTCACCACCGCACTGCAGAAGTCGCTGCGCTCGCTCGAGAAGCGCGGATCGGCGTTCCACTGGGGTGACGAGGATCGCTCCGTCGAGGAGCTGCTGGAGATCTCGAAGATCCCCACCGATGGTCGTATCGTCACGCTGCAGCAGGCGCTGCGCAAGGGCGCGACGCCGGAGCAGGCCTTCGAGGCTACGAAGATCGACCCGTGGTTCCTGGACCAGATCGTCCTCATCAACGAGGTGGCCGAGCACGTGGCCGGCGTCGCCGAGCTGGATGAGGCCTCGCTGCGCCTCGCGAAAGATCACGGGTTCTCCGACGTGCAGATCGCACAGCTGCGCGGCCTCACCGAGGCCGAGGTGCGTGAGCTCCGTCACTCCCTGGGTCTGCGCCCGGTCTACAAGACCGTCGACACCTGCGCCGGCGAGTTCCCCGCGCTCACGCCCTACCACTACTCGTCGTACGACACCGAGACCGAGGTCGCCGCCTCCGACCGCACCAAGGTCGTCATCATCGGCTCCGGACCGAACCGCATCGGTCAGGGGATCGAGTTCGACTACTCCTGCGTGCACGCCTCGTTCGCGCTGGCCGATGCCGGGTACGAGACCATCATGGTCAACTGCAACCCGGAGACGGTCTCCACCGACTACGACACCTCCGACCGGCTGTACTTCGAGCCGCTGACGCTGGAGGACGTGCTGGAGATCCTCGACGCCGAGTCCCAGTCGGGCACCATCCTCGGTGTGGTCTGCCAGCTCGGCGGCCAGACCCCGCTGGGTCTCGCGAAGGGCATCGAGGCGGCGGGCTACACCATCCTCGGCACCAGCCCCGCCGCCATCGACGCGGCGGAGGAGCGCGGTCTGTTCTCCGAGATCCTCGACGCGGCCGAGCTCGTGGCGCCGCGCCACGGCACCGCCATCGATGCCCCCGGCGCCGTGAAGATCGCGGAGGAGATCGGATACCCGGTGCTGGTGCGCCCGAGCTTCGTGCTGGGCGGCCGTGGCATGGAGATCGTCTACGACACCCCGAGCCTGCGCGACTACTTCGTCCGCAACGAGGGGCAGGTCGTGATCGGCGAGGGCTACCCACTGCTGGTGGACCGCTTCCTCGACGACGCCATCGAGCTCGATGTCGACGCGCTGTACGACGGCGAGGAGCTCTTCATCGGCGGTGTCATGGAGCACTTGGAGGAGGCCGGCATCCACTCCGGCGACTCGTCCTGCACGCTGCCTCCGATGTCGCTCGGCCGCTCGGACATCGACCGCGTCCGCGAGGCGACGCTGGGCATCGCCAAGGGAGTCGGCGTGCGCGGTCTGCTGAACGTCCAGTTCGCGATCTCCGCCGACGTGCTCTACGTGATCGAGGCCAACCCGCGCGCCAGCCGCACGGTTCCGTTCGTGTCCAAGGCGCTGGGCATCCCGCTGGCCAAGGCCGCCGCCCGGATCATGGCCGGGTCCTCGATCGCCGACCTCAAGGCGGAGGGCCTGCTGCCGGAGACCGACGGCTCCCGCGTTCCGCTGGACGCCCCGGTCTCGGTCAAGGAAGCCGTGCTGCCCTTCAAGCGGTTCCGCACCAAGGACGGCCACACCGTGGACTCCGTGCTCGGCCCGGAGATGCGCTCCACCGGTGAGGTGATGGGCATCGACCGCGACTTCCCGACCGCATTCGCGAAGAGCCAGGACGCTGCCTACGGCGGTATCCCGCGCACCGGAACCGTGTTCATCTCGGTTGCCGACTCGGACAAGCGTGCCGTGCTGCTTCCTGCGCACCGCCTCCAGCAGCTGGGCTACCGCCTGGTGGCGACGGAGGGCACCGCAGAGGTGCTCGCTCGCAACGGCATCGCGGTGGAGGTCGTGACGAAGTTCAGCGAGACGCAGGACGGCGGAGACAAGCGCGGCGAGCGCAACATCGTCGACCTGATCAACGCCGGTGAGATCGACATCGTCGTGAACACGCCGTCGGGGATCTCCGCCCGTGCCGACGGCTACGAGATCCGCGCTGCAGCGGTGGCGGCCGACAAGGCGCTGTTCACCACGATGGCCGTCCTCGGCGCCGCCGTCACCGCGCTGGACGCCATGGGCAAGCCCTTCGAAGTGCGCAGCCTGCAGGAGTACGCGAGCGACCGGGCGGCCCGGTGACCACGACGCAATCCTTCGGTTCCCGCGTCCGCGATGCCATCGCGACGCGGGGACCGCTGTGCGTGGGAATCGACCCGCATGACGCCCTCCTCGAACAGTGGGGACTGCCCGTCTCCGCCGCCGGGGTGCGGGAGTTCTCGCTCCGGGTGATCGAGGCGAGCGCGGGCGAGGTCGGCATCGTGAAGCCGCAGGTGTCGTTCTTCGAACGGTACGGGGCCGCCGGTTTCACCGTTCTGGAGGACGTGATCCGCCAGGCGCGCGCGGCCGGCCTGCTGGTCATCGCCGACGCGAAGCGCGGCGACATCGGCTCGACCACCGAGGGCTACGCGCAGGCGTGGCTCGCTCCGGGGGCGCCGCTGGAGAGCGACGCACTGACGGTGAGTCCCTATCTCGGCGTGGGCGCGCTGGAGCCCGCGTTCGCCGCCGCCGCGCAGTACGGCAAGGGGCTCTTCGTGCTGGCCGCCACCAGCAACCCGGAGGCGATCGCGCTGCAGAGCGCCTTCGACGCCGACGCCCGCACGGTGACCGAGCAGGTCATCGGCGAGGTATCCGAGCGCAACAGACGGACCACAGAGCCTGGGGGGTGGGGGAGCTTCGGCTTCGTCATCGGGGCGACGGTGGATCTGGCCGCGCGCGGCGTACCCGCGCATCTGGACCCGCCCGCGCCGATCCTGGCGCCCGGGTTCGGTGCGCAGGGTGCGCAGCTGCGCGACTTGGGGGACATCTTCGGCGCCCTGGCGCCGACTGTCATCGCGAGCGAAAGCCGCGGCATCCTGCGTGCCGGACCTGCCGGCCTGATCCCCGCGATCCGCACGCGCAACGAAGAACTGGAGATCGGTCGTGGCTGAAGGCCAGCGTCCCCCCGAGGTGGATCGAATCGCGGCATCGCAGAAGGCGGTGGCCGCACGTCGCGCGCGTGCGTCGCTGAAACGCGACCTGAGCACACGCGTCGTCTCGCCGCAGGAGGTGCTGCGTCGCGCCCTCGCGGATCCGGCCACGCCCTCCGGAACCATGCGTGTCACCGAGTTCCTGACGGCGATCCCGGCGATCGGCGTGGGAAAGCGCGACCGCATCCTCGACGAGCTCGGTATCTCGCCCGTCAAGCGCCTCGGCGGGCTGGGTGCTCGTCAGCAGCGCGAGCTGCAGGCGTGGCTGGACTGGCGGGTGCCGCAGGGGCGTGCCCGCCACGGGCGCAGCCGCCTGCTCGTCCTGGCCGGGCCCACGGCCGTGGGCAAGGGGACGGTGGCCGCAAAGATCCGGGAGGAGCACCCGGAGATCATGCTCTCCGTTTCGGCGACCACCCGCGCGCCGCGTCCGGGTGAGCAGGATGGTGTGCACTACTTCTTCGTCGACGACGCCGAGTTCGACCGGATGATCGCGGCGGGCGAACTGCTGGAGTGGGCAACGGTCCATAACAAGCACCGCTACGGTACTCCGCGTGGTCCCATCGAGAAGGCGCTGGCCGAGGGGCGCAGCGTGCTGCTCGAGATCGATCTGCAGGGGGCGCGCCAGGTGCGCGAGAACGACCCCAGCGCAACCCTGGTGTTCCTGCTGCCGCCGTCCTGGGACGAGCTGGTGAGCCGCCTGGTCGGTCGCGGCACCGAAGACGCCGAGGAACGCGCCCGGCGGCTGCGCACCGCGAAGACCGAGCTGGCCTTCCAGAACGAGTTCGACTTCCGTGTCGTCAACGAGGATGTCGCCACGGCGGCGCGCGAGGTCGTAGACTTGTACGAGGCACCGGTGCGCTGATATTTTCGCGCGCCCACCAACGCATTACGCATCCGTCGCCGCATCCAGGAGGTTTGCCATGGCCGGACACAACGGCGGGATCATCGATCCCCCCATCGACAACCTGCTCAACAAGGTCGACTCGAAGTACCAGCTCGTGATCTACGCGTCCAAGCGCGCGCGTCAGATCAACGACTACTACTCGGACCTGCAGGAGGGCAACCTCTTCGACAACGTCGGCCCCCTGGTCGACTCGTCGGTGGAGGACAAGCCGCTCACCATCGCCCTGCACGAGATCAACGAGGACAAGCTGCGCCTGCGCGCCGCTGAGTAAGTCCGCGTATTGCCCGCCGTCCCGGAATGTCCGTGACGGCGGGCATACTCGTTTTCCGACCCTTCCCGCCCCGACCGCTCGGAGTCACGATGACCGACCTTCGCCTGTTCACCTCGGAATCCGTCACGGAGGGCCACCCCGACAAGATCTGCGACCAGATCTCGGACGCCATTCTCGACGACCTGCTCCGACAGGACCCGGGAGCCAAGGTGGCTGTGGAGACGATGGTCACCACCGGTCTGGTGCACGTCGCCGGCGAGGTGCGCACCGACTCCTATTCGGACATCACCGGTATCGTGCGCGAGGTCATCACCGACATCGGCTACCGCTCCAGCGACACCGGCTTCGACGGAGACTCCTGCGGTGTGTCGATCTCCGTCGGCGAGCAGTCCAGCGACATCCACGCGGGCGTGTCCACGGCTCTGGAAGCGCGTGAGGGCTCGGGCGACCTGCGTGATGAGCAGGGCGCCGGCGACCAGGGCATCATGTTCGGCTTCGCCACGAACGAGACGGCGCAGCTCATGCCGGCGGCATCGTGGATCTCGCACCGGATGGCGGAGCGGCTGGCCGCGGTTCGTCACGAGGGCGAGCTCATCCCGTGGCTGCGCCCCGACGGGAAGACGCAGGTCACGCTCGGCTACGACGGCTTCACGCCGAAGACCGTGGAGGCGGTGGTGCTGTCCACGCAGCACGGACCCGAGATCTCCCAGGAGGCCCTGCGCGACCTCGTCAAGCAGCACGTGATCGACCCGGTGCTGGCGGAGTCCGGACTCGACATCTCCGACTACCAGCTGTACTTCAACCCGGCGGGACCGTTCGTCATCGGCGGCCCCAAGGGCGACGCCGGCCTGACCGGACGCAAGATCATCGTCGACACGTACGGCGGGGCCTCCCGTCACGGTGGCGGGGCGTTCAGCGGGAAGGACCCGTCGAAGGTCGACCGGTCGGCCGCCTATGCGATGCGGTGGGTGGCCAAGAACGCGGTGGCGGCCGGACTCGCGGAGCGCCTCGAGGTGCAGGTGGCATACGCGATCGGCAAGGCCGCTCCGGTGGGCCTGTACGTCGAGACGTTCGGCACGGGCGCCGTGGCCGATGAAGTCATCACGCGCGCCATCTCGCAGACGTTCGACCTGCGCCCTGCCGCCATCATCGAAGAGCTCGACCTGCTGCGTCCGATCTACCGCCGGACGGCCGCATACGGCCATTTCGGTCGCGAGCTGCCCGACTTCACCTGGGAGCGCACCGATCGGGTCGACGACCTGCGCCGCGCCGCCGGCCTCTGAGCGCAGCAGAGATGCCCCGGAGCGCTTCGCGCCCGATCGCCCGGGTGCTGATCGACTCGCCGCTTCCGCAACTGGATCGGCTCTTCGACTACGCCATTCCGGACGAGCTCGTGGAGGCTGCGCGCCCCGGCGTGCGGGTGCGCGTCCCGCTGCGCTCGATGGGCCGCGTCGTCGACGGGTTCATCGTCGAGCTGGATGTGGAGGAAGCTGCCGAGCGTGCGCTCTCGGACCTGGAGGAGGTCGTCTCCGACGCTGTCGTGATGCCGGCGCGGCTGTTCACGCTCGCGCGGCGCGTCGCGGATCGGGCCGCGGGCTCGGTGAGCGACATCCTGCGTCTGGTCGTGCCCAAGCGGCAGGTGCGCGTGGAGAAGGCGTGGCTGGCCCAGCGCGCGGCCGATCCCGGGGCGGACAGGGAGACGCCCTCGCTGTCCCCGGACGCCCGCACGCGGGCGACGCAGGCCCTGAGCGCGTTTCCCGGCCTGGCAGAAGCGTTGCGCGAGCGGCAGCGGATCGTCCTGGATGCCCCCGCCCGTCCTGAGACGGTGGCGGATGGCCAGTCCGTGCCCGCCGGCATGGTGCTCCTCGCCGCGGCCGCCGCGGAAGTCTGGGCCTCCGGGCGCAGCAGTGTGCTGGTGGTGCCGGACTATCGCGATCAGGACGCTCTCGAACTCGCGCTGGCGCAATTCGTCCCTCCCACGGTCGTGGTGCGAGTGGATGCTCGCCAGAGCGGTCCGGAGCGCTACCGTGCCTTCCTGAGAACGCTGGACGGCGCACCGTGCATCGTCGTCGGTAATCGTTCGGCGGTTTACGCGCCGGTGGATGCCGGACTCGTCACGGTGTGGGACGACGGTGACACTCTGCTCGACGAGCCCCTCGCTCCCTACGTCCACGCGCGGGATGCCGCTCTGGTACGCCAGGAGCTGTTCGGTCATGCCCTCCTGTTCGTGGCCCATTCCCGGTCGGCCGATACCGAACGGCTGGTGGGCCTCGGATACCTTCGCGAGATCGCCGCATCCCGGAGGTACGCGCCCCGCGTCGTCCTGTCATCCACGATCCCGGGGGAGCGGCCCGGTACACGAGTGCCGTCCACCGCTTTCCGCGCCGCTCGTGAGGCGCTGCAGCACGGGCCGGTGCTCGTCCAGGTCGCCCGTCCCGGGTACGCACCGGTGCTGGTGTGCGCGGAGTGCCGCACCGCTGCGCGGTGCACACACTGCTCCGGTCCGCTGTTCGCCGCGTCCCGTGGCGCCGCTCCGGTGTGCCGCTGGTGCGGTCGCACCGCGCACGGCTGGCGCTGTGGCAACTGCGACTCCGATCGCGTGCGGCTGGCCTCATCGGGGTCGGAGCGCACCGCGGACGATCTCGGCCGGGCCTTCGCCGACACCCGGGTCATCCTCGCCGACGGCGATCATCCCGTGGAGCGAGTGGATTCCCGTCCCGCACTCGTGGTGGCCACCCGTGGTGCCGAGCCGCGTGCGGACGGCGGGTATGCAGCCGTCCTGTTGCTGGACGGCGATCGTATGTTGATGGCCGATGATCTCCGTATCGCCGAGTCGTGTCTGCGATGGTGGTCGAACGCCGCCGCTCTCGCTGCTCCCGGCGCCCCGGTCCACCTCGTCGGGGTGACGGGGGCCGTCGCACGCGCTCTCGCCACCTGGACACAGCCTGCGTTCGCCCGCGCCGAGGTCGCCGAGCGCCTGCCCCTGCGCATGCCGCCCGCTTCGCGCGTCGCCGTGATCGAGGGGGACCCGTCCGCGGTGGACGACGCGCTGCGCGTCCTTCACGAGGACGTTCCGGCGCTGGCTCCCGATGCGGTGGTCGGACCCGTGCGCGTCGACGAGGACGACACGCCCCGTTCGCGTGCGCTGCTTCGCTTCGAGTACGGTGTCGGGACCGCCGTCGCCGCGTCCTTGCGTGCAAGCGTCGTTAGCGCAGCACTGCGCGGACGGCGAGGTCGCGCCCGCGCCATCCGTGCCACCACTCTCCGAGTGCGACTCGACGTCGCCGATCCCCAACTGTGAGGAGCGCCATGCGCATCGTCTTCGCCGGTACCCCTGAGGCGGCCGTGCCGTCCCTCCGTGCTCTCGCCGCCTCGGATCACGAGGTGGTCCTCGTCGTCACGCGCCCCGACGCGCCGCTCGGGCGCAAGCGCGTGCTCACCCCGTCGCCGGTCGCGGCGGCCGCCGATGAACTGGGGCTTCCAGTCCTGAAGGCGGCGCGTCTGGATGCGGAAGCCACGGCCGCGATCCTCGCGACCGAGGCCGACCTCGGCGTCATCGTCGCCTATGGCGCGCTGGTACGCGCGCCGCTGCTCACCGGGCTCGGGGCCGGGTGGGTGAACCTCCACTTCTCGCTTCTTCCGAAATGGCGGGGGGCCGCACCGGTGCAGCGCGCGCTCATCGCCGGGGACAGCGACCTGGGCTGGGCGGTGTTCCAGCTGGTCGCCGAGCTCGATGCGGGTGCGGTGTACCGGCAGGAGTCGTACACGCCGGAACCCGCGGCCACGGCCGCGGACGTGCTGGCTGCCCTCGCCGAGATCGGCGGAGCGGCTCTGCCGGACATCGTCACCCGGATCGGCGCCGGTGCGACACCGGTCGATCAGGTGGGTGAGCCCAGCTACGCCCACAAGCTCACATTGTCCGACGGCCTGCTGGATCCCGCCGCCGGCTCGGCTGCGGTTCTCGCCCGCTTCCGCGGTGTCACCCCCGAGCCCGGCGCCCACGTCCGCATCGAGGGCGCGACGCTCAAGATCTCTCAGCTGGCCATCGCCGACACCGACGCCGCGGTTCCTGCCGGCGTCATCCGGATGGAGGCGAAGCAGGTTCTGCTGGGAACCGCGGATCGGCCGGTCCGGCTGGTTCGCGTGCAGCCGGCGGGAAAGCAAGCCATGGCGGCAGGGGACTGGTGGCGAGGTCTCCGAGTCGACCAGCTCAGCATCGATCCGCTTCCCGCGGCGCCCGAACCTCCTACCGAAGGAATTACCCGATGACCCGCATCTCACCCGCACGACTGGTGGCGTACGACGTGCTGCGCGCCGTCTCGGGATCCGACGCCTACGCGAACCTGCTGCTTCCCACCGCGATCTCCCGCGCTGGGCTATCGGGATCAGACGCGGGCCTCGCCACGGAGCTGACCTACGGAACCCTGCGCCGGCAGGGGACCTATGACGCGGTGATCGAGATCGCCGCCGACCGTGCGATCGGTCGCATCAAGCCCGAGGTCCTGGATGCGCTCCGGCTCGCCGTGCATCAGCTCTTCGCCACGCGCGTGGCCAGCCACGCCGCCGTGAACGAGTCGGTCGAGCTGGCACGATCGGCCGGCGGAGTCAAAGCGGCCGGCTTCGCGAACGCCGTGCTGCGCCGCATCTCCGCGGAGAGCGCCGACACGTGGATCGCGCGCTTGGAGGAGCTGTCACGCAGCGACGACGAACGGCTCGCCGTCACCAGCTCGCACCCGGTGTGGATCCTGCGCGCGATGCGCCGTGCTCTCCAGGCAGAGGGGCGTGAGCAGGAGCTGCCCGATCTCCTCGACGCCGACAACGCCTCGCCAGCGGTGACCCTCTCCGCCCTTCCGGGACTGGCTGATGTCCCGGAGGACGCCGAGCAGACTCCGTATTCGCCGATCGGATTCCGTCACGCGGGCGGTGCGCCCGATCCGGTGGTGCGCGCCTCGGGTGGGCGACTGCGTGTGCAGGACGAGGGATCGCAGCTGGTCGCGCTCGCGCTGACCGGGCTCCCGGACATGCCGGGGGCGGGGGAGCGCTGGCTGGATCTCTGCGCCGGCCCTGGCGGGAAGACCGCCCTCCTCGCCGCGCGGGCCCGGGAGCTCGGGGCGTCTCTCGACGCGAACGAGATCACGCCGGCGCGCGCCGGACTGGTGCGCCAGGCGATCGCGGGTGTGCCGCTGGACGTGGCGGTGCACGAGCAGGATGGTCGCGACTTCGCCGCCGCGCATCCGCAGGTCTACGACCGCATCCTGGTCGACGCTCCGTGCACCGGGCTGGGCGCCCTGCGGCGGCGCCCCGAGGCTCGCTGGCGCAAGTCGCCCACGGATGTCGGCGATCTCGTCGGGCTTCAGACGGAGCTGCTCGACGGCGCGATCGGTGCGCTGAAACCCGGCGGCGTTGTCGCCTATGTGACGTGCTCGCCCCATCTGGCGGAGACGGCCGGCGTCGTCGCGGACGTGCGGCGCATCTGGGGTGACGGCGTGGAGGAGCTCGATGCGCGAGCGGCGCTGCAGCGGGTGTCGCGCGGCGTCCTCGACCTGCCCGTACCGTCCGATGGCTCGGGCCATGCGCAGCTGTGGCCGCACCGGCACGGCACCGACGGCATGTTCCTGGCCCTGCTCCGCCGACGTCCGTGACCGCTGGACATAATGGGAGGGTGACCGACGCGCGCATCAACCCCAGCATCCTGGCCGCCGACTTCGTCAACATGCAGGCAGAGCTCGCTCGCATCGCGACGGCGGACTTCGTGCACGTCGATGTCATGGACAACCATTTCGTCCCGAACCTCACCTTCGGCACGCAGATGGTGGAGCGCATCCAGGCGACCAGCCCGGTGCCGCTGGACGTACACCTGATGATCAGCGATGCCGATCGGTGGGCACCCGCCTATGCCGAACTGGGTGCGGCGAGCGTCACATTCCACGTGGAGGCTGCCAGTGCTCCGGTCACCCTGGCGCGGCGGCTGCGGTCCATCGGCTCGCGGGCGGGGGTGGCTGTCAAGCCGACCACCCCGGTCGAGCCTCTCTTCGACGTGCTGGACGAATTCGATCAGATCCTCGTGATGACCGTGGACCCGGGCTTCGGCGGACAGGCGTTCATGGCAGATCAGATGGGCAAACTCTCCCGGCTCGCGGACGAAGCGCGCCGCCGGGGTTCCGAGGTCTGGCTCCAGGTGGACGGCGGGATCTCGGCGTCCACCATCGAACAGGCCGCTGCCGCCGGCGCCGATACCTTCGTGGCGGGCTCCGCGGTGTTCGGCGCAGACGACCCCGAGAACGCGATCTCGGCCCTGCGCACCGCCGCGGGGCGTCACACGCACGCGCGCACCCGGTAGCCTGGGGGGGTGAAGAGTTTCGACGACCTGTTCGGTGAACTGACTGCGAAGGCCCAGGCGGGAGAGCCCGGTTCGCGCACGGTGGAGCTTCTGAACGGCGGCGTCCATACCATCGGCAAGAAGATCGTCGAGGAAGCAGCGGAGGCCTGGATGGCCGCCGAGTACGAGTCCGACGACGACACCGCGCTCGAGATCTCCCAGCTGCTGTATCACGCGCAGGTCCTGATGATCGCCAAGGGACTCACCCTGGCCGACGTCTACCGTCACCTCTGAACCACCTCCCCTGAAAGCGATCCATGCTTCGCATCGCCGTGCCCAACAAGGGCGCACTGTCCGAGACCGCATCCGCCATGCTCGCCGAGGCCGGGTACGCCGGTCGCCGCGACCCCAAGAGCCTCCACCTGATCGACCCGGACAACGAGGTCGAGTTCTTCTTCCTCCGTCCGCGCGATATCGCCACCTATGTCGGATCCGGCGCGCTGGATGTCGGCATCACGGGCCGCGACCTGCTGCTGGATTCCGGCAGCGAGGCCACCGAGATCCAGGAGCTGGGTTTCGCCCGCTCCACTTTCCGCTTTGCCGCTCGTCCCGGGCGCTTCACCACGCTGGAGGACCTGAACGGCGTGCGCATCGCCAGCGCCTACGCCGGACTGGTGCGCTCCTACCTCGCCGAGAAGGGGATCGACGTCACGGTCGTTCCGCTCGACGGTGCGGTCGAGTCGGCGGTCGAGCTCGGCGTGGCCGATGCCATTGCTGATGTCGTCGAGACCGGGACCACGCTCCGAGCAGCGGGGCTGGAGATCTTCGGCCCGGTGATGCTCGAATCCGAGGCCGTCCTGATCTCTTCGCCTGCCGGCGCCGAGGGCGTGGACACGCTGCTGCGGCGGCTTCGCGGTGTGATGATCGCGCGCCGCTACGTGCTGGTCGACTACGACCTGCCCGCGGGGCTCGTCGATGCGGCCGTCGCGATCGCGCCGGGACGCGAGTCCCCGACGATCTCCCCGCTCCAGGACCCCGCTTGGGTGGCCGTGCGCGTCATGGTGCCCCGAAAGGGCATGAACCTCGTGATGGACAAGCTCTACGCGATCGGCGCGCGCGCCATCCTGGTGAGCGCGATCGAGGCGGCGAGACTCTGATGACCGTCACCACTCGGGTCATTCCCTGTCTGGACGTCGCAGACGGCAAGGTGGTCAAGGGCGTCAACTTCGAGAACCTGCGGGAGATGGGTGACCCGGTTGAGCTGGCCGCGCGCTACTTCGAGCAGGGCGCGGACGAGATCACGTTTCTCGATGTGACCGCAACGGTCGACGAGCGCGCCACCACGTACGAGGTGGTTCGTCGCACGGCGGAACAGGTCTTCATCCCGCTCACCGTCGGTGGCGGCATCCGCTCCGCGGAGGACGTGGCTCGCCTGCAGGGCGTGGGCGCCGACAAGATCGGCGTCAACTCCGCCGCGATTGCACGACCGGAGCTGCTCAGCGAGATCGCGGACCGTTTCGGTTCGCAGGTGCTCGTGCTCTCGCTCGACGTCAAGCGCTCCGCATCGACCGCATCGGGCTTCGTCGTGACGACGCACGGTGGCCGCACGGAGACGACGCTGGACGCGCTCGCCTGGGCGCGCGAGGCCATCGAGCGCGGGGCGGGGGAGCTGCTCGTCAACTCCATCGACGCCGACGGCACCCGGGAGGGGTTCGACCTCGAACTGGTGCGCCTGATGCGCGAGCTGTCGTCGGTGCCGGTGATCGCCTCGGGCGGTGCGGGCGCCGTGGAGCACTTCGCGCCCGCCGTGCACGCGGGTGCGGACGCCCTGCTGGCGGCAAGCGTGTTCCACACCGGCGCGATGACCGTCGGAGAGGTGAAGGACGCGCTGCGCTCTGAGGGAGTGCTGGTTCGATGAGCGAGCTGTATCCCCAGGTCGCCTTCAACGCGGACGGCCTGGTGCCGGTGATCGTGCAGCAGTACGACACCCGCGAGGTGCTGATGCTCGCGTGGATGAACGAGACCTCACTCCAGCTCACGCTGAGCGAGGGGCGCGCGGTGTACTGGTCCCGGTCGCGGCAGGAGCTGTGGCGCAAGGGCGACACGTCCGGTCACACGCAGTCCGTGCACGCCGTCTCCTACGACTGCGACGGCGACACCTTGCTCATGCTCGTCGATCAGACCGGTGCCGCCTGCCACACCGGTTCACGCACCTGTTTCGACGACCGTTTCCTGCCGCTGAGCGCAGGGGAGTCGTCATGATCGAGCGTGCTCGCTCGCTCTCGGTGCTCGCCATCGTCCTGGGCGGTGGCCTGGGGCTCATCGCGGCGACGCAGACCTGGCTGAACGTCGTCGTCGACAATGGTGCGAATCAGGCGCTGGAGGTGACGGGGTCCGCGGCGCTGCCGCTCCTCACGCCGCTCAGCCTTGCCGCGATGGCGCTGGGGGTGGTGCTCTCCCTCGCCGGACGTATCCTGCGCTACGTCTTCGGCGTGATTGCCGTGATCATCGGCGCCGCCCTGCTGGTGCAGACGATTCCGCTCCTGACCGCTGTACCCCTGGCCGCCGTCGCTCCCGCTATCACGGCCGCAACGGGCATCTCGGGCGACGACGCCGTCTCGGCGCTCGTCGGCTCGGTCACGCTGACGACCTGGCCGATTGTGGCGCTCGTCGCCTGGGTCCTGCTCGTCGTGTCGGGCGTGTTCGTGCTTCTGACCGGTTCCCGCTGGAGGACCGGGAGCTCTCGCTATCGCAGCGGTGCTCCGCAGCACCACGCAGAGGGGCCGCTGGATGCCGTGGACAGCTGGGACGAGCTCAGCCGCGGCGACGACCCCACCTCGTGATCCTCCGCCCCGCGCCGGATTCCAGTTCGCCGGGGCGGACTCGATAGACTGAACCGAACACTCGTTTTCCTGGAGGAGATTTCCATGAGCAACCCCATCGCTGACCCCGGCCACGGACACTCGCCCGCGGCGTGGACCGCAGTGGTGATCATGCTCCTGGCCTTCACGCTGGGAACGATCTTCTTCGCGTTGGACATGCCCGTGGGCGTGTACGCGTCGGCCGGTCTGCTGGTGGTCGGGCTGATCGCCGGCTGGGCGATGGCGAAGGCCGGTTACGGCGTGAAGGGCCCGAAGTACGTCGCGAAGCAGCACTGATGGTGCTCGCCGACCTGACGGCCGGCTCCGTGGCGGATGCCCGCACGCGTGAGCTGATCCGCCCGCTCGACCGGGTGCGTCAGGACGCAGCGGATCGTGCTCCGGCGCTCGACGTGCAGGCTGCGCTGGCGCCCGCGAAGGGCGTCAAGATCATCGCCGAGGTGAAGCGCGCTTCGCCATCACGCGGCCACCTGGCGGAGATCCCGGATCCCGCACATCAGGCCGCACTCTACGAGCAGGGCGGTGCCTCGGCGATCAGTGTGCTGACCGAGGAGCGCAAGTTCCGTGGCAGTCTCGCCGACCTCGAGGCGGTTCGCACCCGGGTCACGCTCCCGGTGCTGCGCAAGGACTTCATCGCCACCGACTACCAGGTGTATGAGGCACGCGCCGCCGGCGCCGACCTCGTGCTGCTCATCGTGGCGGCCCTCGATGATGACACCCTGCGCCACCTGTACGAGCTGATCCTCTCGCTGGGGATGACACCGCTCGTGGAGACGCACTCCGCTGAGGAGGTGGAGCGAGCCCTGGCCCTCGGCGCGAAGCTGATCGGCGTGAACGCCCGCAACCTGTCCACGTTCGAACTGGATCGTGACCTGTTCGGCTCGCTGGTGCACATGTTCCCTGCCGATGTGATCAAGATTGCCGAGTCCGCCGTTCTCTCACCCGAGGACGTGCGCCACTACCGCTCCGCCGGCGCCGATGTGGTGCTCATCGGAGAAGCCCTCGTCACCGGTGACCCGGTGGCAACCCTCACCCAGTACCTCCAGGCCGGTGCGTTCGTCGCATCGGCAGACGGGAGTCCGACACCGTGAGCCTGCGCGATCAGCACGGTCCGTTCTTCGGCGACTTCGGGGGCCGGTACATGCCGGAGTCCCTGATCGCCGCAATCGATGAGCTCACCGGGGTGTGGGAGTCCGCGATGGCGGACGAAGCCTTCTGGGCGCGGTATCGCGAACTGCTCACGAGCTACGCGGGTCGTCCGTCGCCGATCACCGAGGTTCCGCGCTTCGCGGAGCACGCCGGGGGTGCGCGGATCTTCCTGAAGCGCGAGGATCTCAACCACACCGGATCCCACAAGATCAACAACGTCATCGGTCAGGCGCTGCTCACCCAGCGGCTCGGCAAGACCCGCGTGATCGCGGAGACCGGAGCGGGCCAGCACGGCGTCGCCACGGCGACGGCGGCCGCACTGTTCGGCTTCGACTGCACCATCTACATGGGCGAGGTGGACACCGAGCGACAGGCGCTCAACGTCGCACGCATGCGCCTGCTGGGCGCCGAGGTCATCCCCGTGAAGACCGGGTCACGGACACTGAAGGACGCCATCAACGAGGCCTACCGCGACTGGGTCGCGAGCGTGGAGAACACCAACTACATCTTCGGCACGGCAGCGGGGCCGCACCCGTTCCCGGCGCTCGTGCGGGATTTCCAGAAGGTGATCTCCGAGGAGGCCCGTGACCAACTGCTGACGCAGGTCGGACGCCTTCCGGATGCGGTCGTCGCCGCGGTCGGCGGGGGCTCGAACGCCATCGGGATGTTCGACGCTTTCCTCGATGACGCGTCCGTCAAGCTCTACGGCGTGGAGGCGGCCGGTGACGGCGTCGACACCGACAAGCACGCCGCTTCGATCGAACGGGGCCGTCCCGGAGTCCTCCACGGCGCGAGGACCTTCGTGCTGCAGGATGAGGACGGTCAGACCGTCGAATCACACTCCATCTCCGCTGGACTCGACTACCCGGGCGTCGGTCCGGAGCACTCGTGGCTCGCGTCCATCGGACGCGCCGAGTACATTCCCGCCACGGATGACGAGGCGATGCAGGCGCTGCGTCTGCTCAGTCGCACCGAGGGCATCATCCCGGCGATCGAGTCCGCGCACGCGCTGGCCGGAGCGATCCGGCTCGGCAAGGAGCTGGGATCGGACGCCCTGATCGCGGTGTGCCTCTCGGGACGTGGCGATAAGGACATGGACACGGCGGCCCGGTACTTCGGGCTGTACGACGACGCTGCGGGGGAGCAGGAATGAGCCGCGTCGAAGACGCCATCGCACGTGCCGAGGCCGAGGGGCGCGGCGCGCTGATCGGGTACCTCCCCGTCGGATTCCCCGACATCGAGACCAGTGTGGAAGCCGCGGTGGCGCTCGCCGAGAACGGTGCCGACATCCTGGAGCTCGGACCGCCCTACTCGGATCCGGTCATGGACGGCATCGTCATCCAGGAGGCCACCCAGCAGGTACTGGCCGCCGGGTTCCGGCTCGCGCAGCTGTTCCCGATCATCCGCGCGATCGCCGATCGTGTCGACGTGCCCATCCTGGTGATGACGTACTGGAACCCCGTGCTGCAGTACGGCGTCGACCGGTATGCCGACGACCTGCTGGCCGCCGGCGGTGCGGGTCTCATTACCCCGGACATCACTCCGGAGGCTGCGGGCGAGTGGATCGCCGCCTCGGAGCGCACGGGGCTGGATCGCGTCTTCCTCGCCGCGCCGACCAGCACCGATGATCGACTGCGCATGGTGATTGAGAAGTCGACCGGCTTCGTCTACACCGTCTCGACGATGGGCACCACCGGTGAGCGGGCGTCGCTGGATTCGGCGGCGCGCACCCTGGTGGCTCGCCTGCGTGAGCAGGGTGCACGTCGCGCGTGTGTCGGTATCGGCATCTCCAATGCCCAGCACGTGGCAGGAGTGCTGGAGTACGCCGATGGCGCGATCGTCGGCACGGCGCTCGTACGCGCGCTGCGCGACGGCGGGGTGGACGCTCTCGCTGCGGAGGCACGGGCGCTGTCTGCGGGCACTCGCCGCTGATCGCCGGCCGGGTGGCGGGCACGCTGCGCCACCGCGTCGTCGTCGTGCGCTCTGGTTGCGTGTGCCCTCTCGTTGCGCGCGCCCACGGACTGGGCGGGCGCGCGTTCTGCCCATGCGTTTCGTCGCGGTGACGGGGGAGCGGCCCGGGGCATCGTAGACTCGTAACCATGCTGCTTTCCGCCCTGGCCCTGCCCGCGAGCATTCCGAGCCCGGAGATCAACTCGTTCGACTTCACGCTGTTCGGGTTGCCGTTCTCGATCAAGTTCTACGCGTTGTTCATCATCCTGGGCATCGTGATCGCGACGTTCGCAGCCAACCGCACGCTGACCCAGCGTGGCGCGGAGCGCTGGGTGATCGTGGACGTGCTGCTGGTCACCGTTCCGATCTCGATCATCTGCGCGCGGCTGTTCCACGTCTTCACGCACTTCGGCTTCTACTTCAACGCCGGACGCGAGTGGTGGAACCCGTTCGTCAAGGACGCGATCTGGAACATCTGGGACGGCGGCATCGCGATCTACGGTGCCCTGATCGGCGGCGCGATCGGCGCCTGGCTCGGCTGCAAGTGGACGGGCCTGCGGTTCTGGACCTTCGCGGACGCCATCGCGCCGTGGATGCTGCTTGCACAGGCGATCGGGCGCCTGGGCAACTACTTCAACCACGAGCTGTTCGGCCTTCCCACCGACCTCCCGTGGGGCCTGGACATCCCGCGTCCGAACTCGGCCATTCCGGTGGGCCTCAGCGACGACACGCTGTTTCACCCGACGTTCCTGTACGAGATCATCTGGAACGTGATCGGCGTGGTCGTGCTCCTCATGCTGCGCAAGAAGATCGCCATGCAGTGGGGCCGCCTGTTCGCCGTGTACCTCATCTGGTACTCCGCCGGCCGCGTGGTGTGGGAGTCGATCCGCATCGACCCGAGCGACATCATCCTGGGCCTGCGCACCAACGTGTGGTCGGCCATCCTCGGCATCGTGGTCGGTCTGGTCATCCTGATCGTGCAGTCGCGCCACACGGGCCAGGAGCCCTCGCCCTACGTTGTCGGCCGTGGCCCGCAGAATGCTGTAGGCTCGTCCGCAGCCACCCCGGAATACGTCGACGTGAGCGAGCCACCCGCACAGTCCACGGACGATTCCGAAGCCGCCACGAGCGGAACGCCCGCCGCAACCACGCCGGTTGCCGGCGCCTGATACCCTCCTCGCGGGCCGACGTCGTCCCACGAACCCCTTGAGAGAAACCGGGGACGACGCCATGTCATCGACCCTTCCCACCGGCCTAGCCGGCTTCCCCGCCCAGCAGGGCCTGTACAACCCGCGCTTCGAGAAGGACGCGTGCGGCCTCGCCATGGTCGCGACCCTTCGCGGTGAGGCGGGCCATGACATCGTGAGTCTGGCCCTGGAGGCGCTGCGCAACCTGGAGCACCGCGGTGCGATCGGCTCCGACGCCGGAACCGGCGACGGCGCGGGCATCCTGACCCAGATGCCCGACGCGTTCTTCCGTGCCGTCGTCGACTTCGACCTGCCGGCGGCCGGCGAGTACGTTGCCGGCGCTGCGTTCCTGCCGCTGGAGGAGGAGCCGCGCCTGGCGCAGAAGTCCGCCATCGAGGAGATCGCCCGCTCCGAGGGCCTCGAGGTGCTGGGCTGGCGTGTCGTCCCGACCGCCCCGGAGAACCTCGGCAAGCTCGCCTACAACGCCCGCCCGCAGGTGGAGCAGCTGTTCCTGTCGCGCCCGGCCATCGGTGGCGCTCCGGCCGAGAGCCGCCTGGGACTCGACCGTCTCGCCTACCGCCTCCGCACACGCGCCCGCACCGAGCAGGGCGCGTATTTTGTTTCCCTGAGCTCGCGCACCATCGGCTACAAGGGCATGGTCACCACGCTCCAGCTGGAGCCGTTCTATCCGGACCTCCAGGACGAGCGCTTCGCCTCGAAGCTGGCCGTGGTGCACTCGCGCTACTCCACGAACACCTTCCCGTCTTGGCCGCTCGCGCAGCCGCTGCGCATGCTCGCGCACAACGGTGAAATCAACACCGTCGGCGGCAACCGCAACTGGATGCGCGCCCGCCAGTCCCAGCTCGAGTCCGAACTGCTGGGCGACATGGCGCCACTGCTGCCGGTGTGCACCGACGGCGTGAGTGACTCCGCCTCGTTCGACGAGGTGTTGGAGCTGCTGACCCTCACGGGCCGCAGCCTGCCGCACGCGATCATGATGATGGTCCCGGAGGCGTACGAGAAGCAGTCCGACATCGATCCGAAGCTGCGGGCGTTCTACGAGTACCACGCCATGCAGATGGAGCCGTGGGACGGCCCGGCCGCGCTGCTGTTCACCGACGGCACACAGGTCGGGGCCACGCTCGATCGCAACGGACTGCGTCCGGGGCGCTGGACGGAGACCCGCGACGGTCTCGTCGTGATCGGCTCGGAGACCGGCGTGCTGGAGTTCGAGCCGGAGCGCATCAAGCGTCGCGGCCGCCTGCAGCCGGGGCGCATGTTCCTGGTCGACACCGAGCAGCGTCGCATCATCAGCGACGACGAGGTGAAGACGGAGCTGGCGAACCTGGAGCCGTGGGAGGAGTGGCTGACCGGTGCCGTACGCCTGGCGGACCTTCCTGACCGCGAGCACATCGTGCACCCCGTCGCCTCGATCACCCGTCGTCAGCGCACCTTCGGCTACACGGAGGAAGAGGTCACCAAGATCCTTGCGCCGATGGGGCGCACCGGCGCGGAGCCGCTGGGCGCCATGGGCTCCGACACCCCCATCGCGGTGCTGAGCGATCGTCCGCGTCTGCTGTTCGACTACTTCACGCAGCAGTTCGCCCAGGTGACCAACCCTCCCCTGGACTCCATCCGCGAGTCCGTGGTGACGAGCCTGCGCATCGGCATCGGGCCGGAGAAGAACCTGCTCTCGTGGGGCCCGGAGCACGCCCGCAGCGTAACCCTGGACTTCCCGGTGATCGACAACGACGAGCTGGCGAAGATCCAGCACATCGCCAAGGCCCTGCCCGGTCGCTCGTCGGCCACCATCCGCGGCCTGTACCACTTCGACGCCGGCCCCGGCACGCTCGCGAAGCGGATCGAGGAGATCTACGACGAGGTGGACGCGGCGATCGCATCGGGTGCGGAGTTCCTCATCCTGTCGGATCGCGACAGTGACAAGGACCTCGTTCCGATCCCCTCGCTGCTGCTCACCAGCGCGGTACACCACCACCTGATCCGCCGCGAGACGCGTATGCGCGTGGGTCTGATCGTCGAAGCGGGCGACGTGCGCGAGGTGCACCATGTCGCGACGCTCATCGGGTACGGCGCCTCCGCGGTGAACCCGTATCTGGCGATGGAGACGGTCGAGCACCTGGTGCGCACCGGTTTCATCGAGGGCGTCACCGAGCACGAGGCCGTGCACAACCTGATCCACGCGCTCGGCAAGGGCGTGCTGAAGATCATGTCGAAGATGGGCATCTCGACGGTGCGCTCCTACGCGGGCGCGCAGGTGTTCGAGGCCATCGGGCTGTCTCAGGAGGTGATCGACGCGTACTTCCGGGGCACCGAATCCAAGCTCGGGGGCGTCGACATCGAGGTGATCGAGGCCGAGAACCAGCAGCGCCACGACTTCGCCTATCCGAAGGACGAGGCGGCGCGCGTGCACGAGCGGCTGTGGACCGGCGGCGAGTACCAGTGGCGCCGCAACGGCCCGCCGCACCTCTTCAACCCGGACACCGTCTTCCGTCTGCAGCACTCGACCCGCACGCGCCGGTACGACATCTTCCGCGAGTACACGAAGGCGGTGGACGACCAGGCCGCAGAACTGAAGACCCTGCGCGGCATGTTCGGCCTGCGGTTCGGCGTGCGCCCGCCGGTGCCGCTGTCCGAAGTGGAGCCGGTCTCCTCAATCGTGAAGCGGTTCTCGACGGGCGCGATGAGCTACGGCTCCATCTCCCGCGAAGCACACGAGACGCTGGCCATCGCGATGAACAGCATCGGCGGCAAGTCCAACACGGGTGAGGGTGGCGAGGATGTGGAGCGTCTGCTCGATCCGGCGCGCCGCAGCGCCATCAAGCAGGTCGCCAGCGGCCGCTTCGGTGTGACGAGCCTGTACCTCACCGAGGCGGATGACATCCAGATCAAGCTGGCACAGGGGGCCAAGCCCGGCGAAGGCGGCCAGCTGCCGCCGGAGAAGGTGTACCCGTGGGTCGCACGCACGCGTGGTGGCACGCCGGGTGTTGGCCTCATCTCCCCACCGCCGCATCACGACATCTACTCGATCGAAGACCTCAAGCAGCTGATCTTCGACCTGAAGCGGGCCAACCCGTCAGCGCGGATCCACACCAAGCTGGTGTCGCAGTCCGGCATCGGCGCAGTGGCGGCCGGTGTGGCCAAAGCGCTGTCCGATGTCGTGCTTGTATCCGGACACGACGGCGGTACGGGTGCGAGCCCGGTGAACTCGCTGAAGCACGCGGGAACGCCGTGGGAGCTGGGACTCGCGGAGACGCAGCAGACCCTGATGCTCAACGACATGCGCGACCGCGTGGTGGTGCAGGTCGACGGCCAGCTGAAGACCGGGCGAGACGTCATCATCGGCATGCTGCTGGGCGCCGAGGAGTTCGGCTTCGCCACGGCGCCCCTGGTCGTCAGCGGCTGCATCATGATGCGCGTGTGCCACCTCGACACCTGCCCGGTGGGTGTCGCGACCCAGAACCCGGTGCTGCGCGAGCGCTTCACGGGCAAGGCGGAGTACGTCGTGAACTTCATGGAGTTCATCGCCGAGGAGGTGCGTGAATACCTCGCCAAGCTCGGTTTCCGTTCCATCGACGAGGCCGTCGGCCACGCCGAGCTGCTCGACGTGGAGAACGCTGTTCGCCACTGGAAGACGCAGGGGCTGGATCTCACCCCGATCCTGGCAGGTCCCGACCTGCCGGCAG
The DNA here is from genome assembly GCF_044769785.1 of Microbacterium sp. GXS0129. Taxonomy (NCBI): domain Bacteria; kingdom Bacillati; phylum Actinomycetota; class Actinomycetes; order Micrococcales; family Microbacteriaceae; genus Microbacterium; species Microbacterium sp. GXS0129. The sequence goes on along the minus strand of NZ_JBIZVZ010000002.1, from coordinate 329,102 downwards.
ACGCGCCGCGCAAGCACGGGCGTGAACAGGACCACGAGCTGGAGAAGCACTTCGACGTCGAGCTGATCAACCGCTCGCGCTCGGTGATCGCCGACGGCGGGACGATCACCATCGACCTGCCCATCCGTAACACCGAGCGGGCGGTGGGGACGATGCTCGGGCATCAGGTGACGAAGGCGCGCGGGCAGTACGGCCTGCCCACCGACTCCATCACCGTGAATCTGCAGGGTTCCGCCGGTCAGTCGCTGGGCGCGTTCCTGCCCTCCGGCATCACGCTCAACCTCGTCGGCGACGCGAACGACTACGTCGGCAAGGGCCTGTCGGGCGGTATCGTCACCGTGCAGCCGCCCGCGGCGGTGCGCTTCGACGCCTCCCGCAACGTCATCGCGGGTAACGTCATCGGCTACGGCGCGACCTCAGGTGAGCTGTACCTGCGCGGCGTCGTGGGGGAGCGGTTCCTGGTGCGAAACTCCGGTGCCACGGCGGTCGTCGAAGGCGTGGGAGACCACGCTCTGGAGTACATGACCGGTGGTCTCGCCGTGATCCTCGGCGCGACCGGCCGCAACTTCGGTGCCGGCATGAGCGGTGGAACGGCCTACGTCTACCGCCTTCGCCGCGAGCTGGTGAACCAGGATGCATTGCGCAGCGGCGAGCTGCGTGTGGAGTCGCTGGGCGCTGCAGACGAAGAGATCCTGCGAGACCTCCTCAGTCAGCACGTCGAGCGCACCGGGTCCACCCGTGCGGCCTCGCTGCTGGCCAACTTCCACGACGAGGCGCCGCAGTTCGCCCGCGTGGTGCCGCGCGACTACGCGGCCGTTCTCAAGACCCGCCAGGATGCGGAGGCCGCGGGACTCGACCCCGACGGCGATGTCGTCTGGCACCAGATTCTGGAGGTGACCCGTGGCTGACCCCCAGGGATTCCTGAAGACCACGCAGCGCGAGCTGCCCCGCCGCCGCCCGGTCCCGGTGCGCATCATGGACTGGCGGGAGGTGTACGAACCCGGCGACACTGCGGTCGTGCGCCGCCAGGCCGGCCGCTGCATGGACTGCGGTGTGCCGTTCTGCCACCAGGGCTGCCCGCTGGGCAACCTCATCCCGGAGTGGAACGACCTGACCTGGCGCGGCGAGGGCCGTGCCGCGATCGACCGGCTGCACGCCACCAACAACTTCCCGGAGTTCACCGGGCGGCTGTGCCCGGCCCCGTGCGAGAGCGCGTGCGTGCTGGGGATCAACCAGCCCGCGGTCACGATCAAGTCCATCGAGCAGACCATCATCGACGAGGCCTTCGGCAACGGCTGGGTGCAGCCACAGCCGCCGGGACGTATCACGGGCAAGACGGTCGCCGTCGTCGGTTCGGGACCCGCGGGGCTCGCCGCAGCCCAGCAGCTCACCCGCGCCGGGCACACGGTGGCGGTGTTCGAGCGCGACGACCGCATCGGCGGGCTGCTGCGCTACGGGATCCCGGACTTCAAGATGGAGAAGCACCACTTGGAGACCCGGCTGCGCCAGATGCAGGACGAGGGCACCCGCTTCCGGGCCGGTGTGGAGATCGGCCGGGACATCACGTGGTCGGATCTGCAGGACCGCTACGACGCGATCGTCGTCGCCACGGGTTCCACCGTGCCGCGCGATCTCGCCATCCCGGGACGTGACCTCGCCGGCGTGCACTTCGCCATGGACTACCTCGTGCAGTCGAACAAGGTGGTCGCGGGTGACACGGTGGCCAACCAGATCAGCGCCGAGGGCAAGCACGTCGTCGTGATCGGCGGTGGCGACACCGGTGCGGACTGCATCGGCACCGCGCACCGTCAGGGAGCCCTGAGCGTCACGAACCTCGCGATCGGACGCCAGCCCGGTTCTGAGCGCCCCGAGCACCAGCCGTGGCCCATGGACCCCACTGTCTTCGAGGTCTCCTCGGCCCACGAGGAGGGCGGTGAGCGGGTCTTCCTCGCCTCCACCGTCGAGTTCCTCTCCAACGAGGCCGGCGAGGTGCGCGCCCTGCGTGTCGCTGAGACCGAGTTCGTGGACGGCCGCCGTGTGCCCAAGAATGGGACTGAGCGGGAGATCCCCGCCGACCTCGTGCTGATCGCGATGGGCTTCACCGGGCCCGAGCGCTCCGGCATCGACGCGCAGCTGAACGCGGTCTTCACGGAGCGAGGCTCCCTCGCCCGCGAGGACGACTACAGCACCACCACGCCCGGGGTGTTCGTGGCCGGTGATGCCGGTCGGGGTCAGTCCCTGATCGTGTGGGCGATCGCCGAAGGGCGCGCCGCGGCAGCAGCCGTGGATGCGTACCTGATGGGAACGACCACGCTCGCCGCGCCCGTCCGGGCCAGCGAAGTCGCCATCGGCCTGCCATCCGCGTAGGCTGGCAGCGGCCATCGGCCCGAAAACCCCCACCCAGACAACCGGAGCACATACGGATGAGACGCGCGAAAATCGTCGCAACCCTGGGACCTGCAACATCCACCTATGAGAGTGTCCGCGCCATTATCGACGCGGGCGTTGACGTCGCCCGACTGAACCTCAGTCACGGCGACTACTCGGTGCACGACGCGAACTACGCGAACGTACGCCGGGCAGCCGACGACGCCGGTCGCGCCGTCGCCATCCTGGTGGACCTGCAGGGTCCGAAGATCCGTCTTGCGAAGTTCGCAGACGGACCGCACTACCTCGAAGTCGGGGACATCTTCAAGATCACGACCGAAGACGTCCCCGGAACCAAGGAGATCGTCGGCACGACGTTCAAGGGCCTGCCCCAGGACGTCAAGCCCGGCGATCACCTGCTGATCGACGACGGCAAGGTCCGTGTGGAGGTCGTGGAGTCCGACGGGACGACCGTGACCACCCGTGTGATCGTGGCCGGCAACGTGTCCAACAACAAAGGCATCAACCTTCCCGGCGTCGCCGTGAACGTCCCCGCACTCAGCGAGAAGGACGAGCAGGACCTGCGCTGGGCGCTCAAGACCGGCGCTGACCTCATCGCTCTGTCGTTCGTGCGCAACGCCGCCGACATCGAGCGCGTGCACGAGATCATGCGTGAGGAGGGCAAGTTCCTGCCCACCATCGCAAAGATCGAGAAGCCGCAGGCCGTCGATGCGCTGGAAGAGATCGTCGACGCGTTCGACGGCATCATGGTGGCCCGCGGCGACCTGGGTGTCGAGCTTCCGCTCGAGGCCGTCCCGATCGTGCAGAAGCGCGCCGTGGAGCTGGCCCGCCGTATGGCGAAGCCGGTCATCGTGGCGACGCAGATGCTCGAGTCGATGATCTCCAGCCCCGTTCCCACGCGCGCGGAGACCTCCGACGTCGCCAACGCCGTCCTCGACGGTGCCGACGCGGTCATGCTCTCGGGCGAGACCAGCGTGGGCGACTATCCGGTGATCGTCGTCCAGACCATGGCGCGCATCATCGAGTCGACCGAGGACCACGGTCTGGAGCGCATCGCGCCCATCGGCACGAAGCCGCGCACCCAGGGTGGCGCGATCACGCTGGCTGCGGCCGAGGTGGCCGACTTCGTCGAGGCCAAGTTCCTCTGCGTGTTCACGCAGTCGGGTGACTCGGCTCGTCGCATGTCCCGGCTGCGCTCGAAGATCCCGATGCTGGCGTACACGCCGGATCCGGCCATCCGCCGCCGTCTGTCGCTGACCTGGGGCATCCGCACCACCCTGGTGGACACGGTCACCCACACGGACGCGATGTTCGCACAGGTCGACGACCACCTGCTGTCGTCTGGCCTCGCGCAGGTCGGCGACAAGGTTGTGGTGATCTCCGGTTCCCCTCCCGGGATCGTCGGCTCGACCAACGACCTGCGGGTGCACAAGGTCGGCGACGCCGTCCAGGGTGCCGCCCCCGCGTACCAGTCGTAACCGTCCCGCGGCTGTGCCGCGTGACCCGGATGGCCGGTCCCTCGGGACCGGCCATCCGGCGTTTCCGGCGACGTCCCACTCAGAGGAACAGCAGCACGCCGAAGAGGGCGAACAAGGCCATGTGGACTGCGCCGTGGGTCGCGGTCACGCGCTTGCCGAGGAAGGTCGCCGCGGTCGTCAGGACGGTGGTGGCCACGAGCACCAGCATGATCGGGGACTCGGCGAGGACGACCGTCTGGCCCGTGACCAGGCCGATGATCAGTACCGACGGGATCGTCAGCCCGACGGTGGAGACGAACGCACCGAGGCAGAGGTTGACCACACGCTGAATCTCCCCGGCACGTGCTGCTCGCACCGCGGTGATGGTCTCGGGCGTGAAGACGATCAGCGCGATCACGACGCCGGAAAGCGCAGCAGGGGCACCGATGGCGTCGAACGCGACATCGAGCAGCGTCGCCAGGTGGTGCGACAGCAGCACGATGGGGACCATGGTCGCGATCAGCAGCGCCGTGCGCATCGCCAGTTCCGCGCCGTGCTGACGCAAGGTCTCGCGGAGCGGAGCGTGAGACGCAGCCGCGGACTCACCCACTTCGCGATAGTCGCCGGCCTGCGGCCCGGTCTGGCGCCACAGGAAGAAGCCGTACAGGGCGATGGTGATCACGCTGATCGCGACGGCTCCCGCCGCCGGGTAGGCGCCGCCGGGCAGCGCGGCCGGAACCACCAGCGCGGTGGCGGAAAGTACAGCGATCAGAGCGACGTAGGCACCCGCTCCCGTGCGGTTCGGGCGCATCGCGCCGTGACGCAGTCCGCCGACCAGGAGACACGTGCCGACGACGAGGTTCAGGATGATCATCATGACGGCTGTGACGGAGTCGCGGGCGATGGTTGCGTGCTCGCCCGGGCCGAGCATCACGGCGGAGATGAGGATCACCTCGATCAGCACGATGCTGAGGGTGAGCACGAGCGTCCCATAGGGATCGCCGAGGCGGCGCGCGAGGGCCTCCGCCTCGTGCACCACCCCGAACGCGGCGACGAGGATCACGGCCACGATGAGGCCCAGCACGAGCCAGGCCACGGACGGGGCCAGCTCATGGGAAAGGAACGCGGCGGCGATCACCGCGGCCCAGGGCAGTGACAGGCGGAGCAGGGCTGCGGGGGAGAGGATCCGACGGATCTGCGAGACGGTCACGAGTGTTCCGTGCTTCCGCGAGGTCGTCCTCGCACATCGTGCTCGACCGGGTCGTCCCGATCGCGATCTGACGCCCCCCACTCTATCGCCGCTTCATTGACAAGCCCTGTGCGAGGCGAGAGCATGCCCTATGGGCAACGTTGTGACCGACATCGTCATCTGGATCATCGTCGCGGTGGCGGTCGTCAGCTTTGTCATCGTCGCGGTGCTGCGGTGGCGCGGCCGACCGCTGACGGGGGACACGCTCGATCCGGGTGCGCAGGCAGAACGCCCCGACCAGCGCACCCGACCGGGCGCCGAGTACCGCCCCATCGCCGACACGAAGGCGACCGGCGGGGGCGGTCTCGGCATCTGACTCAGTCAGCCAGCAGGTGATCCTGCTGGCTGAAGAACGCCAGCTCGTGATGTGCGGACCCGACGAATGCCCGCTCCGCCGCGAGGCGCTCATCGGCCCCCGCCACTGCACAGGCGGCTCGCACATAGGCCGCAGCCTGCCGGGTCGCGGCGGCGAAGGCGGTATCCGCATAGGTGGCGAGCCATGACGAGTACGGGTGATCCGCATGGCTGCGCCCGGCGAGCCGGTTCCCGACGTCCTGGTAGATCCAGTAGCAGGGAAGTACCGCGGCGACGACCACGGCGTATCCCGGCCCCGCCGCGAGCAGGTGATCGAGGTAGGCACGGGTGGTCGAGGACATCTCGCTCACGGCGGGCTCTTCACCGAGGAACCGCGTGTGCAGCTCGAGCTCGCCGGTGATCGCCGCGGTCGCGGCATCCGACCAGAACGTCTGCTCCTCGCGTGTGGGCGCGAGCGCACTGGCGCGGGCGAGCACGCGTGCGTAGTCGCGCAGATACAGCGCATCCTGCTTCACGTAGTGGCGGAATGCGGCTGGCGTCAGTGTCCCGTCGCCCAGCGCGCGGACGAAGGGGGACGCATCGATGCGATCACGCACCGCCGCCGTGAGCGCCCACCACCGCGCGGGCTCATCGGCCGCACGGGTGCGCACGAAGTGGTCCACCGGACCGTGCCCACCTCCCACCCCGAGCGCCGGTCCCGCCGCGATGGCCTCGGTCAGCCAGCTCTTCGTCTCCCGGAGTGCTCCGTCCAACGACTCGCCGCGGGCGAGGACGGTGGCCAGCGCGCTGGAGAGCGAGCAGCCGGTGCCGTGGGTGTTCGTCGAGTCGAGGCGCGCTGCGTCGACGACCACGACCTCCTCGGTGCGCGCGTCGACGATGGCGTCGGGTGAGCGCTCACCGGCAAGGTGTCCGCCAGTGATCAGCACGACGGTCCCATCCCGCCGCGACACCCGGCGAGCCTGATCCAGGGCGGCGTTCCAGTCCGTCGCCGCCGGTTCGTCGGCGAGCACCGCGAGTTCGGGCAGGTTCGGCGTGACCACGTCGGCGAGCGCGCTCAGCGCCCGCAGCGCTATTTCTGCTGGCGGCTCCAGCAGACGATCGCCGCTGGTGGCGACCATGACCGGGTCGAGCACGACGACGGGCGGCCGGTGGGAGCGCAGCCAGTCGGAGACGACGTCGATGCCGGCGATCGTCCCCAGCATGCCGATCTTCACGGCATCGATGGCGACGTCGGCGGACAGGGCGTCCAGCTGGGCGCGGATCATCTCCGGCGGGACCGCGTGCACGGCCGTCACACCGCGTGTGTTCTGCGCGGTAAGCGCGGTGACCGCTGCCATCGCATATCCGCCGAGGGCGCTGATCGACTTGATGTCGGCTTGTATCCCGGCACCGCCGCTCGGGTCGGATCCGGCGATCGAGAGCACACGGGGGATCATCGCCCTTCCCCCGCCGACGTCCAGGCCGTCAGGAGGTCGGCCGCTGCTCGTCCGGGGTCATCGGACGCACAGACGGCGGAGGCCACCGCGATTGCGCTCGCGCCGGCGCGACGAAGCGCGGCGACATCCTCGACGGTGATGCCGCCGATGGCGACGCAGGGGAGAGGGGCGTCGGCCGCGAAGTCGGCGAACCCTGCCACCCCGAGCGGTGCCGGATGGTCGGGCTTGGTGCTGGTGGGGTGGATGGCGCCGACGCCGAGATAGTCGATGCCGGCGGCCTCGTCGAGCGCTGACAGGTGGGCACGGGTGTCGGCTGTGAGGCCAAGGACGCTATCGCGCCCCAGAAGCGCCCGGGCGACGGCCGGCGGGAGATCGCTCTGCCCCAGATGCGCGCCGTCGATTGCGACGCCGGACGCACGCGCAGCCAGGACGACATCGACGCGGTCGTTGACCAGCAGCCGGGCACGCCCGGCGATGACGTCCGCAGTCGCCGCCGTGAGATCGAGGAAGTCGCGCGCCGAGACGTGCTTCGCGCGCAGCTGCACGGTCTCCACGCCTGCGTCGACGGCGGCGTCGATGACATCCAGCAGGCTGGTGCCCGGTGCGGGTTCGCTGGTGACGAGGTAGATGCCGCTGACGGTCATGACAGCACCGCCTGATCACGAACGTCGGCGGACGTCAGCGTCGCCAGGGCATCCAGCAGGGCGACCGCGAAGCTGCCGGGAGCGGGGGCTGCGACCGCGGCCGTCTGCGCAGCGATCGTGTACACGGAGGTCGCCGCGGTGGCGGCGAGCAGCGCGTCCTCGGTCAGTGCCGCGAAGGCCGCCATGACCGCGCCGAGCGCACACCCGCCCCCCGTCACCCGGGTGAGGAGCGCCGTTCCCGTGCCGACGCGCACCAGTCGATGCCCATCGGTGAGGTGATCCACGGCGCCACTCACCGCGACGACGGCGCCGGTGCGGTTCGCGAGCTGGTGAGCAGCCTCCGTGGCGGCTTCGACGTGGTCCGACGCGTCGACGCCACGACCTCCTCGTCCGTCCCCGGCGAGCGCCAGGACCTCGCTCGCATTGCCGCGAACGATCGTGGGCCGGAGTGCAAGCAGATCGGCAGCGAGAGGAGTGCGCACCGGCAGGAAGCCCACCGCGACCGGATCCAGCACCCAGGGCACCCCCGAGGCATGTGCCGCAGTCGCGGCTTCGCGCATCGCGTGGCGCTGATCCGTGTGCGGCGTCCCGAGATTGATGAGCAGGCCATCGGCGACGGTGGCGAAGGCTCCCGCTTCCTCGGGGACGTCCACCATCGCCGGCGACGCGCCGAGTGCCAGCAGGACGTTGGCGGTGAACCCCGTCACCACGCTATTCGTGATGGCCTGGACGAGCGGCGCGCGCTCTCGAAGGCGGTCGAGCAACTGTGCGCAGTCCTCGATGGAAACGGACGCATGGACGAACGACGTCATGGTGACATCCCTCCGCTCGTGTGAACGAGATCAGGTTCGACGGGTGTGATCTCAGCGCCCCTCGTGGGCGCACCCCGTGTCGCCGGCCAGCCTAGCGCGCGCCGTGCACGATGCGCGAAGCACGGGAGGGGTGCGGTAGTGTCGAGGGGTCTTCGACGCACTTGCCGGTGTGGCGGAATGGCAGACGCGGAGCACTCAAAATGCTTTGTCCGAAAGGGCGTGCGGGTTCGAGTCCCGCCACCGGCACCACCTCCTCGTTTTCCTCGCCCGCATCACCGCCGTAGCCCCGGCAGAGCGCGCCTGTCCGGGTGAATCACGGATGTATGCCATAGAATCGGCAGGTGACCGATCAGGACCAGACCGAAATTCCGGCCGCTCCCGCACCCCGTCGTGTGGTCGTAGCGGAAGACGAATCGCTCATCCGTCTCGACATCGTCGAGATCCTGCGCGACAACGGATTCGACGTCGTCGGTGAGGCCGGCGATGGCGAGACCGCCGTCGCCCTGGCTACCGAGCTGCGCCCGGATCTGGTGATCATGGACGTGAAGATGCCGCAGATGGATGGCATCACCGCGGCTGAGAAGCTCAGCAAGAACCACGTCGCGCCCGTCGTCCTGCTCACCGCCTTCAGCCAGAAGGAACTCGTCGAGCGCGCCAGCGAGGCCGGTGCGCTCGCCTACGTCGTGAAGCCCTTCACCCCGAACGATCTGCTTCCGGCCATCGAGATCGCCCTCGCGCGCTACGAGCAGATCATCACGCTCGAAGCTGAGGTCGCCGACATGGTGGAGCGCTTCGAGACCCGCAAGCTCGTCGACCGCGCGAAGGGGCTGCTCAACGAGAAGATGGGCCTGTCCGAGCCGGAGGCGTTCCGCTGGATCCAGAAGGCGTCGATGGATCGCCGGCTCACGATGCAGGATGTGGCCAAGGCCATCATCGACCAGCTCGCCCCCAAGAAGGGCTGACCCCGACATCACGAAGGCCGCCCCTCGGGGCGGCCTTCGTCGTTCCGACGAGTCTCAGCGCGCGTCGCGGAGCATGTTCGTGATGCGCAACGTGGAGTTGCGGCGTCCTCGCTCGTCCGTGATCGCGATCTCGTGCACGGCGAGCGAACGACTCACGTGCACCGGGGTGCAGACCCCGGTGACGAAGCCCTCGGTGATGGACGCGGTGTGCGTGGCGTTGATGTCGATGCCTACGGCGTAGCGGCCGGGTCCGGCGAGCAGCGTCGCGTGCATCGAGCCGAGCGATTCGCCGAGCACGACGTACGCACCGCCGTGCATCAGTCCGAGAGGCTGTGTGTTGCCCAGCACCGGCATCGTGGCCACGACACGCTCGGCGGTGAACTCGACCAGCTCGATGCCCATCTTCTCGGCGAGGGCTCCGAGCCCCCGCTCGCGTGCCCATTCCAGGGGGCTCTTCTCGATCTCCGCGGCGCCTTCGCTCATGCTCTCCTCGCTCCATGTCGGTGCCCCTCATTAGGCTGGAGGGGTGACGGACTCCGCAAAGCCTACCCTCCTGGTCGTCGACGGCCATTCGCTCGCTTTCCGCGCGTTCTTCGCGCTGCCGGTCGAGAACTTCACCACCAAGGACGGGCAGCACACCAACGCCGTCTACGGGTTCCTCTCGATGCTGGTGAACCTCATCAAGGCGGAGCAGCCGAGCCATATGGCCGTCGCCTTCGACCTCTCGCGCCAGTCCTTCCGCACGCGGGAGTACGCCGAGTACAAGGGCACGCGTGCGGAGACGCCGAAGGAGTTCTCGGGGCAGATCCCACTCATCCAGGAGGCGCTGGCCGCCATGGGGATCACGGTGATCACCAAGGAGGACTTCGAGGCGGACGACATCCTGGCCACCCTGTCGGTCCAGGGGCGCGAACAGGGCTATGAGGTGCTCGTGGTCTCCGGAGACCGGGACTCCATCCAGCTCGTCAACGATGACGTCACCCTGCTCTACCCCTCGGTGCAGGGCGTCTCCCAGCTCAAGCGGTACGACCCGGCCACGGTGGTGGAGCGCTACGGTGTGCCGCCCGAGCAGTATCCCGATATCGCCGCGCTCGTCGGCGAGACCAGCGACAACCTTCCCGGCGTGCCGAAGGTGGGCGAGAAGACGGCCGTGAAGTGGCTCACGCAGTTCGGGTCGCTGGACGCCGTCCTCGAGCGGGCCGGCGAGATCAAGGGCGTCGTCGGAGGCAATCTGCGCGAGCACCTGGACGATGTCCGCCGTAACCGCAAGCTCAACCGGCTGGTGACCGACGTGGAGCTCCCGGTCGGTCCGGCTGACCTCGTGGTCCGCCCGCTCGACGGTCCGGCGGTGCGAGATGTGTTCGGTCGCCTGGAGTTCCGCACGCTGCTGCCGCGCGTCTTCGAAGCCGCCGGCGGAGACGCCGGTGACGTCGAGACACACACGGCGGTGGAGGTTCCTCCGGCTCGCGAGGTCACGGTCGCGGAGGCGGTGGCGTGGGTGCGTGCTCGCGAGGACGCCCCGGTGGCGCTCACCCTCACGGTGAACGGCCTGACGCCCCTGCGTGCCGGTGTGGCCGACGCCAGCGAGGCGATCGAGTTCGACTGGTCCGACGACGCCGATCTGGCGGCCTGGCTCGCATCGCCCGCGGAGAAGGTGTTGCACGATGCGAAGCCGCAGCTGAAGGCTGTGCGGGCCGCAGGGGGTGATCTGGCGGGCATCGTCTTCGACACCAACCTGGCCGGCTGGCTGGTGCGGCCGAGCTACCCGGACAAGTCACTCGCGGATCTGGTGGAGCGTTACCTGGGGGAGAAGCTGCCGGAGGCCGACCCGAGCCAGCTGGTGCCGGAGACCGAAGGCGCGACGCCCGGTCAGTTGTCATGGTTCACGCTGCGCACGGCCGAGGCCATCCGCGAGCAGATGCCGGAGGGCGTCGTCTCGGTCCTCCAGGACATCGAGCTGCCCACCCTGGCTGCCCTGGCAGACATGGAGCTGGCCGGCGTCCAGGTGTCGCACGAGAAGCTCTCGACGTTCTCTGCTGAACTCGCCTCGCGTGCCGACGTGATCGCCCAGGACGCGTACGCCGCCATCGGCCGCGAGGTGAACCTCGGGTCGCCGAAGCAGCTGCAGGAGGTGCTGTTCGACGAGCTCGAGCTCCCCAAGACCCGCAAGACGAAGACCGGGTACTCGACGGACGCCGCGTCACTCGCCGACCTGCAGGAAAAGGCGCCGCACCCGTTCCTCGAGCTGCTCTCCCAGCACCGCGAAGCCACCAAGCTGCGCCAGATCATCGAGTCGCTCGACGTGGCGATCAAGCCCGACCACCGGGTGCACACCACGTACGTGCAGACCGGGAGCCAGACGGGCCGGCTCTCCAGTACGGATCCCAACCTGCAGAACATCCCGGTGCGGACCGAGGAGAGCCGTCGCATTCGCGCCGCCTTCGAGGTCGGTGAAGGATACGACACGCTTCTGACCGCCGACTACTCGCAGATCGAGATGCGGATCATGGCGCATCTGTCGGGCGATCCGGGTCTCATCGAGGCGTTCAACACCGGCGAGGACCTGCACCGCTACGTCGGCGCACACGTGTTCGGTGTCGAGCCGGCGGATGTCACCAGTGCCATGCGCTCGAAGGTGAAGGCGATGTCGTACGGTCTCGTGTACGGGCTGTCCGCGTTCGGGCTCTCCAAGCAGCTGCGCATCGAGCAGGCAGAGGCCAAGCAGCTGATGCTGGACTACTTCGCCCGCTTCGGGGCCGTGCGCGACTACCTGCGGGAGTCCGTGGGCAAGGCCAAGGTCGACGGCTACACCGAAACCATCTTCGGCCGCCGGCGCCCGTTCCCCGATCTGTCGAGTCCCAACCGGGTGCTGCGCGAGAACGCAGAGCGTGCAGCGCTGAACGCCCCGATCCAGGGGAGCGCGGCCGACATCATGAAGATCGCCCTCTTCCACATCCATCAGGATCTCCGTGCCGCCGATCTTCGTTCGCGCGTGCTGCTGCAGATTCACGACGAACTCGTCCTGGAGGTCGCCGCAGGGGAGTGGGATGCCACAGAGGCCATCGTGCGCAATCGCATGGGTGATGCTGCTGAGCTGTCCGTGCCGCTCGACGTTCAGGTGGGGCGTGGCGCGAACTGGGACGAGGCGGCACACTAGGCCTCCACACTGTGGCCGACCGCAGCACTGTGGCCGGCCGCAGTGCTGCGGTCGGCCGCATACGGACCTGCCACCGCGCCACGTTTTCGCCAGTGGCTGCGGTGGGATCGGACGTCCACGACCTAAACTGAAGGGATGACTGAACCCCGAATCCCCACGCCCATCGACGGCGTCGCCGAGGCCTGGGTAGACACAGTCGCGGATCTGTACCCCTCGATCGCGACCTACATCGGCCGGACGGAGCACAACGCCCGTCTGGACGACCTCAGCATGGCCGGACACGAGCGTGCCGCGGAAGCGACGCGTGCAGCGCGCGATGCGCTCGCCGCACTCGAACCCGTCGACGCCATCGACCAGGTCACCCAGACAGACCTGCTCAGCTCGCTGAACCTCGATCTGGAGATCCGCGACGCCGGATGGCACCTGCGCGATGTGAACGTCATCGCCTCTCCCGTCCAGAGCGTTCGCGAGGTCTTCGACCTCATGTCCACCGACAGCGTGGAGGACTGGGCCGTGATCTCCACGCGCCTCGCCGCCGTCGCCGGTGCACTCAGCGGGTACGAGGAGACGCTGCGCGAGGGCCTGCGTCAGGGCATTGTGCCGGCCCGTCGTCAGGTCATCGAGGCGATCGGTCAGATCGATCGCATCCAGGCCGATTCGGGCTTCTTCGCCGAGTTCGCGGGCAATGCTCAGCCCGCGGAGGGGCAGCTGCCCGCATCGTTGGCGCGCGAGATCGCCGACAACGCCAACGCGGCACGCGTCGCGTATCAGGAGCTCGGACAGTTCTTCTCCCGCGATCTGCTCGCGGGCGCGAGCGAGCGCGATGCCGTCGGGCGCGACCTCTACGCCTTGATGTCGCGATCGTTCCTCGGGGCGACCATCGACCTCGATGAGACGTACGAGTGGGGACGCGAAGAGCTGGCTCGCATGGTGGCCGAGCAGACCGCCATCGCGAACGAGATCCTGCCGGGCGCATCGGTGGAGGAGGCCGTCGCGTTCCTCGAGAAGGACGAGTCGCTGAAGCTCCACGGCACGGAGGCGCTGCAGGAGTGGATGCAGCGCACCAGCGACCAGGCCGTCGCCGAACTCGGCCGCACCCACTTCGACATCCCGGAGGAGATCCGCAAGCTCGAGTGCATGATCGCCCCCACCCAGGAGGGCGGGATCTACTACACGGGCTCGACCGACGACTTCTCGCGTCCCGGTCGGATGTGGTGGTCCGTGCCTGAGGGCGTCACGACATTCGACACCTGGCGTGAGCTCACCACGGTGTACCACGAGGGTGTCCCCGGTCACCACCTGCAGATCGCGCAGGCCACCTACAACCGGGCAGAACTCAACTCGTGGCGCCGCTTGCTTGCGGGTACGTCGGGTCACGCCGAGGGCTGGGCTCTGTACGCGGAGCGCTTGATGGAACAGCTGGGCTACCTGAACGCCCCTGCTGACCGGCTCGGGATGCTCGACGGCCAGCGCATGCGCGCAGCCCGTGTGGTGCTGGACATCGGTGTGCACCTGGAGAAGCCCCGTCTGGACGGCACCGGCACGTGGGACGCCGACTACGCGCTGGACTTCATGCGCGCGAACGTCAACATGCCCGACGAGTTCGTGAAGTTCGAGGTGAACCGCTACCTCGGCTGGCCGGGACAGGCTCCCTCCTACAAGGTGGGCCAGCGGATCTGGGAACAGGTACGTGACGAGGCGGCCGCACGCGCCGGCGATGCGTTCTCCATCAAGGAGTTCCACCGCACCGCGCTGAACATGGGCGGCGTGGGCCTCGACACCCTGCGGACGGCGATCCTCGGCGCCTGAACCAGGACCGGCGAAACGGGCGGGATCTGCGGATCCCGCCCGTTTTGCCGTTCCGGGAATGCCACCGCCTGCGGCGCGTTGTATGCACGTGGATGAAAGGAGCCCCCGTGGCTGACATCGAACTCGGTCTGGACACCTTCGGCGACATCAGCCGGAATCTGGACGGCACTCTGCTTACCGATGCGGAGACACTCCGGAATGTGATCGCGCAGGCCGATCTCGCGGAGAAGGTCGGAGTCGACTTCTTCGGCGTGGGCGAGCACCACCGCAAGGAGTTCGCGGTGTCGGCTCCGGAGATCGTGCTGGCGGCCATCGCAGGCCGGACTGAGCGGATCAAACTCGGCACCGCCGTGACGGTGCTGAGCTCGGACGATCCGGTGCGCGTCTACGAGCGCTTCGCGACGCTGGATGCGCTCTCGAACGGCCGCAGTGAGGTGATCCTCGGGCGCGGCAGCTTCATCGAATCGTTCCCGTTGTTCGGCTTTGACCTCGCCGACTACGAGACGCTGTTCGAGGAGAAGCTGGAGCTGTTCTCGCGGCTGCGCGAGGAGAAGCCGGTCTCCTGGAACGGCCGTACGCGCACGGAGCTCGTGAACGCCGACGTGTTCCCCAAGACGGCCGGGGGTGTGCGTGCCTGGGTCGGCGTGGGCGGGTCACCGGAGTCCGTCGTCCGCACCGCGCGGTACGGCTACGGACTGATGCTGGCGATCATCGGAGGAGCCCCCGAGCGCTTCCGGCCGCTGGTGGACCTCTTCCATCACGCTGTCGCCGAGTTCGGTCACGCGCCCCTGCCGGTGGGCGTGCACTCGCCGGGCCACGTGGCGGCGACGGACGCGGAGGCTCAGGAGCAGACCTACGAGGGACTGAAGGTGATGAACGATACGATCGGTGCCGAGCGCGGCTGGCCGCCGTACTCCCGGGACCGCTTCCTGCAGGAGGTGGGGCCGGATGGCTCGCAGTACATCGGCTCACCCGACACCGTCGCGCGCAAGATCGCACACACGGTCTCGGTGCTCGGCGCACAGCGATTCGACATGAAGTTCGCGTCGGGGACCACGCCCCACGAGCACCTGATGACCAGCATCGAGCTATACGGCACGGAGGTCATTCCCCGGGTGCGGGCGCTTCTGGCCGACTGAGTCGCGCAACGTCATACGGGCCGCCGGCGGTCGAAGAGCTCGCCGGCGGCCCGATACGATGAGCGAATGACCTCAGCCCCCCGCGAGGACGACGTCGCGACGCGTCTCGATCGGCTCCCGTTCACCCCCAAGCTCGGCCGGGTCCTCACGGGATCGGGGCTGGGATGGGCTCTGGACGCGATGGACGTGGGACTGATCTCGTTCATCATCGCCGCGCTCGGCGCCCAGTGGCAGCTCGGCAAAGAAGAGCTGGGCCTGATCAGCTCGGTGGGCTTCGTCGGCATGGCCGTCGGCGCGAGTCTGGGCGGCCTCCTCGCCGACAAGTTCGGCCGTCGTCAGGTGTTCGCGCTGACCCTCCTCGTCTACGGCGTCGCAACCGGCGCGAGCGCCCTTGTCGGCGGACTCGCGCTCCTGCTTGTGCTGCGCTTCATCGTGGGGCTCGGGCTCGGCTCAGAGCTCCCCGTGGCGTCCACGTATGTGAGCGAGTTCGCCCCCGCCCGCATCCGTGGTCGAGTCGTCGTGCTGCTCGAGGCGTTCTGGGCGGTCGGCTGGCTTGCCGCAGCCGTGATCGGTGTGTTCGTGGTGCCCAGCTCCCCGGACGGCTGGCGCTGGGCATTCGCGCTGGGCGCGATTCCCGCGGTCTATGCGCTCATCGTCCGTTGGGGGCTACCGGAGTCGGCCCGCTGGCTGGAATCACGCGGGCGCCACGCGGAAGCCGACCTCATCGTGCGCCAGTTCGAGGTGTCGGCGCGAGGACGGACGGTTCCCGCTTCCGCAGCCGTGGCGGCGACGACGGAGCCGGCGGGCCCGAAGGAGAACATCCGCGGACGGCTCCGGGCGCTGTTCGCCCCCGAGTTCCGCGGCCGCACGCTCTCGCTCTGGCTCGTGTGGTTCTGCGTCAACTTCTCCTACTACGGCGCGTTCATCTGGATTCCGTCGCTGCTGGTGGCCCAGGGGTACACGCTGGTGAAGTCGTTCGAGTTCACCCTGATCATCACCCTCGCACAGCTGCCTGGATACGCGGTCGCCGCCTGGCTGATCGAAGTGTGGGGCCGCCGCATCACGCTCTCGGTGTTCCTCATCGGCTCGGCCGTCGCCGCCGTGCTCTACGGGACAGCGGGCGATCCCACCGGCATCATCATCGCCGGCATGCTCCTGTCGTTCTTCAACCTCGGAGCGTGGGGTGCGCTGTACGCCGTGTCACCCGAGACCTACCCCACCTCGCTGCGTGCGACCGGTTCCGGCTGGGCCGCGGGAGTGGGCCGAATCGCGTCGATTGTTGCGCCCCTGGTGGTGCCGTGGGTACTTGGGTGGGGGAGCGTCCCCATCCTGTTCGTGGTGTTCGCCGTGTTCTTCGCCATCGCGGCGATCGCGACATGGGGCCTCAGCGACCTCCGGGGTCGCGCACTCGACAACCGCTGACGGTCGTAGGCTGGAGCGGTGAATCAGATCCGTTTCGTGGCCATCGGCGATTCCTTCACGGAGGGAGTCGGCGATGAGGATGCGAACGGCATCCCGCGCGGCTGGGCGGACCTGGTCGCGCAGGGCTGGGCGCGTTCCCGCGGCGCGGAAATCGAGTACGCCAACCTCGCCATCCGCGGCAAGCTGGCGTGGCCCGTGGTGGAAGA
This sequence comes from Microbacterium sp. GXS0129, assembly GCF_044769785.1. NCBI lineage: Bacteria > Bacillati > Actinomycetota > Actinomycetes > Micrococcales > Microbacteriaceae > Microbacterium > Microbacterium sp. GXS0129. The sequence continues at coordinate 312,106 of NZ_JBIZVZ010000002.1, read as the reverse complement.
GCAGCTCGAACCGGCGCTGGCGCTCAAGCCGACGCACCTCTCGTTCAACGGCGGCGGCAACGACACGCTCCGCCCGGCGACTGACGTCGAGCACATCGCCGACGCCTTCTCCCGGGTGCTCCGGCGGTGCGACGAGGAAGGCGTTCAGCTGGTGATTCTCTCCGGCGCGAACCCGTCGGCCGGCCTGCCGCTGTCGTCGCTCATCCAGCGCCGTGGCGACCTGCTCTCTGACGCCGTGATCTCCCGCATCGCCCACCGCCCCGATGTGATCCGGGCACTCAACTGGCCGGATCGCGAGCTGTCCGGCGCGGGCTACTGGGCCGAAGACCGCCTGCACATGAATGCACGGGGGCACCACCGCGTGGCCGCCCGCGTACTGCGCGCGCTGGGCGAGCGCGTTCCGGATGGATGGTGGTCCCTCCCCGTGGTCGACACCACGCCCGCGCTGCGCGACGCGTCCTACTACCGTGAGCACGTGCTGCCGTGGATCAAGCGTCGTCTGACGCGCACCAGCTCCGGCGACGGCCGCCTCCCGAAGTTCGGTGACTGGATCACCGTAGAGCCGACCCCGTGAGCGCGCAGGCCGCTGTGCTGCCGCTCAGGGCCAGGCGCGCTGGTCTCGGCGTTCGACGTGCTCGGGATGAGTCGCGATCCTGCGATATTCCCGGCGGAGAAGCCCACTGGCTCGTCCGCTCAGCGCCTCGAGGAGAGCGTGCCGCCCGCAACCGTTCGTACGCCGCTGCGAGCGCCTTCTGACGAAGGCACCCGCGCGGCGGGTGGTCTTCTTTCCCGCGTACGTGCCGTCGCGCGACGCAGGAGGGCTTCTGTGCCGCTGATCGCACACACGACGAGCATTCCGATGACCGCGCCCAGCGCGGTTTCCGCCGCGCGATCGACGATCAGCTGAGAGCGTGGGACGGGCGCGGCCAGCTGGGTCATGATGAGGATCATTGGGGTGAAGAAGACAAGCGCCGCGGCGTAGTGACGGCTCATCAGAGCCTCGGTGGGGATGATCAGGACGATGACGACGATCGCGAGGAAGCCTGGTGGCGGCGTCCCGACGAGCACCGCTGCGGTGACGATCAGCCCGGCGAGGGTTCCGATGATGCGATGCAGTCCTCGCCCGATGCGGCCGGGCAGATCTGCAGCCGCCAGCGGCACGGCCGCAGAAGCCATCGCCCAGTAGGAGTGGCCCCAGCCCAGGACGTAGCCGGCGGTGCCCGCGCTGAGGACGACCAGCGCGTACTCCATCGCGCGTGCTCCGGCGCTGCGGGGGACCGCCGGAGCTCGGCCGCCGACCGCCTGATCGCCGTTTCTGGCGCAGCGCACCCACGCATCGACCGCCGTGACGGCGAGTGCGAGAGCCGCCGTGCCCGTCGTGATCAGGATGGCGTACGCCGGAGGATTCGGAGGGGTGATGGACGCACAGGCGCCGAGGGCGAAGATCCCGAAGAACGGGCCCCTCGGGTTCAGCGAGGTGCGGTCGGCCCAGCATGATCCCGCTGCGGCGTATGCGGTCTCGACGAGAAGCACAACCGGGAACGGAGCGCCCGCGGCCGCCAGCAGCACGCCGGTCCCTGCCCCGACCGCGATGAGGCCGGCGCCAGCGAGCTGTGAGCGCAGGCGTTCAGGCCACGCCGCGCCTCGTCCGTACATGCCGGTGAACGCCCCGAACGCTGCATAGACGATCAGGTGCGGCTGATCTCGGAGCAGCAGGACCAGCACCGGGACGGCGATGCTCGCCGCCACCCGGAACTCGGCGGTGCGGTCCGGGTCTCGAGGCTGCAGGATGCCGATGACGGGCTTGCGGGGCATAGGAGATCCTCGATTGCGGCGCGGCGAGTACGTGTCGCGGGTGCCCCAGGGAACCCGCGACACGAGAGGTACGTCAGGACTGCTGTTTCGGCTGCTGGGCGTAGGAGTGGGCGCCGACGCCCTGATAGCTGCCGCCGGCCACGACGAGGTACTCGGGCCGGATCGGCTCGCCCGCGAACCAGCATTCCAGGATCTCGCGAGTGCCCGCCGCGTAGCGTGCCTGACCGGACAGCGAGGTCCCCGACGTGTGCGTGGTCATCGCGTTGTGGGGCATGCGGCGCCAGGGGTGATCGGCCGGTGCCGGCTGCGGGGTCCAGACATCGCCGGCGTACCCGGCGAGATGACCGCTCTCCAGAGCGCGCACGATCGCGTCGCGGTCGGCGATGGCCCCGCGCGCGGGGTTGACGATGTATGCGCCTCGCGGCATGGTGGACAGCAGCGCGTCATCGAGCAGCCCGCGCGTCTCATCCGTGAGCGGGGCGTGAACGGTGAGGATGTCGATGTCTGTGACGAGCTCCGTGATGCTCTCGTGGTACGTGAGCGAGTACTTCTCCTCGTACTCCGCCGGCAGCCGGAACCGATCGGTGTAGGCGAGCCGCACGCCGAACGGCGCGAGCCGCTCCATCACCGCCCGCCCGATGCGGCCCGCTCCGAACACGCCGACCCGCATGCCCTCGACATCGTAGGAGCGCGATACCGCGTCTGCGATGTTCCATCCGCCGTCCACAGAGATCTGGTGCTGGGTCACGAAGTCCCGCACCAGCACCAGCACCTGCATGACCGTGTGCTCCGCGACGCTGATGCTGTTGCTGTACGTGACCTCCGCCACGGTGATGTCGCGGGCGTTGGCGGCGTTGAGGTCTGTGTGGTCCGAACCGATTCCCGCGGTGATCACCAGCTGGAGCTTTTCGGCGCGATCCATCAGCTCGGCGGTGAGGTATGCCGGCCAGAACGGCTGGGAGATGACGATGTCAGTGTCGGGCAGCTCACGCTGGAAGACGGAGTCGGGTCCTTCCTTGTCGCTCGTCACGACGACCTGGTGGCCTTCCGACCTCAGCCACTCGACGAGCCCGAGGCCACCGGACACCGAACCGAGGAGCTGGCCGGGGACGAAATCGATCGACTTCGGCGACGGAAGCGATGCTCCGCCGGGGTACGAGGAGATCGCGGGGATGCTGTCCCGGGCGTACTCGGGCGGATAGCCGCTCACCGGGTCGGGGTAGAGGACGATGAGAACTTTGGCCATGATGGCTCCTCTGATCAGTGGCGCAGCGTGTCTCGTGCGCCCAGTTCTCAGCGTAGAAACGGCGATCCTCCACCAGAACGACGACCTGGTGGTGATGCCACAACGTCAGGTTGTGCGTAGACTCGGCTCGTGTTGAGCGATGACCTTCCGGACCTGCGGACGCTGGACCTGCTCGCCACGATCGCCCGTACGCGGTCGATCAGCCTCGCCGCTGACGAACTCGCGATCTCCCAGCAAGCCGCCTCCATGCGCCTGCGACGGCTCGAGCAGCGTCTCGGTTCTCAACTGGTCGTGCGCGGGTCGCGCGCTTCCGAACTCACTCCGGCCGGGAGACGACTTCTGGACCTTGCGGGACCGCTGTTGCAGGCCGCGCAGTCCCTCGACCGTTCGCTGACGGATTTCGCGGCCACGGATCGCAGCGTGCGCGTCGCGTCGAGCATGACCATCGCGGAGTACTTCCTGCCTCGATGGATCAGCACCTTCGTCCGGCAGGGGCACGACGCCCGCGACGTGCGGGCCATCACGACGAACACGCGCGATGTCATCCGCCTGGTGTCTGAGGGAGCGGTGGACCTCGGATTCGTCGAGGGGGATGAGCCGCCACGCGGCCTGTCCTATCGGTTTCTGGCCAATGACGAGCTGGGTGTCTACGTGTCGCCGCGTCACCCCTGGGTGCGTCGTGCCTCGATCAGGGCTTGGACTCTGGCGCAGACGCCGCTGGCGACTCGCGAAGCCGGCTCGGGCTGCCGGGCGGTCATGCGATCCGCTCTTCGCTCGCACGGTGTGACCGACGAGGCGATCGCGGCACCCGCGGTGGAGCTGTCCAACAACACCGCCGTGCTGGAGTCGGCCGCAGCCGATGTGGCGCCGGCGGTCATCAGCACACTTCCGGCGAAGCGATATGTCGACGAGCGGCGGCTTGTGCGGGTTGCGGTCGAAGGCACGGAGTTCCGCCGCCAGCTCGGTGCCGTCTGGAAGCAGGGAACCGAGCCGGCGATCACGGCGGCGCGCGCCCTGCTCGCAGCGGCCGCTCGCGCCGCCTGAGGGCGAGCGGAGCCGCCGGAATGATCGTCCGCCCGCGTCCCGGAAGGGCTCCACCGCGTAGGACTTCCGTTGCCAGTCGGCCTCAGCCGCCGGTGAGAGTGCGATGCGGTTGGGACTCAGCTGCCGGTGGGGCGGAAGACGGCGACGAAGATGTTGAGCACCGTCAGAGCCATCAGCGCGGGAAGCACCCAGCCGGCGAGCTTCGCCTTCTTGCGGTTCATCAGCGCGATGACGACGATCACGAGCAGGATCACGACCTTGATCGCGAGCCAGATGTGGAACTCCGCACCCGGCTTCCACTGCATCTCGGCGATGCCCACCATGATCAGTCCGGTGGCGAGCATGGTCCAGGCGCCGTGCATGATCGCCGGCAGGATCGTTGTCTCGCCGGTCTTCATCTTCTTCATCTGCACGAGCATGCCGCCGAGAAGGCTGGCGACGCCGATGATGTGCAGGGCCAGCAGAATGTTCATGAGGATGTCCATGTCGGCAGTTTATCCGACACTGTGTCGGGAAAACAGCTGGCTCAGGACGCGGGCGCGACGCCGATGCCGTCGAGCACCATGCGGGTCGCGATCTCGGTGACCTCCGGTGCCGGTCGTCCGGCCGTGGCCAGCTTCATCGCGCTGCCGAGCAGGCCGTGAATCAGCGGTGCTGCGGTGCGGGCTTGCGGGCCGACCAGCTCGCGCAGGATCTCGCCGAGGGGGTCATCCAACGCGGTGTGCAGTGCGACGATGTCCGCCTGGGACTTGGGGGAGAGCGATACTCCGCGCAGCACTGTGGCGAGGTCGTGCCTGCCATCGGCTGCGAGACGGATCGTGGCGGCGATGTAGGCACGCAGCTGCTCACGGCCGGGCTCGGCGAGGGCGACGGACTGTGCCAGCTCCTTCGTCCACAACTCGAACGCCTCTCGCGCGAGAGCCACCAGAAGGTCGTCCTTCGAAGGGAAGTACTCGTAGAAGGTCGAACGCGCAAGGCCGGCCCGCGACGTGACCGCGCTGGGCGTGACAGCGTCGATCCCGTCGCTCAGCAGCAGCTCCTCGGCCGCCGCGAGCAGCGCCGCGTGCTGCGCGGTGCGGTGCTCGGCGACGGTCGCGGCGGAAATCTTCGGCATAGATCGATTATGCCCGCGCCCGCATTTGCACGGCCATCGCGCCGTTCCCGCGCGTGGCGCAACGCAGAGAGCGTCAGAAGAGCCGAGTCCCGGGATGCGCTAGCGGGATTCGGTGATGCTCCCGCCATGAACCCGCGTCGGATGTGTAGGAGCCCAGCACGACCTCGCGCACGCTCGCAAGGAAGGGGCCGAGGGCGGTTGCCGCGAGGGGATCGACCTCGCCGATCGTGAGGTGCGCAGTGATGCCGTCATGGATGCCGCCGTAGGGAGGGAAATCCGGGAACGCGGCGACGATCCGTGTGATCAGGCGCACGAACGGGGCCGGATCATCCGGTGCTAGCCACTGCGTGCCGTCCGGGAACCGTTCAATGCGTGAGAACCGAGCCGCGAACGGCGATGTGGACGCGAGCAGGTCACGAAGCCGCGGCAGCATGGGCGGTGCCCACCGATCCCGTGGCACGAAGGGGGTGAGCAGAGTGAGGTGGGGCGGCACTCCCAGCCGGCGGCCCTCCGAGAAAGCGCCCGGCAGAGAAGCGAGCCGGCGTGCGTCCGGGATCTCGACGATCAGCGCTGTTCGTTCCTCGCTCACGGGCGCTCTGCGACGATCACGGTGAACACGTTGTCGTCCACCAGCCTTCCGTCCGCGCGCGCGACGGGGGCGAGCGCTTCGCGGAGCCGGGACTCGAAGCGCGTGTGAGCTCGTCCGAGCACCGCGCGGGAGGCGAAGGAGGACGAGCGTAGCTCGCCGAGGATGTCCTCGACGGTCAGCGTGCGCCGGAAGGGGAACTCCACAGTCACGACGTTCTGCAGTCCGCTTGCGCGGATGTCCTCGACGAAGGGACGGGCGGGTGGCTCGTAGAAGCCGTCCCCGGCGCGGCGCCGCGGGCCCAGGAACTCCGTGATGACGCCGATCACGGCGGACTTCCATGGCTGGTCGTCCGACCACACGCTGCAGTCACTGAGCACCGCCAGGCTCGCACCGGCGTTCATCACGGGCGTCACCCGCTCCAGGAAGGCGGGACGGTCGAACCAGTGGAATGCGCGACAGACGGTCACGAGGTCTGCCTGCCAGCCGGCCGGCACCGTGAACGCCTCGGCAGGCTGCGCGCGTAACTCCACGTCGGCGCCGCTCGCACCGCCGGAAAGCGTCGCCGCCGTGCGATCGAGCAGGTGCGCATCGGGATCGATGCCGATGGCCGACGAGACGGCGGGCAGGAGAGGCAGCAGGGCGGCCCCGGTACCCGTCCCCACGTCCAGGAGCCGGCCCCGGCGCCCCGACGGCAGCAGCGCACGCAGGTAGGAAACGACATCCTCGGGCAGCGGAGCACGATGGGCCGCGTACGCGTCAGCGGTGCCGGCGAACGTCGAACGACCACCGCCGAATCCCCGGGCGGGGTCGAAGGTTCTCCGCGGGGACGAATCCGCGGGCGCGCCGAACGACGATGCCGCACCTGCAGCCCGGGCCGGCCCGGAAGCCGGTGATCCGCTGAACGTCGACGGATCGAAGCTGGGGTACGGCATCGGTCAGATCTCAATCGCGGCGGTGACGCGGCTTGCGATCGCCGTAACCGCGGTCGTCGTGACGGTCGCTGCGGCCGCCACGGCGGTCGTCGCGGTCACGGTAGCCGCCCCGGCGGTCGTCACCGTCGTCGTTGCGCCGACGACCGGGCGCTCCACGGTCCGGCTTGATCTCGATCAGGCGGCCCGAGATGCGGGTGTCGCGAAGTTTGTCGAGCACGTCGGGGGAGAGGTTCGCCGGCAGCTGCACGATGGAGAAATCCGGACGGATGTTGATCGCGCCGAAGTCATCGCGGCGCAGGCCGCCCTCGTTCGCGAGTGCGCCGACGATCTGACGCGGCTCGACACGGTGGCGTCGTCCCACTTCGATGCGGTACGAGGCGTAGTCGGCGGCGTCCCGCGAACGGCGCGGCTCGCGCGTGCCGCGGTCGCCACCATCACGGGGCGCCCGCTGCTTGCCCCGCTCCAGCGAGGCGAGCTCGTCCTGGAACGCGCGGTCCTCGTCCTCGTCCAGCAACAGGGGCGTCTCGCCCTGTGCCACGATCGCGAGAGCTGCGGCCACGTCCACTTCGGGGACGTCATGGTTGCGCACGTAGTGAGCGATGATGTCGCGGAACCGCTCGACTCGACCGGCGTCCTCCAGGGCGGCTGTGATGGAGTCGTCGAAGCGCTCCAGTCGCGTGGAGTTGATCTCCGCCAGTCCGGGCAGCTGCATCTGAGTGGGTGCCTGGCGCGTGGCGCGCTCGATGTGCGCGAGCAGGTAGCGCTCGCGTGGCGTCACGAAGCTGATGGCGTCACCCGTGCGACCGGCGCGGCCGGTCCGGCCGATGCGGTGCACGTAGGACTCGGTGTCGGTCGGGATGTCGTAGTTGACCACGTGGCTGATGCGCTCCACGTCCAGACCGCGCGCGGCGACATCGGTGGCCACGAGGATGTCGAGCTTGCCCGACTTCAGCTGATTCACGGTCTTCTCACGCTGGATCTGCGTGACGTCACCGCTGATCGCGGCGGCGCTGTAGCCGCGGGCGCGCAGCTTCTCGGCCAGCCCCTCGGTCTCGCTCTTGGTGCGCACGAAGATGATCATCGCGTCGAAGTTCTCGACTTCGAGGATGCGGGTCAGTGCATCCACCTTCCGCTGCCACGAGGTGATCAGGTAGCGCTGGGTGATGTTGGTGTTCGTGGTCGTCTTGCCAGCGATGGTGATCTCACGCGGCTCGTGCAGGTACTTCTGCGACATGCGGCGGATCTGCGGGGGCATCGTCGCGGAGAACAGCGCGACCTGCTTGGTGTCCGGCGTTTCTGCGAGGATCGTCTCCACGTCCTCCGCGAAGCCCATTTTGAGCATCTCGTCCGCCTCGTCGAGCACGAGGTAGCGAAGCTCGGACAGATCGAGCGTGCCCTTGGCGAGGTGGTCCATGACCCGGCCCGGCGTGCCGACGACCACCTGTACCCCGCGACGAAGGGCGGACAGCTGTACACCGTACCCCTGGCCGCCGTAGACGGCGAGGACGTGCACGCCCTTCATCCGCGCAGCGTAGCTCTCGAACGCCTCCGCCACCTGCAGTGCGAGCTCGCGCGTGGGGGCGAGCACCAGGATCTGCGGGGTCTTCTGTGCAGGATCCAGCTTCTGCAGTGCCGGCAGGGCGAATGCTGCGGTCTTGCCCGTGCCCGTCTGGGCCATGCCGACGACATCGTGACCCTCCAGCAGCACCGGAATGGTGGCCGCCTGGATCTGTGAGGGGCGCTCGTAGCCCAGATCGCGGATGGCATGAAGGACGGGGCCGTCGATGCCGAGGTCGGCGAAGGTCGGAAGGATCTCGCCCTCGGTGTCGGGCGCGGATTCGGTCGTGGGGGTGTCAGACGTCACCAGCCGACTTTACCGGCTTTTCCGGGGAATTGTGGGGGAGCGTCGGCGGGCCGTCGACACGATCGCGCGCGGCGACGGCCCGCCGGCGCGGCTCATCGCTCCAGCACCTCGGCGAGAAGCACCCGCCGTCCCTCTTCAGCGGAGAGCACGGCGGCCTCCACCATTGCGAGGCTGACGATGTTCGCGTGCACCTCGGTGTCCGGCGTCCGTCCGGTGCGCACGGCATCGACGAAGTCCTCCAGTGCGCCCGCGATCTCCTCCCGCTCGCTGCCTGCGACATGCGCGGGTTCGGGCGGGCCGGTCAGCACTGGGTCGCCCGCACCGTCCCAGCGAGCCGTGCCGTGCTCGCCGCTCACGAACCAGTCGCCGTTCCAGCTCGTCTCGTCGCCGGGGGCGCACCAGCTGCCGTCGTACGTGTACGTGCTGCCGTCGGCGAACTCGAACACCGCGACGGCGTTGGCGCCGTGCGCGAACCAGCTCCAGGGCGGGTTCGACTCGCGGCAGACCACGGCGACCGGGTCACGTCCGGTCAGGTAGCGGACGGCATCGAAAGCATGGATGGCCATGTCGACGAGGAGGACGTGGCGCATCTCCTCACGAAACCCACCGAAGTGCGGGGCCTTGAAGAAGCGCGTGGACACGGCACCCACCGGGCCGAGGGCGCGGATCTGCTCGCGGAAGCGGGCCAACGCCCGGTAGTACCGCCGCGACTGGCTCGTCATCAGGAGCCGGCCGGTCTCTCTCGCCACGCGCGCCTGTTGCCGCGCGTCCGCCACCGTGGGGGCGATCGGCTTCTCGCACAGCACGGGCAGTCCCGCACGCATTGCCGTGATGTTGACCTCGGAGTGCGCCACGGGAACCGTCACGTCCACGACGGCCTCGGGTGCGGTGCGCCGGATGGCGTCCTCCAGAGAGTCCGTGATGACGATGCCGCTGATGCCATGATCTGCGGCGGCCTGGGTGGCGGCAGAAGCGTTCAGATCGACGAGTGCCACCAGCTCGACGTCGGGGCTCTCGGTGATGGTCCGCAGCCACGCGCGTCCCATCGCGCCGGCCCCGACCTGAACAAGGCGGAGAGGGCGGGGGGTCATCGCGCCATCGCTCCGCGGTAGCCCTGTCCGTTCCAGAAGTCCTCGGTCTCGTACCGCAGCAGCACCGGGATCTCGCGCTCGGGGCGCAGCGTCTGTGCCCATTGCACGCCGTTGGCGATCACGCGGCGCACGTGCTCATGGAAGTACACCGGGTAGTCCTGGTCGCCGGGGGAGAAGTAGAAGATCTTCCCGTACCCGCGCCGGTAGGTCATTCCGCTGCGGAACACCTCGCCCCCGGAGAACGTGGACAGGAACACCAGTTCGTCGGGTGCCGGCACGTCGAAGAACTCGCCGTACATCTCCTGCTCCGGGATGATGAACGGGTGCGGCACGCCCTGGGCGATGGGATGGGTCGGGTCCACTGTCCAGACGATCTCCCGGTCGTGCTTGGAACGCCAGCGCAGGGTGCATGTGGTGCCCATGAGTTTCTGGAAGATCTTCGACCAGTGTCCCGAGTGCAGCACCACCAGCCCCATGCCCTCCAGCACGTGTCGATGGACGCGATCGACCACCTCGTCGGCCACTTCCGCGTGTGCGGCGTGGCCCCACCACACCAGTACGTCCGTGGCGGCGAGCACGTCCTCCCTGAGGCCGTGTTCCGGATCGTCCAAGGTGACGGTGGTCACGGTCGCGCCGTCCCCGAGGTTTTCGCGGATGCCGGCGGCGACCGCACCGTGCATGCCGTCGGGATAGCGCTCTGCGACGTCGGGTTCCAGCTGTTCGTGGCGGTTCTCGCCCCAGACGAGGACGCGGATGGGTCGGATGTTGTCAGTCATGTCGGGTCTTTCTCTTTCACTTCACGGCACCGCCGGCGGCACCGGCGGCGACGAACTTCTGGGCGAGGACGAGGAGGAGGATGGCGGGGATGGAGGACAGCACGGCGGTCGCCATCACCGCACCCCAGTTCGCCACCTGGGTGCCGAGGTAGGTGTAGATGCCCAGTGTGACCGGACGCACCTCCTCGGTGGTGGTCAGCGTGAGGGCGAACAAGAAGTCGCTCCACGAGAACAGGAACGAGAAGAGGGCCGCGGTGATCACGCCGTTGCGCGCGACGGGGAGCACGATCGCCGCGAACGCCCGCCAGAGGCCGGCGCCATCCACCCGGGCGGCCTCGACGATCGAGACGGGAACCGCAGCCATCGCCGTACGCAGAATGAGGATCGCGAAGGGGATCGCCGTGGTGGAGTCGGCCAGGATCAGCCCGGCGATCGAGTTGAGCATGTCGAGATCGTTGTACGCGGTATAGAGCGCGTTCGCGATCACGATGTGCGGGATCATCTGTGAGATCAGGATCGCCAGCAGCACGCCGTCCACCCATCGACCGCGGAACTGTGCCAGCGCATAGGCTGCCGGTGCGGCGATCGCCAGGCTCACCACGACCACTCCGAGTGAGATCACCAGGCTCGTCAGCAGATTCACGCCCTGATCCCGGATGGCGATGGCATAGCCGTCCAGGCTCGGCTGCGTCGGGAAGAACTCGCTGTTGAGGGTGTTGCCCGACGGCTGGAACGACATGTTGATCATCCAGTAGACCGGGAACAGCATCACCGCGAGGATCACGATGCCGACGGCGGTGTAGACCCACGTGCGCGCGGATCGCGGCGCCCTCCGGTGGTGCGCCTTCGGTAGCACCACCCGCGAGGTCGCTGAAGACATGACGGACATCACGACCTCCTCATTCGTCCACCGGGCGCCGAGATGCCCGGAGGTAGATGATGGCGAACACGAGAGAGATGACGATCAGGATGTTGCTGAACGCCGCACCCAGCCCGAAGTCGAAGTTGACGAACGTCTCCTGGTAGGAGCGGACGGCGATCGTCTGAGTCGCATTGGCGGGGCCGCCGTTGGTCAGGCCCAGGATGATGTCCAGGACCTTGATCGTGTAGACCACGCCGAGCACCAGCACGACGCTGAGCACGGGACGAAGGTTCGGCAGTGTGATGTGCCAGAACGCCTTCCACTTCGTCGCGCCATCGAGAGCTGCCGCCTCGTAGAGCTCTCCGGGGATGTCCTGCAGCCCGCCATAGAGGATCGTTACGTTGAACGGGATGCCGATCCAGATGTTCACCATGATCACCGCGATCAGTGCGAATTGCGTGCTGGTGAGCCAGGGCACCGCCTGAAGGCCGAGCGACATGAGGAACTGGTTGAGCACTCCGCTGTCCTTGTCCAGGATCGATCGCCACACCGCGCTGGAGACGATCAGCGGGAGTAGCCAGGGAAGCAGCAGGAGCGAGCGCAACAGTCCTGACAGCGGGAATCGCTTCGTGAAGAACGACGCCAGCGCGAGCCCGATGATCAGCTGTCCCGCGATCGAGCCCGCCGTGAACAGCAGGGTGTTCCACAGCGCCGGCACGAACAGCTGGCTGGACGTGGCGGTCGCGTAGTTGGCCAGCCCCACCCAGGGTGCCTCGCCGGTGAAGAACGTCTTCTGCGTGTAGTCCTGGAAACTCATCGTGACGTTCTTGACCACCGGGTAGCCGAAGAACAGCACGAGGAAGAGGACAGCCGGCGCGATGAACAGGAGTTGAGTCAGGCGCTCACCTCGAAGCCCGCCGCGTCGCCGCTGTGCATCCGAGCGCGCCGGGGCGCGCAGAGTGACCGCGGTCATCGGGTCAACCCGCCGCGGCCTGAGCGAACGCGTCCTCGGCCGTCGCCTGCCCGGTGAGCGCGAGCTGGATCGCGGTGTAGATCTGGGTCGCGGCCTTCGGCCATTCCTCGCCCAGCTCGCCCGTACGCGAACGGGCGTTCTCGACCTGCTTGACGAACGCCTCCATCGACGGCATCTCGGCGACGTAGTCTCCGGCGAGGCTGGTGCGCACGGGCACGGTGAAGCGCTGGGTAGCCAGCTTCATCTCGGTGTCGTCCGAGGTCAGGCACTCGACGAGCTGGGCCGCGTTCGCCTGCTTCGCTTTGTCACCGGTCTGCGGGATGGTCCACAGTTCGCCACCCAGCGGGGCAACCGGGGTCTGACCCGCCTTGTTGACCGGGACCTGAACGCTTCCCCACTCGATGGAGGCATCGGCGTCGAGCGCGGGGATCTGCCAGGGGCCGTTGATCATCATGGCCGCCTTGCCCGCGAGGAACTGGTCCTTCACGTCGCTCTGGGACCAGTTGATCACCCCGTCGGATGCGGAACCGGACTTCACGAGGTCGACCCAGAGCTGGAGTGCCTCGGCGACCTCCGGCGAGGTGAGATCGGTCTCGTCGCCGCCGTTGGTCCACATGAACGGGAGGAACTGCCAGGAGCCCTCGTAGGTCGCGATCGCGGAGAAGGCGACGCCGTACTGGTCGCCGGAGGTGAGTGCCGCCGCCGCGGACTTCAGTTCGTCCCAGGTGGCCGGCGGAGTGATGCCCTTCTCGGCGAGGAGCTTCTTGTTGTAGAAGAGCCCGAGCGTGTTCGCCGTGGGTGCCAGCCCGTACAGCTCGCCCTCGTAGGTGCCGGCATCGATCATGCCCTGAGCGGATCCGGAACCATCGAGTCCGAGCTGGCCGAACGGGGTGAGGCCGCCGGTGGCGGCGATCTGCTGGACGTCGGGGTTGTCCAGCATCAGGACGTCGGGCAGCGTCTTGCTCGACGCCTGCTGGAGCACCTTCTGGATGAGGTCCTTGCCCGGCACCGTGGTGCGCTTCACGGTGATCCCGATGGTCGCAGCGCACTCGTCGATGGCCTCACCGATCATGGTCTTGTCCGGCTCGTTGTTGTAGTAGTCCATCACCGTGATGGTGTCGCCATCCCCGCCGCTGCTCGGGGTGCTCCCGCTGCAGCTCGCCAGGGCGAGTGGGAGGGCGAGAATCGCGGCGGATGCGATTGCTGTGGACTTCTTCATCACGGGCTCCTTTGCCAATACTCGGAAGACGGTAAACCGGTTAACCGGCCCCGTTGCTAATGAGTGTGACCAAGATGGCCGCTATTGTCAACCCTGAGTTAAACGGTTTACGGTCATGCCGTTTAGTAGGGCATGATGGGGGAGCGGTCCACGCAGCCGCAGGTTCGAGGCGGGGGAGATCATGGCAAACAACGCAGTCACCATGCGCGACGTCGCGCGCCTTGCCGGGGTGTCGGTAGCGACGGTCTCGTTCGTGATCAATGGCTCGAAGCCGGTCTCGGAAGAGACTCGTCAGCGCGTGGAGGCCGCGATGGCGCAAGCCGGATACCGCCGCAACGTGATAGCCCGTGCGCTCGCCTCGCGGCGCACCCGCGTCATCGGCCTCCTCTACCCGACGGGCGAGCGTGCCGTTCAGGGGTCCGCATTCCAGTTCTTCACGAGCGCGGCCGCGCAGGCCCAGGCGCAGGGCTACACCCTCGTGGTCTCGCCGACCGTGGGGTCGGATGCCGAGCTCGGCGAGTTGACGGGTGCGGGTCTCATCGAGGGCCTGGTCGTGATGGAGGTGTGGGCCCAGGACCCGCGTGTCGACTTCCTGCGCTCGAACGGTGTGCCGTTCGCACTGGTCGGGAGGACGGACGACGTGTCGGGCCTCGCCTACGTCGACATCGACTTCGACGCGACCGTCGCCGACGCGCTCGCCCGGCTGAGCGCACTGGGACACCGCGATGTGCTGCTGCTGGACACCGTGACGGATCCGGATGATCACGGCGGCTACGCCCCGCCGCTGCGCGTGCGGGCCGCGTTCGAGCGGACGGGGCAGGAGCTGGGCATGCGCACCGCCGCATTCGGGGCTGCGCGTACGGCTGACGCCGGGTTCGCGGCCGCGGGCCGGCTGGTGGCGCAGCATGGGGCCGTGACCGCTGTGCTGGTGCACGACGAGCTGCTCGCCGCCGGATTCGTCGCCGGTCTGCGCGCCCTCGGCGCACATGTTCCGGAGGACGTCTCCGTCGGCCTCATCGACTCCACGGTGGAGATCGCGTCGATGATTGATCCGCGGCTGGATGTCTGGGCCGTTCCCGGCGAAGAGCTGGGACGCCAGGGCGTGTCGGCGTTGATCGATGTGCTGGAGCGCGGAAGCGTCGCCCCGAGTGCACAGAACCTGGTGGCCTGTCGACATGTGGCCGGCGCATCGTTGGCGGCGCCGCGCGCCGGGATGCTGAGCCGCCCCGGGGAGTCGCACTGACCTGTAGGTTGCAATCTTGACTAGTTAGACAGACAATCTAGTCATGGTGGCACCCTCCTCGTCCGACTCCGCTCGGTCCGCGCCGTGGCCGAGCGACTGGCTCCGGGCCATGCTCGGTGCGTTCACCCTGCGCGCCCTGGAGAGCGGACCGTCGTACGGCTACGCGATCATCACGCAGCTCGAGGCGAGCGGGTTCGGGGTGGTGAAGGGCGGAACGCTGTATCCGCTGCTGAGCCGCTACGAGGCGGCGGGGCTGGTGCGAGCCGAATGGCGGCCGGGGGATGCGGGGCCAGGGAGGAAGTTCTTCGCGCTGACGGAGGAGGGCCGGTCTGAGCTCAACCGCGTCCGAACCATGTGGCTGCAGTTCGCCACGGTGAGCGCCGCCTACATGACCGAGCCGAGAGCTGACACGGGGGAAGAATCATGAGCACCACTCAGAACGACGAGACCTGGATCGAGCTGTTCATCATCGAGCTGCGGCTGCGCCGCGTGCCGGGGCGCGCGATCGGTGACGCGGTCGCCAGCGTTCGCGAACTGGTCGAGGACAGCGGGCAGTCGGCGGAAGAGGCGTTCGGGCCGGCGCGGGCCTACGCGGCATCGCTCGACATGCCGGTGGGTGGCGCGCGCGAGCAGGCCCTGCGCACCGTGCTGCTGCCCGTGGTCGGACTCTTCGCATTCATCGTGTTCTCGCTGGCCGCGAGCGCGCTGTTCGCCGGGGAGCCGATCCTGCTGTCACTGCCGCAGTTGCTGGTGCTGTGTGTCCCGCTGCTGCTGACCCTGTTGTTCGCCTTCCCGTTCTACCCGCGCGCCGTGATGCGCCAGCGCTGGCTTCCCGTCCTCCTCGTGCTCGCGGCGGGGGCGTCCGGCGCGGTCGGCGCGCTCCTGGCGCCGTCGTCGGCTGCCGATGCGTGGTTGGTGATGCCGGCGCTGCCGATTCTGCTGGTAGCGGCCGGGGTCCTCGTCGCTCTGAGTGTGGCCGGGAGCCTGGCCACCGTGCGTAGCGCAGACGCCGATGAGATCGCCGATCCTCGAAGCGGCGGGGTCAGGCCGAGCACGCAGCGCAATCGACTCGCGTTCCTTCTGCTCGTGGATTGGCTCTTCCCGCTTCTTGCCCTCCTGATGCTGAGCGTGACGTGGGCACTGCACGCTCTCGCCCGGTGACCGCGTAGCGTGGTGCCGGGAAGGAGCGTGCATGGGTAAGCGGAAGACACCGGAGCAGATCGCGGACGAACAGCGGCGCCATGCGCTCGCCAGCGGCGCACACACGGCAGAGGAATTCGAGGTCCTCCTCACCGACCCCAATCAGTCGATCCGAGCGGTGGCCGCCGCGAATCCGGATGCGGATGACGATGTCCTTGCCCGTTTCGCGCGGGATCGGTTCTGGGGCGTGCGTATCGAGGTGGCCGCGCACCCGGGTGCATCACGCAAGACGCTCCTGAGCCTGCTGGAAGCCGATCCCCGCAAGCGCGGCGTCGTCCATCACGCTGCACGCGAGCGCCTCGAGTCGGAGGGCGTCGTCTTCGACGATTCCGGGCTTCCCCTGCCATGACGGGCGTGGCGAACGATCCGAGGCCCACGGCCGACGCGCCGCGCGGCGCCCGCATCCTGGTCACCGGCATGTCCGGCACCGGCAAGAGCACTCTCCTCGCCGCGTTGGCCGCTCGCGGACACCGCACGGTGGATACGGACTACGACGGGTGGACGCTCGCCGACGGCACGTGGGACGAAGCCCGCATGGACCGACTCCTCGACACCGACGGCGCTCTCGTGGTGTCCGGAACCGTCGAGAATCAGGGCCGCTTCGCTGATCGATTCGAGCAGATCGTGCTGCTCAGCGCTCCGGTCGAAGTCCTGATCCATCGAGTGGCGCATCGGACGACCAATCCGTACGGGCGATCCGCCGAGGATCAGGCGCTCATCCGCCGGCATGTCGCGGAGGTCGAGCCGCTGCTGCGTGCTCGCGCCGATCGTGAGCTCGATGCGCGACGTCCCGTGGGAGAGCTCGTGTCGGAGATGGACGCCCTATTGCACGATCTTGCTGCCCGTTGCGGGCGCAAGAAGGACGGGGCAGATCATGACTGATCCGTTCAGCGAGAAGCTGCAGGCGTGGCAGCAGTACACGCGCACGCCGTGGGCGCGGATCCGCTACGCGGTCGTGGCCGAGATCCTCCGGCGGGAGGCGAGCACGCTCGGCGCGGGCCTGCGAGTCCTCGACGTTGGTGGGGGCGACGGAATGGACGCGCTGCCGCTCGCACGCGCGGGACACGACGTGACGATCGTCGATCCGTCCGAGTCCTGGCTCGCCGAGGCGCAACGGCGCGCTCGCGCGGAGGCCACCACCATTTCGACCATCCGCGGCGGACTGGACGACCTACCGGAGGGGGAGTGGGACCTCGTGCTCTGCCACTTCGTGCTGCGATACCGGCCCGCCGATGGTGGTGACATCCCCGCGTTGGCCCGACGAGTCCGTCGTGGCGGACGCCTGTCGGTGATGGACGTGAATCCGGCGGGCCGCGTGCTGCGAACGGTGGTGAGCGACGGTCCGGCAGCCGCGATGGCCGAGCTTCAGGCCGATACCCTCGCGGTGCACACCTTCAACACGGAGGTCCGGAAGGTCGAGGCGGATCGCATCAGCGATGAAGCGCGCGCGGCCGGGCTCGTGCAGGTGGGGCACTACGGCAACCGCATCGCCAACGACCTTCTGGTCGACGACCTCCCGAAGCACGACGAGTCTTACTTCGACGACCTCCTCGCCCTCGAACTCGAACTGAGCGGGCGCGAGCCGTTCAATCGCATCGGCTTCGCCTGGCAGCTCGTCTTCGCCCGCTGACAGCGCCGCATCCCGTGCTGCGGTAGCGGCGGAGTCAGTGTCGCGATCCGCTCATTCGCTGCTGCACGCCGCGGCTGAGATCCGCGAGATGGTGCGGATTTGCTCAGGTCGAAACGGCAAACGAACGTCGGGCGCAGGACACTAGGCGCTGGTGAGTTCGCTCAGGAGGGCGACGACGCGCGCGCGGATGTCGTCGCGGATCGCGCGGACGGCCTCGATGCCCTGCCCGGCTGGATCATCCAGTTCCCAGTCCTCGTAGCGCTTTCCAGGGAAGATGGGGCAGGCGTCGCCGCACCCCATGGTGATCACGACATCCGCCTGCTGCACGGCGTCGACGGTGAGCAGTTTGGGGGCACCGGTCGTGATGTCGATGCCGACTTCCGCCATGGCGACCACGGCGACCGGGTTGATGCTGTCCTTCGGCTTGGAGCCTGCCGAGCGGACGTCGACGCGGCCGGCCGCCACATGCTGCAGGTAGCCCGCGGCCATCTGCGAACGTCCCGCGTTGTGGACGCAGACGAACAACACGGTGGGGATGGGGGCGGTCATGCCACCATTCTCCGACAGTGTTGCCCCGCGCCCGAGCACGCAGCCGGGAAAGCGAAAGCGCGAACTGATTCGCCCCGGGTGAGGGGGATCCCGAGTGAGCGTCGGATCGACGCGCTGCAAGGTCTCGTGCTGGAAGTGATGCGATCGTCGACGGTCACGGGGGAGTGGCACAGCGGGCAGCACGACGCGTACGACACGGTTGATCCCGCGCCGCGTCCGTGACACCCCGGCGCAGGGCCCCGGCTTCCCGGAGGAGTTCGGGCTTGCCCGTAGGATCGGACGGTGAGAACTCGTGGGACCTCTCGATTAGCCGCCCTGGTCGGCGGAGGCCTTCTCGTGACCACGATGATGCTGAGCTTGACCGGCTGCATCGGCTGGAGCGTTTCGACGGTCGGCCCGACGGGAGCAGTGGAAGGAGCCGCCGGCAACTCTTCGCTGAGCGACGCCGGGGCGGAACAGATCCGGAGGGCCGGGAGCGCGAGCTTCGACTGGAGCAGTGGCCGGCTCCTCCTGCAGGATGTCGGACTGACCGGCGCCGGCGATTTCGCGAACGGCGTGAGCGCGAGCGATCCCGCCCATCCGATCGCGGTCACGATCCACGCACCCAGCGGCACCATCGAGGTGCCGAGCGACCGCATCCTGCCGTATGTCGCCGAGGGCTCCGAGGAGATCGATGAGCTGTGGCTGACGGTGAGCGCCTCGGACGACGAGCAGTTCCTCTCATTCGTGCGCGAACACGCATCGACCGCGGGCATCGAGAGCGAAGGTCTCACCGAATGGGTCGCAGCGTACGCGGCTGATCCGGCATCGACCTGCACCTCCCTCGGCTACAACACCCCCGTGGGCACTGCCACCGGTCTCGACCTCTGGCTCGAGATGTCGTGCACCTGGGACCAGGACCCGCGACGCTACGTGGCTGTGCACATCACGCCCCCGCAACTCTGAGGCGGTTCGGGTGGGGGAGAATCGACAGATGCCAGGTTCACCGAAGTACTCCGGTCTCGGCTACTGGATCACGCAATTCGCGTTCTCCGCGGTGCTCGCGATCCTCGGTCTCGCGGGCGGGATCTACATCCTGATCGACAGCGGGAACCCGGACTCGACCAGTTCGACCGGTGCCGGTGAGGGTGCGATCGTTCTGCTGGTGGGAGTCGTCTTCCTGCTCCTGCTGATCTGGCTGGTGGTGAGTTTCGTCGCGCAATCCCGCCAGCAGCGGGCCGTGTACGCCTGGGCGATCATGCAGGACTACGTGTCCCGCAACCCCGGCGCCCGGCCCGTGCGTCCCGGCCGCGCGGTCCGGGGCGACATCGCCTCGATGACGACCGCCGCCCGTGCCCGCGACGGCATGCTCAGTTACGAGGAAGTGCTGCGCCTGCAGGCGCTTCGGCCCGATGTCCCGTATCCGGGCGATCTTGAGGCGCTCCAACAGGCGTCCGCTGCGACACCGGGAACCACCCTCGACCCGCAGGAACGTGAGCGACGGCGTGCAGCGTGGGCCGCAGACGACGCCGCGGCGCGCGCACGGCTCGAGGCCGCGGGGCTCGGACAGCCGGGTCCCGTACGGACCATTCGCATCGTCACGCGGGTCGTCGGCTGGGCAGCCGTGGCCGTGTTCCTCCTCTCCGCCTGGCTGCAGAGCCCGGCCCCGGTGATGACGACGTACCTGGCGCTCATCGGGCTGTGGGTGGCGCTGCGCCTCGTCACCGGGATCCTTCAGGACCGGCGAACCCGGCGGGGACGAACTCTCGCGCACGCGTGGCTCACCGAGGCCGGCGCATCCCACCGCGGCTTGCCGACGCCGTTCATCGAGTTCTTCTCGGTGTCGCTCGGTGCGTGGTGGATGCGCTTGCTGACACCCATGATGTTGCTCGGCGTGTTCTTCATCATCGGGGGAGCCGCGAGCATCGGGCGCGCGGGCGACAGCGTGGAGCGTGATGTCTTCGTTGGCATGGCGTGCGTTGCAGCGCTGCTCTTTTTCGCCAGCATCGCGCTGCGAATCGTCGCTGCTCGGCGGTCCGCCGCCGACCGGACTCTCCTTGGCGCGCTGCGACGGGGGAGAGGGGCGGCGGCTCCGGGGGATGGACGGGGAGGAGTGACGAAACGATGACCGTACAGACCGTGGTGTGGGGTTGCTGGGCGGCGTTCGTGCTGATCATGGTGACGGTGACCGCATTCGGGTTCCGGTCGTA
This sequence comes from Microbacterium sp. GXS0129, assembly GCF_044769785.1. Lineage (NCBI taxonomy): Bacteria > Bacillati > Actinomycetota > Actinomycetes > Micrococcales > Microbacteriaceae > Microbacterium > Microbacterium sp. GXS0129. Next base: position 291,770 of record NZ_JBIZVZ010000002.1, on the reverse strand, counting down.
CCGCCGCCGGGCCCGAGCCATGCGCACCTGGCCCCAGGTCACGGCCGTCGTCGTGGGTCATCGGGAGGTCGCGGACGCCTTCCCATCCGGTGACGCGGGTCAAGGCCAGATCTCCTCGGCCCTCAGCAGCTACCGGTACACCGGACCCGACGGCCAGATCTATGAGGGGAAGACCTCCCAACCACGGCTCAACCCACCGTCGATCGGCCAGCAGATCGTCGTGTGCGTGAATCCGGAGCGACCCGCGCAGTCATACCCGGTGGAACCCACGAACCCGTTCGTGCTCGGTTGTGCGCTCACCCTCGTCGGCGTGCTCTGCGTGGCGTCGTTCTTCTTCGTGAGGCTTCTGACCGGATAGCTAGCTCTCGATCCGCCGGGACGGCGAGTCGTGGAGGCCGAGGTCGGAGAGGATCGCTGACACGAGATCCGACGTGGAGGCGTCTCTGCCGACGCGCGTTTCGTCGTACCAGGGGAGGGGCTGCCACCCGTCGTACCACTCCCGGATCTTCTCCTCGCCGAATTTCTGCGACAGCGGTCGTGCAGCGTGACGCCGTATGGTTTCCTCCAGTCCCACGTCGAACTGGTAGATCCGGGTCCGTCCTCAATGGTCCTGGAACAGACGCTCGAACAGCGTCGAGTAGTCTCGCAGAGGGAAGATTCCATCCAGGATCACGTCGTGTCCGAGACTCAGCGCTCGTCGAGCGGCGCCGACGATGAGAATACTGGCGTCCCGGGATCGCTGCAGCCTGTCGTCCATTGCTCAGGAGCTCACGGCGAAAGTAGTCCTGGTGGATAAGAGCGACCTTCGAGCTCAGTCGTCCGCGCAGCGCCAACGCTGTTGTTGTCTTTCCCGACGCGGCATCTCCCCGGAGAATGACCAGCCGAGTGGATGGGGTTCCGACAGAGGTCACGCCCACATCCTCACACGGGGAGGGGCGATCGCGGCCCGCGGCGACGAAACGAGACCCGCGGCCATGATGCGAACTGACATAATGTGCATTATCGGTCATTCTGATCTCAGTGGTCAGGATCCACGTAAGCTCGTGTTTCGCTGACGAACAGCCCTGAGCCTGGCATCGAGGGTGAATGACGGCACCCGCCGGCGGTACGAATCGCTGTATCGCCGTGCCGTGGTGCCGCGCCAGCAATCGGCTCACGCACGTGCGCGAAGCGATTCAGCGTGTGAGTGCGGCGTCGATCGCATCCGTCAGATCGCTGAGCTTCGTGAGTTCCAGCGGCTTGCCGTCGAGGACGAAGGTCGGCGTTCCGCGAACGCCCGCCAGCTTGCCGTCGTTCACGTCCTCTTCGATGCGCGAGCGAGTCGCCGGGTCGCTGATCGCAGCGTCGTATGCAGCGAGGTCGAGACCGAGCTCTTCGGCGTAGCCGCGGAACGTGTCCGCGGCAGATACCTGCTGCTCACCCCAGGCCGCCTGCGTGTCGAACATCATGTCGTGCATCTCGAGGAACTTGTCCTGACGGGCCGCGGCTTCCACGGCAAGTGCCGCGTTCATCGAATTGAAATGACCGGCCAGCGGGAAGTACCGCACGACGTAGTTGATGCGGCCGTCATAGTGCTCGCGCAGCTCCGTGACCACCGGATGGAAGGCCGCGCAGGCCTCGCACTCGAAGTCCAGGTATTCCACCAGCGTCGGAGCGTCCTCCCCCACCCGATCGATCACGTGCGAGTTCGCACGTGTGCCCGGCAGCGCGCCGCTCGTCTCCGCCGACGTGGGTGCAGTCGGTCGATTCAGCAGCACGATGAACACGGCGGCGACGACGAGCACGACGACAACGCCGACGGAGATGAGGGCTGCCTTGACGGATGTCTTCATGGGGTCGGCTCCTGGGGGTCGACGACGGGACAGGATCATCGGCGATCCGATGTGACCGACCCTACGAGTCGTCTCTGAGCAACCGCCCACACGAACCGCCAGATGCAGCGGTGGGGTGTCTCAGAGGCTTCGGACCAGGCGCCGGATAGGCTTCTCGCTGGCGATTAAGGAGACCACGAGTGCCACAGACCATCGGATTCGACCGCGACGAGTACCTGCGGATGCAGTCGGAGCACATCAACGCCCGACGCGCCCAGTTCGGCGGAAAGCTCTACCTCGAATTCGGCGGCAAGCTGTTCGATGACTTCCACGCCTCTCGTGTGCTGCCCGGGTTCACGCCGGACAACAAGATCGAGATGCTCATGACGATCGCCGACGAGGTCGAGATCGTGATCGCGGTCTCCGCGAAGGATCTCGCCTCCAGCAAGGTGCGCGCGGATCTCGGCATCTCGTACGAGGCCGATGTGCTCCGGCTGATCGACGAGTTCCGTGCGAAAGGTCTCTTCGTCGGCAGCGTGGTCATCACCCAGATCGGGGATGGAGACCGCGCGTCCAGCGCGTTTAAGCGCAAGCTCGAGCGACTGGGCCTGAAGGTCTACCGCCACCACCTCATCAAGGGCTATCCGAACGATGTCCGCATGATCCTCAGCGAGCAGGGCTTCGGGAGAAACGACTACATCGAGACGTCGCGCGACGTCGTGGTGGTCACCGGCCCCGGGCCCGGCTCCGGGAAGATGGCGACCTGCCTCTCGCAGATGTTTCATGACCACGCCCGCGGCGTCAATTCGGGATACGCGAAATACGAGACGTTCCCGATCTGGAGTCTTCCGCTGAACCATCCGGTCAACATCGCCTATGAGGCGGCGACGGCGGATCTTGACGATGTGAACATGATCGACCCGTTCCACCTCGCGGCGTACGGCGAGCAGGCCGTGAACTACAACCGTGACGTCGAGGTGTTCCCGGTTCTGAACCGTCTGTTCGAAGAGCTCACCGGCTCCTCGCCGTACCGCTCCCCCACCGATATGGGCGTGAACATGGCGGGGCACTGCATCAGCGACGACGAGGTGTGCCGCGAAGCCAGCCGACAGGAGGTGCTCCGTCGCCATTTCAAGGCACTCGTCACCGAGCGCCGCGAGGGGCTGGACCCCGATGCATCGGATCGGATCGCGCTGCTCATGGGGCAGCTGGGTATCTCCCAGACGGATCGGCCGGTGGTGCAGCCCACACGCGATCTCGCCAAGAGTTCACGCGGCCCGGCCGCAGCGATCGAGCTCCCGGACGGCACGATCGTGACCGGTCGCACCTCTCCCCTGCTCGGCGCGAGCTCCGCCGTGTTGCTGAACGCGCTCAAGGTGCTCGCCGATCTGGACGACGAGGAGGCCCTCCTCGCCCCGGAGACCATCGAGCCCATCCAGGCCCTCAAGACCCGTCATCTCGGCAGCCGGAACCCGCGTCTGCACACGGACGAGGTGCTGATCGCACTCGCGGTGGGAGCGACGACGAATCCGGCGGCGCGCGCGGCGCTGGACCAGCTCTCGCGGTTGCGGGGCTGCGAAGCACACACCTCGGTGATTCTGGGTTCGGTGGACGAGGGCATCTTCCGCAGCCTCGGCGTGAATGTGACAAGCGAGCCGGAGTATCAGACGCAGAACCTCTACCGGAAGCGCTGACCGGCCGACCGGCTCGCGCAGCCGGTTCGCACAAGCCCGAACAAACACGGCGCGGGCCGTGCCTGAGTTTCCGCTGAGAGTGTAACGTTCGTCCTACTCCCGGAAAGGACGCAACATGTCTGACAACACTCTCTCCGACCGCGTGCAGTCGACAGCCAAGCGGGTCCGCCTGTGGCTGGGTATCGGCGGCGCTCTGGCTCTGATCACGGGCATCATCATGCTCGTCTGGCCTGGAAGTGCCGTCGTCGCGGTGACGATGGTGCTCGCCTTCTACACGCTGCTCACCGGCATCGTGTACGCCGTGATCGGCTTCACGGCGCCCCTCGCGGGCGTGTGGTCCCGCATCGGACACGTTCTGGTGGGCGTGCTCTTCATCGTGGCCGCCATCGTGGCGTTCGCGAACCCGTCGACGACATCCGTGATCGTCGGCGTCATGGTGGTGACCTTCATCGCTATCGCGTGGATCTTCGAAGGTGCAGCAGCGCTCGCGTCTCTGAACCTGTCGCCCTCGAAGGGGTGGACAGTGTTCTACGCGATCGTGTCGATCCTCGGTGGTATCGCCCTGCTGTTCTCCCCGCTGATCGGCCTCCAGGTGATCGTGCTGTGGATCGCGATCACCCTGATCGTCATGGGCATCGTGCAGATCGTTCGGGCCTTCACCCTCGGTCGCGGCTGATCGCGCCGACGAAGAAGGCGCTGTCACCATACGGTGACAGCGCCTTCTTCGTGCCGGTGCCGGTGCCGGTTACTCCGCGACGAAGCCGCTGACGTCGCCCGTCAGGCGCGTGTGGTCCGCCGGAACGGGCTCGACGGCCGCGCGAGCGACCTCCGCCGCGAACTCGGCGACGTTGAGCAGCTTGCCTGCGGACTCGCGCCGTGCCTCGATGGCCCCGGGGTTCGCACGCTCCAGGAGGGTCGCGGTGATGGTGCCCTCGATCATGTCGCCGGAGACCACGACGAACTCGAAGCCGCGCTCCTCGATGGCCGGGATGAGCTCGCGCAGCGCGTCTTCACCTGCGCGCTTGGACAGCGCCACGCCCTCGTACTCGGGCATCGTGGGCGTCGTGCGGATGAAGTGCGCCTGGTGGCTGGTGACGAAGACGATGCGTGCGCCGGGGTTCAGAACATCCAGCGCCGCCGTCAGAGCATTGACCTGGGCGTCACGGTTGAGCTTCAGGGCGTAGTCCTCGGCCATGCCGCCCTCCATGCCGCCGGACGCGTTGAGCACGAGGATGTCGATCCCCCCGAACACGTCCTTTGCTGCACCGAGCATGTCCGCGACGGCAGCGTCGTCGGTGAGGTCTGCTCCGGCCACGAGCGTGCCGACGCCGAGCTCCGCCAGCTCGTTCGCGAGCTTCTGAGCGCGCGGGGCCTTGTTGCGGTAGTTGATGACGACGTTCGCGCCGGCCTCCGCGAAGTAGCGCACGGTGTCCGCTCCGATGCCACGGGACGAGCCGGTGACCAGGGCGGTCTTCCCATCGAGAGAGCCGGGGGCGAGGATCTGGGACACGAGTACTCCTTGGACGTGTGCGGGTGCGCGATCGCGCGTGAACACCACGCTATCAAGAGGCTGCTGCACCCTCGGGGACCGCGGCCATCTGATAGTTTCCTGTAGGAGAGGGGGTTCTCCCAATGGACATCACCACACTGCTCCAGTTCGCCTGGGTCGCCTGGCTCGTGCTCATCGTTCTCTTCCTCGTCATCGAGATGTTCACGCTCGAGTTCACGTTCCTCATGCTGGGCATCGCCAGCCTGCTCGGGCTCGTCACGGCCCTGTTCGGCGGACCGCTGTGGCTGCAGCTCGTGCTCGCCGCCGTCGCCGGCCTGCTGCTGATCCTGCTGCTCAAGCCGCCGCTGCTGCGACGCCTGCGACGCGGTGCGGACGAGGCGAAGAGCAATGTCGATGCGCTCATCGGCATGGCAGGCATCGTCGTGCAGACGACGACGGCTACCGAGGGGCGCGTGAAGCTCAGCAACGGTGACGTCTGGACCGCTCGCACCCACGGGTTGCCCCTTGCGCCCGAGACACCGGTGACGGTGACCGTCATCCGCGGCGCACTCGCCGAAGTGGTGCCGGCACGCGTCGAGGGCACGTACGCCTGACGCGCCGATTACTCGAAAACACGCCCCCGAACAGGTCTCGTCGCGTCTGACGAGGCAGAACCCCGAGGAAAGGAGGGCGCACTCATGAACGACATCTCCGTCGGTACGGTCGTCGGCATCATCGTCGGCATCGTGCTCGTCATCGTGGTCATCGTGATCATCGCCCGATCCATCCGGATCATCCCGCAGGCCACCGCCGGCATCGTGGAGCGCCTGGGGCGCTACCACAAGACGCTCAGTCCCGGTCTGAACGTGCTCGTGCCGTTCATCGACCGTCTCCGCCCGCTCATCGACGTCCGTGAGCAGGTCGTCTCGTTCCCGCCGCAGCCGGTAATCACCGAGGACAACCTGGTCGTCTCCATCGACACGGTGGTCTACTTCCAGGTCACCGACGCGCGCGCCGCCACCTATGAGATCGCGAACTACCTGGGCGCTGTCGAACAGCTCACCACCACGACGCTGCGTAACGTCGTCGGTGGCCTCAACCTCGAAGAAGCGCTCACCAGCCGCGATCAGATCAACGACCAGCTGCGTGCCGTCCTCGACGAGGCGACGGGCAAGTGGGGTATCCGCGTGTCCCGTGTCGAGCTGAAGGCCATCGACCCGCCCGTCTCGATCCAGGACTCCATGGAGAAGCAGATGCGTGCCGAGCGTGATCGCCGCGCCGCCATCCTCACCGCAGAGGGAACGAAGCAGTCGGCCATCCTCGAAGCGGAGGGCTCTCGCCAGGCGGAGATCTTGCGCGCAGAGGGTGACAAGCAGGCTGCGGTGCTCCGGGCACAGGGTGAAGCAGAAGCTATCGAGACCGTGTTCAACGCGATCCACGAGGGTCAGCCGGACGACAAGCTCCTGGCGTACCAGTACCTGCAGACCCTCCCGAAGATCTCCGAGGGCTCGGCCAACAAGCTCTGGATCATCCCGAGCGAGCTCACCGAGGCGGTCAAGGGCATCGCCACGGGGTTCACGGGCGGCGCCTCTCCGTCTTCGTGGACTCCCCCGAAGCCCAAGCCGAAGCCGACGGCTCCGGGATCGGCACAGGCTGCCCCCGCTACGCGCGCTGAGGCGGCCGCGCAGGCGGCTGCGGACACTCCGGTTGTGCCTCCGTCGGCCCTCCCGCCGTCGGAAGCGGTCGTCGACGGTGTCGTGCAGGATCCGGTGATCCCCGAGCCCGAGGTCATCCCGCCCGTGGATGAGCCGCCCGCGATCGACTTCGGTCAGAACCCGCCGGCATGACCCATCCGTATCTGCAGTTCGCGCCTCAGCCGCGCGTTCTCGCCCACCGAGGCCTCGTCACACCAGACGAGGCCTCGGCCGGTGTTGCGGAGAACACGCTGGCCGCGGTCGCGGGCGCCCAGGCCGCCGGAGCGCACTACGTCGAGCTGGACTGCCACCTCACCGCGGACGGGGAGGTGGTGATCTTCCACGATCAGAAGCTCACCCGGGTGACCGGCGACGATCGTCGGGTGCGCGATGTGACGCGGGCGGAGCTCAGCGCCATCATGGCCGACCGCGGTGGCCTGATCACCCTTCGCGATCTGCTGGAGACCTTCCCGGAACTGCGATTCAACGTCGACGTGAAAGTTCCGGAAGCCGCGGAGCCAGCCGGACGCATCATCGCTGCGCACGCGGACCGCGTGCTGCTGACCAGCTTCGACGACGCGGCGCGACTGCGGGCGCTGGCCGCCTGTCGTAGCGTCGGCGGCTCCCCCGCCACCTCGCCGGGACGATCGATCATGATCCAGCTGGTGCTCGCCCTCGCCCTGCGCCAGGGCGCACGGGTGCGGCGGATTCTCGCACCGCTGGATGCTCTCCAGATCCCGGTGCGGATGAGCGGCGTCGCGGTGTTCACGCCCCGGCTGCTGCGCGCCGCGCATGATGCTGGTGTCGAGGTGCACATCTGGACGATCAACGACGTCACCGAGATGCGCCGTCTCATCGCCTCCGGCGCTGACGGCATCGTCACGGACCGCGCCGACCTGGCGCTGCGCGCTCTCGGCTGAGATCCGGTCATTTGAGCGCTTATACCCCGAACATCCTTCGCTGGAGCTGTACGTAGGCTGGGAGTTCTGCGGTGGTTCCTCCCCTTCCGACCATCCGCCCAGGCTGAAGGGCTATACCTGAGTGTCGAGGAGAGGATTCACCATGGCAGAACGCAGCCTTCGCGGTATCCGACTCGGCGCCCAGAGCCTCCAGAGCGAGGACGGCGTCGTGCTGATGGACCGCGCACAGTTCACCTACAAGTGCACGCAGTGCGACCGTGACACCACTCTGACCTTCGCAGCCGACGCCGAGCCGCCGGCGACGTGGGAGTGCCGTACCTGTGGTGCCGAGGCGCGCCTGCAGGTCAACGGCAAGGCCGTGGAGGTCGAGCAGGCCGATGAGAAGGCCGCTCGTACCCCGTGGGACATGCTGCTGGAGCGCCGCACGATCGAGGAACTCGAAGAGGTGCTCGCAGAGCGTCTGGAGTTCGTGCGCCAGCGCCGCGGCGGTGCCGCAGCCTGATCGGCCCGAGCCGAGAAGAGAAGTCACGAGGCGTCGCCCCCAGGGCGGCGCCTCTTCTCATGCTCGCCGACGGACGCGTGCGATGAGTCCGGCGACGCCGAGCGTGAGAAGGCTACCGGCGAACAGCACGAGCTGGATCGTCGATCCGAAAAGGACGGCCGGGGTGAGCCCCGTCCGGAGCGGAACGTCGGTGATCATGGCACCGGCCTCGGCGGCGGGGAGCTGATCGAGGGTGGCTCCATCGGGAGAGATCACCTGACTGGTGCCGACGGTGCTGATGTTCACCACGCTGCGCCCCGTCTCCACGGCCCGCATGCGGGCGAACGCCAGCTGCTGGAGGTTCTCATCCGTGCCACGGAAGTCCGCGTTGTTGGTCTGGAACATGAAGACCTCGGCACCGTCTGAGGCACCCTCCCAGATGACGCTGTCGTAGATCACGTCGAAGCAGATGGCGAGGCCCACTCCCACACCGTCGACGTTCATGTAGGGGGGATTCGTGCCGGGTGTGTACTCCCGCCCGATGAGGCCGATCAGGTCCGGCACGATCGCCTCGTAGAACGCGCGATCGGGCACGTACTCGCCGAAGGGCACCGGGTTGCGCTTGTCATGCAGTTGGACGGCGCCGGCGTCACCGTCCCAGAGCATCGACGTGTTGAAGATGTCATCGCCCCGCGTGGTGGCGGCGTTCACCAGCAGCGGCGCATCGATGCGTGTGCTCAGCCGGCTGAGCACCCGAGCCGTGGTGTCGTTGTTGAGCGGGTCGGAGTCGATCCCGCCCTCCGGCCACAGCAGCAGATCCACCCGGTCCTTCAGCACCGGTGCGGTGGCATCCAGCTGCGCCTGGATCACCGCATTCGGGGTGCGATCATCGAAATACCCGGTGGGTCCGTTGCCCTGCACGCTGCCGACGCGCATCGCACCGGCGTCGCTCGTGGGGAACTGCGGGACCGCGAAGAGCACCACCAGGCCCACGGCCACGGGGACCAGGGATACCGGCCGGAGCCCGAACGTGCGGTGAACGCGGACGACCTCGATCGCCGCCGAGGTGACCGCGACCATCAGGAAACTGAGCCCGCTGACCCCGACCCAGCTCACCAGGTGGGCCAGGGGGCTCTCGGACTGGCTCATGCCGATTCGCGCCCATGGGAACCCCGTGTACGGCCAGGATCCCTGGAAGAGCTCTCTCGCTGTCCAGAGTCCACCGACGAGGAGCGGAAGCGCGACGAGACGCCCCCAGCGTCCGGGAACAACACGCGGCAGCCATCGATAGGCGAGTGAGATGAGGACGGATCCGGCCGCGACGAGCGCGGCCTCCAGCAGCGCCAGTGCGAACCAGGGAATCGGACCGAGGTAGCGGGTGATCCACATGATGTGGACGAGGAAGAAGGAGGTTCCGAAGACGAAGCCCACGAGCAGCGCCGCCCACGCCCCGCGGCCGATCAGCGGGAGCAGGGAGAGCCCGATTCCGAGGAACGCCACAGGCCAGATCCCGAGGGACGGATAGGCGGCATCCAGGACCGGTCCCGCCACCGCCGCGACGACAAGGGCTGCCCAGAGCGGGAGCACGGGGCGGCCGACGCGCTGGCGCCGGGCGTCGCGACGTGCCGTTCTGCGATCCGCGCGATCCACAACGTCGGAAGCATCGGCGGGCGCAGCAGTTTCGGGCACCGCAACAGCCTAGGCTGATCCGCTCAGAGACCGGTGTACGCCACGATGCCGCGGCGGATGGCATCCAGAGCCCGTCGCGCGGTCGTGGCGAGCTCACCGTCGGCCACCATGCCGATCTGGTCGAGCAGGTCGATGGTCTGCTTCGTCCAGCGTACGAAGTCGCCGGCGGCGAGGTCGGCCTCGTCGAGCACGCGGTCCAGCAGCGCGCCACGCGCCCAGGAGTGCATCGCCTGGGCGATGCCCGTTGCGGGCGGTTCCGACCCAGGCAGCTGGTGGTCGCGTTCCAGGTCGTCCAGCTCCGCCCACAGCTTCTGCGTCTCGGTGAGCGCAATACGGAATGCACCGCGGGGCAGCCCGCGCTCCGAGCCGCCTTCCTCACCGCGTCGCGGCTCGTACACCAGCGTGCTGGCCAGGGCCGCCAGCGAGGGGGCATCAAGATTTCGCCAGAGGCCGGTTCGCAGGCACTCCGCCACCAGCAGGTCACGTTCACCGTAGATCCGCTGCATCCGTGCACCAGCGTCGGTGATCACGGCCTGACCGTCATCGTCGGTGCGGACGTAGTCCATGATCTCGAGGACATCGACCACGCGGTCAAAGACGCGGGCCACGGTTCCGGTGCGCGTGGCGATCTGCTTGCGCATGCGGTCCACATCGCGTTTGAGCTTCCAGTACCGTTCTGCCCAGCGCGCGTGGGCCTCGCGATCGGGGCAGCTGTTGCAGGCATGCCGCTGCATCGCGGTGCGGAGGCTCGCGATGCGCTTGAGACGCTTCTCCCGCTTGCCTCGAGGCGCGGTCACATCCGCGCGGTTCTGCTTCTCGAGGTCGCTGAGCTCACGGCGGATCGACGAATACTGCAGGAAGTCACCGCGATCGCAGGTCATCGCGCTGCGGTATCCCGCGAGCGACTCCTCCGCCTCACGGACCTTCGCGGCCACACCGACGACCGACCGATCAGCCTGGAACTGCGCGAAGGACGACTCCAGGATCTCCCGCGCCCGCCCGCGACCGAACTGGTCGATCAGGTTGACGGCCATGTTGTAGGTGGGGCGGAACGAGGAGTTGAGCGGATACGTCCGTCTCGAAGCGAGAGCCGCGACCGATTGCGGGTCCAGCGCGTCATTCCACTGGATCACCGCGTGTCCCTCGACGTCGATGCCTCGCCGTCCGGCTCGTCCGGTGAGCTGGGTGTACTCCCCCGAGGTGATGGCCACCCGCGCCTCGCCGTTGAACTTCTCGAGCTTTTCCAGCACTACCGTGCGCGCCGGCATGTTGATCCCCAGCGCCAGCGTCTCCGTGGCGAAGACCACCTTCACGAGCTTGCGCTGGAACAGTTCCTCGACGGTCTCCTTGAATGCAGGCAGCATGCCGGCATGGTGCGCGGCGACACCCCGCTCGAGGTCGTTCAGCCACTCGAAGTAGCCGAGCACGCCGAGGTCCTCGTCGGGGAGCGATCGGGTGCGCGCCTCGACCACACGGCGGATCTCAGCGCGCTCCTCCCCCGTTGTCAGCCGGATACCCGAACGGCGGGTCTGGGCGACCGCGGCATCACAGCCCACACGGCTGAAGATGAAGAAGATCGCGGGTAGCAGTGAGTCGCGCTCCAGCAGCCGGATCACATCCGAACGGTCGAGCCGGTCGGCGCGCGCGGTGCTGTGGCGCTGGTAGGTGGGTTTGCCGCGCCGGCCCTGCGACTTCCCGTGCTGCGTGCGGCGGTTGTTCTCGTACAGGGCGCTGCGACCCTGCCGAAGCAGTTCCCGGTTCACCTCGTGGGCGGCGGCGGAGCTTCGCTCGTCGAACAGCGGGATGAGGTCCCCACGGAACAGGACATGCTGTTCCAGCGGTACGGGGCGGATCTCCGACACGATGACCTCGGTGTCACCGCGGACGGTGTCGAGCCAGTCCCCGAACTCCTCGGCGTTGGAGACGGTTGCGCTGAGTGCGACCACCTTCACCTCGGTCGGGAGGTGGATGATCACTTCTTCCCAGACGGCGCCGCGAAAGCGATCAGCGAGGTAGTGCACCTCGTCCATGACCACGTACCGCAGGTCCTGGAGCGCCGGCGAATCGGCGTACAGCATGTTCCGCAGCACCTCTGTGGTCATGACGACGACGCGTGCCCCGGCGTTGATGTTGGTGTCTCCCGTGAGCAGACCGACGTTGTCGGCTCCGTAGACGTCCTGCAGCTCGCGGAACTTCTGGTTCGACAGCGCCTTCATCGGCGTGGTGTAGAACGCCTTGTCGCGCGAGGTGAGCATCGCCAGATGGATGGCGAACTCCCCCACAATGGTCTTGCCGGCCCCCGTCGGCGCGGCGACCAGTACGCCGTGACCATCCTCCAGTGCCTCACATGCCGCGATCTGGAACGGATCGAGCGCGAAGCGCTGCAGTGCGGCGAAGGACCGGGTGAGGGGGTGCGGCCGGCCGGCGGCCGCACCGGCGGAGATCTCCGAAGGGGAACTCACGCAGGCGACTCCGCGGCCATGAAGGCATCCATTCGTTTGCGCTTCCGCCGATCGAACAGCAGGCACACCAGCGCGGCCAGGAAGTACAGCACGATCAGGATGCCCGCGAGCAGAAGCATCGAGGTGACATCGGCACCCGGCGTGGTGACCGCCGCGAAGATCGTGGCGATGAGGATCGCCACGCGCCATCCCTTGAGGATGTCGCGACCGCTCATGATGCCGGTGAGGTTGAGAGCCACCAGGAACACCGGAATCACGAAGGCGACGCCCACCGCCAGAAGCAGCTTGAACATGAAGTCGTAGTAGTACGCATAGTCGTACAGCGCGTTGACGCCTTCGGGCAGGAACGAGGCCATGATCTCGACCACATGGGGCGCGACGGAGAATCCGACGTAGCAACCGAGGAAGAACAGCGGCACCGCGGCGAGCGTGAAGCCGAGCGTGTAGCGCTTCTCCTTCTTCGTCATCGCCGGCATGATGTACGCCCAGATCTGCCACAGCCACACCGGTGCCGCGAGGAAGATCGCGATGGAGAAGGCGACCTTCATGCGGAGATCGAATGCACCGGTGACGGTCTGGATCATGAGTCCGGTGGAACCGGGATCAGTGTCGCCGCGATTCTCCCGGACGAGCTCGATGGGACGCGAGAGCACGTCCAGGACGAGGCCGCTGAAGATAAAGCCGATGACCGCAGCGATGAGAATCGCCGCCGCGCAGATCATGATGCGACGACGGGCCTCGCGGAGGTGCTCCCCCAGCGACATGCGCTTCTCGCCAGGGGGCGCCTCGACCGCGGCGTCGTCGATGGGCGGTGTCGCCATAGGGCGTCAGGCCGCGGGATCGGTGGGCTTCGCAGCCGTTCCGTTGATGACAGTGCCGTCGGAGACGCCGTTCAGCGTGGCTCCGGGGGTGGCGTTCGGTGCCGGCGTGTCGGCCTGGGAGGCTGCGCGCTGCGCGTCGTCTTCCTTCATCGCGTTCATTTCGCCCTTGAATGCACGCGCCGACTGACCCATGCTCTTGGCGAGCGCGGGAAGCTTGGCAGCTCCGAACAGCAGCAGGATGACGGCGAGAACAAGCAGCAGGTGCCATCCGGTGAGGTTACCGAGCATGTGTGGTCTCCGTTCGTGAAGTCTGTGTGCAGTCTAACCCGCATCCTCGCCGACATGCCCGGACCGGGCAGATGGAAAGGAACTAGATCGCGTACTGATCAAGTGCGGCGCGCGCCCACTCTGCGGTGGCGGCCCGGGCCGCGGGCGGTGCGACCACCTCGACGGCGCCGCCCCGGCGTGCTGCCAGGCGCTTGAGTGAACGCGGGTCGCCCACGTTGACGCGCGCGGTCGTGACGCCCGAATCGCTGGACGCCTCTGCGCGGGAGAGATAGTCGCCCACCAGCGGTGCCGTGTCCGTCGCGAATCGAATCGTGGCCGCAACGTCTTCGGACGCCGATGACTGGGACTCGTTCATCCCGCCGAACAGCTCGCTGGCGTGCTCCGCGCCGTGCTCGGCCGCAAGATCCAGGAGCACCGGTTCGCTAGCCCGGGCCAGGTGGAAGGTGCGCATGGCACGACGGAGGTGGCACCAGCCCTGGAGGTACCACTCGCCGCTGGTCATGTGCACCTTCACCGGGTCGACCGTGCGCACCAGCGGTTCGGCGTCCGGGGCACGGTAGGTGAACTGGATCGCGTGGCGGGTGCGCAGGGCCTCGGCGACCACCCGTCGGACGTCATCAGTGGTGGAAGGCGCAACGATCACGTCGGCAGGAGCGGCGGATGCACCGCGTGAGAGCTTCTCGATGAGCCCGGTGACGACACCGTCATCGTCCATTCCGGGAACCTCGCGTGCCAGGCGCAGACCGGACAGCAACGCCGCGGCTTCCCGCGCGGTGAACCTCGGGACCCGTCGCAGCGCGACCGTGTTGGTCAGCTCGATGACATCCTCCCCCTCGAGGAGGTCCCAGTTGATGTTGAAGAGGTCCTGGTCCAGCTGCCAGTAGCCGTCTTCCCCCGGAAGTCCGATCACCGTGAGCTTCTGCACCATGCGGCGCATATCCTCCGGGGTCACATCGAAGTCTGCGGCTGCCTCTGTGACCGTCACCTGCCCGCGTTCTGCCAGGTAGGGCACGAGCGACAGGTAGAGCTTCACGCGGTCGGGCGCCAGCAGCGGCTGTGTGCGACGGGCCATCAGTTCCTCACCTCGTGCAGTTCCAGGACGGCGCGCAGCCGGGCGATCACGGCGTCACGTAGTCGCGCGGGCTCGATCACCCGCACCTCCGGCCCGTAGGAGGCCAGCTCGTCCGCGAAGATGGACTCGTCGAGGTACGGAACCTCGATTCCGCGCGCGGCCGGGCGCGACCTCCGGCTGAGGCGCAGCGCCGCCTCGGTGCCGGGGTTCACCTCCAGGTGCGCCACATTGCGATCCAGTACCTCGCGGAGACCGGCCAGTCCACGCTCTCCCGCCCCGGCCCGAAGACCGGCGTCGAAGTGCTCCCCCGTCGGGGTCACGTCGCTGACGATGCGGGACAGCAGGAACGTCCGCTCTTCATCGATGTCGGCATCGATGCCGTACACGTGCCAGCGGTTCTCCGCGTCGATCAGAGCCAGTGGCTTCATGCGCCGCAGCCGTGCCGCGTCGTCGCCGGGCTTCAGGTAGCTGAACGTGACGACGTCCGCGTTCTCGATGGCCAGCTGCAGCGGTGCGAAGGCGGGCGCCGTGAGATCCAGGCGCGGCGCGAAGCCGATGATCGGCTCGTCGACGTCGATCCCCAGGGCCCGGATCTTGCGCAGTCCCGATCGTGCGTCTCGTGAGAATGAGCCATCGCGCCACACCGTACCCGCGAGACTGAGCACGGCCAGCTCAGCCGGGGTGAACGTGATGTCTCCCGGGAGGTCGTACTCCGCCTGGGGGACGCGGTAGCGCGCCTCACGAAGGTCGTTGGGATCGGCCAGGTCGCCGAGGGTCTCGATCGGGATGCCGAGAGCGCGCAGGTCGTCCTTGTCGCGCTCGAACATCTTCTCGAGAGCGGTGGTCACACCGCTCTGCTCGTACCGCTGCCGGTAGCCCGACACCGATTCGAGGATCTGCTGCTTCGTCAGGCCGATCTCGGTTGCCATGAGAGCGACGACGAGGTTCGTCAGCCGCTCTTCCGGGGGAATCTTCTCAGCCACCTCAACATCCTATGGGCGCTGCAGGCGACGGGGCGGGAGGCGCGTCAGCGCCCGCCACCCGATCAGGAGGCGGGCAGAGTGCCGAGCACGTCCACCACGTAAATCAGTGCGGTGTCCTTCGGCGCCTTGGCGTCGGCCGAGTCGCCGGCGGCGGCATCCGCCGGCACCACGACCATGATCTGGGATCCGACCGTGACGCCGACGAGCGCGTCGGCCACCGCCTTCGGCAGATCCCCCGCGCTGGACACCACGGGCGTGCCGTCGTCGATCGAGGAGCGGAACTGGGTCTTACCCGTCCAGCTCACCCCGAGAACGTTGAGGATCGCCGCGTCGTCCGCCGTCAGGGCCGCACCGTCGCCGCGCACCAGTGTCTCGACCGTGGTGGCGGTCGGAGCCTTGCCGTCCGGGACGACGACACCGGAGCGTCCATCGGGCGCACGCACCACGGAGGGCAGACCCCATGCGCCGTTGAACACCTCGGTGCCCTCCGGACGATCCGGGAGCACCTCGGTGACGTCGATCGCCATGAGGTAGCCCTCGTTGGCTCCCAGCCCGTTCTGGGCGGCGACGGCGGGGTCGAGCGCGTTCGCCGGCAGCGACGCCAGGATGCGATCGCCCTGTCGGGCGCACATCAGCTGCTCGTCGAGGGTCGGCACCACCTGAGACAGCTTCGAGACGATGGCCGGTCCCACCGGCTGGGCGGGCGCGGAGGCTCCGTCGCTCGTGCGCACCAGTGAGTAGCTGAAGCTGACGACCTGATTCGCCGAGACGATCTGCGGACCGTCGCCGGCGATGATCACGTCACGCTCTTGAGCGGTGACATTCATCGCGCTGGGCGCCTCGATCGTCGGGTCCGTGCCGAAGTCACCGGTCACGGAGACGGCGTCTGCGATCGGCCCGGATGACGCGAGGGGCGTGCAGCCGAAGGAGTTGGCCGAGCCCGCTGCGGGGGCGCAGCCGACGAGGGCGACCGCAGTCAGAGCGATGACGGGGATGACGGCAGAGATCTTGCGCACCATGTCAGTCTACGATCCCGTTCAGGCTTCGCCGGACGCGTCCCCGCGCGCGATGCGCGCTCCGGCGGCGCCCTTCTCCGCTTCGCGCACGCGCTTGCGGAGATTCTTGTCGGTGATGGAGCGGTCTCCCACGGCTCCCGGCGTCCACAGTTCGACGTCCTCATCGGAATAACTCGACTTGGAGGCCCGGCGGCGGACCTCGGGTGCGACCGTGCCGGGCGCCAGGCGGCGCGCCGTCAGCAGGAAGCCCGTGTGGGCGATCATGCGGTGATCGGGTCGCACGGCGAGCCCCTCGACGTGCCAGCCGCGCACCATCGTCTCGCTGGCCTCCGGGTCGGTGAAGACGCCCATGCCGCGGATGTACTCGGCCACGCGCGACAGCTGGGTGGCGGTGGCGACGTAGCAGATCACCACGCCGCCGGGTGCGAGGGCATCGGCGACGGCATCCATGCAGTCCCACGGCGCCAGCATGTCGAGCACGACGCGGTCGACGGAGCCCGAGGACACCGTCTCCGGCAGCGCCTCCGCGAGGTCTCCGAGCGTGATCGACCAGTTCTCGGGCACCGCCCCGAAGAAGGTCTCCCCGTTCGCACGGGCGACCTCGGCGAACTCCTCGCGGCGCTCGAACGAGTACAGGCGGCCTTCCGCGCCGATCGCGCGCAGCAGGGACAGCGAGAGCGCCCCGGAGCCGACTCCGGCCTCGACCACGACAGCGCCCGGGAAGATGTCGGCCTGCGACACGATCTGTGCAGAGTCCTTCGGATAGACGATGGCGGCGCCGCGCGGCATCGACATCACGAAGTCGCGCAGCAGCGGGCGCAGCGCCAGATACTCGTGCCCGTTGCTGTTGAGCACGACGGACCCGTCCGGCAGGCCGACGAGGTCCTTGTGCGCCAGCACACCGTGGTGGGTGTGGAGCTCGCCGCCCTCCTTGAGCGTGACCGTGTGCATCCGGTTCTTCGGGCCGGTCAGCTGCACCCGGTCGCCGAGGCGGAAGGGACCGGTGGGGCGTGCGGAAGTCATCGGGTGAACCTTTCGTGCACACCGCGGAGATCATCCGGGGTGCGGTCAGCGAGAGTGGGCCAGAGCACGGTGGCGCCGAGCCCCTCCAGGGGAACCATGTGGGGAACGCCGATCGTGGCGATTCCCGCAGCGACACCCGAGCGGGTGCCGCCCGGGGAATCCTCGATCACCACGGCTTCCTTCGGGGCGACGCCGAGAGCGTCTGCGGCCTGAAGGTAGGGATCGGGGAACGGCTTGGGCCGGGCGACCTCGTCTCCCCCGACCACCAGATCGAAGGTGTTCTCGGGGAGCAGGCCCGCGACGACCAGCGCCATGCGCCGGTGCGACATCGTGACCAGTGCATTGCGGAGGCCTGCGGCGCGATTCGCGGCGAGCAGCTCGCGAGCGCCGGGCCGGTACACCACGTGCCCCTGGCTCAGCTGCGACATCACGGCGTCGGTGAGGTGATCGATGATCGCGTCCTCCGACATGCGCACACCGGCGTCCTGGAGAATGCGGGCCGAGGTGTCCAGTCCCATGCCCACGAGCTGGAGCGCCTGTTCGTGATCCCAGCTGCCCCCGAACGATTCCACAAGTGCCGTCTCCGCCGCCATCCAGAGCGGTTCGGTGTCGACGATGGTTCCGTCCATATCCCAGAGCACAGCGGAGAGAGAGGGCGCAGTCACCGCACCAGCCTAGCCGCTGCCGCCCCGGCCGCCCGGCACCTGCCTAAGCTGGAGCGATGACGAACAGGCATCGCCCTCTCCACGGGCTCGGATCACGGATCCTCGTCGCCGCGTTCGACGGCTGGAACGACGCGGGCGAAGCGGCCACGAGCGCGCTGACCGCACTCCGGGAAGCCGGGTCGTACGAGAAGGTCTGGTCGGTGGACCCCGAGCTCTACTTCGACTACCAGTACACCCGTCCCGCCATCTCTTACGGCGCCACGGGTGAGCGCACGCTCACCTGGCCGGGAGCGTCCCTCTGGCGCCCGGTGGGCGCTGCGACGCCCGAGGTCTGGCTGCTCTCGGGTACCGAGCCCGCTCGGGCGTGGCAGGGGTTTGCCTCCGAGATCGTCGATCAGGCGCTGGCCGCGGACGTGACGGGCTTCGTGACCCTCGGCGGCATGATGTCCGACGTGCCGCACACGCGGAAGGTGCCGGTCCATGCCTCCAGCGACAACGCCGACATACGCGGCGAATCCGGCTTCGAACGCTCGCAGTACGAGGGTCCCGTTGGCATCCTGTCGGTGCTGTCGCTCGCGATGGAGAAGGTCGGCGTTCCCGGCCTGAGCCTCTGGGCGAGCCTGCCCCATTACACCGCGGGACAGGGCCCCAGCCCCCTGGGAGCGCTCGCCCTCATCTCTGCGATCGGGGAGATCACCGGTACCGAGCCGTCGCACGGGTCCCTCGAAGCCGAGGGGCGTCGATGGGAGGCCGCGGTGGATGCGGCCGTTGCGGAAGACGAGGAACTCGCGGCCTACGTGAGCGAGCTGGAGCGCGCCCGGGACGAGTGGGACTCCCCCGAGGCCACGGGCGATGCGCTCGCCCGCGAGTTCGAGCGCTATCTGCGCCGAGACGGCGATGGCCCGCAGCGTCCGTGACGTCGCGGGCCATCGAGCCGAGAGGATCAGGCCGATATCGCGGGGATCACTCCGAACCCGAGCAGGATCATGAGCACGACCCCGAGCACGACGCGGTAGATCACGAACGGCAGGAAGCTGCCCTTCTTGAGGTACTGCATCAGGTACTTGATCACGAGGATGCCGACCACGAAAGCCACCACGGTCGCGATGGCCGTGTCGCCCATGGAATACGTCTGGCCGGTCTCGTCAAAGCTCTTGTACAGCTCGTACAGGCCTGACCCGAAGACGGCCGGAATGGCCAGCAGGAAGGAGTACTCGGCCGCGGCCGTGCGGGAGAAGCCGAGCGCCAGCCCCATCGTCGTGGTCGCCCCGGAGCGGGAGACGCCCGGGATGAGGGCGAGCACCTGGGCGAGACCGAACGCCAGACCGCTCGGGTAGGTCAGATCCTGCAGCTCGCGGTTCTTCTTGCCGAGATAGTCCGCAAGTCCGAGGATCAGACCGAAGACGATGAGCACGCCGGCCACCAGCCACAGGTTGCGGAACGGCCCGCGGATCTGCTCCTGCGCCAGGAAGCCGACCACACCGATCGGAATGGTGCCGATGATCACCAGCCATCCCATGCGGGCATCCGGATCGTTGCGCGCCACCTTCCCGGTAAGCGATTGCGCCCATCGCGAGATGATGCGCACGATCGTGCGCCAGAAGAAAATGATGACAGCCAGCTCGGTTCCGAGCTGGGTCACGGCCGTGAACGTCGCACCCGGGTCGGCTCCACCGGGCAGCATGAGCCCCACGACGCGCAGGTGTGCGCTGGAGGAGATGGGTAGGAACTCGGTGAGACCCTGGACGATGCCCAGGATGATCGCCTCGAGAACGTGCATGTATCAGTAGCTCCGCAGAAGGTCGATCAGCACTTGCTGACCGAACACGAGTGAGTCGACAGGCACTCGCTCATCGACTCCATGGAACATACCCGTGAAGTCCAGATCGGCAGGGAGGCGCAACGGGGCGAAACCGTATCCGGTGATGCCGAGCCGGCCCAGCGCCTTGTTGTCGGTGCCACCGGAAAGGAGGTACGGCAGGACGGGGGCTCCCGGATCGTGCCGGCCGAGCACCGCGACCATCGCCTCGACGAGCTCTCCCTCGAACGGCGTCTCCAGCCCGACGTCCCCCACGACGGTCTCGACGGTGATGTCCTCCCCCAGCAGTTCGCGCAGCTCCACGAGGAACTGCTCCTCCGTGCCGGGAAGCACGCGAACGTCGATGAGCGCTTCCGCGTGGTCGGGGATCACGTTGTGCTTGTAGCCGGCGGTGAGACCCGTGGGATTCGTGGTGGTGCGCCAGGACGAACGCAGGAACCGCTGGGCAGCCCCCGCGAACGCAGCGAGCTCGTCGGGGTCGGTAGTGTCCGCACCGGCGATCTCGCGGATCCGAGCGACCAGCTCGCGCGTGGTGTCGGTGAGCACCACCGGCCAGTCGCGTTCGCCGAGGAGTGCGACCGCGCGCGCCAGCTTCGTCACGGCGTTGTCACGGTGGTAGCCACTGCCGTGCCCTGCGGTTCCGGATGCGCTGAGGCGCAGCCACAGCAGGGCCTTCTCCCCCACCTGCAACAGGTACGACCGCTGTCCTGCCACGTCGACGGAGTACCCGCCGACCTCGCTGATCGCCTCGGTGGCGCCATCGAACCACTCGGGACGCTCCTCCACCACCCGGGCAGACCCGTACTCGCCGCCGGCCTCCTCGTCGGCGAAGAACACGACGATGAGGTCGCGCTCCGGCTGCTCGCCCGCGCGGACCAGCTCGGCGACCGCGGTGAGGATCATGGCGTCCATGCCCTTCATGTCGACGGCACCGCGGCCCCACAGGAGCCCGTCGCGGATCTCGCCGGCGAACGGGTCGACACTCCAGTCAGCGGCGACGGCCGGCACCACGTCGAGGTGCCCGTGCAGCACGAGGGCGGGCTTGGACGCATCGCGGCCGGCGATGCGGGTCATCACGCTGGTGCGACCGGGCGCCGACTCGTACGTCTCGGTCTGCAACCCCAGTGCACCGAGGTAGGCGACCACGTACTCGGCTGCTTCGCGCTCGCCGTTGGCGCGCCCCTCGCCGTAGTTGCTGGTGTCGAATCGGATCAGATCGGCGGCGATGCGCGCGACCTCGGGAGTCTCATCCTGGGCCATGGTTCCACGGTACGGCACGCCCGAGGTCGCCCCGTGTTCGCGACGTCACGAACAGTCGTGCTAAAGTCGTATCTTGTCGGAACGGGCCGGAAACGGATCGGGAAGACAGCAACAAAACATCACGCGCGGGTGGCGGAATAGGTAGACGCGCTAGCTTGAGGTGCTAGTGCCCGATAGGGCGTGGGGGTTCAAGTCCCCCTTCGCGCACGTGATGAGCCCCGGAGATTCTGAGTGATCAGACCTCCGGGGCTCTTTCTCTTTCTGGAGTTTTGCGATGCCGCTCGCAGAGATGGACATCGCATCCCGCGCCGGTGAACGCGACGTGGTGTGCACCTTCCAGCGGGCGGCGACATACACGGCGACCGATAGCCTCGGAGGATGCGCGAGGCGGCGAAGCGAAGACCCGAGGTGCTGCGCGATCCCCCGTTCGCGTTCTTCTGGGGCGCCACCACCCTTCGGGCATTCGGCGGGGCCGTGGCGGGCGTCGGCTTCCAGGTCCTCATCGTCACCGTGCTGCATGCGAGCCCTGGCGAGATCGGCGTGCTGACGGCGCTCGGCGTGGTGCCCTACCTGTTCCTCGGATTGATCATCGGTGCGCTCATGGATCGCTGGCGACGCCAGCGCACCCTCGTGGTCACGACCCTGGGTCGAGCAGTCGTCCTCGGCGCCGTTCCGGTGCTGATCCTCACCGGCGCACTGAATATCTGGACCATGGCAGCCGTGTCCCTTGCCCTGGGCGTCCTCACACTGTTCACTGACTCAGCCGCCCAGCCGCCCAGCCGCCCAGCCGCTCCTTCCCCGCATCGTCCCACGGGCATCGCTCGTGGTTGCGAATGCGCGCGTGGGACAGAGCAACACCGTGGCGGAGACCGCCGGACCCGCACTGGGCGGCCTCCTGCTGAGCGTGATCGGTCCGTCCTGGCTGTTCGCCCTGGACGGCCTCGTCAACGTTGTCGCAGCCGTCCTCCAGTCGCGGATCCGGGTGCACGAGCCGCGTCCGGCACGGCGCGAAGCGGGCAGGCACGTGGGCCACGACATCGCCGGCGGGGTGCGCTTCACCTACCGGCACCGCACGCTTCGCCCGCTCGCGCTCTCCGTGCACGTCTGGTTTCTCGGGAACAGCATCGTGACCACGACATTCGGCGTGTACGCCCTGCGCCACCTCGGACTGCCGGACTGGGGGTTCGGTCTCGTTCTCGCGGCCGGCGGCGTCGGTGGCTTCCTCGGCGCTCTCCTTGCACCGCGCCTCGGGGCGGTCCTCGGTGCCGGGCGGGCGATTCTGTGCGGCCGAGCGCTCATCGTGCTGCCCTGGCTGGCGCTCGCGCTCCTCCCCCTGTCCGCGACAATGGATCTCCGTCTCGGCTTGCCGGTGGCTGCCGGTGCACTGTTCCTCTCGTCGCTCGCGATGGGCATCGAGGACACCAACGACATCTCCTACCGACAGGCCATCGCGCCCGACGAGATCCAGGGCCGGATGAACGCCACGATCCGCACGGCCAATCGCGTCGTGTTCTTCTTCGGGGCTCTCGCGACCGGCGTTCTGATGACGCTGCTGGGCTTCGCGGCGACGATCGGCATCGGTGCGCTCGTGTTCATCCTGGCAGCGGCGATCGTGCTCTTCTCGCCACTGCGGACGGTCCGGCACGAAGACGAGACCGATCGCTGAACTGCGGCGACTTGTCAGGCGCGCGTGTCCGGGGCCGAACGCGCGGACGATCCCAGACGATCAAACCAGGAGTCGTCGTCGTCCGCGGCGAGCTTCGGCATCACACCGATAGCGAGCAGCAACCAGGGCAGCACCTGTTGTCCCACACGCCCGGCGAGCGACGGCCGATAGCTGGTGGTCACGATCACGCGCGTCGAATCGGGAGCGATGTGCTCCAGGCGGCGGTCGATAGTCATCCGGATCCCGCGCTGCCAGAGCTGAAGCACCTGCCGGACTGCGGTCTCGGATTCCGCCACCCGGACAGGAACTCGATCGCTGCCGCAGGACGGCTCGTGCACCTCCACCCATCGCGACCCCGCCAGCGCCGGATCACCGCTTGGCTCGACGATGTCGACGGGATGATCATCAACGGCCACCATGGCGGCCGGGTCGGTCAGAACCCGCCAGACCTCCACGGGCGACGCCGGGACGACGCCCTCCTCCCGCACCGTGCGGTACGTGGTCTTCACCAGCATGTCGCCGCTCCCTCTCGCCAGGATGTCTCATTCACAGGATGACCTGTCCGTCGACGCACGCGAGCCTTGTCCGCCGGTCCAGGGCAGTGCCCGTTTGCCTGGATGTGTCGTTCACAGGATGACCTGTCCGTCGACGCACGCGAGCCTTGTCCGCCGGTCCAGGGCAGTGCCCGTTTGCCTGGATGTGTCGTTCACAGGATGACCTGTCCGTCGACGCACGCGAGCCTTGTCCGCCGGTCCAGGGCAGTGCCCGTTTGCCTGGATGTGTCGTTCACAGGATGACCTGTCCAGAGCAGTACCCGCTTGCCTGGATGTGTCGTTCACAGAGTGACTTCTCCGTGGACGCAGACGACCGCGTGTCCGCCGATCCAGATCCGATCGCCCTCGTAGCTCACCGTGACGCGTCCCTCGTGACCGATCGCCGTACCCTGCGCCGCGGTGTAGCCGCCGCCGACCGGTTCCCCGGACTCGCGCAGCCAGTGAGCGAGTCCAGCGTTCAGGCTGCCGGTGATCGGGTCCTCCCAGACCGGATCGTCGCCGAGAAACGCGCGAACCTCGAAGCGAGCATCGTGGCCGGGTGCGTGCTCGCCGACGACACCGATGCAGAGAGAGCCGAGACCAGCGGGATCCGGGCGAAGCGCCAGCACCTCCGCGGCGTTCGCGAGCCGCACACCGATCCACCCGGGCCCGTTCACCAGCCAGGATGCATCCACGATCCGGGACCGTTGGATGCCCAGCGCTCCCGCGACCTGTTCCAGCTCCGGCTCCCCCACTGGTTCGAACCGCGTGAGCGGCGGTGCCTCGAAGGCCAGCATCTGTTCGTCGACGCGCACTCGCACCAGTCCCGCGCCACACTCCTGCACGACCTCGCCCGGACGTTGTGGAACGCCACCGGCTCGCAGCCACGCGAGCGCCGACCCGAGCGTCGGATGCCCCGCGAACGGGAACTCCTGCGTGGCAGAGAAGATGCGAACGCGGTAGTCCGCAGCCGCTGTGGTCGGTGGGAGCAGGAATGTCGTCTCGGCGAGGTTGGTCCACTTCGCGAAGCGCTGCATCTGCTCTGAGGTCAGACCCTCGGCGTCGTGCACGACCGCCACCGGGTTGCCGAGGAATGCCACCGGGGAGAAGACATCGACCTCTGAATATCTCCGCGTCACTCAGTCACCGTAGCAGCGCAGGAGCCGGTGCGCGGGTCGGCCGGCATCCGCGGGATGCAGGCAAAGTCGCGTTCATGCCGTACTCTTCGACAATCCGAGTAGTAGCCGGGGGGATTGGGGAATCTATGGTTACTGACGACTGCGTGCTCGCGAGCACCGGTTCCGACAGCGCACTTCCGTGGGGCATCATCGCTCTTGTTCTCATCGTCGGCGGTATCGCGCTGATGGTCTCGCGGACGCGGAGCAGATCCGCCGTCCTCGCCGCGGGCACGGTGCTCGTGCTGGGCTTCGCCGTCAGCGGCATCGTCATGACAGGGCCGGCCGCAAACGCCGCGGGGCCGTGTTCAACGCCGTCGGCGAGTCCGTCGCCGATACCCACCGCGAGTCCGTCGCCGCTGCCCACAGTCAGCCCGACGCCGACGCCCACAGTCAGCCCGACGCCGACGCCGACGCCCACAGTCAGCCCGACGCCGACGCCGACGCCCACAGTCAGCCCGACGCCGACCGTCAGCCCAACGCCAACACCGACGCCCACCATCAGCCCCACGCCGACGCCGACGCCCACGCCCACTGTCAGCCCCACACCCACACCCACACCAACGCCGACGCTGGCACCCGACCTCACGCCGAACGTGATCGTTCCGGACCGGGCGCTGCAGACGGCGACGGACGTCGTGGTCGAGATCACGAATGTGGGTGAGGTCCACACGAGCGGCACCATCGCCTTCGCCGTCGAGATGCCCGGTGCGCCGGGCTTCCACACCGATTTCGACCCTGGTCAGACCACCGCCCAGGTGGACGGCGCGGTCTACGCCGTGATCAACGACCAGGTCATGATCTCGGGAACCGGCACGATGACGGATCCGTTCCGCGTGATCGCCGCTGTGGTGCTCGCGCCCGGGCAGACCCTGCGCATCAGCTTCGTCGTGACCCCAATCGAGGGGAACACCGGGGCCCCGGGCGTAGCGGCCACCGTCGTGGATGCCGGGACCGGCGGGGGCGAGACTCCCGTGACGAACAACAGCGCCACTGCGACACTCCAGGCCGACCCGAGGGTGTGCTTCGTGGTGAACGACAAGTCGCTTACCCGGGATACCGACGCCGACGGCGTGGTCGACCGGTGCGATCTGGATTCGGACAACGACGGAATCCTCGACACCGAGGAGGACGTGAGCCACAACGGCGTGTTCGGCGACGACGATCACGACGGCGACATCCTCATCCTGCCCGTCCTCGGCGACGGAGTGCCCAGCTACCTCGATCTCGATTCTGAGAACGACGGCGTGCTCGACCTCATGGAGGGCCGTCCGTTCACCCGTGCGCAGATCGATGCGTTCGATACAGACCACAATGGCGTGTTCGATGCGACGCTGTCGTTCGGCACGAACGGTTTGCTCGATGATCTCGAGACCGCTCCCGATTCGGGGGTCTTGCGTCCCGAGTTCCTCCTGCAGCGCAACCTCGATGGCGATTCTCTCCCGGACAGCAACGATCCGATGAGCGACGGATCGCATCTGGACCTGTACGAAATCGGGCGCGCTGATCTCGATCAGCTCGGCGGCGGTTTCATCACACCCATCGATGATTCCGACGGTGACGGCATCATGGCGGGTGCCGACTCAGACCTGGCGATGCGCGGCTCTCCCGGGTCGCCCTACTCGCCTTATCAGCCCTGACACCAGCGGTGCCGGTGTCGCGGACGTCTGTCCGCGGCACCGGCACCGCTCGTTCACACCCACCGGCGGGTTCGCTTCTGCGCCCCGCCGGAACCGATCAGGGCGCCTTGCGCCCTGTCAGCGACCGGATCAGCCAGGCGATCACGGCCAGTACCAGCAGCACCAGTCCAACCCAGAGCAGGAAGTTCAGGGACTGCACCAGTCCGCCCGTGATGGCGAGCACGATCGCGATAACCACGATCACGATGAACAGGATGTTCATGAGGGACTCCTTCCGTGGTCGCGGGTGCGACCGGGCCTTCACGCTATGGTCATGCGCACCCGGGGCGGAGGGGGTTGACTCCGCGTCCCCGAGGTGCCATGGGCCTGGTCACTGACGGTCGAGACGGTCCTCGATCTCGTCCTTCGCGTGCTCAGCCGCGTCGTGTGCCTTGTCGACACCCTGCTTGAGCTTGGCGTTCTGCTCCTCGGCGAAGCCGCGGGCCTCCAGGTCCTCGTTACCGGTCACCTTGCCAGCGGCGTGCTTGGCCTTCCCGGCGAGCTCCTCAGCCTTGTGCTGTGCCTTGTCTCCGATAGCCATGGGGCGTCCTTTCGTCGATCGTCGACGCGGATGCGCCGACTCCCCCACGCTCACCCGGGCGCGACGCGGCACGCAACCGGGTTGACACCGGCGTGAGGACGTGATGACCTCCAGCGTCCGGCGGGTGGTCACCTCCGGGGGAAGCATCCCGGATGACGGCGAAGGATCTCCCCCGACGGAGACGTTCTCGTGCGGCGCGACGTTCTCAGGCGACGGAGACGTTGAACACCAGGCCGAGCACGTAGGTGACGGCCGCGGCGCCGAAGCCAATCAGGAGCTGGCGCAGAGCGCGACGCAGCGGGGACGCCCCGGAGAGGATCCCGACCATCGCCCCGGTCGACATGAGCGCGATGCCCACCAGCACCAGAGCGATCACGACGGCCAGCAGCCCCGTCGCGCCGAAAAGCCAGGGCAGCACGGGAATCACCGCGCCGGAGGCGAAGAAGAGGAAGCTCGAGATCGCCGCGCCCCATGCAGAGCCGACCACTTCGTCATCCTCCTGCACCTCTCGCTGGGGTTTGGTGCCCGCGTGCGAGGCTTCGAGCACACTACGCGCCCGCGCCATGGCCTCGTCCTCGGGAATCCCCCGAGTGCGATAGATGAGCGCCACTTCGTTGGCGTCGAGATCCAGGTCGAGATAGGCGTCATCGCCCAGATCGCTGGGCTGTGTGGCATCCAGAAGCTCACGCTGGGAGCGCACCGAGACGAACTCGCCCGCCCCCATCGACAGCGCACCCGCGAGCAGACCGGCGAGACCACTGAAGAGGACGAACTGCGGGGCGACACCGGTCGCGCCGATACCCATGATGAGGGCCAGGTTGCTGACGAGGCCATCGTTCGCGCCGAAAACCGCCGCACGGAACGTGCCCGCCAGACGGCGACGCCCCCGCGCAGCGAGGCCGCGGACGACCTCATGATGGACCTTCTCATCGGCCGCCATCGCCGCTGTCGCGAACTCCTCATCCGCGTACGGCGAGCGAGCCTCGGCCTGCTGCGCAAGAGCGAGCGTGAAGATCGAACCGAAGTTGCCGGCCATCCACCCGAGCAGGCGAGTGCGCACGCCCGCGCGCGGCAGTCGCGCAGGCTCTCCACCGAGGAGGGCCAGCCAGTGCGACTCATGACGTCCCTCGGCATCGGCGAGGGCCAGCAGGATGTCGCGCTCCTCCCCCGTCTTGCGTTCGGCGAGACGACGGTAGACGTGTGCTTCGGCACGCTCGTCGGCCAGGTACTTCGCCCAGCGGCGTCGGTCGGCGTCGGTGGGGGCAGGGGCGGCGGGGGCAGGCGCAGACATCGTTCTCCTCGGGACGGCAGCTTCCACCGTAGATGTCGGCGCGCCCGGAAACCGCGGAATCTCGCGGATTACCAGCATTTCGGGCCGCCGAACGGCGGCCACATCATCAGGAACGCACCCGGCGCCGAATGACCTCGATGCGCTTCTGCAACTGCGCCACCGTTGCGGTACCGACCGCCGGACCGCCGCATTCTCGCCGGAGCTGAGCGTGGACCACCCCATGGGGCTCCCCGCTCTGGCGCGCATAGAGTCCGACGAGCGTGTTCAGCAACTGACGCTGCTCGCGGAGGGTGCGGTGCAGCGGTTCGGGAAGAGAGGTCTCCCGCTCCCCGCTGGACTTCTCGCGGGCCTCGCGGGCCTCGCGATGCTTGGCCTGTTTCGCCTGGTGCTGCATGAGCAGCTCGTGGACGTGCTCGGGTTCGAGAAGCCCCGGAAGGCCGATGAACTCCAGCTCTTCGGCCGTTCCAGGCTCGGCGAGCTGGCCGAACTGCTGCCCTTCGAAAACGATCGAATCGAAATGCGCCGTCGAGGCGATCGGCTGGTACTGGAATTCCTCGGTGAGAGCGTCTTCCGCCTTCTCCTCGCGGTTCGCCGCATCCAGCAGCGAGTCCTCCAGCCCGTCTTCATCCTTGGTCTGCCGGTCCAGCGCATGATCGCGCTGCTTCTCCATCTCGTTGGCCAGCTTCATCAGGGGCGGCACATTCGGCAGGAAGACACTCGCGGCCTCGCCACGACGGCGAGCGCGCACGAAGCGTCCGATCGCCTGGGCGAAGAACAGCGGCGTGGAGGACGAGGTGGCGTACACGCCCACGGCGAGGCGCGGCACGTCAACGCCCTCCGACACCATGCGGACGGCGACCATCCACCTGCTCGTCGACTCGGCGAACTTCTCGATCCGTGCCGACGCATCGCTCTCGTCGCTGAGGACGATGGTGGGGTGCTCGCCGCTGATACCGTGCAGCAGCTTCGCGTACGCGCGCGCGACGGTCTGATCCGTGGCGATCACCAGCCCGCCGGCATCCGGCACGTGCTTGCGGATCTCGGTCAGCCGGTCGTTCGCGGATCGCAGGACCACCTGCATCCACTCGCCCTCGGGATCCAAGGCGGTACGCCATGCCTGGGCATTGACGTCCTTGGTGTTCTCCTGCCCGAGGTTCGCCTCCAGCTCGTCGCCCATACTGGTCTGCCACCGCATGGTGCCCGCGTACACGTGGAACAGCACCGGGCGGACGACGCCATCCGCGAGGGCGCGACCGTAACCGTAGTTGTAGTCGGTCGTGGACACTCGTCCCCCCGACTCATCGGGGTGGTACTCCACGAACGGAATGGACGCGGTGTCGGAACGGAACGGTGTGCCGGAGAGGGAGAGCCGGCGGGTCGCGGGGCCGTACGCCTCACGGATCGCGTCCCCCCAGCTGAGCGCGTCGCCGCCGTGGTGGACCTCGTCCAGGACCACCAGCGTGCGTGCAGACTGCGTCAGACGACGGTGCACGGATGCACGTGCGGCCACCTGCGCATAGGTGACGACGACGCCATGGTAATAGCGCGCGGGAGCCACATGAGAGTTGCGGAACACCGGATCGAGACGGATGTGCAGGCGAGCTGCGGCATCGGCCCACTGGGTCTTCAGATGCTCGGTGGGTGCCACCACGATCATCTTCTCGACCACACCGGTGCGCAGGAGTTCCTGGGCCAGTGTCAGCGCGAAAGTCGTCTTTCCTGCGCCGGGGGTCGCGGCCACGAGGAAATCGCGCTTGTCCTGGGCGAAGTACTGTTCCAGGGCTTCCTGCTGCCACGCTCGGAGCTTTCCCGCGGTACCCCACGGGGCTCTCTGCGGATAGGACGGTGACAGCACTCGGTCAAGGATAGTCGCCTCCACCGACACTGCTCCCCGGGACTCGGACGACACCCTCGGATGCCGCTGTTATGCTTCCGGGTGCCCCGCCGGTGGGCGTGGCCCGACGCGGAAAGCAGGCGATCATGACGAAGCGCGACGAGCAGGACGACGTGCGGCAGAACCCGCCGCACACCGCCCGCGACAACGACGGCCCGCACCCCTGGCGCCGTTATGTGGCCATCGGGGACTCCTTCACCGAGGGCGTCGGAGACCCGGAGCCCTCGGCTCCCAACGGTCTGCGGGGGTGGGCCGACCGGGTCGCGGAGGTCCTCGGAACCGGCACAGAAGACTTCGCGTACGCCAACCTTGCCGTCCGCGGCAAGCTCATCCAGCAGATCATGGACGAGCAGATCGACGCGGCCCTCGAACTGAAGCCGGACCTCATCACCTTCTGCGCGGGCGGCAACGACGTCATCCGTCCGGGAACCGACCCCGACCACATCGCGGAGCTCTTCGACGAATCGGTTGCACGGCTCAGTCGCGACGGCGCCACGATCGTGGTGTTCACCGGCATCGACGTCACCTTCACGCCGGTGTTCCGCCCGTTCCGCGGGAAGATCGCGATCTACAACGAGAACATCCGGGCGGTCGCCGAGAAGTACGACTGCATCGTGGCGGACCAGTGGGCGCTCAAAGAGGTCCAGGACCCCCGGTTCTTCGCGGAGGACCGCCTCCACATGAACCCGCTGGGCCATCACGAAGTGGCCCGGATGGTGCTGCGTGCCCTGAATGTGCCGAACGATCTCGTTCCCATGCAGCCAGACGCGATCGTTCCCCGGACCTGGCGCGAAGCGCGGGTCGGCGACATCTCCTGGGCGCGAGAGCACCTGGTTCCCTGGGTGCTGCGGCGTCTTCGGCACCAGTCCTCCGGCGACACCATCTCCGCGAAGCGTCCGGAGCCGCTCCCGGTGAGCCTCCTCGGCGACAGCCCCGACTGAGCGCGCTTAGTCGCGCGCGCCCACCAGGTGCCACAGTGCGATGGCGCTCGTGGCGGCGACGTTCAGCGAGTCGACACCGGCCGTCATCGGGATCATAACGACGTCGTCCGCTGCGTCGATGATCTCGGATGCGAGCCCCGGGCCCTCAGCTCCCAGCACGAGGGCCACCGGCCCCGCGGGGCGGTAGTCCTGCAGTTCGACCGCGCGGGGGTCGAGAGCCAGCGCCGCGGTCGTATAGCCCGCAGCGGCGAGCGCTTCGAGCAGCCCCCGCCATGACGACGCGCGCGCCCACGGCACCTGGAACACGGTTCCCATGCTCACGCGGATGCTGCGCCGGTAGAGCGGATCGCCCGTGGTGGGCGTCAGGACCACGCCGGCGGCACCGAGCGCCGCCGCGTTCCGGAAGATCGCACCGATGTTCGCCTGGTCGGTGATGTTCTCCAGCACGACGAGCGGCCGGCCGTCCAGAAGCGTGTCCAGCGCACGCGGAGCGGGACGCTCCACCACGGCGATCACGCCGCGATGCATGTCGAACCCCGTCACAGCGGCCAAGAGGTGCGGCGCGCCCACGAAGACGTCGACGTCCGGCGCCGCGAGGTGCTGGATCTGCTCAAGCCACCGCGGCGCGATCAGCATCGTTCGCACGCGATGGCCGGCGGAGATCGCGCGTTCCAGCACCGGCAGCGACTCCGCGACGTACGTGCCGTGAGCGGCGTCTGCTGCGCGACGATGGGCGGCGTCGGTCATCGATCGCAGTGGCGCCAGTCGGGGATCTGCGGGGTCGAAGCGCTCGTGCACGGGCATCGCTCCATCATCGCGCAGGTTGTCCACAGGTGCGGCGACGCGGTGTCCACACGGAGAGCGACGCCGGGCATACCGGAGCGCCTCGCGGTACTGTGGGCTCACTCAGAAGGGGGAGTTCATGTCTCATTCACAACAGCCGGGCGCTCCGGCCGAAGCGCGCCCCGCCGCTGGTCTCAACGTGAGCCGGATCGCGATGTGGCTGGCCATCGGCATGCTCGTTGCCGCAGCGCTGCTCGGCGGCTTCTTCATCATCGTCGGCGATCAGTCGAACGTGGCGGGCAGGGCCTGGCTCACTCTGCTGCTCGTCGGAGCGTTCGCGGGCGCGGTCTTGATCGACACGGCCATCACTCGTGGCAAGGATCCCTGGTACCTGGGCGCCTCCACCGTGGTCAACGTGGTGATCATCGCCATCGGTCTTCTCAAGATCTGGAATGGATGGGGTCAGCCGGCCGACACGGCTGACGAGGTCGTCTGGTCCGTGCAGATGTTCCGCCTGCTGGGCGTGCTGCTCCTCCTGCGTGCGGCCCTCGGCGTCACTCAGCTCTACGTGCCGTTCACCCGCAGGCCGACGACACCGCAGGTGTCGCGGATCGCCGGCTACGGAGCCATCGCCTTCGGCTGGCTCACGGCGCTGGTGCTCGCGATTCCGGCCGCCTTCCCGGCCCCCGAATATCCGGACTGGTGGTGGCGCGTCGCGGGAGCGACCGCGCTCATCGCGGTCGTGCTCACGGTGATCCCGCTGATCATCCGCGCGTTCCAGCCTCGGGACGACGCCGCGAACGCCACGCCACCCGCGACGTACGCTCAGCCCGGCTACCCGTCGGCACACGGCCAGTCACCCCAGCAGGGGTACGCCGCTCCCGCATCGCAGCCGTACCCGGCGCAGCAGGGATACCCGGCCCCGGCGCAGCAGGGATACCCCACACCGGCGCAGCAGGGATACCCCACACCGGCACAGCAGGGATACCCCACACCGGCACAGCAGGGATATCCAGCACCGGCGCAGCAGGCCGGCCCCGGCTACGCACCTCCGCAGGCTCAGCCGGCTTCACCGGGTTACCCCGCTTCGCAGGGCTACCCCGCTTCGCAGGGCCAGCCGGCTTCACAGGCTTACCCGGCGGCCGGACAGCACCCTGCTCAGGCTCCGTACGGCGCTCCCCCGGCGTACCCGGTGCAGGCCGCCCCGCAGGCGCCTCCGGTTCCGCCGGTGCCGGGCGGGTTCCCAGCCCACCCCGCGCCTTCCGGTTCCCCGGCACAGCCCGCCCCGCCTGCCCCGCAGCCGGCATCACCGAACGCGCCAGACCAGTCGGCGCAGCAGCCTCCAGCCTCGCCCGATCAGACGCGCATCCAGGACGGAGACGGCTCGGCGAGGTCGTGACGCGTGACGGATGAGCAGTGAGGCCGTGGGCGATGTTCGCTCACGGCCTCACTCGTCATCGCACGGGTAACGCTGCAACCGCCGCGTGCCGGATCTACGCGCCTAGGCTGAAGATGTGAACGCTGCTTCCTTCTCGGTCGCCGACATCTTCCGCGCGGCCGACCTCCTCGCCGGCCACCGCATCGCGATCATCACGGGAGCCGGCATCTCCACGGAGTCGGGAATCCCCGACTATCGCGGTGAAGGCGCTCCGGTACGCACGCCGATGACTCACGAACGATTCCTCGCTCAGGACGATGCGGATCGCCGTCGCTACTGGGCCGGAGGCGAACTGGGCTGGAAGGACTTCTCCACCCGCTCACCGAACGCCGGTCACCGTGCGGTCGCCCGTCTGGAGAACGACGGACTCGCCACCGGTGTGGTGACGCAGAACGTCGACGGATTGCACCAGGCGGCGGGAAGTCGTCGCGTCGTGGAACTACACGGGACCGGTCGCCGCGTGCGATGCCTCACCTGCGGCCAGGTGTTCGATCGCCGCGCGGTGTCAGCGCGCATTCTTCGTGACAATCCGTTCTTCGACGCGAGCACGAACGTCACGCTCGGACCAGACGGCGATGCCATCCCGACTGACACCACCGACTTCGTGGTCCCGGACTGCACGGTGTGCGGCGGGCTCCTCCGTCCGGATGTGGTGTTCTTCGGAGAGTTCGTCCCCGCCGAGACGTTCCGCCTCGCCGCGGGGATCGTGGCTGCTGCGGATGCCGTGCTGGTGGCCGGCTCCTCCCTCGTGGTCAACTCGGCGACGCGTCTGCTGGAGCGCGCGCGACGGCGGAACCTGCCGCTGGTCATCGTGAATCGCGGTCGGACGCGGTGGGACGACCGCGCGTCTCTGAAGCTGGACGGCGCGACCGGTGAGGTGCTCCCGGCTCTGGCACAGGCCCTCCTGGACTGAGGGGCCGGTCCGGGGCGGAGTCACAGCGAGGGCGCGTTACGCTCACACGGTGACTCTCATCACTCTCGTGCGCCACGGCCAGACCGACTGGAATCTCGCCCGCCGTATCCAGGGCTCAACGGACATCCCTTTGAACGACACCGGTCGCCGCCAGGCCCGTGAGGCAGCGGCAGAGCTGGCGATCCCGGACCCGGTCCTCCTCGTCTCCAGTGACCTGTCCCGCGCGGAAGAGACCGCTCGCATCATCGGCGAGGCGCGAAGCTGGGGCGGGCCGCAGACGTTCGCGGCATTGCGTGAGCGCAACTACGGCGTGGCGGAGGGCATGACCGACACCGAGCTCGTGACGCGGTTCGGCTCGTGGCACACGGCGGAGATCCCCGAGGCCGAGCCACGCGAGCAGGTTGCTGAACGGGCGCTGCGTGCGCTGCTCGAGATCGCCGAGGGAGTGGATGCGGAGACCCACGTCGTCGCCGTATCGCACGGGGGTGTGATCGGATCGCTGCTGCGGCATCTGACGGGAGAGCCGTTGCCGGGCCTGCGCATCGCCAACGGCTCGGCACACACGCTGCGCATCCAGGGCGGAGTCGCGCTCGTGCACGAACCGCATCTGCTACCCGTCGGCTGAGCGCGGCGCACCACACCCGGCTCAGGATCTGCTCCGGCCGAAGTTCTCACTCCCCTGCTCGGCGCAGCACCTCGCGTGCCTGGCGGAGCACCGGCTCATCCACCATGCGCCCATCGAATCGGAAAGCGCCGGCTTCGGCGTCCGCCGCCTCCAGCACCCGCCGTGCGGCGTCGATGTCCGCGTCCGCCGGACGGTAGGCCCGGCGCACCACCTCCACCTGCGACGGGTGGATGCACGCCGTGGCGGAGAATCCGCTCGCGGCCGCGTCGCGGCACTCCGCTTCCAAGACGGGGAGATCGGGGATGTCGACGTGGACGGCGTCGATCGCTCGCCGTTCATACGCGCCCGCAGCCAGCAGCACACGGGATCGAGCGTGTCGGGCCACATCGCGATAGCCGCCGTCGGCTCGTCGGCTTGATGATCCGCCGAGCGAGGCGATCAGATCCTCGGCGCCCCACATGAGAGCGACCACATTGGGGTGGGCGGCTATTGCATCGGCTGCGATCACACCGCGCGCCGTCTCACACAACGCGATGATGCTCAAGCCGTCTCCGATTTCATCCAGCTGTGCTGCGGATTCGGTCTTGGCGAGCATCACGGTGCGAAACGGGCTCCGGCGTACCGCAGCGAGGTCGTCCCGGAAGTACCCGGTATCCGCCGCGTTCACGCGGACGATGACCCGATTCGGATCCAGCTCCGCGGAGCTCATCCGGAGACGGGCTTCGTGCTTCCCCGCGGGCAGGACGGCGTCTTCCAGATCCAGGATGACGGCATCCGACCGATCCAGCGCCTTGCTGAAGCGGTCGGGGCGGTCTGCCGGACAGAACAGGAGCGCCGGGCCGTTGCTGAGGACGTCGCCGCTCATGCCGCGTCCCGCATCCGTACGAGCACGGTGCGCGTCGCTCGGGCCACCACGACACCGTCCTGATTCGTGCCGGTGTGCTCGATGCTCACCACTCCCTGCCCCGGACGTGATGCCGAGGGACGCTTGCTGACGACAAGTGAGGAGACGCTGAGCGTATCTCCGGCGAACAGCGGCGCGGGGAAGACGATGTCACTGAGGCCCACCTGTGCGATGAGCGTGCCCTGCGTCAGCTGGGTCACGCTGAGCCCGACCATGGTCGACAGCGTCCACATGGAGTTGATCAGCCGCTGACCGAACCCACTCTCGCCCGCCGTCTGCGCGTCGAGGTGCAGAGCCTGCGTGTTCATGGTCAGCGTCGTGAACAGCACGTTGTCAGCCTCCGTGGCCGTCCGGCCCGGCCGATGGACGTAGCGGACGCCTTCCTCGAACTCCTCGAAGAAGAGACCACGCTGCTCGATGATGCGCTCCTCGGTCACGATGCCACCCCGAGCGCCCGGGCGATGATGAGCAACTGCACCTCGCTGGTGCCCTCACCGATCTCCAGGATCTTCGAATCACGGTAGTGGCGTGCCACCGGGTACTCGTTCATGAAGCCGTTGCCGCCGAACAGCTGCGTCGCATCGCGCGCGTTGTCCATTGCGGCCTCGCTGGAGACGAGCTTGGCGATAGCCGCCTCCTCGCTGAACGGCCGCCCGGCGTCTCGCAGTCGCGCCGCGTGCTGCCACGCGAGGCGGGACGTGTGCACGCGGGTCCGCATCCGCGCGAGCAGGAACTGCACGTGCTGCCGGGTGGAGAGCGCGGAGCCGAACACGTTGCGCTTGCCCACATAGTCGATGGCAGCCTCGAGGCACCCCTCGGCGGCCCCCGTTCCCAGGGCCGCGATCGCGATGCGTCCTTCGTCGAGAATCTCCAGGAAGTTGCGGAACCCCCGTCCGCGTTCGCCGAGGAGGTTGCCCTCCGGGACGCGCGCGGAGACGAACGTCAGGGGGTGCGTGTCGGACGCGTGCCAGCCGACCTTGTCGTACGCCGGTTCCACGGTGAAGCCCGGGGTCCCGTTCGGCACGATGATCGTGGAGATCTCGCGCTTCCCGTTGGGGGTGGTGCCGGTCACCGCGGTGACCGTGACGAAGCGGGTGATCGCGGTGCCGGAGTTGGTGATGAACTGCTTGCTGCCGTCGATCACCCACTCCCCTCCCTCGACGCGCGCCGTGGTGCGCGTCGCGCCGGCGTCGGAGCCGGCTTCGGGCTCGGTCAGCCCGAAGCCCGCGAGCGCCCGTCCGGCGAGCAGGTCAGGCAGAAGTTCTGCCCGCTGGTCCGGCGTGCCGAACTTGAAGACGGGCATGGCTCCCAGGCTCACGCCCGCCTCCAGCGTGATCGCCAGCGACTGATCTGCGCGTGCGATCGCCTCGATCGCCAAGCCGAGCGCGAAGTAGCTGCCGCCCTGACCGCCCACATCCTCCGGGAACGGGAGACCGAACAGGCCGAGCTCTCCCATCGCCGCCACCACATCGAGCGGCAGCGTGTGGGTCCGATCGGCCTCGTAGGATGCCGGCGCGACGACCTCCTCGGCGAATGCCCGCACCAGCCCGGCGAGCTCGCGCTCCTCCTCGGTCAACTCCATGGTCATGCGGACTCCTCTGATTGCTGGTGACTGAAGTGGGCGACGATCTGATCACGGCGCACGTGGTCGCCCACACGCGCGTCGACGGTGACGGTCCCGTCGGCCGGAGCGAGCACCGGGTGCTCCATCTTCATCGCCTCGATCACGACCACCCGCTCCCCTGCGGCGATGACGCCTCCCGGGTGGACCGCCACCACGTTTCCCGGCATGGGAGCCTTGAGCGCCGGATCGACGGATCCGGGCGCTCGATCACGCTCGCTGCGCGTCTTCTCCCCCAGCTCCCGTCGCCCGATCGGCTGGAACCGCGCGGTGGTCCCGTCGGCGTACGCCCACACACCGCCCTCCGCGTCCGTCGCGAAGGCGGCGCTCGCGGGAGCTGCGGTGTCGAGCGGGACGGTGTGAACCTCGCCGTCATCCGCGATGAGGGTGACCGCGCCCCGGTGCTCCGGAAGACCGAGCCGGAAGCCGCTCAGCGCCCGCCACGGGCCGGCGGGGGCGAGCTCGGCCTGCGATGGCACGGCCGCCGCAGCAGCCCGCAGCACATCGAGCGTGGGTGCCGGGTCGCGGTACGCAGGTAGACGGTCGATGAGTCCCGTATCCATGTCGCCCGCGCGCACGCGTTCATCGTTCAGGAGTGAGCGGAGGAAGCCGATGTTGGAGTCGACCCCGAGCAGCACCGTGTCCGCCAGCGCATCGCTCAGGCGCGCCACGGCCGCTTCCCGGTCTGCGGCCCAGGCGATCACCTTGGCGATCATGGGGTCGTAGTCGGCCGTCACCGCGGATCCGGTCTCCACGGCGGAGTCCGTCCGGACGTGCTCCGCGGTACGCCACAGCAGAACGTCGCCCGTGGCCGGGAGGAAGCCACGGGCCGGGGACTCGGCGTACACACGCGCTTCCACGGCGTGGCCGGTGAGCACGACGTCGTCCTGAGCGAGCGGCAGCGGCTCGCCTGCTGCGACGCGAAGCTGGATGTCGACGAGATCGAGCCCGGTGACCATCTCGGTGACGGGGTGCTCGACCTGCAGACGTGTGTTCATCTCGATGAAGAAGAACTCCTCCGGACGATCAGCGGCGACCAGGAACTCCACCGTTCCGGCGCCCACGTAGTCGACGCTGGCGGCCGCACGACAGGCAGCGGCGCCGATGCGCTCCCGCGTGGCGTCGTCGATCAGCGGTGAGGGCGCTTCTTCCACCACCTTCTGATGCCGGCGCTGGAGCGTGCACTCGCGTTCGCCGAGGTGGATGACGTTGCCCTGCCGGTCGGCGAAGATCTGGACCTCGATGTGCCGTGGCCGCTCGATGAGACGCTCCAGCAGCAGTGAATCGTCCCCAAACGACGCGGCGGCCACACGGCGTGCAGTCACCAGGGCGTCCTCCAGCTCCGCTGCGTCCCGCACCACCTGCATACCCTTGCCCCCGCCGCCCGCGGACGGCTTCACCAGCAGGGGGAAGCCGACGTCGAGTGCCCGGACACGGATCTCCTCGTCGTCGAGCCCTCGTGCGCTGAAGCCCGGCACCGTGGGAACGCCGGAGGCGGCGACGTGCTCCTTCGCACGGATCTTGTCCCCCATCACGTCCAGCGCCTCCTCGCCGGGGCCGATGAACACCAGCCCCGCCGCAGCGCATGCGTGCCCGAAGGCGACATTCTCGGAGAGGAAGCCGTAGCCCGGATGGATCGCCTCGGCACCGCTGGCACGCGCCGCCGCGATCACGGCATCGATGTCGAGATAGCTTTCCGCAGCAGGGGCGGGACCGAGGCGCACAGCGGCATCGGCTTCGTGCACGTGCGGGGCCATCGCGTCCGCATCACTGTAGACGGCGACGGAGCGAATGCCCAGGCGCCGCAGCGTGCGGATGACCCGGCGCGCGATCTCACCGCGGTTGGCGACGAGTACCGTGCGAAACGGTGGAGTGGTCAGCGTCATCATGGTCGTCACATCCGGAAGAGGCCGAAGCGGCTGTCGGCGAAGGGAACTCGCCCCACGACATCGAGCGCCAGCCCGAGCAGGTCACGGGTCTGGAGGGGATCGACGATGCCGTCGTCCCAGAGTCGCGCAGTGGCGTAGACGGGGTTGCCCTGGCGTTCGTACTGCTCACGCACGGGTGCGCGGAACGTTTCCTCCTCCTGGGTGGGCCATTCCCCGCCGCCGGCCTCGATCTGGTCGCGTTTGACCGTGGAGAGAACCCGCGCCGCCTGCTCCCCGCCCATCACGGAGATCCGGCTGCCGGGCCACGCCCAGAGGAAGCGTGGCGAATAGCCCCGGCCGCTCATCGCGTAGTTGCCTGCACCGAAGGAGCCTCCGACGATCACCGTCAGACGCGGCACCCGGCAGGTCGCGATAGCGGTGACCATCTTCGCTCCGTCTTTGGCGATTCCGCCTGCTTCGGCGTCTCGGCCCACCATGAACCCGGTGATGTTCTGCAGGAACAGCAGTGGGATGCCCCGTTGATCGCACAGTTCCACGAAGTGGGCTCCCTTGAGAGCCGAATCGCTGAGAAGCACGCCGTGGTTGGCGACGATGCCGACAGGGTGGCCATGGATGTGAGCCCATCCGGTGACCAGCGTCGTGCCGTACTCGCTCTTGAACTCCGTGAATTCCGAGCCGTCCACCAGGCGGGCGATGACCTCGCGGGGGTCGTACGGCTGATTGACATCCACCGGGACCACTCCATACAGCTCCTGTGCGTCCACCTCCGGATCCCGGGGAGCCGACACCTCCCAGGCGAGCGGAGCGGGCGGCGGTAGCGTCGCGACGATGTCGCGGACGATCTCCAGCGCATGGTCATCGTCGTCGGCGAGGTGATCCACCACCCCGGAGCGCCGCGCATGAACCTCTCCGCCGCCGAGCTCCTCCGCGGTCACGGTCTCACCGATCGCCGCCTTCACGAGCGGCGGGCCGCCCAGGAAGATCGTCCCCTGCCCGCGCACGATCACCGTTTCGTCGCTCATCGCCGGCACGTACGCGCCACCCGCCGTGCTCGAGCCCAGTACAGCAGCGATCTGCGGGATGCGCTGCGCGCTCATTCGTGCCTGGTTGTAGAAGATCCGACCGAAATGGTCCCGGTCGGGGAACACCTCGTCCTGCTGGGGCAGGAAGGCACCCCCGGAGTCGACGAGCGAGATCACCGGGAGCCGGTTCTCCTCAGCGATCTCCTGCGCGCGCAGGTGCTTCTTCACCGTCAGCGGGTAGTACGTGCCGCCTTTCACCGTGGCGTCGTTGGCGATCACCATCACGTGCCGACCGTGGACCAGCCCGATCCCCGCCACGACCCCCGCGGACGCGGCCTGACCGTCGTACAGCCCCTCGGCAGCCAGCGCACCGATCTCCAGGAACGGGCTGTCCACGTCGAGCAGTCGATCGATGCGATCGCGGACGAGGAGCTTGCCGCGCGAGAGATGTTTCTCCCGCGCTGCCTCCGAGCCGCCGCGCGCCACGCGGGCGAGCCGTGCGGCGAGATCGTTGCGCAGTGCCTGCTGGGCCGCGGCGTTCTCCTGGAACGCCTGATCGTGAACCACTGCGCTGGTGAGCCGGGTCATGTGTCCTCGCGATCGTGGCTGGGCTGCCGGTGTCGGTGGGATTTGAGTTAATGTTCACTAACTGGAATGAACGGTAACGCGGAAGATGCACGATGACAAGACCCACCACGCACCGCGATCGCGCCAAGGCCGAGCGGCGGGCCTCGCTCGTTGAGGCCGCCGCACGATTGTTCGCCGAGAACGGCTACGCCGCTGTCACCATCGAGCAGCTGGGCAGCGCCGTCGGCATCAGTGGTCCGGCGGTCTACCGACACTTCTCCGGCAAGCAGGCGGTGCTCGAAGAGCTGCTCGTCGGCGTGAGCAGCCGCCTGCGCCAGGGAGGCCGCGCCGTGTGCACCGCGGGATCGGCGCCGGCGGACACCCTGCGAGCGCTGATCGCGTTTCACACCGACTTCGCCCTCACGGAGACCGATGTCATCCGTGTGCAGGACCGCGATCTACCCTCGCTTGCCCCCGTGGCACGTGACCGGGTCAGGGCATTGCAGCGCGGCTATGTGGATGATTGGGTTGCCGCGCTGCGCGCGTGCTCCCCGGCGTCCTCGGACGCCGTCGCCCGGCTGCGCGTACACGCCGTCTTCGGGTTGCTCAACTCCACGCCCCATGCCCTTCGGGGCTCCCGCGCCGATCAGGCCGTGGCGGCATCGGAACTGGAGGCTGCCGCCTGGGCGGCGCTCACCGTCCCCTCACCGGCCGTGGAGGGCGGCGCGTAGGCTCAGACCGTGCACGCGAACTCCTCCCCCACGTCGCCACAGAACGAGCCCGCTCCCCGAGCCCCGCGCGGAACGTCGCGGCGTCAGTTTCTCCGCGGCGGTGCGGTCGGCGTCGCGGGCGCGGCGCTCGGCGGCATCGGTGGCTACGCCTGGGGCGCACGCTCGACGGAGGAGACCTTCGCTCCGGAGGCCGCCGACCCCGCGCGTGCGTTCGATCACCTCGTCGTCCTCATGGGTGAGAACCGATCCTTCGACAACCTGCTCGGCTTGCTGTACGACCGGGAGTCACTGCCGTCGGGCAGCCGATTCAACGGGCTGGCTTTCGGCAGCTATGCCAACGTGGCGCCCGATGGTCGTCGGGTCGCCGCGCACGTCTACGCGGGGACCACCGATGAGGTGATGGGGATGCCGGCGCCGGACCCCGGAGAAGAGTATCCGCACGTCAACACACAGTTGTGGGGAGAGGTGCTCCCGGCGACAAACGCGACACTCGGTGTGGCGAAGATGACCAGTCCGTACAACCTCCCGCCGAACCCCGGTGTCCCGACGATGTCGGGGTTCATCACCGACTACGTCAACACCGCGACACGAGAGGTGGGATCGCCTCCCCCTCCCGAGGTGGTGGATCAGATCATGGGCGGGTTCTCCCCCGATATGCTGCCCGTGCTGTCCACGCTGGCGCGGGAATTCGCGGTGTTCGACAACTGGTTCGCGGCGGTGCCGACCCAGACGTACGCCAACCGCTCGTTCTTCCATGCGTCCACCTCGCACGGATTCGTCACCAACCACGGCGGTGGCTACCGCAAGTGGCTCGATGCGGACGCGGCACCCACGATCTTCAACCGCCTGGAGGAAGCCGGCCTGAGCTGGCGCATCTACTTCGACGAGGATCAGCTGCTCTCCCTGACTGGCTTTCTTCACGCACCCGCGCTGGAGCAGTACTGGAAGAGCGCCCACTTCGCCGTGATGAGCGACTTCTACACGGATGCTGCGCAGGGGACGCTGCCGGCGTACGCCTTCATCGAGCCGCGCATGATCTACAACCACAACGACTTCCACCCGCCCTTCGGGGAATACCGCACCGTGCAGGCCGACGACACCACACTCGTCGACTCCGCGGTGTCCGACGTACGCGCGGGCGAGGCGCTCGTCGCCGACGTCTACAACGCCGTGCGAACGGGGGCGACAGCTCACGGATCCAACGCCACGAACACGGCGCTGCTCATCACGTTCGACGAACATGGGGGCACCTACGACCACGTTCCGCCCCCGGCGGCGGTCCCGCCTGACGGTCCGGCTGCGACGGAGATGGACTTCGCCTTCGATCGCCTCGGGCTCCGCGTCCCGGCGATCCTGGTCTCGGCGTACACCGCGGCCGGCACCATCGTGAACGAGGAGATGCATCACGCCGCCGTGATCGCGACGCTCTGCCATCAGCACGGTCTGGCTCCGCTCACCGATCGGGATGCGGACGCGCGTGATCTCCGCGAAGCGCTGAACCTCTCCACCCCGCGCGACCCCGCCACCTGGCCCTCCGTGGTTCCGATGTGGACCCCGCCCAACCCGGACGCCACGCTGGATGCCGCAACGATGAAGTCCAGCAAGACGGCGCTCACGCCGCCCGCACGAGGACTGCTGGGCCTGCTGATGGAACGCGAGGGACTCGGCGACGGCAGCGCGCCGCGAACCTATGCCGACGCCTTCGCGCTGCTCGAACGGCACGGACACGGGCTGTTCGGGGACCGCTAGGACGGGCCGCGGACGACTCGTCCGCGGCCCGTCGATCAGGCGACGAGAAGCGCTCGCGCGGGATCTTCCAGGATCCGCGCCACGTCGACCAGGAACCGCGCCCCCTGTTCGCCATCGACCAGACGGTGGTCGAAGGAGAGGCTCAGGGTCATCACCTCGCGCAGTGCGACCTCACCCCCGTGTTCCCAGGGCCGCCGCAGTGCTGCGCCCACGGCGAGGATTCCGGCCTCCCCGGGGTTGAGGATCGGAGTGCCGGCCTCGATGCCGAAGGTCCCGATGTTCGTGATGGAGAACGTGCCGCCGGACATGTCGGCCGGCGCCGTGCGCCCCTCACGTGCGGTGGCTGCCAGATCCCGGATCGCGTCGGACAGAGCCGGCAGGCCGAGTGAACCGGCGTCCCGGATCACCGGGACCACCAGCCCGCGGGGCGTCGCCGCTGCGATTCCCAGGTTGATGCGCCGAGGCTGAACGATCTCCTGCGCTTCCTCGTCCCAGCGCGAGTTGAGCTCCGGGGTGCGACGCAGGGCGAGCGAGACCGCCTTCGCGACCACGGCGAGCGGGCCGATGCGGTGCTGCGCGAACTCGCGGTCGTCGCGGAGCCGGCGGACGAGTGCCATCGTCTCCGTGACATCCACCGTGTGGAAACACGTGACGTGAGGCGCCGTGAAGGCGCTGCGCACCATCGCGGCCGCCGTGTGCTTGCGAACGCCGCGGATCGGGATCCGGACCTCATCCGGTGACTCCGCAGCCTCGGACGGGCGCCGGTCGCTCGTGTTCGACACGGCCGCGGCGACGTCATCCCGGGTGATCAGGCCCCCGGGACCGGTGCCGCTGAGCTGAGTGAGGTCGACACCGAGGTCGCGGGCGAGCTTGCGCACCGGAGGAGTGGAACGCGGCCGCTCGGCCCGGTCCGTGCCGGGCTGCGGTTCCCGTGACGTGGGCGCCGGCGTGGGAATCGTCGCCGTGGCTGCGGATGTCCCGTCGCCGCCACCACGCCGTTTGCGGGCAGGTCGCGCCTTACTGGATGGTGCGGCGCCGTATCCCACGAGGTTCGGTGGGACCACCTCGTCCGCCGGCTCGTCCGGCGTCTCCTCCGTACCGGGCCCGTGAGCGACCGCGTGGTCGCCGGCGGCCTCGCGAGCGCCGTCTCCGGTGTCGAAGGAGATCAGCACCGACCCCACCTCGACCACAGTGCCTGCCTCAGCATGGAGTGCGGCGACGGTGCCGGCATAAGGCGATGGAAGATCCACCACCGCCTTCGCGGTCTCGACCTCCGCGATGGGCTGGTTGATGGTGACGGTGTCGCCCACCGCGACGTGCCATTGGATGAGCTCCGCCTCGGGAAGGCCCTCCCCGAGATCAGGGAGGCGGAAGTCGGTGGTCGCGGTCACAGGGCGACCCCCGTCAGGCTGTTCGGGCGCCCAAGAGCGCGATCGACACCGTCGAGGATGCGATCCAGGTCCGGGATGTGGCTGTGCTCCAGCTTGGA
Source organism: Microbacterium sp. GXS0129 (assembly GCF_044769785.1). Lineage (NCBI taxonomy): Bacteria > Bacillati > Actinomycetota > Actinomycetes > Micrococcales > Microbacteriaceae > Microbacterium > Microbacterium sp. GXS0129. The sequence goes on along the minus strand of NZ_JBIZVZ010000002.1, from coordinate 247,132 downwards.
GGGCGGGTAGGGCACGTCGTGCCCGGTCACACGCACCGGGGCCGACTCCAGGTACTCGAAGTCGCGTTCGGTGACCGAGGCGACGATCTCGGCGCCCACGCCCGCTTCACGTCCGGCCTCGTGGGTCACCACCAGGCGCCCCGTACGCCGCACCGATGCGTCGACCGTGTCGTAGTCGATCGGAGAGATCGACCGCAGATCGATCACCTCGATCGACACCCCCTCGTCCTCCGCAGCGACCGCGGCGTCCAAGGCGGTTCGCACCTGCCCGCCGTAGGTCACCAGTGTGACGTCCGTCCCCGGGCGGGCCACGCGCGCCAGCCCCATCGGCGCAGCATCGGCGAGGTTCGCGTCGAGATCGACCTCGCCCTTCGTGTGGTAGAGCCGCTTCGGCTCCAGGAACACGACGGGGTCGTCGCTCGCGATCGCCTGCTGCAGCATCACGTACGCGTCCTGGGGGTCAGAGACCGCAACCACGCGGAGCCCGGCGGTGTGGACGAAGTACGCCTCCGGCGACTCCGAGTGATGTTCCGCCGCGCCCACGCCGCCCGCCCAGGGCACCCGGATGGTCAGGGGCATCTTCACCCGGCCCAACGTCCGGTAGTGCAGCTTCGCCACCTGGCACACCAGCTGGTCGAACGCCGGATACATGAAGCCGTCGAACTGGATCTCCACGACGGGACGGAACCCGCGCATCGCCAGTCCCACCGCAGTGCCCATGATCCCGGCCTCAGCCAGCGGGGTGTCGATCACGCGCTTCGCACCGAACTCGTCCAGCAGGCCCTCGGTGATACGGAACACTCCGCCCAGACGCCCGACGTCCTCCCCCATCACGAGGACGCGCTCGTCGCGGCGCATCGCCGTGTGGAGGGCCGCGCTGAGCGATTTGCCCATCGTCATGGCGGTCATCGCGCATCCTCCTCGAAGCCGGCCAGGTAAGCGGCGAACTGGGCGCGCTGTCGCTCCAGTGCGGAGTGCGGCTCGGCGTACACGTGGTCGAAGACCTCGATCGGAGCGCGGTTCGCGATGCTCAGGCAGGCGGCTCGCACCTCCGCGCCGAGGGCGTCCGCCTGCGCCGCGACCTCGGCCGCGAACGCATCGTCGAACTCGCCGATCGAGCGGAGGAACGTCTCAACGCGGGCAAGGGGATCCCGCGTGCGCCACAGGTCCAGCTCCGCCTCGTCCCGGTACTTCGTGGGGTCATCGGACGTGGTGTGGGGACCCATGCGATAGGTGACGGCCTCGATGAAGACGGGCCCCTGTCCGGAGCGTGCCTGGCTGAGAGCCCAGCGCATCGCCGCGAAGCACGCCAGCACGTCGTTGCCGTCCACACGAACGCTGGGAATGCCGAACCCGGGAGCTCGCCCCGCGATCGGCGCCGCAGCCTGAACCCCAACCGGCTCGGAGATGGCCCACTGGTTGTTCTGGCACACGAAGACGACCGGCGCGCCGAACGAGGCCGCGAAGACCATGGCCTCGTTGACGTCTCCCTGGCTCGTGGCGCCGTCACCGAAGTACGCCACGGCGACCTGATCCTGGCCGTCGCGCTGGATGCCCATCGCGTAGCCCACGGCGTGCAGCGTCTGCGCACCGATGATGATCTGCATCGTCGCCGTATTGATCTCATAGGGGTCGTAGGTGGAGTTGCGCTCACCGCGCCAGGTGTTCACCAGGTCGCTCGCCGTGGCACCGCGCGCGTACACCACGCCGAGCTCCCGGTAGCTGGGAAACACGAAGTCATCGCTGCGCAGAGCGCGAGCGGTCCCCAGCTGCGCAGCCTCCTGACCGAGGCTCGGTGCCCAGAGCCCGAGCTGGCCTTGACGCTGAAGCGAGAATCCCTCGCTGTCGATGCGGCGAACCAGAGTCATGTCACGGTAGAGCTCGCGCAGGTCCTTCGCGGTGAGATCCGCCACGTACGAATCCAGGTCGACATCCGTCACCCGAGCGCCTTGCGCGGTGATGAGCGTATGAATGCGCCCGGTTCCCGTGGCGGGATCGGCCGCTGCTCCCAGCGTGTACACCATTGTGTGCCTCCTTCGCGCTTCGCCTCGTGAGCTCTGCGCGTCGACCGGCGACATTGCCGGATTGGGGCCAGCGTAGGCGCGCTCATCACCTCGCTCAACCAGATGTGACAGGCATGAGCAACATGCGCCATGCGCGCGATCTGAATCCTGCTAATCTTGCGCACTATGACAACTCTGGACCGCACCGATCTGGAACTGCTGGCTGCGCTGTCGGATGAGCCCCGTGCCACCGTCGTGGCCCTCGCGGATCGGCTGGGGCTCTCGCGGAACACCGTTCAGGCCCGCATGACGCGATTGGAGCGGGGCGGGGTCTTCCTGTCCTTCCAGCGCTCGATCTCCTCGACGGCGCTCGGCTTTCCGCTGGAGGCGGTGGTGAGCGTCGGCGTACGTCAGAGCGAACTCCCCCGGATCATCTCCGAGATCGCGCGCATTCCCGAAGTGGTCCAGGGTCATGGGCTCAGCGGCCAGGTGGATCTGCTGATCCGCGTCGCCTGTCGCGACGCGCGGCACCTGTTCGACACGGACGCGCGCATCCTCGCCATCGAAGGCGTCGAGCGCACGGAGACCTCTCTCGTCATGGGCGAGGTGATCCCCTATCGCCTGGGCGGTCTGATGGAGCTCGCCCGCCGCGACGCCTGAGGTCAGGGAAGCGCCAGGAACTCCCGAATCGCCCGAGCCGCCGGCTCCGGGGTCTCGTAGTGGATCAGGTGCCCGACGTCGGGGATCTCGACGAGGCGGGCATCGGGGAACATCCTCACCAGCTCCCGTTCCTTCTCGATCGGGGTGATGTCGTCGCGCTGTGCGGCGACGAGCAGCGTGGGCACCGAGATGCGGGCCGCCGACTCCCGCACGTCGTGGGACACGCTCGTGACGAATGCATCGTGCAGCTGAGAGCGGTCCGCGAACGAGGAGAAGTACGTGTCGTGCTGATCGTGGATGAACCGTCGCAGTCCCGGATCGCGGGTCTTGGCCATCGTGATGCTCATGACCCGCACGATCAGGCGAGAGCGCAGCAGCCAGGTGCCGAGACGAGCCGGGAGGTGCGCACCGGCCCAGTAGTAGAACACGGCGAGCCGCGTCATGATCCCCCGTGGCCCTTCCAGAGCGGGAGCGCCGATCGGGTTGACCAGGATGAGGTGCGGTGTGCGCAGGCCTCGTGCGACAGCGGCGGACACCACGATGGATCCGAACGAGTGCCCGAGGATCACCGCTCCGGGTGCGACGCGCGCGAAGTCCAGCAACCAGTCCACGTAGGCATCGAGATCATGACGGCGACCCGGCAGCGGAGCCGTTTCTCCGAAGCCGGGAAGATCCGGTGCGATGAAGCGGACGCGTGGCAGCTGCGCGAACACGGGCTCCAGCCCGTGGTGCTCCCCGCGAAAGCCGTGCACGGCGATGATCGTCGTGTCCGCATCATCGGGCCCATAGGTCCAGTACGCGGTGATCCCGCCTGCCGCCGGCGCCTCGTGCCGGGTCACAGGGATGCGGGCGAGCTGTGCGGCGTACGGGGAGGACACGCTGTCGATCCTATCGACGGCACCTGCGCGACTCCCGGATGTCGGTGACCCACGGTAGCGTGCCGGCATGGACGCGATTCTGGTACCGGGCATCTGGCTCGACGAACGCTCGTGGGACCCGGTGGTCCCCGCTCTACAGGAAGCGGGTCTCGCCCCGCGACCGCTCACCATGCCCGGCACCGGGCGGCCCGCCGAGGAGGTCGCGGACATCGGGATCGATGATTGGGTCGCCACCGTCGTCGCCGCGATCGACGCCTCTGATCAGCCCGTTGTTCTGGTGGGTCACTCCGGCGGCGGCAACGTCGTGTGGGGTGCGGCCGACCGGCGCCCCGAGCGCATCGCACGGGTGGTCTTCGTGGACACCGTCCCTCCGGCGCCGGAGCGTGGAATCAGCGACTTCGCGGTTGTGGACGGCCTGATTCCCTTCCCGGGCTGGGACTTCTTCCCTGAAGAGGACGTCTACGACCTCACACCCGAGCACCGCGCGGCCGCTTCCGGCCTCGTGGGCTCCATTCCGCCGCGGGTGCCCACCGACCCGCTGGCGCTGACCGACGAGAGGCGACACCGGATTCCGGTCACCCTCCTGATGGGCTCGCTGGACGAAGAGACGCTGGAGGGCATGCTCGCCGAGTGGGGAGCGTACGCCGATGAGTACACCGCGATCGACGATCGCACCGTGGTCAAGCTGGGGACAGCGCACTGGCCGCAGTTCTCCGCCCCGGAGCGCCTCAGCGCGGCGCTCGTCGCCGCGATCCGCGCGTAATCGCCCCAGACGCCTCACGGCAGACGACGCTCCCACGGCAAACGACGAAAGGCCCGACCGGATGGTCGGGCCCTTCGTCGCGGCGATTACTTGCCGAAGTTCTTGAAGCGCTGGTTGAACTTCTCGACGCGACCGGCCGAGTCCATGATGCGCTGCTTGCCCGTGTAGAACGGGTGCGAAGCCGACGAGATTTCCACGTCGATGACCGGGTACTCGACACCGTCGAGCTCGATCGTCTTGTCCGAGGACACGGTCGAACGGGTGAGGAAGGTCTCGCCCGAACCCAGGTCGCGGAAAACGACGGGCTTGTAGTCGGGGTGGATGTCAGTCTTCATTGGATTCCTTGCGGGATGGGATGTGTGCGGAAGAAAAGTCTGTGGCGACGAGCGCCAAAGATCGAGTCTATCAGACTCAGGGCTCAGCTTGCCCGAGCGGCGTAGCGCCCCTCAGAGGACGTGAGCCGGATCGGCAGGCCGAATGTCTCACTGAGGTTAGCCTCGGTGAGGACCTCCGTGATGGGCCCCTGCGCCACGGCACGGCCATCGCGCAGTAGCAGGGCGTGGGTGAAGCCGACGGGGATCTCCTCGACGTGATGGGTGACCATCACCATCGCGGGAGTCATCGGCTCCTGGGCGTAACGAGACAGCAGCGCGAGAAGCTCCTCACGAGCCCCGAGGTCGAGGCTGGCGGTGGGCTCATCGAGCAGCAGCATCTCCGGATCCGTCATGGCCGCGCGAGCGATCTGGACGCGCTTCTGCTCGCCGTCGCTCAGCGTGCCGAAAGCGCGGTCGGCCAGAGCCGACAGCTTCCAGTCGGCCAGCACCTCCTCGGCACGATCCGTGTCCATGCCGTCATACTGCTCGTTCCAGCGTCCGAGTACCGAGTACGCGGCCGTCATCACGACGTTGCGGACCGTCTCGTCACCGGGGATCCGCCGCGCCATCGCCGTGGAGGCGAAGCCGATGCGAGGACGGATCTCGAACACGTCCGAACGCCCAAGGGTCTCCCCGAGCACGTCCACCTCACCGGTGGTGGGGTGATCGACGGTGGCGGCCATGCGCAGGATGGTCGTCTTGCCGGCGCCGTTCGGGCCGAGCACCACCCAGCGCTCATCCTCTTCGACGGACCAGTCGAAAGCGTCGACGATGTGACGACCATTGCGACGCACGACGACGTCACGGAATTCGAGAACGCGGGACATGCTGTCAGCCTATCGGCTGGCGGCGATGACCTCCGCGTACAGCGCCCGCGTTTCGGCGGCGATCTGCGCCCAGCTGAAGCTCTCGGTCGCGCGCTTGCGCCCGGCCTCGCCGTAGGCGCGGGCGGTGTCGGGGTCTGACACGACCTCTGTCAGCACGCGCGCGAGGTCCGCCACGTAGCGTTCCGGATCCACCGGCGTGCCCGTGCCGTCCTGCACCTGCTCGATCGGCACCAGCCTCCCGGTCACGCCGTCGACGACGACCTCCGGGATTCCGCCGGTCGCGGCCCCGACCACCGCCGCCCCACAAGCCATCGCCTCCAGGTTGACGATGCCGAGGGGTTCGTACACGGACGGGCACACGAAGGTGGTGGCACTGGTCAGAATCGCGCACAACTCGTCACGTGGAAGCATGTCCTCGATCCACACCACGCCTTCACGCGTCTCGCGGAGACCAGCGACAAGTTCGCGCACCTCGTCCATGATCTCCGGCGTGTCCGGAGCCCCGGCGCACAGCACCACCTGGACGTCTTCCGGCAGCTGGGCCACGGCGCGCAGCAGATACGGCAGGCCCTTCTGACGGGTGATGCGACCCACGAAGACGACGGACGGGCGGGACGGGTCGATCCCGTACCGCGCGAGGACGGCGGCATCGTCGACGGGGCGCCAGGCGTCCACGTCGATGCCGTTGTAGATGACCCGGACCTTGGCCGGATCCAGCGCCGGGTAGGAGCGCAGGATGTCCTGGCGCATGCCTTCGCTTACGGCGATGACCGCGGCCGCACCTTCCATCGCGGTCTTCTCGATGTAGCTGGACACCGCATACCCGCCGCCGAGCTGCTCGGCCTTCCACGGGCGCAGCGGCTCGAGGCTGTGCGCGGTGGTGACGTGCGGGATGCCGTGCAGGAGCCCGGCGATGTGACCCGCGAAGCCCGCGTACCAGGTGTGGGAATGCACCAAATCCGCGCCGGCGACGCCACCCACGATCTCGAGGTCAACGCCGAGTGTCTGGATCGCGGCGTTCGCGTCTGCGAGTTCCACCGGCGTGTCGTACGAGGTGGTGTCGGGCTCTGTCCGCGGCGCGCCGAACGCCCGCACCTGGACCTCGGTTCCGCCCTCTCGCAGCGATTTCACCAGCTCGGTGGCATGTACCCCCGCGCCTCCGTAAATGGCGGGCGGGTACTCCTTCGTCACAATGTCGACGCGCATGGGAGGAACGCTAGTACAGACCGGCCCCAACCCCTAGGTTGGTGTCATGCCAGCAGCTCCAAAGGTATTGGGAATTGTCCTCGCCGGTGGTGAAGGGAAGCGGCTGATGCCGCTCACCGCCGATCGGGCGAAGCCCGCGGTGCCGTTCGGCGGTCAATACCGCCTGATCGACTTCGCCATCTCCAACCTCATCAACTCCGGCCTGCGCCAGATCGTCGTGCTGACGCAGTACAAGTCGCATAGTCTCGATCGCCACATCTCCCAGACGTGGCGGATGTCGGCGCTGCTGAACTCGTACGTCGCGTCCGTGCCCGCTCAGCAGCGTCTCGGGAAACGGTGGTTCACCGGGTCCGCCGACGCCATCCTGCAGAGCCTGAACCTCATCAACGACGAGAAGCCGGACATCGTCGTCGTGATCGGCGCTGATCACGTCTACCGCATGGACTTCCGGCAGATGCTCGATGCTCATATCGCATCGGGAGCGCGAGCCACCGTGGCCGGCATCCGCCAGCCCATCGCGCTGGCCAATCAGTTCGGTGTGATCGACGTGGAGCCCGAGCAGAACGACCGCATCCGCGAGTTCCTGGAGAAGCCCAACGACGCTGTCGGGCTCGCAGACTCGCCGGGTGAGGTGCTCGCCTCGATGGGCAACTACATCTTCGATGCCGATGCGCTCGTCGAAGCAGTCGAGGCCGATGGCGAGGACACCACCTCAGGCCACGACATGGGCGGCGACATCATTCCCTACTTCGTCAACCGCGGCGAAGCCGGCGTCTACGACATGGTGCGCAACGAGGTGCCGGGATCCACACCGCGCGATCGGTGGTACTGGCGCGATGTGGGTACCATCGACTCCTTCTTCGATGCGCACATGGACCTCATCGCCACACTGCCCATCTTCAACCTGTACAACACCGAGTGGCCCATCTATGCGCAGGCCCTGAACTCCCCGCCCGCGAAGTTCGTGCGCGACGGCGTCGGCCGGATCGGCAATGCCATCGACTCGATCGTCTCGCTGGGGTCCGTGCTGTCGGGAACGCACCTGGAACGCAGCGTGGTCGGGCCGTGGACGCTCGCCGGAGGCGGGTCCACGATCACCGACTCCGTGCTGTTCGACCGGGTGGAGGTGGGGCTGGGCGCGCGCGTGAACCGCGCGATCCTGGACAAGAATGTCGTGCTGGAAGACGGCGCCACGGTCGGTGTTGATCGGGAGCGGGATCTGGCCCGGGGCTTCACCGTGACCGACAGCGGGCTCACCGTGGTCGGCAAGGGCGTTCGCGTCACGCGCTGACGCACGCCAGGGCGGGGAGAGCGCGGAGCGCTCTGCCCGCCCTTCGTCGTTCACGGGCCGTCATGCAGCCGTGGCCCTCCCACCGGTGCCGATAGGCTCGCCCTATGCCGCGTGTTCTGGTCGTCCTCGATGCCGATTCCACTCTCATCCGCAACGAGGTGATCGAGCTCATCGCAGACGAAGCCGGCCGTGGAGCCGAGGTCGCCGCTGCCACGGAGGCGGCCATGCGCGGCGAGGTGGACTTCGCCGCCAGCCTGCGCTCGCGCGTTGAGCAGCTCGCTGGCGTCCCGGTCGCGGCGTTCGAGCGCGTGCTGGCCCGTATCGAGCCCACGCCCGGCGTGCGGGAGCTGATCGGTGCGGTGCACGAGCGTGGCGGTGTCGTCGGGGTGGTCTCCGGCGGGTTCCACGAGATCCTCGACCATGTCGCTCCGGCGCTCGGTGTGGACGTCTGGCGTGCGAATCGCCTGGTGGCCCACGACAACACCCTCACCGGCGAGGTGGACGGCCCCATCGTCGATGCGCAGGCGAAGGCGGACGGACTGCGCGCGTGGGCGGCCGAATACGGCTGCGACCTCACCATCGCGATCGGAGACGGGGCGAACGATCTGCTCATGATGGCGGCTGCGGACCTCGGCCTCGCCTTCAACGCGAAGCCGCGCGTGCGCGCGGAGGCGGACCTCGTCATCGGCCCGGTATCGCTCGCCGAAGTGATTCCGCTCCTACCCTGACCTCGTCAAAGCGCGCAGATGGCTCCAGAACCGGGTGTTCTGGAGCCATCTGCGCGCTATGACGGGAGTCAGTGCCCCATGCCGAGCCCGCCGTCGACGGGGATGACGGCACCGGATATGTAGGCCGCGTCGTCCGAGGCCAGCCACGTCACGACACCCGCCACCTCGTCCGCGGCGGCGAACCGGCCGGCTGGGATGCTGCGCTTGTACTCCGCCTGCGTTTCCTCGGGAAGAGCAGCGGTCATGTCGGTCTCGATGAAGCCCGGCGCCACGACGTTGGCGGTGATGTTGCGCGCGCCGAGCTCCCGCGTCAGGGAACGGGCGAAGCCCACCAACGCACTCTTGGACGCGGCGTAGTTGATCTGCCCGGCGGAGCCGTACAGGCCCACGACCGAGGAGATGAGGATCACGCGACCGTACTTGCGGCGAAGCATGTTCTTCGATGCGCGCTTGACCACGCGGAACGTGCCGCCGAGGTTGGTGCTCACAACGGAGTCGAAGTCATCCTCGCTCATGCGCAGCAGCAGCGTGTCCTTCGTGATCCCCGCATTGGCCACCAGGACATCGATCGGGCCCAGCTTGTCCTCGACCTCGGTGAACGCGGCGTCGACGGCGGCCGCATCGGTGACGTCGGCACGGACTGTCAGCGTGCCCTCCGGTCCCTCCCCAGAGCGGGCGGTGACGGCAACCGCGTAGCCTTCACGCACGAAGCGCTCGGCGATGGCGCGCCCGATGCCCCGGTTTCCGCCGGTCACCAGAACGACGCGTGCGGGAGCGGAATCGGTGGTCATGGAGCCTCCAGAATCATAGGAACGGGCATCCAGCTTATCGGCGCTGGATTGACATCACCGCCCGCCCGGACCACGCTGGAATCCGGCGATCACGCCGCGAAAGGACTTCTCATGAGCACGCCCGACGGCACCAACCCCTACGAGCCGGCCGCACCCAGCGCGCCGACCGACCCCTACGCTGCCGCCGCAGCCACACCGACGGAGCCCTCGGGGGCTCCGGCGGAGCCCTATGGCCAGGCCCCGGCGGCGGACCCGTACGCAGCTCCGGCTGACCCGTACGCCTCCCAGCCCTATGGCCAGGCGCCGGCGGCGGATCCGTACGCAGCCCCGGCGGATCCGTACGCTGCCCAGGCCCCGGCCGCCGATCCGTACGCGGCTCCGGGCTACACGGACCCGTCGGCCGGTCAGGGGTACACCGCACCGACCGCAGACCCTTACGGCCAGGCCCCCACCGGTGGTTACGGTGCACCGGCCGCAGACGCGTACGCCGCATACGGCCAGCCGGCCTACGCCGCACCGGCGTACGGCGCCGCACCCGCGTACGGCTACCCGGCCGCGCCCCAGAACAACACGATGGCGCTGGTCTCGATGATCGCCGGCATCGTCGGCTGGACCGTGGTGCCCTTCCTGGGCTCGATCGTCGCCGTGATCTGCGGTCACATCGCGCGCAAGCAGATCGCTCAGACCCGCGAGGGCGGCTCCGGCATGGCGACCGCCGGTCTCATCATGGGCTACATCGCGATCGGCCTGTGGGCGGTTGTCGCCATCTTCGGCATCATCGCCCTCGTGATCGGGATCGCAGCCGCCAGCTCCTACAGCGGCTATTGATCCGCGCCTACGCCGCCGGTCTGCGATCGGCGGCGTAGGCTGGAGGGGCCGTGAACAAGAACCGCCTCTCCCCCTCCGCGACCTCGCTCCCGCGCTCCCCTCAGGATGAGGCGGCGTCGCGGCTGAAGCGCTATGCCGTGACGATGGGCATTCGCATCGCCTGCTTCCTGCTCATGGTGCTCATCCAGCCCTACGGCTGGTGGACGTGGGTGCTCGCCGCAGGAGCGATCTTCCTGCCCTACATCGCCGTGGTCCGGGCCAACGCCGGCGAGCAGAGTGACGCGCGCACCATCGAGTCCCCCGAGCTGTCTCTGGACGCACCCGCCGAGAAGGCCGCCGAGAGCGACACCACGCCCACGGTCATCCGGCTCACCGAAACGCGTCCCGGCAGTACTCCCGCCGCGGACAGCGACGACTCGGCAGGGACGGCGCCGAGGTGACGAATGCTCGGTGACATCCTCGGCTCACTCGCCGGCGCTCCGGACGCGGACACCTGTTCGCGAGCAGGCTGCTCGGCGGCAGCGAAACACCGCGTCGTCTGGCGGAACCCGCGGATCCACACCGCTGAACGTCAGAAGGTGTGGCTGGCCTGCGATGAGCATGTCGGATACCTGCGCGACTTCCTTGCGGCTCGTGACTTCCCGGTGCGTGTCGAGGCGCATGACAGCGTGAGGACCGAGCCCCTTCCGCCGACCGATGTGAGCGAGTCCGACTGATGCCCAAGAACACCGTCGCCCGTTGGAGCATCTACATCGCGATCGCCATCGTGTTCGCCATCGTCTGCGCGTTCCTGTCCCACTGGCAGTTCGATCGCAACGAGCAGCGCTCGCGCGCGAATCTTCTGATCGAGACCAACTACGACGCCGCGCCCGTGCCGCTTGCGGACCGTCTCCCGAGCGGCGAGGAGTTCGATCCCGCCGACGAGTGGGCACCCGTGCTGCTGACTGGCGAATACCTCACGGACGACACGGTACTGGCCCGCAACCGCCCGCTCGGCGGCACCAGCGCTTTCGAGGTGCTCGTCCCGTTCGCCACCGACGACGGACGGATCATCGTCGTGGATCGTGGCTGGATCCCGCCGGCGGAGGACTCCTCCCCCAGCGCGATCCCGGCGCCCCCGGCCGGCACGGTCACCGTCACCGTCCGCCTGCGTCCCGGCGAGATGCTGCCGCCCTCCGGGCGCGGCGCTCCCGAAGGCCAGGTCCCCACGATCAACCTGCCCGCGGTGGCGGAGGTGAGCGGGCTCGACGTCGAGACCTCGGTCTACGGACTGATGGCGGATGAGAATCCCGGCGTTGCTGAGCGCCCCCATGCACTCGAGAAGCCCACCGAGGATCCCGGTCCCCATCTCAGCTACGCGATCCAGTGGATCCTGTTCGCCATCATGGGGTTCGTCTTCATCTTCTACATGATCCGCACCGAGGTGCGCCATCGCCGCGAGGACGCGGAGGATGCCGCAGCGCTGGCGGAGGGGCGTGCCCCCGTGAAGCGACAGCAGAAGAAGCGGCGCGACCGCGATGCCGAAGAAGAGGACGCGATCCTCTCCGCCTGAGCTGCGGTCCCGCCTCATGAGCACGCCCCCGGTCGAGGACCGGCGGGGCGTTGCCTCCGCGATCAGGCGAGCTCGATGAGGTCCTGATACTCCTGGTTCCAGATGTCCTCGACGCCGTCGGGAAGGATCAGCACGCGCTCCGGATTGAGGGCGGCCACCGCGCCGGGATCGTGCGAGACCAGCACGACCGCGCCCTCGTAGTGTGCCAGTGCTCCGAGGATCTCCTCGCGAGAAGCGGGATCGAGGTTGTTGGTGGGCTCATCCAGCAGCAAGAGGTTCGCACTGGAGACCACGAGGGTGGCCAGCGACAGTCGCGTCTTCTCTCCACCGGAGAGCACTCCGGCGGGCTTGAGGACGTCGTCACCCGTGAACAGGAACGATCCGAGCACCTTGCGCGCCTCGGTGGCGTTGATATCGGGCGCGGCCGACATCATGTTCTCCAGTACCGAGCGGTTGACATCGAGGTTCTCGTGCTCCTGCGCGTAATAACCCACCTTCAGCCCGTGGCCGGGCTCGATGGCACCGGTGTCGGACTTGTCGACGCCCGCCAGGATCCGCAGCAGCGTGGTCTTGCCCGCACCGTTCAGCCCGAGCACCACCACCTTCGAACCGCGGTCGATCGCCAGATCCACATCGGTGAAGATCTCGAGAGATCCGTAGGACTTCGACAGGCCGTTCGCCATGAGCGGGGTCTTGCCGCAGGCCGCCGGCTTCGGGAAGCGCAGCTTCGCCACGCGATCCTCCTGACGGACATCCTCGAGACCGGACAGCAACTTCTCCGCGCGGGCGATCATCTGGTGCGCCGCGGCGGCCTTGGAGGCCTTCGCGCCGAACTTGGCCGCCTGCAGCTGCAACTGCGTCGCCTTCTTCTCGGCGTTGACGCGCTCCTTCTTGCGCCGCTCCTCATCGGCGGCGCGCTGGCGAAGATAGTTCTTCCAGTTCATGTTGTAGACGTCGATCACCTGGCGGTTGGCGTCCAGGTAGAACACCCGGTTCACCGTCTCGCCCACGAGTTCGATGTCGTGGGAAATGACGATCAGGCCGCCCTTGTAGTTCTTCAGGAACTCGCGCAGCCACACCACACTGTCCGCGTCGAGGTGGTTGGTGGGCTCGTCGAGGATCATCGAGTCCGCGTCGGAGAACAGGATGCGGGCGAGCTCGATACGACGCCGCTGACCACCGGAAAGCGTGCTCAGCGGCTGGTCGAGGATGCGGTCCGGAAGGGAAAGGTTGTGAGCGATGGAGGCGGCCTCCGCCTCGGCGGCATATCCTCCCAGCGATTCGAAGCGCTCGGTGAGGTTGCCATACTTGCGCATGGCCTTCTCCGCCACGGCGGCATCCTCCGACGCCATCGCGAGCGTGGCCTCCTTCATCCCCAGCGCGAGGGTTCCGAGCCCACGGGCATCGAGAATGCGGGTACGCGCGAGCATCGACGGGTCACCGGTGCGCGGGTCCTGCGGCAGGTAGCCGAGCTCGCCGCTGCGCGTCACGTTGCCGTCGGCAGGCAGCAGATCACCGGCGAGCACCTTCGTCAGCGTGGTCTTGCCGGCACCGTTTCGCCCGACCAGCCCCACCTTGTCTCCCGGGCTGACACGGAAGGAGACGCCCTCCATCAGCACGCGTGCGCCGACGCGGATCTCGAGGTTCTGCACGGCGAGCACGACGAAGCTCCTTCTGTGAGGGGATGCGGCCGATTGGCCAGCCTCCTACTCTATCGCCTCCGGCTGCACCCGGCCTCCGCGTCCATACTCCGGACAGGGTCAGAGCCCCCGCGCGCTGAGGCTGTCCGCCATCGTGTCGGCGTGCCGCAGCGCGACGACCAGGAGCGGAAGGACGAACCGAAGGCCCGGCCGCAGGCCACGCATGCGCTGGACCTCCCGGATCGTGCGCGCGCGACGCAACAACACGGGGACGGTGGTGATGGTCAGGGACAGCACGAGCGCGACGCGCTCCGGGTCCACCCCGAGCCTGCGCCACGGCCCGAGCACGGCGCGGATGACCGCCATCATCTCCCCCGCAGGCACGGCCGCCCCCACGACCGCCGCGACTGCAAGCAGACCGACGACGCGCGCCGCCGCGACCACCGCCGCTTCGATGCCCGAGAACACCCCGACGGTGACCAGAACGAACACCGACACCATCAGGAGCGACTTCAGCACACCCCGTAGCGGCAGCTGGTGACGAGGCGATCGCCACAACCAGCACAGCCCGGCCACGCCCGCCACCATCGCGAGGACCGCGCCGGCCGCCGGCGGCGACAGCGAGACGAGGAGCGCCAGCAGAGCGAGTGCGGTGAGCAGGCACGCCGCACGTCGCTCTCCTGCCGCCCCTGTCACGACTCGTCCCGCTCGTACTTCGCCACGACATCCTCCGGAGGGCCACTGTCGACGAGCTCTCCGTGGTCGAAGCGAAGTGCGTGATCGCATCGACGAGCCAGCCCAAGGTCGTGCGTCACGAGAACCAGCTGCTCAGCCACCCGCGCCGCACCGCCTGCAGCACCGTCTGCCGCGTCGGAGTCGCCGAGCAGGAGAGCGCCCACGCGCCGCGAATTGCGCAGATCGAGCGGCGTGGTCGGTTCATCGGCGATCAGCACCTGTGGACGACGCACGGCGATGCCGGCGAGGGCCAGCAACTGCTTCTGACCACCAGAGAGCACACTCACGGACCGATCGGCCTGGTCGACCAGCCCATACCGCTCCAGCGCCGTCTCGGCACTGCGCCCGCGCTCCACGCGGGACAGCCCCAGCGCACCGGCGGTGAGGGCGATGTCCTCCCGTGGTGTGGGCATCAGGATCTGCGCGTCCGGGTCGGAGAACACCATTCCGACCGCGCCACGCAGCCGGCGGGAGCGCACGTCGATCCCCATGACACTCGCGGATCCGCGCGACGGCTTCACCAGCCCCGCCAGAACACGCGCGAAGGTGGACTTACCCGATCCGTTCGCGCCGATCACGGCGACCCGACGGTATGGGAGGGTGACCGACACCCCGGTGAGCACGCGGGCGCCGTCCTCGCCGTCGACACCGAGGCCACGGACCTCGATCATGCGTTCGCCGGAACACCCGCGGGGACGTTCGGACGAGGCGAACGCAGAGGCACGAACGCGGCCGGGTATGCGCGCAGAAGCGCCGAGGCCACCGCCGTCGCGGCCGCGGCCTTGATGAGGTCGCCGGGGAGGAACGCGAGGCTCGTGAGCGCGGTCTGAGCTACCGGGACACCGGTGATCAGCGCCTGCAGGGGGATGCCGAGGACGTAGACGCCGAGAATTCCTCCGACGACCGCAGCGAGAGCGAATCGCCACCAGCTGCGCCGCCCCGAATGGGCGATGAGACCGGTGATCACCACACCGGACACCCAGCCGAGGAGGTACCCCACCGTCGGCCCGAAGAACACCCCGAGCCCGCCGCGGCCGCCCGACAGCACCGGCAGGCCGATGGCCGCGAGGAGGATCACGATGCCGACGGCGGCGGCGCCTCGTCGGGCACCCAGCACCAGGCCGGCGAGCATCACGCCCAGTGTCTGCGCGGTGATGGGCACGAGGCCGGGTACGGGGATCGGCCCGATGAGACCGAGCACAATGATGAGCGCGGCGAACACGGTGATGCGGGCGAGATCGCGGGTTTCGAATGGGGTGGACATACTGCCTCCTGAACGCTGTTCATTGAACGGTGTTCACTATAGTGATCACATGCCCTCCGAACGCAACTCGCGGGTGTCGCGCGTCGACCGCGACGCCATCGTTGCCACCGCACTGCGCATCCTGGACGACTTCGGCCTGGCCGACGTGTCGATGCGACGCCTGGCCAGCGAACTCGGCGTTCAGCCCAGCGCGCTCTACTGGCACGTCTCCAACAAGCAGGAGCTGCTCGCCGCCGTCGCCGATCAGATCGTGCCTCCGGCGCCCGTGCTGCTGGGCGAGGACCTCTCCGCTGCCTCGGTCGCCCGACGTCTGCGAAGCGCGTTGCTCGCCCATCGCGACGGCGCCGAGGTCGTGCTGAGCACCTACGCACTCTCACTCGGCACGAGCCCCGCAGCGGCCGCGCTGCAGGCCGCCCTCCGTCCCGCCGTAGCGGCAGAGCTGCGTCCGACGGTGGCAGCGGCGGTACTGCAGTTCGTGCTCGGCAACGCGTCGGTTCTGCAGCAGCGCCTTACCGCCGTGCGTTTCGGCGCGCTGAGCGGAGACGAGCACGTGATGACCGCCGCATCCGACGCGGAGTTCAGAGTGGGGCTGGACGCCATCCTCGCCGGCGTCACCCGGCGAGCAGATCCGCCGACGGCCCGGTCCTGATACGGGATGCGGGATGCGCGATACCGACTGACCGTCAGGACCGTGCGGTCTCGCGGTGAGACGGTCAGCACCGTGCGGCCTCGCGGTGAGACGGTCGGAACGGTGTGGTCTGACGGTCAGGACCGTGCGGTCTCGCGGTGAGACGGTCAGGACCGTGCGGCCTCGCGGTGAGACGGTCGGGACGGTGTGGTCTGACGGTCAGGACCGTGCGGTCGCGCGGTCCCGACCGTCAGGACCGTGCCGTCTCGCCGATGTGACCGTCAGGACCGAGCGACTTCGCGGACGTGACCGAGGCGTGTACCGGGGAGGAACGCGACGAGCGCGAGGATCATGGCGAACGCGAACACGGCGGGGAACCCACCGCCGAGCGCCACGATGAGACCGAACACCGCGATCGCCGATGCCGTGGTCAGAGAATCCGCGATCGTGAGGGACGAGGACACGAATCCCTGAGTCTGCGGCGTGGAGTAGGCCAGGCCCAGCACGCTCAGCCGGGGATACATGAAGCCCATTCCGGCACCCGCTGCGGTCCAGGCGACGATGATCAGCCACGCCGGCGCGGCGACGAGTGAGACCAGCGCCACGGCGCCGATCGATGCCGACAGAATCGTCAGGCCGATCATCGCGGTCCGGAGGTTACCCACCCGGTCTCCGAATCGCCCTTGCAGTTCTGAGCTCAGGGACCACAGGATCGCGCCTCCAGTGAGGCCGAGACCTGCAAGAGTCGGCGTGAAGCCGTAATCCTCGCGCAGGACGTATGGCACGTACACCTCCGCGCCGAGCATCGCTGCGGCGATCAGTCCGCGCATCGACACCACCGCGGGCAAACCCGGACGCGCACGCAGCGTGCCTCGCGGGATGAGCGGTCGCACCACGACGGCGATCAGTACGAGCAGTCCGATGGCGCTCACCAGGAGCACCGGGGCCGGAAGCTCCCAGTCCCCGAGCATGCTGAGTGCCGTCGCCGCCACAGCAACGACGACCGCCGCCGTGATGCGCCCCGCGATGCCGGCGTTGGATGCGAGCTCGGTCGGACCGCCGATCGTGTGCAGGCGCGCGAAGACCATGCCGAAGGCGAGTGCGGTGAGCACCGCGACACCGAGGAACACCCAGCGCCAGTGCAGCTGGTCGGCGACGAAACCTGCGAGGAACGGCCCGATGAGAGAGGGAACCACCCACGCGGCGGAGAAGGCTGCGAACACGCGACCGTGGAGTGCGCCCGGGTAGGCACGCGCCACCACCACATACAGCGCCACGGTCTCACCGCCACCGCCCAGACCCTGAACCAGTCGCCCCAGCACCAGTGTGGGCATCTCGGTTGCGACCCCCGCGATGAGCAGTCCCGCCACGAAGACGATCACCGAGGTCGCAACCGGCCACAGGGGCCGGGCACGGTCGCACCAGATGCCGACGACGATCATTCCGATCACGCTCGCCGCCATCGTTCCGGCGAAAGCCACCGAGTACAGCGAAGCGCCGTCGAGGTCCTCGCTCACGACGGGCATCACCGTCGTCACCGCGAGGGATTCGAAGGCGGCGAGGAAGATGAGCGCTACGGCTCCGGCCGTCGTCCAGACGTAGGTCGGCGACCAGATGGACGCCGGACGCTGCTCGCGGCTCACGCGAGCGAGCCGAGTCGCGCGAACGCGTCCTGCAAAATCTCGGGCGAGGTCGCGAAGTTCACGCGGATGAAGCCGCGGCCCTCGTCGCCGAACGTGGGTCCGGGGTTGACCGCGACCCGCGCGTTCTCCAGGATCCAGTCCGCGGCGTCATCGGCCCAGCCCAGCGGACGCACGTCGATCCAGGCGAGATAGCCCGCATCCGGCACGAGATACCGCGCAGCGGGAAGGTGCTGCTCGACGAGCGAGCCCACCAGCTCGCGGTTCAGATCCAGCCGCGCCCGCACGGCATCCAGCCACGCATCGCTCTCCGGAGCGTAGGCGGCGACCCCAGCGATGACGCCGAACCAGCCCGTCCGCCACTCGACTTCCACCGGAAGCTCGTCGACCACGCGCGTCGTACGGTCCGAAGCGGTCACCATGAGGGCGCATTTGAGACCGGCCAGGTTGTAGGCCTTGCTCGCGCTGGTGACGGTGAAGCCCACCTCCCGCGCATCCTCACTCGCGCTGAGGAAAGGCGTGAACGCCACACCCTCGCGCACCAGCGGTGCGTGGATCTCGTCGCTGATCACGACGGCGCCACGGGTCCGAGCGATCCGTGCGAGTTCGACCAGACTGTCGCGATCGTGCACGGTGCCGGTGGGGTTGTGGGGGTTGCAGAGGAGCATCGCCCGTGCACCGGCGGCAAAGGCCGCGTCGATGCCGGCGAGATCCAGACTCCACCCGTCAGGACCGGAGAGAAGCGGGACGCGCACCACCTCGCCGCCGGCCTCCGGCACGGCGTCGTAAAACGGCGGGTAGACGGGCGGCGTGATGATCACGCCATCGCCGGGTGAGATCACCCCGCGCATGATCTCGACGAGACCCATCACCACATCTGCGGTGGTTCGGACGCGCGCCGGGTCCACCTCCCAGTTGTGACGTCGGGCCGAGAAGTCCGCGAAGGCAGCCTGCAGCGGATGAGCCGGCGGCGTGTAGCCCGTGTCGCCGAGCGCTACGGCCTGCGCCAGAGCCTCGGTGATCGCCGGAGCCAGAGGGAAATCAGACTCGGCCACGAAGAGCGGTAGCACGTCCGCGGGATACTTCGCCCACTTCGTGCTTCCTCGGCGCCGAAGCGTCTCGATCGGCAGAGCGTCGATCGGGTCCGTCATGTCAATTGTCCAATCCGAGCGCGTGGATGAGGGGTGCGGGAGAAGGTGACCGGCGCCGGTCGCGTGGCCTGGAGATCTCTCAGCCGCACCGGGGAACAGCGGCGCCGCTCCTCGAATCTACTCCCCCGCGTAGGGGTACATCGAAGGGCGAACCGCCAGATCGAGACGGACGAGCCCCGGTCAGGCTTCTGACCGGGGCTCGTCCGTCTGTAAGAGATCAGATCGCGAAGCCGAGCGCACGCATCATGTCGCGCCCGTCGTCGGTGATCCGCTCCGGACCCCACGGCGGCATCCACACCCAGTTGATGCGGAACTGCTCGACGACACCGTCCAGCGCTTCACCGGTCTGCGCCTCCAGCACATCCGTCAGCGGGCAGCCGGCGCTCGTGAGCGTCATGTGGATGACCAGAGCGTCGTTCTCCTCGTCCCAGCCCAGATCGTAGATCAGGCCGAGATCGACGACGTTGACGTTGAGCTCAGGGTCCATGACGTCCTTGAGCGCTTCGGTCACCTCGTCGTACTTCTCGGGAGTCAGTGTCGCGGTCATGATTCGACCTTACGCCTCGATGATCTCGCCGGGGGCGAAGAAGCGGTCATAGCCCTCGTTCTCGAGACGCTCGGCCAGCTCCGGGCCACCTTCCTCCGCGACCTTGCCCTTGACCAGCACGTGCACGTGGTCGGGCTTGATGTAGCGGAGGATGCGCGTGTAGTGCGTGATGAGCAGAACACCCATGCCGGTGTTCTCCTTCGCGCGGTTGACGCCCTCGGAGACGATCTTCAGCGCGTCGACGTCCAGACCGGAGTCGGTCTCGTCGAGGATCGCGAACTTCGGCTTGAGCAGCTCGAGCTGGAGGATCTCGTGGCGCTTCTTCTCACCGCCGGAGAAGCCCTCGTTCACGTTGCGCGACGCGAACTTCGGGTCCATGCGCAGGCCCTTCATGGCCTCCTTCACGTCCTTGGTCCACGTGCGGATGGCGGGAGCCTCGCCGTCGATGGCGGTCTTGGCGGTGCGGAGGAAATTGGTCACCGTGACGCCGGGGATCTCCACCGGGTACTGCATCGCGAGGAACAGACCGGCGCGAGCGCGCTCGTCCACCGTCATCTCGAGGACGTCTTCGCCGTCCAGCGTGATGGTGCCGCCGGTGACGGTGTACTTCGGGTGACCGGCGATCGTGTAAGCCAGAGTCGACTTGCCCGAGCCGTTCGGACCCATGATCGCGTGGGTCTCGTTCGTGTTGATCGTGAGCGAGACGCCGTTGAGGATCGGGGTGGTCCCCTCCTCCGTCTCGACGGTCACATGGAGGTCGCGGATCTCGAGAACAGCCATCAGTTGATTTCCTTCTTCACATTCGGATCGATGAGCACGTCGTCGCCGTCGATCACGACGTCGAAAACCGGGACGGGCTCGAAAGCAGGGAGGGTGAGCGGCTTGCCGCTGGTGAGCGAGAAGGCGGAGCCGTGTGCCCAGCACTCGATGGTCTCGCCCTCGACGAACCCGTCCGCCAGCGAGATGTCGCCGTGCGTGCAGGTGTCGCCGATCGCGTGGATCACGTCATCCGCGTCCTTGACGATGCAGATGGCCACATCGTCGATCACGACGCGCAGCGCGGAGTCCTGTTCCAGCTCGCTCACCGAGCAGACGCGGATTGCGGTCACTTGTCCGCTCCGCGATCCAGCTCCACCGTGATGGCGTCGAAGAGCTCCTGCTCCAGGGACTCGATGCCGATCTTCTGGACGATCTCGCCCAGGAAGCCGACGACCACCAGACGACGGGCCTCTTCCTCGTCGATGCCGCGAGCCTGCAGGTAGAACAGCTGCTCGTCGTCGAAGCGCCCGGTGGCCGATGCGTGACCGGCGCCCTGGATGTCCCCGGTCTCGATCTCGAGGTTCGGGATCGAGTCGGCACGCGCGCCGGTGGTGAGCACCAGGTTGCGGTTGGCCTCGTAGGAGTCGGTGCCCACGGCGTCGGGGCCGATCAGAACGTCTCCCACCCACACCGTGCGGGCGGTCTCGCCCTGCAGCGCGCTCTTGTAGAGCACGTCACCCGTGGTGTGCGGACCCTTGTGGTGCAGGTACACCTGGCTCTCCAGGTGCTCACCGGGATCGGCAAAGGACACGCCGAACAGCTTGCCCTCGGACCCGGCGCCCGACAGCTCGACCGACGGGTTCACCCGCACGAGGCTGCCGCTGAGGCTGGCGACGATGTGCGTGAGCGTGGCGTCCTTGTCGACGCGGGCCTGGTGGGCCGCGACGTGGACGGCGTCGTCATCCCAGCGCTGCACCGAAACCACGGTCAGGTCGGAGCCGTCGCGAGCGATGATCTCGACGTTCTGGGCGTACTGGGCAGAGCCCTTGTGGTCCAGGACGACTGTGCCGCGCGCATTGGCGCCCGCCTCGATCACGATGTGACCGAAAGCACGCTTTTCTGCACCGGTGCCGAGCACGGGCAGGACGAGAGGAGCATCCAGCTCTTCTCCCGCGGGAATGCTGAGGTGGATGACGCCGGGTGCCTGCTTGAAAGCGATGGCGGCCATCCGGTCCTCGGGGCGGAAGAACTCGTCGCCGCTCGCGACCTCGTCGGCGGACAGGTGCGCCTCGACGCCGTCGAGGTCGTACTGCACGGCGCCCTCATCACCCGGCTCGTCCACCAGCAGACCGCGGAGGCGGTCCACCGGTGTGTGCAGGAAATTCACCTCACGCCCGGTGGGCATGGGCAGCTCGTCCGGGATGAACGAGGTGGGGCGCTCGGAGCGCGTCTGGACGGGTACGAAGGGTCCGTCGCTGTGCGCGAGGGAACCCGGCACCACCTGGGGTGCCTCAGTGTTGGTCGTCATCTCAGCCGACCGATCCTTCCATGCCCATCTCGATGAGCTTGTTCAGCTCGAGGGCGTACTCCATGGGCAGTTCACGTGCGATGGGCTCGATGAAGCCGCGGACGATCATGGCCATCGCCTCGTCCTCGGGCAGTCCTCGGCTCTGCAGATAGAAGAGCTGCTCTTCGCTCACCTTCGAGACCGTGGCCTCGTGACCGAGCTGGACATCGTCCACGCGGATGTCGATGGCGGGATAGGTGTCCGACCGCGACATCGTGTCCACGAGAAGCGCGTCGCAGCGAACCGTGTTGGCGGAGTGGTGCGCGTTGGCGTCCACCCGGACCTCACCGCGGTAGCCGGCACGACCACCGCCCCGTGCGATCGACTTCGACACAATCGACGACTGTGTGTAGGGCGCCATGTGGATCATCTTCGCGCCGGCGTCCTGGTGCTGGCCGGGACCGGCGAAAGCGACGGAGAGGGTCTCGCCCTTGGCGTGCTCGCCCATCAGGTAGATCGAGGGGTACTTCATCGTCACCTTGGAGCCGATGTTGCCATCGACCCACTCCATGGTGGCTCCCTCGTGCGCGACGGCGCGCTTGGTCACGAGGTTGTAGACGTTGTTCGACCAGTTCTGGATCGTGGTGTAGCGAACGCGGGCGTTCTTCTTCACGATGATCTCGACCACGGCGGAGTGCAGCGAGTCCGACTTGTAGATCGGCGCCGTGCAGCCCTCGATGTAGTGGACGTAGCTGTCCTCGTCCGCGATGATCAGGGTCCGCTCGAACTGGCCCATGTTCTCGGTGTTGATGCGGAAGTACGCCTGCAGCGGGATCTCCACGTGAACGCCCTTGGGCACGTACACGAAGGATCCGCCGGACCACACCGCGGTGTTCAGCGCGGCGAACTTGTTGTCGCCCGCCGGGATCACGGTGCCGAAGTACTCCTCGAAGAACTCGGGGTGCTCCCGCAGCGCCGTATCGGTGTCCATGAAGATGACGCCCTGCTCCTCCAGGTCCTCGCGGATCTGGTGGTAGACGACCTCGGACTCGTACTGTGCAGCGACGCCGGCGACCAGACGCTGGCGCTCCGCCTCGGGGATGCCCAGGCGCTCGTACGTGTTGCGGATGTCCTCGGGAAGGTCCTCCCACGACTGCGCCTGCTTCTCCGTGGACCGCACGAAGTACTTGATGTTGTCGAAGTCGATGTCCGACAGGTCCGCTCCCCAGGTGGGCATCGGCTTGCGGCCGAACAGTTGCAGACCCTTCAGCCGGGTTTTGAGCATCCACTCCGGTTCGCTCTTGAGCGCCGAGATGTCGCGGACGACGGCCTCGTTCAGGCCACGCTTCGCGCTGGCGCCGGCGGCATCGGGATCGTGCCAGCCGAACTCGTACACCCCCAGCCCCTCGAGCTCGGGTCGGTCAATGAGCACATCAGACATGGCGTCACACTCTCCTCATGTGGCCCAAACGGTCTCATCCGTCCCGGCATTCCGAACGCCCGACGAGGTGGACGGGGTGGGGATGCCGCTTCGGGCCATTCTCAGGCGCCGGGATTCCGACGCCTAGACTGTGTAGTGATGCCGCGTATTGCACGCCGCATCTCGACCCCTCGATTCTACAGGTTTGCTCGGACACTGGGCGGACCTGCCGCGGTGCCGTCACCGATCAGCGCCGCCCGTTCGGAAGGCTGCGCATGTCGGCGTCCACCACCTCCGCCCCCACGCCCCTCGCGCGTTTCGCCGCTTGGCTGCCGGCCGTCCCCGATCGCCGGGTGCGCGTGATCGCGTGGCTGAACTTCATCGGCAACGTCGTCATCATCGCCACCGGCGGCGCCGTGCGCCTCACCGGCTCCGGCCTCGGGTGCCCGACCTGGCCGCTGTGCACTGCGGACTCCCTGGTGCCCGTTCCCGGGATGGAAGAGGGCTACCACAAGTACATCGAGTTCGGCAATCGCCTGATGAGCCCCGTGCTCGGCATCCTGGCGCTGCTCCTTCTCATCCTGATCTGGCGGATGCGGCAGCAGCGTCGCGACCTGTTCGTGCTCTCCTGGATCGTCATGGCGGGGATCCTCGCCCAGGCGCTCGTGGGCGGCATCACGGTATGGACGGGACTGAACCCCTTCATCGTCGGCTTCCACTACGTCGCATCGCTGAGCCTGGTGTGCATCACCGCCGTGCTGCTCTGGCGTGTGTACTCCCCCGTCGGTCCGCGCAAGCGTGCCGTTCCCACCTGGTACCTCATGCTCACGCACGTGGCCACCCTTGCGATGGCGGTGAGCGTGGTGTTCGGCGTCCTCACTACCGGCGCCGGCCCGCACTCCGGCGATGACGACGTCCTGCGCCGCAACGGCTTCGACGCGACCCTGCTGGAGCACATCCACGCCTGGCCCGGATACGCCCTGTTCGCCCTGACGCTGGGGCTCGCTGTCGCCGCCTGGCGTCAGCAGCTGCCGACCCTGCGCTGGGTTTTGCTGCTGCTGGCGGTCGAGCTGGTCCAGATCGCCGTCGGCCTCTATCAGGCCCGGAACGGTCTGCCGCCGCTGGCGGTCGGCGTGCACATGGTCCTCGCCTCGCTGACTGCCGCCGCCATGGTCACCGTCGTCATGTCCCTGAAGCGGCCGGTGGCGACGACGCCCCTCACAGCCCAGGCATAGCCCGCGCATCGCGGGCTCGGATTCGGGGTTGTCACCCTTGTTCGAGCGGAGGCCGTCTCCGCTCGAACAAGGAGCTTGTACTCATGAAGAACCCCAGCGCCCTCAAGAGCGCACCGTTCTGGATCCTGCTGGTTGCCTCTGTGGGCGTCGCCGCCTACGGCGTGCAGGCGGCCACGAGCCGCATCGCCGCGATGGAGGCGGGCCTGACCGATGGATCGGCCACCACCGCACAGGTGTACGGCGGGCAGTCGTGGGTGGTCCTGGAGTCCATCCTGGCGGGTGCGGGAATCGTCGGCGTGCTCATCGCCTTCGCCGTGTGGGCGCTGGGCCCGCGCGCCGTAGCTGTCGCCCCCGTCGAACCCGCTCAGGCCAGCGCAGACGGCCCGGTCGCTGCAGAGCCGTCCTGGCGTGAGCAGAGCGCAGACATCACGCACCCCGTGACCGCGCAGCAGTCGCGGGTCGCAGACGCGCCGACAACGCCGGAGACCGCGGCGTCACCTCTGAAGGCCAGCGAGGATGAGAAGACCGAGGCTGAAACGACCGACACTGACAAGACGACGGACCGTGATGCCGAAACGGAAGCTCCCACCTCTCCCAGCCTCACGCGCTGAACCACGCGGATGAATGCGAAATGCCCCGGATCGCTCGATCCGGGGCATTTCGCGTCGGCATTCAGAAGGCGATCGGGAACAGCGCGTCCAGCGCGATCGCGAGGAACAGGATGGTGCAGTAGGTGATCGAAGCATGGAACACGCGCATCGGAGCGGGTGCCTTCTCGCCCTTCACCGCCTGGTTGTACAGGCGATGCGCCTCGTAGACGAACCAGCCGCCGGAGACCAGGGCGGACACCGTGTAGATCGCGTGCATCGGGCCCGCCGGAACGAGCAGCAGGGAGCAGATGACGGTGGCCCACGTGTAGAGGATCACCTGCAGGCCCACCTGTGTGGTGCCGCGGGTGACGCCGAGCATCGGCACGGACACCGCTCCGTACTGATCCTTGTACTTCATGGACAGCGGCCAGTAGTGGGCCGGCGTCCAGAGGAACACGACGATGAAGAGGATCACCGGCGCCCAGGAGAAGCTCGGATCCACGGCGGTCCAGCCGATCACCACCGGGAAGCAACCGGCGATGCCACCCCAGATGATGTTCTGCTCGGTGCGGCGCTTGAGCCAGAGCGTGTAGATGACGACGTAGAAGAAGATCGCGATCACCGAGAACGCTGTGGCCACCCAGTTGGTGAACACCGCGAGCCAGACCGTCGAAAGGGCCGCCATGACCCAGGCGAACACGAGGGCGTTCCGCGGCGTGAGCTCGCCGGTCACCAGCGGCCGATCCTTGGTGCGCTTCATGTGCGCATCCATGTCGCGGTCGATGTACATGTTGAACGCCGCGGCGGAGCCGGCACTCATCGCGCCGCCGATGACCGTGGTGACCACAAGCCACAGGTCCGGCATGCCGTGCGCCGCGAGGAACATCACCGGCACAGTCGTGACGAGCAGGAGCTCCATCACACGCGGCTTGGTGAGGGCCACATAGGCTCGGATCTTTCGTCCGATTCCCAGCTTCTCGGTGAGCTGTTCTGTCGGCGTGGACGTCGCAGTCAGTTCGATCGCCCCCTTCGGACGTGTCGGCACGGGTCTTCTCAGTCTATGCCATCACTCCGCGCGGGCAGACGGCCGCGACCCGGGCACGATCCTCGCGCAGTGAATCGTCACAATCCCTCGATTCGACGCCGGGAACCCCCTACATGACTATGCTGGCAGAGAACCATACGTGCGCATTCGCGACCCGTTCTCCGTGCTGTAGCGGCCTGCGGACCGCCGATGCGTGCATCCAACTTCGCGGAAGGTGATCCGGTGCCGGAACTTCTTTGGGATGACGTCGACAAGCGCGCGGTGGACACCGCGCGTGTGCTGGCAGCAGATGCGGTGGAGAAGGTCGGCAACGGCCATCCTGGCACCGCCATGAGCCTCGCCCCGGTGGCGTACCTGCTCTACCAGCGCGTACTGCGTCACGACCCCTCCGACCCCACCTGGATCGGACGCGACCGGTTCATCCTGTCGGTCGGCCACTCCTCGCTGACCCAGTACATCCAGCTCTACTACGGCGGATTCGGTCTGGAGCTGGGCGACATCGAAAGCCTGCGCACCTGGGGGTCGCTCACACCGGGGCACCCCGAGTACGGCCACACCAAGGGCGTCGAGATCACCACGGGTCCGCTGGGCCAGGGACTTGCCTCGGCCGTCGGCTTCGCCTACGCGCAGCGCTACGAGCGTGGCCTGTTCGACCCGGAGGCGCCCGCCGGCACCAGCCCGTTCGATCACAACATCTACGTGATCTGCGGTGACGGCGACCTGCAGGAGGGCGTCACGAGCGAGGCGTCCTCGCTGGCTGGACACCAGCAGCTCGGCAACCTCATCGCGATCTACGACTCGAACCAGATCTCGATCGAGGACGACACCAACGTCGCCTTCACCGAGAACGTCGCCGAGCGCTACGAGGCCTACGGCTGGGACGTGCGCGTCGTCGACTGGAAGAAGACCGGCCAGTACGTCGAGGACATCGACGCACTGTACGCCGAGATCGAAGCGGCCAAGGGTGTCACCGACAAGCCGTCCCTGATCATCCTGAAGACGATCATCGGCTGGCCGTCCCCCGGCAAGCAGAACTCCGGCAAGATCCACGGCTCGGCCCTGGGCGCCGACGAGCTCGCCGCGGTGAAGAAGGTGCTCGGGTTCGACCCCGAGCAGCACTTCGTCGTGGAGGACGCCGTGATCGAGCGCGCGCGCGGCCTCGTGGCACGCGGCGCCGAGGCCCACGCCGCCTGGCAGCAGGACTTCGACGCCTGGGCCGAAGCCAACCCGGAGCGCAAGCAGCTTCTGGACCGCCTCGAGGCCCGTGCCCTGCCCGAGGACATCGAGGGCGCCCTCCCCGTGTTCGAGGCCGGCAAGGAGGTCTCCACCCGCGTCGCTTCGGGCAAGGTGATCAATGCGCTGGCGGCACGTCTGCCCGAGCTGTGGGGTGGTTCGGCGGATCTCGCCGAGTCGAACATGACCTCCATCACGGACGCCCCGTCCTTCATCCCCACCGAGTGGTCCACCCACGAGTGGAGCGGAAGCCCGTACGGCCGCGTGATGCACTTCGGCATCCGCGAGCACGCCATGGGCTCGATCCTCAACGGCATCGTGCTCTCCGGGCTCACCCGTCCGTTCGGCGGCACCTTCCTCATCTTCAGTGACTACATGCGCCCCGCGGTGCGCCTCGCAGCTCTCATGGGTATCGCGCCCGTGTTCGTCTGGACGCACGACTCCGTCGCCCTCGGCGAGGACGGCCCCACGCACCAGCCCATCGAGCAGCTCGCCTCGCTGCGCGTGATCCCGAACATGACGGTGGTCCGCCCGGCGGACGCCAACGAGACCGCTGTGGCCTGGCTGCAGGCTCTGCGCCACCACTCGGGCCCCATCGGGCTGGCGCTGACGCGTCAGAACGTGCCCACCTACGAGCGTGGCGACGGCCCGGCCAGCGGCGACTCGTTCGCCTCGGCAGAAGGCGTCGCCCGCGGTGCGTACGTCCTGCAGGAGGCTCCGGGCGGCACCCCGGACGTGCTGCTCATCGCAACGGGCTCCGAAGTACAGCTCGCCGTGGGAGCACGCGAGGTGCTCCGCGGCGAGGGCATCAACGCCCGCGTGATCTCCGCCCCGTCGCTCGAATGGTTCGCCCAGCAGGACGAGGAGTACCGCGAGAGCGTCATCCCGTCCGCCGTCAAGGCCCGCGTCTCCGTCGAGGCCGGTTCCGCTGCCAGCTGGTACCGCATCGTCGGCGACACCGGACGCACCGTTGCGATCGACCACTTCGGCGCCTCCGCCGACTGGAAGACGCTCTTCACAAACTTCGGGTTCACTGTCGACCACGTCGTGCAGGCAGCCCGCGAGACCGTTAAGGAGAACTCATGACCACCCCCACGGCAGATCTCACCGCAGCCGGCGTCAGCATCTGGCTCGACGACCTCTCGCGCTCTCGCATCACGTCCGGCAACCTCGCCGAGCTGATCCGGACCCGCAACGTCTCCGGCGTCACCACCAACCCCACGATCTTCCAGGGGGCGATCAGCAACGGCGGCGGTGACTACGCAGCGCAGCTGGAGGAGCTCGCGCAGGCCGGCGCCAGCGTCGACGAGGCGATCTTCGCCCTCACCACCGACGACGTGCGCAACGCGACCGACATCTTCCGTCCGGTGTACGACGCCACCGGTGGCGTCGATGGCCGTGTGTCCATCGAGGTCTCCCCCGATCTGGCGCACGACACCGAGGGCACCGTCGCGCAGGCGAAGGAGCTGTGGGCCGCGGTGGACCGCGAGAACACGCTCATCAAGATCCCCGCCACGAAGGCCGGTATCCCGGCGATCACGGCGACCCTTGCCGCGGGCATCAGCGTCAACGTCACGCTGATCTTCTCGCTGGAGCGCTACAACGACGTGATCGACGCGTACTACGCCGGCATCGAGCAGGCGCAGGCGAACGGTCACGACATCAGCCGTATCCACTCGGTCGCATCCTTCTTCGTGTCGCGCGTCGACACCGAGGTCGACAAGCGCCTCGCAGAGATCGGCACCGAGGACGCTCTCGCTCTCAAGAGCCAGGCGGGTCTCGCCAACGCGCGCCTCGCATACGAGCTGTTCGGGCAGAAGTCCGCGACCGAGCGCGCCCGGCAGCTCGCCGCCGCCGGTGCGAACCCGCAGCGACCGCTGTGGGCGTCCACGGGTGTCAAGGACCCCGCACTGCCGGCAACGCTGTACGTCACCGAGCTGGTCGCCGCCGACACGGTGAACACGATGCCGGAGAAGACGCTGGAGGCCACGTTCGCTGAGGGTGTCATCACCGGTGACACGATCACGCCGAACATCCCCGCCGCGCACGACGTGGTGGCCCGTCTGGCTGCCGTCGGCGTCGATTTCGCTGACGTCACGCAGCTGCTCGAGGATGAGGGCGTCTCGAAGTTCATCGCCTCCTGGCAGGACCTCAAGAGCACCGTGCAGACGGCGCTCGAGAGCGCGCGGTGACCTTCCGTCTGCGTCTCTCCGGCCACCCCCGTGAGGTGGCCGATGCGGTGGTACCCGCCCTCGTCGACGACCTCGTCGCATCGGGCATCGCAGATCAGAATCCCACGTTGTGGGGTCCTGGCGCACAAGCCGAGGCGGAGATCCGCCTCGGCTGGGTCCAGGCGGTCGAGATCTCGCGCCCACTCGTGTCGGAGGTCGTCGCCCTGCGCGACGACCTCCGCCGGCGGGGACTGGATCGCATCGTGCTGGCCGGCATGGGAGGATCATCGCTCGCCCCCGAGGTCATCACCCGCGGCGCAGACGTGCCACTGGTGATCCTCGACTCGACCGCTCCCGGCCAGGTCCTCGCCGCCATCGACGGGGACAGCGAGGATGATCTTCGCCGCACTGTGCTCGTCGTGTCGTCGAAGTCCGGTTCCACCGTGGAGACCGACTCTGCGCAGCGCGCGTTCGAGGCGGCGTTCAGCGACCTCGGACTCGATCCGGCGGAACGGATCATCGTGGTGACCGACCCGGGCTCTCCTCTCGAAGCCCGTGCGGTGGAACGCGGGTACCGCGTCTTCACGGCACAGCCCACCGTGGGGGGACGATTCTCCGCGCTGACGGCGTTCGGGGTGGTCCCCTCCGCGCTCGCCGGCGCTGACGTCGAAGCGGTCCTGGACGAAGCGGACGCCGTGCTCGCGGAGGTCGCGGTCGACAGTCCGGACAATCCCGCCCTCATCCTGGGCGCCGCGATCGCCGGTGCCACGGCGGAGTCGGTGCGCAAGGACAAGCTCGGCCTCATCGTGGAACCGGATGCCGGCCTGGACGGTCTGGCCGACTGGATCGAGCAGCTGGTCGCCGAGTCCACCGGCAAGGACGGAACCGGCATCCTGCCCGTCGTCCTCACCGAGGTGTCGCTCGAGGCCGAGGATCCGCAGGACGACCTGCAGCGCGTCCGGTTCGTGCAGGACGTCGACGATGTCGGCATCTTCGAGGACCACTACGACGAGATCCTGATCAGCGCGAGTCTCGGTTCCGCGTTCCTGGTCTGGGAGTACGCCGTCGCCATCGCGGGGCGCATCCTCGGGATCAATCCCTTCGACCAGCCCGACGTCGAGGCCGCCAAACAGGCCGCGCGTGCGCTCCTGGAGGAACGTCCGCAGACCGGCGCTCCGGCGTTCGTGGATGGCGGCATCGAAGTGCGCTCCACGGACGCGGCGCTGGTGTCCGCCGGTTCGGTTCGCGCCGTGCTCGACGCCCTGTTCGCACGGGCGGCGGACGACGGATACATCGCTATCCAGGCCTACGTCAACCGCGACGCGCTCCCCCAGCTGGCGGGACTGCGTGAACTCGCCGCCACCTCCTCAGCGCGACCGGTCACCTTCGGGTGGGGACCGCGCTTCCTGCACTCGACGGGCCAGTACCACAAGGGCGGACCCGCCAACGGCGTGTTCCTCCAGATTCTGGAGAACACGGACGTCGACCTGGAGATCCCCGGTCGCCCCTACACCTTCGGGCAGCTGATCAACGCTCAGGCAGCGGGCGATGCCCGCGTCCTCGCCGATCTCGGCCGTCCCGTCGTCACCCTCACCCTCACCGATCCCCAGAACGATGTCGTCGACCTGTTCGACGACGCCGACTGACACAGGAGTTCTTCCCCCGATGACCGCATCGATCTCGCGCGGGCACAATCCGCTGCGCGACCCCGATGACCGGCGCCTCAACCGAATCGCGGGGCCCAGCGCCCTCGTGATCTTCGGCGTGACCGGCGACCTGTCCCGCAAGAAGCTCATGCCCGCCGTCTACGACCTCGCCAACCGCGGTCTGCTGCCACCCGGCTTCGCGCTGGTCGGCTTCGCACGCCGCGAGTGGGAAGACCAGGACTTCGCCCAGGTGGTGCGTGACGCGGTGAAGGCCGGCGCCCGTACCGAGTTCCGCGAGGACACCTGGAACCAGCTGTCACAGGGCATCCGCTTCGTCCAGGGAACGTTCGACGACCCGGACGCGTTCGCACGTCTGAAAGCCACCGTGGACGCTCTGGATGTCGAACGCGGCACGATGGGAAACCACGCGTTCTACCTCTCCATCCCGCCCAAGGACTTCCCCGTCGTCACCACCCAGTTGCGTGAGTCGGGCCTCGTCGACGGCACGCAGGACCCCGACCACTGGCGTCGCGTGGTGATCGAGAAGCCCTTCGGCGACGATCTCGCATCGGCACGCGCTCTGAACGAGGCGCTGGAGTCCGCCTTCCCGGCCGACTCGATCTTCCGCATCGATCACTACCTCGGCAAAGAGACGGTGCAGAACATCCTCGCGCTGCGCTTCGCCAACGAGCTGTACGAGCCGATCTGGAACCGCAACTACGTCGACCACGTGCAGATCACGATGGCCGAGGACATCGGCGTCGGCGGCCGCGCCGGCTACTACGACGGAATCGGCGCCGCCCGCGACGTCATCCAGAACCATCTGCTGCAGCTGCTGGCCCTCACCGCGATGGAGGAGCCGATCAGCCTGGAGGCCGAGCACCTGCGAGCCGAGAAGGAAAAGGTGCTCGCAGCCGT
This sequence comes from Microbacterium sp. GXS0129, assembly GCF_044769785.1. NCBI lineage: Bacteria > Bacillati > Actinomycetota > Actinomycetes > Micrococcales > Microbacteriaceae > Microbacterium > Microbacterium sp. GXS0129. Next base: position 215,102 of record NZ_JBIZVZ010000002.1, on the reverse strand, counting down.
CGTCCTCCCCGAGGACCTCGGCGCGGCGACCGCGCGCGGTCAGTACGCCGGCGGCTGGCAGGGCGGTGAAGAGGTGCACGGCTTCCTCGACGAGGACGGCATGGACCCGCAGTCGACCACAGAGACCTTCGCCGCCATCAAGCTCGAGATCAACACCCGCCGCTGGGCCGGCGTCCCGTTCTACCTGCGCACCGGCAAGCGACTGGGCCGTCGTGTCACGGAGATCGCCGTCGTCTTCAAGCGCACCCCCGAGCACCTGTTCTCCCGCGCGCAGAGCGCGGAGCTGGGCCAGAACGCGCTCGTGTTCCGTATCCAGCCCGACGAGGGCGTCACCATCCGCTTCGGCTCGAAGGTGCCGGGTGCCGGCACCAACGTGCGTGATGTGACCATGGACTTCGGATACGGCCACGCCTTCACCGAGGCCAGCCCCGAGGCGTACGAGCGTCTCATCCTGGACGTGCTTCTCGGTGACCCGCCGCTGTTCCCGCGGCACGAGGAGGTCGAGCTCTCCTGGAAGATCCTCGACCCGATCGAGGAGTTCTGGGCTGCCGAAGGCGGTCCGCTCGAACAGTACGGCCCCGGCTCGTGGGGTCCCGCATCGGCCGACGCGCTGTTGGCCCGCGACGGACGTGTCTGGAGGCGCCCGTGATCGTCGATCTGCCCGAAACCACCGTGTCTGCGGTGGCCAAGACCCTCGTGAAGGTGCGTGAGGAGGGCGGCGCTGTCGCTCTCGGCCGCGTCCTCACCCTCATCATCGCGACCCGCGCCGAAGTGATGGAGGAGGCCATCGAGGCCGCCAACGACGCTTCGCGTGAGCACCCCATGCGGGTGATCGTCGTCACCACAGACCCCGAGGCGGCATCGCGACTGGACGCTCAGATCCGCGTCGGCGGCGACGCCGGAGCGAGCGAGGTCATCGTGCTGTCCGCGTCGGGTGCCGCAGCATCCAACGAGGAGAGCCTGGTCACCGGCCTGCTCCTGCCGGATGCACCGGTGGTCGTGTGGTGGCCGGACAACCCGCCGGCGGCCCCGGCTGAGTCCCCGCTGGGCCGGATCGCACAGCGGCGCATCACGGACGCGTCCACGCTCCCGCAGGACGTGGATCGCGTCTCGCTGCTGGGACCGTCCTACTCCCCCGGCGACACCGACCTGGCGTGGACTCGGCTCACACACTGGCGCGAACAGCTGGCAGCGGTGCTGGACCAGCCGCCGTACGAGTCCATCACGGCGGTGGAGGTGCAGGGAGCCGACGACTCCCCGTCGACCGGGCTCCTGGCCGCGTGGCTGAAGCTCAAGCTCGACTGCGATGTGGTCTGGCACTATCAGCCCCGCGACAGCTGGGGCGAGGGCATCAAGTCCGTCCGCCTCACGCGCGCCTCCGGCGATATCGTGCTCGAGCGCCCGGAGCCGGGAGTCGCGGTGCTCACGCAACCCGGCCAGCCCGACCACGAGCTGCTGCTTCCCCGCCGCACGGTGCGCGAGTGCCTCGCCGAGGAGCTGCGTCGCCTGGACGCGGACGTCTTGTATGGTCGAGTGATCAGCGACGGTTGGGCCCAGCTGGGTCCCGCCGCCACCGCGCAGAGGTAGGCATATGTCCGAGAAGAGAGTCGTCGTCGCCCCCGATGCGGCGACGCTCGCGACCAGCGTCGCGAGCCGGTTCCTGGGCAAAATCGTGCTCGGTCTCGTCGAAGACCGCGAAGTCCACGTTTCGCTCACCGGCGGCACCATGGGAATCGCCGTCCTGGCCGCGGCGGCACAGCAGCCCGCCGTGGCCATGATCGACTGGGATCGGGTGCACCTCTGGTGGAGCGATGAGCGGTTTGTCGCGCGCACCGATGGAGATCGCAACGCCGTGCAGGCTCGCGCGGCACTCATCGACGCCCTGCCGATCCCGGCTGCCAACGTCCACGAGATGCCGGCGGCGGACGACGGACGGGATCTGGACGCTGCGGCCGACTGGTACGCGCAGGAGCTCGCCCGGTTCGGCACCGACGAGCGCCCGTGGCCGACGTTCGACGTGACTCTCCTCGGCGTCGGGCCGGACGGCCACATCGCCTCCCTCTTCCCCGACCGCGATGAGGTTCGCGTGACGGATCGCACCGTCCTCGCGGTTCGTGACTCGCCCAAGCCCCCGCCCGAGCGCATTACGCTGACGCGTCCGGTGATCAACTCGTCCACCCGTGTGTGGATGGTCATCTCGGGCGCGGAGAAGGCCGGAGCCCTCGGACTCATTCTCGCGGGCGCGAGCTATGCAAGCGTTCCCGCCGCCGGCGCGAAGGGCACTCACCGCACCATCATCATCACGGATGAGTCGGCCGCCGGCGAGGTTCCTCCTGAGCTCATCGACCCGGAGTTCTGAGCCACGGGCTGAGAACTCTGAAAGCCCCGTCGGCGTTTCACCGTCGGCGGGGCTTTCGTCCGTGCTGCCACAGACGCCGAAGGGGCGGCCACGATCGGTGGCCGCCCCTTCGGATGATGCTGTCTGTTACTGACCGCGACGTTCGCGCAGTGCCGCGAGGGCGTCGTCGAGAAGCGAGACCGCCTCCTCCTCGGTGCGGCGCTCCTTCACGTAGGCCAGGTGCGTCTTGTACGGCTCCGGCTTCGCGATCATCGGAGGGTTCTCCTTGTCGCGACCAGCCGGCAACCCCGAATGGGGGCTGTCGATGGTCTCCGGGATCTCCTCGTCGGGAACGCCCGCTGCGAAGTAGCGAACCGTCTCGTTGCCCAGCGCATCCCAGTACGAGACCGCGATGCGCTCGGCGTGGAATCCGTGATCCTGCTCGCCCATCGGGCCGGCGCCGACGCGGCTGCCGCGGATGGCGTTACCTCCGGTCGCCATCAGAGACCGAACTTCGTCAGCAGACCGAGCGCGACGATCACGCCGAACCAAACCAGCGCCAGAATGATCGTGAGGCGGTTCAGGTTGCGCTCCGCGTACCCGGACGATCCCATGGCCGACGTTGTTCCGCCGCCGAACATATCCGACAGACCGCCACCGCGACCCTTGTGCAGAAGGATCAGAAGGGTGAGCGCGAGACTGGTGATGCCGAGCACCACCTGCAGCACGAACTGGAGAATTTCCACTTTGGTTGCAGCCTTTCGAGCGCGGCAGGAATCACCGCATGAACGTTCAGTATACGGGGCCGAGCGGAGCGGGCGCGAAGCCCGCGCCGTCAGACGCCGACGTGCTTCTGGTAGCGGGCGATCGCGGCGAACTCGTCAACCACGAGGCTCGCGCCTCCCACCAGTGCGCCGTCGACATCCGGCTCGCGCATGAAGGAGGCGATGTTGGCCGCCTTCACCGAGCCGCCGTACAGCACACGCGTGCGTGCTGCCGCGTCCGGTCCCAGCTTGTCGGCGATGACGCCGCGCAGGGCAGCGCACACGTCCTGAGCCTGCTGCGGGGTGGCCGCCTGGCCTGAGCCGATGGCCCAGACGGGCTCATAGGCGACGACGATGTCGGACTTCCTGTCCAGACCCTCGAGCACCGCGGCCAGCTGTGCGACCGGCACGGCGGAAGCGCCGTGCTTCTCCAGGTCCTCCGCGGTCTCGCCCACGCAGATCACAGGCACGATGCCGTGCTTGAGGGCCGCACGGGTCTTGGCGGCGACGACCTCATCGGTCTCGTTGTGGTACTCGCGCCGCTCGGAGTGACCGATGATCACGTAACCGCACTGCAGCTTCGCGAGGAACGCTCCCGAGACCTCGCCGGTGTACGCGCCCGAATCGTGCTTCGAGATGTCCTGTGCGCCGAGCGCAAACGGGATCTTGTCGGCGTCGATCAGCGTCTGCACACTGCGGATGTCGGTGAAAGGCGGGAACACCGCGACCTCGACCGAGCCCTCTTCGAACTTCGCATCCTTCAGCGTCCAGTGCAGCTTCTGCACGAACGCCACCGCCTGGAGGTGATCCAGGTTCATCTTCCAGTTGCCCGCGATCAGCGGGGTACGAGCGCTCACGCCCATCCGAGGACCTCCAGTCCGGGAAGCTTCTTGCCTTCGAGGAACTCCAGGCTGGCGCCGCCACCCGTGGAGATGTGACCGAACTGGTCATCGGAGAAACCGAGCTGGCGCACCGCAGCAGCGGAGTCGCCGCCGCCCACCACGCTGAGCCCGTCGACCGCGGTCAGGGCCTCGGCGACCGCGCGGGTACCGTTCGCGAACGCGGGGAACTCGAACACCCCCATCGGGCCGTTCCAGAAGACCGTGCGCGAGCCACGCACCGCCTCAGAGAATGCGGCTGCCGTGACCGGACCGATGTCGAGGCCGATCCCGGCAGCACCGAAGCTCGTCGACTCGATGGCGTCCGCTGCGGCAACCTCGTGTGCGGCGTCGGCGGCGAACTTGTCCGCGACCACCACGTCGGTGGGGAGGACGAGCTCGACGCCGAGCTCCTTCGCCTTCGCGATGTACCCGATCACGGTGTCCAGCTGGTCCTGCTCGAGGAGGCTGGCGCCGACCTCGTGGCCTTCGGCCTTGAGGAAGGTGAACAGCATGCCGCCGCCGATGAGAAGACGATCGACACGCGGAAGGAGGTGGTCGATGACGCCGAGCTTGTCGCTCACCTTCGAACCACCCAGCACCACTGTGTAAGGGCGCTCCGGGTTCTCCGTGAGCCGGTCGAGGACCTCCAGCTCCTTCTCGATCAGCAGGCCGGCTGCCGACGGAAGGGTGCGGGCGAGCTCGTAGACGCTCGCCTGCTTGCGGTGCACGACGCCGAAGCCGTCAGACACCATCACGTCCGCGAGAGACGCGAGGCGGCCTGCGAACTCCTCTCGCTCGCCGGCATCCTTGCTGGTCTCCCCCGGGTTGAACCGGAGGTTCTCGATCACCGCGACGTCACCGTCGGCAAGGCTCGCCACGGCGTCGGTGGCGGACTCGCCCACCGTGTCGCGTGCGAAGGCCACCGGCTTGCCGAGCAGCTCCGAGAGCCGCTGAGCCACGGGGGCGAGGCTGTAGCGCTCGTCCGGAGCGCCCTCCGGGCGCCCCAGGTGAGAGCACACGACGACGCGTGCACCCTGGTTGATGAGAGCGTTCAGCGTGGGCAGGGATGCGCGCACGCGACCATCGTCGGTGATCACACCGTCCTTCAGCGGGACGTTGAGATCGCAGCGGATGATGACGCGCTTGCCGGCGAGATCGCCGAGCGAGGAGAGGGTTCGCAGGCCCATGGATTACATGCTCTCCGCGACGTACTCGGTCAGGTCGACGAGGCGGTTCGAGTAGCCCCACTCGTTGTCGTACCAGCTGGACAGCTTCACCTGGTTGCCGATCACGCGGATCAGGCCCGCGTCGAAGATCGACGAGTGCGGGTCGGTGACGATGTCGCTGGAGACGATCTCGTCCTCGGTGTACTTGAGGATGCCCTTGAGCGGACCCTCTTCGGCAGCCTTCTTGTACGCGGCCTTGATCTCCTCGACCGAGACCTCGCGCGATGCCTCGATGGTGAGGTCGGTGATCGAGCCGGTGGGGATCGGAACGCGCAGCGCGAAGCCGTCGAGCTTGCCCTTCAGCTCCGGCATGACCAGACCAATGGCCTTGGCGGCACCGGTGGAGGTCGGAACGATGTTCACGGCGGCGGCACGCGCACGACGCAGGTCGCTGTGCGGTCCGTCCTGGAGGTTCTGGTCGGCGGTGTACGCGTGAACGGTGGTCATCAGACCGCGCTCGATGCCGAACTCGTCGTTGAACACCTTGGCCAGCGGCGCCAGGCAGTTCGTGGTGCAGGACGCGTTGGAGATGATGACGTCGTTCTCGGGGTCGTAGGTGTTCTCGTTGACACCCATGACGATGGTGCGGTCCTCGCCCGACGCGGGGGCCGAGATCAGCACCTTCTTCGCGCCGGCAGCGATGTGCTTGCGTGCGTCTTCCGCCTTGGTGAAGCGGCCCGTCGACTCGATGACGATGTCGACGCCCAGCTCGCCCCAGGGGAGGTTCGCGGGGTCGCGCTCCTCGAACACGAGGATCTTGCGATCACCGACGGTGATCGAGTTCTCGTCGTAGGTCACGTCCTGGTCCAGCCGGCCCGTGATCGAGTCGTACTTGAGGAGGTGAGCGAGGGTCTTGTTGTCGGTGAGGTCGTTCACCGCGACGATCTCGAGGTCAGCACCCTGCGCGAGAGCCGCGCGGAGGTAGTTGCGCCCGATACGGCCGAAGCCGTTGATACCGATCTTGACAGACACGTAGGTCTCCCTGAGAGATGAATGCGCTCGCGCGCGTTGATGGATTCAGATCGGGGACATCGGCGTCCCGGCGGGGTCGCCCCCGTCGGGACGCCGCGCCGCTTACGACAGTACCAGCAGGCCGTTCGTCTGCGTGCGCGCGACCTCGAAGCGCTGCTGGACGTTCTCCCAGTTGGCGATGTTCCAGAACGCCTTCACGTAGTCGGCGCGGACGTTCTTGTAGTCCAGGTAGTAAGCGTGCTCCCAGACGTCCAGCAGCAGCAGCGGCACGGAGCCCGCGGCGAACTGCGACTGCTGGTCGAAGAACTGCTGGATGATCAGGTTCTGGCCGATGGAGTCCCAGAACAGACCTGCCCATCCGGAGCCCTGCACGCCGAGAGCCGCGGCGGTGAAGTGCGCCTGGAATGCATCGAACGAGCCGAAGTGATCGGTGATGGCGGCCTCGAGGTCGCCCACCGGCTTGTCGCCACCGTTGGGCGAGAGGTTGGTCCAGAAGATGGAGTGGTTCGTGTGACCACCGAGGTTGAACGCGAGGTCCTTCTCGAGCTTGTTGATGTTCGCGAAGTCGCCCTTCTCGCGAGCGGCCGCCAGCTGCTCGAGCGCGGTGTTCGCGCCCGTCACGTACGCCTGGTGGTGCTTGGAGTGGTGCAGCTCCATGATCGCCCCGCTGATGCTGGGCTCCAGAGCCGAGTAGTCGTAGGTCAGCTCGGGCAGCGTGTACGTCGCCATTCTTCACTTCTTCCTGTCTGCGCCACGAGGGCGCTTATTCGCCCCGGGAGACCGGAAGGGCCGGGGCCGGACAAGTCTCATCCTAGTGAAATCCACCGGCGCGAGGGCCGCGGGCTTGCCAGATGACGCCCGGCGACGACGAACCCCGCCGATGCTGGGCACAGCGTCGGCGGGGTTCGTCAGGAGGGGTCTCAGTCGACCGCGCCCGTGGGCACAGCCGCTTCGGTGCCCGGCACCCCGTCTTGCTCCGCGCGCTTGTCGGCCATGGCGAGCAGGCGACGGATTCGACCGGCGACGGCGTCCTTGGTCAGCGGTGGGTCGGCGCGGTGGCCCAGTTCGTCGAGGCTGGCATCGCGGTGCGCGAGTCGCAGCTCGCCGGCCTGCTTCAGGTGATCGGGCACCTCATCGCCGAGGATCTCCAGCGCCCGCTCGATTCGTGCGCACGCCGCCACGGCGGCCTGCGCGGAGCGGCGGAGGTTCGCATCGTCGAAGTTCACGAGCCGGTTCACTCCGGCGCGCACCTCGCGGCGCTGACGCATCTCGTCCCACGCGGCAGCGGTGCGCTCAGCGCCCATGATCGCGAGGATCGCGCGGATCGCCTCGCCGTCGCGGACGACGACACGGGGAACGCCGCGGACCTCGCGAGCCTTCGTGGCGACCCCCAGCCGGCCGGCCGCGCCCACGAGGGCCATGGCGGCCTCTCCCGACGGGCAGCTGATCTCCACCGCCGCGGAGCGGCCCGGCTCGGTGAGCGTGCCGGCCGCGAGGAACGCGCCGCGCCAGATGGCGGCGAGATCGGCCCGCGAACCGGTCGTGAGACGGTTGGGCAACCCGCGCACCGGGCGGCGGCGCTGATCGAGCAGACCCGTCTGGCGAGCAAGCGTCTCACCGCCTTCGATGACGCGGACGGCGAAGTGATTGCCCGTACGGGCACTCGACGACTGGATATGGGCGACGTCCGGACGAACGCCGTAGAGCTCGACCAGGTCGCGGGTCACGCGACGGGCGAGCACTTCGGCATCGACTTCGGCTTCAACGGCTACTCGACCGGCGATCGAGTGCAGTCCGCCTGCGAAGCGCAGAATGGCAGTCAGTTCGGCTGCCCGGACGGTCGGCCGCGGATCGCGAATGGCGACGAGTTCGCCCTTGACGTCGGCGGTCAATGACACGATGTGATCCTCACATTCGACCGTTTCCGGTCAAGAAATCATGATTCAGGGTTGCGCGGTGGCGCAGAGGATCAAGCTTACTCGCGACCCCGGTCCCGATGCTTGAGGCGCACGGCCAGACCGGGGTGGGATGACAGCCGCCGGGCGAGTTCGATCGCCGTCGCCACCGAACGATGCTTGCCGCCGGTGCACCCGATCGCGATGGTCGAATGGGACTTGTTCTCCCGCTGATAGCCCTCCAGGGCGATCGAGACCGCCTTCTCGTACGCTTCGATGAACTCCTGAGCGCCGGGCTGGCCGAGGACATACTCGGAAACCGCGGCGTCCTCGCCTGTGAGGGGGCGGAGTTCATCGATCCAGAACGGATTCGGCAGGAAACGCATGTCGGCGACGAAGTCGGTGTCCGTGGGCACGCCGTACTTGAACCCGAAGCTCATCACCGTGAGGGTGTGCTTCGCGCTCCCCTCCTCGCTGAACAGATCCGACACCTGGGTGGCGAGCTGATGCACGTTGAAGGCCGAGGTGTCGATGACGATGTCCGACGCTTCCCGGATGGGCTGCAGACGCTCCCGCTCCAGCCGGATGCCGTCCAGGAGGGTGCCGTCGCCCTGCAGGGGATGGGGCCGACGAACCGACTCGAATCGTCGCACCAGAACCTCGTCCGATGCATCCAGGAAGACGAGGCGCACATCGCTGCGGTTGCGAAGCTCGCGCATGACTTCCGGGAGCTGGCGGAACAGATCCCGGCCCCGCACATCGGTGATCGCCGCCACACGCGGAAGCCCCGAGTTGCCGATCAGTGAGAGGTCAAGCAGCGGCTTGAGCATCTGGGGAGGAAGATTGTCCACGACATACCAGTCGAGGTCCTCCAGCGCGTTGCCCACGGTCGAGCGGCCGGCACCCGACATCCCGGTGACGATCAGGACCTCGCTCTGGCCGCCCGATTCCTCTTCGGGGTCCGCGGCACCGGTCACGCCAGTGCTCACGTGTTCGGCCTGGGGATCAGCCACGGGTTCTCCTTCGCTCACGACCATGCTACCGATCTGCGGCCGGCTCCTCAGCGGTCGTGGCAGGTGGCGCATCGAGGGTGAGATGCGAGTGGATGGTGCGAGCCAGCACGGGACCGATGCCGTTCACCTCGGCGATCTCGTCCGGCGTGGCCGAGCGCAACCGTGACACCGAGCCGAAGTGCTTGAGCAGGAGCTTGATCCGCGCCTCTCCCAGTCCGGGGATCTCGCTCAGTACCGTTGCGATGCCGCGCTTACGCTTGCGGCGCTGGTGGGTGATGGCGAACCGGTGCGCCTCGTCACGTAGCCGCTGAACGAGATACAGCGCCTCACTGGTACGCGGGAGGATCACGGGAAAGTCGTCATCGGGCAGCCAGATCTCCTCCAGCCGCTTCGCAATGCCGCACAGCGCGATGTCCGTGCGCCCGGAATCGCGGAGGGCGCGCGCGGCAGCGGCCACCTGGGGCTGACCGCCGTCCACGATCAGCAGCTGGGGCGGATAGGAGAACCGACGGCGTTTGCGCGGGGCCTCCTCTCCGTCCTCGCCCGCGGGTTCGGGCTCGACCGGCTCATCCAGCCGAGCGAGACGACGCATGAGCGTCTGGTACATCGAGTCCGTGTCGTCGGTGGTCTCGGTGATCGAGAACGTCCGGTACTGGTCTTTGCGGGGCAGCCCGTCCTCGAACACCACCATCGACGCCACCACGTTGGTGCCGGAGAGGTGAGAGATGTCGAAGCACTCGATCCGCAACGGCGCCTCGGCCATACCGAGCGCCTCCTGCAGGTCCGTGAGTGCTTGGGTGCGCGCGACGTAGTCGCTCGTGCGTCGCGTCTTGTGGAGGATGAGCGCCTGCTGCGCGTTCGTCGTCGCCGTACGCAGTAGGTCGGCCATGCGGCCGCGCTGGGCGACCTTCACGGACACGCGCTTGCCGCGCCGCTCCTCGAGCCACTGCTCCAGCTGCTCGGCATCCTCGGGGAGCTCGGGCACCAGGACTTTGCGGGGGATGTCGGCGGCGGCAGCGTCTCCGTAGACGCGTTGCAGAAGCTGATCGACCAGCTCTGCCCCGGAGATGTCGATCTCCTTCTCGATGGTCGTGGCACGCACACCGCGTACACGGCCACCCCGCACGATGAAATGCTGCACTGCGGCCGACAGCTCGTCCTCCGCGATGCCGAACAGGTCCGCGTCCTCGTTCTCGGCCAGCACCAGGGCGCTACGGCTCAGAACCGCGTCCACGGACGCGATGCGGTCGCGAAACACGGCGGCCGATTCGTAGTCCATCGCGAGGGCGGCCGCTGCCATCTTCTCGGTCAGATCCCGACGCACCCGCTGGTCGCCGCCGTTCATGAACGCGATGAACTCGTCCACGACCGCCCGGTGCTCCTCGATGGTCACCTTCATCGAGCAGGGTCCGCCGCACTTGCCGATCTGCCCCGGGAAGCAGGGCCGCCCCGTCTGCATGGCCTTGCGGTAGCTCGCGTCGCTGCAGGTGCGGATCGGGAAGATCCGGATCATCTGGTCGATCGTGTCGTGCACGGCCCACACCTTCGGGTACGGGCCGAAATAGCGAGCACCGGGAATGCGGTGGTTGCGCGTGACGATCACCCGTGGCGCCTCGTCCGCCAGGGTGATCGCCAAGAACGGGTACGACTTGTCGTCCTTGTAGCGGACGTTGAAGGGCGGATCGAACTCCTTGATCCACATGTACTCCAGCTGGAGCGCCTCGACGTCGGAGTCGACCACCGTCCATTCCACGCTGGATGCGGTGGTGACCATGCGGCGAGTGCGCTCGTGCAGGGTGCGCAGCGGCGCGAAATAGTTCGACAGCCGCTGGCGCAAGCTCTTGGCCTTGCCCACGTAAAGGACCCGCCCAGAAGCATCCCGGAAGCGGTAGACCCCGGGATTGGTCGGGATCTCCCCCGCCTTCGGGCGGTACGGCAGTTCGTCGGCCATCAGCGCCCCGCGCGCTCGCCGTCGCGCTTGAGGACCTCGGCAAGGAACGCGCCGGTGTGGCTGCCCTCCGCCTTCGCGACCTGCTCAGGCGTTCCGGTGGCGATGATCTCGCCACCGCCCGAGCCGCCCTCGGGGCCGAGATCGATGATCCAGTCCGCCGACTTGATGACGTCGAGGTTGTGCTCGATGACGATGACGGTGTTCCCCTTGTCCACGAGGCCGTTGAGCACCTCCAGGAGCTTGCGGACGTCTTCGAAGTGCAGACCCGTCGTCGGCTCGTCCAGGACGTAGATGCTGCGTCCGTTGCTGCGACGCTGGAGCTCGGTGGCCAGCTTCACGCGCTGCGCTTCACCACCCGAGAGCGTCGTGGCGGACTGTCCGAGGCGCACGTACCCGAGCCCCACATCGACCAGCGTCTGCAGGTAGCGGTGGATCGCCTGGATCGGCTCGAAGAACACGGCGGCTTCGGCAATGGGCATCTCCAGCACCTCGGCGATGTTCTTGCCCTTGTAGTGCACGGCCAGCGTGTCGCGGTTGTAGCGCTTGCCGCCACACACCTCACACGCGACGTACACGTCGGGGAGGAAGTTCATCTCGATCTTGATCGTGCCGTCGCCGGAGCATGCCTCGCAGCGGCCGCCCTTGACGTTGAAGGAGAACCGGCCCGGCTGGTAGCCGCGCACCTTCGCCTCGGTGGTCTCCGCGAACAGCGTGCGGATGCGGTCGAACACACCCGTGTACGTCGCCGGGTTGGAGCGCGGAGTGCGACCGATCGGCGCCTGATCGACGTGCACCACCTTGTCGAGGTTGTCGAGTCCCGTCACGCGCGTGTGCTTGCCCGGCACCGTGCGGGCTCCATTCAGCCGCGAGGCCAGTACCCGATAGAGGATGTCGTTCACGAGCGACGACTTGCCCGACCCACTCACGCCGGTGACCGCGGTGAGGACGCCGAGCGGGAACGTGGCCGTGACGTTCTTCAGGTTGTTCTCACGCGCGCCGACCACGCTGATCTGTCGCTTCTTGTCGAGCTTGCGCCGCTTCTTCGGCGTCTCGATGCTGCGCCGGCCAGACAGGTAGTCGCCGGTCATCGACTCCTTCTCGGCGAGGAGTTCGGCGTAGGGGCCGGAGTGCACCACAGCCCCGCCGTTCACGCCGGCACCCGGACCGATGTCGACGATCCAGTCCGACGCCTCAATGGTCTCCTCGTCGTGCTCCACCACGATGAGAGTGTTGCCGAGATCACGCAGCTTGGCGAGCGTCTCGATGAGGCGGCGGTTATCGCGCTGATGCAGTCCGATGGAGGGCTCATCGAGCACGTAGAGCACCCCGGTGAGACCGGAGCCGATCTGCGTGGCCAGACGGATGCGCTGTGCTTCACCACCGGACAGGGAGCCGGCCGAGCGCGCCAGATTGAGGTAGTTCAGGCCCACCTGGATCAGGAACTCCAGACGCAGACGGATCTCCCGCAGCACCTGTGCGGCGATCTTCGCCTCACGCTCGGTGAGCTGCACGGTCTGGAAGTACTCGTAGGCGTCGGCGAGGCTCAGCCAGGTGATGTCGGCGATGGAACGGCCCGCCACCAGCACCGAGAGCACCTCGGGCTTGAGACGCGCACCATTGCAGACCGGGCAGGGCACCTCTCGGAGGTACTCCTGCCACCGCTGGCGGGCGCTGTCGGAATCGGCCGTGGCGAACTGCCGCTCGATATAGGGCACGACACCCTCGAAGCCGGACGAGTATTTCATCTCACGGCCGTAGCGGTTCTTCCAGCGCACCGTGACCTTGTAGTTGTCGCCACGCAGCACCGCTTCCTGGACGCTCTCGTCGAGGTCCTTCCACGGCGTGTCCAGCGAGAAGCCCAGGTCGGATGACAACCCCTCGAGCAGGCGCTCGTAGTACTGGTAGAGACCCTTGCCCTGCGTCGTCCACGGGATGATGACGCCCTCGCGGATCGACAGGTCCTCGTCGCCGAGCATGAGGTCGGTGTCCACGGACATGCGGGTGCCCAGGCCCGAGCATGCGGGGCAGGCGCCGAAAGGTGCGTTGAAGGAGAACGTGCGCGGCTCGATCTCCGTGAGCTGAACCGCATGACCGTTCGGGCACGCCAGCTTCTCGGAGAAGGAGGTCCAGGCGGCGTCGCCTTCCTCATCGACGAAATTGATCGCCACGATGCCGTCGGTGAGTCCAAGCGCCGTCTCCACGGAGTCGGTCACCCGGCCGAGAATGTCGGGGCCCGCCACCAGGCGGTCCACCACGACGGCGATGTCGTGCTTGTAGGACTTCTTCAGCGTCGGCGGCTCGGCGAGCTGGATCATCTCGCCGTCGACGATCGCACGAGAGAAGCCCTTTGCCCCGAGCTCGCGGAACAGGTCAACGAACTCGCCCTTCTTCTGGCTCACGACCGGCGCCACCACCTGGAATCGCGTGCGCTCGGGAAGCTCCATCAGACGGTCGGCGATCTGCTGAACGGTCTGTCGTTCGATGACCGCGCCACACTCGGGACAGTGCGGTACGCCGACACGCGCCCACAGCAGGCGCATGTAGTCATAGATCTCCGTGATGGTGCCCACGGTCGAGCGCGGGTTCCGGTTCGTGGACTTCTGATCGATGGAGACGGCGGGGCTCAGCCCCTCGATGAAGTCGACGTCGGGGCGGTCCACCTGACCCAGGAACTGGCGCGCGTACGCGCTCAGTGATTCGACGTAGCGGCGCTGACCCTCGGCGAAGATCGTGTCGAACGCGAGGCTCGACTTCCCGGAGCCCGAAAGCCCGGTGAAAACGACCAGCGAGTCGCGGGGAATATCAAGATCGACGTTGCGGAGATTGTGGACACGAGCACCGCGAACGGTGAGTTTTCCCGGAGCGGAGACAGGAACGATAGGCACCGAACAAGTCTAGGCGGGGCCTCGGACATTGGATCCGGACGGCCGGAGCAGCCGGTGCAGCAGGGCGGCGAGCGCCGCACACCCGGCCACCGCGACCATCGCCGCAAGTGGTACGGCGCCTGTCGTACGGACAACCGGAACGATGCCGATGAGCAGGGCCGCCGGCTGCGCCAGCACCTGAATCAGCAGCACGCGCCGAGTGGTGGGCATCAGCGCGCGCAGCGTGATCCATGCACGCCCGGGCACGGCGAGTAGCAGGGAGCCGAACGCGTGCGAGATCGAGATCAGCAGGATGATCACCGCCGTGCGCGCCGGGTCTGCGGGCGCGAGCAGACTGCCTGCGATGAGAGCGCCCAGCGCGATCCAGGTCCCGAGAGAGCGTGGGAGCACGGCTCCCGCAGCCGCCGTCACGACGGCCAGCCAGCCGAGAACAGGACCAGCGGGCATCCACCAGGCAGCGGCCCAGAGCACGAGCATCAACCCCAGGCGCAGGACCACGACCGGCAGTGCCGGGCCCGCCTGAAGCCGATGCAGCCGCGGTCTCATATCGTCGCCCGGTCGCGTCGCGCCGCCGCGAGGTCGGCGGCGAAGCCCTCCCCCGACCAGGTGAGCACGGTGATCCCCGCGCGCGTGAAGTCCGCGAACGTGTTCGCTCGTTCCAGGAACAACGTGCGCGCCGCGAGCTGCTGGGACGCCGAGAGGCGGGACAGATCAGGCTCAGGGAGGATGTCCACCGCGATGACGCGATGCCCCCCGGCCCGCCATTGTGCGGCAAGAGCCGCAGCCGAGCCATCGAAGAACGTCGACAGCACGTACACCGTGGCGCCGGGTGGAGTGAGGGGCGAACGGCGGTACCGCTCGCCGATGGGACGCTGTCGCGCCGCGCTGATCGCGGTGAGCACCCGCGCACGCTGGCGCGCGCCAGAGCCGGTGCGGACGATCCGGCCGGCGGTCGCGAGCTCCTGGTACTGGACACGGTCGCCGCGGTCGAGTGCCGACTCCGTGAGCGCGCGGGCTGCCTCGCGACCGAGATCGAGTGAGGTGGGTCCGCTCTGCTCCTCGTCGCCGCTCCCCCACGTCGCAACCACCTGCCCGAGGTCGTCGGCGATGTCGAGCACGACGAGGATCGTCGCCTCACTCATCGCCTGAGTACGCCGCACGTACAGCTCACCCGGGCGACGTCCGAGACGCGCTGTCGCCCGCCAGTCCACACGACGCACCTCATCACCGGGGGCAAAGGGATGGATATCGCGGAAGTCGCCGCCCGCTCCGGGACGGCGCCCGGCGTGGGCGCCATGCAGCCCACCGAGGCGCGAGCCGAGCGCCAGCTCTCCGATGGGGCGCAGGCGCGGCGGCGCGTTCCACTCCAGCGCCGGTGCCGCCACGGCGTCGGATATCAGGGCCCCGTCAGCGCCGAGCGCCCGCGCGCGCACATCGAGCAGTCGCGCCGGACCCGAGTGCAACAGGGTGCTCGATGCGCGGAGCACCTGCGCGGGCGTCACGATCACCTCACGCCGGTGACGGCGCCCCTGCAGCACCCACAGATCCACGAGCTCGACGTCGGCGTGCACGCGCACCCGCGAGTGGGGCTCGTCAGCGGCGCTCTCCGCGTCCTGTGACGCCTCGATCTGCTTGGTGCTCGGTATCTCCCGCTGGCGCAGCGCCAGCACGAGCCATACGGCGAAAGGCAGGCCGAACATGACCGTGTCGGGCCGGGCCAGCACGGCGCCAGCCGTCACCAGCACGACCGCTCCGGCTGCCGCGATCCCGAGTGCGGCTCCGTGGTGCCACCCCGGCTGCGAGCGGTCCTGCTTCATCGGGCCGCGCCCACGGTGGGCGGGACCGGGACCTGACCGATCACCGACTGCACGATCCGCTCCGGGGACACGCCCTGCGCCCACGCCTGCGGGGAGAGCGTCAGACGATGCGCCAGGACCGGAACCGCGACACGCTTCACATCGTCCGGACGCACGTACTCCCGGCCCGCCAGGGCGGCCAGTGCACGTGCCAGCAGCAGGAGAGCCTGCGAACCGCGCGGGGAGGCCCCCACCGCCACATGCTGCGCCGACCGGGTCGCGCGCGCGATGTCGACGCAATAGCGCGCGACGTCCTCGTCGATGTGGATGGCCTCGACCACCTGCTGCAGCGACAGCAGCTCCTGCGCCGTCGTCACAGCTGCGACGGAGGTGTCCTCCCGAGCGCGCCGTACGCGGCGCAGGAGAATCTCCGTCTCCCCCTCCGGGCTGGGATAGCCGGCGCCGAGGCGCACCATGAAGCGGTCGAGCTGTGCCTCCGGAAGCGCGTATGTGCCCTCGAACTCGATGGGATTGGACGTCGCGAAAACATGGAACGGCTCCGTCAGCGGGTACCGCGTACCTTCCACGGTGACCTGTCGTTCCGCCATCGCCTCCAGCATCGCCGACTGCGTCTTCGGTGTGGTGCGATTGATCTCGTCCGCGAGCAGCAGCCCGGTGAAGATCGGGCCGGGGCGGAAGCGGAACTCGCCCGAGTCGGGAGCATAGACGAACGATCCGGTCACGTCTCCAGGCAGCATGTCGGGCGTGCATTGCAGCCGCCGGAAGTCCAGGCCCAGCGCTGCGGCCAGGGATCGCGCGGCGACGGTTTTGCCCAGTCCGGGCACGTCTTCGAAGAGGACGTGCCCTCCGGCGAGGACCGCGCCGAGCGCGAGCTCCAGACTCTCCTCCATCCCGACGACGACCTGGCGCACCTCGTCCAGGATCCGGGCCCCGGCATCCGCCACGTCGGCCACGGCGCGTGGCGCGGTCTCTGATGTCATATGTTCTCCTGTATCTCGGGAGCGAGCTTCTCGGCCGCGCTGACGGCGGCCTCGAGCGCAGCCACGCTCGGGTGCGGGGAAATCAGGCCCGCGCGCACGCCCGCCCCCAGCAGTGCGTCGATGGGGGCGGCATCGTGTGGATCGTCGAGTTCGAGTCCGTGAACGCGCAACCGACGACGCAGGACGTCGGTGACCCGGAGTACCGCACTGCGGCCCGGGGCTCCCGAGGCAGGGCTGATGGTCCACGCCAGCCGGGCCACATCGGAAACACCGACACGATCGTCGTCGGGAGGCTGCGGCGGCCAGGCGGGGAGGTCACCGGGCTGGAACATGCGCAGGGCCCCGACCACCACGCTCACCGCGGCGCCCCACGCGAGTGCGAACATCAGCTCGACGCCGAAGAACGCGCAACCCGCGATCACCGCGCCTCCCGCGAGAAGAGCGCCGGCGAAGGCCCCGGCAGACGGACGGATCACGACCAGACCGCCTCGATGCGCCCGAGCGCGGCCCGGGCGACGCGCAGGTCTGCATCGCCGATGCTCCGCTCCCCGAAGCGCACGTCCTCGTACAGGTGCAACAGCGTGTCCACGTCGGCAGCGGCGGCAGCATCACGCGCGAGGATCCGCGTCACGAACTCTCCCGCCGTCTCGGTCGGACTGCGCAGCAGGCCCGCGTCGGCCGCCGATTCCTCCAGGCCGACCCACGCCGCGACGATCGCGTCCGAGGGGTGACGATCGGCATCCATTCGCACCAGGGCAGCGGCAATCCCGCGGCGGATCGCCTGCACGTCGGCGGTGGGCTCGGGCGCGCCACCACTGCTGGAGGCCACCGCGACGCCGGTGCGCGCATAGACACGGCGCCCCCGAACCCACTGGACCAGCCGGCGGATGAGCCAGAATCCGATCACCGCGATCACGGCGGCGAGCAGGAGCGCCAGCACGAGCTGGATCGCTGCGGATACGCCGGGGTCGACCGGTGGTGGTGTCGGCAGTGCTCCCGGGGAGGTCGAGGGCGCCGGAGCGGCCGTGAGCGGGGGTGGCGACGCGGCTGCGAAATCGGGGGGATCCACCCGTGGAACTCCCTGCAGAGTGCTGACGAGCGCGACGATCGCGATGATCGCCGTCACCAGCGCGATGGCTGCGGGAGCTGGCAACGCCCTCCGCGGGAGCTCGGTCGTCTCCGGGCGGCTGCGCATGCGCCCACCCTACGTCAGCGGCCCGCGCGGAGATGGAGGACACGAAGGGTGTGGCTCAGGGCCTGTCGTGACCGCCCGCGAAAGGACGCAGAGCTTCACGCAGCTCCCTGACCCGGTCCACGTCCATGTGGACGGCGTTCATGACGGCGGGCGGAACATCCAGTGCCCGCTCCCGCAATGCTCGCCCCTCCTCGGTGACGACGATCTCCAGGCGCCGTTCGTCCGCAGCGCTGCGCTGACGGAGAACGAGTCCCTGCGCCTCGAGGCGCTTGACCAACGGCGACACGGTGGCAGATTCGAGAGCAAGCGAATCGGCCAGCTCCCCCAGCGTGCGCGGAGACTGCTCCCACAGCGAGAGCATCACCAGGTACTGGGGGTGCGTGAGCCCCAGCGGCTCCAGGATCGGCCGGTAGATCGCGACCACGTTTCGCGCGGCGGTCACGAGCGCGAAGCAGAGCTGCGCATCGAGTTTCAGATACTCGTCCTTTTCAGCCATGGTTCGATCTTAGGTGGACAAATAGTTAGTACACTAAGAATATGAGCGACAAGCAGCGTCTGCGCGACCGTATCCGCGAGGCCGGGGGTCTTTACGCCTGGTTCAATTCCTCGCTGATCCGCTTCGCCGGGCCGGCGACGGTCGGACCCTACGAGAGTGAACCCCCGGCACCGCGTCAGAGCGCCCCGTGCCCGCTGTGCGGACACCCCATGTCCGAGCACACTTTCGACCGCTCCGGCCCGAAGCCCCTCATGCATTGCCCGTGACGGCGGTTCCCGCGCGTTCGGCACCCGCCGCGGTGAGGCGCGCGACAACGGACCAGGCGGCAGCGGACCTGGCGGCAACGGACCTGGCGGCAGATCGCGAGAGCGAACAGCGCGGCAGATCGCGGCAGCGGACGGCGCGGCAGATCGCGTCAGCAGACGGCGCGGCAGATCGCGTCAGCAGACGGCGCGGCAGATCGCGTCAGCAGACCGGCAAACCGGACGGCAGATCGCGGCGGCAGAGCGGACGGCACACCGGCAGCGGATCGCGGCAGCGGATCGCGCCGGGCCACCCCGGCAGGCCTGGCGCACGCCGCCAGATCCTCCCGGGGGTCTGAGAACTCGCCGCGGCACTGACGAGCAACGCCAGCGCCGCGGCGAGTCACTCAGGCGTGACCCGCACGCTCAATCGCGCGCAGCTCCTTCTTCAACTCCTGCACCTCATCGCGCAGTCGCGCCGCGAGCTCAAACTTGAGCTCGGACGCCGCTGTCAGCATCTGGTCGCTGAGATCCGCGATGGTCTGCTCCAGTTGCTCCGCCCCCTCGGCGCCGATACCCGCGCGCTTGGACTTGGTGCCGGATTTGCCCTTCTTGGCACGCTCGAGCAGTTCCTTGGTGTCCGCCCCCTCCCGGGCGAGCACCTCGGTGATGTCCGCGATCCGCTTGCGAAGTGGCTGCGGGTCGATGCCGTGCTCCAGGTTGTAGGCGCGCTGCTTCTCCCGGCGGCGGGTGGTCTCATCGATCGCCGTCTTCATGGAGTCGGTCATCACATCGGCATACATGTGAACCTCGCCCGACACGTTTCGTGCGGCGCGTCCGATCGTCTGGATCAGGGAGGTGCCGCTGCGCAGGAACCCCTCCTTGTCCGCGTCGAGGATGGCCACCAGTGAGACCTCCGGCAGGTCGAGGCCCTCGCGAAGCAGGTTGATACCGACGAGCACGTCGTACACGCCCGCGCGCAGTTCGGTCAGCAGCTCGACACGACGCAGGGTGTCGACGTCCGAGTGCAGGTAACGCACCTTCACCCCGTGTTCGCCCAGGAAGTCGGTGAGCTCTTCCGCCATTTTCTTGGTGAGTGTCGTCACAAGGACGCGCTCGTCCTTCTCCACACGCAACCGGATCTGCTCCAGCAGGTCGTCGATCTGTCCCTTCGACGGCTTCACCACGATCTCCGGGTCGATGAGCCCGGTGGGGCGGATGATCTGCTCCACGATGCCATCGGCGATGCCCATCTCATAACGACCGGGCGTGGCTGACAGGTACACGGTCTGGCCGATCCTGTTCTTGAACTCATCCCACCGCAGCGGGCGGTTGTCCATCGCCGACGGGAGCCGGAAGCCGTGCTCCACGAGCGTCCGCTTACGGGAAGCATCTCCCTCGTACATCGCACCGATCTGCGGAACGGTGACGTGCGACTCGTCGATCACGAGAAGGAAGTCATCGGGGAAGAAGTCCAGCAGCGTGTGCGGGGGCTCCCCGGCCTGCCTCCCGTCCATGTGACGGGAGTAGTTCTCGATACCCGAGCAGAAGCCGAGCTGCTGCAGCATCTCCAGATCGAAGGTGGTGCGCATGCGCAGGCGCTGCGCTTCCAGCAGCTTGCCCTGCCCTTCGAGTTCGGCGAGGCGCTCTGCCAGCTCCTCCTCGATGGAGCCAATCGCCCGCTGCAGGACGTCCGTGGCCGCAACGTAGTGCGACGCCGGGAAGATGGGCACCGAGTCCAGCTTGTCGATGACGTCGCCCGTGAGCGGGTGGAGCCGGTACAGCGCCTCGATCTCGTCCCCGAACATCTCGATGCGGATCGCGAACTCCTCGTAGACGGGGATGATCTCGATCGTGTCGCCGCGCACCCGGAAGTTGCCGCGCGAGAAGTCAACGTCGTTGCGGTTGTACTGCATGGCGATGAACTGGCGGATGAGGGCGTCACGGTCGTACCGCTCCCCCACCTGCAACGCGACCATCGCCCGCAGGTACTCCTCCGGCGCGCCGAGGCCGTAGATGCAGGACACCGTCGAGACGACCACCACGTCACGACGGCTCAGCAGCGAGTTGGTGGTGGAGTGGCGGAGCCGCTCCACTTCGGCGTTGACGGAGGAGTCCTTCTCGATGAAGGTGTCCGTCTGCGGCACGTACGCCTCAGGCTGGTAGTAGTCGTAGTACGAGACGAAGTACTCCACCGCGTTGTGCGGCATGAGATCACGGAACTCGTTGGCGAGCTGTGCGGCCAGGGTCTTGTTGTGGGCGAGCACCAGCGTCGGGCGCTGGACTTGCTCGATGAGCCATGCGGTGGTCGCCGACTTTCCGGTACCCGTGGCGCCAAGCAGCACAACATCCGTCTCACCCGCGTTGATGCGTGCCGCAAGCTCAGCGATGGCCTGGGGCTGGTCGCCAGAGGGCATGTACTCGCTGACGACCTCGAACGGACGAACGGCACGGGTTGGTTGCATGAATCCAGCCTAGAGCGGGCCTCCGACATTGAGCTCGTCGTCCGCTCTCGGCGCACGGCGGCACTCAGACCGGCGCGAGGAAGCCCATCGTCGTCGGCCGCCAGCCATCGAACACGGCGGACGTCTGCGCGCTGCTCAGCCCGACCGTCCCTTGCACCACCTCGCTCAGGAAGTCGCGGAAGTCGTTCGTTCCCGGCAGATCACCGGTCTCGAGCATCGCACTGTCGAGCCCGCGCCATTCGCCGTACACGCCACCGCGGACACCGCCGCCCATCGCGATCGCGAGGCCGCCATGGCCGTGGTCCACACCCCCGCTCGCGTTCTGATTCACCCGGCGCCCGAACTCGCTCATCAGGATGACCGTGGTGGTGTCCGCCTTCTCTCCGAGGTCGGTGAAGAATGCGGCGAGTCCATCGCCGAGCGCAGTCAGCATGTCCTTCATGTCTCCGCTGCCCTCATCGCCGACCCCGGTGTGCATGTCCCAGCCACCGAGGTCCACGGTCGCGACGCGCACGCCCATGTCATCCCGGATCAGCGTCGAGAGCATTCGCAGCTGCTGACCGAATTCCCCTTCGGGATAGATGTCCGGGCGCGAGTCCTGCGAGGCGGCGATCGTGGCCGCCTGTGCGTCCACGTCGAGCGCGATGCGGGCATGCACCGCGATCGGATGATCCAGCCCCGTGTACAGCACCGAGAGGGCATCGCGGGTCGCACCGCCCCATTCACGTGGCGAACGGAAGGTCAGATCCGACGGGTGCTCGGCCACGAGTGACCGGCTTACGCCGGCGAGCGAGCGCGTGAGGTTCGAGGTCATCGACATGGAGCGGAAGGTGGTCCCCTCTCCGCTGGCTTCCAGCACCCGATCAAGCCACCCGCGGGACGATGCGCCGCCGGAGCCACCGCGCTCCAGGCAGTCCTGTGCCTGGAAGTGGCTGCGCGTCAGCTGCGGCGTCGCGATGTCGGGGACCGCGGCCACGAGCCCTCGGTCGATCATGGGCTTCAGGGCGCCCAGGGCGGGGTGAAGTCCGAACCTCTCGTCCATCCGCATCAGATTGCCCGGGCGGACGGCGATATCGGGGCGCCAGATCTGCAGCTGCGGGTCGTCAGCCGGGACCAGCACGGACAGCCCGTCCATGCCGCCCCGCAGGAACACGACAACCAGGGTGCGCCGTGTACCCACCTCATCGGCGCCGTCCGCAGCCTGGGCATACGACACACGGGTGGTCACCAGCTGCGCCCCCAGGGCCGCGACGCCGAAACCAAGACCGCCGGCGAGCACCTGCCGACGGGTGAAGCCCCGCCGCCACTGCTCGGGCCGCTCGTCGGCATCGGCGCGAACGGCCTCGCCCATCAGGCGGATCATCGCCTCGTCGTCGTTCGGACCAAGGTCTCGCCAGTCCGGGCAGTCCGGGTGCGGCATGAAGTCGTTGCTCATCGGGGTCCTATCGCAGGAGGTAGCGGGGTGAGTCGAAGAGCAGAGCAGCCACGCTCGCCTTCTGATTGGCATGGCGCGGCTCCACCACCGCGTCTGCGGACAGACCCAGGAAGGCGGTGACAGCCGCGAGGTCGCGGTCATCGATCGGAGCGCCGAGCGTGATGCGGCTCACCTGGTCCGCCCAGCTGCCTGCCGTCTGCCCGAGGCCCGGGGTGATGCCGGCGAGAAATTCCTCGGAGGGCGAGAAGGTGAGGCGGTCGCCGTTGATGAGTTCACGGTGATGATCCCAGCGCCCCGCGACCTGCCCGGCGCCGAGCCAGGCTTCGGCCACGTCCGGGTACCCGTTCGGTGGCCCCCAGCGCAGCGGCGCGTCGCCCAGGTTGTCGACGGTCCAGAACATGTGGCGCACTTCGTCGATGTTGGTGCGGTCGATGGTCATCCCGATGCACCGGATCACGCCGCACAGGTCGTCCGTCGGACGGCGCAGTTTCGTTCCCTGGGCATCCCAGAACTCATCACTGCCGAACAAGGCCACCATCACGGCCCTGATGTCCGTAGCCGTCGCCAAGTACACGTCCGCCAGCGCCGCGATCAGGTCCGCGGACGGCCGGTCGGAGACGAAGCGGACGGCGAGCTTGCGTGCCACGGTCTCCGCGGTACGCGGGTGGTGCGCCAAATGGGCGATGTACCGGTCACCGAGGTCGAGCCCGGCCGTGGGGTCCGCATTGTCATCGGTGAATCCCAGCACGCTCACCGGACCCAGAGCGTGATGCTGCGGTTCCCAGCTGAACGCCTGATCGGCGATCCGGCGACCGGACATGATCATCGACGAGCTGCGCACTTCCGCTTCCGTATACGCGCCATAGCCCACGGTGTGCAGTTCCAGCAGTTCGCGACCGTAGTTCTCGTTCACGTCGGCAGCGGTCGAGCGCCGGTTGTCCAGTACCACCATCATCGCTGGGTGCCGGGCGGCGGCATGCAGCATGTCCGCGTATCTGCCCAGTGCGTGCGCGCGAATCACCGTCCGGTGGTAGTCGGCCACACTCCAGGTCATGCTGTTGCCGTAGGCCGGCGGCACATTGAGGGTGTTGGCGAAGACGTCGACGATCTGCTCGAAGATCTGACGGGATCCGAACATGCGTCGCGCCAGCGTGGACTGCTCGGTCTCGCTGGCCGCGGTGGGATCGCCGTCGTCCGCGAGCGTCTCGCGCGCCTCGTCAATGGTGAAGTAGGACGCGGGATACCACGCACGCAAGGTCGGCTCGATCACGTCCTCCACGGAAGGATCGAGCTGCTGAGCGATCCATGATTGCAGCCCTGCGCTCTCGATCTCGCCCAGCGCCCCCGCCCCCACCGCGAGTCCGGCCCGGCGCAGCAGGTGGCGGCGGGCCTCGGCGGTGTCGGCGACGGGAATGCTGAGCTGATCCGCAGGTCGTCGCGGAGGTGCGGGCTTGGCGGGGGCGGTCGGCTCGACAGGATCAGACGGACGCGTGGGCTCAGTGCTCGGTTCACCCGGGTCCTCCGGCGAGGCGGGATCGTCGGGATCTTCGGGATCGTCCGGAGGCAGGGGGGCGGGATTGCGCGGCAGCGGCGGATCGACCGGCTGCGGTGCTGCCGGCTCGGGCTCCGCACGCGTGAGTGAATCATCGCGATCCTTCGGGGCCTCCGGGCCGACACTGTCTTCCGGGCTCCGAATCGGCTGCGGGGTGCTGGTCGGATCCGG
Source organism: Microbacterium sp. GXS0129 (assembly GCF_044769785.1). NCBI lineage: Bacteria > Bacillati > Actinomycetota > Actinomycetes > Micrococcales > Microbacteriaceae > Microbacterium > Microbacterium sp. GXS0129. The sequence goes on along the minus strand of NZ_JBIZVZ010000002.1, from coordinate 190,824 downwards.
TACCCGAGACGGCTGGGGCACCGGCGATGACGGCACCGGGACGGGCGCACCGGCGGCACCGCCTGGCGGCGTGCTCGGCCGCGGGGCCGGGGCCGTGACCGGGGCGGATCCCGGCTTCGGAAGGAGCAGCGCAGCCACCGCCGCTAGTGCGGCGGTGCCCGCGGCGGCCACACCCAGCCGAACGACGGCGCGCCGTGGAGGCGACGGCTCTGGTGTGCCGTCCGCCGCTCCTACGGCGTCGGCATCCCCACGCAGGCGACGCGCGTCGCGACGAGTGGCGGGGACGATGTCGTGCGGAACGTCCGCTTCGGGATGCATCGTGGGGTACCTCTGCAGCTGAATGAGATTCAACGAGGGGACGCAGGGAGGTATTTAGAGACTAGCGACTCAGCACGAATGCGGGGCGCAGGCCAGCATGAGGGTTCTCTCACGCTCATGAGAGCACGTTCACGCTGGATAGGCTGGCGGAGTGATCGAGACTCTCGTGGGTTCCTCACTCGCCGCTGCGGCGGGGCTGAACGCGTGGATCCCCCTCCTGGTGCTGGGCCTGCTGTCGCGGTTCACCGATCTCGTGACCCTGCCTGCAACGTGGCAGTGGCTGTCATCCGATCTCGCGCTGTGGATCATCGGCGCGCTCCTGGTCGTGGAGGTGGTCGCGGACAAGATCCCTGCGCTGGACACGGTGAACGACATCGTCCACACAGCCATCCGTCCTGCCGCCGGTGGCATCGTCTTCGGCGCCGGGGCCAGCGCCGAGGCGCTGTCACTCGACGACGGCTCCTCGTGGGGCGCGATCGACTGGGGGCCGGTCATCACCGGTGTGGTCATCGCCCTGGTGGTTCACGGGATCAAGGCCACTGCGCGCCCGGTGGCGAACATCGCAACCGGCGGAGTCGCTGCGCCCGTCCTCAGCACGATCGAGGACGGGGTGTCGGCCGTGGTGTCCGTCCTGGCGATCCTGCTGCCGGTCCTCGCCATCCTCCTGGTCGTGGCGCTGGTCGTCGCGGGGGTGATGATGATCCGGCGCGGCCGGCGGCGACGGCGCGAGCTGCGAGCTGCTCAGGCCGGCTGAGTCAGCCGAGCCCAGAGCGCGTCGACCTGCGCACGGGTGTGATCGAGCGAACCGCTGGTGTCGATCACCACGTCCGCGAGAGCGCGGCGCTCATCGTCTCCGACCTGGGATCCAATGCGCCGCAGGGCGTCCTCCCGGGACATCCCGCGAAGGGACACGAGACGATCCGCCCGCACGTCAGCGGGAGCATCGGCCACGACGACCAGATCCCACTCTCCCGTGCCGCGCGCCTCGGCGAGCAGAGGCACGTCGTAGACGATCACGGCGTTCGGATCGTCGGCGCGTGCCTGCGCGAATCGCCGCTGCGACTCACGCTTCACCGCCGGATGCACGATCGCGTTGAGTTTCGCGAGCCGGTCTGGACGGCCGAAGACCGCCCGTCCGAGCCGCGCACGGTCGAGAACGCCATCGACCACCATGTCGGTCCCGAAGGCGTCGGCGATCTCGTCGAGAAGCGGCTGATGCGGGGCTTGGAGCTCGTGCACGATCGCGTCGGCATCGATGACGATCGCACCGTGAGATGCGAGGCGAGCCGCGACGGTGGACTTCCCGGACGCGATTCCGCCGGTGAGTGCGATCAGGGGCATGGGTCCATCCTGCCACCGCCCCGTGTGCACATACGGCAACGGGGCCGGGACCCGAAGGTCCCGACCCCGTTGTGTGAGGGCTGGATCAGGCGTTGCCCGCGAGCTTCTCGCGCAGAGCCGCGAGAGCCTCGTCGTCGGCCAGCGTGCCGGACGAGTTGGAGTCGCTCGTGAAGGACGAGGACGCGTCGAACGAGTCGTTCTGCGCCTCGGCCTCGGCAGCCTTGAGGACCTGAGCCTTGTGCTGCTCCCAGCGAGCCTGGGCAGCAGCGTACTCCTGCTCCCACTTCTCGCGCTGGGCGTCGAAGCCTTCCTTCCAGGCACCGGTCTCGGCGTCGAAGCCCTCCGGGTACTGGTACTCGCCGTTCTCGTCGTACTCCGCCACCATGCCGTAGAGGGCCGGGTCGAACTCGGTGCCGTACGGGTCGACCGACTCGTTGGCCTGCTTCAGCGACAGCGAGATACGACGACGGTCCAGGTCGATGTCGATGACCTTGACGAAGACCTCTTCGCCGACCGAGACGACCTGCTCCGCGAGCTCGACGTGCTTGCCGGAGAGCTCGGAGATGTGGACGAGGCCCTCGATGCCGTCTGCGACGCGAACGAACGCACCGAACGGAACGAGCTTGGTGACCTTACCCGGGGTGACCTGGCCGATGGCGTGGGTACGGGCGAAGACCTGCCACGGGTCCTCCTGCGTCGCCTTCAGCGACAGGGAGACGCGCTCACGATCGAGGTCGACCTCGAGGATCTCGACGGTGACCTCCTGGCCAACCTCGACGACCTCGGAAGCGTGCTCGATGTGCTTCCACGACAGCTCGGAGACGTGGACGAGACCGTCGACGCCGCCCAGGTCCACGAACGCACCGAAGTTGACGATCGAGGACACGACACCCTTGCGAACCTGACCCTTGTGCAGGTTGTTGAGGAAGTGCGTGCGGGTCTCGGACTGCGTCTGCTCCAGCAGAGCGCGGCGCGAGAGCACGACGTTGTTGCGGTTCTTGTCCAGCTCGAGGATCTTCGCCTCGATCTCCTGGCCCAGGTACGGGGTCAGGTCGCGGACGCGACGCAGCTCGATGAGCGAAGCCGGGAGGAAGCCGCGCAGGCCGATGTCGACGATGAGGCCGCCCTTGACGACCTCGATGACCGAACCTGTGACGACGCCGTCGTTCTCCTTGATCTTCTCCACGTCGCCCCACGCGCGCTCGTACTGCGCACGCTTCTTCGACAGGATGAGGCGGCCTTCCTTGTCCTCCTTCTGAAGAACGAGGGCTTCGACCTGGTCGCCGACGCTGACGACCTCGTTGGGGTCGACGTCGTGCTTGATGGAAAGCTCACGCGAGGGGATGACACCCTCGGTCTTGTAGCCGACGTCGAGCAGGACCTCGTCGCGGTCGATCTTGACGATCGTGCCCTCGATGATGTCGCCGTCGTTGAAGAACTTGAGCGTCTTCTCGACCGCGGCCAGGAAGTCCTCCGCAGATCCGATGTCGTTGATCGCGACCTGCTTGGTGGCCGGGGCGCTTGCGTTAGTCATGTAGTGGGTTGTCCTTGTGTGGATGTTTCTCGGGCCGCACGACGTCGATGACGTGCGAGCACGTCTCAGCCGCGAGGCGATTGGATGATTGTGTTGCTGATCACGGCGCGGCGAAACCGCCACAAATCCGTGACAGTCAACACTATCAGAAGGACGTAGCCCGCGCGCGTCGTGGCTCGCTCAGCGCGAACCCGCTTTCTCCGCACACGGCACGCAGCGCAGCGCGAACGGCAGAACGTCCAGGCGGCCCTGGGGGATCTCGCGGCCGCAGTCGATGCAGATGCCGTAGCGCCCCTCGGCAAGACGGGCTTGCGCGGCGGCGATCTCCCGGACCTCGTGTTCGGCCGCGTCGCGCTGCGCGACCAGCCGCGCCCACTCCTCCGACAACGGCACGCCCTCGGGGTCGTGCTCATCATCGCCGCCGGCACTGTCTCGAAGTCCGCCGAGGTGCGCGAGCACCTCGGCCACGCCGGCGGCCCGTTCCTCCGCTGCAATGCGCCGCTGCGCGAGAAGGTCGCCGGCGCGGGCCGGGTCATTCGGCTGCTGCACCATGTTCGTACCGTACCGCGCCCCACCGCAGCGTGGCCGCGCATCCACGGGCCCCGAACAGGGCATGATGGCCTCGTGACCCGCACGATGCTCCTTGACACCGCCTCGCTCTACTTCCGCGCGTTCTACGGTGTCCCCGACACCGTACGCGCGGCAGACGGCAGCCCGGCCAACGCGGTGCGGGGGCTGCTGGACATCATCACCAAGCTCGTGACCACCTACCGGCCCGATGGGATCGTCGCCTGCTGGGACGACGACTGGCGTCCACAGTGGCGGGTGGACCTCATCCCCACGTACAAGGCGCACCGGGTGATCGCTGAACGCACCGGTGAGCCGGATGTCGAGGAGACGCCGGACGACCTCACCGCGCAGATTCCGGCCATCCGCGCGATGCTGGATTCGCTGGGCATCCCGATCGTGGGTGCCGCCGGGTACGAGGCCGATGACATCATCGGCACCCTGGCCACACGCTCCTCCGGCGCCGTGGACATCGTCACGGGCGATCGTGATCTGTTCCAGCTCGTGGACGACGCGCGCGGCGTCCGTGTCATCTACACCGCACGCGGCATGAGCAACCTCGAAGTCGTGACCGACGAGACCATCGTCGCGAAGTACGGCATCCGCCCCGATCAGTACGCCGATTTCGCCACCATGCGCGGCGATGCCTCCGACGGTCTCCCCGGCGTCGCCGGGGTCGGCGAGAAGACGGCCGCAGCACTCCTTCAGCAGCATGGCTCGCTGGCGGGCATCCTGACCGCGGCGGAGAGCGGCACCGGCATGAGCGCCGGAGTGCAGAAGAAGATCCTCGCGGCGGCCGTCTACCTGGAAGTCGCCCCCACGGTCGTGGCTGTCGCCCGGGCCGTGGACATCGACGTCGTTGCGGGCTCCGTCGGTGCGCTGGGCGACGATCGGGCCGCCGCCGCGCGCGAACTCGCCGAGAAGCACGGCTACGCATCCGCCCTGGAGCGATACCTGGCGGCGATCAGCGCCTGATCATCCGCGCCGTGCCGTGAGGGCGGCGCCGATCAGCATGATCGCGTAGGCCACAGTCACGCCGACGAGCGACCACAGCGGCAGTGTCCAGCCTCCCGAGAGGTCGTGGAGCAGGCCCGTCAGGGGTGCACCGAGCGAGCTGATCACGTAGCCGACACCCTGCACCAGCGCGCTCATGCCAGCAGCCTCGGCGTCGGAGCGCGAGATCTGCACCATCATGGCGAAGATCGCCACGAAGCCGCCCGCCTGCGCGACGGCACCGACGCACATCCAGAGCAGCATGAGCTCGGGAGCGACGGCGAGCCCGAGCGTCGTGGTGACCCAGGTCGCACCGACCACGATCACCGGAACGAGCGGCGGCGTGTACCGGGCCAGCACCGGAACGAGGAAGGCGCCGATGATGGCCACGCCCTGGAACACCGAGGACATCGCGCCGGCGGCATTCGCGTCCAGCCCCAGCCGATCGGCGCCGATCGTCGGCAGCCACGTCGTCAGCGCGTAATAGGCCGCCGACTGACATCCGAAGGCGAGCATCAGCAGCACGGTGATCGGTCGCAGCACCCGCTGCCTCGATCCGGCACCGACGACGGGGGTGGGGCCTGTGATGGTCGCGACAGCATCACGTTCGGGAAGGGCGTCAGCCGCGGCGGGCACGATCGCGCGCCGGCGGGCCATGTGTGCACTCCACAGCAGGATCCCGATCACCGTCAGACCGCTCCAGGCCATGAGCGCCCACTGCCATCCGATCGCCGACGCCAGCGGCGCCGTCGCCAGGGAGGTGATCAGGGATCCGACGTTGAGCATCGCCGTGTAGGCGGCCGTCATCGTCGCCACGCGCGCCGGCGGGGCCTCGCGGCGGATGATCACGGGGGCCACCACGTTGCCGATCGTGATCGAGCCGCCGATGATGATCATTCCGACCAGCATCCAGCCGAACCCGGGCAGACCGCGCACGAACGTGCCGATCAGCACGCCGACGAGCGTCGTCATCAGGGCGAACTCGGCACCACGACGGCGGATCACGAGTGCCGCGACCGGAGTCATCAGCGCGAACATCAGCACGGGTGCCGTGGTCAGCAGACCGGCCGTCCCCGCGTCGATGCCGAAATCGGCCGTGATGCGTGACATCACGGGAGTCGGTGCCACGATGGGCGACCGCATCGAGAGAGCAGCCACCATCACGCCCGCCAGTGCGAGCCAGGGAAGTGATCGGCGCACCGCTGAAGAGGACATCACTTCAGTCTAGGCGCGAGCCGCTTCGCCTCAGGCCCGCGCCAGCCACGCGCCAGCCTCGCCTGCAGGCGAGCGATCGGCCACGCCGCGGCTTCTGTCTCATCGCGAGCCGCTTCGCCTCAGTCGCGAGCGAGCCACGCCTCCAGGCGAGCGAGCGGCCAGGTGGTGACAATGCGCTGGGCGGGCACCGCGCAGGCCTCAGCGCGCGCCGCACCATGGTCCAGGAGCGAGAGCTGACCCGGCGCGTGCGCGTCCGAATCGATGGCGAACAGGCACCCCTCCTCCAGGGCGACGGCGATGAGGTCGTCCGGCGGGTCGGCACGCTCCGGTCGGGAGTTGATCTCGACCGCGACACCGTGTTGGGCACACGCCGCGAACACGGCGCGGGCGTCCAGCTCGGAGGGCGGGCGCGTTCCCCGTTCACCGGTCACGAGACGACCCGTCACATGGCCGAGGACGTGCATGCGTCCCGAGCCGATCGCGCGCACCATCCGCCTGGTCATCTCTTCACGCGAGCTGCGCAGCTTCGAGTGCACCGAGCCGACGACGACGTCGAGGCGCGCGAGCATCTCGTCCGTCTGGTCCAAGGTGCCGTCCTCGAGGATGTCGACCTCGATCCCGCGAAGCACCCGGATGGGCGTCTGCATCCGCTCGATCACGTCGAGCTGGGCGGCCAGGCGCTCCGCGGTCAGCCCGCGCGCGACGCGCAGCCGTGGCGAGTGATCCGTGATCGCCTGATACTCGTGCCCCAGGGACGCGGCGGCGTCGATCATAGCCTCGATGCCCGCCGTTCCATCCGACCAATCGGTGTGAGCGTGCAGATCGCCACGCAATTGGGTGCGCAGCGTGCTCTCCGTCACGGCGTATCGTGCACGGAGCTCGGCGAGATAGTCCGGGACCCGACCCTCAAGCGACTGCAGGATCACCGTACGGCTCGTGTCCCCCACGCCCGGAATGTGTGCGGTGCGCAACCGGTCACCCAGTTCCGCCCCCGACAGTCCGTCGATGGCCGCTGCCGCCGAGCGGAACGCCTTCGACCGGTACTTCGAGGCGCGCTCCCGCTCCAGCAGGGTCGCGATCTCGGTCAGGGCGTCAACGGGTTCCATCGCCTGCTCCGCAGCGCCATCAGGCGGTCGCGAGCTCCCGTGTCACGTCGATCCACGAAGCAAGCTGCGCCTGCGCGGCACCGCTGTCGATGGCGGCGCGCGCGTCGTCCGCAGCCTCCGCCAGACGCTCGAGCATCGGCCGCTGGACCTGGGTCGCATCATGCGAGAGACGGTGCGCGACCATGCCGGCCGCAGCGTTCAGCACAACGATGTCCCGGACAGGGCCTGACGTTCCGGCGAGCACCGAGCGAACGACGCCGGCGTTGTGCTGCGGATCGCCGCCTCGCAGATCCGACAGCTGCGCGAAAGGGATGCCCAGGTCCCGCGGGTCGATGTCGTGCTCGTGGATGTCGCCGCGCGTGACCTCCCAAACACGACTGTGGCCGGTGGTGGTCATCTCATCCAGTCCGTCATCGCCCCGGAACACGAGCGCGGTGGCCCCCCGGGTCCGGAAGACTCCGGTGATCAGCGGGACGCGGTCGAGCTGCGCGACGCCGACCGCATTCGCCTCGGCGCGGGCCGGGTTGCACAACGGCCCGAGGATGTTGAAAACCGTCGGCACACCGAGCTGGCTGCGGGTCGCTCCGGCGTGACGGAAGCCGGGGTGGAAGGCGGCCGCCCAGGCGAAGGTGAGCCCGGTGCGGGCCAGCACCTCCGCGACGCCGTCGGGCGAGAGCGAGAGATCCACGCCCAGTGCGGTCACCACATCCGAAGCGCCGGAAGAGGAACTCGCGGCTTTGTTGCCGTGCTTCACGACCGGAACACCAGCGGCCGCACAGACGATGGACGCCATCGTGGACACGTTCACCGTGCTGTGGCGGTCTCCCCCGGTGCCGACGATGTCGAGGACGTCGACCGGCACGGGCAGCGGCAGAGCGGCCTCGAGGATGGCGTCCCGGAAGCCCACGATCTCGTCGACGGTCTCGCCCTTGGCTCGCAATGCGACCAGGAATCCGGCGAGCTGGGCATCGCTCACCTCGCCCGCCATCACCTGCCGCATCGCCCACGTCGACTCCCACACGCTGAGGTCACGACGCTCCAGGAGAGCGGTCAGGAGGTCAGGCCAGGTGAGCGATTCGGTCATGTGCCGATCCTATAAGCGAGCGACACGCCGACAGTGCGTCGGCATCTTGGACGGCTTCCACGCAGGCGTTCGGCTGGTCCGCCCCTGATGCACTGCTGGTTCCCAGGGTCCGCGCACGCCCGCCTGAGTGTCGACCCCTGGCCCGAAAGGCGTCAACTGCGAAAACCCTGACAGAAAATCAGCAATAATGGGACTTGTGACGAGCACAGTGACGCATGCCCCCGTGGCGCGAACCATCAAGCGACCCGACCCCGTCTCCGTTGGCACCATCGTGTGGCTCGGTTCGGAGGTCATGTTCTTCGCAGGCCTTTTCGCGATCTACTTCACCCTGAGGAGCACCTCGGGCGATCTGTGGGGTAGCCGCACCGAGATGCTGAACGTGCCCTACGCGTTCGTGAACACCGCCATCCTGGTGCTGTCCTCGGTGACCTGCCAGATGGGCGTGTTCGCCGCCGAGCGTATGCAGCCGTACTCCACCAAGAAGCGCGGCATCCTCGGCTGGGGAATGGTCGAGTGGTTCTGGCTCACCTTCGTGCTCGGGGCCATCTTCGTCACCGGCCAGGTGTGGGAGTACGCCACGCTCGTCGCCGAGGGCATGCCCATCCAGGCCGACTCCTATGCGTCCGCCTTCTACCTCACCACCGGCTTCCACGCCCTCCACGTCACGGGTGGCCTGATCGCGTTCCTCCTCGTCATCGGACGCGCCTACGCCGTGAAGAACTTCCGCCACAAGGAGGCGACCACCGCAATCGTGGTCTCGTACTACTGGCACTTCGTCGATGTCGTGTGGATTGCACTGTTCATCGTCATCTACTTCCTCAAGTAAGAACCGGAGCTGATACCGACATGGCACGAGAGAAGAAGACTCGCGCGAAGGGTCGTCGTTCCCGCCTCGCCGCGGTGGCGATGATCGGCCTGGGCCTCATCGTCACGGGCGGCGTCTACGCCGGAGCATCCGCGGCCGTCGCCGCGACGACCGATACCAGCGCAGCGAGCACGCTGACCATCGAGGACGGCCAGAAGCTGTTCCAGGCCAACTGCGCCACCTGCCACGGCATGAACCTCGAAGGCAGCGAGAGCGGCCCGTCGCTCGTCGGCGTCGGCGAGCTGTCGGTCGAGTTCCAGGTCTCCACCGGTCGCATGCCCCTGCAGTTCCAGGGTCCGCAGGCGCCGCAAAAGCCGGTGCAGTTCACCGAGGACCAGATCAAGGCGATGGCCGCCTGGGTGCAGTCCGTCGCCCCGGGTGCTACGTACCCGGCCGACCACGTTCTCGACGGCGAAGGCGATGTCGCGCGCGGTGCGGAGCTGTTCCGCATCAACTGCGCCATGTGCCACAACGTCGCCGCCGCAGGTGGTGCACTCACGGAGGGCAAGTTCGCCCCGCCGCTGACGTCCACCAGCGCCCTTCACATCTACGCCGCCATGGTGACCGGTCCGCAGAACATGCCGGTGTTCAACAACATGACGCTCACCGATGAGGACAAGCGCGACATCATCTCCTCGCTGCTGTACACGCAGCAGGAGGTCTCCCCGGGAGGCGCGACGCTCGGTTCGCTCGGCCCCGTCTCCGAGGGTCTGTTCATCTGGATCTTCGGTATCGGCGCGCTCGTCGCCATCACCGTGTGGATCACGGCGAAGTCCAACTGACCCGGTCCGCAGAAGAAGTCACGTACGAGGAGCACAATGGCACACGAGGACGACTCGAAGGCGCTGGAGCACCAGCCCTCAGCGGGTCTCGCCGTCGAGGTCTCTGACCCTGCCCGCAACCCCGGACTCCCCCCGCACCGGGAGCGGATGACGGACAAGGACCCGAAGGCCGAGAAGGCCGCGGAGCGCACGGTCTACACCCTGTTCTACCTTTCTCTCGCCGGCAGCATCTGGGCGGTCGCCGCTTACATGCTGTTCCCGATCGAGAGCGGGCGCCTCATCGATGTGCGCCACAACAACCTCTACATCGGTCTCGGCATCGCGCTCGCGCTGCTGGCGATCGGCATCGGCGCCATCCACTGGTCGAAGGCGCTCATGTCCGACCGGGAGTTCATCGAGGAGCGCCACAGCACCCGTGGCAAGGAGAGCACCCGCGAAGCTGCTGTCCAGGCGTTCGCGGCTGCAAACGAGGAGAGCGGCTTCGGCCGTCGCACGATGATCCGCAACTCGCTCATCGCAGCGGTGGCGGCCTCCATCATCCCCGGCATCACGCTGTTCCGCGGCCTGGCACCGCACTCCAGCGAGGAAGACCCCATCAAGGGCGACCCGGTGAAGCTTCTGCAGCACACCATGTGGAAGGAAGGCGAGTACCTCGCCAGTGACCCCGAGGGCATCCGCATCCGTGCGGCCGACCTCACCCTCGGCTCGGCCGTGCACGTGATCCCGGAGTCGCTCGCGAGCGTCTCCCACCACGACGGCTACCTCGAGGAGAAGGCCAAGGCCATCGTGCTCCTGGTGCGTCTGCACCCCGAGCAGCTCATCGAGACCGAGGAGCGCAAGGACTGGTCGTACAAGGGCATCGTGGCCTACTCCAAGGTCTGCACCCACGTCGGCTGCCCCGTCGCCCTGTACGAGCAGCAGACCCACCACCTGCTGTGCCCGTGCCACCAGTCGCAGTTCGACATCACCGAGCACGCCAAGGTCATCTTCGGCCCGGCCGCTCGTCCGCTGCCGCAGCTGCCCATCACCGTTGACGACGAGGGATACCTGATCGCGCGCAGCGACTTCACGGAGCCCGTCGGCCCGAGCTTCTGGGAGCGTCATTGAGCACCGCAAGCGAGCCTTTCGAGCAGAAGGCCAACGCCAACAAGCCTCTCGGCGGCAAGTTCGTCGGCGGCGTCGCGAACTACCTCGACGAGCGCACGAGCCTCTCCGGCTTCGTGAAGGAGCTCGGTCGTAAGATCTTCCCCGACCACTGGTCGTTCATGCTGGGTGAGATCGCGCTGTGGAGCTTCGTGGTCGTGTTCCTCTCCGGAACCTTCCTCACGTTCTTCTTCCAGGCCTCGATGGTCGAGACGCACTACTCGGGCGCTTATCTCCCGATGAACGGCGTCGAGATGTCCGCGGCCATGGACTCCACGCTGCGCCTGTCGTTCGACATCCGCGGCGGTCTGCTGGTTCGCCAGATCCACCACTGGGCGGCGCTCGTCTTCGTGGCAGGCATCGGCGTGCACATGCTCCGCGTGTTCTTCACCGGCGCGTTCCGCAAGCCGCGCGAGCTGAACTGGGTGATCGGCTTCGTGCTGTTCATCCTCGCGATGGCCGAGGGTTTCACCGGCTACTCGCTGCCGGACGACCTGCTCTCCGGTAACGGTCTGCGCATCATCGACGGCATGGTCAAGGGCATCCCGCTGATCGGCACGTGGACCTCGTTCCTCCTCTTCGGCGGCGAGTTCCCCGGCGACCAGATCGTCGGCCGCCTCTACACGCTGCACATCCTCCTGCTGCCGATGCTCGTCATCGCGATGGTGGGTCTGCACCTCGTGCTGATGATCATCAACAAGCACACGCAGTTCGCCGGCCCCGGCCGCACGAACAACAACGTCGTGGGCTTCCCGATGATGCCGGTCTACATGTCGAAGATGGGTGGTTTCTTCTTCATCGTGTTCGGTGTGATCGTGCTGGTGGCCTCGCTCTTCCAGATCAACCCGATCTGGAACTACGGCCCGTACGACCCATCCCCCGTCTCCGCCGGTACTCAGCCCGACTGGTACATCGGTTTTGCCGACGGCATGCTGCGTCTCATCCCGCCGCACCTCGAGACGATCATCGGCAACTACTCGTTCACGTGGTACATCATCATCCCGATCGTGATCCTCGGCGGATTCATCGTGCTGGTCGCGCTGTACCCGTTCATCGAGGCCTGGGTCACCGGTGACAAGCGCGAGCACCACATCGCTCAGCGTCCGCGTCACGCGCCGACCCGTACGGCGATCGGTGCGGCCGGTGTCACGTTCTACGCGGTCATGTGGGCGGCGGCGTCGTCCGACCTCATCGCGACGCACTTCCACCTCACGATGGAGGGTGTGATCCACTTCCTGCAGGTCTCGCTCATCCTGGGCCCGATCCTGGCGTACTTCATCACGAAGCGCATCGCGATCGCCCTGCAGAAGAAGGATCGCGAGATCGCGCTGCACGGCTACGAGTCGGGTCGCATCGTGCGTCTCCCCGGTGGCGAGTTCATCGAGGTCCACAAGCCGGTCGATGCCTACGAGCGTGTGAAGCTCGTGGACTACGAGACCTACGCTCCTCTCGTGGTGCGTCCCAACGCTCAGGGTCGTATTCCGTGGACGCAGAACCTCCGCGCATCGCTGTCGCGCTGGTTCTTCGAGGACCGTCTCGCTCCGGTCACCCAGGCCGAGATCGAGGCCGCTGAGGCTCACGCCGCGCACGGTGTCGAGGGATCGCACGGCGACGAGCACGCCGCGATCGGCGCTGGCGAAGACCACAAGTAAGCAGTAAGCATGAAGGGCCCCGACTTCGGTCGGGGCCCTTCACCGTTTCCGGATGCAGGCACTCGCTCCCCCGCTCTCTCGCGGCCGCAGGAGCTGCACCGCGCGGCTCGCCTCCGCGCCCTCCGCCGCTTTCGGACGTCGCCCTCCGCCGCGTTCGAACGTCGCCCTCCGCCGTTTCCGAACGTCAGCATGCGCACCACCGCTCGCTCGCGACGGCCACCGAACTGCACCGCGCGGATCGCGTCGCGGTACGGCGGATGGAAGATCAAACAACGCAGCTCGCGGAGTTTCTGCGCTGCGTTCTCTCTCGTGCGCGCGAACGGCCCGCGCCGGGATGTTGGGGGCCGACAGGACAGCACGCAAAAGGGGCGGCGGAACGAGTCCGCCGCCCCGTGAACGGAGCGCGTCAGTTGAGGTCGAAGGAGACCAGGCCGGGGTTGTGGGCCGTGGCCACCTGAAGGGCACGGACCAGCTCGGCCCACTGCGGCATCGGCTGCACGTCGGGCTTCGCGGTCGCTGCGCCGTACGAGTACTTCTTGCGCACGCCGGTGGGACCCACCAGCTGCAGCCTGCGCTGCTGGTAGGTCTCCGGAGTCAGCCAGATGCGGCTGAGGCCCGAGTACGGGTACACGGTGCCATCGATGGTGATGCCCCCCGCGCTCACCTCGGTCACCTTCGGGTACTTGCGCCCCTCGGTCTCGGTACCGAGCCAGACCAGCACGCACACCACGGCCACCAACCAGGCGATGAACGCCCCCATCAGCAGCCCGAAGTCATCGGGCGACTGCAGGCCGATGTACGTCAATCCCGCCGCGATCACCGCCACCACGGCGGCCACGATGAGCGCCATCCGGCCGCGCTTGCGCATGGGAGCGAGGTTCACCTCGAAAGTGCGCGGGAGGCCGGCTGCGGCCATGCCCTGCGCCGCAGCGAACTGCTGCGGCAGCGGCGCTGCGGCCGCATCGACCACCGGCTGCCCCGTGGCGGCCATCGCCTGGGCCTCGGCCTGCGCCATGGCGGCGCGGCTCTCCGCGGTCAGCAGCGCGTACATCTCGTTGAAGGCGTTGCGGCTCATGGCGTTGAACGTGACCTTCGTCTCGCCACCGGGATAGTGGGCGATCAGCGATCGCTCGGTGTTGGTGGGGATGCCGTTGGTGCTGTGCTTGACGATGTGCGTCGAGAACCCGGTGACCGAACGATCCCAGGTGTGCAGCACCTTGCCCGGTCGGCGCACCTCCACCGTCGTCGGGGTGACGACGACGCGCATGTTCGTCCAGACCAGGGCGGAGCCCAGCATGAGGAATGCCACTACGGCGACCAGGGCCCCGGCGACCGTGAACCGCAGGGCGTGCGTCATCGTGTTCGGGAGGAACTTCGGGATGAACAGGAAGGCAAGGACGGCGAGGATCGCGATCACGAAGATCGCGGAGATGATCTTTCGCGTCTGGGACTGCCGGAACACGCGTTCCGTCGGAGCCCCGCCGGTCGGGTATGAATGCATGAGTAGATGGTACTGACACACCCGATCGTCGCCGGAATTGCGCGAGAATTAAACCATGGTGTCTTCATCTCCCGCCGTGGTGCTCCCCCGCGCGCAGTGGCAGGAGCTGCAGGAGGCCCACGTGTCCCGCGCGGATCAGCTCACCGCGGCGCATCGAGAGCGCGCGGCGCGTCGCGAGAAGCATCCGGTGTGGGACTTCCTCTTCACCTATTACTCGTACAAGCCGTCCGTGATGCGACGCTGGCATCCGGGCGCCGGTGCCATCCTGGAGGATGCGGCCGATTCCCCTCACGCCTCCTGGCGCTGGTATGCATCCACCCGTAATGGCCACGACCTCGGCGTCGACGTGGAATCGTTCTGGCGCGATCGTGGCGAGAGCGCCCAGCAGGTGCTGGACCTTCTGTCAGCGACCTCCACACGACCGGCGCGATTCGGATGCTTCGGCATGCACGAATGGGCCATGGTGTACCGCCAGCGCGAGCACCGCCACGACGTTCCGCTGCGGCTCGGTCAGACGGGTACCGACGCCGTGGTGGAGGCACACGAACTGCGATGCACCCACTTCGACGCGTTCCGCTTCTTCACGCCGGAAGCCGAGCCCCGCAACGAACAGCTCCTGACGCGCGCCTCCCAGCCCTTCACCGAGCAGCCCGGATGCCTCCACGCGGGCATGGACCTCTACAAGTGGGCTCTGAAGCTTGGACCGCTGGTGCCGGGTCCCATCCTGCTGGACAGCTTCGAGCTCGCTCGCGATATCCGCGAGCTCGACATGCGCGCCTCTCCCTATGACCTCGCCGCGTGGGGGTTCCCCGCCGTCCCGGTCGAGACCCCCGAGGGCAAGGCGGACTACGTCCGCCAGCAGCGAGCATTCGCCGGGCGTGGCCAGCGTCTCCGCGATGACCTCATCGCCGCGGTCCTCGCCTCGCGTCAGGCAGCCGGTGCCGGTGACGCCTCGCTCGTTCGCCGTTAGCCACCGCGGCGAGGCATCCGCGCGTCGAAGAACGTCAGTGCCTCCCACGAGCTGACGTTGCGCACCGGGCTGGACGAGGTGCGATGGGCTGCGATGAAGCTCCCCAGCGGGTTCGCATCCGACGATGCGGGATAGCCGGGGATGGCGATGGGCCGCATGGAGATGCCCCGACGGATGACGTACTCGCGGTAGACGAGCGTAGCCGCCAGTTCGGTCAGGCTCATCCCGTTGGCCGGCTCCGTGGTTCCCGCGCAGAAGCCGGCGGGCCACCCGTACCGCGATTGGTTCTGGGCCACTTGCACCGTGTAGAGCACGCCCGTGGTGATGCGCTCCTGCTCCTCCCCGTACAGGTCGGTGCCCTGCAGGGAGGCGGTCTGTGCCGCGTTGACGATTGCCGCGAGCCCCATCGATGCGTGCCCGAAGTCCCGGCAGGACTCCTGATTCTGGCCATGCTGCACGGCCAGATTCGGGTCGGTCTTAGGACGTGTCTGGCACGCACTCGGCTTGTCCGCGAGCCAGCGGCAGCTGAGCATCGGACGTGAATCGAAACGTCCGTCTCCGCCGACGGGGGTGATCGGCTGCCCGCCGTCCGAGCTGAGATGGATGTAGGCGCGGGTCGCCTCACGCCACATCGCGACCGCCTGGTCGTAGAGCCCGCGATCGTCGAGGAAGACGGCGGCGTTCATGAGACCGTCCGCGGCCGACAGCTTCCAGTTGCCGTTGTTGCGGCCGTAGTCGAACGTCGTCAGCGTCGGCACCACACTCGCGCGCAGCATCGAGCTGAAGCCCTCGACGTCGAAGGCCGGCTGGCCCTTCCCCGGCGTGTACGTGTAGCGGATCAACTCGGCGCCGCGGATCATCTGCTCCGCCATCCAGGCGGTGATCAGCGGCCCGTTGGAGCCCTCGCTGCCGCGATAGTGCGAGGCGTACCCGTTGAGGATGGCGATGGCGCGATGAGCGTAGACGCTCTTTCCGGTGTAGGAGTACATCAGCGACAGCCCGTAGACGGCGCGTCCGTCCGACTGCTGGAGGGAGCACCCGACGTCCGGCACGTTGAAGGAGCCGCAGTAGGACACGCAGCCCCCGGAGTGTGCCGCGCTGCAGGGCGGCGCATCCGGCCCTGCGGCACCGGCGGGCGCGAACCCGGTGAAGTCCGGGGCGTCGCGGCCGAGATACGGAGATGCGCGCAGATCGTGGAACAGGGCGGTCCAGGGCGAATCCCCCGCCAGGATGTGGGCCCGCGTCGAAGCGAGTCCGGGGAGATCCACGAGCACGCCAGGGTGCGTGAAGCCCGCAGCCGACGTGATGGGACGAAGGCCGTCGAGCCGGGCGATGGTGGCCGGAGTCGGCAGCGAGGTGGGCGTCGGACTGCTCGGAGAAGCTGCCGTGCTCGGCGTCGGTCTGGTCGTGGACGGCTGAGCCGTGCCGGTTCGCGTCGGCGTGCTCGACGAGGACGGGTCGGATGCGATGGCAGCACCGGCCTGGCCGTTGCCGATCATCGTGGCCCCGATGATGACGAGCACGAGGATGATCGCGGTCGCGATGGCGAGGGGTGCCGCCGACGTCTGGGAAGTCGATGCCGAGGACCGGTGTGTCATATGGCCTCCGAGGGGAACTCCGTCAGCCTAGGCATACGCGAGTGGAACTCACCTGGTGCCACCCCGTGCATCCCCTGACACCGTCAGTCGTTTCCGCGACGACACCGGCTGTTTCCTCACACCCACTATGATCCTGGCACCGCAGTGCCCCTGCGGCTTCGACAGAGTGAGGAACAGATGGCATCCACGGACAAGGCACGTCGCGCGACGACGGCGGCGGATTCTGCACTGGCGGCCGCGAAGAAGGCCGTAACGCTCTCGAAGTCGCTTCCGGACAAGCAAGCCCGGAAGCTGGCACCGCTCATCAAGGACGCGAAGAAGGCGGGCTCTGTCACCAAGAAGCAGCTGGAGGACAAGCCCCGTCGCATCGAGCGCACGGCAACGGATGCGATCCTCGCCCTCGCGGACGCCACTGCCAAGATCGAACGCCGCCTCGCGGAGAAGGCGGACGCGAAGAAGTCCGACGCGAAGAAGTCCGACGCGAAGAAGTCCGACGCGAAGAAGTCCGACGCCAAGAAGACCGACGCCAAGAAGACCGACGCGAAGAAGACCGACGCGAAGAAGACCGACGCGAAGAAGACCGACGCCAAGAAGACCGACGCCAAGAAGACCGACGCCAAGAAGACCGACGCCAAGAAGACCGACGCCAAGAAGACCGACGCCAAGAAGACCGACGCCAAGAAGACCGACGCCAAGAAGACCGACGCCAAGAAGACCAGCGCCAAGACCGACGCCAAGAAGGCGCGGAAGCGGAAGTCCTCCCCCGTGCCGGCGGTGCAGGTGATCGAACCGGCGGCAGCGGCGCCCGCCGCAACCGAGCCCGTGACGGAATCCCGTCCCCTCCCCGACGTCAGGGCCAGCAACGGCGCCACGATCCTGCACAGCATGACGGTCGCGTCTCTGCGCGCGCGGGCGAAGGCAGAGGGACGCACAGGCTACAGCCGGCTGTCGAAGGCCGAGCTGATCGCTCTCTTCGTCTGACATGCAGGACTACCTCGACCGCGCAGCGGACGCCGCCCCCGCACGAACCCTGCTGGATGTGCTCCAGGCATCCGCTGCCGCATCCCCCGATGCCTCGGCCATCGACGACGGCGAGGCCGCCCTCAGCTATGCGGAGCTCCTCGCCCAGGTGTGGCGTACCGCGCAGCGGCTGCACGATGCCGGCGTGCGCCGTGGCGACCGGGTGGGCATCCGCCTGCCGTCGGGCGAGCGCTGGCTGTACATCGCGATCCTGGGCACCCTCGCCGCGGGTGCCGCGTATGTGCCGGTCGACGTGGACGATCCGGACGAACGCGCCACCTTGGTGTTCACCGAGGCGGATGTCCGCGGGGTGATCGTCGCCGGCGGAACCTTCGTCACCGCACAGGGCGATCCGCTCACGCCGGAGTCGCTCTTCTCGGGAGACGACCCCCATCCGACCACGCGCGCGCTGCCGATCCTGGATCGGCCGCGACTGGACGACGATGCGTGGGTCATCTTCACCTCCGGCTCCACCGGCGTCCCCAAGGGCGTCGCCGTGTCGCATCGCTCCGCTGCCGCCTTCGTCGACGCTGAGCGTCGTCTCTTCCTGCAGTCCGCGCCGATCGGTGACGGTGATCGCGTGCTGGCAGGGCTCTCGGTCGCATTCGATGCGTCCTGCGAGGAGATGTGGCTCGCCTGGGGGCACGGCGCCTGTCTCGTTCCCGCTCCTCGCGCGCTGGTGCGCGCGGGATCGGACCTCGGTCCGTGGCTTCTCGGACACGGCATCACGGTGGTCTCGACCGTGCCCACCCTCGCCGCCCTCTGGCCGCAGGACGCCCTGGAGAACGTCCGCCTGCTGATCTTCGGTGGCGAGGCGTGCCCTCCCGAGCTGGCGGCGCGCCTGGTCGGCCCCGACCGGGAAGTCTGGAACACGTACGGCCCCACCGAAGCGACGGTGGTCGCCTGCGCGTCCCTGATGGACGGTTCGGTTCCCATCCGCATCGGTCTCCCCCTCGACGGCTGGGCCCTTGCCGTGGTGGACGCCGACGGTCATCGGGTCGCCGATGGCGAGTCGGGCGAGCTCATCATCGGCGGTGTCGGACTGGCGCGCTACCTGGATCCCGTCAAGGACGCCGAGAAGTACGCGCCGATGCCCTCGCTGGGCTGGGAGCGAGCGTACCGATCCGGCGACCTGGTGCGTGCCGAACCCGCCGGCCTGGTCTTCCTCGGTCGCGCCGACGATCAGGTCAAGGTGGGCGGGCGCCGCATCGAGCTCGGTGAGGTTGAAGCAGCGCTGCAGAATCTCCCCGACGTGTCTGCCGCAGCGGTCGCCGTCCGTCGTACGGACGCCGGGGTCCCGCTCCTGGTCGGCTATGTCGTGCCCGCAGCGGGCTTCGACCGGCAGCAGGCACGTGCACGGCTCGCCGATACCCTCCCGACGCCGCTTATCCCGCTCCTGGCGGTGATGAGCGACCTCCCGGTGCGCACCTCGGGAAAAGTCGACAAGGCAGCCCTCCCCTGGCCGCTCGACGACGGCGCGGATGAGGCGGCTTCCGGCTTCACCGGGACCGCCGCGTGGCTTGCCGAACAGTGGTTCGGCGTCCTCGGGCAACGGCCAGCCGACGAGGACGCGGACTTCTTCGCCCTGGGCGGCGGTTCGCTCGCCGCGGCCCAGCTGGTGTCCCGCATCCGGCAGCGCGCCGCCGAGTTCACCATGGCCGACGTCTACGATCTGCCGCGTCTGGGCCGAATGGCGGCGGCGATCGAGGCCGACGAGGAAGCTCCCACGGCTGAGTCCTTCTCCCCGGCCGCACCGACTCCGCTCACGATGCGGATCGTACAGACCATCGCGGGCGGGCCATTGTTCGTTCTGAGCGGCATCAAGTGGGTGCTCTGGCTGCTCACGGCCTCGTGGCTGCTGCGACTCGTCCCGGGGTTCGGCTTCCTCCCTGCGGTACCCGGCTGGGTGCTCCTCACCGGGCTCCTCCTGTTCGCGACGCCGTTCGGGAGGATGGCTATCGCCGCGATCGCGGCCCGGCTCCTGCTCGCGGGCGTCCGTGGCGGCGACCACCCGCGTGGGGGCGGGGTGCACATTCGCCTCTGGCTGGCCGAGCAAATCGCGCAGCAGATCGATCCCGTCGGCTCCGCGGGTGCGCCCTGGGTGACCTACTACGCTCGCGCACTGGGCGCGAAGATCGGCCGCGACGTCGATCTGCACACTCTGCCGCCTGTCACCGGCATGCTCCAGGTGGGCGCAGGGGCTGCCATCGAGCCCGAAGTGGACCTCGCCGGCTACTGGATCGACGGCGACAATGTGCGTATCGGGGAGATCCGCATCGGGGCCGGCGCGACCATCGGGGCCCGGAGCACTCTCGCCCCCGGCACGCGCATCGGGCGCGGTGCGGAGGTGGCTCCCGGCTCTGCCGTCTTTGGTCGTGTCAGGGCGGGCCAGCGCTGGGCCGGGTCACCCGCCGTTCGCATCAGCGGGAAGTCCCGCCCTCTCGCCGCCGAGCGCCCACCCGTACGCCGCCGCTGGTTGTGGGCCTACGCCGCATCCTCGGTCGCGCTCGGCCTCCTCCCCCTGGTCTCGTTCGGTGTGGGCGGGCTCGTGCTCGCCGCGGGCACCCGCGGGGCTGACGACATCGCGGGGGCGGTTCCTGGCCTCCTCATCTGGCTCGTACCGGCAGTGCTGTCCGTCGGAATCACCTTCGCGCTGCTCGTCCTCGGCGGAGTACGGCTGCTGGCGGTCGGTCTCACCCCGGGTGTGCATCCCGTACGCAGCAGAGTGGCCTGGCAGGCGTGGAGTACCGAACGCCTGCTCGATGCCAGCCGGACCATCCTGTTTCCCCTCTACTCCAGCCTCGCCACACCGATCTGGCTGCGGGCGCTGGGCGCCACCGTGGGCCGGGATGTCGAGGCCTCCACCGTGCTGCTGCTCCCCTCGCTCACCACGATCGACGACGGTGCGTTCCTCGCCGACGACACCATGGTGGCCACCTATGAGCTCCGGGGCGGGTGGATGAGGCTGGCGCCGGCGCGCATCGGCAAGCGAGCGTTCCTCGGCAACTCCGGTATGGCGGGCGCGGGCCACAAGGTGCCGAAAGACGCTTTGGTCGCGGTGCTGTCGGTCGCTCCCGACAAGGCGAAAGCGGGATCATCCTGGCTCGGCTCGCCGCCGGTGCGACTGAGGCGCGTCGTCAACACGGCAGAGCTCGAACGCACCTACCGACCGCGTCCCGCGCTCCGCTGGGCACGAGCCGCATGGGAGCTGTGCCGCATTCTTCCCGTTGTCGTCTCGTGCGCCCTCGGACTCGCTGTTCTCGTCGTCCTGGCCTGGATCATCGAGAACAGCGCACTATGGGTCGCCGTCGTCGCCTCGGGCCCCGTACTGCTCGCCGCCGGTGCCCTGGCCGCCGTCATCACCACGGCGGCCAAGTGGCTGATCGTCGGTCCGATCCGTCCGGGAGAGCATCCCCTGTGGTCCAGCTTCGTCTGGCGCACCGAGGTGTCGGACACGTTTACCGAGATGCTCGCTGCACCGTGGTTCGCCAACGCGGCAGCCGGAACCCCTGCCCTCGCAATCTGGCTGCGATCGCTGGGCGCCAAGATCGGCCGCGGTGTCTGGACCGACAGCTACTGGCTCCCCGAGCCCGACCTCGTGCGTCTTGAGGACGGCGCCGTGGTGAATCGCGGTTGTGTGGTTCAGACCCATCTGTTCCATGATCGAGTGATGAGCCTCGACACCGTCACATTGCAAGAGGGCGCCACGCTCGGCCCGCACAGCGTGGTCCTGCCCGCGGCGACGCTCGGAGAACACGCCACCGTCGGTCCGGCTTCCCTCGTGATGCGCGGGGAGACGGTCCCCGTCGGCAGCCGCTGGAGCGGCAATCCCATCGGTCCGTGGCGAGCGGTTCGCGTGCGGTCCTACCAGGACGCCGACGCGTGAGCGCGGACGACTACACACCGCACTCGGGAGATGCGGCCCTGGAGGTCTCGTCCTACGACCTCGACCTGGACTACAAGCCGTCCACGAACCGGCTGACCGGCACGGCCGTCATCCGCGGGAGCTTCCGGCAGGTCACCCGCACGATGAGTCTCGACCTCGTGGGACTCGCCGTGTCCAAGGTGAAAGTGGCCGGCGATGCCCGAGCGACGTTCACGCAGTCCGATCGCAAAGTGAAGATCTCGCTGAGCACGGAGTGTGAGCGCGGCGAGCAGTTCGAGATCACGATCTCGTACGGCGGGTCGCCACGGCCGCGCCGCACACGCTGGGGAGCACTCGGTTGGGAAGAGCTAGAGGACGGCGTCCTGGTGGCTTCGCAACCCACCGGTGCGGCCACCTGGTTCCCGTGCAACGACGTTCCCCGCGACAAGGCGCGGCACACCCTCGTGCTGACCACCGATCCGCTGTACACCGTCGCCACGGGAGCCCCCGCCACGCGGCGGCAGGCCAAGGGCCGGTCGGTGTGGACTTTCACGCCGGCCGCACCGATGGCGACCTACCTGTCCACCGTTCAGATCGGTCGCTATGCCCGCACCGACGTCCGTCTGGGGAGTACCACGGGAACCATCCTGTATCCCCCGCTTCTCCAAGAACGGGTATCCCGCGACTTCGCCGATCTCGATGCGATGATGCGCACCTACGAGACGCTGTTCGGCCCGTATCCGTTCGAGCGCTACACCGTCGTGGTGACCCCTGATGACCTGGAGATCCCGCTGGAAGCTCAGGCCATGGGCATCTTCGGTGCCAATCACATCGATGGGAACGGCGGACTGGAACGGCTCATCGCGCATGAGCTGGCCCACCAGTGGTTCGGCAACAGCGTGGGTCTCGCGCAGTGGCGCGATATCTGGCTCAATGAGGGGTTCGCCTGCTACGCCGAGTGGATCTGGTCGGAGGCCTCGGCGGGACCGACGGCACACCGCAAGGCGCTGGCCCACTACGCGCGGATGCTGACCGAGAGTCAGGACCTCGTCGTCTCCGATCCCGGGCCGGATGCCATGTTCGACGACCGTGTCTACAAGCGGGGCGCGCTCGCCCTCCATGCGGTCCGTGTGGCAGTGGGTGACGACGCCTTCTTCGCGATCCTCCGCGCGTGGACTCGTCGTTTCGCTCATGCCACAGCGACCACGCCGGACTTCATCGCACTCGCCGAGAGAGTGTCCGGGGTCGCCCTCGCGGAGCTCCTGCACCCCTGGCTCGACCGTCCCGAACTCCCGCCGATGCCTGATGCGTGGAGCCGTGACGAGCCCGCACCCCTGACGGAGGCGATCCTCCTGCCTCGTGGCATCTCGCAGCCCGACGGCCGGGAGCAGCCCCGACAGGGCGCGACCGCTCCCGATCAGCGGTAACGGTACGCGATCGCGGCCTGGAACGGCCCGGGCACGGGAAGCACCGTGCTGAACCAGGGCGGCGCGCCAGGGAAGCTCACGTGATCCCCGCTCACGACCGCCGTGGCAGGATCGAGCATCGACGCCCGCCCGTCAGCCTTCATGGCAGCCTCCAGCCGGGTCCAGTCCCGGAGGCAGACGCCGGAAATGGCTTCGGTCTCAGCAAGCCCCGCCTCGATGTCGATGCCGAGACCGTCGATCGCATCCCCGGGCGCGGCGGCGACGGCAACCGCGCCGGGAGCGTAGGACAGCGAGAGCACGACATCTCTCCGCGGCACCACCGGTCGCCCGTGGTCGGTCGCGCCACAGTTCGGGCAGAGCCGGCGCACCGCAGCCTCAGCACCCGTGAGTTCTCGGACGAGATCCGTCAGCAGCAGGGAGCCGGCATCCCGTGCGATCGGACTGCGACGAGCGCCATCGTGTTTCCGGACCGCCACGGTGATCGGCCCGACGCTCCAGCGATGCTCCACCGGATCAGCCTATGTCGAACGACCCTGTTCACCGGCTGCGGTCTGGACTGACAGGATGGTGCCGTGGGTATCGAGGAGGAGTCGGAGCGCCTGGTGGCGTGGGGTGCAGAGCTGCGGGCGGTACACACACGGTTGCGGGCCGCGCTCAGAGCGGTCAGGGAGGCGGACGGATCCGACGACGTGCCGGCGCGCGATCTCCTCCTCGTCTGTCACGGCTTCTGTGTCGCCCTGACAGAGCACCACGAGGGGGAGGATCGACACCTCTTCCCCGCCATCGCCGCGGCCCACCCCGCGTTGCGCGACACGCTCGAACGACTGCAGCAGGATCACGCCATGATCGCCTGGCTCCTCGCGGACCTGGCCGCCGCGGCGCCCACCGGCGAACGCGGATCGATCTCGCGTCACCTCGACGGGATTGCTGCCATCATGGAGTCCCATTTCGCCTACGAGGAGCGCGAACTCATCACGGTGCTGGACGCTCTCGCACTCGATGCCCGGCCGAGCGACGTGCTCGGCTCGCTGTAGCCGCCCACGGCGATAACACGAAAGCCCGGCGGAGAGCCGGGCTTTCGACGTGATGGTGGACCTGAGGGGACTCGAACCCCTGACCCCCTGCATGCCATGCAGGTGCGCTACCAGCTGCGCCACAGGCCCATCTCGTCCGGCGAACCGAACAGAGAATACGATAACCGAATCCGCGGGCTCGCGCACAATCGAGGCGCATCTCGCGCGCGTCGGGATGGCTGAGAGCGATGCCCGGCATACTGGTCCCATGAATCCCCTGCCGCTGCGCGACGCCAACGGTGAGTTCGCACCGGAGCGCTTCCGTATCGCCCACGACGACTACCACGCCCGCCACGTCGGGCGTACGGCGGACGGGCGCCAGTTCTTCGTCACCACCCCGTTCGTGTCGGCGAGTTCTCCCGGCGGTGGTGCCGAGTACGCGGCTCGCTATCTCTTCGATGACGATGGCGCACTCGTGGAGACGACGATCGTTCCCGTCGGCGGTCGCGACGGCGACGGCGCACTCCCGGGCAATGTCACCGCATTCCCCGCCCAGCAGTCCGCCGTCGACCTGCTGCTGACGGAGGTGGGCCCGGTGACGTACGGCGACATCACGATAGCTCCGTTCAGCATCGTGCAGGACGGCGTGGAGTTCGGGCTGGTCCTGAACGGCCCGGACGACGACGAGGATGAAGACGAGGAGTGGTACTGGAACGTGACGATCGAACCCGGCGATTACATGGCGTTCTCCAGTCCCTGGGACAGCGGCGACTACGACACCTGACCGCACCGATTTGACCCTGCCACAGTGTCAGGGTGGAGCGTGATCCCATCATGTACACCATCGGAGAGTTCGCCGCGCTCGGCCACGTGAGTGTCCGCATGCTCCGCCACTACGACGCGATCGGGCTTCTACGTCCAGCCGAGGTCGACCCGCACAGCGGGTATCGACGTTACGAACCGGCACAGCTCGCTGACCTGCTGCGCATCGCGGAACTACGCGATCTGGGCTGTTCCCTGGACGATGCCGCAGCCGTGCTCGGCGCCGAGGACGCGAATGGCGCGCTCGTCGCGCTGCTCTCGCGCCGGCGCACCGAGCTGCGGGCCGTCATCGGCGAGGAACAGGGCCGGCTCACACGGGTGGAGCACCGACTCGCCGTTCTCGAAAGGAATCACCCCATGACCGCATCCACCACCGCTCGCATCGAGTATCGGCGCATCGAAGAGGTGACCGTCTACGCAGCGAGCGGCATCGCTCCGGGTGGCGAAGACGTGAGCGCGCTCGTCGACCGCATCCTGCCACCGCTGCATGATGCCCTCCAGGCCTCCGGCGTCGAGTTCCACGAGCCCGGCGTCTTCTGGTACGAGAACGTGCCCGGCACCGATGACCTCCGCGTCTGGGTCTCCTGGCTCGCCGGGGATTCTCCACGCGTCGACCCCGCGTGGGAGGTCATCACCTTGCCGGCCATCGAGCGCGCCGCTGTGCTGGCGTATCGCGGTGACATGGCTGGCATCGGCCGGGCATGGAACGAGCTGACCGCAGCCGTCCTCGCCGATGGCGAGGATCCCCTCGGCAGCTGCCGGGAGGTGTACCTCGAATCGGAGCCACTCCCCCAGTCCGAGTGGCTCACCGAGCTCGTCCAGCCGGTGCGCTGACGTATTACCCGGCACAACGGAAAGAGGCTCCCGCGCTGAGCGGGAGCCTCTGAGTGTGGACCTGAGGGGACTCGAACCCCTGACCCCCTGCATGCCATGCAGGTGCGCTACCAGCTGCGCCACAGGCCCGGAAGGGCGCTGGATGAACCAACCCCCTTAGCCTACAGCACCCGGTGAGGTGCTGCCGACCATCTGGCCGGATCGATCAGATCGACGCCGGCTGCGGAAGGGTGAAGTCGATGGTGGCGCCATCCTTCCAGAGGCGCTCCAGGTCGTAGTAGACGCGCTCCTGCTCGTGGAACACGTGCACCACGATGTCGCCGAAGTCGCTGAGCACCCAGCGGGCGTCCTGGCGACCTTCACGGCGCAGGCGCTTGTGGCCGGCCTCGAGAAGCTTCTCCTCCACCTCGTCGGCGATCGCCGCGACGTTGCGCTCATTGCGCCCCGTCACGATCACGAAGGCATCCACGAACGGAAGGGGTTCCGAGACGTCAAGCGCGACGATGTCCTCGCCGCCCTTCGCGTCCGCAGCCACGGCCGCGATCTGTACCATCTTGCGAGCTTGTTCGCTAGCGGTCATTGCATCATTCCTGTCAGGGCTGCCCCGACGATCACACCCACCAGGGCCAGGGCGAGAACGCCCGCGGTGATCGCGAGGACCAGCATCAGCTTGTTGCTCTTCTCCGGCACGGGAGGCTTGATGATCTCGCCGGGGGCCTTCGCCTGGCTCACCGCGGCCGTGGCGGCGATGGGGGTGGGCGAAGACGCGGCGGGCAGCTCTCCGTCGATGAGGACGGCGTCCACATCCTTGCCGTCGGCGACTCCGGGCGCGTGCCCCTGGGAGCCGAGCTCGGGGAGGTTGAATGTGCCGGTGACGAGCATCGCGCCGGTCGAGGTGACCGGTGCCGTCAGCGGCGGGAGGGTGGCGTCCGGGAGCACGAGCGAGTGACCCGCTGCCGTGGAGCCGCCGCTGTCGCGCGAGATGAGCTCGTCGAAGGACTGCTCGCCCGACGACGGCCCCGGGGCGACCTGAGCACCGAAGGAGGAGCTGAGGGTAGGGCCATCGCTGACAGCCGCGTGCTCTGCCGTGCTCTTCTCCGGCGTCTTCGCCTTCAGCGGCGCATCGAACGCCGGAGCCGGGGACGCGGTCTCCGCGGGCGGTGCCCAGGCGGGACGCGCGTGCTCCGTGACCGGAGCCGACACGTGATCCGTCGGCGCGGAGGCATCCGGCGCGGCAGCGCCAGCGTCGCCAGCGCCAGCGTCGGCAGCGCCAGCGTCGGACTGCTCGTCGACGATGTGATCCGCCGCCGTCCCGTCCGCAGCGGGTTCCTGCGCGGCGACCTCAGCCGACACGGCGTCGTCCGCGACGGGGGCGTGCTCTTCCTCTGCGGAGGCCTCCTTTGCCTCGTCGGCCGAGGAGTCCGCTGCACGAGACGCCTCTGCAGCGTCCACAGCGGCGACGGGCTCTTCAGCCTCGGCGAGGACGGCGGGCTCCACGGCGGGGGCGATGTCCGCAGCGGCCGCTGCAGGATCCGCAGCGTCATCCGCCGGACGGATCACCGGAACGGATGCGGTGCGCACGCGTTCCAGATCACGCAGCTCTCGCCGCGTGAGGCGATGCTCCGTCGCGCCGGCGGACGGCGCCGCAGGCGTCTCGGGAGCCGCCACGACGATCGGTTCGGCCGGCCGGGGCAGGGGATTGTTGACCGGGGCGTCACGACGCGGCGGAACGGGGTCAGCGGGTGCGTTGTCCTCGACAGCCGCTTCGTCGGCGACCACGGGGGTCTGGCCGGTCAGCCGCAGCTCACGCAACTGGCGTCGGGTCAACTGCTCCCCGGAGTGATCAGTGGTAGTCATGCGGTGCTCCGATACAGGTGATGCTTCGCAATGTATTGGACGACCCCGTCGGGAACGAGGTACCACACGGGGTGTCCCTGCCGGACACGCTCGCGACAGTCCGTGGACGAAATGGCCAGCGCCGGGATCTCCAGCTGGCTCACGACCTCCGAGGGAAGACCCTCCGTGCTGAGGACATGGCCCGGCCGGGACACCGCGACGAACTGCGCGAGGTCCCACAGCTCATCATGATCCCGCCAGCTGAGAATCTGGGCGATGGCGTCGGCCCCGGTGATGAAGAACAGATCCGCATCGGGGCGCTGCGCGTGCAGGTCACGCAGGGTGTCGATCGTGTAGGTGGGCCCACCGCGGTCGATGTCCACGCGGCTCACCGTGAAACGCGGGTTGGAGGCCGTGGCGATCACGGTCATGAGATAGCGGTGCTCGCTGCCCGTGACATCGGACTTCTGCCAGGGGTGCCCCGTGGGCACGAACACGACCTCGTCCAGGTCGAACCACTGCGCCGCCTCGCTCGCGGCAACCAGGTGGCCGTGGTGGATGGGATCGAAGGTTCCACCCATCACGCCGATCCGCGGTCGCCGTTCGCTCGTCATGCGGCAGGCCTCAGTGGCCGGCTCCGTGTCCTGCGCCGTGGCCCGACTCCGGGTTCTCGTGCGCGAACTTCGCTGCCTTCTCCGCGTGACGGTTGGCCACGTTGCGGTACGACAGCGTCACCATCGCGAGCAGGAAGAAGACGCACGCGGCGATCAGCGCTGCCGGGAAGGTGTGCAGCATGACGTTCTCGGCGTGCTCCTCTGCGGCTGCGACGACGAGCGTGGAGAGAGACATGGAAACTCCGATCGGGTTTGTTACAGGTATCAGTCTATTGCGGTCAGCCGCGAACCTGGCCAGAGCCACGCGCGAGCCACTTGGTGCTCGTCAGCTCGGACAGGCCCATCGGGCCGCGGGCGTGCAGCTTCTGGGTGGAGATGCCGACCTCGGCGCCGAATCCGAACTCGCCGCCGTCGGTGAAACGCGTCGAGGCGTTCGCCATGACCACGGCAGAGTCGACCTCGGCCAGGAAACGATCCGCATTGCGGCTGTCGGTGGTGATGATCGACTCGGTGTGGCCGGTGGAGTAGGTGCGAATGTGCTCGAGAGCCTCGTCCAGATCGGCGACGACATGCATCGCGATGTCCAGATCGAGGTACTCCGTGGCCCAGTCCGCTTCGGTCGCCGGCACGATCCCGGAGCTGAGAGACGCCACGACGTCATCGCCGTGGATGGTCACGCCCCGTGCCTGCAGGGCCGCCACGAGATCAGGAACCAGGCGCCCCGCAGCGCTCTCGTGAACCAGAACGGTCTCGACGGCGTTGCACACGCTCGGACGTTGCACCTTCGCGTTGACCACGATGTCCTGCGCCCAGTCCGCCGGGGCCGTCTCATCCAGGAAGATGTGGACGTTGCCGGCACCGGTCTCGATCACCGGAACGGTCGACTGCGTCACGACGGTCTCGATCAGCTGAGCGCTGCCGCGGGGCACGAGGACGTCCACGTAGCCGCGCGCATTCATCAGCGCGTTCGCACCGTCGCGACCGAAATCATCCACGGACTGGATCGCGTCCGGGGTGATGCTCCGCCCGGCCAGCGCATCGCGCATGACCTCCACCAGCACCATGTTCGACTCGCGCGCTGCGGATCCACCGCGCAACAGCACGGCGTTTCCCGATCGCAGCGCGAGGGCGGCGATGTCCACGGTGACGTTCGGGCGAGCCTCGTAGATGACGGCCACCACTCCGAACGGCACTCGGATCTGCTCCAGCGCCACGCCGTTCGCCAGACGGTGCCCGCCGACGACCTGACCCACCGGATCGTGCAGCGCGGCCACGTCACGGACGGCCGATGCCAGCGACGCGATGCGTGCCTCATCGAGCAGCAGACGATCCAGCAGCCCGGTGGCGATGCCCTCGGCGCGCCCACGCTCCAGGTCGACGGCATTCGCCTCGATGATCCGGGGTGCCGCGGCTTCGAGGGCGTCGGCGATGGCGCGCAGCGCCTCGGCCTTATCGCCGCTGGTGAGGCGCGCGACCGCACGCGAAGCGGTCTTGGCGGCGCGGAAGCGGTCCAGGAGTGCGTCGGGGGTGCTCACGCATCCACCTTAGCGATGGAGCCCGTCGCCGCCTGCGGTGTGACATCGGCAGGCTCGAACCATGTGCCGACATGCGCACCCGCGAGGGCCTGGGCCGCCTGGTCGGTGGAGGTGACCAGAACACCGATGCCCGCGGCCGCGGCGAGCCGAGCGGCCGAGACCTTGGTGGCCGCACCGCCCGTGCCGACGCTGTTCACGACCTTCGCGCCGAACTCCCATCCGGCGAGGTCGTCACCTGCGGCGATGACATCGAGAGGCTCGGCACCGGGCTCACCCGGCGGCCGGGTGTAGAGGTTGGCGATGTCGCTGAGCAGGACCAAGGCATCGGCACCGACGAGCTGTGCCACCAGTGCCGCGAGACGGTCGTTATCACCGAATCGGATCTCGTGGGTGGCCACCGTGTCGTTCTCGTTCACGATGGGCAGGATGCGCAGGCTCAGCAGCCGCTCCATCGCGCGGCGCGCGTTCGAACGGTGGACGGGGTTCTCCAGGTCGCCTGCGGTGAGGAGCACCTGGCCGGCGACGATATCGAAGGGACGCAGCGCCTCCTGGTAGCGGTACACCAGGACGTTCTGCCCGACCGCCGCGGCGGCCTGCTGCGTGGCGAGGTCGGTGGGCCGGCTGTCGAGGTTGAGATACGGCATACCCGTGGCGATGGCTCCCGACGAGACCAGCACGACCTCCGTGCCCGATCGATGCGCCTCAGCGAGGGCGTGCACCAGCATCGGGATGCGCCAGGATCCCTCACCGGAGATCGAGGACGAGCCCACCTTGACGACCAGCCGGCGAATCCCGGGCAGGTCGGCCCGTGAACGTGCGGTCACCGCTCCTCCAGGTACTGCTCGTCGCGATACTTCTGGGCGACGCGTTCGGCCTCGAGCTCGGCACGAGCCTCCGCCTTCGCGTCCATGCGGTCGTGGTACTGCTCACGACGCTCGGAGGTGGTCCGCCGCGACGAGCCCGACAGACGCGGGTCCGTGCCACGCGGGGCCGCGGTGAGCTCCGCCGCCGAGGACAGCGCGGGCTCCCAGTCGAACACGACTCCCCCGTCGCCGCCGATGACCACGGTCGATCCGGCGACGGCTCCGGCGCGGTAGAGCTCGTTCTCCACGCCGAGACGCTCGAGCCGGTCGGCCAGGTAGCCGATGGCCTCGTCGTTGGTGAAGTCGGTCTGCGCCACCCAGCGCTCGGGCTTCGCACCCCGGATGCGGTAGACGTTGCCATACGTGCCGCCCTCGACGGTCACGGAGAACTCCTTCTCGGACGCCTGCGGACGAACGATGATGCGCTCGGGAGCCGGCGCGGCGGCCGTCTCGATGCGGTGCTGCTCCACGATCTCTGCGAGAGCGAAGCTGAGCTCGCGCAGACCCTTGCGGGCCACCGTGGAAATCTCGAACACGCGCAAGCCGCGCGCTTCGATGTCCGGACGCACCAGATCGGCGAGATCCTGCGCCTCGGGCACATCGATCTTGTTCAACGCCACCACCTGCGGACGCTCCAGGAGAGGCGTCTGCCCCTCGGGCACCGGATAGGCGGCGAGTTCGGCGAGGATCACGTCCAGGTCGCTGAGCGGGTCGCGACCGGGCTCCAGGGTGGCGCAGTCCAGAACGTGCACGAGGGCGGAGCATCGCTCCACGTGACGGAGGAACTCGAGACCGAGGCCGCGTCCCTCGCTGGCGCCCTCGATCAGTCCGGGGACATCGGCGACGGTGTAGCGGATGTCGCCGGCCTGCACGACACCGAGGTTCGGGTGCAGCGTGGTGAAGGGATAGTCCGCGATCTTGGGGCGGGCCGCGGAGATCGCCGCGATCAGGCTCGACTTCCCAGCGGACGGGTAGCCCACGAGCGCCACATCGGCGACGGTCTTGAGTTCGAGGACGACATCGCCCTCCCAGCCCGGCGTGCCCAGGAGAGCGAAGCCCGGAGCCTTGCGCTTCTGGCTGGCCAACGCGGCGTTGCCGAGACCACCCTGCCCACCGGGCGCAGCGACGAATCGCATACCGGGCTCGATCATGTCGACGAGCACCTCGCCGTTGGGATCCTTCACCACGGTTCCCACGGGAACCGGCAGCTCGAGCGGTTCTCCCAGCGCGCCGGAGCGGTGATCGCCCATGCCGAAACCGCCGTTACCTGCGCTGCGGTGCGGGCTGTGGTGGTACGACAGGAGGGTGGTCACCTGGGGGTCCGCGACGAGCACGATGTCGCCGCCATGCCCCCCGTTACCGCCGTCTGGGCCGGCCAGCGGCTTGAACTTCTCGCGGCGCACGGAGACGCAGCCGTTGCCGCCCTTTCCCGCGCGCAGGTGCAGGGTGACCTCGTCGACGAACGTGACCATCGGAATCCTCCGGATAAACAGGTCGGGGCGAGCCGAAGCCCGCCCCGATCAGAAAGCTTGCGACTTACTCAGCCGCGACGATGTTGACGACCTTGCGGCCGCCCTTGGTGCCGAACTCGACAGCGCCGGCCGACAGCGCGAAGAGCGTGTCGTCGCCACCACGACCGACGTTGACGCCGGGGTGGAAGTGGGTGCCGCGCTGGCGGACGAGGATCTCGCCGGCGTTGACGGTCTGAC
The DNA here is from genome assembly GCF_044769785.1 of Microbacterium sp. GXS0129. Lineage (NCBI taxonomy): Bacteria > Bacillati > Actinomycetota > Actinomycetes > Micrococcales > Microbacteriaceae > Microbacterium > Microbacterium sp. GXS0129. The sequence continues at coordinate 158,617 of NZ_JBIZVZ010000002.1, read as the reverse complement.
CGCCGAAGCGCTTGACGCCGAGGCGCTGCGCGTTGGAGTCACGACCGTTGCGGGTGGAGCTTGCGCCCTTCTTGTGTGCCATCTCTGCTGCCTCCGGTGCTTACTTGATTCCGGTGACCTTGACGCGCGTGAGGTCCTGACGGTGACCCTGGCGCTTCTTGTAACCGGTCTTGTTCTTGTACTTCTGGATGACGATCTTCGGACCACGGAGGTTGCCGATAACCTCGGCCGTCACCTTGATCTTCGCGAGCTTGTCCGCGTCGGTCGTGACGGTGTCACCGTCGACGAACAGAACCGCGGGGAGCTCGATCTTCTCGCCCTGAGCGGCCTGGACACGGTCGAGCTGCACGATCGTGCCGACTTCCACCTTCTCCTGCCGTCCACCGGCGCGCACAACTGCGTAAACCACTTGCCACCTTGTTTCTTTGGGGAACCACTTGTCGGGTTCCGGAACGTCTGAAAAGACTGTGCTTGCACTCCCGGAAAGGGACGCCCACGAGGGGCCGGCGCGGCTGCAAGTCTCTCGACGCCGCCCGGGGGCGGGCGACGCGGATGCGCACCAAGGGACCACTTTACCGGATGATCCTGTGTAGCGGCAAAAGGAACCGCTGCGTGTCGTCTTCCGTGTTCCATTCTGCCCCACCTGGCGCAGCGCGCCGCACCGGCGTCGGCGTAGCATCGGCAGAATGACCGTTCTCGTCGATGCCGCACGCTGGCCCGCCCACGGCCGCCTGTGGGCGCACCTCGTCAGCGACAGCAGCCTGGACGAGCTGCATGCGTTCGCGCGCGCTCAGCAGCTCCCGGAGCGCTCGTTCGATCGGGATCACTACGACGTCCCCGGGGAGATCATCGAGAGGCTCGTCGCGGCCGGAGCCACTCCGGTCGACAGCCATGAGCTGGTACGCCGTCTGATCGCCTCCGGATTGAGAATCACCGCCCGCGAACGTCGCGGGCGGTGATTCTCACAGTCGAGGGGGAATGACGGTCGCTGTCACTCCCCTGCCGGGTCGGCACCTGCACCCGACACCGGGGCGGTCGATACCGGAGTGCCGGTGAGGGCGGCGGTCGTCACACGACGCCGGCCCCGTCCCTGGCCCGGGGCCTTCGGCTCGGGGAGCGCGTCGAGCACCGATTCGAGAAGCTGCTCCTTCTCGGTCTTGGGCTTGTCGCCGCCGTTGCCGCCGGCACCGTTCGAGCCGTTGCGCTTCTTCCGCGGTCGCTTCGCACGCTCCGCGCGTTCCGGGCGCTCAGACGCCTCCGGGAGCACGATCTCGGTGATGTCCGCCGGCGCCGCGTCGGCGGCTGCACCGCTGCGCGTGGAGGCTGCAATCTGAGCGAGCGCCGACTTGGCGCCCTCGGTGATCACGTGGGTCGACACCTGAGGCGCCGGTGCCGCGGCACCGCCACCGGAGTTCGAGCCGCCACGCGACCGGCGGGACGATCCGTTGCCATTCCCGTTTCCATTGCCGTTCCCGTTCGCGGAAGGGGCACGGTGCTTGACCACCGGGTCGTGGTGAACCACCACGCCGCGTCCAGCACAGACCTCGCACGGCTCGGAGAAGGTCTCCAGCAGGCCGAGGCCCAGCTTCTTGCGCGTCATCTGCACGAGTCCGAGCGAGGTGACCTCGGCGACCTGGTGCTTGGTGCGGTCCCGGCTCAGGCACTCGACCAGACGGCGCAGCACGAGGTCACGGTTGGACTCGAGCACCATGTCGATGAAGTCGATGACGATGATGCCGCCGATGTCGCGCAGCCGCAGCTGGCGCACGATCTCCTCGGCGGCCTCGAGGTTGTTCTTGGTGACCGTCTCCTCGAGGTTGCCGCCCGAGCCGACGAACTTGCCCGTGTTGACGTCGACCACGGTCATGGCCTCGGTGCGGTCGATCACGAGCGAGCCGCCCGACGGCAGCCAGACCTTCCGGTCCAGCGCCTTCTCGATCTGCTCGGTGATGCGGTACTCGTCGAACGGATCCCGATCGCCCTCGTAACGCTCGACCCGCTCCAGGAGGTCGGGGGCCACACCGCGCAGGTAGCTCTCGATCGTCTGCTGCGCCTCATCGCCCTGGATGATCAGCTTCTGGAAGTCCTCGTTGAAGACGTCGCGCACGATCTTGACGAGCAGGTCGGGCTCGGAGTGCAGCAGCTGCGGCGCATGGCCGGAGGCCGCCTGTGCCGCGATGTGCTCCCACTGCGAGGTGAGGCGCTGCACGTCGACGGTCAGCTGCTCCTCCGTGGCGCCCTCGGCGGCGGTACGGACGATCACGCCGCTGGATTCCGGGAGCACCTCCTTGAGGATGCGCTTCAGACGCGCGCGCTCGGTGTCGGGGAGCTTGCGGGAGATGCCGTTCATCGACCCGTTCGGCACGTACACGAGGTAACGTCCCGGGAGCGAGATCTGGCTGGTGAGGCGCGCGCCCTTGTGGCCCACCGGGTCCTTCGTCACCTGGACGAGGACCTTGTCTCCGGTCTTCAGAGCGAGCTCGATGCGACGAGGCTGGTTTCCGGTCTCGACGGAGTCCCAGTCCACCTCGCCCGAGTACAGCACGGCGTTGCGACCGCGGCCGATGTCGACGAACGCCGCCTCCATCGACGGCAGTACGTTCTGCACGCGCCCGATGTACACGTTGCCGATCAGCGATGCGTCCTGGTTGCGCGCCACGTAGTGCTCGACGAGGACCTTGTCCTCGAGCACGCCGATCTGGATGCGACCGTTCTTGGAACGGACGATCATCTGGCGGTCCACGGCCTCACGGCGTGCGAGGAACTCCGCCTCGGTCACCACGGCGCGGCGTCGACCGGCCTCACGACCGTCACGACGGCGCTGCTTCTTCGCCTCCAGGCGGGTGGAGCCCTTGATCGCCTTCGGTTCGGTGATGTACTCCACCGCGCGGGTGCGGCGCCGCCCCTCCCCGCCGTCATCGGGCTCGCCGCGACGGCGGCGACGCCGGGACGATCCGCCCTCGTCCTCGTCTGCGGGCAGAGCCGGAAGCGGAACGATCTCCGGCGCATAGAAGTGCAGCGCGGTGGACACCTGGGACACGAACACCTCGGGAAGCAGCCCCAGGCTCACCGCGGTGGGCAGCGGCTCCGGCTCCGGCTCCGCCTCAGGCGCGGGCTGGCGGAGGATGACGACGTCGTCGCCGAGCCCCAGACCGGCACCCGGTTCCGCTGCGGAGTCTTCGGCGGCAGCAGCTGCTGAGCCGCCATCGCCGGCGGACTCGGCAGTGGCCTGGCCCTCGTCCGTGGTCTCGGGCGCGGCCTCATCGCCACCGGATGTCGCATCCCCGGCATTCGGCGTGGCCTCATCGGTCACCACAATGATGCCGCCGTCCGACTCGATGACCGTCTCTCCGTCGTCGGGTGCGGAGCGCTCGATATCGTTCTCAGCCGTCGGCGCTGCCACCGGCTCGGTAGGGTCCGCATCGGCATCCGCAGCGGGTCCACCGAAAGCCGGAAGCGCCGTGTGGTCGCCAAACAGCTCCCCGTCGGCCCCCGCGGGCAGTCCCAGCTGGTCGTCGTTCGCTCCGGAATCGGAGGTACGGTCGTTCTCGCTCTTCGTCTCTGCCATTTCTGGCGCACTCCCTGCGGGCAACACCGCGCGTCGCCCGGCGAAATTCTCGTGCGGCGCCGCACCTGGCGGTGCCGCGAACTCACTCGGTCTGCGACCGGCTCAGCGGCTCTGGTCGCGGAGGCCGTCTTGGCCTCGAAGTCTTCTCCACTGCGTTCACCGGCGCGGCCGGTGGGTGCAACGACCTTCATTATCGCACCATCGAGCGGAAATGAGCCAGTAGCCTCTCATGCGCATGTCGGCATATGGCTGCTCTCAGGTTTTCTCCGGCCTGGTCGCATGACCCGGCGGGCATACTGAGGTCATGACCGAAACCCGCAAGCGTCCCGTCGGTGTGGCCCTCTGGCTCATCGTCACCGGCATCATCGGCTGGTACGCCGCGTTCGCCCTGACGATCGAGAAGTTCGAGAAGCTCGAGAACCCCGACGCCATCGCTTCCTGCGACTTCAGCCCTCTCGTCCAGTGCAGCACGAACCTCAACTCGTGGCAGGGCAGCGTTTTCGGCTTCCCCAACCCGCTGATTGGCATCGCGGCCTGGATCGCGCCGATTGTGGTGGGCTTCGCGATTCTCGCCGGCGCCCGCTTCGCCCGCTGGTTCTGGACGTTCTTCTGGCTCGGCTACGTCTTCGCGATCGGATTCGTCTTCTGGCTGGCGTTCCAGAGCATCTTCGCGCTGAACGTGCTGTGCCCGTGGTGCATGGTCACCTGGGTCATGGTGATTCCGTCGTTCTTCGTCGTCACCTTCCACGCGATGAAGCAGGGTGTGTTCGGGACGCGCGCAGCAGCCGCGGGCGAACGGCTGATGGGCTGGACGCCGCTCATGGCGGTCCTCGTGCTCGCCGTGATCGCCGTGGTCGCCGAGATGCGCCTGCACGTGCTGGCAACGCTCTTCTGAGCTCACACACGACTGAGGCGTCCTCCCGGCCGGGAGGACGCCTCAGTCGTGTGTGGACTCAGCCGAACCAGATGCCGAGCTCGCGCTCGGCGGATTCCACGCTGTCGGAGCCGTGGACCAGGTTCTGCTGAACCTTGAGACCCCAGTCGCGACCGAAGTCGCCACGGATGGTTCCGGGGGCCGCGGTGGTGGGATCCGTGGTTCCGGCGAGCGAGCGGAAGCCCTCGATGACCCGGTTACCGGCGAGGCGGATTGCCACAGACGGACCGGACATCATGAACTCCAGCAGCGGCTCGTAGAAGGGCTTGCCCTCGTGCTCGGCATAGTGCTGCTCCAGGAGCGTGCGATCCGGCTGCACGAGCTTGAGATCGACGAGCGCGTAGCCCTTCGCCTCGATGCGCGCGAGGATCGCGCCGGTCAGTCCGCGAGCGACGCCGTCGGGCTTGACCAGGACGAGCGTTTCTTCGGTTGCCATGTCAGTCACTTTCTGTCGTGGAGGTGGCGGCCGGGCCCTTGCGGACCAAACGGGCCGACGTGATCATCGCATACGCCCACATCCCGCCGAAGACGAGGAAGACGAATACGAAGGCGAGGTTGAGGAATGCGGCGGCGAGGATGACGAACTGCAGCACCCAGCCTGCGGCGATTCCCCAGCGGAAGCGAGTGCACCCGGCGACGACGATCATCAACAGCGCCACAACGGCGCCCCCGACGATTCCCCACCACGGAGCGATCGTCTCGGGCAGAGCGCGCAGCCCGTAGACCACCAGACCCCCGAGGAACGCGACGAACGCCTCGAAGATCAGCACGATTGACCCGAGCCGGGCCATCAGGGACGGGGTGCGAGAGGAGGCGCTCATCGGGCGGTGCTCCCCTTCCAGTCCTCATCCTCGGCGAGGCGGATGGCTTCGCCTGCGAGAACCACCGAACCGACGATGATGACGGCGCGACGGGGTGCCTCCGCCGCCCACTCCCGAGCGGACTCCGCGGCGTCGTCCAGGTTGGGGTGGACGCTCGCCCGCAGTCCCGCCGCCTCGACCAGATCCGCCAGGGCGTCGGCGTCGAGTGAGCGCTCCGAGTCCGGTTCGGTGACGAACACGTGCGCGGGGATCTCGCGGAGCGCCTCGATGATGCCTGCTGCGTCCTTGTCCGCGAGCACCCCGAGCACGAGACCCCACTCGTCGAAATCGAACGACTCGCGGAGGGCTGAGGCCAGCGCCCGTGCACCGTGGGGGTTGTGACCAGCGTCGACGAGCACCGTGGGCTCGATCCCGATCAGCTGCAGGCGACCGGGAGAAGTCGCCTCGGCGAGGCCCTCCGCCAGGACGTCATCCGCGATCGGCTGCGCGGCTCCGCCGATCAGGGATTCCACGGCCGCGATGGCGAGGGCGGCATTCTGTCCCTGATGGGCGCCATACAACGGCAGGTACACGTCCTCGTAGGCACCGGAGACGCCGCGGACGCTCACCTGCTGCCCGCCCACGGCGAGCTGCTGGCCGATGAGCGCGAAGTCCCCGCCCTCGAACGCGATACTCGCCCCATGGGCGGCGGCGGCAGCACGCAGCACGGCTTCTGCCTCGGCGCTCTGACGTGCGGACACCACGGCCGCGCCATCCTTGATGATGCCCGCCTTGACGGCGGCGATCTTCTCGATCGTGTCGCCCAGCCGGTCTGCATGATCCATATCGATCGGTGCGAATACGGCCACATCGCCGTCGGCGGTGTTCGTGGAGTCCCACGAACCACCCATGCCGACCTCGAGCACCAGCACATCGATGGGCGCATCCGCGAAGGCGACGAAGGCGAGCACGGTCAGCAGCTCGAAGAACGTCAGCGCGGCGTCGCCCTTCGCGGCGAGTTCGGCATCGACGATCCCGACGAACGGGGCGATCTCCTCCCACGCGTCGGCGACCGCCGCATCCGAGATCGGCTCGCCGTCCACGAGCATGCGCTCGGTGAAGCGCACGAGATGCGGGCTGGTGAACAGGCCAGTGCGCAGCCCATGAGCCCGCAGCAGCGACTCGATCATCCGCGCGGTGGAGGTCTTGCCGTTCGTGCCCGTGATGTGGATCACGCGGTACGTCCGCTGCGGGTCATCCAGCAGCTCGAGAACGCGGGCCGTGCGCTCGACCCGCGGCTGCACCCACTGCTCCCCCTGACGGGTGAGCAGTTCGGCGTAGACGGCGTCCGCCCGATCGCGATCGGTCATTAGCGCTCTCCTCGCTCGCCGGTACGTGCCACCGAGACCGTGAAGGCCGCGGTGTTCGCGTAGGTACCCGCCACCACATCGACGGTGTGCTCGAAGGAGGTTCCGGCCTCACCGCTCGCCAGCACCACCGTGCCGTCTCCCAGCACCGTGTAGCTCGTCGCCAGGGTCTCCCCCGCGACATCGGCGACGTCGAATGCGCTCGCCACGGCGGCCGCTTCGTCGGCACTCGCGAACGCGAGCTGCAGACGGATGCGGTCGCTCACGTCGAAGTCCGCCGCACGACGGGTGTCCTGCACGGCACGGATCACGTCGCGTGCGAGGCCCTCCGCCTCCAGCTGTGGGGTGGTCACCGTGTCGAGCAGCACGAAACCGCCGCCCGGCAGGAGCGCCAGCGCCGTACCGTCGGCACCGCCGGCGACTTCCAGAGCCAGCTCGTACTCGTTCGGCTGGAGCGCGATGCCCCCCGCCGCGACGACGCCGTCGACCTCGGTCCAGTCACCGCTCTTGGCGGCGCCGATGGCCTGCTGCACCTGCTTTCCGATGCGCGGACCGGCCGCCCGGGCGTTCACGACCAGGCGGCGGCTGATGCCGTAGCGCTCTCCGATGCCGTCTTCAGCCTCGACGAGCTCGACCGCCTTGACGTTCAGCTCATCCCGCAGGATCCCCTCGAACTGCCCGAGCCCGGCCGAGTCGGCTGCGACCACGGTGAGCTTGGCGAGGGGCAGCCGGACCCGCAGGCCGTGCTGCTTGCGCAACGCGTTGGCGGTGGAGGAGATCTCCCGCACCGCATCCATCGCGGTGCGGATGTCGGATGCCGGGGCGAACGCCGCCGCATCCGGGAAGTCCTGCAGATGCACGCTTCGTCCGCCCGTGAGCCCCTGCCAGACCCGCTCGGAGACCAGCGGGATCAACGGTGCGGCGACCCGTGTGAGCACCTCGAGCACGGTGTACAGGGTGTCGAACGCCTCGCGGGAACTCTCTTCCTCGGTGACGCCCACCCAGAACCGGTCGCGCGAGCGACGGATGTACCAGTTGGTCAGCGCCTCGGCGAAGTCGCGGAGCTTTTCGGTGGCGCTGGTCGAATCGAGCCCGTCGAGGTCGGTCGTCACGCCCGAGACGAGGTCGCCGAGCAGCGCCAGGATGTAACGGTCCAGCACGTTGGTCGAGTCGGTGCGCCAGGTCGCCTGATAGCCACCGGGCTGTGCGGCATTGGCGTAGGTCGCGAAGAAGTACCACGAGTTCCACAACGGCAGCAGGAACTCGCGAACACCGCCGCGGATGCCTTCCTCGGTCACCGAGAGATTGCCGCCGCGGAGCACCGAGGAGGACATCAGGAACCAGCGCATGGCGTCGGAGCCGTCGCGGTCCAGGACCTCGGACACGTCGGGGTAGTTCCGCAGCGACTTCGACATCTTCTGCCCGTCGGAGCCCAGCACGATGCCATGGCAGGAGACGCCGGTGAACGCGGGCCGGTCGAACAGTGCCGTGGAGAGCACATGCAGCAGGTAGAACCAGCCACGGGTCTGGCCGATGTACTCCACGATGAAGTCGGCGGGCGAGTGCGAGTCGAACCACTCGCGGTTCTCGAACGGGTAGTGCACCTGCGCGAACGGCATCGATCCGGAGTCGAACCAGACATCCAGCACATCCTCGATGCGGCGCATGGTCGACTGCCCGGTCGGGTCATCGGGGTTCGGCCGGGTCAGCTCGTCGATGTAGGGACGATGCAGATCCGGCTCGCCCTTCTCGTTGCGCGGCAGACGCCCGAAGTCGCGTTCCAGCTCTTCGAAGGAGCCGTATGCATCGACACGCGGGTACTGGGGGTCGTCGCTCTTCCACACCGGGATCGGCGATCCCCAGTAGCGGTTGCGGCTGATCGACCAGTCACGCGCACCCTCGAGCCACTTGCCGAACTGACCGTCCTTGACGTTCTCCGGCACCCAGGTGATCTCCTGGTTGAGTTCGAGCATGCGGTCCTTGAACTCGGTGACGCGCACGAACCAGCTCGAGACCGCCTTGTAGATCAGAGGGTTCCGGCAGCGCCAGCAGTGCGGGTAGGAGTGCAGGTAGGAGGCCTCGCGCAGCAGGCGGCCGTTCGCCTTCAGCAGGCGGATCAGGGGACGGTTGGCGTCCATCCAGAGCTCACCCGCAACGTCGGTGACGGCAGGCAGGAAACGTCCGCTGTCATCCAGCGAGAGAATCGTGGGAAGACCCGCGGCATCGGCGAGGCGCTTGTCATCCTCACCGTAGGCCGGAGCCTGGTGGACGATGCCGGTGCCGTCTCCCGTGGAGACGTAGTCGTCCACCAGGATGCGCCAGGCCGTGCCGGTACCGTACGCCTCCTCATCCGCGTAGTAGTCGAAGAGACGGTCGTAATGGACGTCGGCGAGGTCGGCTCCGCGCACCGTCCGCTCCACCGCGGCCAGTGCTTCATCCGCCGACCCGTAGCCGAGGTCCTTGGCGTAGCCGCCGAGCAGCGCGGCGGCGAGCAGGTAGCGATACGCCACAGCGGATTCCGCGGCATCGCCGGCGGCGACGTCCGCAGCGCCGGCGGGACCGCCCGGCACCACGACGTAGTCGATGTCTGGGCCGACGGCGAGCGCGAGGTTGGTGGGCAGCGTCCACGGCGTCGTGGTCCACGCCAGTGCGCGCACACCCGTGAGACCGAGCGACTCCGCCTTGGCGCCCACGAGCGGGAAGCTCACCGTGACCGACGGGTCCTGACGCTCCTTGTACACGTCGTCGTCCATGCGCAGCTCGTGCGCCGACAGCGGGGTCTCATCACGCCAGCAGTACGGCAGCACACGGTAGCCCTCATAGGCGAGGCCCTTGTCGTAGAGCGTCTTGAACGCCCACAGCACGCTCTCCATGTACGACGTGTCCAGCGTCTTGTAGCCGCGCTCGAAGTCGACCCAACGAGCCTGGCGGGTGACGTAGTCGCGCCACTCCTGCGTGTAGGTGAGGACCGACTCCCGCGCCTTGGCGTTGAACGTGTCGATGCCCATGGCCTCGATCTCGCTCTTCTCCGTGATGCCGAGCTGCTTCATGGCCTCGAGCTCAGCGGGCAGCCCGTGGGTGTCCCATCCGAAGACGCGGTCGACCTTCTTGCCCCGCATGGTCTGGAACCGCGGGAAGAGGTCCTTGGCGTAACCGGTGAGGAGGTGCCCGTAGTGCGGCAGACCGTTGGCGAAGGGCGGGCCGTCGTAGAACACCCACTCATCGGCTCCGTCGCGCTGGGCGATCGACGCACGGAAGGTGTCGTCGCTTTCCCAGAAGTCGAGGATCTCGCGCTCGATCTCCGGGAACCGCGGGCTCGGCGTCACGGCCGCCGCCTGGTCGGCAGCGGGTCCGAAGGAAGATCGTGGGTAGGTCATCTCATCTCGCAGGTGCTCGTGATTCGCTCCTGCGGGGACGATCTCTCGACCGCGGTACCACCCCGCGTTGCCCCACGCCCGGCGGGCGGTGGACCACTTCATACTTCGGCTGTGACGGGCCTGCCCCGTTCGGTTCTACTGAGGCCATGGCCCGTTCTTCCGAATGCTCCCCGGTGATGCCGGATCTGTGCGCGTTCCCCGATCATACCCCGCCGTCGTTCAGGATGCGCCGTCCAGCAGCACCGCGGCGGCGGCACGCGCCATCTTCTCCTGGTCATGGCCCACCCCCGGCACCTCCTGCACACGCCACCGGAACGCGACGCCGTCATCATGAGCCACCGCCTCAGCGCGTGCGAAGAACTCCTCCCCGCGTGCGAGGCGGGTCGCGCCCTGCCGCATCGCATCGTCGTCGGTACGCAGGTTGTCGGATCCGGTGTCGGCGGTGCCGAGCATCACGACCAGTCGCCGGCTGAAGGCGAGCGCGGGATCGAAGACCGGCGCAGCACCGCCCCCGAACCCGAAGGGGAAGTCGGCCCCGTCGTCCGGCATCAGGTACCACCCCGCGTTCGCGGCGACCGCGAGCGAGACCGGGGCATCCGGAACGAGCATCACGTATCTATGGACGAACTGAGCGCCTGCCGAGTGCCCGAACATCTCGAACGAGTGCTGTTCCCCTCCGATACGATCGCGAGCCGCCTCGAACAAGGGCTGGATGTACCCGTACGACCCGGCGGTGACATCCGCAGGCTCCCCGGCATCGGATCCTCCGACCCCTCCGAGGTTGTAGCCCTCTGCGTCACCGAAGTCGGCTGCGGAGAACTGCGGCGCGAGCACGACGACGTCCCGGTCGCGCACCAGGTCGGTCCAGGAATTGCGGTAGTCCGCTGCGTTGCGCTCGACGCCGTGCATGACGATCAGGATGGTCGCGTTGCGCGTCGCGTGCTCGCCGCTGACGTAGTAGACGGGAATAGTGGGGCGTCCCGGAACGGCCAGCTCGAACTTCCCTCTCCCGCTCAGCCCGGAGGATGCGGGAGCCGTCGCCGCGCACGCGGGAACCGCGGCAACGATGAGCAGAGCCGCGAGCGCCATCCCCAGGCGGCGAACGACTGCCGTCGTACTCAAAACGTCACGCTCCCGACGTCACCGCTCCAGGCGACCCGTGGGCCCAGGATCTTCCGGGCTGGGCCGAGCTCGGCTCCGGTGACGGGACGGGCCACATAGTCCGTGAGAAGGTTGTCGGTCTCGATGACGCGAATGCTCAGCTCCCCTGCGCCGTCGTCAGCCCAGCGCAGACCCACGACGGCGCCGAGACCGGGACGGCCGTAGCTGGCGAAACGACCCGGCGCCCCGAAAACGAAGTTGCCCATGCTGTAGACCACCGGCATGTCGCCGATCACATCGACCGGCTGGAGGGTGTGCGAGCCGCTGCCGATCACCACGTCGTACCCGGCCTCCGCGAACAGCCCCGCCCAGTAGCGCTGCTGATCGTTCACGTCGGCGTAGTTGTCGCCCCAGTGGACGAACGCCACCACCCGATCGGCTCCGTTGTCCCGAGCCACGCGGATGCCTCGCTCGATACGGTCCGGTTTCAGCGGCAGCATTCCGGCGGAGACATCGGTGCTGCGCTGCAGGGGGCCGAAGTTCTCGCCGAACGACACGACCGCGACATCGAGCTGTCCGGAGCGGACCATGAGAGGCATCGAAGCCTGCGCCTGATCCGCTCCCGCTCCGAACGCCGCGACCCCGGTGTCGGCTGCGGCCTGGAGCGTGTCGGCCAGGCCGACGGGGCCTCGATCCATGGCGTGATTGTTCCCCAGGTTGATGGCATCGACTCCGAGCGCGTGCAGGACGGGCAGGTACGCCGGATCGCTCGCGTAGGAGTACTTCGCACCGGGGTTATTCGGTGCTGTGCTGGTGGTGAACGGGACCTCGGAGTTGATGATCGTGAAGTCGAATCCGCTGAGCATCGGAGCCACGCCGGCCAGGACTGACTCCGGTCCTTCCTCGGTGATCTTCGACATTGCGCCGTCGCCCAGCATGGTGTCTCCGGTGAAGCCCAGGTCCAGCACGCCGTCCGAGAGGGGCGCTGCGGCCGCTTCGACCACCGGTTCCGGTGGCGGTGCCGCGAGCGCCAGCTGCCCTCCGACCGCGGCCGATGCGCCCACTGCCACGGTCAGGCTGAGTGCGATGATCCTCCGGTCACGGCGGAGGTGGCGTCCGGCCCGCTTCCGGGGCTGTGCCCGGCGTGCCGCGTTCATCGTTCGAAATGCCATCGTCGGTTCCGTTCACCTCGTTCGCGCCACAGCTGGGCGCGGTACTCCTCCCCGGTCTGGACCGTCACCGGGACGCCCCGCCCCATCACCCAGACGCTGTCAGCCAGCGCCAGAGCATCAGGATCCTGCGTCACCAGCAGCACGGTGCCGCGGTGACGGAGAAGGGCCTCGCGCGCTCGTGAGCGTGCCTCGGCGTCCAGGCCCATCAGCGGCTCGTCCAGCAGCAGTATCCGCGGCGTGCCCATCATGGCGCGCGCGAGCGCGAGCAGCTGACGATCGCTGAGCGTCAGATTCGAGCCTCCCTCCTGGACCCAGTCATGGATGTCCGAGAACCCGTGCTGGGCCAGCGATTCATCCAGCCCGAGCGTGCGCAGTATGCGCTGCACCTCGCCCGGCGCCACATGGCGTGCGGCATAGGTGGCGTTTCTCAGCACACTGCCTTTGAGCAGCGGGAGGTTGGGGCCGGCCACCCCCATCATGCGTCCCACCGACGAAGGGGCGGTCTGAGCCAGGTTCTGGCCGTCCACGATCACCGCGCCCGATACCGGCTCCGTCTGCCGGGCGACGAGCTCGAGCAGCGTTGATTTGCCGCTGCCGGACGGGCCGGTGATCACGACCAGCTCCCCGCGGTCCGCGACCGCGGTGAAGTCGGCGAGGGCCCCCGGCACGGTGACGCCCTGGAACTCGATTCGCCCTCCGCGCACGATGAGCGCAGGGAGATCCTCCTCGGCGGCGTCACGCGACGAACTCGTGAGGAAGTCGGTGACCTTCTGCCGCGACACCAGACCGCGATGCCAGTAGTCGTGAGTGAGGCCGAGCGTTCGCACCGGACGGGCGAGGTACCGGGCCAGCAGCGCTGCCACGATGACGACATCCACGCCCACCTGGCCACGCCGCGCCTCGATGACTCCCACCGCGAGCACCGCGGCGACGGAGACCAGCGAGACGGCGACGGCGATGCCGCGGAGGCGCCCGCGCAAACCCGCGACGCGGATGAGCGCGTCCGTCAGGGAGGCGTTCTGTCGAGACAGCCGGGAGAATTCGCCACGGGTCCGCCCCGACACCTGGCTGACCGCAAGAGTGCCCAGTTGCTCGTCGATGTTGCCCATCAGGAGCGAGCGCCGTCGGCGCATCGTCCGGGTCGCCTCGCGCATGGAGCGTCCGAAGACGAGGGACAACGCGCTTCCTGCAGCGAGCACCGCGATCACCGTGATCGCGAGCCACACGTCGAGCCAGCACAGCACGCCGATTCCCACGATCAGCACGATTGCGGCGGAGATCCCTTCGAGGACTCCACGGCTGAGCCACATGCGGAGCATAGAGAGATCACCGGTCAGACGCAGCAGCAACCCGCCCCGTGCCCGATGTCGCAGGTGCGCCGGCAGCATGCGCTGCAGATGCGCGTACATGGCCATCCGGAGCCGGCGCACAACGAGGTATCCGGCGCGCTCCGCAACGGTGAACTCGATGCTTCGTGCGATGCCGAGCACGACCGCGAGGGCCGCGAGCACCCCGCAACTCCATAGTGCGCGCTCGAAGGTGAGCTCCGCAGCCCGCCCGACGCCGTCGGGGACGAGTGCGTCGATGACCGTCCGCGTGACCAGCACGAACCCGGCGAGCGCGGCCGCCTGGATCAGGCCCAGCGCAGCCACGGTGATGATGTCGGAGGCCCTCAGGCGGAACAGCGTTCCGGTGTGGACATCGTCGTCATCTTCGAGCCCTTCCTGCATCCACTCCGGTTCGCTTTCCTCGCGCCACGCGTCCGCGGGGGCCCCACCCGTCGTCGTCATTGAGTCCGTCGTCGTCATGGAGAGGCGGTCCGTCATGGCATCACCGGACGAAACAGACCGGCTGCCGGCACGTCGGCACGCTCGGCCGCAGCCTGAGCAACGAGCTCAGCCGCCGTGTCGGAGCTCGCCACCGCGAGCGTCGCCTCCGGGTTCAGCATGTCCACGGGCCACGCGGGAAGCGGAAGCTCGGCGGGTTCATGCAGCAGCGATGCCGGGACCCCGAGCACCGGGGCAACCGCACGGGCATCGCCCAGCTCGGGGATCCCCCACACCGGGATGCCCAGAGCAGCTTCCGCCTCGCGGGCGGCCAGCGGGGATGCGGTCATCGTCCCGGAGGCGGCGACCACGTCGAAGCCGAAGTCCGTGAGGATGCTCACGCCCTGCACGGCTCCCATGGCATCAGAGGCGGCGAACACGACCGCATCGATCAGGTCGTGCAGGCGCTCGGACTGCAGCAGCCGGCGGTTGTCCTGCTGCAGCAGACCATCGGCGATCTCCACAAGGTTCACGCCGCATCCGCCGACGGTGAGATTGCCGATGAGCTGGGCCGTCACCTCCTCCAGCACGCTCGTCGGCTGACGAAAAGACGATGCGAGACCGGCATCGGTGAAGTCGAGCATCATGTGGGCGCCGGCATCGAGCATCACCCAGTAGTCGTTGCCGGAGCCGGTTCCGGTGACCTTCGTCACGCCGGGGCGGGCGCCGGCCCGCGCCAGTCCGTGAGCGAGGTGACGGATCGTGGTGGTCTTGCCCGCGTTCATCGCGGTGCCGAGGACAGCGATGGTTCGCGGTCGCTCCCCTGCGGTGTCGACCGTCGGCAGCCGGAAGTCCGCAACGTTGAGCGGCCGGCCCGCCTCGTCCCCGATCAGTCCGATCGGGACGATGTCGGTGGCGGCCCGGACGGCGCGGCTTCGCGTGTGCACCTCGGAGGCGATGCCTCCGCTGGCCACGAGGTTGACCGGGCCCAGGTGACGCGGGACATAGGACTCGAACTGATCCGTGGCGTAGCGATCCGCGTACGCCACGATGATCAGGTCGTCCACGTGCAGCGCACTCCGGCGACCGTGGGGCTGCTCGATGTGTCGATGATGTCCAAGCCGCGCGATACGCACGAGCACGACGTCGCCGGGTCGTGGGCGAACGGCGCCGCCGACGAGCGTGCGCATCGATCGGGGCGGCACGCGTCGCACGGCGAACGATGATCGCGCCGCGGCGCGGAGCTCGGGTGCGAACTCCCTCACCCAGGTTTCACGCTGCACCGGACACCTCGCCCCTGGTACGCGTATGTGTGCAGGCGACACAGGACATACTTCTCCCCTCGTTCGGACTCGGGGAAACGCCAGGTGACGGCGGAGTCTATCTTTCGCCGCGACCCCGTCCTGCGATCGGAACGCGGGACGGAGAGGACGGCACTTGCACGACGACGATAATCCGTCTCAGACCCCGGAAGCGCGATATGGACATCTAGATGAGGGGAATCTCATTTAGGAAGGCGGCAGCACCGCCCGGGACGCGAGCAGTTCCCGCGTGAACGCATGCGCCGGTGCGGAGAAGATCTCAGTCGCCGTACCCTCTTCGACGACATGGCCGGCCCGCATCACCAGGATCCGGTCCGCGAGTTCCCCCACGACGGCGAGGTCATGGGAGACCAGTACCATGGCCGTCCCCTCATCCCGGAGCCGGCGCAGCACCGCCAGGATCCGCGAGGCCACGGACACGTCCAGGGCGGACAGCGGCTCATCCAGCAACAGCACGTCCGGCGCCACGGCGAGAGCACGCGCGATGGCTGCCCGCTGGAGCTGGCCTCCGGACAGTGTGCGGGGTCGCCGCCCGGCGAACGCGGGATCCAGTTCCACGCGCTCCAACAGCTCCGCGATGCGAGCGGCATGCTCTCGCCGGGGCACCCCTGCGGCCGCCAGCGCCTCGCCGATGGTGCGTCCGATCGTCCACGTGGGCAGGAAGGCACCGCGCGGATTCTGTGCGACGAGCTGGATCCGCGTGCGTCTGCTCCGGCGCGCCGACTCCGGGAGGGGCGACCATGCCGCCCCGTCGAGCGTCACGCGGCCGTCATCGGGCTGTTCCGCCCCCAGCAGCATCCGTACCAGCGTGGACTTGCCCGAACCGGACTCGCCGACGACACCGACGACCTCTGCGTTGTTCAGGCGGAGCGACACATCGCTTACCGCAGCCGTATGCGCGAACCGGCGGGTGAGGTTGTGCGCGCTCAGCAGCTCCCGGTCGCCGATCATCCGCCGCTCCGGTGCGCGACGGCGCGCTGACGTCAGCAGCTCGCGGGTATAGGGATGAGAGGGCGACGCGATCACACTCGCGGTGGCTCCACTCTCGACCACGTGTCCGTCCCGCATCACCACGACACGATCCGCGATCGCGGACACGGCGGCGATGTCGTGGCTGACCAGCACCACCGCGCGTCCGTCATCCGCGAGCGAGCGCACCAGCTCGAGGACGCGACGCTGCACGGTGGCATCGATGGCCGTGGTCGGCTCGTCGAGTGCGAGCACCGGGGGGTCCGCGGCCAGAGCGGACGCGATCAGGCTGCGCTGTCGCATGCCTCCCGACAGCTCATGGGGATACTGCGCAGCACGCAGGGCCGGTCGATCCACCGCGACGTCGGTGAGCAGCCCCACCGCGCGAGCACGTCGCGCCCGCCGGCGCAGGTCTGTGTGGATCGCCAGCGGTTCGGAGACCTCGTCGGCGACCCGTCGCAGCGGGTCGAGCGCGACGAGGGCGTCCTGGCCCACCAGGGCGATCCGCGACCCGCGAACGGCCCGCAGCTCCCGCTCCGAGGCTCCCGCGATGTCCACCCCGTCCACATCCATCCGTGCCGCGCTCACCTGCAGTGGCCGGGGAACGAGCCCCAGCAGCGCACGCAGCAGCAGCGATTTTCCAGCTCCGGACTCGCCGACGACGGCGACGCATTCCCCGGGGGCGACCTGGAGTTCGTCGACCCGGACGAGTTCGCGCGAGCGCTCGCCCGCGCCATCGGCGATGACGAGGCCCTGCAGGCGGATTCCGCTCATCGAAGACCCTCCACTCGCTCACGCAGGGCCCGGCCGATGAGGCTCGCGCATACGACGGTCAGGGTGATCGCCAGGCCCGGAAACAGCGTGACCCACCACGCCCGCGCCAGCACGTTGCGTCCGCCGGCGAGCATCAGCCCCCACTCCGGCGCAGGCTCGCCAGCGCCGAGACCGAGGAAGCCAAGACCGGCCACGGCGAGGATCGTGCTTCCGATCCCGATCGTTGCGAGCACGGTGAGCCGACGCATGACGGCGGGCAGCACGTGACGCACGGAGACCGTAAGCGCCGGAAGGCCCAGCATGCGTGCCGCCTCCACATGTTCCTCCGCAGCGATGGCGCGCGTGTGACCGCGCGCGTACCGAACGTAGATCGGGATCACCGCCAGCGTCACCGCGACGGCCACGTTCGCCGCGCCCGGGCCGAGAAGGGCCACGACGACGAGGGCGACGAGGAACTCGGGAACAGCGAGAGCGAGATCGATCACGCGCATCACCACGGCGTCCACCGGGCGCGGTGCACTTCCGATGAGCCACCCCAGCAGGGTGCCGATGACGAGTGCCACGATCACCGCGAAGACCCCCACGCCCAGCGACGACCTCGCACCGTGGACGACCCGCGCAAACACGTCGCGTCCGCTCTGATCGGTTCCGAACAGGTGATCGGCGCTCGGCGGCAGGAGCCGGGAGCTCACGTCGGCAAGCAGCGGATCGGCCGTCGTGAAGAGCTGCGGCGCCACCGCCATGGCCACAAGGACGAGAAGGAAGACACCTGCAACGGCGAGGAGCGCGCGGCGGATCATGCGGCATCCTCCGCCGCGCGCGGGCGAGCCGAGCGTGCCCGCCGACGCGGGTCCAGGAGCGGAACGGCCAGGTCGGACAACAGCGAGACCACGACGAACACGGCGCAGCTCAGCAGCAGAACCCCGCTCAGCACGGGAGCGTCCCGGTCCATGATCGCCGCCAGCGTGACACGACCGAGGCCGGGGCGCGCGAACACGGTCTCCACGAGCACCGCGCCGCCGAGGAGCGAGCCGATCAGGTAGGCGACCATCGGCAGCGTCCCCACCGCGGCATGACGGAGCGTGTGGTGAGCGAACAGTCGCACGTCACCGGCGCCACGGGCGCGAACCGTCTCGGCGAACTCCGATCGCTCCGCCTGCTCCAGGCCGTCGCGCAGCAACTGGCCCAGCAGCGCTGCGGTGGGAAGGGCCAACGTGAGAGCGGGCAGCACGAGCGAGCCCGGGCGTGATCCCGAGACCGGGAACCAGCCGAGGCCGAACGCGAAGACCGAGAGCAGGATCAGTCCGATCCAGAACACCGGCATACCGAGCAGGACCTGCTCCACCGTGGCGGCCACCGCGCGGGTGCGGCGCGTGCGCGCCACGATCGCGACGATCAGTACCAGCGCCAGCGCGATTCCCAGCGCCGCGAGGGTGAGCTGGAGCGTGGCCCCGAGCTGCCGCCCGATCACCTCGGTGACCGGCAGCCGCAGCTGGAACGACTCGCCGAAGTCGCCGCGCAGCAAGCCGGCCAAGTAGTCCAGGTACTGCTGCGGCAGCGGACGGTCCAGGCCCAGTTGCTCGCGCAGGCGCTGCTTGACCTCTTCGGACACGTTCGCCTGCGGACCGAGCATGACGGCCACCGGATCGCCGGGGATCACCCGCATGAGCAGAAACGAGACCGTCGCGGCCACCCACAGCAGAAGCACTCCCCCGAACACGCCGATGGCGGCGCGACGGATCACTCCGTCGCGCCGCCGCCGCGGGGCCGTCCTGACCAACTCAGTCGATCGAGGCGTCGTAGAAGAGCGGGCGACCGTACAGGTCGAACGTCAGTCCTGATACCGACGGAGCACTCGCGCTGATGAGGGCAGGCACGTAGAGCGGCACGATCGCGACGTGCTGGGCGTTCCACTCCTGCAGTTCGGTGTAGACCGCGGCCCGCTCGGTCGGGTCGACCGTCTCGGCGCCCTTCGCGACGAGTGCGTCGACTGCCGGGTCGGACACCTGCGAGGCGTTCTGGAAACCGTCGGTCGCCAGATGCGAGCGCAGGTAGTCCGGATCCACCCCCGAGAAGCCCCAGTCGGTGATGTCATAGGTCTTCGGTCCGTACTGCTCGTTGTAAGCACCGGGCTCGAGCGCTTCGCGAACCACCTCGAAGCCGATCTTCTTCAGATCCGACTGGATGGCGTTGCCGAGCGCCGTGCGGTCGTCGGGGATCGGAGTCCACGCGATCCAGCGGGCGCTGAGTCGCTTGCCGTCCTTGGTGCGGTATCCGTCCGCGTCCCGGCCGGTCCACCCGGCTTCGTCGAGGAGTGCCTCCGCCTTCTTCGGATCGAACGCCCACGTGCCCTCGATCGCCGCGTCGTACATCGGTGTGGTGGGGCCGAGCACGCTCCAGGCGCGCTCGAACTGGCCGTCGAAGATCGACTCGACAGCGCTGTCCACGTCGATCCCGAGCGCGAAAGCCTGACGGACCTTCTGATCGGCGAACACACCGTACTTCTCATTGAGGAACAGCGAGTACGGCATGCCCGGGTAGGCCTTGGTGTCCACGGTCAGGTCGGGGTTGAGCTCTGCGACCGAACTCGGGGGCAGCTCGCTCACCAGCTGAGCCTCTCCCGAGTTCGCCATTCCGGTGCGTACGGAGGGCTCGGGGACGAGGGAGACGCGCAGCGTCTGGACGGACGGCGTCTTCTGGCCCTGCGGCCCCCAGGCGTAGTCAGGATTCGCGGTGTACACGATCTCCTGATCAGCGGTGTACTCGCTCAGGACGTAGGGCCCCGTGCCCACGGTCACATCCGGACCCCCGGCCTTGAGCTTGTCGAGAGACTCGGTGAGCACACGGGGCGAGTAGAAACCGAGCAGCGGCGTGCTCGCAGCCTGCAGGAACGGCGCGTAGGGCTCGTGGAAGTCCACGCGAACGGTCGTGTCGTCGATGACGGTGGTTCCCGCGTAGTTCTCTCCGCCCAGCATGCTCGCAGCCTGCGCCGAAGCCGTGTCGGGGGCCACGATGCGATCGAAGTTCGCCTTCACCGCCGCGGCGTCGAACTTCTCGCCGTCCGTGAACGTGACGTCGTCACGCAGGGTGAACGTGTAGCTGCGTCCGTCCTCGGAGACCTCCCACGCGCTGGCGAGCCACGGCGAGAAGGAACCATCCGCGTTCTGGAAGACCAGGGAATCGAAGACGACGCGCTGCACCATGGCGGTCACATCCATCTGGCTCGTCTGCGGATCCATGTGTCCCTCGGACAGGGTGGCGCCGGCGATGGCCCAGGTGAGCTCACCCGAAGGGGCGGTCCCGTCGGCGGAGCCGGTCCCGCCCGATGCGGGCGCATCGGATCCGGCGCAGCCGGCGAGAACGATCGTCGCAGCGACGGTCAGAGACAGCGCGGCCAGCACTCGGCGGCCGACGGAACGAGCAGACATGCGGGATCCTCGGATTGCGGGTCAGGGATGCATCCAACCTACCGCATCCGCTACGGTTGTTGGACGCGGTGCAATTACCGCACCGGCCCTCCAGCGGCCGGACGTCGACGTGAGATCCTCCGCGACACGGTGCCGCGCCCGTTCGGGTCGGGCGCGGCACCCCTCCCGCTCGGTGTAGCGCAAGCATGAATCGTCGCCTCTCGCGCACGGCGGTTGCCACCGTCGCGATTCACGCAGTCCCCTGACCCCGGACCTCGACCCATTCCATTCCTTGTTTGTCCGATGCCGTCCCTAGACTGCCCGCATGGCTCGCACATCACGCCCTCTCCGCCCACCACAGGCTGCCGCTCCCGATCTCCCCGCCGAGTTCGAGCCCGGCCCCCAGCCGCGCCGTGGCATCACCGCGGAGGAGGTCGAGTGGGCCGACGCGCGCGGAGCATTCGACGCGCCGTACGCCGACCTCAGCGGCTCACGGTTCGCCGGAGGGACGATCGATCGCCTGGACGCAGCCCACGGCGGATTGCGCGACCTCGAGTTCGACACCGTTCAGATCGCGTCGCTTTCGCTGCGCGGCTCCCACCTTCGGCGCGTGCGGATTCGCTCCAGCCGCATCGGCAGTCTGGACCTCGCGGACGCCGAGATCTCCGAGTTGATCATCGAGGATTCCCGGGTCGACTACCTCAGCGCCGGGCGGGCCTCCGCCGCGGACGTCGAGGTGTCGCGTACTGTTTTCGGGTCGCTCGACGCGCCCGCCGCCTCGCTCACACGCGTACGGTTCGCCGATTCCCGCGTCGACGAACTCGACCTCCGTGAGACGCGCAACACCGACGTCGACCTGCGCGGTCTGGACATCGGGCACCATCTCGACCCGCGCGGGCTCGCCGGGGCGACGATCACCTCCCTCCAGGCCCAGCTCGCCGCGACTGCTCTCGCGACCGCTCTCGGCGTGTACGTGACGGACTGAGCGACGCACGAGCACGTAGACTGGTCTCTCCCAAACACTCAGGCACGCTCACACGGTGCCGCACATATCGCCTCTGGAGACCCCATGGCCGACGCGCAGATTCCCGACAAGCCCGCCCTCGAAGGTCTCGAGGCCAAGTGGTCCGAGCAGTGGGAGCAGACCGGTGTCTACCGGTTCGATCGCGGCGCGGCGTCCGCGCAGGGTCGCGCGTCCGTGTACTCCATCGACACCCCGCCGCCGACCGCTTCGGGCAGCCTCCACATCGGTCATGCGTTCTCGTTCACGCACACCGACATCAAGGCGCGCTTCGAGCGCATGCGCGGCAAGAGCGTGTTCTACCCGATGGGATGGGACGACAACGGACTTCCCACGGAGCGCCGCGTGCAGAACTACTACGGCGTGCGGTGTGACCCGTCGCTGCCGTACGACCCCGACTTCATTCCCCCGTTCCGCGGCGGGGACAACAAGTCCTCCAAGGCTGCGGACCAGCAGCCGATCTCGCGCCGCAACTTCATCGAGCTGTGCGAAGAGCTGACCGTCGAGGACGAGAAGCAGTTCGAGGCGGTCTTCCGTCAGCTCGGTCTCTCCGTGGACTGGACGCAGACCTACCGGACGATCTCCGACGACACGATCCGCACCAGCCAGCTGGCGTTCCTGCGCAACCTGGAGCGCGGTGAGGCGTACCAGGACCTGGCGCCCACGCTGTGGGACATCGACTTCCGGTCGGCGATCGCACAGGCCGAGCTCGAAGACCGCGAGCAGCCGTCCGCCTACCACACGCTGGTCTTCCACGGCCCGAGCGGCGACGTCGAGATCGACACGACGCGACCGGAGCTGCTTGCAGCGTGCGTCGCGCTCGTGGCCCACCCCGACGACGAGCGCTACCAGCCGCTGTTCGGCAGCACCGTCACGAGCCCGGTGTTCGGCGTCGAAGTGCCCGTCCTCGCGCACCACCTGGCACAGCCGGACAAGGGCAAGGGCATCGCAATGGTCTGCACCTTCGGTGACGTGACCGACATCATCTGGTGGCGCGAGCTGGATCTGCCCAACCGCACCATCATCGGCAAGGACGGGCGCATCGTGGAGGAGCGGCCCGAGGCGATCACGTCCGAGGCCGGGATCGCCGCGTACGGAGAACTCGTCGGCAAGACGGTGTTCAGCGCCAAGAAGCAGATGGTGGAGCTGCTGCAGGCTTCGGGCGAGATGCTCGGCGATCCGCGGCCGTTCACCCACCCGGTCAAGTTCTTCGAGAAGGGCGACCGGCCGCTGGAGATCGTCTCCACCCGCCAGTGGTACATCCGAAACGGCGCCCGCGACCCGCAGTTGCGTGAGCGGCTCGTCGAGCTCGGTCGTGAGCTGAACTGGCACCCGGACTTCATGCGTGTGCGCTACGAGAACTGGGTCGGCGGCCTGACCGGAGACTGGCTGGTCTCGCGCCAGCGCTTCTTCGGCGTGCCGATTCCGGTGTGGTACGCCCTGGATGAGAACGGAGAACGGGACTACGACCGGGTGCTCGTCCCCGATGTCGCGCAGCTGCCGATCGACCCGACCACGGATGTGCCCGCGGGGTACACCGAGGACCAGCGCGGCCAGGCCGGCGGCTTCGACGGCGAGATGGACATCTTCGACACCTGGGCGACGTCCTCGCTCACGCCCCAGCTGGCGGGTGGCTGGGAGCGCGACACCGAGCTCTGGGACCTGGTGTCCCCGTTCGATCTGCGACCGCAGGGCCAGGACATCATCCGCACGTGGCTGTTCTCCACGATGCTGCGCAGCACTCTTGAGGACGACCGCTCCCCCTGGACGGACGCTGCCATCTCGGGCTTCATCGTGGACCCGGACCGTAAGAAGATGTCCAAGTCCAAGGGCAACGTGGTCACCCCGGCCGACATCCTCACTCAGCACGGCACCGACGCCGTCCGCTACTGGGCAGCATCGAGCCGCCTCGGTGCCGACGCCGCGTTCGACCCGCAGAACCCGACGCAGGTGAAGATCGGCCGCCGCCTCGCCATCAAGGTCCTCAACGCGGCCAAGTTCGTGCTCTCCTTCGGCGACCCCGGCGACGCCGCCGTCACCGAGGCGCTCGATCTCAGCATGCTCGCCGGCCTCGACACCGTGATCGCCGATGCCACGCGCGCTCTGGACGAGTACGACCACGCTCGCGCGCTCGAGGTCACGGAGTCGTTCTTCTGGACGTTCTGCGACGACTACCTGGAACTGGTGAAGGAGCGCGCCTACGCGGGCGGCGCCACGGGCGCATCGGCCGTGGCGGCGCTGCGGATCGCGCTGTCGGCCCTGCTGCGACTGCTGGCACCCGTCATCTCGTTCGCCACCGAGGAATCCTGGTCCTGGTTCAACGAGGGATCCATCCACACCGCGCCGTGGCCCGTCCCGGGCGAGCGCGGTGGCGACACCGCCGTCCTCACCGCGGCGAGTGCGGCGCTGATCGGCATCCGCCGTGCGAAGACGGAGGCCAAGGCGTCCCAGAAGACGCCGGTGGCCCGCGCCATCGTCGCGGCGCCCGAGGCGGTGCGCGTCGCGCTGTCGAGTGCCGCCGCCGATCTCGCGGCGGTCGGCCGGATCGAGGACCTGCAGTTCGTCGATGGCGCGGAGCTCGCGGTCGTGGAGATCGAACTCGCTCCGACCCCGGAGGCATGATGCAGCTCGGCACCCGCTGGGCGGCAGGCACCGTCCCACCGCCCAGCGTGCCGGCCGCCCTGCGTGACGCGATCGCGCAGGCCGACGCAGACGCCCCCGCCGGATCCCATTGGACGCTCACCTGGCTGGAGGGCCGGGCTGTGGCGGAACTCGACTCGGGTGTCGAGGTGGTTGAGCTCCCGGACGGCTCCGTGATCGGTCGTCCCTGGCAAGACTGATCCGCGAGAGTTCCCCTGTGGGCGAGAATCACCGCGTTGCGGCGACTCTCGCCCACAGTCGCAATCGCCACGGACGCGAGTGCACTAGTTGCCGACGCCAGTCGGTTTGTCGCCGGTGCGAGCGGAGTTGTCGCCGGTGCGAGCGGAGTGGTGGCCGTGCGAGCGGAACCGTCGCCGTGACGAGGCCCGCGTCAGCGAGTGCCGAGGTAGCGCCAGGCCTCCGCGGCGGTCTCCCGATGCGCGTGGAGCGCGGATTCACGCCGGGCGCGAACCTCGACACGACGCGCGATCGCGCGCTGCACCGCGGCTGCAAGCGAGAGGATCCCGCGCTCACCGAGCGTCGCGCGATTCGTCCGCACCAGGGTCGGCGTGGTGAGCGGTCCGTACACCACGGGAATGATGGTGGTTCTGGGTGCGGCAACACCGGTCATCAGTTCGTCTCCTCGTTCGTCGTGGGGTGTTGCGGGTGGTTGTGACGCGACTCGGGTGCATCGTCCAGCACGAGCGGGAACACGTCGGTGCGCACCGAGTAGAGCACGCCTCCGGTCTCGCCGTTCTCTTTCGCCATCGCCTTGGCACGGGTGAGCACGGCTTCCAGTTCGTCGCGAAGTACCGCGAACTGCTCCAGCGTGAGGCGCATGTTCGACGTCGCCAGAGTCGCGTCACGATCCGAGAAGTCCGCGCCGCCCCGGGTGCTCGCGCGGAGGAAGTCCATGAGCTGCGCGTTGCGACGCCGGAACATCTCCGTCGTCAGGATCTCCGCGGCAGCGCGCCCGGCGGGGGAAGTCGCCTCGGTGGCGATGTCCAGGCGGAGTCCGTCGGGATCCACGTCCCACCAACGCTCGCGAGCACTGCCGCGATCCGGGACCTCGACAACGATGCCGTGCTTGGCCAACGCTCGCAGGTGATAGCTGGTGGCTCCGGAGGACTCCCCCACCAGTCGCCCGAGGCTGCTCGCCGTCTGCGGCCCTCGCTGCCCGAGGATGTCGATGATCTCCACCCGCAGCGGGTGCGACAGCGCACGCATGGCCGCGCTCGACAGCGGCGCGATCTCCCGCCGTTCGGCGCCCTCATCGTTGCTCATGTTGCAAAGATATCTTTGCAAGTTCTTCTTTGCAAGCATTCCTTTGCAATGACTTTGGAACTGCACGCTCCTTGCTGGCCCGCGGCAGTTCCGTCTGCGTGCGAGAGAATGCCCGCGTAGCGCCGATCGTCACCCGCAGACGACGTCTCGCGGCACGGCGTCCAGCACCGCCGCAGCGTGTCGAGCACGGGCGGGGGCGCGCGTGCAGCGGCAAACGCGAGAGTGCGCGGATAGGGTGGCAGGATGACCGTCGACGCCAATCCCCTGCTCGTTCCGTCATCCCTCCCCTACGAAGTTCCGCCATACGACCGCATCCGGCCGGAGCACTACCTGCCGGCGTTCGAGGCGGCGTTCGCGCAGCATCGGGGCGAGATCGACGCGATCACGCGGGTGCGCTCGATGCCGACGTTCGAGAACACGCTCGTGGCGCTGGAGCGCAGCGGCGGGATGCTGCGCCGGGTTGCCAACGCCTTCTTCACCGTGAGCTCCGCGGATGCGACAGAGGAGATCCAGGCGATCGAGGAGACGCTGGCACCGTTGATGTCGGCGCACTTCGACGCGATCACCCTCGACGCGCACCTGTACCAGCGCATCAGCACGCTGTGGGAGCAGCGCGAGTCGCTCGGCCTCACCGGCGAAGACGCCTACCTCCTGGAGCGGCGCTATCGCACGATGACGCACGCCGGTGCTGCTCTCGACGACGCCGCGAAGGCGGACCTGACGGCCCTGAACGCACGCCTGTCGGTCCTGACCACGCAGTTCGAGAAGAACCTGCTCGCCGACACGAACGACCTCGCCGTCCACTTCGACGATGCCGCAGATCTGGACGGCCTCACCGACGCGGAACTCGCAGCGCTGAAGGCCGCAGCCGACGAGCGCGGCCGGCCGGGCTACCTTCTGACCCTCATGAACTTCACCGGGCACCCGTCGCTCGCCGTGCTCACCGACCCGCAGACGCGCCGTCGCATCATGGCCGCGTCTCGTTCGCGCGGTCACCGTGGCAACGCGTGGGACAACGCGGATCTCGTGCTGGAGATCGTGCGATTGCGTGCCCGCCGTGCGGAGCTGCTGGGGTATCCGAATCACGCTGCCTACGTCACCGCGGACGAGACGGCCGGCTCTCCCGAGGCGGTCACTGCCATGCTGCGGCGGCTGGCACCGGCAGCGGCTCGCAACGCACGTGCGGAGCGTGAGCTGTTGCAGCAGATGCTGGATGCGTCCGAGGCAGCCCGGCCACTCGAAGCCTCGGACTGGGCGTTCTACACCGAGAAGGTCCGCGCAGCTGAGTATGACGTCGACACGGCCGCACTGCGCCCGTGGTTCGAGGCCACCCGCGTGCTGCAGGACGGCGTGTTCTACGCCGCCACCCGTGCATACGGCGTCACGTTCCACGAACGCGATGATCTTCCGACCTATCACCCCGACGTGCGGGTCTTCGAAGTCCGCGACGACGACGGGACGGTGGTGGGCCTCTACGCACTCGACCTCTTCACCCGCGACACCAAGCGCGGCGGCGCCTGGATGAATCCGATCGTCGAGCAGAGCGATCTCGAAGGCACCCTCCCGGTCGTGATGAACAACCTCAACGTCCCGAAGCCCACCGAGGGGCCCACTCTGCTCGCCTTCGATGAGGTGTCGACGCTCTTCCACGAGTTCGGCCATGCGCTGCACGGCCTGTTCGCGCGAACGCGGTACCCGATGTTCTCGGGCACGAACGTGTTCCGCGACTTCGTCGAGTTTCCGAGCCAGGTCAACGAGATGTGGATGCTGTGGCCCGAGGTGCTCGACAATTACGCCCGTCACGTCGAGACGGGCGAGCCGATCGATCGGAGCGTCATCGATCGCCTGAACGCGGCCGAGACGTTCAACCAGGGCTTCCAGACCTCCGAGTATCTTGCCGCGGCCTGGCTCGACTTCGCCTGGCACTCGCTGAGTTCAGCGGAGGCCGAGATGGTCGACAGCATCGACGCGTTCGAGGCTGCGGCGCTCGCTGAGATCGGGCTGGCCTCGGACACGGTGCCGACACGCTACTCGACGGCGTACTTCTCACACGTGTTCGCGGGGGGCTACTCAGCCGGATACTACTCGTACATCTGGTCCGAGGTCATGGACGCCGACACCGTGGAGTGGTTCGCAGACAACGGCGGTCTGAGCCGCGCAGGCGGTGACCGCTTCCGGGAGCGCCTGCTGGGAGTCGGCGGCGCGAAAGATCCTCGCGAGGCGTACCGCGACTTCCGGGGCCGCGATCCGCAGATCGGCCCGCTGCTCGCGCGACGGGGGCTTGTGGACTGAGGCTTCCGCGGCGGCCGCGCATCCCGTAATGTCGGGCGCTGAGAAAGGACGACGATGACCCTGCTGCCCGCTTCGCGCGAACCGTTCACCGCCCCCACGATCGTGGAGGTCTCCGAGATCGCCACCGCAGTGATCCGCTTCCGCGGCATCACCATGGCGGCGCTGTCATCGATCTATGACGGCGCGTTCGGAGCGCTCCGCCAGGCGATCGCCGAAGGCGCGATGACGCCGAACGGAGCCCCGTTCGGCCGGTACATCGGCGACCCGCACGGCGAGTTCGATCTCGAGGTGGGATTCCCCGTCGAAGGTATGCCCACGATCTACACGACCGGCGATCTCACGGTGACCACCGGGGCGATTCCCGCTGCCCGGACGGCGATCCTGTCCGCGATCGGTCCCTTCGACCACCTCCCGTCAGCCTGGACGACGCTCACCGACTTCGCGTCCGCGCAGGGGCAGACGCGCGGAGACTGGACAGAGGTGTACGTCAGTGACCCGTCGGCGACCCCCGCCGAGGAGTTGCGCACGGACCTGATGCTGCCGCTGCGCTGAGCCGGGCGGCGATCCCAGCCGGTGCCGGCGGACAACGTCGCGCAGGTTGGCCGGACGGGCCGCCAATACAGCCGCAGCGGCGCGGGAACCCGACGCTGACGCTCCGCCGCTGATCGGAAACGACCGGCGCAGGCAACCTCCAGCCGACCGCACCAGCACGGGAACCGGAGCTGCGAGATCAGCTACCGCGGGCGAACAACTCTCACCGGGTGCCCCGGCGGCCCGCCCGCCGACCGCGCCGGCGCGGGAACCGGACGTGCGAAACTCAGCCCATGCGGGCGAAGTATGCGAACAATGAGTTCAGGAGCTGCGCGTCGGCGCACCCGAAGACGACCGAAGAGCTGTCCCGGAAGAAGGCGAGCACCACTCCGGGGCCACCGAAGAACTCGACCCCGCCGTAGAGGTCGGCAACGATTCCCCGAGCGGGGAGGAAGTCCCGCAGCCGACCCCATCCCTCACGGTCGATAGCGAGGAACTCTTCGCTCCAGTCTTCATATGCGTAGAGCCGCTGCAGATGCGCCTGGGCGGTCAGGAAGGTGCTCACGCAATCGCCCGTGGGTTCCCATTCCCCGTCGCGGAGGACCTGAACCGCCGGATCGTCCTCGACGCAGTCGGCGGCGAGGACGCCCCACTGCAGGGCCAGCTGATTCTCGACGTAGAAGACGAGCACGTCGGTGGCGTCGTCGCCGTCGATCCGGTACACGGTGCCGGGCGTGTTCGCTGGGGCGACAAGCTGATCCTGCGTATGGTTCATTCCGACGTGAGCGCCGAGTGTCGTGTAGTACTCGCGCAGCGCAGCCGGGACGGCACCGAAGCGACGCAGCCAGTCGTCGAGGACGTCGCCCGGGTAACCGATTCGCGCCGTGGACTCGATCTCCCAGAGCGCGCGAATCGCCGCGTAGCGCTCGCTCATGCGCTCTTGCGGTTCTCCTTGAGGATCACAGTGGGAGCGTCGCCATCGTCGACGGCTGCACGCGTCACGATGACCTTGGCGACATCATCGGCGGAGGGGATCTCGAACATGATCGGCCCGAGCACGTCTTCGAGGATCGCGCGGAGGCCGCGAGCTCCGGTCTTCCGTTCGACGGCGAGGTCGGCGATCGCGCGCAGCGCATCGTCGTCGAAATCGAGTTCCACACCGTCCAGCTCGAACATGCGCTGATACTGCTTGACCAGAGCGTTGCGCGGAACGGTGAGGATCTCCATCAACGCCTCCTGGTCGAGGGGCGACACCGATGCCACGACGGGCAGACGACCAATGAACTCCGGGATCAGACCGAACTTGTGCAGGTCCTCGGGCAGGACGTCCGCGAAGATGTCCTGGGTCGCGCTCTTGTCGTGCAGCGGTGCACCGAAGCCGACGCCGTGCTTGCCCACACGAGCGGACACGATGTCTTCCAGTCCCGCGAAGGCTCCCGCCACGATGAACAGCACATTGGTGGTGTCGATCTGGATGAACTCCTGGTGCGGATGCTTGCGACCGCCCTGCGGGGGCACCGACGCCACGGTGCCTTCGAGGATCTTCAGCAGAGCCTGCTGCACACCCTCGCCCGACACGTCACGCGTGATGGAGGGGTTCTCAGCCTTGCGGGCGATCTTGTCGACTTCGTCGATGTAGATGATCCCGGTCTCAGCCCGCTTGACGTCGTAGTCAGCCGCCTGGATGAGCTTGAGGAGGATGTTCTCCACATCCTCGCCCACGTAGCCCGCCTCCGTCAGCGCGGTGGCGTCCGCGACCGCGAACGGCACGTTGAGCCGCTTGGCAAGCGTCTGGGCGAGATAGGTCTTCCCGCAACCGGTGGGGCCGATCATCAGGATGTTGCTCTTGGCGATCTCGATGTCGTCGGCCTTCTGCTCGGCCGGCTGGAGGGCGCTGCGGGCGCGAACGCGCTTGTAGTGGTTGTACACGGCCACCGAGAGCGCACGCTTGGCCTGCAGCTGGCCGATGACGTACTCATCGAGGAACGAGAAGATCTCACGAGGCTTGGGCAAGTCGAACTCGGCGACGGTGCCGGAGGCCGACTCCGCCATCCGCTCCTCGATGATTTCGTTGCACAGCTCCACGCACTCGTCGCAGATGTAGACGCCGGGTCCGGCGATCAGCTGTTGCACCTGCTTCTGGCTCTTTCCGCAGAACGAGCACTTGAAGACATCGGCGCTTTCACCGATCCGTGCCATGTCGCCTCCCTGATCAACGATTGCTTCGAGCCTAACCGCACCCTCGGACATCCGAGGGGATATCCGACATGAAACGACGGATGCCCGGCCACACGGGCCGGGCATCCGTGGTGACTCACTTGGTGAGTGCGGGCGTCGTGCGCTTGCGCGACGTCAGGACCTGGTCGACGATGCCGTACTCCAGCGCCTGCTGGGCGGAGAGGATCTTGTCGCGGTCGATGTCCTTGTGCACCTCGGCAGCCGGACGGCCGGTGTGGCGCGCCATCGTCTCCTCGAGCCACGTGCGCATGCGGAGGATCTCCGCGGCCTGGATCTCGATGTCCGATGCCTGGCCGTGTCCGGCTTCGCCGACGGCGGGCTGGTGCATCAGCACGCGGGCGTTCGGCAGTGCCAGACGCTTGCCGGGCGTTCCGGCAGCGAGGAGCACGGAGGCCGCGGATGCCGCCTGACCGAGCACCACCGTCTGGATGTCGGGGGCCACGTACTGCATGGTGTCGTAGATCGCCGTCATCGCGGTGAACGAGCCACCGGGCGAGTTGATGTACATCGTGATGTCGCGGTCCGCGTCCTGGCTCTCCAGCACGAGCAGCTGCGCCATGACGTCGTCGGCGGAGGCATCGTCCACCTGCACGCCGAGGAAGATCACGCGGTCTTCGAACAGCTTGTTGTAGGGGTCCTGGCGCTTGTAGCCGTACGCCGTGCGCTCCTCGTACTGCGGGAGGATGTAGCGCGAGGACGGCATTGCCACGCCCTGCGGGAGGCCGAAGGTCGGCATGTTCATAGGAGTGTTCCTTCTCTCGGTCTCAGGCCTGGGTTCCGCCGCCGCCGTGCACGTCGGTGGCGTGCTCACGGATGTGGTCGACGAAGCCGTACTCCAGTGCTTCCTCGGCGGTGAACCAGCGGTCGCGGTCGCCGTCCTCGTTGATCTGCTCGACGGACTTGCCGGTCTGAGCTGCGGTGATCTCGGCGAGGCGGTTCTTCATCGAGATGATGAGCTGCGCCTGCGTCTGAATGTCGCTGGCCGTGCCACCGAAGCCGCCGTGCGGCTGGTGCAGCAGCACGCGGGCGTTCGGGGTGATGTACCGCTTGCCTTTGGTGCCGCTGGTGAGCAGCAGCTGGCCCATCGACGCGGCCATGCCGATACCGACGGTGACGATGTCGTTGGGCACGAACTGCATCGTGTCGTAGATCGCCATGCCCGCGGTGATCGAGCCGCCGGGCGAGTTGATGTAGAGGTAGATGTCCTTGTTCGGGTCCTCGGCCGCGAGCAGCAGGATCTTGGCGCAGATCTCGTTGGCGTTCTCGTCGCGGACTTCGGCGCCGAGCCAGATGATGCGGTCCTTCAGCAACCGGTCGAAGACGCTGGTCGCCATGAGGGGTTCAGCCATGAGTGCTCCCGTTTCGTGTTGGTGATAACGAATCTACCGGCGCGCTCGGGCGGCACCGGCCGTGTTCGCCCTCGGCAGACGTGCGTGGCACCTTCAGTCGCGCAACTGTGCCGCGTACGCGGTCACCGAGCGCTGATAGAGCTCCAGGTGGGGCGCGAGCGCCGTGAGGGCGACCGCCAGGGCGTCGTTCGGCTGACCGGCGGAGGCGAGCGCCAGCGCGTAGAACGCGGAGGCCTCATCATGAAGTGCACCCCCGCGGGTGAGGTCATGCTCGGCCGCCAGCAGAGCCAGCGCCTCGTCGACCTTCCCCAGATTGCGGATCGTGCTTGCGAGCTGGATCACGGCGCGCGTGCGGCGGCGGGGATCGAGCCCGGCTGCAAGCGCCGCGCGGTAGAGGGGCTCCGCCTCCTGCTCCCGTCCGGCGCTGTCACGTGCCCCGGCACGCTCGAAGAGCGCGACCGGGTGATCCGCCCCCAGCTCCGACGCGAGCAGGTCGATCCGCTCGATCCGTTCCTCGTCCGAGAGCGAGCGGTCCTGCCACACGGCATCGATGCGCTCCTGCCACGCGGCGAATTCCGCCGAGTCGATCTCGATCATCTACTTCTCCTCCGGATACGACGAGGGGTGGATGACATCGTCATCCACCCCTCGGTCACGCGTGGTGATTACTCGGCGTCCTTCTTGGGCGCCGCCTTCTTGGCGGGAGCCTTCTTGGCGGGAGCCTTCTTCGCGGGCTTCTCCTCCGCTGCAGCCTCGTCGGCCGCGGCGGCCTTCTTGGCGGGAGCCTTCTTCGCGGGAGCCTTCTTGGCCGGCTTCTCCTCGGCGGGAGCCTCCTCGGCGGGGCTCTCCTCGGCGTCGTCCTCAATCGCGACGAAGTCGCTCAGATCGACAGCCTTGCCGTCGGTGTCGACGACCGTGACCTTGCCGAGCGCGACGGCGAGCGCCTTGTTGCGCGCGACCTCGCCCACCAGCGAGGGCAGCTGGTTGCCCTGCTGGAGGATCTCGACGAACTCCTGGGGCGCCATGCCGTACTGTGCGGCGGACTGCACCAGGTACTGGGTCAGCTCGTCCTGCGACACCTGGACCTTGGACTGCTCGGCGATGCGGTCGAGGATCACCTGCGTGCGGAACTGCTTCTCGCTCGCCTCGGTCACCTCAGCGCGGTGCTCGTCGTCCTCCAGACGCCCCTCCTGCTCCAGGTGCTGGTGCACCTGGTCCTCGACGAGGGCGGCGGGCACCGGGATGTCGGTGGCTTCGATGAGCGCCTCGACCAGCTTGTCGCGCGCGGCGGAACCCTGCGAGAAGGCACCCTGCGAAGCGACGCGCTCCTTCAGGCTCTCGCGCAGCTCGGCGATCGTGTCGAACTCGCTCGCGATCTGAGCGAAGTCGTCGTCGGCCTCGGGCAGCTCGCGCTCCTTGACCGCCTTGACGGTGAGGGAAACCTCCGCCTCGGAACCGGCGTGCTCGCCACCGATCAGCTTGGAGCGGAAGGTGGTGTCCTCGCCGGCAGTCAGCGATTCGACGGCCTCGTCGGTGCCCTCGAGCAGCTCGCCCGAGCCGACCTCGTAAGACACGCCTTCGGCACGGTCGATCTCGTTGCCGTCGATGGTGGCAACGAGGTCGAGCTCGACGAAGTCGCCGGACTTCGCGGGACGGTCCACCGTGACGAGCGTGCCGAAGCGGCTGCGCAGACGGTCCAGCTCCTCGGAGACGGCGTTCTCGTCGACCTCGACGGCGTCAACCGTCAGGGTGATGCCCGAAAGGTCCGGGAGCTCGAAGTCCGGGACGACGTCAACCTCGACGTCGACGATCAGGTCACCGGAGAAGTCCTTCTCCGCCGGCCACTCGATGATCTCCGCGGCCGGGCGACCGACGATGCGCACCTCGTGAGCGGTGACGGCCTCACGGTAGAAGCTGTCCAGGCCCTCGTTCACAGCGTGCTCGATGACGGCGCCACGGCCGATGCGCTGGTCGATGATCGGGGCGGGCACCTTGCCCTTGCGGAAGCCGGGGATCTGCACGTCCTGGGCGATGTGCTCGTAGGCGTGCTTGATCGAGGGCTGAAGCTCCTCGGGCGTGACCGTGATGTGCAGCTTCACCCGGGTCGGGCTGAGCTTCTCGACGGTGCTCTTCACCATGCTTGTGCGTCTCTTCCTTGTAGCGTTCCCGCACGCGTGGACGTGCGAGTTCTTCGTGCTGAGTCTTGAGGGGGCCGTTGGTCGGGGCGACAGGATTTGAACCTGCGACCTCCCGCTCCCAAAGCGGGCGCTCTACCAAGCTGAGCTACGCCCCGGGATTCCACGCCTGCGCGCGGGCACGAAACGGCCTCCAAAAGTCTAGCCGACGAGGTGGGTTCCGGTTCACACCCGGGTTACCGGGCGATTCTCGCCCCGACGCGCCCGGCCGTCGACGGTGTGCGAGAGCACGCACCAGATCAGGTAGAGTGGTCCCGCTGCTGCTGCAGTGCGGGGATGTAGCTCAATGGTAGAGCCCCAGTCTTCCAAACTGGTCACGCGGGTTCGATTCCCGTCATCCCCTCTTCGCCCCGGTTCGGCTCCACCCGAACCGGGGCGTTCTTCGTCTGAGAGCCGGATCCGTTTCGTTCAGGAATATGACGCCACGGCATCGCGCCCGCCGGCGCCGGCGCTAGCGTCGAGGCATGTCTGTTCTCGCTGACCTCGACCCCACCCGCCCGCTCGTCGTCGTGACGGGCGCCTCGTCAGGGATCGGCGCGGAGATCGCGGTCGACCTGGCACAGGACCGGACGGTCGTCGCGATCGGTCGCGACGACGCGCGGCTGGGCCAGGTGGCGGCACGCGCCGCCGCCGGGGCGATCATCCCGCTCGTTCTCGATCTGGGCGACCCGGCCGGCATCGAGGCGGCACTGACCGCGCTCCCCCGCGTCGATGCGGTCGTGCACGGTGCGGCGCTCCTTCCCCACACGACCGCGGAGACTGCGACGGTCGACCTCTGGCGCGAGCTACTCGATGTGAACGTGGTGGCGCCGGCCGAGCTGACGCGCGTGCTGCTCCCGCGCCTCCGCGACACGCGCGGGAGCGTCGTGTTCATCGGATCCGGGGCGTCGCGGCGCGCTGCTGCCGGCCACGTCGTGTACGGCGCGACGAAGCATGCGCTCCAGGCCTACGCAGACGCCCTCCGGCAGGAGGTCGAGCCCGACGGCATCCGGGTCAGCACCGTCTCGCCCGGCCCGACCGCCACCGCCGGCGCACTGGCCGCAGAAGGCCTGACTCGCGACGAGGACGGCCGCCGCATCCTGCCCACGACGGTGGCTCGTTCGGTGCGCCACGTCATCGACGCGCCGGCCGACACGCAGATCACGGAGGTATGGGTGCGCCCCCGCGTGGAACTTCGCTGATCTGCGCCCGTCAGGGGCTACCGAAACCGGATCGAGACACGGACGTAACGCGTGCGGGCGACGGGTGCCGCTATGCTCAGGCAACAAATCTCCCGATGATCACGCAAGAGGTACACCATGAAGTTGCGTCAGTCCCTTCTCGCGATCGCCGTGCTCACCGCAGCCGGCTCGCTCGCACTCACCGGTTGCAGCACCGGCGGCACCCAGGCCGGTGGCGACGCCGGTTCGACGGCGTCATCCGGCACGGATGCCGGCACCGGCAGCGGCCTGAAGACCGTCGTGGACGGCAAGCTCACCGTCTGCTCCGACATCCCCTATGAGCCCTTCGAATCCATGAAGGACGGCAAGGCGGTCGGCTTCGACATCGACATCACCGCGGCGATCGCCGAGGACCTGGGCCTCGAGCTCAACGTCGTCGACTCCTCGTTCGACGCGATCACGTCGGGTCTGTTCAAGACCGACTGCGACATCGCGGCGTCGTCGATCTCGATCACCGACGAGCGCAAGCAGAACGTCGACTTCTCGGACCCCTACTACGACGACGACCTGGTTCTCATCGCCAAGAAGGACTCGGGCATCACGTCCATCGAGACCGCGAAGGGCAAGGAGATCGGCGTGCAGACCGCGACGACCGGTGAGGCCTACGGCCAGGAGAACGGTCTGTCCACCATCGGATACGAGGACTCGGGCCTCCAGATCCAGTCGCTGAAGTCGGGTGCCACAGCGGGTTCGCTCGGCAACCAGTCGGTGCTCAAGTTCGCCATCAAGGGCGAGAGCGACTTCGAGGTGGTCGAGGAGATCAAGACCGGCGAGCAGCTCGGCATCGCGGTGCCCAAGGGCAACGCCGACATGCTGGCCGCGGTCAACAAGACGCTCGGCGAGCTGAAGAGCTCGGGCGACTTGGACAAGCTCGAAGCCGAGTGGTTCGGCAACTGACCGCGTGAACGGGCCGGTCCGCAACGGCGCGGACCGGCCCTCTCTTCAGAAAGGCACAGCCGCATGGCTATGACAGCCCGTCAGCGGCGCACGGTGAGTCGCTGGATCCAGGTCCTCATCTTCGTCGTCGCGATCCTCCTCCTCGTCTTCCTGGTGAACTGGCCGCTGGTCGCGGACTCGTTCTTCCAGTTCGGCAAGACGCTGCCGATGTTCCCGGACATCATCCTCGTCGGCCTCCGCAACACACTGCTGTACACGATCACCTCGTTCATCTTCGGCCTGGCGCTGGGCCTCGTGCTTGCGCTGATGAAGACAGCCAGCTTCCCGCCCTATCGGTGGGTGGCCACGATCTACATCGAATTCTTCCGCGGCATCCCGGCTCTGCTGGTGCTGCTCGCTCTGGGCTACGGTCTGCCGTTGGCCTTCTCGGGGCTGAAATGGGACTTCTGGGTGACGGTCATGGTGGCGCTCGGGCTCGTCTCGGCCGCCTACATGGCCGAGACCCTGCGCGCCGGCCTGCAGGCGGTTCCCAAGGGGCAGATGGAGGCGGCACGGTCGCTCGGCATGCCGCAATGGCGGGCGATGATCTCGATCATCATCCCGCAGGCCTTCCGCATCGTGCTCCCGCCGCTGACGAACGAGCTCATCCTGCTGACGAAGGACACGTCTCTGGTGCAGGTGCTCGGCATGACGGCATTGGTCGTGGACCTCACCAAGATGGGACGCGACGGAATGCTCTCGCTCGGCGGCGGCATGACGCCGCTGCTCGTGGCCGGCCTGTTCTACCTGTGCATCACGATCCCGCTGACTTTCCTCGCCCGCTGGTTCGAGAAGCGGACCGCCCAGGTCTCCCGCCCGAAGCGTCAGAAGAAGGAGGTCGCGGCATGAGCGCTCCGATCACCGCCCCCATCGCCACCGCTGCCGGTGTGACCATCAAGGACCTCCGGAAGTCCTACGGCTCCAACGAGGTGCTCAAGGGCATCTCACTGGATGTCGCACCGGGACAGGTTGTCTGTCTCATCGGCCCGTCCGGCTCGGGGAAGTCGACGCTGCTGCGCTGTGTGAACCTGCTCGAGACCCCCAACGCCGGTTTCATCGAGGTCGGCGGTTTCGTCGCCACCGATCCCGATGTGGACGTCGATGACATGCGCCGCCACGTCGGCATGGTGTTCCAGCAGTTCAACCTGTTCCCGCACCTGACCGTGCTGGAGAACTGCACGGTGGCCCAGCGGACGGTGCTCAAGCGCGACCGGGCCGAGGCCGAGCGGATCGCCCACGGGCACCTCACCTCGGTCGGACTGGCCGACCTCAGCCACCGCTATCCCGGCGAGCTCTCCGGGGGCCAGCAGCAGCGTGTGGCCATCGCGCGGGCGCTGTCGATGGACCCGGGCCTCATGCTGTTCGACGAGCCCACCTCCGCCCTCGACCCGGAGACGGTCGGTGATGTGCTCGCGATCATGCGCAAGCTCGCTCGCAAGGGCATGACGATGATCGTGGTGACCCACGAGATGGGATTCGCCCGCGAGGTCGCCGATCGCGTGGTTTTCATGGACGGCGGCGTCGTCGTGGAGGAGGGCCCCGCGGAGAGCGTCATCGGCGCACCCCAGCACGAGCGCACGAAGAACTTCCTGCGACGTGTGCTCGATCCCACCAACGTCGATCTCGCCGACGAGGACTGACCA
The DNA here is from genome assembly GCF_044769785.1 of Microbacterium sp. GXS0129. NCBI lineage: Bacteria > Bacillati > Actinomycetota > Actinomycetes > Micrococcales > Microbacteriaceae > Microbacterium > Microbacterium sp. GXS0129. Next base: position 120,711 of record NZ_JBIZVZ010000002.1, on the reverse strand, counting down.
GCAGGCACCGTTGAGGGCGTCCGGCACGTGCCGGACGCCCTCCGTCTGCTCACCGGGCAGCGGCGTGCTCGGCGGACAGCTCCATGTACACGGCCGCGTTGCGCAGGAGCCCCGCGGTCTCGTCGGCGCTGAGTGTGCGCCGCACCTTCGCAGGAACCCCCGCTACGAGAGAGCCGGGTGGGATCACTTCACCGGCGAGCACCATCGCGCCGGCCGCGACGAGCGTGCCGGCACCGATCACCGCACCGCTGAGCACGACCGCGCCCATGCCGATGAGGGAACCGTCCTCGATGGTGCAGCCGTGCACCACCGCGTTGTGGCCGATCGAGACGTCAGCGCCGATGCGGACCGGAGAGCCCTCGTCCACGTGGATCGAGACGTTGTCCTGCACGTTGCTCCGCGCGCCGATCCGGATCTCGGCGCGATCTGCGCGCACCACCGCGTTGTACCAGACACTGGCCTGCTCCTCGATCACGACGGCGCCGATGATGCGGGCTCCTCCGGCGACGAAGACGCTGTCGTCCAGCCGGGGCGTTCCGCTGGCGGTGCTGAGGATCTGTGCTGCTGCGCTGACGGTCATGGCCCTCACCCTAACGGGCGGTAAGCCCAGCCTCAGCTTGCTTGCGCGGGAATGTCAGATGAGTAGCGTTGGTTTCACACGACGAACCACATCGGAGGCAACCATGAGCAAGACCACCACCGTCACCGCCACTGCCAGCGACCCGACCGTCGCCGCTGCCGCAGCGCAGTTCCTTTCGCCCCTCGTGATCGGGCTGCAGGCTCTCACCCTGAACGGCAAGCAGGCTCACTGGCACGTCCGCGGCGCCAACTTCATCGGCGTGCACGAGCTTCTGGACACCGTCGTGGCCCACGCCGGAGACTGGGCGGACACGGCTGCGGAGCGCATCGTCGCCCTGGGCCTGCCGGTCGACGCCCGCGCGGCCACCGTGGCGACCAAGGCCGCCAACACCCAGGTGGGCGATGGTTTCGCCCAGTCCGACGAGATGATCGCGGCCATCGTCGCTGACATCGACGCGATCCTCGCTCAGACGCAGGAGGCCATCGACGGCCTGGACGAGATCGATCTCACCAGCCAGGACGTGGCCATCGAGATCCGTCGCGGTCTGGAGAAGGACCGCTGGTTCCTCACCGCGCACGTCGCACGCTGACCGCAATCACAACACGTCGAAGGGGCGGGCCCGATCGGGCCCGCCCCTTCGACGTGTTCCTGCGGATCAGGACACGTGTGTGAAGCGGCCGCCCAGCATCGTGGCGCCCACCGTCATCGAGCGCAGGTGCTCCACCTCGGCCACGAACGGATCGGCGTCGCAGAACGCGATGTCGGCAAGAGCCCCCGGCAGCAACTCGGGCGCCGTCCGGGAACCGTGCTCGCTGGACGCGGCGAGAGCCGTCGTGGCATCGATCCCCTCCGCATCCTGCGGTCCCGGTTCGCCGGGCCGGGAGCGGCCCACCGCCGTCGCGATTGCGCCCCAGGGATCCAGCGGGGCCACCGGAGCGTCTGAGCCCAGCGTGAGGTTGGCACCGGCGTCGACCAGCGACCGCAGCGGGTAGGCCGCGGCACGCTGACCCGCCCACTCGTGCCGGGCGAGTTCGCGGTCATCGACCGCGTGCTGCGGCTGGACGCTGGCCGTGACCTCCAGACGGGCGAAGCGCGGCAGATCCGTGCGCGCGACGAGCTGGGCGTGTTCGAGGGATCCATAGGCGCCGCTCAGCGCGAAAGCGTCCAGGGCTCGCGTGTTCGCCACGTCGCCGATCGCGTGCACGGCGACGGAGAAGCCCGCACCGGTCGCACGCAGGAGCAGATCGACGAGCTCGTCCGGCTGTACGGTGAGCTCACCATGGCCCCCGGAGGGATACGCCACGGAGCATGCCGCCGTACGCGTGCCCAGAGAGCCATCGGTGATCACCTTCAGCGACCCCACCTCGAGCAGGCCGGAATCATGCAGAGTCCCGCCGCTCGTCCACCCCTGCGCGATGGCCTTGTCCAGGTGCTGGGGATACACCCCGGCGCGCACGCGCCAGCTGTCGAATCCCGCCGCGCCGCGTCGCTGCCAGGCGCCGATGTTCCAGGCCATGTCGAAGTCGACGACGCCCACGATCCCCTGCGATGCCGCGCGCGCAGCCGCGGCCGCCACCGCGGCGTCGAGTTCGTCATCGCTGATGGCATCGAGCGACGCGTGCACACGGAAAGCCTCGGTTTCGCGCAGCATGCCGTCGTCCGGCACGGCGATCCCCTCGCGCCGCGCTGCCGCCGAATTCAGCAGCACGCAGTGCAGATCAGCGCCGATTACGTAGGTCGGAACGCTTCCGGTGGCCTCGTCGAACTCGGAGAGCGCGGGCCTGCGCCGCCACAGCCCGTCCCGCATCCCCACGCCGATTCGGATGCCGCGGTGATCCGGAGCCACCGCCGCCATGCGCGCGCCGACCTCCCGGGCACCGGTCGCGCTCGAGACGTCGACCCGACTCGAGAACAGCGCCCAGGGATTGACGTGCACGTGATGGTCCCAGAGTCCGGGAACGGCCCAGCGACCCTCCGCATCCCACACGGGGCCCGCCGCCCGCAGCGCCCCGGCCGGGGCGATGTCCGCGATCCGGTCGCCGTCGACGAGGATGTCGAGGGGCCCACTCACGGGAAGGAACCGCGCGGTGGGACCGGGGATGTGCACGTTGCGGACGAGCGCCGGCCGAAGTGACACCTCGGCGCTCATTCGCCCTGCACGGCGGCACGCCGGGCAGCCTCGCTGCGCCGCATCTCCCGGGCCAGCTCCGCGTTTGCGTATGGTCCGTCGCCTTCCAGCCCGGTCAGGATCGTCTCCATGATCTCCGGAGAACGGTTCTGGCTCAGCTTGCGCTTGGCGGTCACGGAGGTCGGCGTCAGCCGGATGCCGACGGTGCCGCGCTCCAGCCGGCGGACGAACGCCTCGTCGTTGGGCACCTGCCACATCCCGCGCGGGTTCGGCTCCGCAGCTTCGAAATGCGTGACCAGACGGTCCAGCACCGCCAGGTTCTCCTCGGTGCTGAGGATCTCGGGAACACCGCGCAGGTGCACCGCCACGTAGTTCCAGGTGGGCACCGCCGGCACGTCGCCGTACCAGCGCGGAGTGATGTAGCCATGCGGGCCCTGGAACACCATGAGCAGTTCGCGATCCCCCAGCCCATGCAGAAGATCGTCGGGACGGCCGACGTGCGTCACGACGGTCAGATCGTCGCGCCCGTCCTCCAGCAGCACGGGGTAGTGCGAGGCGATCAGGCCGTCCGGGCCGTCGCTCATCAGGGTCGCCCAGGGATTGCGGGCGATCACGCGGCGTAGCTCGGCGACGTCCGTCAGCGCGAAGCTCGGGTTCTGTCTCATCGAGGATCCTCTCGTGCGCTCAGGCCTGACAGGTGGGACACCAGTAGAGCTTGCGCCCCACCATGTCCTCCATCACGATGTTGGTCCCGCACGTCCGGCACGGCAGGCCCTCGCGGTGGTAGACCCAGTGTCGGTCGTCACGGCTGGCCATCGCTCGGCGGTATGCCTCGGGATCCAGATCGTCCATGGTCATCATCTGACCGGTCTCGACGCCGATGTCCAGCAGCTGCACCCAGTCACGCCACAACGCCCGAAGGTTCTCCACGGGAACCGACTTTCCCGGCTTGTGCGGGTTGAGCCCGGCCCGGTACAGCAGTTCGGCACGATAGACGTTCCCGATTCCGCTCACCACCGCCTGATCCATCAGCAGCTGACCGATGGCGACGTTGCGGCGTCGAACTGCGGTGATGAAGCGCTCCTCCCCCTCGGAGGTGTCACCCACGAGCGGATCGGGTCCGAGCTTCGCGACCGTTGCGAGCATTTCATCCGGAGTCTGCAATTGGCACGCAGTGGGGCCGCGCAGATCTGCGCAGATGAGGTCGGTGAGCAGCCGCAGACGCACCGCACCGACGGGCGGCGGCGGCCACTCGGTCAGCTCGGACGCGAGACCCTTGGTCTGCTCCGACATGCGGACGTTGACGCGCGCGCGACGGGGAGCACCGATCGAGTTGAGCGAGTTCTCCCCCGCGTCGTCATAGATCGCGGCGTCCTCGGCCGGCGCGGGGTCGAGGACCGTGCCTCGCTGGTTGGTCTGTCCCATCCGTCCGTTGGCCGACGCGATCGTGGGATCCACCAGGATCTCGCCGGCGAAGTCCCAGGCGCCGTAGAGGCCCAGGTGCACCCGCAGCCACAGGTCGCCTTCGAACTCGGTGAACATCTGCTTGCCGACCGCCTGCACGCCGATCATCTCGCGGCCGTTCAGCAGGGCCGCGCCTTCCGCGAAGCGCCCCTGCGGCGAGGATGCCGTGATGACACGCCCCACGAAGTTGCGATCGAGCTGGCGTGCGATGCGATGGACGGAATGCCCCTCGGGCATCAGTGCCCCCGTGCGGCGCGGGGGTCGGGCAGCAGCGAGCCGTCCCGCTCGAAGTCCGCGATCTGAGCGATCCGGCGGACGTGGCGCTCTTCATTGCTGAAGGGCGTTGCGATGAAGGTATCGATGAGGAAGACGACCTCCTCGAATGTGTGCTGACGGGCACCGATCGAGATCACGTTGGCATCGTTGTGCTCACGGGCGAGCTTGGCCGTCGCCTCGTTCCACGCGAGCGCCGCGCGGATGCCGGCCACCTTGTTCGCGGCGATCTGCTCGCCATTGCCCGATCCGCCGAACACGATGCCCAGCGCCTCGGCTCCCGAGCTCTGATCGGCCACGACCGCCTGGGCCGCGCGGATGCAGAAGGCGGGGTAGTCGTCGACGGCGTCGTACTCGATCGGGCCGTGATCGACGACGTCGTGACCTGCAGCGCGCAGGTGCTCCTGCAGGCGGGTGGAGAACTCGAGACCGGCGTGATCGGTGGCGATGTGGATGCGCATGGCTCAATCCTAGAGAGGCCGCGGGGCGTAGGCTGGTTTTCGTCTCCGCCCGCGCCACCGCGCCGGGCGCATCCGAGCGGCGGTCGCCGCAGAACCCCACAACACGGGAGAAACCCAGTGCCTGGAGAGAACCTCACACGCATCGAGGCGCAGGAGCGTCGCGCGATCGTCGACACGCAGACGTACGACATCGTCCTCGACCTCACCACCGGAGCGGAGGTGTTCCGTTCTCGTTCGACGGTGCGCTTCACCGCGACCGAAGGCGCCTCGACTTTCATCGACCTGATCGCCCGCACGGTGCACTCGATCACGCTGAACGGCCGCTCGATCGACCCGTCGACCGCGTTCGCGGACTCCCGCATCGCCCTCGACGGCCTCGCCGCCGAGAACGAGCTCGTCATCGACGCCGACTGCCTGTACACCAACACCGGCGAGGGCCTGCACCGTTTCGTCGACCCGGTCGACGGCGAGGTCTACCTCTACTCGCAGTTCGAGGTCCCCGACTCCCGCCGTGTGTTCGCCGTGTTCGAGCAGCCCGACCTGAAGGCGGAGTTCACCTTCACGATCACCGCGCCCGCCGCGTGGAAGGTCGTGTCCAACTCCCCCAGCCCGGAGCCCGTGCCCGCGGGAGACGGCATCGCCACGTGGAGCTTCGAGCCCACGCCGAAGATGTCCTCCTACATCACCGCGATCATCGCCGGACCCTACGAGTCGACACACTCCGAGCTGGTGAACGGCGACGGCCGCACCATCCCCCTTGGCATCTACGCCCGCAAGAGCCTGTGGGAGTACATGGACGCCGACTACATCTTCGAGAAGACCCGCGAGGGCTTCGCCTACTTCGGCGAGAAGTTCGACTACCCGTACCCGTTCGCGAAGTACGACCAGCTCTTCGTCCCTGAGTTCAACGCCGGGGCGATGGAGAACATCGGTGCCGTCACCTTCACCGAGGTGTACGTCTTCCGCAGCAAGCAGACCGACGCCGTCAAGGAGCGTCGCGTCGTCACGATCCTGCACGAGCTCGCGCACATGTGGTTCGGCGACCTGGTCACGATGAAGTGGTGGAACGACCTCTGGCTCAATGAGTCGTTCGCCGAGTGGGCCTCCACCATCGCCACCGCCGAGGCGACGGAGTGGAAGGAGGCGTGGACCACCTTCAACGCCATGGAGAAGACCTGGGCCTACCTCCAGGACCAGCTCCCCTCCACGCACCCGGTGGTCGCCGAGATCAACGACCTGGAGGACGTCCAGGTGAACTTCGACGGCATCACCTACGCCAAGGGCGGTTCGGTGCTCAAGCAGCTCGCCGCCTGGGTCGGCATCGAGCAGTTCTTCGCAGGTGTCGCCGCGTACTTCAAGAAGCACGCGTACTCCAACACCGAGGTCGGCGACCTGCTGGTGGAGCTGGAGGCCACCAGCGGTCGTGATCTGTCGACGTGGGCGAAGAAGTGGCTCGAGACCGCGGGCGTCAACACTCTCGCCCCGGTCATCGACACGGACGTGGACGGCAAGATCACCCGATTCGCGATCACACAGACCGCGCCGGCGGACTACCCCACCATCCGCCCGCACCGCCTCGGTGTCGGCTTCTACGACGTCGTGGACGGCGAGCTGCGCCGCACCCACCACGTGGAGCTGGACGTGGACGGCGACCGCACGGATGTCGCCGAGCTGAAGGGCCTCGCACAGCCCGATCTGGTGCTCCTCAACGACGAAGACCTCGCCTACGCGAAGATCCGTCTCGACGACCGTTCGCTGCGCACCGCGATCGAGCACCTCGGTGACATCGCCGATCCGCTCGCGCGCTCGCTGGTGTGGGGTGCCGCGTGGGATCAGACCCGCGACGCCGAGTCGAGCGCGACGGACTACATCGAGCTCGTGCTGGGCAACATCGGCCGTGAGACCGAGTCCACGACGGTGCGCACCACCCTCGCGCAGCTGCGTCTGGCCGCGAACTCCTATGTCGACCCCGCGACGCGCTCCGCCGCGCGCAGCCGCGTGGGCGAAGGACTCTGGGAGCTGGCGCAGGCCGCCGAAGCCGGGAGCGACAGCCAGCTGCAGTTCGTCCAGGCGCTCGCTGCGAACGCCGCCACGCCCGAGCAGGTCGAGCGCGTGCGCGCCATCCGCGACGGCGAGATCGTCTTCGAGGGTCTGAGCATCGACACCGACCTGTCCTGGCAGCTGCTGGTCGCGCTCGCCGCCGCCGGCGCGGTGACGACCGCCGACATCGATGCCGCCCTTGCCGCCGACAACACCGCCAAGGGCGGCGAGTTCGCGGCACAGGCCAAGGCCGCGCTGCCCGGTGAGGAGGCGAAGCGCGCCGCGTGGAGTTCACTGATCGACAACGCCGATCTGCCGAACACCATCGTGCGCTCGGCAGCGCTCGGCTTCGTCAACCCGACCACCCGCGACGACCTCGCAGCCTTCGTACCGGCCTACTTCGAGATGCTGCTGCCGATCTGGGAGTCGCGCACGTACCAGATCGCGAACTACCTCATCACGGGCCTGTACCCGGCATCGCTCGCCAACCGGGAGCTGCGTGACGCCACGCGCGCCTGGCTCGCGGAGAATGCCGACGCCCCCGCGGCCCTTCGCCGTCTCGTGAACGAGAACCTCGCCGTCGTCGAGCGCGCGCTCGCGGTGCAGGAGCGCGACGCCGAGTAACCTCCGCGAGAAGACCATCCGAGTCCGAGAAACCCTGCGTTGCGGGGTTTCTCGGACTCGTTTGGGTTTTTCGCAGGCGAGTCATCCTCTGGGATGACGCCGACGCGACGATCCCCTACCCGGGGCGGATTCGCGACGTACAGCCGGTTCATAGCCTGGATTCATGATCGTCGCAGAGAACCTCACGAAGCGGTACGGCGCACGCACCGCGGTGTCCGACGCCTCCTTCGCCGTCCGTCCGGGCATGGTGACCGGCTTCCTCGGCCCCAACGGCGCCGGCAAGTCCACCACCATGCGCATGATCGTGGGTCTGGACCGCCCCACGTCGGGCCGCGCCACGGTGAACGGCCGCGCATACGCCACCTCGCCCTCGCCTCTCACCGAGGTCGGGACCCTGCTGGACGCCAAGGCCGTCCACACCGGCCGCTCGGCGCGCAATCACCTGCGCGCCATGGCCGCCACGCACGGTATCCCGGTGTCCCGCGTCGACGAGGTGCTGGAGATCACGGGCATCGCCAGCGTGGCCCGCAAGCGTGCCGGCGGCTTCTCCCTGGGCATGGGACAGCGCCTGGGCATCGCCAGCGCCATCCTCGGCGATCCCACCACTCTGATCCTCGACGAGCCCGTCAACGGTCTCGACCCCGAAGGCGTGCGCTGGGTGCGGGACTTCGTGCGCAGCTACGCGGCGGCCGGGCGTACAGTGCTCCTGTCCAGCCACCTCATGAGCGAGATGGCGCTGACCGCCGACCACCTCATCGTGCTCGGCCGGGGACGGGTGCTCGCGGATGCCTCCGTCGCTCAGCTCGTAGCGGCGTGGACGAAGGAGGACGTGGCGGTCGAGACTCCCCATGCCGACGCGCTGGCCTCTGCGCTCGCCAGCGACACCGTCACCGTCCAGCGCACCGGCGCGAACGCTCTGGCCGTCAGTGGCGCTCCCGCCGCCTGGATCGGGGACCGTGCGGCGGCCGCCGGCATCGCCATCCACCAGCTCACCACGCGCACCGGCTCGCTCGAAGAGGCATACATGGCCCTCACCGGCGATGCCGTCGAGTACAAGACCAAGGAGCTCGCATGACCATCACCGCCCCGCAGCAGGCACCGGCCGCTGCGCCCGCCGTTCCGTCTTCCGCGTTCCGTCTGAGCCTCGGACGAGTGATCCGCAGCGAGGGAATCAAGCTCGTCTCGCTGCGCTCCCCCTGGATCTCCGCGGCACTGACGATCGTCATCTCGCTCGGCATCACCACGCTCATGGCCATCTCGATGCGCAACTACCTGAGCGAGATGCCGGTCACAGGCGGCGGCAATGCGATGATCGCGCAGGCGGTCACCATGCCACTCGCCTTCACCGCTCTGCTGGTGACCATCACCGGTTCCATGCTCATCACCGGCGAGTACTCCACGGGCATGATCCGCTCCACCCTGACCGCAGCACCCGACCGCCTCCGCAGCCTGTTCGCCAAGGCGATCGTGCTCATCGGCTACACCGTCCTCGTCTCCCTGGTCACCAGCGTGCTGGGCGTCACTCTCGTGAGCGCGCTGTTCGCCGGAACGGACATCGCGCTGGACTTCGGCGATCTGGCCGGCGCCGTGCTGCCTTATGCGTACTCGGCCGTGTACCTGGTGGCCGCGGCGCTCCTCGGCCTCGGCTTCGGCTACCTGCTGCGCAGCGGAGCCGGAGCGATCGCCGTGGCGGTCGGCATTCTGTTCATCCTGCCCATCGTCCCGCAGGTGCTCGCGATGGCACCGGGCATGGAATGGGTCGCCGAGGCGGCGCGCTACCTGCCGAGCAATGCGGGCAACGCCCTCGTGCAGGGCAGCGGTGATGACGTCTGGCAGGGCGCTCTCACCCTCGCGGTCTGGGTCATCGCCGTGCTCGGTCTCGGTGCGATCGCGCTGAAGAACCGCGACGCCTGATCGACCCTGTCCGACGCGATCGGCCCCGCCACACGGCAGGGGCCGATCGCGTCCTCATGCTGCGCCGAGGTTCGGCTCGTAGGATCAGAGGGTGATGTTCCTCGCCGAGACGACCCCGCCGGACTGGGCGGACTGGATCCCCACCTGGGACAAGGTGCTGACGTTCCTCGGCGCGGCCGGGTGGAACATCGTGCGGGTCGTCGTAACGATCATCGTGTGCGCGGTGATCGGGTACCTGCTCAAGTTCGTCATCCGTCGCGTGGTCTCCCGCATCGTCAACGGCGCCAAGAGCAAGGCGAACGTCGACGACACCCAGGCTCTCGACCGGTCGCCGCTCGCGGCGGTGCGTCTCGTCCAGCGGACTCGTACGCTCGGCTCCATCCTGCAGAACATCGTCAACATCACCCTGGTGATCATCGCGATCGTGCTGACCGTGCAGATCCTCGCTCCGGACATTCTCGGCTCGCTCACCCTGCTCACCGCGGCCATCGGTGCCGGACTCGGTTTCGGCGCACAGAACATCGTCAAGGACGTGCTCAACGGCATCTTCATCGTCGTGGAGGATCAGGTGGGAATCGGCGATGTCGTCGACCTGGGGCTCGCGATCGGCATCGTCGAGTACGTCAGCGTGCGCGTCACCCACGTCCGAGACGTCAACGGCACCCTCTGGTACGTCCGAAACGGCGAGATCACCCGCATCGGCAACATGTCGCAGGGCTGGTCTCGCGTGATCGTGGACGTGTCCGTGCCCCGCGGGGCGGAGCTGGAGGCGGCGGAGGACGCGCTTCACGAGGCCGCGACCGCCCTCGCCAAGGAGCCGCGCTGGCGCTCTCGCATCGTCGGCAAGCCCGAGACCTGGGGTCTGGAGGCCGCCACCGCCGATTCTCTGATCATCCGCGTCGTGATGCGCACGCGTTCCGCATCGCGCGACGACGTCGCCCAGGAGCTCCGTGCCCGTCTCCTCGCTGCCGCCGACGGCGTCGAGCTGCCCGAAGCCGAGGACGGCGCGGTCCGTCCGGCGCTCGCCTCGGTGGTGCTCACCGGCAGCGAGGGAGCGTTCCGTGTCCGCGGCGCGAACCCACCGAAGACCAAACCCCAGCCGGTTCAGGCCACCGAGCCGAGCCGCCCGTCCTGGAAGCCGCGCAAGAGGCCCCAGAGCACCCCCGAGGAGAAGTCGTGACCGATGCACCCCTGAGCTTCTACGAGGAGATCGGCGGCCACGAGACGTTCGTGAAGCTGGTCGACGTCTTCTACGAGGGCGTCGCGCAGGATGAGGTCCTCAAGCCGATGTATCCCGAGGAGGATCTCGGGCCGGCGGCCGAGCGTCTGACCATGTTCCTCGAGCAGTACTGGGGCGGCCCCACCACCTATTCGGAGCGGCGGGGCCACCCGCGACTGCGCATGCGCCACGTGCCGTTCCACGTCAATCCCGATGCTCGCGATCGCTGGCTGAAGCACATGCGCACCGCCGTCGATGCCCTCGAACTCGCGCCCATTCACGAGGTCGCGCTCTGGGACTATCTGGAGCGCGCGGCCCACGCAATGGTCAACACCTTCGAACCCACCGGTGTCGGGCCCGCGTCCCAAGGGCGCCCCGATCTCGGCCTGACCCACTGACGGCGGAGGGCGCCGCGTCACGCGACGCCCTCCGTCACCTCATGCGGAGCGCACCACGTCCCGCGCCGCCACGAAGGCCGCGACGCAGCGATGGATCTCCTCCTCGGTGTGCGCCGCGGAGAGCTGTACCCGGATGCGCGCCTGCTCGCGCGGCACGACGGGGAAGCTGAACGCCGTCACGTAGACGCCCTGCCGCTGCAGTTCATCGGCCATGTCGGCGGTGAGCCGAGCATCCCCGAACATCACCGGGACGATGGCGTGCTCGCCGGGCAGCAGATCGAAACCCGCCGCGGTCATCAGTTCCCGGAAGAGAGCGGCATTGCGGCGCAGCGTCACGCGAAGGTCGTCCGACTCCGTGAGGAGTTCGAGTGTGCGCAGCGTTCCCGCCACGATCGAGGGGGCCAGGGTGTTGGAGAACAGGTACGGCCGCGCCCGCTGACGCAGCAGCGCGATGATCTCCGCGTGTCCGCTCACGTATCCCCCGGACGCACCGCCGAGCGCCTTGCCGAACGTGCCGGTGGTGATGTCCACACGACCCTCGACACCGCACAGCTCCGGCGTGCCGCGGCCCTTGTCCCCGACGAAGCCGACAGCGTGGGAGTCGTCCACGAAGACGAGAGCGTCGTACCGCTCCGCCAGATCGCAGATCTCCTGCAGCGGGGCGATGTAGCCGTCCATGGAGAACACGCCGTCGGTGACGATCACGCGGCGCCGCGCACCCGCGGTCTCCTGCAGCTTCGCCTCCAGATCGGCCATGTCGCGGTTGCGGTAACGCAGGCGCGCGGCCTTGGAGAGGCGGATGCCGTCAATGATCGAGGCGTGATTCAGCTCATCGGAGATGATGGCGTCCTCAGCGCCGAACAGCACCTCGAACACTCCGCCGTTCGCGTCGAAGCAGGAGGAAAACAGGATCGTATCGTCGTACCCGAGGAAGTCCGACAGCGCGCGCTCCAGCTGCAGATGCTGCTCCTGCGTGCCACAGATGAATCGCACGCTCGCCAGGCCGTATCCCCATTCGTCGAGCCCCGCCTTGGCAGCGGCCACGATCCGCGGGTCATCGGCGAGACCCAGATAATTGTTCGCGCAGAAGTTCAGTACCTCCGAACCTCCGACCTCCACCAGGGCACCCTGCGGTCCGCGGATGCCGCGCTCCCGCTTTGTGAGTCCGGCCTGCTCGATGCCGTCCAGCTCCTGCTGGAGCTGCTCTCGCATGGTCGTGTACATGTCAGATCTCCGTCCAATCGATGATGACCTTGCCGACGCCGCCCGAGGCCGCCACGTCGAACGCCTCACGCCAGCGTGAGGCCGGATAGCGGTCCGAGATGATCGACGAGAGCCGTTCGCGCAGCTGAGGACTCGACTGCAGCATCGCACTCATCGAGTTCCACGTCTCGAACATCTCCCGGCCGTAGATGCCCGAGAGGGTCAGCATGTGGGTGACGACCTTGCTCCAGTCGATCGGGAACGGCTCAGCCGGCAAGCCCAGCATGGCGATCCGCCCGCCGTGGTTCATGTTCTCGATCATCTCGCCGAGCGCCGCAGGCGATCCCGACATCTCGAAGCCGACGTCGAAGCCCTCCTTCATCCCGAGCGTGTGCTGCACGTCGGCGACCCGCTCGTGGGACACGTCCACGGCGGCATCCGCGCCCATGCGCAGCGCCATCTCCAGACGCGGCTGCGAGATGTCCGTGGCCACGACGAAGCGTGCGCCCACATGGCGGGCGACGGCGATCGCCATGAGGCCGATCGGGCCGCAGCCGGTGACGAGCACATCCTCACCCACGACGCCGAACTTCAGCGCGGTGTGGACGGCGTTGCCGAACGGATCGAAGATCGCGGCGACATCCGGATCGGTGCCGGGCTGGTGGACCCAGACGTTCTTCCCGGGGATGACGACGTACTCCGCGAAGGCGCCATCACGGTTGACGCCCACCCCCTTCGTCCGGATGCACATGTGGGCCCGTCCGGCACGGCAGTTCCGGCACATCCCGCATACGACGTGGCCTTCACCCGAGACCAGATCACCCACGGCGACATCGTGGACGAGGGAGCCGACCTCCACCACCTCGCCGCTGAACTCGTGGCCCGGGATGATCGGCGGCCGCAGCGTGCTCGCCGCCCAGTCATCCCATTTCTCGATGTGGAGATCGGTGCCGCAGATGCCGGTGCGCAGCACCCGGATCTTCACATCCGATGCTCCGGTCACCGGTTCCGGCACATCGGTCAGCGCCAGCCCCGGTCCGGGTTCGTTCTTGATGAGCGCCTTCATCGCCGCATCCATCTCCCATGTCTCGTGAACAGTCCGTCGTGCGCACGGGCGCGAGCGCGTGGTGGGCGCATACGACGAGAGGAACGAGGTCGATCGTATCGCGCGGGCCTGTTCCACTGAGTGCCCCACACCCGATAGCGTCAGGGGAAAGCCGCGGCCGAAGGAGAATCTGTGAGCGTTCACCGCACTGACGTCCTGATCATCGGCTGGGGTCTTGCCGGCCTCGTCGCCGCTCGGGAGGCCGCTCGTGCCGGCAAGCGCGTCACGATCGTCGATCAGGAACCACGAACCAACCTGGGCGGTCAGGCATGGTGGTCCTTCGGCGGGCTCTTCTTCATCGACTCCCCGGAACAGCGACGCATGGGGGTCCACGACAGCCTGGAGCTGGCACGGCAGGACTGGTTCGCCACCGCCGGATTCGACCGCCCGGAGGATCATTGGCCACGTGCCTGGGCCGAGGCGTACCTGCAGTTCGCCGCGGGCGAGAAACGCTCCTGGCTGCGTTCCCTGGGCGTAGGGTTCTTCCCCATCGTCGGGTGGGCGGAGCGGGGCGGCTACACGGCACTCGGGCCGGGAAACTCGGTACCCCGATTCCACATCACCTGGGGCACCGGAGCCGGCATCGTCCAGCCGTTCACGGACTACGTGGACGAGGCCGAGATCGGGGGCTCCGTGACCGTCCTGCCCCGCCACCGGGTGACGACCCTGGCCGTGACCGACGGTGCCGTCACGGGAGCGTCGGGGGACATCCTCTCCCCCAGTGGCGCCGCGCGCGGAATCGCGACATCCCGCGAAGTGGTCGGCGCGTTCGACATCGTGGCCGATGCCGTCGTGATCGCCTCCGGTGGCATCGGAGGAAACCACGACCTCGTGCGTGCCGCCTGGCCGCAGCGCCTCGGAACTCCGCCGGTCGAAATGCTCACCGGAGTGCCCGCGTATGTGGACGGGTCGATGCAGGCCGTCGGTGCCGCGGCCGGCGGGAACCTCATCAACGGCGATCGGATGTGGCACTACGTCGAGGGAATCCGCAACTGGGATCCGGTCTGGCCCGGGCACGGCATCAGAATCCTCCCCGGGCCGTCCTCGCTCTGGCTGGATGCCACGGGACACCGCCTGCCGGTTCCGTTGTTTCCCGGTTTCGACACACTGGGCACTCTTGAGCACCTGCGGCGCACCGGCCACGATCACTCCTGGTTCATCCTGACCCAGAAGATCGTGGAGAAGGAGTTCGCGCTCTCCGGCAGCGAGCAGAACCCCGACCTCACGGGAAAGGACCTCAGACTTCTGGCCACCACGCGCCTCTCCGGCGGCGCGCCGGGTCCCGTGCAGGCGTTCCTGGACCGCGGCGAGGACTTCGTCGTGGAGTCCTCCCTCGATCGGCTGATCGATCGCATGCAGGAGCTTCCCGGAGGCGAGGCGCTCGAGCGCGACCAGGTGGTGCGCGAGGTAGAGGCTCGCGATCGCGAGATGGCGAACGACTTCACGAAGGACGCGCAGATCGCGATGCTCCGCTCCGCACGCGCATACCGCGGCGACCGGCTCATACGCACGGCAGCGCCGCACCGGCTGACGGATCCGGCCTCGGGACCGTTGATCGCCGTCAAGCTCCACGTGCTGACCCGGAAGTCGCTCGGCGGCTTCGAAACCGATCTCAACGGGCGTGTACTGGACGGCGCCGGTGAGCCGATCCGCGGTCTGTTCGCGGCGGGCGAGGCGAGCGGCTTCGGCGGGGGCGGCGTGCACGGCTATCGGGCTCTGGAGGGCACGTTCGTCGGCGGTTGCCTGTTCTCGGGGCGCCAGGTTGGGCGCGCGCTCGCCCAGCACTAGCGCCAGGCCGGAGAGATCCGCGGTCCGCTCCCCGATCTCCGCCATCGTCGTGTTGCCGCCACCGCTTCCGCGATGGCTTTGGGCTGTCCCGCTTACACGAGCGTCTCTCCTTCAAGGCCGGCCCGATTCAACACCGCCCGACGCCGACACCACTCCGCTCACACGAGCGGCTCCCCCTGCGAGAGCGGCCCAATTTGACACCCCACCCGACGCCGACACCGCCCCGCTCATACAACCGTCTCCCCCTGCGAGAGCGGTCCGATTCAACACCGCCCGACGCCGACACCGCTCCCGACGAGACCAGGTGGCTGTTCCGCGCGCATGTGCCGGCACTCGCCGCCGTGTGGTGCGGGCCAGCGCCGGGACCTCCGGCCCGGGAGACGTCAGACGGCGGCACCCGTCCGGCGAACATCGGTGAGGCCGACCCGCGCGGGCCCCCGCGAGAGCACGTGGCCTCCCGGCGTGGAGAAACGGGTCCAGCGTCCCGCGCGGAAAACAGCGGCTTCCTCCCCTGGCCTCCGGGAGGAGATGAAGCCCAGCGCATCCGCGGTGAAAGCCACCCCGCGCGGCGCGTCGAACAGCGTGTCATCCAGCGGCCCCCAGACAGAGGCGCGAACCGAGCGGACGATCTCCTCGCCGGTGCCGGAGGGTACCCGTCCGGCCACGATGGAGATGCCGTGCGAGGCCAGAGCCGACAGATGCTCCGCCGAGATCGTTCCGATGAGCTCCCACCCGGCCTGCGGCGGTGCGACGCCCGTCCACGCCGGGTTCAGGGCTGTCTCCGGCAGTGCGATCGCCGCTTCGTTGACCGGGTCGCGCTGCAAGGACTGCGCGGGCACCGTGATGTCGCACACGAGCTCGGGATCCGCCGCGAGGATGCGCATGCCGATCACCGTGGGTGTCGCATCCAGGAGCCCTTGCGGTGCGAGGGTCGCCGCCGACATGCGCAGCACGCCACCTGCTGCTTGCAGCCGGATCCCTTCGTCCGCGATCCGCGCCGCGCGGCCCGCGAACGTGAGGAAATCGGCGGCCGTCTGAGTGTCGGCGAGAAGGAGGCTGTGGGGCACTTGTCTACACTAACAACGGTGCCTGAGACGGGCTCCGGAGGAGGACGAGTGAGCGATTACGACCCGGCGGCATCCGTCGCCGCGATGATCGACGTGCTGGATCTGGCGGGTTCCGACGCGCGGACCACGGAGGACATCTTCACCGGGCATTCGTTGCCGATGCCGCACGGCCGCATCTTCGGCGGGCAGGTGCTCGCGCAGTCGGTGGTGGCGGCGCAGCGCACGCTGGATCCGGGCCGCGTCGTCCACTCCATGCACGGCTACTTCCTGCGACCGGGCGATGCCGCGCAGGGGCTCACCCTGGCCGTGGATCGGATCCACGACGGTCGCTCGTTCTCGACCCGTCGCGCGCAGGCGTATCAGGACGGGCGTCCGATCTTCTCCATGATCGCGTCGTTCCAGGATCCGGGGCCGGGCCTCGAACACCAGGAAGAGATGCCGTCCGGCATCGCGCAGCCGGAGGATCTGCCCGATGCACTCGCCCTCGTGCGAGACCTGGATCCCGGAGATGGACGTCACCGCTTCTTCACCGAGCACCCGATCGAGACCCGCTACGTCGATGCACCGATCCACCTGCGCGTCGACGGCGCTCACGTCGCCCATCAGGCGCTGTGGTTCCGTGTACGAGCCACGATGCCCGACGACGCCTGGCTGCACCGGGCCACGCTGGCGTTCATGAGCGACCTCACCATCCAGGATTCGGTCCTGCGTGCCCACGGTGTTCCGTGGGCCACTCCCGGATTGAAAGTGGCGAGCCTGGACCACGCGATGTGGTGGCACCGTGACGCCCGAGTGGACGACTGGCTGCTCTACGCCCAGGAGTCCCCGAGCGCGCGGGGCGGACGGGGCCTGTCCACCGGGCGCATCTACACGCGTGACGGACTGCTCGTCGCCACGGTGGCGCAGGAACTGATGGTGCGCGTCCCCGACACTGACACGCCCTAAGCGGGCACCGACCGCACAGCGGCACACGGCATCCACCCATGGCACCACTTCTGCTTGTCGCCTCGATGACCCAGGAACCGACGGTGCGCGTCCCCCACACTGACACGCCCTAAGCGGGCACCGACCGCACAGGGACACACGACATCCACCCATGGCACAACTTCCGCTCGTCGCCTCGATGACCCAGGAACTGACGGTACGCGTCCCCCACACCGACACGCCCTAAGCCGGCACCGACCGCACAGCGGCACACGGCATCCACCCACGGCACTGCTCGTCGCCTCGGTGACCCAGAAACTGGTGGCGCGCGTCCCCCACACTGACACGCCCTAAGCCGGCATCAACCGCATAGGAGCACACGACATCTACCCACGGCACAACTACTGCTCGTCGCCACGGTGGCGCAGGAACTGATGGTGCGCGTCCCCGACATTGACACGCGCTAAGCCGGCATCGACCGCACGGTAACGGACGAACCCCCGGGGATGATCTCTACCCGGGGGTTCGTGCATGTTCACCGTCGATGCGTGTATGTGATCGGCTCGCCGAGGTAGGGACTCCACGCGGCGCGCTGCTCATCGTCCAAGCGGACCGGCCGGCCCGACTCGGCGTCGACCATCACAACGACAGACGTTGCCCGCGCATAGAGCGTCTGATCCGCACCGTCGGCGGGCGAGTAGACCTCGTAGCAGATCTCCATGCTGGATCCGCCCAGCTTCGAGAACCACATCTGCACGTCGAGCGGATTGCGCTGATACGGCACCGGAGCGAGGTACTCGATCTCCTGCCGCGCGATCAGCGTGAGCAGTCCGGCGGAGATCCCCGAGTCCAGCACCGCCGTATCCGGCGCCTCCTCACCGGGACCCGGGCGCCAGAACGCCCGGACCCGGACCTCCTCCAGGAGCTTCAGCATCGACGTGTTGTTCACATGGTTGAACGCGTCGAGATCACCCCACCGGAGGTGGATGGGAACGTGCAGACGCACGCTGTCAGTCACGCGTGAGCTTCCGGTGCGTCGAGCGGTGCGGCTTGGCCGCGTCGGCACCGAGGCGGGCGATCTTGTTCTCCTCGTACGACTCGAAGTTGCCCTCGAACCAGTACCACTGGTCGGGCTTCTCGTCGGTGCCCTCGTAGGCCAGGATGTGCGTCGCGATGCGGTCCAGGAACCAGCGGTCGTGGGTGATGACCACGGCGCAGCCCGGGAACTCGAGCAGCGCGTTCTCCAGGCTCGAGAGTGTCTCGACATCCAGGTCGTTGGTGGGCTCGTCGAGGAGCAGCAGGTTGCCACCCTCCTTCAGCGTCAGCGCCAGGTTCAGGCGGTTGCGCTCACCACCGGAGAGCACACCAGCCTTCTTCTGCTGGTCCGGTCCCTTGAAGCCGAACTTGGAAACGTAGGCACGCGAGGGAATCTCGGTCTTGCCGACGGTGATGATGTCCAGGCCGTCAGAGACGACCTCCCACAGCGTCTTCTCCGGATCGATGTTCGCCCGGGACTGGTCGACGTAGCTGATCTTGACCGTCTCACCGATCTTCAGGTCACCGCCGTCCAGGGGCTCAAGACCGACGATCGTCTTGAACAGCGTGGTCTTACCCACACCGTTCGGGCCGATGACGCCGACGATGCCGTTCGGCGGCAGCGAGAAGCTGAGTCCGTCGATCAGCGAGCGGCCGTCGAAGCCCTTCTTCAGGTTCTTCGCCTCGATCACGATGTTGCCGAGACGCGGACCCGCGGGGATCTGGATCTCCTCGAAGTCGAGCTTCTTCGTCCGCTCCGCCTCGGCCGCCATTTCCTCGTAGCGGGCCAGACGCGCCTTCGACTTGACCTGACGGCCCTTGGCGTTCGAGCGCACCCACTCGAGCTCCTCGGAGAGGCGCTTGGCGAGCTTGGCGTCCTTCTTGCCCTGGATGGCCAGACGCTCCTGCTTCTTCTCCAGGTAGGTGGAGTAGTTGCCCTCGTAGCCGATCAGACGGCCACGGTCGACCTCGGCGATCCATTCGGCCACGTGGTCGAGGAAGTAGCGGTCGTGGGTGATGGCGATGACAGCGCCGGGGTACTTCTGCAGGTGCTGCTCCAGCCACAGCACGCTCTCCGCGTCCAGGTGGTTGGTGGGCTCGTCCAGGAGCAGCAGATCGGGCTTCTGCAGGAGCAGCTTGGCCAGGGCGACGCGGCGCTTCTCACCACCCGAGAGGTTCTTGATGTCAGCGTCCCCGGGCGGGGTGCGAAGCGCATCCATGGCCTGCTCGAGCTGCGCGTCGAGGTCCCATGCGTCGGCGGCGTCGATCTCCTCCTGCAGCTGTCCCATCTCGGCCAGCAGCGCATCGAAGTCGGCGTCGGGATCCGCCATGAGCGCGGAGATCTCGTTGAAGCGGTCGAGCTTGGCCTTGATGGCGACGCCGGACTGGATGTTCTCCAGCACCGTCTTGTCCTCGTCCAGCTCGGGCTCCTGCATGAGGATGCCCACCGAGAAGCCCGGGGTGAGCGTCGCGTCACCGTTGGACGGCGTGTCCAGCCCGGCCATGATCTTGAGGATCGTCGACTTACCGGCACCGTTCGGGCCGACCATGCCGATCTTGGCGCCCGGGAGGAACGCCATCGTTACGTCGTCGAGGATGAGCTTCTCACCGACGGCCTTGCGAGCTCGCACCATCTGGTAGATGTATTCAGCCAAACCTGGTTCACGTCCCTTTGTGTGATGGGTGTTGATCGCGCCGCACTGTCGCGGCGAAGTCTGCCGGTGCGCGACCAACCGCGCACCGGATCCGAGTCTACCGGCGCAGCCAGGGAAAGGCCCGGCGAGCCGGCCGCGCGTCCGCGCCGTCGATCACGACCCGGCTGCACCGCCGCAGCGGGACGGGCGCGGTCACCAGTCGATGGGTCGCGTTCCGCCGACGAGGCAGGCGCCCGTGCTCAGCACGGGGGCGATCACGGTGTGGGGCTCGCCCGTGGCCGGCCCGACCTGGCCGACCAGACACTCGCCGGCGAAGACCACCGAGAACTGGATACTCTCCGCCGGGTCGCCGATCGTGGTGCGGTCAGCAGTCACCTGCATCGCCGCCTTGTCGAATCCCACAGCCACGAGAGCGTCGATGTATGCCCGCCCCTGGTCCTTCGCATCCGATGCCCAGACTGCTGCAACCGTCTGGGTGAAGATGGGAAGGTTCGCCGCGGCGTTCCCATCGGGCACGAATGCGGCGGGAGCAGCAGGGGCAGCCGGCTCCTCGGACGCAGCCTCGCTCGGCTGCGCGGTTGCGGCGGCTTCCGGTGCGACGGTATCGGACGATGCAGGCGCGGGATCGGCACTCTCCGTGGGAGTGCAGCCGGCAAGCAGCAGCATCCCCGTGATCGCGATCACGGCGGGGAGAGCGGTGGCGGTCAGCGTTCGGCGCGGGAGACGAGTCACCCCGCGAGTCTATGGTTCCCACCCGTCAACCTGCTGAGCGCCGCTACCCGTGTCCCTTCGCACATCGCCGAGCGCCGCAACCCGTGTTCCTTCGCCCGGCACCAGCTCGTACTCGTACCGGGCCACGTCTCCCCCGCCCGGCCGCGCGCCCGCTCAGAACGGGGTTGCCGTCGCCGCCCACTGTTCCGCCTGCGCCCCCGAAGCTGCCGGCTCATCCTGGGCGTCGACCGGCGGAGCCTCGATGTCCGTCAGCGCCATCGAAGCGGGTGGCACGTCGATGCCTTCGTCCGGATCCGTCGCCGCCAGACGCCGTGCACGATGAAAGGTCGTCGTTCCCCAGCGCAGGTCGGGACCCATCGCGTCCGCGTCGATCTCGGCGGCCGTCCCCCGGCGATCCCCATCCGTCCACGCGCGTAGACGCAACCTGCCCGAGATCAGCACACGATCGCCCGTCCGGACGGAGGCGAGGGCGTTCTCGCCGAGGGCTCTCCAGACGTAGATCGTGAACCAGTTCGGCGTGCCGTCGATCCACTCTCCGGTCGCCCGGTCATACCTGCGGTTGTCTGTTGCGAGCCGGAACGAGGTGTACGTCGCCCCGGCTCCGCTGACCGCCTGTCGCGGCTCGGACGCAACGTTGCCGACCACGGTGATGTTCTCCGTCATTTCTCTCCCTTCAGGGCGGACCTTCCGCCGGTGATCCGGCGCCGTCGTGCCCGAGTCGGCGCCGGATCGGTTCCATGCTGCGCGCCCCGGCGAAGCGAACCGCCAGTGATCGGGGAAAGCGGGATCGATCGCCGCATCGGCCCGCCTGTGGAGGAGGGACGACGTCGGCCCGCGGCAATGTCCGAGGCCCCGCCTAACGTTGCCCTCAGAAGGGAGACGCACATGTCCGCCACCATCAGTTCCGCCCGGTTCGCGCCGCGCCTGCATACCACCGTCCGGGAGCGCTTGCTTCCCGTGGCCGAGAACGCCTGGCGTGTGATCGCGGCAGACGGTCGGGTGCTCGGGCAGATCCGGGCCGTTGCCCGTGCTGCGGGCACCCGTTTCCAGGCTCGCCGCTTCGACGCCGCCGTCGGCGGCTTCCGCGAGGTGGGCGAGTTCTGGAGCGCAGATGAAGCCTGCGACTGCCTGCGCTGGATGTGAAGTGGCCCTCATCGACACACTCGCGTCTGCGGTTCCGGGGGCGCACACCACGACGCCGGCAGCCGTTCACCGGCTCGTCGCCGGAACCGATACTCTGGTGGCACGACCCCCAGTAGCTCAGTGGATAGAGCAGCGGCCTTCTAATCCGCCGGTCAGGTGTTCGAATCACCTCTGGGGGACCACATCCCCGCCAGAAGCGCGTTCCAGGGCGGCCGTCTCTCGGCTGCCCGAATATGCCGCGACTAGGATGTGAGCATGGTTTCTGCTGCCGAGAATGACCGGCTCGTCTGGATCGACTGCGAGATGACGGGACTCGACCTCGCCGTCGACGAACTCGTCGAGATCGCGATCGTCATCACCGACTTCGAGCTCAATCTCATCGATCCCGGGTTCCGCGTGGTCATCAAGCCGAACGACTCGGCGCTGGCCAACATGAACGAGTTCGTCACCAACATGCACACCACATCCGGGCTGATCGAGGAGATCCCCGATGGCGTGAGCGTGGCCGAGGCCGAGTACCTGTCGCTCGAGTACATCCGCCGCTTCGTCCCGATGGAGGGCAAGGCCCCGCTGGCCGGGAACACCATCGGCACCGATCGTATGTTCATCGCCAAGTACATGCCCCGCGTCGACCGTCACCTGCACTACCGCAACGTAGACGTCTCCAGCATCAAGGAGCTCTCTCGACGGTGGTACCCACGCGCGTACTTCCAGGCCCCCGAAAAGGATGGTGGTCACCGCGCACTCGCCGACATCCTCGAGTCCATTCGAGAACTCGAATATTATCGTCGCGCCGTATTCGTGCCTGATCCGGGGCCAACTTCGGACCAGGCGAAGGCCGTGTCGGAAGCCGTCGTGTCATCGTTCGGTCCGAACCTGTGACAGAATAGACGAGTTGCCCCGCTGAGGCGGGGACACGGTGGGTATAGCTCAGTTGGTAGAGCGCCTGGTTGTGGTCCAGGAGGTCGCGGGTTCAAGCCCCGTTACTCACCCAGATGAATCCCCGGAGCCGTTCGGCTCCGGGGATTCTCCGTTTCAGAGGAGTCTCCCTTCCCAGGCCCGTGCGGCACGTCTCCGGTCAGCGAGACCCACTCTGAGTCCCCTCCGAGTCCGCGATGATCTCGTTGACCATACCGGCGAAGATCAAGCCGTGGAACGGCAGCATCGAGAGCCAGTAGAGCCGGCCCGACAGGCCGCGAGGGAAGAACACCGCACGCTGACGGTAGGTGGCGCCGCCGTCCGGCGTCGGGTCGACCGACAGCTCCAGCCAGGCATCGCCCGGCACCCGCATCTCCGCACGCAGTCGCAGGAGCCGCCCCGGTTCCACGGCCTCGACCCGCCAGAAGTCGATCGCATCGCCCACCCGGACCGTCAATCGCGACCGTCGCCCTCGTTGGAGTCCCACTCCCCCGAGCAGCCGGTCCATGACACCGCGCAGCGCCCACAGGATCGATGCTGAGTACCAGCCGCGCGCACCACCGATCTGACTGATCACGCGCCAGACCGCCGAGGGTGACGCCTGCGTCGTTCGTTCGCGAGCGTCGACGAAGACCGTGCGACCGGACCAGTCCGGGTCACTGGGCATGGGGTCACTCGGTGCACGCGGCACGCGCCCATCCACCCAACTGGTCTCCACGGCATCCATCTCGATGCGTCACAGCGCCAGCCGAACAGCGTCTCGATAGGTGGTCAGACCGGCCGCCGGCGGCGGGATCAGCGTGTCGATCACGTCATCCTGCATGATGCACTCCTGCTGCAGCGACTCCACGAGCGGTCGGGCGATGCGCTGCGGCACCGGTGTCACCAGTCCAACCCAGAGAGACGCCAGGCGCGGCGTGAGTACCGGCAATGCGATGATCCGCCGTTGCGGAAGGCCCGCCACCACCGCATAGGCGTTCATCATCTGCCCGTAGCGGAGCACATCCGGACCGCCGATGTCGACGGCACGATTGACCGGTTCCGGGAGCTTCGCCGCAGCCAGCAGGTAGTGCAGCACGTCACGCACCGCGATCGGCTGTATGCGGTTTCGAACCCACCGCGGCGCCGGCATCACCGGAAGGACTTCGGTGAGATGGCGGATCATTTCGAAGGAGGCGGAGCCGGAACCGATCACCACGCCCGCTTGCAGCACCAGCGTCGGCGTCTCGGCTGCGAGGAGGATCTCCCCCACTTCGCGACGCGAGTTCAGATGCGGCGAGAGCGGCACATCGCGCGGGTGCAGTCCGCCGAGGTAGATGATCTGCTTCACCCCGGCTCGCTCCGCCGCTGCCCCCACCGCACGAGCGATGCGCCGATCGAGCTCCGCGAAATCCCGGCCGGCCGACATGGAGTGAATCAGGTAGTAGATGATGTCGACGCCATCGAGGGCGCGCGCCAGGGCGCCCGGATCGGTGGCGTCGCCGTCGACGACATCGACGTCGTCGCGCCAGGGGGCGCCTTCGAGGCGCGTGGCCCCCCGAGTGAGTGCTCGCACGCGATAGCCGGCAGCCAGCAGTCGTGGCACGAGGCGCCCGCCGAGATATCCCGTCGCACCGAGCACCAGCACGCGCGGTGCGGAGCCGTCCGCCCCGGTGCGCGCGCGGTACGTCTCCTCCGCACCGCTGGGCGTGCTCAGTGTCGCTGCCGTCTCTGTGTCCTCATCCCGCGCCCTCATCCAGCCATCGTAGGCAACGTCGCCGACAGTGTGGGGCCGCAGCCGCGCGAGCGACGACGCCGACCGCCGGATATGGGTACGCTCGAAGGATGATTGACCTCGACGCGACGGCGTTCGAAGCGCTCGTCATCGAAGAACTCGACCTTCTACCCGACGACATGGTCGACGGACTCGATAACGTGGTGTTCGTGGTCGAGGACCGCCCCGAGGACGGGTCTCTCGACCTGCTCGGCCTCTATGACGGCCTGGCGCTGACCGAGCGCGAGCGATACGGCCTGGGGGATCTGCCAGACCGGATCATCGTCTACCGTGAACCGCATCTGCAGGCCGTCGATTCACTCGCGGAGCTGCGCGACGAGGTCCACACAACGCTCGTCCATGAGATCGCCCACTTCTATGGCATAGACGACGAACGGCTGCATGAACTGGGGTGGGCATGACCGCACTCGCATTCCCGGACGTCGCCCAGCAGCAGGACGAGCGCACGGAGGAGACCGCATCACCGGGACGCCCCTGGCAGACAGTGGTGTGGGATGACCCGGTGAACCTGATGAGTTACGTCGTGAAGGTCTTCCGCGACTACTTCGGCTTCAGCGCCGAGAAGGCGAACACGCTGATGCTACGCGTGCACAACGACGGTCATGCCGTGGTGGCTGAAGGGGCACGGGAACAGATGGAGCTGCACGCGCAGGCGATGCACGACTATGGGCTCTGGGCGACAGTTCGGCAGGCACCGCAGTGACCCCCGGCCAGTTCACCCTGTCCGCGCAGGAGCGAGCGGTGCTCTCCGACCTCGTGGCTCAGTTCACCGATGTCTTGCAGCAGGGGTCAGCGGCAGACGATCCCGCTCTGGCGCGGCTCGCCCCGAGCGTCTACCCGGACGACGATGAAGCCAGCAGGGAGTTCCGGCGGCTCACCGAGGCCGACAGCGTGACCCGGCGGCAGCACGACGCCACCGTCGTCGCCGATGCTCTGGCCGAGGCCGATCGAGCCTCAACGCAGGATCCTGCCGCGATCCTCCTCGATGCGCACACTGCGCCCGCATGGATGCGCACTCTGTCCGCCCTGCGGCTCGTGCTGGCCTCACGGCTCGGGATCGCTGCAGGTGGTCCCGGGTCGGATCCCGCGCCTGCCGTGCTGGATCCGGACAGCCCCATTGTCGGCATCTACGAATGGCTCGGCTACCAGCTCGAGCAGGTCGTGGTCGCAAGCTCCTGACGACTCTCGCTACGGTCGGCGCGCGGCAGGGTGTCTCAGGGGAGCGTGAGGACGAGATCGGCCAGCGCCTGCGGATCGTGACGGTGGATGTGCTCATCCTCCTGCGCCGCCCACCGGTCCCAATGGGGTCGGTACGCATCGCCGTCCCGATCGAGCGCACGCTCGCGCCGCGTCGCTGCGGGGGCTTCCAGCCAGACGGTCACGTCGGCGAGCGGCGCGGACTCGGCGCGCAGGATCCCGCACCCCTCGACGATGAGGCCCCGGTCGTGCGGCGCGGCGGAGAACCCCGCGGGCCGATCCTGTGCCCAGTCCCAGCCGCTCACTCGGCCATCCTCGCCGAGAGAGCGCGGCACAAGGATGTCGCGGATCACGGCCTCGGCTCCTGCGTCGAGACCGTCCCAGCCCGGGTAGACCGCGTCAAGAGGCAGCACGGTAGGCCGTGGCCGCGGCCAGGCATCTGCCAGCCGGCGAGACAAGCTGCTCTTGCCCGCACCGCTGCGGCCATCGATCAGAACACTTGCTCGCGACCGATCTCCCACGAGCGCCATCACGCTGGCCACGGCTCTGCGGAGCGCGTGATCCAGTGGATCCGGTTGCGACGCGGAAGTGTCAGCGCTTGAGGGCACGGATGATGCGTGCGAGGGCGCGACCAGCGACCCAGACGAACGGAATGCCCACCACCAGCAGCGAGATCAGATTCGCCTCGAAGCGGATGTCGTCGCCACGGCGGATGTAGGCGCCGACGGGAAGGGACACGCCGCCCCCACCGCCGCCGGAGCCCCTCTCCTCGTCCTCGCCCGCCCCGAAGCCGCTCCAGGTGGCGGCGACGGGGATGACGCGGACTCCGTCGACGTCCTGCTGCTCTCCGTAGACGCTGGCGACGCCCGAGGAGGCCGTGAGCTTGCCGAGTTCCAGTGCGAGGTTGGGCATGCCTCCACCGTACCCCGCACACGCCGTCGCCGCATCCGTGATCGCGGCGACGCGGGCCGCGGATCTACCCCTCGTCGAGGCTGCGTGCCTGCGGCTGGGCGTACCGATCACGGCGTCCCAGCGCAGAAGCCCGTGTCAAGGCGCCGTTTCCGAAGCGTGCCGTCGCTCCATCCAGTGCCGTGTCCACAGCGCGCCAGTCCGCGTCATCGTCCCAGAGGCCGAGGCCTCCGCCGCCGGCCTTCTGCAGCCTCTCCGCGCGGACGCCGATCAGGCGGACAGGGGCCTGCACATCGATCGAGCCGAACAGCTCGCACGCCGCTTCCCCGATTCTGCGCCCGACGTCGGTGGGCTCTGCGAGCGTCTGCGACCGGCTGAGGGTGGTGAAGTCATCGAAGCGCACCTTCACGGCGACCGTTCGCGCCTCAAGAGACGCCGAGCGCAGTCGCGCCGCGACACGATCCGCCAGGCGCCGGAACTCACTGCGCAGCAGAGCGTGATCGGTGACATCCTGCTCGAAGGTCTCCTCATGACCGATGCTCTTCTCCACGCGCTCCGTGGAGACCGGCCGCGGATCGATCCCGTGCGCCAGACGCCACACCTGCTCCCCCATGGCCTGGCCCAGCGCGCGCACGAGCTGGTGCTCCGTGCCCGCACGGATGTCGGCCACCGTACGGATGCCGCGGGAGGACAGCGTCTCAGCCGCCTTCGGCCCGACTCCCCAGATGGCGCTGACGGGACGGGGTGCGAGGAACTGATCCGTGGCCCAGTCCGGCACGACCAGTAGGCCGTCGGGCTTGGCCACCGTCGAGGCCATCTTGGCCACGTGCTTCGTCGCGGCGACGCCGATGCTGCATGTGATGCCGGCTTCGCGTGCAACACGCGCCCGGAGGTTCTGAGCGATCTCGCGCGGTGAGCCCCACAACCGCCGAGCTCCGCGCACATCGAGAAAGGCCTCGTCGATGGAGAGGGGCTCGACCAGCGGCGTGACGTCGCGGAACATCGCCATGACCTGACGGGAGACCTCCACGAAGCGGTGGAAGTCCGGCGACACGACGATGGCGGACGGGCAGAGACGCAACGCCTGGCTCACCGGCATCGCCGCGCGAACGCCGAATCGTCGGGCCTCGTAGGAGGCGCTGGAGACCACCGACCGTCCCTCCGGCGCACCGATGATCAGGGGCTTGCCCGCGAGCGAGGGATCATCGAGCACCGCCACCGATGCGTAGAACGCATCCATGTCGACATGGAGGATGCCCGTGCCGGTGTCGTCGGCACGTGGTCCTGAGACCATGCGACCACTGCCATCACCTCGTCCCATATCTCCATCCTCCCTCGGGCCACCGACATCGGGCGGCGGTTGGAGAGACGATGCGGGGCCCGCCCTCAGGCGGACCCCGCATCGTGGGTGACGGGTCAGGCCTGGCCCGCGCGCTCCAGCACGAGTTCGCGCACGCGTGCGGCGTCCGCCTGGCCCTTCATGGCCTTCATGACAGCGCCGATCACGGCGCCCGCTGCTTGCACCTTGCCGTCGCGGATCTTCTCCAGGACGTCCGGCTGCGCGGCCAGTGCCTCATCGATCGCGGCGATGAGTGCGCCGTCGTCCGAGACGACAGCAAGGCCGCGTGCGTCGACGACCGTCTGCGGGTCGCCCTCGCCGGCGATGACGCCTTCCAGAACCTGGCGCGCCAGCTTGTCGGTGAGCGTACCCTCATCGACCAGCTGCTGGAGCGCGGCGACGTGCTCCGGCGACACCAGATCCGCCGCGTCGCGCTCCGACGCGTTGGCGATGCGGGTGATCTCACCCGTCCACCACTTGCGGGCTGATGCCGGAGCGGCGCCCGCGGCGATCGTGGCCGCGACCTGGTCGAGCAGACCACCGTTGCTGACGTCCTGGAACTCGAGGTCGGTGAAGCCCCACTCCGCCTTGAGCCGGCGACGACGGGCCACCGGGGCCTCAGGTAGCGCGGCGCGGAGGCGCTCGATCAGCTCAGCAGACGGCTGCACGGGGACCAGGTCGGGCTCCGGGAAGTAGCGGTAGTCATCGGCGTCGGACTTGGGGCGCCCCGCCGAGGTCTGACCGGTGTCCTCGTGCCAGTGTCGCGTCTCCTGGGTGATGATCCCGCCGTCGGCGAGAATCGCGGCCTGACGCTGGATCTCGTAGCGTACGGCACGCTCGACGGAGCGCATCGAGTTGACGTTCTTCGTCTCGGTGCGCGTTCCCAGCTTCTCCTGGCCGCGCGGACGCAGCGAGACGTTCGCGTCGCACCGCAGATTCCCGCGCTCCATACGCGCCTCAGAGATTCCGAGGGCCTTCGCGATGTCGCGGATCGTGGCGACATAGGCCTTCGCGTACTCGGGCGCACGGTGCTCGGCACCGAAGATCGGCTTGGTGACGATCTCCACCAGGGGCACACCCGCACGGTTGTAGTCGACGAGGGAGTACTCAGCGCCCTGGATGCGGCCGGTCGAACCACCCATGTGGGTGAGCTTGCCCGCGTCCTCCTCCATGTGGGCGCGCTCGATGGGGATGGTCACCAGCGTGCCGTCCTCCAGCTCGATCTCCACGGAACCCTCGAAGGCGATCGGCTCGTCGTACTGCGAGATCTGGTAGTTCTTGCCGAGGTCCGGATAGAAGTAGTTCTTCCGCGCGAACCGGCTCGACGGTGCGATCGAGCAGCCGAGGGCGAGGCCCAGGCTGATCGAGGACTCGATCGCCTGTGCGTTCACCACGGGCATGGATCCCGGCAGCCCCATGTCCACCGGGGCGACCAGCGTGTTGGGTCCGGCGTCGTGGTTGTCCGGATGTGCGGGATTCGGCGCCGAGGAGAACATCTTCGTGCGCGTGTTGAGCTCGACGTGCACCTCGAAGCCGAGCACCGGCTCGAACAGTTCGAGGGCTTTGTCGAAGTCCATCAGCTTGTCGGCCATCAGCGTGCCTCGCCTTCGTGAGTGATCTCGCCCGGCAGCCGCGGGGCGCGCTCCAGGAGCGGGCCGCCCCACTGGTCCACGAGCAGGGTCTCGAGTGCTGCGCCGACGCGGTAGAGACGGGCATCCTCACGGGCCGGGGCCAGGAACTGGATGCCGACCGGGAGGCCGTCGTCGGACGCGAGTCCGGACGGCAGGGTGATACCCGGTACACCCGCCAGGTTCGCCGGAATCGTGGTGACGTCGTTGAGGTACATCTGCAGCGGGTCGCCGATGCGCTCGCCCAGCTTGAACGCGGTGGTGGGAGCAGCCGGGGTCGCGATCACGTCGACCTTCTCGAATGCGTTGTCGAAGTCGCGCTGGATGAGCGTGCGCACCTTCTGGGCGCTGCCGTAGTAGGCGTCGTAATAGCCGGCGGACAGCGCGTACGTGCCCAGGATGATGCGGCGCTTAACCTCCTCGCCGAATCCGGCCTCGCGGGTGGCCGCCATGACGTCCTCCACCGTGGCGCCACCGTCGGGGGTCACCCGGAGACCGAAGCGCACCGAGTCGAACTTGGCGAGGTTGCTGGAGGCTTCTGCCGGAAGGATCAGGTAGTAGGCGGCGACACCGTACTCGAAGTGGGGCGCGCTGATCTCGACGATCTCTGCACCCTGAGCCTCCATGGCGGCCAGCGCCGAGCGGAACGACTCGGCCACGCCCGGCTGGAAGCCGCTGTCCGGCAGCTCCGTGATCACACCGACCTTGAGCCCCTTCAGCACGTCCCCGCGGGCGCCCTCGCGAGCAGCCGCGGCAAAGGAGGGCCACTGCTCGGCCAGCGAGGTGGCATCGTTCGCGTCGTGCCCGCCGATGATGTCCTGCAGCAGAGCAGAGTCGAGCACCGTGCGGGTGACCGGGCCGACCTGGTCGAGGCTGGACGCCAGCGCGATCGCGCCGTAGCGGCTGACCGCCCCGTAGGTCGGCTTCATGCCCACCGTTCCGGTGACGTGCGCCGGCTGACGGATCGAGCCGCCAGTGTCGGATCCGAGCGCCAGCGGCGCCTCGAACGCGGCCACGGCAGCGGCCGATCCGCCACCCGATCCACCCGGGATCCGCTCGAGATCCCACGGGTTGTGGGTGGGCCCGTACGCGGAGTGCTCCGTGGAGGAGCCCATGGCGAACTCGTCCATGTTGGTCTTGCCGATGGCGATCAGACCGGCCGCACGAGCACGCGCGACGACCGTCGCATCGTAGGGCGACATGTAGCCCTCGAGGATCTTCGATCCCGACGTGGAGGGCATGTCGGTGGTGACCAGCACGTCCTTGACGGCGAGGGGTACACCGGCGAGCTCGGGAAGCTCCTCACCGGCGGCCCGGCGCTGGTCGATGTCCGCCGCGTAGCGCTCGGCGTGCTCGTTGACGTGCAGGAAGGCGTGCACGTCGGTGTCGACGGCGGCGATGCGGTCGAGGTGGGCACGGGTGGCCTCCACCGCTGACACCGCACCGGCGCGCAGCTGCGCCGCCAGATCGGCGGCGGACAGGCGAATGATGTCGCTCACTGCTCTTCTCCCAGGATCGCGGTCACGCGGAAGCGGTCGTCGTCGGAGTCGGGCGCATTCTGCAGGACCTCCGCGACCGTCAGCGGCTGCTGCGGCTCGTCGGGACGGAAGACGTTGGCGAGCGGGATCGGGTGGCTCGTCGCGGGAACGTCGGGGGTTGCGACCTCCGACACCTTGGCGATGTTGTCGACGATGGCGCCGAGCTGACCGGTCAGTCGCTCGACCTCCTCGTCGGAGAGCTGGATCCGCGCGAGCACGCCGAGATGACGGACGAGTTCGGGGGTGATTTCAGACACCCGATCAGTCTAGTTCCATCGATCGGCTCTCTCTGCTGGCAGGTCACGGCCGGGTCACACTCCCCACACTCCCCACACTCCCCACACGAGGGTCCTCCCACCGCGCGGTTCGCACCGGGCGCGTCACATCGCGGTCGTAGGCTGAGCGGGTGAGCACTTACGACCCCCCTCGTCCCTGGATCGCCAGCTACGCCGCCGGTGTCCCCGCGGACCTCGAGCCCGTTTCCGGCTCGCTCGTCGACATCGTCATCGCGTCAGCTCGTGACTACCCGGAGGCTCCAGCGCTGGAGTTCTTCGGACGCGAGACCACATACGCGCAGCTGCTCGAGCAGATCGAACGCGCCGCGCAGGGGCTTCGCGATCACGGCGTGCGCTCCGGTGACACCGTGGCGATCATCCTGCCGAACTGCCCGCAGCACATCATCGCGTTCTATGCGGTGCTCCGCCTGGGCGCCGTGGCGGTGGAGCACAATCCGCTCTACACGCCGCGCGAGTTGCGCAAGCAGTTCGAGGATCACGGAGCCAAACACGCCATCGTGTGGAACAAGGTGGTGGCCGACGTCCAGGACTTCCCGCAGGACCTTGCCGTCTCCACCTTGATCTCGGTGGATGTGACCCGGGCGATGCCTGCCACCATGCGTCTGGCGCTCCGGCTCCCCGTCGCACGTGCTCGCGAATCGCGCGAAGCGCTCTATGCGCCGGTGCGCGGCACCGTGCCCTGGGAGAAGATCGTGTCGGCCGGGCGACTTCCGGGAAGCTGGGCACAGCCCGCCACCGACGACCTCGCGATCATCCAGTACACCAGCGGCACGACGGGAACACCCAAGGGAGCGGCGCTCACCCACCGCAACCTGCTCTCGAACGCAGCCCAGGCCCGAGCGTGGGTGCCCTCGATCACACGTGGCGACGGATGCGTCGTCTACGCCGTGCTGCCGATGTTCCACGCGTACGGTCTGACGCTCTGCCTCACGTTCGCGATGTCGATGGGCGCTCGCCTGGTGCTGTTCCCGAAGTTCGATCCGGACATGGTGCTCGACGTCATGAAGAAGCACCCCGCCACCTTCCTGCCCCTCGTGCCGCCGATCGCGGAGCGGCTGCTGGCCCGATCCATCGAGAAGGGAATCTCAATCCGGGGCACCGAGGTCGCCATCTCGGGCGCCATGGCGCTGCGCCACGAACTGGTCGTGCCGTTCGAGGCGGCGTCCGGCGGATTCCTCGTGGAGGGCTACGGGCTCAGCGAGTGCTCCCCGGTTTTGATGGCTAATCCGGTGGCGGACAACCGTGTCGCCGGGACCGTCGGGCTGCCTCTGCCGGGCACCGAGTGCCGCGTGGTCGACCCGGACAACCCGGCCCAGGACGTGCCCGCCGGCGCCGAAGGCGAGCTGGTGGTACGTGGTCCTCAGGTGTTCTCCGGCTACTACGGCAAACCCGAGGAAACCGAGGCCGCGTTCGTGGACGGCTGGTACCGCACCGGCGACATCGTCACCATCGACGAGGGCGGTTTCGTCCGCATCGTCGATCGCATCAAGGAGCTCATCATCACCGGCGGCTTCAATGTCGCCCCGACCGAGGTCGAGAACGCGCTCCGTCAGCATGAGGGCGTCGAAGATGCGGCGGTCGTCGGGCTGCCGAGCGACCACTCCGGCGAAGAGGTCGTCGCAGCCATCGTCCTTCGCCCTGGGGCATCCGTGGACGTCGAGGCGATCCGCGAGTACGCCCGCGGCCTGCTGACGCCGTACAAGGTGCCGCGTCGCGTGTTCGTGGTCGACGAGCTCCCGAAGTCCATGATCGGCAAGGTCCTGCGTCGTCAGGTGAAGCAGCAGATCCTCGGTCTGACGACGGGCGACTGAGCGGGCTCGCCGATCTTCGCGGGAGTCTCAGCGAGTCTCCCGCGAAGAACGGCGGGCAACCGTGAACGGATCAGTCGAGCGGCGGCAGCGCGTCCGGCCCCTCGGTGACGAGAATGTGGAACTGCGCCGCGTCGAGGATGCGGATTCCTAGTTCTTCGGCCTTCGCCAGCTTCGATCCGGCACCGGGACCGGCTGCAACGAAGTCCGTCTTCTTCGACACGCTGGAGGCCGCCTTCCCCCCGGCGCGGAGGATGGCCTCCTGAGCTCCCTCACGGGTGTACCCCTCGAGCGACCCGGTCGCGACCACGATGAGTCCGTCCAGCACGCCGCCCTCGGCGGTAGCGGCGCCGGGTCCGGGGTGACCGGGGATGAACAGCTGCGCTCCGGCGGCCTCCCAGCGGGCGACGATCTCCTGGTGCCAGTCCACCTCGAACCAGTCGAGCAGCGAATCGGCGATGATCCCGCCGACTCCCTCGACCGCTGCAAGCTCCTCCCGCGAAGCGGCCCGGATCGCGTCGAGGGATCCGAACCATTGCGCCAGCGCGCGGGCGGCGACCGGACCGACGTGGCGGATGTTCAGTGCCACGAGGAATCGCCAGAAGTCCTTCGTTTTGGCCTTCTCCAGCTCGGCGAGCAGCTTGACGGCCTGTGCGCCAGGCTCGACGAGCGGGTAGTTCTTGGTCACCCCGGCGGCCCGCCGCTCGGCCGCGGTCGCGTTCTCGAAGCCGGGCGGGTAGACGCGGGTGACCTTCTGGAACGGCGCGCGGACCACGGGCTCGCCGTTCTCGTCGGTCTTGAGCTCCCCGGTCTCCGCGTCACGTACGTCGACCACGATGGGCACGAGCTCCTGGAGCGTCAGGTCGAACAGCCCGGCCTCGGTGTCGAGCACCGGACGCTGCGGATGACGTGGCTGCGTGAGCGCGGCGGCGGTGACCTCCCCCAGCACCTCGATGTCGAGACCGCCACGCGAGCCGATGTGCTCCACGCGGCCGCGAACCTGCGCGGGGCACGAACGGGTGTTCACGCAGCGCAGATCGATGTCGCCTTCCTTCGCGGGCAGCAGCGGGGCGCCGCACTCCGGGCAGGAGCTGGGCATGACGAACTCCCGCTCGGTCCCGTCACGCAGCTCCACCACGGGACCCAGCACCTCGGGGATGACATCCCCAGCCTTGCGGAGAACCACGGTGTCCCCGATGAGCACACCCTTCGCCTTGACAACGTCCTGGTTGTGCAGGGTGGCGAAGCTCACGGTGGATCCGGCGACGAAGACGGGCTCCATGACCGCATAGGGCGTGGCCCGACCGGTACGGCCGACCCCGATCGCGATGTTGAGGAGCCGGGTACGCACCTCCTCCGGCGGGTACTTGTACGCGATGGCCCACCGCGGCGCGCGCGAAGTGGCGCCGAGCTCGTCATGGAGGGCGAGGTCGTCGACCTTGACGACGATGCCGTCCAGTTCATGGGCGACATCGTGACGGTGCTCGCCGTAGTACGCGACGAACTCCAGAACGGCATCGATGTCGTCCAGCACCCGGGGGTAGGGACTCGTGGGCAGTCCCCACGTCTTCAGCAACTCGTAGACCTCGCTCTGAGACGCGACCGGCGGGTTCTGCCAGGCCCCGATGCCGTGCACGAACAACCGCAGAGAGGCCAACCGCGCCTCACCCGCGGCCAGCTCCAGGCCGTCCTTCTTGTCGAGTTGCTGACGAAGCCCACCGCTGGCGGCGTTTCGCGGGTTGGCAAAAGCGGGGAAACGCCGTTGTGCGCTCTTCTCCGCCTTCTCCCTGCCCGAGCGCGGTGTCATGTCGGTGATCACCTGATCACGCATGCGGGCCTGGAGTGCGTTCAGCTCCTCGAACTCGGCGACGGGGATGAACACCTCTCCGCGCACCTCGACCAGGGCGGGGTGCCCGGAGCCGGCGAGCCGCGACGGAATCCCTGCCACACGAAGGGCGTTGACGGTGACATCCTCGCCGACACGCCCGTCGCCGCGTGTGGCGGCCGATGTGAGCACCCCGTTCTCGTAGCGCAAGGAGATGGCGAGTCCATCGATCTTGAGCTCGGTGAGCCAGCGCACGGTTGTGCCGGCGGACGCCGCCGTCTTCACGCACCAGTCGCGCAGTTCCTCCGGTGAGAAGACGTTGTCGAGGCTCAGCATGCGCTCGGCATGGGTGACCGGGGCGAGCATGCTGCCCTCGGCCGCGCCGACACTGAGCGTGGGAGAGTCCTGTCCCTGAACCTCGGGGAACGCGGCCTCGATCGCCTCCAGGGCGTGCATCCAGGAGTCGTAGGTCGCGTCGTCCACGGGCGAGGAGTCCGCCCCGTAGTACGCATCACGCGCATCGATGATGAGGGTGGTGAGGCGCTCCGCCTCTGCCCGAGCCTCGTCGAGGGTACGGGGTGTCACATCTGCAGTGCCGGTCACGCATCCAGCGTATTCGGTGCCTCGGACATCGGCACGGGAGCCGTTCGCCGCGCGTGCCGATCAGCCGACGGGAACCGCCGACTCGGTGCGGTCGATCGTGAACTGCCCGATCACGCGCGTGCCGTCATAGAGGACGGCGGTCTGGCCCGGAGCGACGCCGTCCAGCGGCGCGACCGGTGTGACGATGAGACCGTCCTCGCCCCGCACGGCATGAGCGGGCACGGGATCGGCGTGCGCACGGATCTGCACGTCGCATGCGAACTCGTCGGTCAGCGGCTCCGCACCCGCCCAGCTCAACCGCGCCCCGGCGATGCGTCCGATCGCGAGCGCTTCCTTCGGCCCCACCACGACCGTGTTCGACACCGGGCGGACCTCAAGCACGAATCGCGGCTTGCCGTCGGCAGCGGGGACGCCCAGGTGGAGCCCGCGTCGCTGTCCGACGGTGTAGGCGTGCGCGCCCTCGTGCGAGCCGACCACGTGCCCCTCGCGATCGACGATGTCGCCCGTAGCCGTTCCGACCTTCTCCGCAAGCCATCCGCGGGTGTCGCCATCCGGGATGAAGCAGATGTCGTGGCTGTCGGGCTTGGAGGCTACGAGCAGCCCGCGTTCGGCGGCCTCCGCACGAACGACGGCCTTAGACGGGGTGTCCCCCAGCGGGAAGTAGGTGTGCGCGAGCTGCTCGGCAGTCAGCACGCCCAGGACGTACGACTGATCCTTCGCGTCATCTGCGGCGCGGTGCAGCTCCAGCCCACGTTCGCCGTCGCGAAGGCTCGCGTAGTGCCCGGTGCACACGGCGTCGAATCCCAGCTCGATCGCCCGCTCCAGCAGCGCGGCGAACTTGATCTTCTCGTTGCAGCGCATGCACGGATTGGGCGTGCGGCCTGCCTGGTACTCCGAGATGAAGTCGGCGATGACGTCATCGCGGAAGCGCTCCGAGAAGTCCCAGACGTAGAAGGGGATGCCCAGCTTGTCGGCCACCCGCCGCGCGTCCATGGCGTCCTCGATGGTGCAGCATCCGCGACTGCCGGTGCGCAAGGTGCCCCCCGCGCGGGAGAGCGCCAGGTGCACGCCCACCACCTCGTGCCCGGCATCGACCGCTCGCGCCGCGGCCACAGCCGAGTCCACGCCACCGCTCATCGCCGCCAGAACTCGCATGTCACCAGTCTACGAGCGCCGCGCGGCCCCGGTCGCTGCCGCGTAGGCGGACCCGATGTTCGCGATCACCGCGTCGACGTCCTCCGCCGTGCTCGTGCGGCCCACGCTAAAGCGCAGCACGCTGCGCGCATCCCGCTCGTCGCGGCCCATGGCGCGCACTACGTGCGAGGGCTCGGCAATTCCGGCCGTACACGCCGACCCGGTGGACACCGCGATACCGGCCCGATCCAGCAGGTACAGCAGCGACTCCCCCGATGCGCCGGGGAAGAGCAGGTGCAGGTTCCCGGGCAGTCGTTCCTGTGCACCGAGCACCTGGGCTTCGGGCACCGCCGCAAGGATGCCGCGTCGCAGCCGCTCCCGGAGCGCGGCGTCGTGGGCTGCCTCAGCCTCGCGGCCGGCGGCCATCGCCTCGGCTGCAGCGGCGAACGCCACAGCGCCCGCGACGTCCTGCGTGCCCGCGCGGAGGTCACGCTGTGCTGCACCCCCGTGATGAAGAGCCGCCAGACGAGCCGACCGCGACACCACGAGGGCCCCGGTCGCCGGCGGTCCCCCGATCTTGTGCGCGGACACGCTCATCGCGACGATGCCTGCGCCGCCCTCGCCGCGCAGCTGCGCGAACGACAGCGGGAGATGCCCGAAGCCGGCGACAGCGTCAATGTGAAGGGGCACTCCCGCATCCTGCGCCACTGCGCCGAGCTCCGTGACGGGGTTCAGCGTTCCCACCTCGTTGTTGGCGAGCAGCGCCGTGGAGATCACGACGTCGGGGCCGAGGGCGGCCCCCAAGGCGGCAGGCTCGATACGCCCCTCCGAGTTCAGGGGCACCGGCCGGACCCGAGCCCCCTGCTCGCTGCGCAGCCACTCCACGCTGTCCATGGTGGCGTGATGCTCGCCGTCCGGGAGCACGATGACATCGCGATCCGCCGGGCGCGACCACCACGCGCCCTTCAGCGCGAGGTTGATGGACTCGGTGCCGCCGGAGGTGAAGACCACCTCGATGGGGTCCGCGTCCACGACGCGCGCGATGACCTCGCGCGCGTCCTCCAGCACCCGGCGGGCATGCTGTCCCGCGCCGTGTATGGATGAGGGGTTCGCCAGCTCACCGACAGCGGCGACCCAGGCGTCGCGGGCCTCGGGCCGCATGGGGGTCGCGGCGGCGTGATCCAGGTATGCGCTCACCCCTCCACTCTCCCACGCGGGGGAAGGACGCAGGTCGGCGACCGTGTATGGCACACACTCCGATCCGGCGCCGGGACGCCGGGGGAACGGTGGATGAATGAACGCGCACGGCGGCATTCTCGCCGTACTCTGGGGGGATGGACAGCTCCGACCCGACGCAGCCGCCCGCGTTCCTCGACGCCGCCCTGGATGGGCTCGGCGTCCGCCTGGCGAACGGCATCGCCACGATTCGCGTGCACTCCCACGACGCCACCGCCGTCGAACTGCTCGTCTTCAACGACGACGATCTGGACTGGGTGACCGACACGGTCACCCTCACCCGCGGTCCCGCCGGAGTGTGGAGCGCGACCACCGACCTCCTGCATGTCGGCAGCCCGTACATGCTGCGCGCATCGGGCCCGGCCGGGTCGCGCTTCGACAGCGACCGCATGCTGATCGACCCGTACTCGCGCGGTCTGATCCCCGGTGACGGCTACGAGGACTTCCGCAGCGTCGTCATCGACGAGACCTTCGACTGGGGCGGCGTCGCCAAGCCCGCCATCCCGCTGGACGAGACGATCATCTACGAAGGCCACCTCAAGGGTCTGAGCAAGCGGCACCCCGACGTGCCGCCGGCGCTGCACGGCACCTATGCCGGACTCGCCCACCCGGCGATGATCGAGCACTTCCGATCGCTCGGCATCACCGCGGTGGAGCTGCTGCCCGTCCACGCGTTCAGCTCGGAGCCGCGCCTGCTGAATCTCGGTCTGTCGAACTACTGGGGGTACAACACCGTCTCCTTCTTCACTCCGCATGCCGCGTACGCCACGGCCGATGCACGTCGTGCTGGCCCGGCGGCGGTGCTACGCGAGTTCAAGGGAATGGTGAAGCTCCTACACCAGGCGGGGATCGAGGTCATCCTCGACGTCGTCTACAACCACACCTCCGAAGAGGGCCCCGGCGGCCCGACGACGAGCCTGCGCGGTCTGGACGATGCCACGTACTACCGGCAGGGCGACGACGGCTCCTACATCGACACCACCGGTTGCGGCAACACGCTCAACACGTCCGCACCGGCCGCTGCGCGACTCGTGCTCGACTCTCTGCGGTACTGGGCGCAGGAGGTCGGCATCGACGGGTTCCGCTTCGACCTGGCGACCTCGCTCGGCCGCGATGCCGGGCACGAGTTCACCCCGGACCACCCGCTGCTACAGGCGATCCGCACCGATCCCGCACTCGCGGGTGTGAAGATCATCGCCGAGCCGTGGGACGTCGGCATGGGCGGCTGGCAGACGGGCAACTTCGGACCGGGCTGGCAGGAGTGGAACGACCGCTACCGCGACCGGGTGCGCAACTTCTGGCTGAGCGACATCGACTACGCGCGCCGCGCGGGCATCGCCCCCACCGGCATCGGCGGGTTCGCCACCCGCCTCGCGGGCTCGTCGAACACGTTCTCCAACGAACGCGGACCGCTCGCGAGCGTCAACTTCGTCACCGCACACGACGGGTTCACGATGCGCGACCTGGTCTCCTACGGCACCAAGCACAACCTCGCCAACGGCGAGCACAATCGCGATGGCGCCGATCAGAACCGGTCCTTCAACCACGGTGCGGAGGGTCCCACAGACGACGCCGCGATCCGCGCGACACGGCGCAAGGCGATCCGCAACCTGTTCGGCACGCTGCTGCTGTCGGCCGGCACGCCGATGATCACCGCGGGCGACGAGACCGGACGCACCCAGCACGGCAATAACAACGCCTACTGCCAGGACTCCCCCATGACCTGGCTCAGCTGGCAGCACGAGCCCTGGCAGGAGGAGCTCCGTGCGCATGTGTCGGCGCTCACCCGTATCCGGCGGGAGAACCCCGCTCTCCGCCCGAGCCGCTATGCCGTGCTCGGAGAGCACGTCGAGGGCGCGAGCGAGATGGAGTGGTTCGACGAGAACGGCGAGACGATGTCGGCGGATCGCTGGCAGAACGCCGGCCACCGCACCCTGCAGTATTTCGCGGCGGAGAACCTGCATGACGGCGAGCCGCGCAACAAGATCCTGCTCATGATTCACGGAAACGAGTCGCCCATCGTGGTGCGACTGCCGCGGATTCCCGGGGTCACGCGATATCGCTCACTGTGGTCCAGCGAGGAGGAGAGCCCGCAGCCCGAGCGGCTGACATACGCCCCGGGTGACACCGTCACGCTGACGAGCACGGCGATGCACCTCTTCGGCGTCGACTCTGACGATGAGCGGGTGACGGATGAGGCCATCGACGCCGCAGCGCACGCCGTCGCGGCCGCCGACACGCCGGCCGCCGATGCCACGGACCCCGCCGTCGCGGGGCAGGAAGACGCCGCAACGCAACAGTGATGTGGCGAGGGCGGGGTGCGCGGTAGGTTGCTCATGTGGCTGCCAAGAACCGCTCTCTGACCCGCCCGTGGCGAAGCACCCGGCCCGTGCCGGTCCGCTCGCTTCCGATCACCGCGTCCGTGGGAGCGGATGCCGACACCATCTCGGGACGCATCCCGGTGCAGGACGTGCATCCCAGCGCTCCGGGAGGCTTTGGCCCCTCGGCCTACGCCGGTGAGGCCGTTCCGTTCCGGGCGACGGCCTTCCGGGAGGGGCACGACCTGATCGGAGTCCAGCTGCGGCTCTGGTCCCCCAGCGGCGAGGAGTCACTGCACCGGCTGACCTCCACCGGCGACGGTCTGGACCACTGGGAGGTCCAGGTGGTGCCGCTGGAGCAGGGGATCTGGCGATTCCGCGTGGAGTCCTATGCGGACGAGTGGGCGAGCTGGCACCACGCAGCAGCACTGAAGATCCCCGCCGGAGTCGACGTCGCGGTGATGCGCGAGCTGGGTGCAGCCCTGTTCGACCGCGCTCGTTCGGAGAAGAAGCTCCCGGCCGGTGCGAAGGCGCGGCTTCAGGCCGCGGCCAAGACCCTGCGCGCTGCGAGCGCATCCGCGGAGGACGTCCTCGCCGTGGTCGAAGATGCCGCGCTCGCGTCGTTCTTCGCCGACTTCCCCGTGCAGTCGTTCATCACCGTCTCCGCGGAGCGCACCCTTCTCGTCGAGCGCGAACGTGCCGGGTACGGCGCCTGGTATGAGTTCTTCCCCCGTTCGGAAGGCGCAGTCCGCCACGCGGACGGCTCGGTGTCGTCCGGAAGCTTCGTCACCGCGCTCGATCGCCTCCCCGCCGTCGCGGCGATGGGCTTCCAGGTGCTGTACCTGCCACCGATCCATCCCATCGGGCGCACGAACCGGAAGGGCCCGAACAACACCCTCGATGCCGGACCGGACGACCCCGGATCGCCCTGGGCGATCGGCGCCGCCGAAGGCGGACACGACACGGTCCACCCGGATCTCGGAACCCTCGCCGACTTCCGCGCGTTCGTTGCGGCTGCTCGCGACCGGGGAATCGAGGTGGCACTCGACCTGGCGTTGCAGGCGAGCCCCGATCACCCCTGGGTCACCTCCCATCCGGAGTGGTTCACCACGCTCCCGGATGGCACCATCGCGTACGCGGAGAACCCCCCGAAGAAGTACCAGGACATCTATCCCGTCAACTTCGACAACGATCCGCTGGGTATCCGCACCGAGGTGCTGCGCATCGTGGAGCACTGGATCGCGCAGGGCGTGCAGATCTTCCGCGTCGACAACCCGCACACGAAGCCGCTGGCCTTCTGGGAGTGGCTGATCCGTACCGTGAACGCGAAGCATCCGGACGTGGTCTTCCTTGCGGAGGCGTTCACCCGGCCGGCGATGATGCGCTCGCTGGCCGCCGCGGGGTTCCAGCAGAGCTACTCGTACTTCACCTGGCGGAACACCCGCGCTGAGCTGGAGGAGTTCCTCACCTCGGTATCGCACGAGACCGCTGATTTCCTGCGCCCCAACCTCTTCGTCAACACTCCCGACATCCTGACGGAGTACCTCCAGTTCGGAGGCAGAGCGGCCTTCGCCATCCGGGCCATCGTCGCGGCGACCGCAGCCCCGCTGTGGGGCGTGTACGCGGGCTTCGAGCTGTTCGAGAACGTGGCCCGCCCCGGCGCCGAGGAGAACATCGACAACGAGAAGTACGAGATCAAGACGCGCGACTGGGCCGAAGCCGATGCCACCGGCCGCACTCTCGCGCCACTCATTACCCGCCTGAACGAGATCCGCGCCGCCCACCCCGCGCTCCGGCAGCTGCGCAATCTCCGCCTCCACGGCAGCGATGACGATGCGATCCTCGTCTTCAGCAAGCATCTGCCTGCGGAGCTCTCCCCGGACGGAACCGCCGACACCATCATCGTGGTGGTCAACGTCGATCCGCATTCGGTGCGGGAGACCACTGTCCATCTGGACACGACCGCGTGGGGCGTGCCGCGTGGCGAGGCGTTCACGGTGGAGGACCTGCTCTCCGGCGAGGAGTGGGAGTGGACCGACCACGCGTACGTCCGCCTCGACGCCTTCACGCGCGCTGCACACATCCTCTGGGTGAAGGGCTGACATGAGCGAGACGATTCCCACCGAGACCCTGCGCGCGGTCGCCGAGGGCACCTATCACGCTCCGCACGACGTGCTGGGCATCCACCCCTGCACCGACGGCGTCGTGGTGCGCGCGCGCCGCCCTCTGGCAGTCACCGTGGCCGCACAGTTCGCCGACGGCACCTCCCTCCCCCTCACGCACCGCATCGACGGCGTGTGGGAGGGCTTCACCGCAGGTGAGCCCCGCGCCTACACCGTGGAGACCACGTACCGCGACGGGACGGCCTGGGTCGCGGATGACCCCTACCGCCACACCCCCACCCTGGGAGAGCTCGACCTGCACCTGATCGGCGAGGGCCGGCATGAGGAGCTGTGGCGAGTGCTCGGCGCGCACGTGCGAACACACGATGCCGTCGAGGGCGTCGCGTTCAGCGTCTGGGCGCCGAACGCCCGGAGCGTGCGTGTGGTGGGCCCCTTCAACGACTGGGATGGCCGCAGTCATGCGATGCGCTCCATGGGCGGTAGCGGTGTCTGGGAGCTGTTCGTCCCTGCGCTCGGTGAGGGAACGATCTACAAGTACGAGATCCGCACCGAGCGGGGTGACTGGATCCTGAAGGCGGATCCCATGGCACAGGCGGCGGAGACGCCTCCGGCGACCGCATCACGCGTGACCCGTTCCCACTACGTCTGGAACGATGCCGAGTGGATGGCGCGTCGTGGGGCGACCGATCCCTCGGTGCGCCCGATGTCGATCTACGAGCTCCACCTGGGATCGTGGCAGCCCGGCCTGTCGTACCGCGACGCCGCCGACCCGCTCATCGAGCATGTGCTCGGACTCGGGTTCACCCATGTGGAGTTCATGCCGCTCGCGGAACACCCGTTCGGGGGGTCGTGGGGTTATCAGGTCTCCGGCTACTACGCGCCGACGAGCCGGTTCGGCACTCCCGACGACCTGCGATACCTGATCGACCGCCTGCACGGTGCGGGCATCGGCGTGATCATGGACTGGGTGCCCGGTCATTTCCCCAAGGATGCGTTCGCTCTCGGCCGCTTCGACGGGCGGGCGGTGTACGAGCACGCCGATCCGCGCCGTGGCGAGCACAAGGACTGGGGCACCTACATCTTCGACTACGGCCGCAATGAGGTGCGCGGCTTCCTCGTGGCGAATGCGCTGTACTGGCTGGAAGAGTTCCACGTCGACGGACTCCGGGTGGATGCGGTGGCGTCGATGCTCTACCTGGACTACTCGCGTCAGGACGGCGAATGGGAGCCTAATGTCCACGGCGGGAGAGAGAACCTCGAGGCGATCGCTTTCCTGCAGGAGGTAAACGCCACCGCCTACAAGCGCAATGCGGGCATCGCGATGATCGCGGAGGAGTCCACGAGCTATCCCGGTGTCACCGCCAGCACGGACTCCGGCGGCCTGGGGTTCGGTTTCAAGTGGAACATGGGGTGGATGAACGACTCCCTGCAGTACGTGTCCCGCGACCCGCTCTATCGCGGCCACCACCACGGCGAGATCACCTTCTCCTTCCACTACGCATTCAGTGA
The DNA here is from genome assembly GCF_044769785.1 of Microbacterium sp. GXS0129. Lineage (NCBI taxonomy): Bacteria > Bacillati > Actinomycetota > Actinomycetes > Micrococcales > Microbacteriaceae > Microbacterium > Microbacterium sp. GXS0129. Next base: position 76,803 of record NZ_JBIZVZ010000002.1, on the reverse strand, counting down.
GCAGTACGTGCTGCCCATCAGCCACGACGAAGTGGTTCACGGCAAGGGCACGCTGCTGAGCCGGATGCCCGGAGACCACGCCACGAAGCTGGCCGGCGCGCGTGCATTCCTCGGCTACATGTGGGCGCACCCCGGAAAGCAACTGCTGTTCATGGGGCAGGAGTTCGGTCAGCTGTCCGAGTGGAGCGAAGGGCGCGGTCTGGATTGGTGGATGCTGGATCAGCCCAGCCATCGGCAGTTGCAGTCCTTCGTCGGCGCGTTGAACCGCACCTACCGCGACCAGCCCGCTCTGTGGGAGCGCGACCGTGACGGAGCGGCCTTCTCGCTGCTCGGGGCGCCGGCCTGGAACACCAACATCGTCGCTTTCGATCGCGTCGATGCGCAGGGTCGGCACGTCGTGTCCGTGACCAACTTCTCCGGCTCCGTGATCGCCAACCTGCCGTTCATTCTCCCCCGGCCCGGGCTCTGGCGTGAGGTGCTGAACTCAGACGCCGCGGAGTTCGGAGGCAGTGGCGTCGGCAACTTCGGCAGCGTGACCGCGGACGACTCGGGGCTCACCAGCGTGACCGTCCCGTCCCTCGGCACGATCTGGCTCACGCAGGAGTGACACGAAGAAGGAGCACCCGGTTTCGGGTGCTCCTTCTTCGTGGTCGTGTGGTGCGCGTCAGAACAGCATCGACGACAGGCGGGCTCGGGCGCGGGTCACTCGCGCATCGCTATCGCCGACCAGCCCGAACAGCTCCAGCAGACGCTCGCGAACCGGGGTGCGCTCGTCGGCGGGCAGCACGGCGAACAGCTCGAGAAGCCGATCGAAGGCGTCCTCGACGTGTCCGCCCGCAAGATCCAGGTCCGCCACCGAGAGTTGCGCGTCGACGTCGGCCGGATCCGCGGCCGCCGCGGCTCGCACGGCCTGCAGGTCGGCATTCTGAACACGCTGCAGCAGCTTCACCTGCCCCAGACCGGCACGCGCTTCCTCATCGCGCGGGTTCTCGGCGAGTGCCGCCTCGTAGGCGGTGACGGCCCGAGCGTAGTCGCCGGCCTCGATGGCGTCATAGGCCTCGGCATGCAGCGGCGGGAGGGGCTTCTCGGCGGGCGCAGCGGACTCCGCTTCCCCGGCGCCCGCCTCCACTGTCCCGGTGACGCCATTCTGAGCGGCCACCTGCAGCAGCTGTGCGAACACCTCGCGCACCTGCTGGTCATCGGCGGCACCGTTGAACATCGGGAGCGGCTGCCCGGCGATCACGGCGACGACGAAAGGCACCGACTGAGCGCCAAAGGCACGGACGATCCCGGGGCTGGCGTCGGCATCGACGTTACCGAGAACCACACGGCCCGCGAGAGCGCGCACCACGGCCTCGAGCGTCGCCCCGAGCTGCTGGCTCGCCTCACTGCGTGCGGACCAGAGGTTCACGACTACCGGCACTGACCGTGAGAGCTCCAGGAGCTGCGGGAACTCGGCCTCGGTGACGGTTGAAATCAGCTCAGCCGCCCCTTGTGCCGCGGCCGTCTGCTCCGGGCTCGGACGGTTGCGGAGGGAGGACAGGTCAACAGCACCACGCAGCACGGCGCCGGGGGCATCGCTCACGGGAGAACCTCAGCCTTCAGGATGTCGCTGGAGAATCCCAGCAGTCGGATCTTCTCCCCCGAGGACTGGCCGGGGACGAAGAAGAACAATTGGTCGGAGTACGTGGTCTGGAAACCGGTCTGCGACTGGGTCACGCCCGTGAGGGCGGTCACCTTCGGGTTGCCATCGAGCTTGATCACCGCGTCGGCGACCGTGGGCTTGGAGGTCTCCGTCTCCTCCACGTTGACGGCCACGATGGCGCCGTTGTCCACCGTCATCAACGCCACCGGTGCGGATGCACCCGCGCGCGCGGCGAACTCCAGCGTTCCGGTCTGGCCCTCCGCCGTCGCGTTGAAGGTGTTGAGCTGTTCCTGGCGGCCCGCCGTGATCTTCGGCAGGAAGGTGTCAACGTCCAGGTTGAAGCTCGGTGCGAACTCGCTGGCGGTGCCCTTGTCGAGCACATCGGAGTATGCGGCCGCGACCTGATCGGGCGCCATCACCAGGAGAGACGAATCGGGACGCACGAGATTGGCGCCGAGCTCGGCCGGTGCCAGGTTGGGCGTCTGAGCCGACGCCTCCAACTGCGCGAGATAGGACACCTTGTACGGGCTCCAGGCGTCGTTCTGCGTGGCGATGAGGATGCGCGGCGCCACGGTCGTGTCCGCCTCGTCCTGCCACACCGCGAGGATCGTGCGCGGCCACCCCGACTTCGCCTCAGGAACGATGATCTGGTACGGCTTGGACGGAACAGCGGTGAGGGCGGGAACGTCGGGCAGAGTGGTGCGCAGCGTGTAGTTGGTGGCACGGGCCGCGAGGACGGCGTCGGAAAGGCGCGTGGACGCGACGTCGATGCTGAGCGAGCTGTCGGCGGCAGCCGCAGTGGTCGCGATGCGATCGAGGATCTTCTCCGCCTGCTGCTCGGTGACCGAGGGCGTCTCCTGGTCCTCGGGGACGATCACCGTGGGCGTGGGAGACGGAGTAGCCGTGGGTTCGTCGAACTTCGGCCAGGCATCCGCCGTGCAGCCGCTGAGCAGCGCGCCCGAGACGACGAGCGCCGGGATCGCGATGAAAGTCCGGCGGCCGCCGCGCTTCTTCGTGCCCGAGCTGATCACGCCCTTGCCCGCGGCGTCATCCGCGTCCAGCTCGCCAACGCTGATCGGCTGGGTCTCCGGCAGCGGCGGAACTCCGCGTCGACGCGGACCGCGCGATCGACGCATGTGACGGATGCCCAGTACATACAGCAGGATGCCGACGATCAGCGCGATGCCGCCGAGCACGACCAGCGGACCCGCCCACGGCGTCGAGTTGTCGATCGCCCAGGAGAGCGCGATGTCGCTCGGCGCCGGATTCTGACCGTCTGCGGCGACCAGAACCGCCATGGTGTCGGGAAGCCGGAGCTTGCGGATCATCGAGTCGTCGCTGGTGAACTCGTCCGTCCAGAGGTCGGAGCCCACGGGCGTCGCCGCGTTCGGCGTGATGAGGCCGGCCGTCGTCGCTGCGTCGATGCCCTTCTGGACGCTCTCATCCACCGCCGGAGCCTCTTGGGCCGGTGCGACCACCGTCGAGGTGATCGTGCCGTCGTCGGCGAGGGTGACGTGATTGTACGAGCGGTCAGCGAGCCAGGCGGCAACGTCGTCCTTCGCCGCGATCGCACCGAAGATCTGCCCGTTGCCGACGATCTGGAGCGTTTGCACACCCGGCAGCTTGTTGAAGACCTCGCCGTCGATCATCGTGTACGGCTGGTCGGCGGAGACACCGAGCTCAGCGCGCTCGGTGTTGGGACCGAGGAACACGGTGCGCTGGGCAATACCGCCAGCGATGAGAACGGCGGCGATCACGAAGGATGCGACAGCCCAGACAAAACGCACGAAATTTCTCCTCACATCTCCGCACGGGGCGCGGAGCGGATAGACACTCGACCAAACAGACTACCGAACCTGACTGAAAGTTGTCCTGACAGTGGCGGGTTACCGGGTTCGCGGGCCTCAGCGCACTATGTTGATCGGGAGCACTCCGACCGCCGAAGGAAACATGAAGCTGCAATACCCGTTCCGAACCGCGCTGGTCGCGACACTGGGCGTGGGCGTCGGCATCGCCCTCATCACCGGAGTCCAGAGCCTGGGTGCCGTGCTCCTGTACGTCGGCACCGCGCTCTTCCTCAGCCTCGGGCTGGATCCGGTCATCTCGTTCCTGGAGCGCAGGCGCGTTCCGCGTTGGGCTGCGGTACTGATCACCGTCGTGGTCGTGCTGGGGGTGTTCGCCGGGATCGTTGCGATCGTGCTGCCGCTGATCATCAACCAGGTGACTCTCCTGGTCAATCAGGTCATCCGCATCATCACGATGCCGGATCTGATCGGGGAGCTGGAGAAGTGGCTCACCGCCCTGTTCCCCAACCTCCGCGTGCAGGACGTGCTCGATCAGGCACAGGAGTGGGCCTTGTCGAGCATCGGCGATTTCGGAACGCAGGTGGTCAACCTGAGCCTCGGGGCGATCCAGGGCCTGTTCGGCGCGTTCATCGTGCTGATCCTCACGATCTACCTCACCGCCTCCACCCCGGCGCTGAAGGCGTCCGTGTACCAGCTGGTGCCGGCGTCTCGACGGGCGCGGTTCATCGATCTCGCCGAGCAGATCATCGACTCCGTCGGCTACTACGTCATGGGTCAGGTGACGCTCGGCGTCATCAACGGCGTGCTGAGCTTCTTCTTCCTGTCGATCATCAACGCGCCGTTCAGCGCGGTGCTGGCGGTCATCGCATTCTGCGGATCGCTGATCCCGCTGGTGGGAACGCTGACGAGCTCGGCGGTCATCGTCGTCGCGTGCTGGCTGATCCCGGACGGCGGATCCGTCACCACCGCCATCATCGCCGCGGTCTACTACCTCATCTACATGCAGATCGAGGCGTACGTGATCTCGCCGCGCATCATGAACCGCGCGGTCTCCGTGCCGGGCGCCGTGGTTGTGATCGCAGCCCTGGCCGGTGGCGCTCTCGGCGGCCTGCTCGGGGCGCTCGTGGCGATCCCCGTGGCGGCGAGCCTGCTCATCATCTACCGCCAGGTGATCATCCCGCGACAGAACGAGCGCTGAGCCTGCTCGACGCGCTCAGTCGTTCCACTCGGTCGGGAGCGGCAGCGCGGCCGGATTTACGGCACGGACGATTTCGGTGAGCACCCGATAGGTCTGGTTCTCCCCCACCCACAGGTGGCGTCCGCCCTCGACGGCGATCAGCCGCGCGTCGGGAATGCTCGAGAACCTCTCCCGCGCCTCCTCGGGCCGAAGGTAGTCGTCCAGCTCCGGAACGAGGATGACGACGTGGCAGTCCTCGTCCGCCCACGCGGCGACCTCGTCGGTGGTGGCCCGGTGCAGCGGGGGCGAGAGCAGGATGATGCCCTCGATGTCGTGGTCGCGCCCGTACTTCAGCGCCAGCTCGGTGCCGAAGGACCAGCCCACCAGCCAGGGACGCGGAAGGCCGCGCTCGGTCACGAACGCCATGGCGGCCGCGACGTCCGCTTCTTCGCCGATGCCCTCCTCGAAGGTGCCCTCGCTCGTTCCGCGTGGCGACGACGTGCCGCGCGTGTTGAAGCGGAGCACGGCGAGGTTCGCCAGTGCGGGAAGGCGTGCGGCTGCCTTGCGGAGGATGTGGGAATCCATGAAGCCGCCGGCCGTGGGCAGCGGATGCAACGTCACGAGTGTGGCGACGGGTGCCGCGTCGAGCGGGACGGCCAGCTCACCCACCAGTGTCAGTGCGTCCTGCGTGCGCAGGGTAATGTCCTCGCGGCGAGCCGGAAGCTCGACCGCGCCACGGATCTCCATCAGCTGATCCTCCAGCAGTGCGTGTGCCAATGGCGCCGGGCGCCCAGGTCAGCGGTGTCACCGAGCACGCCGTCAGCGCGCCAGGCCACGAGGTGGGAGACACCGACGCCGACGATGCGCCCGCAGCCGGGGCAGGTGTACTCCTTCTGAGCCTGATGCTCGGAAACGGGCTGTACGTACCACTCCTGGCCACGGCGCACCTCGGTGCGTTTGAACCCCGCGATCATGCGGGCAAGGGAGTCCTCAGCGCGAGGATCCTCCGGTCGACGTCGATTCGATCGGGGCATGGTGAGACAGCGTCACCACCAGTGGTTGTTGACCCAGAAGTTGTACGCCTCGGCCCACGAGCCATAGCGTCCAACGGCATAGCCGTTACCCCAGGTGAGGTTGGCCACCGGGTCGTACCCGCCACCGGGAACCTTGGAGCAGGGCAGCGCCTGGACGAGGCCGCACGCACCGGAACTCGAGTTCGTGGCGTTCGGGTTCCAGCCGCTCTCCTTGCTCACGATGTAGTCGACGTAGCCCCAGTCGCTCTCCGCGATCCCGGCTGCCGCCATCCACTCTGCCGGTGAACCGCCGCCGGAGTACTTGGGTGATCCGCCGCCGCCGCTCTTCTTCGTGCCACCGCTGTCACCGCTGCTGCCCTCGTCCACCGACGCGGGCTCGGGCGTCGGCGTGGGTGTCGGCGTGGGCGTCTGATACGACATGTAGGAGTCGCGGGAGACCTCACCGCTGACGACGGCGTCGGCGGCCGTGAATGCCTGCGCTCCACTTGCCGACAGCTGGTACGCGGTGGAGGAGGTCGAGGTCGGGGCGGGTGCCGCCACCGGACCGGTGCTGGCGAGGGCGACCGGCGCCACCGTGGCGCCGACGAAGCCAACGGCGGCCAGAGCGGAGAACACCGCCATCGCACTGCGCCGACGAGCCTTCTTCACAACGGGCTGCGAAGCGTTCGTCTGACGCTGCGCTGCGCGCTTGCCACCGCGCAGCTCCACGGGATTCGTCTCGTTAGCAGAAGTCACAATGGGATAACTATACCTGCAGGATCCCCGGAAGGCATCAGGTGGCGCTCAGCGGGTGGGCGTGACGGCGAGCATGACCTCGACCACGGCGTCGAGGACGGCATCGACCTGCTCCTCGGCATATCCGTTGCGCTGCATGCGGAAAGCCGCCGCACGCACCTGCTCCGGTGTGACCCGATCGCCGTGTTCGAAGTATCCGACGAGCTTGTCAGTGACCAGGTCGACCTCGTCGATGCGATAGCCGTATCGCAGCAGGCCGGCGCGACGGAAGCGCTGGGTACGAGGGCGGGAGATCCGTTCGAGAACGATCTGGGCGGTCGCGCGCGCCTGCTCCACCCAGCCGTCGACTCCGACCGCGCGAATGCGGGCATCGCGCTCCCGGGCCGCGAACGCGTCTTCGATGCGCCCGAGTGCCGCATCGACGGGTGCGATCTCATACCCGTCCCGCACGAGCGGGAACGCGGCCTGGCGGATGTCGTCCGCGGTGAGGGCGACAGCATCGGAACGACGCTCGAACGCCGAGCGTGCATGAGCGAGGAAGCTGTCGACAGAACGTCGCTCATAGCCCTTGGTGCGACCAGTGGTGCGCGGGAAAGGAGTCGAACTCACGAGAGAACCGCCAGAGGTGAGAGGAAATGATGAAGAGCGAGCACCGCCACGGCCGAGGGCAGAATGCTGTCGAGGCGATCGAGGATTCCGCCGTGGCCGGGAATCCAGGAACTCATATCCTTGATGCCGAGATCGCGTTTGATCATCGACTCACCGAGATCCCCCAGCGTGGCCGTCAGCAACAGCGCGAGCCCACAGACGAGGCCGGTCCACCAGGGCAGCCCCAGCAGGAAGATGCAGACGAGCGTTGCGGTCACCACCGCGAAAACGGCGGCTCCCCCCAGGCCCTCCCACGTCTTCTTCGGGCTGACGCGCGGTGCCATCGGGTGCTTACCGAGCCAGAGGCCGATCGCATATGCGCCGGTGTCTGCCGACACCACGACGGTGAGGAAGAGGATGATCCAGTTCTGCCCGTTCTCCTCGCGAAGGACGAGAAGGGCAAGGGTCGTGAGGAACGGGATGTACACCGGGATGAGGACGCTCGCGAGGATGTCCCCGAGCACCTCCCGGCGGACCCGTCCGTCCTGGGCGCTCATCTGTCCGATCAGACGCCACACGATGATAAGGCTGACGCCCGCGAACAGCAGCACCCACAGTGCCCACGTCTCGGCGACATAGGCCGAGCCGACCAGCGCGACCGCCGTCACCAGCTGCGGGATCAGATCGATGCGCCGGCCCGCGGTCTGGAAGGCACGCGCCAGTTCGTACACGGCGGCGCCGGCGGCCACGACCGCGAGGATCACGAAGATCCACTTCAGGAAGAGCAGTGAGCCCAGCACGACCGCGCCGAGCGCGAGCCCGATGAGAATCGCTCCGATCAGGTCGCGCCCGGTCCGGGCCTTGATGCGTTCCTGGGCCTCATCGAAATTCTCCCGAGCGTGCGCGACCTGCTTGTCGAAGTTCTCCCGAGCGTGGGCGACCTGCGATTCCAGTTCCTCGCGCCGCGCCTTGAGGTGCGCGGGGAACGCGCGAGCGCCGGTGCCCGACGAGACGTCGGTCACCGGCTGCTCGGGCTCGGAGTTCCCGTGGGGATCGGACGTCATGCCGTGTCAGACCTCGAGCAGTTCGGCCTCTTTGCGCTTGAGCGCCTCGTCGATGAGGTCGGTGTGCGCGCGGGTCAGGGCGTCGAGCTCCTTCTCGCCGCGGGCGACCTCGTCCTCGCCGACCTCGCTCTTGAGCGCGTCCAGCTCGTCCTTCGCCTTACGGCGGATGCCACGCACCTGAACCTTCGCGTCCTCGCCCTTGGTCTTGACGAGCTTCACGAACTCCTTGCGGCGGTCCTCGGTGAGCTCGGGAAGGGTGACCCGGATGACGTTGCCGTCGTTCGAGGGGTTCGCGCCGAGGTTCGGCATGTCGCGAATCGCGTTCTCGATGTCGCGCAGCGCTCCCTTGTCGTAGGGCGTGACGAGAAGAGTGCGAGCTTCAGAGGAGTTGATCGAGGCCAGCTGGGCCAGCGGCGTCATGGTGCCGTAGTAGTTGACCATGACCTTCTGGAACAGCTGGGGGTTGGCCCGTCCGGTGCGAACGGTCGAGAAATCCTCCTTGGCGGCCTCAACGGCGCGCTCCATCTTGGCCTTGGTGTCGGCGATCACAGCGGCGGCGGTCATGCCTGCTCCATTCATTGAGTACAGCTGATGTCAGTCTAGTGGGACGGCTTCTTCGTCCCTGTGAGGGTGCCCGCGCAGCGTCAGGCTGTGACGAGAGTGCCGATCTCCTCGCCGAGCAGCGCACGCGTGACGTTGCCGGCGGGCTCCATGCCGAACACACGCATGTTCATGCCGTTGTCCATGCACAGGCTGAAGGCGGTGGAATCGACCACCTTGAGGCCCTGCTGCAGTGCGTCGCTGTAAGTCACGTGGTCGAGCTTGACCGCATCCGGATCGGTACGCGGGTCGGCCGAGTAGACGCCGTCGACGCCGTTCTTGGCAACGAGAACCTCGGTGGCGCCGATCTCCAGCGCGCGCTGCGCGGCGACCGTGTCCGTGGAGAAGTACGGCAGACCCGCACCGGCGCCGAAGATCACGACGCGGCCCTTCTCCATGTGCCGCTCGGCCTTCAGCGGGATGTACGGTTCGGCGACCTGAGTCATCTGGATGGCGGACTGCACGCGCGTGGCTGCGCCGGCCTGCTCCAGGAAGTCCTGCAGCGCGAGTGCATTCATCACGGTGCCGAGCATGCCCATGTAGTCAGCGCGACCGCGCTCCATGCCACGCTGGCTCAGTTCCGCGCCGCGGAAGAAGTTCCCTCCGCCCACCACGATTGCAACCTCGACGGTGTCGACGACCTCGGCGATCTCGCGGGCGATGGCGCTGACGACATCCGGGTTCACACCCAGCTGGCCACCGCCGAAGGCCTCACCGGAAAGCTTCAGTAGGACGCGACGGCGTCCGGTCTTCTCTGTCGTGGTCACGTTGTTCCTCTCGTCGCGCTCAACCGTAGCGCGCTGGTGTGTGTGCGTGAAGAAGGGCCCGGATCGTCACACGATCCGGGCCCTGAAAAAGGTCTTACGCGCCGACCTTGAAGCGGGCGAAAGCGGTCACCGTGATGCCGGCGTCCTTCGCCACCTGGGCGACCGTGAGCTTGTTGTCACGGGCGTAGTCCTGGTCGAGCAGGGCGACCTGCTTGATGAACGCGTTGACGCGACCCTCCACGATCTTCGGCAGGGCAGCCTCGGGCTTGCCCTCCTCGAGGGAGATCTTCGTGACGATCTCGCGCTCCTTCTCGATGTCCTCGGCCGGGACGTCGTCACGGCTCAGGAACGAGGGGTTCGCGAACGAGATGTGCTGCGCGATGGCGCGAGCGGCCTCGGCGTCGTCACCGGTGTACGCAACGACCACGCCGACCTGCGGCGGCAGGTCCTTGTTGGTGCGGTGCATGTAGACCTCGAACTTCTCGCCCGAGACGGTGCGCACCTGACGCAGCTCGACCTTCTCGCCGATGATGGCGGCCTCGTCGCTGATCAGCTCGGCGACCGTCTGGTCTCCGGCCGGAGCGGCGAGAGCGGCCTCGACCGAGTCGGCAGCGGCCGCCGCGGTGGCAGCCAGGACCTTGTCGGCGAGGGCGATGAAACGCTCGTTCTTCGCGACGAAGTCGGTCTCGCAGGCGAGCTCGATCATGGTGACCTTGCCGTCCTGCTCGGACGCGGCGATCAGACCCTCGCTGGTGGAGCGGTCGGCACGCTTCGCGTTGCCCTTGGCACCCTTGAGGCGCAGGATCTCGGTGGCCTTCGCGACGTCGCCGTCAGCCTCCTCCAGCGCCTTCTTGGTGTCGACCATGCCCGTGCCGAGCTGCTCGCGGAGAGCCTTGATGTCGGCGATGCTGAAGTTTGCCATTGTGTGGCTCCTCTGTGATGTAAGTGGCAGCTGTAATGGATGGGCAGCGGGTGGCGCTCACGCGCCACCCGCTGATGGCTTACTTGGCCTCGGTCTCCACGGCGGCGGCCTGAGCCTCGGCGCCGGCCTCGTCCGCAGCGGTCTCGTCGGCGACAACCTCGACCTCAGAGCCCTCGACGACCGGTGCGCCCTGCTCGAGGAGCTCGCGCTCCCACTCGGCCAGCGGCTCAGCGGCCTGCTCGTCGGCCGGCTGGTGCTTGGCGATCAGGCCCTCGGCGGCGGCGTCGGCGATCACACGCGTCAGCAGCGCGACGGAACGGATCGCGTCGTCGTTGCCCGGGATCGGGTACTGCAGGTCGTCCGGGTCGGCGTTCGTGTCGAGGATACCGATCACGGGGATACCGAGCTTCTTGGCCTCGTCGATGGCGAGGTGCTCACGCTTGGCGTCGATGACCCACATGGCCGACGGCGTCTTGGTGAGGTGGCGGATACCGCCGAGCGACTTGTGCAGCTTGTCGAGTTCGCGCTTCTTGAGGAGGAGCTCCTTCTTGGTGAAGCCCGAAGCGGACGGGTTCTCGAAGTCGAGCTCCTCGAGCTCCTTCATGCGCGCAAGACGCTTGGAGACCGTGGTGAAGTTGGTCAGCAGACCACCCAGCCAGCGCTGGTTCACGTAGGGCTGGTTGACGCGGGTCGCCTGCTCGGCGACGACTTCCTGTGCCTGCTTCTTCGTGCCGACGAAGAGGATGGTGCCACCGTGAGCGACCGTCTCCTTGACGAAGTCGTACGCGCGGTCGATGTAGGCCAGCGACTGCTGCAGGTCGATGATGTGAATGCCCGAGCGCTCGGTGAGGATGAAGCGCTTCACCTTCGGGTTCCACCGGCGGGTCTGGTGTCCGAAGTGCACACCAGCGTCGAGCAGCTGGCGGATGGTGACGACTGCCATGGTCGTTCTCCTGTTTCTGGGCGCGCGGCGCGCCGTTGTTGCGGTTGAATTCGTGGATGCCCACTACCTGGTGCCAGACACAGCCCCGCCTCGAAAGGACCGTTGGGGATGTGTGCCACGACCGTGGTCGTGCAAGGCACGCGAAGTCACTCCGACATGCGAAGTGCCCTTTCAGTGTAGCAGTGCGCGGGGCCCGAGAGATGTGCGGCCATCGTGTGTCTGCACGTAGCCGACATGATCCTGTTCGTCCTCCCCAGGTCCGTATGCTGCGGGATCTCCTCGTCGTCCTGCTCGATGGCGCCCGCCGTGCGGACCGGATGGCGAACATGAGCGGATGAACCACCTCGGCATCGACCTGTCATGCTCGTTCGCACGGCTCTGGCGCCGCCGGCGGGCCGCTCGGTCCGCTCGTCACCGACGACGTCCTGCTCTGCTGGCGGGAGCGGTAGTGCTCCTGTTCCTCGGGCTCGCTGGCTGGCCGGACCCGTCCGTTGCAGCACCGACCCGCGCGCCAGTGACACACTTCCCACCCACACCGGGCCAGGGCTCCGGGCATGTTCCGGGACACGAGTTACCTCCGGGACACGGGCTGCTTCCGGGACACGGGCTGCTTCCGGGACACGAGCAGATTTCGGCGCCCCGGTCGACTGTGGCGCGCGCGACCGAATCCACGGCGGCGTCATCACGGCTCGCAGGTGCCTCCCGGGTCACGATCCCGCGTGGTGAAGGGTGGTCCTGGCCGTTCGACGGCGGTGTCCGCGTCGTCGCACCCTTTCTCGCTCCCCCGCACGCTTACGGCGCGGGACATCGCGGCATCGACCTCCTGCCGCTCGGCGGGGGCACCGGGATACGGGCACCGGCCGAGGGCGTGATCGCCTTCGTCGGGACGGTGGTGGATCGCCCGCTCCTGACCATCGATCACGGCAACGGTCTGATCACCACCCTGGAGCCCGTCCGCTCCGAGCTCGCCGCCGGAACGTCGGTGCGCGGCGGCGACCCCATCGGGACCCTCGCGACGGGAGGTCATGCACCTGCCGGACAGCTGCACTTCGGCGTTCGCCTCAACGGCGAGTACATCAACCCGCTGCTCATGCTCGGCGGCGTGCCGAGGGCGATCCTTCTCCCCTGTTGTTCGGAGATCGGATAGCCGTGACCGAGATCCCGTTTACGACATCGGCCCGTCGAGAAGATAGGCCTCATGCGCGTGGGTGCGCGGTGCGGTACACCGCGGATAGGCGCTCGGAGGAGACATGGGTGTAAATCTGGGTCGTGCCCAGACTTGCGTGGCCGAGTAGTTCCTGGACTGCCCGCAAGTCGGCACCGCCGTCGATCAGATGCGTCGCCGCGGAGTGGCGCAGTGCGTGTGGCCCGACCGTGCGCTCTCCCAGGACCGGCCCGAGCTCGCGCGCCACGATGCCGTACACCGTCCGCGATCCGATACGGGCGCCGCGAGTGCCGAGGAAGAGGGCAGGGCTCGGCTCGGCACGGGCCTGCAACGCGGGCCGTGAGCGCACGAGATAGCCGTCGAGCGCGCGCAACGCAGGCGCACCGAAGGGCACCACCCGCTCCTTCGAACCTTTGCCGAGAACCCGCACCGTGGCTCGGTCTCGATCGACGTCGACGACGTCGAGTCCGCACAGCTCGGACACCCGGATCCCCGCCCCGTACAGCATTTCCAGCATGGCGTGATCTCGCAGGGCGGTCACGTCCCCCTCAGCCGCACGCGCGCCCAGCGCATCGAGCATGTCGCGAACTCCGTCCGCGGTCGCGACAGCCGGCAGCGTCTGCGGCTTCTTCGGTGTCACCAGACGTAGCGTGGGATTGTGCGGAACAAGCCCTTCCTCCAGAGCCCATGCGAAGAAGGTGCGAACAGCGGCCGTTCGCCGCGCGATGGTGCTGCGCGCGTCGCCGCGCTGGCTGGCACGCCAGAGCCAGTCCCGCAGTTCCTCGAGACCGACGTTCCGCAGATCAGTGTCCCCGGTCGCCGCGTGGAGATCGGCCAGGTCGCTGCGGTATGCGCGCACCGTCGCAGCCGACAACCGCCGCACCCGCGCAAGGTGCTCGACGAAGCTCTCGGCTGCGGCACTCAGTTCCACACGACGATCCTCGCGGCCCTGTCAGCGCATGCCGAGATGCCATGCCGAAGAGCACCGCGGTTGGCCATACGCCCGCCCCACCCGCACGCCGAATCGCCCACATCAGCTCGACCTCCCGGAGCCTGCTTGTCGCGATCTCTGTGCTTCCCCCCGCATCCGTTCGCCTCTGGGCCTCCGCGCATCTTCCCGCGGCCCTCCGTCTCCCTGGGCCTCAGCGGCCCGCAGACTTCCGTGAGGCGCGCCATCCCGCCGTGTCTCGCTCGACGCGGCCCGTGAGCGTCCAGAGCCCGAGAAGCGCCTCCGCGTCGGCAACGGAGATCGCGGCGCGGGCGGCCAACTCCTCCGTGCTTCGCGCAACGCGCGTGGACAGCACCGCTTCCAGGCGGGCGGCTTCGGGCAGCTCAACCGACAGGTGATCGAGGGGCGGCGACGCGGCTGCGCCGGGGAGTAGTTCGACCACATCGTCGGCACCCGTGATGCAGACGGCGTCGTACTCGCGGAGCAGTCGATGACAGCCGGAGGACGCGGCGGAGGTGACCGGACCGGGAACAGCGCCCAGGGGTCTGCCCAGGGCGGCCGCGTGACCGGCGGTGTTGAGCGAGCCGCTACGCCACCCGGCCTCGACCACCAGGGTCGCATCCGTCATCGCGGCGATGAGGCGGTTGCGCGCGAGAAATCGCCACTTCGTGGGCTCGCTGCCGAGGGGGACCTCGCTCACAACGGCTCCTGCGCGGGAGATGTCCGCAATCAAGGCGGCGTGACCGGCCGGATACACGCGATCCGCTCCCCCGGCGAGCACCGCGACCGTCGTTCCGTCACAGGCGAGAGTGGCGCGGTGCGCCGCGCCATCGATACCGTAGGCGGCTCCGGAGACGATCGCGATCCCCCGAGCCGCGAGCTCGCCCGCGATCTCCGCCGTGATGTGCTCGCCGTAGCCCGTCGCGGCGCGTGCCCCCACGATGGCGACCAGAGGCGCGGTGGCGAGTGCGTCGGTGTCACCGCGCACCCAGAGCAGCACCGGTCGCGACTCCTGAAGGTCGTCAAGACCGACCGGCCACTCGGGGTCCCCGGGAAGAAGGAGCGTCGCTCCGCACCGGCGCGCGCGCACCCATTGACGATCGACGTCGACGCCGGTGAGCCGCGGGGACCATCGGGCAGCGGCCTTCCGCCATCGTGCCGCTTCGCCCGCGGGAGCCTCCGCTGTCAGCGCCGCAGCTCCCCGTCTCACCAGCGACCATGCTTCCCGCGCACCGTGCCGGTCGATGAGCACGCCGGCATCAGCGTCCCCGGGTTCGATGATCTGGCTCCAGGAGATCCGGGCGTGAGCCTCGTCCGGCGGGTGCTGCCGGGTCTGGTTCTTCGTCGTCGCGGGACCTTCGTTCATCGCTGGGGCGGCCGACATGGCCGAGCCCCTCGAATCCCCTGAATCAGCCGCCTTCCGCTGCGTCACAGGCCCACTCCCCTCTTCAACGCAAGCGCACGACCCACGTCTTCCAGTTCGGGTTCATGCGCGCCACGGAGATCGACGAGCGTCCAGGCCAGCCGCAGCACGCGGTCATACCCGCGCAGAGTGAGGGCGCCGCGCCGCAGCGCCTGATCCAGCGGAGCGGAGACTGCGGAGCCAAGACGCCGGGGACCGGTGCGCAGCCAGGGCCCCGCCACCTCCGCGTTGGTCTGCCACGGCGTGTCGGACAATCGCCGCCGTGCCCGCTCGCGAGCTTCCAGAACTCTGTCTCGGGCCTGCGCGGTTGTCACCCGCTCTCCCCCCGAGGCCACCGTCACGCGCGTGACAGGCAGTTCGATGTCGACCCGATCCAGCAGTGGGCCGGACAGCCGGGTCAGGTACCGGCGAACCGCAACCGGCGGGCAAGTGCACTCCGCGCCGCGCACACCGTAGTTGCCGCAGGGGCACGGATTGGTGGCGAGGATCAGCTGGAACCGCGCCGGGTAGGACGCGGTGGTTCCCGTCCGGTGGATCGTGATCGTCCCCGACTCCAGGGGCTGGCGCAGGGCGTCCAGCGCAGACGATGCGAACTCTGCCGCCTCGTCCAGGAAGAGCACGCCATGCGCGGCCCGGGCGATGGCTCCGGGACGGATCACCCCAGAGCCTCCGCCGACCAGTGACGGGATGGTCGCCGAATGATGCGGCGCCTCGAAAGGGGCGCGGCGCGGCAGGTGCAGAACCGACTCTCCGCACAGCGATCGCACGGATGCCACGTCGAGCGCCCGGTCTTCGTCCAGGTCCGGCAGCAACCCGGGCAGGCGCGCCGCGAGCATCGTCTTTCCGGCGCCGGGTGGACCGCTGAGGAGCATGTGGTGACCGCCGGCCGCCGCCACGATCAGAGCATCGACCGCGCTGCGCTGTCCCACAACGTCAGCCAGGTCGAGCCGGTCGGCCGGCTCGACCGCGACGACCGAAGGTGTGGGCAGCGGCTCTTCCTCCCGCGGATCGATCAGAGCGCCATGGGCGCGCGCGACATCGGTCAGGTTCACCGCGGCGACAACGTCAGCTCCCGAGACCAGCTCGGCTTCTGCCCGGCAGGCCGCGGGCACGACGACCCGCTGCTTTCCGGCGCGTACCGCTGCGTGCACGGCAGGCAACACCCCGGGCAACGGTCGCAGGCGACCGTCCAGCCCGAGTTCCCCCACATGCGCCGTACGCGCCAGCGAGCCGGCATCCAGCGGAAGCTCGGTCGCCAGCGCGGTGATCGCCACCGCGACGTCGAAGCCCGCACCTCGCTTGGGCAGGCTGGCCGGCGAGAGGTTCACGGTGATTCTCCGGCGGGGAAGGGGAAGTCCCTGGTTCGCACAGGCGTTCTGCACCCGCCGCGCCGCCTCGCCCAGCGCTTTGTCCGGCAGTCCGATGAGATCGAACCCCGGCGTGTGAGCCGACAGATCCGCCTCCACCTCCACCATCGCGCCGTCGATGCCGTTCAACGCCACCGCCCAGGTCCGCGCCACACTCATCGGACATCCTCCAGGTGGGCGAGCGCCGCTGTGGCCGGGTCCTCCCCCGTGATACCGATCACGTCCACACGCAGCGTCCGGCCGCGGGCATGGTCTGGATGTCGTCGCATCCAGTCGAACGCGAGTCGCCACACCTGTCGGAGTTTGCGCGCATCGACGGCCGCCAGCGGATCACCGTAGTCGGTGGTGCGCCGTGCCTTCACCTCGACGACGACGAGGGCTCTTCCGCGCACCGCAACGATGTCGAGCTCCCCGGACGCGGTCCGCCAGTTGCGGTCGACGATCTCGAATCCTTGCGCCATCAGGTGCGCGCACGCGCGATCCTCGCCTGCTCGTCCTCGTTCATCCTTCGCTGCCATCCCCCGAGCATGGGGGCAGAGCGGACGTGCCGGACCGGCGGTCCCGTGACGCCGAATCGATCACACCGCCGACAGGTTTGGGGAGGAACGAAAGCTCGGTCCTCGTCGCCACCGACGAGCTCACAGAGACGTCGTCCCGCGCGCGCATCGGGGCCCGGGATCGGCCGATCGATCACGCTCGGCCCAGCCTCGCCGAGTGGGCGGACACGCGGGAGCTCCCTGCCCCCCATCGTCGATGAATCAATTGCGGGCGGATGGCTCGTCGGTCAGGGGGCGCTCAGCGCCATGAAATGGTGCAGCACTGCCTCCGGGATGCCGGTGGCGATGAACCGGGCGAACTGCCCCATCGGCATCGACGCGACGAGCGCGAGGTCGGCGGGCGGCTCGGCCGCCGGATCCGCTCCCATGGCACCGCGCAGTGCCGGACCGACGACCGGATGCGTGAACCACTCGCCCACTGTCGATGCAAGCGTCAGGGGCAGAACCACCGGTGCATCGCCCTCCAGCAAGACCTCCACCGAATCCACGATGTCCATCGACGAGCGACCGAGCTCGATCCGGTATCTCCCGGGGTCGACCCGGTACTCACTCGCCGCCTCGTCCCAGTACGCGAGCGTGCGCCGCTCCACCTCGATCTCGATCTCGATCGTCTCGCCCGGATCGAGCTCGACCTTGGCGAAGCCCGCGAGCGCGCGCAGCGGCCGACGGACGCGCGGTTCGATCTGACCGGCGTAGAGCTGGACGACCTCGGCGCCCCGGCAGGCGCCTGTGTTCGTGACCCGTACCCGCGCCCGGACGGCGTCCGTGCCCACCGACCGCGACTGCACCAGCGCGCTGGCGAAGCGGGTGTACGACAGACCGTGCCCGAACGGATAGCGGACGACGCGTCCGGTGGAGACGTGATGCCGATAGCCCACGAAGATACTCTCACCGTACAGCGCGGTGCCTGACTCTCCAGGGAAGGACAGCGCGCTCGGGGTATCGCGCAGGTCCAGCGGGATCGTCTCGGCCAGCCGTCCCGAAGGGTTCACGGTGCCCGAGAGCACGTCGGCGACCGCGCCCCCGACCGCCTGACCCCCCGCCCAGGCCTCGACGATCGCGTCCACATCGTCGTGCCAGGGCTCGAGATCGACCACGCCCCCGTTCATCAGGACGACGACGGTTCTCGGAGCGATCGCGGCGACGGCACGGATGAGCGCCACCTGGTCAGCGGGCAGGCTGAGATCCGTGCGATCTCGTCCCTCGGTCTGATCGGACTCGTAGAGACCGGCAAACACGACCGCGACGTCCGCGGTCCCGGCCAACGCAGCGGCCTCCTCGCGGTGCGCAAGCGCATCACCGCCAGGACCGTACCCGATCGCGAAGTCCACACCCTCGAAGACGCTGCGGAGCTGCTGGAGCGGATCGTCCACGCACGTGGGAGTGACGTGGGAGCTACCTCCGCCCTGGAACTGCGGCGCGACGGCGAGGTGCCCGAACACGGCGATCCGCGACGTCGCGGCGAGCGGGAGCACGGCATGTTCGTTGCGCAGCAGCACGACCGACTCTCCGGCGGCGCGGCGAGCCAGCGCATGGTGCGCCGCGTGGTCGACGCCCGTGACGGCAGTCGGTGCGGTGCGATCCGCGAGCGCCGCCAGCCGGGAGACCGAACGGTCGAGCGCGGCCTCATCCAGCTGCCCGATGCGCACCGCGTCGAGCAGCGCCTGCGCGCCGGTGTCGCCCGAGGCCGGCATCTCCAGATCCAGCCCGGCGCGGAGCGCATCGACGCGATCCTTCACTGCGCCCCAGTCGGAGACGACCAGACCGGTGAAGCCCCACTCGTCGCGCAGCAGTTCCGTCAGCAGCCAGCGGTTCTCCGATGCGAACACCCCGTTCACCGCGTTGTAGGCACTCATCACCGTCGCCGGCTGCGCCTCCCGAACGATGCGCTCGAAGGCTGGGAGATAGATCTCACGCAGCGCCCGCGCATCCACGCGCGCGTCCACGCGCATACGGTCGGTTTCCTGGCTGTTCACGGCGAAGTGCTTAAGGGATGCCCCGACGCCCGTGCTCTGAAGCCCCTGCACCCAGGCGCTGCCGAGCACGCCGGTGAGCAGCGGGTCTTCGGAGAAATACTCGAAACCTCGTCCGCCGAGCGGCGAGCGCTTGATGTTCACTCCAGGACCCAGCACGACGTCGACACCGACCTCCCGCGCTTCCCGGCCGATGGCCTCGCCGATCTCGTGCGCCAGCTCCGCATTCCAGCTCGACCCGAGCGCGACTGAGGGCGGGAAGCAGGTGGCGGGTCGGCTGTCGTTCACCCCGAGGTGATCGGTCGCACCGTCCTGGTAGCGCAGGCCGTGCGGGCCGTCGACAAGCGTCAGCGCGCGCACGCCCTCTCCCTCGGCCGTCCGCCAGAAGCTGGCGCCACCGAGCAGTCGGGCCTTGGCCAGCACCCGCTCGTCGCGCTCGCGCTCGGCGCGGAGACCGTCCAGCGCCACGCCGGTCAGCTCGTCCTCCGCCGCCTGCGAGAAGGGCTCGCTCCAGCGGTGCTCACCGCTTCCTACCTCGGACGTGAAACCCGACGGCAGGGAGACCGAGGCTGTCACGCCTTCGGGAATGCTGGCCACGACCTGCAGCGTCCCGTCTTCCACGCTCCAGCCCACGGCGATGCGCCCGTGGCGGGACTCGAATGCCGTCTCCGCCGACACCACCCCGGTGGCCGGGGGCCGGGGAGCGATACGCACCCGGGCGTACCCGGGAGCTGCCGGTGCGAGACCCGCCACGACCCGATGCAACCATGTCGCGACGGCGCCGAAGGCATAGTGGTTGAAGCTCGTCATCTCGCCCGGGTTGATCGTGCCGTCGGGGAGCATCGAATCCCACCGCTCCCACATCGTGGTCGCGCCCATCGTGACGGGATACAGCCAGGAGGGGCACCGTTCCTGCAGCAACAGCCGGTACGCCGTCTCCAGCTGCCCCGTGTCGGACAATGCGGTGAGGATGAAGGGCGTGCCTGCGAAGCCGGTGGTGATCACGTAGCCGGCATCGGCGACGAGCGCCGCGAGCCTGGCACCGGCGGCGGCCCGCTCGGCATCGTCGAGGAGCCCGAACACGATGGCGAGCGCGTAGACGGTGGGAGCGTCACTGTGGATCCGCCCGCTGCGCACCCAGTGAGTGGTGAAGCCGCCTCGGATCCGCGCAGCCAGGGCGTCGAATTCCGCGGCGTCGGCATCGTGACCGAGCACACGGGCAGCATCGCGGGCGATCACGATCGACCGGTAGACGCACGCCGTGGCGACCACGGCAGGGTCGGCCTTCGCCTGGTGCGGCGCGTCCGGGGGCGCGGTGGGATCCAGCCAGTCACCCAGCTGGAAGCCGCCCTCCAGCAGGTTTCGTTCAGACAGGGCCACCTCGGTACGACGCACATGAGCGGTCATCGACGAGTACTGCTCCGACAGCACACGGAGGTCGCCATAGGCCTCGTACATGGCCCAGGGAACCCAGCAGGCGGCGTCATTCCAGAGCGCGATCACCAGACTGGACCCCATCACAGCGGCCAGCGCACCGGTGTTCTCGTATTTGAGGTTGTCCGGCACGACGACCGGGATGCGCCCGTCCGCTGCTCGCTGCTCGGCGGCGAGGTCACGCAGCCAGTCGGCGAGGAAGGCCTCAGCATCGTAGAGATACACCGCGGTCTCGGCGAACGCGGCGAGATCCCCGGTCCACCCCAGACGCTCGTCGCGCTGCGGGCAGTCCGTCGGCACGTCGACGAAGTTGCCGCGCATGCCCCACACGACGTTCTCGTGCAGACGGTTGAGCAGCGGATGAGAGCTGCGGAACGTGCCCGTACGCGTGAGGTCCGATCCGATCACGACGGCGCGCACGGCGCCGGCGAGCTCCTCATCCTCGCCCGGCCACCCCGCGACCTCGACGTAGCGGAACCCATGGAAGGTCAGGGTCGGCTCGAAGACGTCGTCTCCCCCGGAGAGCACGAACTCGTCGGTCGCGCGTGCGCGCCGCAGTGGCCGTGTGCCGAGCTCGGCCTCGTCGAGTACTTCGGCGTGACGCACCGTGATCACCCGACCCGCATCTCCACGCGTGGTGAGCCGCGTCCACCCGACGAGGTTCTGCCCGAAGTCCACGAGCAGCGCGCCCGACGGAGAACGCCAGACCCGGACCGGTTCGAGCTCCTCCTGGCGGCGCACCGGCGGGGACTGATACGGAGTGAGACGGGTGTGATCGAACGGGATCACGCGCACAGCGGCCTCGCCGTCGACCGGCGCCGGCACGAACCTGGCCTCGTCGTCGATCCTGCGGTCGATCCGCTGACCGTCGTAGAGATCATCCGCGACCGTCGAGGTGGCCACGGACGTCCAGCGCTCATCGGTTCCCACCGTCTGGACGTGCCCGTCGGCGAAGGTGATCCTCAGTTCCAGGAGCGCGGCACGCTCGGAGCCGTACACCGCGCTGTTGCCCTCCCACCCGAGATGACCCGAGTACCAGCCGGCCCCGATGACGGCCTCGATGACCGCACGAGATCCGCGCGATGCCGTCAGCGCCTCTGTCGCATCCCAGGTGGCGTAGCGCAGTCGCCATTCGTAGCTCGTCCATCCGGGCGTGAGGAGATCGGCGGACACGAGGATGCCGTTCACCCGGACCTCGCACACACCGAGCGCCGTGGCATGCACCTCCGCGTGCGCGATCGGGCCATGGTTCTCGTCGAGACCGAAGACCCTGCGCAGCGCCGGTGCACCGTCGACCGGGTGGTCCGGGGTGATCATCTGGGCAGTGAGTGGTGTGGTCATGCTGTCCTTCTTCATCGCCGCCGGCAGGTCGCGGACGGACACGTGAGTGCTGACCGATCCACGAGACGATCGATCCGGCCTTCTCCCTCACCGTCACCCTGTATCGCCCAGCGCATCAGTGCTGACCGATCCACGAGACGATCGATCAGGCCTTCTCCCTCACCGTCACCCTGTATCGACCAGCGCATCAGTGCTGACCGATCCACGAGACGATCGATCCGGGCTTCTCCGTCACCGTCACCCTGTGTCGCCCAGCGCATCAGTGCTGACCGATCCACGAGACGATCCGGTGAACGCCGTCGCGCGCTCCCGGGGTCTCCGGCTGGGCGAGGTAGCCATGGAACGTGCCCGGCACGGTCTCGTGGCGGACGTCGACTCCGGCGTCCGCCAGAGCGGCAGCGAACACCGTTGACGAGGCCCGCAGTTCGTCCGCCTCCGCGTCCACGATGAAGGTCGGTGGCATGCGGTCGAGCGGGCCGAGCCCAGGAAAGGCCACGGGATCGTCGTGATGGCGAACGCCCGCCCAGTTGAGGTTGAGCATGCTCACCATGCGCGGCGTGAACCGAAACGGCGGCGGGGTTCGCTCCAGCGCGGCACGCACATCGTCCGGCAGCGGCGGCAGCTGGAAGTGCACGAGCGGGTAGGCCACCACCAGGGTCGCGGGCAGGTCCTCACCTGCGGCGATCAGTCGCTTCGCGACTCCGGCAGCGAGGTTCGCCCCGGCACTGGCACCGCCGAGGTGCAGGTGCTCCGGCGCGGTTCCGAGCCTGGACGACGCGTTCGCGCGCACCCAGCGCCACGCGGTGAGAACGTCGTCCGAGAGCACAGGGAAGGAGACTCGCCCGCGCACCTTGCGATAGTCGACCGACGCGACGGCGATCCCCCGTGCCGCGATGGACATCGCGACCCAGTGCGCCTCCGGGGAGTCGAGCGTCCCGAACATCCATGCGCCGCCGTGCACCCAGACGAAGCCGGCGCTCGGTGTCTGTCCCTCGCGACAATACAGACGCACCGGTACCGGCCCGTGCGGCCCGGGCAGGGAGACATCCTCGACGCTCACGGAGCCGAGTTCGGGCTCGCGCGCCACGATCTCGGCGGTGCACGTCCGATCCTCTCGCACGAGTCGCGCCGCGCTGCGCAGAAGTGCCCGCGCACGGAGCGCATTCAGCGCGGTCGGCCGGTATGGCGCGCGCATCTGACTCATTTCACCCTCCGGATCGGGAAGACGAGGAGCGCGGCGATCACGACGATGACGATCGCCACGATCCACAGGGCTGCGTAGCCGCCGGTGACCGCGACGACGACACCCGCGAGCAGGGGCCCGAGCGCCTGGCCCAGGTTGCCGCCGAGCGTGCTCACGCCGAGATCCCGAGCGGCGGCGTCCTTCTCCGGCAGCAGGTCGATGAACATCGCCTGATCGACAGTCAGGAACGTGCCGACGCCGAGGCCGGCCACCACCCCCTGGATGATCAGCGCCGGAAGCGTGGGGCTCAGCAGAGGGATGAACATGGAGCCGGCGATGAGGAACGTGGAGCCGATCACGAAAGGCTTGCGGCGACCCACCTTGTCGGACCACCAGCCCGCGACCAGCAGAGCGATCACAGTTCCGGGGATACCCACGAGCGCAAGAACGGGCGCGATTTGGGCCGCTTCTTGCGCTGAGAGCCCCGGACGGATGTAGCTCTGGAGCATGTACACCCCAAACGCACCGGACACACCACCGCCGAACAGCAACGCGACCTTGGCGATCCAGAGCCAGCGGAAGTCCCGATCGCGCAGTGCGACCGTGAACGAGGCGAGGAAGGCCGTGACGGACATGGGCGCGCGCTGCAGATCGCGAGAAGAACGGTCCCGAGCCATCAGGACGAACAGCACGGTGAAGACGATCACCGCGAGGGCGAAGGGGAAGTAGACGTCGAGGCCCATCACCGCGAACAAGGCGCCCGCCACGATGGAGCCGATCGCGCCGCCGATGAGAGTCGCGAAGCCCGATAGCGCAGACATGGTGCCGAGCCGGCCGGCGGGCACGCGATCGGCCACGGTCGCGTTCAGGGGCCCGGACGCGAGGTTGAGTCCCAGCTGCGCCAGCGAGTACGTGAGCAGCAGGATTCCGATCGTCGGCGAGAATCGCATCGCGATGAGAAGCGCCGCACCGATCACGGCACCGGCCACGATCCACGGGGCCCGACGGCCCCACCGCGAGCGGGTGCGATCGGAGAGGATCCCGGCGATCGGCTGGATCAGCATCGTGAGTATCGAGGACACGACGGCGATCGCGGACAGGCTGAGAGCGCGCGCGGCCTCGAACTCGGCCAGCAGCGCGAGCTGACGTTCCTGATCTTCGGTGGGCGTGGTGCTGCCGGCGTCGACCGCATACTTGAGTTCGGTGAGCGCCTGCAGATCGATTCCCGAGTCTGCCCCCGTGAAGAACTGTGCGAACTCGATCTGCTGCACGTGCAGTGGCAGCAGGATGCCGCCGACGGCACCCCAGATGGCAGCGATCGACAGCCCCGCCAGTACGTAGCTCAGGCGGTAACGACGAAACGCCGGTCCCCGCACATAGCGGACCGAGGTGCCGGGCCCATCGGCGGGCGGGCTGTCGGGGACGAGCGTCGGGTCGGCATTGACCATGGTGTCTCCAGGGCGTCGTGCGAGCTCCTGCGGCTCGGCTGAGACGACAGTAACAGAAAACCACCCACTTGGGTGGTTTTCTGTTGTCCCGTCCGCGTCGGGCATCGGCGGCTGGGGTAGCCTCGATGCGTGACCACTGATCCGGCTCCCGCGCCGCGGCGCTATGCGAAGGGCGAAGCCCGCCGGACGGCGATCCTGGAGGCCGCGCTCGAGGTGTTCGCGACCGCGGGCTATCGCAACGGCGGACTGCGCGAGGTCGCCGCGAAAGCGGGGCTGACGCACGCCGGCGTTCGCCACTACTTCCCCACCAAGCTCGAACTGCTGCACGCGGTGCTCGGCTGGCGCGACGAGGAGGCGATCCGCCGGATGTCCTCGCTCGATGACCCCATCGGGGTACTGCGGCAATGGATCGACGCCGCGCGATACAACCAGAGCGCCCCGCGAATGGTGGAACTCCAGGTGGCCCTCGCCGCGGAGGCGACGTCAGCTGAACATCCGCTGCACGACTACCTGCGCGAGCGGTACGAGTTCGCGGTCGGGTTCCTGAGCGGCACGTTCGCAGCCCTTGCCGCTCGCGGTGAGCTCGCCGACGATGTTGACCCCGAATCCGCAGCCCGAGGCCTGATCGCGCTCACCGACGGAGTACAGACGCAGTGGCTCCTCGATCGCGACCACGTCGACATGGTGGCACTGGTGAGCTCCGGTATCCAGCGTCTCGTGACGGTCGAGATCTGACCCCGGATCGCCGCGGCGTTCACTCCCCGCCCGCGGCTCGCGTCACTGGTCCCCGTCGAGCGAGAGATCTGCCGGGAGCTGGAAGTCGCTGCTGGACAGCTCCTCGATGTTCACATCCTTGAAGGTGAGCACCCGCACCGACTTGACGAAGCGATCTGCGCGGTAGATGTCCCACACCCAGACGTCTTTCATCGTGAGCTCGAAGTAGAAATCATGCTCGGAGTCGCGTCGCTCCAGCTGGACGTCGTTGGCGAGGTAGAAGCGACGCTCGGTCTCGATCACGTACGTGAACTGGCGCACCACGTCGCGGTACTCGCGGAAGAGCGCCAGTTCGAGCTCGCGGTCGTAGTCGTCGAAAGCATCCTCATCCATATTGCCTCCATCCTATGCCGGGACAGCGGGCGGTGAGTGCGGCGCCGGGCACGATCAGAACAGCGTGTTCCCGCTGAACGACCATGATGCACGGTGGTGCACGGAGATGCCGTGCGCCTCGATCGCCTCGCGGTGGGCCTGGCTCGCATAACCCTTGTTGTGGTCCCACCCGTACACCGGGGTGTCGATGTGAAGACGCTCCATCAGCGCATCCCGCTCAACCTTGGCGATCACCGATGCCGCCGATGCCGACGCACAGTCGCGGTCCCCCTTGATCACCGGCCGGACGCGATAGCCCCAGCCTCCGGCTGGCGAGATGTAGTCGTGGTTGCCGTCGAGGATCACGATCCCCTCGGCAGGGTCGAGATCCAGCGCGGCAAGCCCGTCGATCGCGCGGATGGCGGCGAGCCCCAACGCACGCATGATGCCCACCTGGTCGATCTCCTGCGCCGATGCCCAGCCGAGCGCGCTCGCGCCGACCCAGGACGCTGCGCGCTCGGCGACGTCGGCGCGCTTCTTCTCCACGATCAGCTTCGAGTCCCGCAGCCCCTCGGGGATGGGCTCGGACAGCCGAGACGCATCAAAGAAGGCGGCACCGACCGTCACGGGACCGGCAAGCGCGCCGCGCCCCACTTCATCGCACGCGATGACCCAGCGATGATCGCGAAGCAGTTCGCGCTCAAGATCGAGCGTGGGCAGGATCGGACTCATCCCGCCGTAGCCGCCGGGCTCGGGTCGATCACCGGCTCATCACCGGAGTCGCTGTCGGGCACCCCGGCGAACGAGTCACCCGTCGTCCCCAGCCCGCCGAAGCGATCGAACGGCCAGGTTCGCAGGAAGGCGCGGCCGACGACGTCCTCGCTGGGCACGAAGCCCTTGGCCGGCTGGTCCTGGTTGTACCGGGAGTCCCGCGAGCGATCCCGGTTGTCACCCATGACCCAGAACGAGTCGGCGGGAACGGTGACGTCGAACGGCACGACACTGGGCATCTTCTGGCCCGGCGCCAGCTTCACGTAGGCGGACTCCTCGAGAGGCACGCCGTTGACCTCGATCTGATCCAGCGCGTTGCAGCACACCACGTGGTCGCCCGGCAGCCCGATGATGCGCTTGATGAGGTGATCCGAGCTGTCGGGGGCGGCCAGGCCCACCAGCGACAGCACCCACTCGACACCGTCGACGAAAGTACCCTTGGACGGCGCCGGTGACTGCCCCTCGAGCCACCCGCCCGGGTCGCGGAAGACGATGATGTCACCGCGCTGATAGTCCGTGAAACGCGGGGTCAGCTCGTCCACGAGAATCCGGTCCTGCACCTGCAGGGTGTTCTCCATCGAGCCCGAGGGGATGTAGAAGGAGCGCACCACGAAGGTCTTCACGAGGAACGACACCAGCAGGGCGATGAGCACTATCACGACGACGTCGCGGAGGAACACCCCCCAGCCACGCGAGCGGCTCTCAGCGTCATCGCGACGGGCACGCCGAGCGTCTCGGCGGGTGAGCGGGGCTGACGGCTCGGCAGTTGACATGACATCCTTCGTGGCGCGAGCAAGAATCCGCGCACCGGATCAATCGTTCCACACTCCGCGGTGTGGTCCCGGCGATTCGCGTGGCGGCGCGCCTGTGAAGGCCCTGATGCCGGTGCATGCGACACAAAGAACGGCACCCCGGACCGGAGTCGCGGGGTGCCGTCGGAGTGGCGCGATTCAGCTCTCGCGCTTCTCCTTGATCTTCGCCTTCTTGCCACGCAGGTTGCGCAGGTAGTACAGCTTCGCGCGACGCACGTCACCACGGGTGACGACCTCGATGTGGTCGATCACCGGCGAGTGCACCGGGAAGGTGCGCTCGACGCCCACCTGGAAGCTGATCTTGCGGACCGTGAAGGTCTCGCGAACGCCATCGCCCTGGCGACCCAGGACGACGCCCTGGAACACCTGGATACGAGAGCGCGAGCCCTCGACGATGTTCACGTGCACCTTGACGGTGTCACCGGGGAAGAAAGCCGGAATGTCGGAGCGCAGAGAGGCTGCGTCGACGGAGTCGAGGATCTGCATGATCTTCACTTCCTGCGCCCGCCACAGGTCAGCCGCATAAGAATGGGTAGCAATTGCTTTTTCGTGCGCCTTGCAGCCGGTACTCCCCTGTGGCGGAGTGTTCGCGTGGGCGCACCGAAGCGCGCGTGATCACGGCACAAGCGTCAATTATCGCATGTCGCCGAACGCGACGCCAAATGCTGCGCTGTCAGGAGTGTGCGGGATGCCCCGGACGCGACTCCTCGACGATCACGATGTCCTCAACACCAACCGAGCCGGCACCGCCGGGACGTACCCGATCGAACGTCTCCCGGATGAGCAGAGGGGCGCGCGCCGTCTTCGTGGTGGTCCACAACTGCCAGAGGCACAGCCACAGCACGCCGACCGCGGCGAGGATCGCCAGCACCAGGTTGAGGGCAAACAAGGGCTCGGCGTAGAAGCCCACGCCGATGGTGAGCAAATGCCAGATACCGAAGCCCGCGACGTCCCACCATGACAGCGCCCGCTGGGCACGCACACCGGGACGCGAGCGTACCAGCAGCATGAGGACGAGCTCGCTGACGAAAACGGCCGGCGCGAAGATCAGGAGCACCGGCAGCAGCGCGAAACCGTTCTGGTTGAAGATGGCCCAGCCGATCAGCAGCCAGACGGGCAGGACGAAGGCCGCCGGAAGCAACCAGCTGTACATCGCGCGACGGATCACCATCTGGTCATGCTAGCCCCGTTCCCTCCGGTGTGGGGCTGGAATCCGAACGGCGTTCAGCACTCCCCCTGCCGATATGCGGAAGAATGAGAGCAACATCGAAGGGAAATCATGATCGAGCTGCGCACGCCCACCGAGATCGAGCAGATGCGTCCGGCAGGACGCTTCGTGGCGGAGGTGCTGGCGACGCTGCGCGACGAGACGAAGGTGGGCACCAATCTGCTCACCCTCGACCGTCACGCCCACGACATGATCCGCAAGGCCGGCGCCGAGTCCTGCTACATCGATTACGCCCCGTCTTTCGGCTCCGGCCCGTTCGGCAAGGTGATCTGCACGTCTATCAACGACGCCGTCCTCCACGGTGTCCCCTTCGACTACACGCTGCGCGACGGCGACCTCGTCTCGCTCGACTTCGCGGCCTCCGTCGACGGCTGGGTCGCCGACTCGGCCGTCTCGTTCGTGGTGGGGACCGCGCGCGATGAGGACCTCCGGCTGATCGACACCACGCAGCGCGCGCTCGCCGCCGCGATCGCCACCGCGACCACCGACAAGCGGATCGGCGACATCTCGGCCGCCATCGCGGAGATCTGCCACGCGGAGGGCTACTCGATCAACACCGACTTCGGTGGACACGGCGTGGGCCGCACGATGCACGGCGACCCGCACATCGCCAACAACGGCAAGGCCGGTCGCGGCTACCCGCTGCGCGATGGACTGGTCGTCGCCATCGAGCCCTGGCTGCTGGCCACCACCGACGAGCTCGTCACCGATGCCGACGGCTGGACCCTCAAGTCGGCCGACGGTTCACGCGGTGCGCACAGTGAGCACACCGTCGCGATCACCGCGGACGGCCCGATCGTCCTGACGGACCGCACCTTCCTCGGCGTCGACTGACCCGCCACGCTCCACCATGGAGGCCTTCGACCCCGCTCTGCTGCCGGAATTCGAGGAGCAGGACAACGAAGAGATCGAGCACGACAGCCTGGCCCGGCCGCCCCTGCGCGGGCGGACATCGCCGCCGCAGGGCCTGAGAGACATCGACTGGACCTCGCTGGAAGACGCCTACGGTGCCGCGACGGAGACGCCGCTGTATCTGGAGGCGATCACCAGCGACGATCCCGGCGATGTCGCCTACGGCGCGCACGGTCTGTATGCGGCGACGACGCACCAGGGGTCGGTCTTCTCCGCGTCGGAGGCGGCGATTCCCTTCCTCGTCGAGCTGGTCGAACGCGACAACGCCACCGCGATGGCGTTCCTCGCCCGCATCGCCGTCGGTGAGACCCACTTCGTCAGGTCGCCGCGGGACATCGATGCGCGTACGGAGTACGCCGGAGCCGTGGCAGCGCATGAGGGGGCCATTCGGGCCTATGCCGACCGCACGGACGACCCGGAGGCCTGGCGCTTGCTCGCGTTGCTGGGCGTGCTGCCGGGCGATGTCGCCATTGACCTGGACACGAATGATCCGGCGCTGCTCGCCGACCGGCTGGTGCTGGCTGGATTCCTGGCCGCATCGGACGACAGCTCCGACCGTCGGGCAGAGACCGATCGTGCCCGCGACCTCGTCCGGACATCTGCATCGCTGCTCGTGCGCTTGGCTGCAGCCGGCACGCTGGCCTTTGCCGGCGCGCACGATGACCACGCGCGACACGTGCTGGCACATCTCGCGGACTCGGAGGAGTACGTTTCGACGACCTGGATCACCGCCGTCGGCCCGTTCGCCGAAGCGGCGTGGCTGTTCTCCGCTGGAGACGACGAACTCACGCGGGCCGATGTGCCGCCATCACTGCGCGTCGCTGGCGTCGAGGAACGCCTCCGCCGCGCCTTGCCCGCCGGCTACGACGAGGATTCTCCGATCCCCGCCCGTGCGGTGTCCTCCGAGCTCCGGGCGATCCTCGCCCACGCCGTCACTGCATCACCCGACCTGTTCGCCGGCGGCTCGCCCGATCTGATCAGCCGGGGACTGCCCGCGACCCGTCACGCGGTCGAACGCCTCGCCGGGCTTCGCAATGACGTTCTGTCAGAGGCCCCGGGCGCGAGTACTCTCGCTGAACTCATCGAGTCGGACCTCCGCGCTGGCGTCGCACGTCCTGTCACGCTCGACGCCATCGTCGCGGCGGGTGCGTGGCCCGTTCTGGAAGCGGTGCTCTCCGGCAGCACCACGGTGAGCGAGCACACGACGCTCGACCCGCGTCTGCCGCGCTCGGTCGCGGACGACCCGATGCTGGTGACGCTCGTCCTGCTGCTCGGCGAAGCGCTCTCCCGCACCGATCTCGGGACTGCGGTGACCGCCCTCGACGACGCGCTCGCCAGCCCGGAGCCGCCCGGCGTTCGAACGGCGGCGTGCCTCCTGGCGGTCGCGCTCGCTGGCCGGTTCGAGGATCGATTCGTTCCCCTCGTGCGCAGCTTTCACCGGTACCCGGAGTACTCACCGGCGCCCGTCCCGGTGTTGCGACGTGTCCGGGACCTCCTGCCGCCCCACCTCGCCGAGCAGGTCATACTCCCGAGCTGACCCTCGTCACACTCCCGAGCTGAGCTCAGTCCCCGGCCAGAAGATCAGGACGGCGCTGACGGGTGCGCTCCACCTGCTGTTCGTGGCGCCAGCGATCGACCGCGCCATGATTGCCGCTGAGCAGCACCGGCGGCACCTCGCGCCCGCGCCAGACAGAGGGCTTGGTGTAGGAGGGATACTCCAGGAGTCCGTCCTCGTGCGATTCCTCGACCAGGCTCTCCGGGTTGCCGACGACACCCGGGATCAGGCGGCCGATCGCCTCGACCATGGCCATCACCGCGACCTCTCCCCCGTTGAGGACGTAGTCGCCGATGCTCATCAGGCGGACGTCGCCGAGCTCGCGTGCGTAGTCGAAGACGCGCTCATCGATGCCCTCGTAGCGGCCGCAGCCGAAGACGAGGTGGTCCGCGGTGGCCAGCTCGCGAGCCTTGGCCTGTGTGAAGACCTCCCCGGCAGGCGAGGGGAAAATGAAGATCGGGCGGGCGTCGCTGTCCTGGGCGATGGCGTCCAGCGCCTCACCCCAGGGCTCGGGCTTCATGACCATGCCCGCGCCGCCGCCGTAGGGAGTGTCGTCCACCGTGCGGTGGCGGTCATGCGTCCAGTCGCGGAGATCGTGTACGCGCACGTCGAGAATGCCGCTCTGCCGGGCCTTGCCCAGCAGGGAGACTTCCAGGACGTCAAAGAACTGCGGGAAGATCGAGATCGCGTCGATGCGCACGATCAGTCCTCGCCGTCCACTTCCTGCGTCGGTGCGGAGTCCGCCTCGTCCGCCGCTTCGAGCTCCTCGAAGAGTCCCGGAGGCGGGGTGATCGTCACGCGACCGCCCCGGATGTCCACCTCAGGGACGATGGCGGACACGAAAGGCACCATGACCTCGTCACCCGCTGTGGTCTTCACGATCAGCAGGTCCTGGGCCGGCAGGTGCTCGACGCGGGCCAGACGGCCCACCACGGCGCCGTCACGCACGACGTCGAGGCCCACGAGCTGGTGGTCGTACCAGGCGTCGTCTTCGTCGGACCCCGCGTCGGCGTCCTGATCGATCCAGAGAATCGCACGCACGAGTTCGTCGGCGGTGTTGCGGTCGTCCACTCCCTCGAAGAAGACGACGGCGTGACTGTTCATCCAGCGGAACTCGCGAACTGTGATGGTCTTCCCGTGCCACGGAGAGGACTCGGGAACCTGCAGAGTGAATTCCGCGCCCGGGACGAAACGACCGTCCGGGTCATCGGTGTAGAGCTCGAGCTTGAACGCGCCCTTGAGTCCGTGCGCCTTGACCAGGCGGCCGACTCGGAGCTGCGTCTTGTCCTGACGCCCGGACATCAGTCGTCCGCGACGTCGACGCGGACACGGGCGCCATCGGCGAGGGCCGAGATCAGCGTCCGCAATGCCTTCGCGGTCCGTCCGCCGCGCCCGATCACGCGTCCGCGGTCCTCGGGATGCACGTGCACCTCCAGGACCTCACCTCGCGATGAGGTGGACGATGTGATCTTCACGTCCTCCGGGTGATCGACGATCCCCGAGACGATGTGGGTGAGCGCGGCGGACAGCACAGCGATTACTCGGCGTCGGCCGGGGCCGCGTCGGCCTCGTCCG
Organism: Microbacterium sp. GXS0129; assembly: GCF_044769785.1. NCBI lineage: Bacteria > Bacillati > Actinomycetota > Actinomycetes > Micrococcales > Microbacteriaceae > Microbacterium > Microbacterium sp. GXS0129. Next base: position 44,744 of record NZ_JBIZVZ010000002.1, on the reverse strand, counting down.
CGGCGGGAGCCTCAGCAGCGGCGTCCTCAGCGGGAGCCTCCACCTTCTTCTCCGCCTTCGGCTTGATGACCGACTTCTTCGCGGCGTCCGCCACGAAAGCCTCGGCCTCGCCCTTGACCTTGACGGTGGACTTCGCGTCCTTGTCGCCCTTGAACTTGCCCCAGTCACCGGTGAGCTTCAGCAGCGCGGTGACCTGCTCGGTGGGCTGAGCGCCGACCGACAGCCAGTACTGAGCACGCTCGGAGTCGACCTCGATGATCGAGGGCTCCTCGGTGGGGTGGTACTTGCCGATCTCCTCGATCACACGACCATCGCGCTTGGTGCGCGAGTCGGCGACGACGATGCGGTAGTAGGGAGCCCGGATCTTGCCCAGGCGCTTGAGGCGAATCTTGACAGCCACAATTCTCCAAGAAATGTAGAAGAGGAATAACGAACCGATCGCCTGGAGCGTGGGGTGCACACCCGGCGGAAGCTCTGGGGTGGATGCGGGCTGGATAGAGGGTCGAGCACGCAATCCGAAGCTCTATTCTGCCAGATTCCGCCGCTGTGCGCGAAACGTGCACCAACCGTGTCGCGGCAGGCGATACGCGGATGCGTCAGCGACCGCGCCGCTGACCGCGGCGGAGGACATGTGTGAGCCGGCGACGCAGCCGCTGGACGATGAGCCACAGCGACATCACGACCAGCGCCACGATGAGCAGCATCTGCAGCCAGGGCCACGGAGCGACGACCACAACCCCGAGGAAGGCGACGGCGAGGATGAGGAGCATCTCGCGCAGCTCCGACCAGAACTGCGGGAGGCGGGCGGGGCGCACGCGAACCGTGGCGAGGGTCTGCCCGGCAATGCCCAGGCGGGTGCGCAGCTCCAAGTCCAGGAACGCGAGCGGAAGATCGGGACGCACCCCCAGGGTCTCCTCCGCGGCAGGGAAGCGCGCACCCCAGGTTCCACCGGTGATGCGCTGACGCGTGTCCTCGACCGACCCCGGCGCCTCGAACGCCTTGAGCATCACCGTCGGGATCTCCCCGGCCGGCGCGTCACCGGCTCCTGTGCCCGCCCCCTCCACGACGACGTAATCGCCGGGACCGACACCGAGGATGTCCAGCGCCAGCCGGCTCATGAGCACGACGTCGCGCTCCGCGGAGGCGGGGTCAGCGAGCGTCGTGCGCATCGTGAGGTAGGTGGGCTTGCCGACCACGCGATCACCGGCGGTGCCCCGCTCCAGCCGCACCGGGCGAAGGTCGGCGATCTCGCCGTTCTCCAGGCCGCACGCCATGCGCAGGACATGGTCGACTTCCACGACGTGGTCGGGGGCGGCATCGGGCGATTCCTCGCGGATCACCACGGCGGCCAGGGCGGACGGCGCCGCTGCCCCGTGCCCGGCCATGAGGGCATGGGAGCGGAGCTCCACGACGTCGGGACCTCCTAGCGACTCGTGCACCCGGCGGGAGATCGACACCACGGACTTGCCTCCGCGCTCGATTCCGGCAGGGGTGACCGTCGTGACGAGGGTGACGCTTCCCGGCTGGGCGGCGGGGATGTTCGACGCCGGTGGAAGCATCCCCCCGTAGGTGCGCGTGCTGGGGGTGCCGCTCTCATCGGCGAGCCGGGTGAACGGCGACGGAGGCGCGAGCAGGCCTGCGTCAGCGAGGACGGCGGCGCCACCGTCGGCCAGGGCGCCCGCGCGGGCGCGCAACGCCGTGACATCGGAGCCCCACGCCTCGGCGAGGGCGCTGACAGCGGCGAGACGCTCGACCACGGCGATCTGAGACGAGCCGGCATCGGTGGGGCGCATCGCCGCGGGGATCACGGCCCCCGTCTCATCGCACAGCGCTCCCCCGCGAGCCACGTAGGCGTAGACACCGGGGAGCTCCTCCCCGGTCTCCAGCACCACGCGCACTCCGGATGACGCGTCGAGCCAGACGCGGCGGTAGTGGGGAGCCTCCGTGCGGTCGAGCCCGGCGAGCTGGCCCGGATCGGTGAACTGCACGTGGAGTTCGAGCTCGGCGGCGCTCGACGAGACGCCGTTCGACGAGCCGACGTTCGACGAGACCGCGCCCGACGAGACCGACGAGACCGCGTTCGACGAGACCGCGCCCGACGAGACCGACGAGACCGCGTTCGACGAGACCGCGCCCGACGAGACCGACGAGACCGCGTTCGACGAGACCGCGCCCGACGAGACCGACGAGACCGCGTTCGACGAGACCGCGCCCGACGAGACCGACGAGACCGCGTTCGACGAGACCGCGTTCGACGAGACCGCGCCCGACGAGACCGACGGGACCGCGTTCGACGGGACCACGTCCGACGGGACCGCGTTCGAGGGGACGATGGTGGCGGGCAGCGCTCCGTAGCCCGCAAAGAACCCCGCGTACGCGAGCGCAACGCCCTGAACGCGTGCCCGCACCGATGGCAGGACGAGCGCGTCGGGAATCTCGCGGAACTTATGGCGAAGCTGCGACGGCGCCGCGTTCGATCCGATGGCGAGCACCGGCACCCGGGAATCCATGCCGACGACATGGAATCCCTCGAGAACGCGCGACAGCTGGGGAGCCGACCGCGCGCCATCGGTCACCCGAGCGCGTGTCTCCTCATCGACGGCGACGCGACACAGCCCGAGCCGGGTCGGTGAGGTCTGGCCCGCCTGCAGGGCGACGCCGTCGCGATCACGCAGCTCCCAGAGCCCCTCGGCTGTGACGAGCACGGAACTCTCCGGCCAGGCCCCCGGATAACTGTCCGGGACCAGGCGCGGCGCGGAGTCGGCGGCGAAGCGGGGGTCGTCGATCATGCCGGCGCGAAGATCAGCCGTTGCCGAGCATCTTCTGCAGCTCGGCCAGATCCTCCGCGGTCGGCGTCTTTCCGCCGCCCAGCCCGAAGCCGGAACCCGTGGGGGCCGCAGGAGACGCGGCGATCTCGGCCTGCTGCGCGGCGCGCTTTGCCGGGTTACCGGAGCGCGGAACGCCACCGCCCTTGCCCTTCTTGCCGCCGCGCTTGGCCGACGCACCCGGCTTACCGCCGGGGATCGGGCCCATGCCGGGGATGTTGGGCACACCGCCGCGGGCAACCGTCTTCATCATCTTGGCCGCCTGCTCGAAGCGCTGCACGAGCTGGTTCACATCGGTGACGGTCATGCCGGAACCACGAGCGATGCGCAGGCGACGCGAGCCGTTCAGCAGCTTGGTGTTTCGGCGCTCAGCAGGCGTCATCGAGCGGATGATCGCCTCGGTGCGTCCGATCTCGCTCTCGTCGAAATCCTCGAGCTGCTGCTTCATCGAGCCCATGCCCGGGAGCATCCCGAGCATCTTCTTCATCGAGCCCATCTTCTTGAGCTGCTGCATCTGCTCGAGGAAGTCCTCGAGGGTGAACTGCTCGGTGGCCAGCTTCTCGGCGACCTTGAGCGCCTCGGCTTCGTCGAACGCGGCCTGTGCCTGCTCGATCAGCGTGAGGATGTCACCGAGATCGAGGATGCGGCTGGCCATACGATCCGGGTGGAACGGCTCGACGTCATCGAGGCCTTCGCCGGTGGAGGCGAAGATGATGGGCCGGCCAGTGACCGACGCCACGGACAGCGCCGCGCCACCACGCGCGTCACCGTCGAGCTTGGAGAGCACGACACCCGTGAAGTCCACGCCTTCCTGGAAGGCCTTCGCCGTGTTGACGGCGTCCTGACCGATCATCGCGTCGATGACGAACAGCACCTCATCGGGCTGGATCTCGCGGCGGATGTCGGCCGCCTGCTTCATCAGCTCGGCATCGACGCCGAGACGTCCGGCCGTGTCGACGATCACCACGTCGTGCTGGTGGCGACGGGCGAACTCGACGCCGTCACGGGAGACCTTCACCGGGTCGCCGATGCCGTTGCCCGGCTCCGGCGCGAAGATGGTGGCCCCGGCGCGCTCGGCGACGACCTGGAGCTGGTTCACGGCGTTGGGACGCTGGAGGTCGGCTGCCACGAGGAGCGGCGTGTGGCCGTCCTTCTCCAGCATCTTCGCGAGCTTTCCGGCGAAAGTCGTCTTTCCGGAACCCTGCAGACCCGCGAGCATGATCACGGTGGGCGCGGTCTTGGCGAACTGCAGGCGACGCTGCTCGCCGCCGAGGATGCCGATGAGCTCCTCGTTGACGATCTGCACGACCTGCTGCGCCGGATTGAGGGCGCGGTTGACCTCGTCGCCGAGCGCGCGCTCGCGCACCTTGGCGGTGAACTCCTTCACGACCTCCAGGGCGACGTCCGCGTCGAGCAGGGCACGCCGGATCTCGCGAACGGTACCGTCCACGTCAGCGGGCGTGAGCTTGCCCTTGGTGCGCAGATTGCGGAAGGTCTCGGTGAGACGATCTGAGAGCGTGCCGAAAGTAGCCATGATGCTATGAGTTTACGCGAGGACTCAGCGGATCGTGGCCGCGCCGGGCATCGCGGCCACGATCGCCAGCGCCTCATCCAGCCGATCGGCCAGCGCCGTGCGTCCGGAGCCGTCCCGCGCCCACCGCTCCACGGCCGCGAGCACCGCGGAACCGTACGCGGAGCCGATCACCTGCGCTCGCAGGGGGGCCCAGCCAACGGCACGGAGTGCGGCCGTGACCGCCGCGCCGATCCGGGCTGCGCGGGCCGTGCCTTCCCGCTGGAGATCGGCGACGGCGCCCATGGCCTCATCGTTCGCGATCGCGAGCGCGAGGGAATCGGGCGCCAGCCCGTCGGAGAAGGCCGAGAGCGTGGCGACCACCTCGGCGGGGGTCCGCTGCAACCGGTCCTCGAGAGCCGCGATCGCGTCGTCCACGCCCGCCCACAGCACGTCGTGCTTGGAAGAGAAGTAGTTGAAGAAGCTGGACCGGCTCACGCCCGCACGAGCGGTGATGTCGGCCACATTCGTCGCCTCGTAGCCGCGTTCGAGAAACAGCTCGCACGCCGCCTCGGCGAGCGTCTCCCGCGACGACACGCGTGGTCGTCCCTGTCTGCTCTCCACACTCATCACCTCACTGTACCGAGACGCGCCCGATCGCACCCACGTCGCCCTGTGGCATTATTGGACGCAGTTCAATAACTGACCGCGAGGAGGATCAGATGGACGTGCATGTGGCGGGATTCGCCCCCGACGCTGTTCCGTACGCACAGGGGTGGGCGCTGCAGCGGATGATTCACGCGGAGGTGGTCGACGCCCGGCGTCCGGACACACTGATCCTCCTGGAGCACGAGGCGGTGTACACCGCCGGCAAGCGCACCGAGGCGCATGAGCGCCCGGACGACGGCACGCCGGTCATCGACGTGGACCGGGGCGGCAAGATCACCTGGCACGGGCCGGGCCAGCTGGTGGGATACCCGATCGTGCGCCTCCCCGACCCCGTGGACGTGGTGGAGCACGTGCGCGGGCTCGAGCGGCGCCTCATCGCGGCGCTGCGCGTGTTCGGCGTCGACGGCCGCCAGATCGAGGGACGCAGCGGAGTCTGGGTGAGCGAAGGCGGTCATGACGCGAAGGTCGCGGCGATCGGAGTGCGCGTGGAGCGAGGCGTGACCATGCACGGGTTCGCGATCAATGCCGACTGCGACCTGGAGGGGTTCGCCCACATCGTCCCGTGCGGAATCACGGATGCCGGCGTGACCAGCGTCAGCCGGATCACCGGTGGGCGCGTCGGCGTCCGCGACCTCGTCGCGCCCGTCCTGGCCTCCTTCGACGTGGACGTCACACCGGAGCTGCTGAAGACGGAGGTGGCGGCATGAGCGCGGCAGCCCCCGAGGGACGCAAGCTCCTCCGCTTGGAGATCCGCAACGCCGAGACGCCGATCGAGCGCAAGCCGGAGTGGATCCGTACGAAGGCCAGGACCGGCCCGGAGTATCTCGGGCTGCGATCGCTGGTGAAGGACGAGGGCCTGCACACGGTCTGCCAGGAAGCGGGCTGCCCCAACATCTACGAGTGCTGGGAGGACCGGGAGGCGACCTTCCTCATCGGCGGCTCCGACTGCACGCGTCGGTGCGACTTCTGTCAGATCTCCACCGGGAAGCCGGCCGAGTACGACACGGATGAACCACGCCGCGTGGCCGAGAGCGTCGCGAAGATGCAGCTGCGTTACGCCACCGTCACCTCCGTCGCCCGAGACGACCTCCCGGACGAGGGCGCCTGGCTCAACGCCGAGACCGTGCGTCGCATCCACCAGGACAACCCGGGTACGGGCGTCGAGCTCCTCGCCACCGACTTCTCCGGGCGTCCGGAGCTGCTCGACGAGGTGTTCGAGTCCCGCCCCGAGGTGTTCGCGCACAACGTGGAGACGGTACCCCGCGTGTTCAAGCGCATCCGGCCCGCGTTCCGCTATGAGCGCTCGCTCGGCGTCCTGACCCGTGCGCGAGCGGCGGGGCTGATCACCAAGTCCAACCTCATCCTGGGCATGGGCGAGACGGACGACGAGGTCAGCCAGGCGATGCGGAATCTGCACGATGCCGGCTGCGACATCCTGACCATCACCCAGTATCTGCGCCCCTCCCCACGCCACTTCCCGGTGGATCGATGGGTGAAGCCGGAGCGCTTCGTGGCGTTTCGCGAGGAGGCCGAGCAGATCGGGTTCCTCGGCGTGCTCGCCGGTCCGCTCGTGCGTTCGTCGTATCGCGCCGGCCGGCTGTGGGCGCGTTCCATGATCTCGAAGGGGCGCGACATCCCCGAGCAGCTGCGCCATCTGGCCGACGCGGACGAGTTCGCGCAGGCCGTCTGACGCACGAGGGGCCGCCCGAGCGATCGGGTGGCCCCTCGTCGCGGGTTCCGCCGCTCAGTCCGCGGAGGTCACCGAGAGAACCGACGCGTCGGAGGCGAGGTTGACCAGCAGCACGTCGTCCGTCGAGTCGGCATCCAGGGCATACTCGAGCACCGCGAACGGATCGGTGCCGCCGTGCTCGTCGGCGAGGATCGTGACGCTCATCAACCGCAGCGCCTTGATGATGTCGATGGCGGTGTCTCCCGACACATCGGTGAGGTAGTCCTCCAGATCGTCGCCGAGCGCTTCCTCCTGCGACACCACGTACTCGGTGACCTCACTGGTGCGATCCCCCAGCTGCCCCACCATTGCCTCACGGCAGCGGAGGTCAAGGTGCTCGAGCCCCGTGATCATCGCGGCGGCGATGTTGAGCGCGTCGGGCGCGACGTCGTTCTCGTCCGGAGCGGTGAGGTCGACGGTGACGGACTGGTCGCCGAATTCCACCGTCTCCGACCAGAAGATCGAGCCGTCTGGGCCCGATTCGAGCAATCCGAAGAAGTCGTGTTCGATCGCCATAGGGCTATGTAATCAGTCTCCGCGGGGCGAGGGAAGTCGCCACGGGCACGATCGTCGTCCTGCGCCGTGCGAAGGCGAAGCTCGGGCCCGACGCGAACGCACCCTGTGCCACGGCGGCCCGCTCCTCAGGAGACCAGTTGCTCGGCGAAGACGTGCGGCGTGAAGCCGGTGAGGTCGCCGATGCCCTCCCCCTGTCCGAGCAGCTTGACCGGGATTCCAGTGCGCTCCTGCACCGCGAGCACGAACCCGCCCTTCGCGGAGCCGTCGAGCTTCGTGAGCACCAGACCGGTGACGCCCGCATGCTGGAGGAAGGCCTCCGCCTGCATCACGCCGTTCTGCCCGGTGGTGGCGTCCAGCACCAGGAGCACCTCGCTGATGGGTGCCAGCTTCTCGACGACACGCTTGATCTTGCCCAGCTCGTCCATCAGGCCACCCTTGGTGTGCAGGCGCCCGGCGGTGTCGATCAGCACGATCTCCGTGCCGGTCTGCTGCGCGTACTGGATGGTCTGGAACGCGACCGAAGCGGGATCCTGTCCTTCCTGCTGGGGACGCACGATGGCCGCTCCCCCGCGCTCCGCCCAGGTGGCCAGCTGCTCGACGGCGGCCGCGCGGAAGGTGTCCGCCGCTCCGACCACGATCGAGCGCCCGTAGCGGCGCAGGAAGTTGGCGAATTTGCCGATGGTGGTGGTCTTGCCCACCCCGTTCACGCCCACGACGAGAACGATCGCCGGACGCTCGGTGAGCTTCAGCGTGGTGTCGAACTTCGCGAAGTGCTCTTCCAGCGTCTCCACCAGCATGCGCTGCAGATCCTTCGGATCCGTGGTGCGGAATCGGTCGACCTTCTCACGCAGTTCGTCGATGATGCGCTCGGTGATGTCTGGACCGAAGTCGGCGGTGATGAGCGCCGTCTCCATGTCCTCCCACGTCGTCTCGTCGATCGTCGGCTTGACGAAGATGCCGCGCAGTGCACGACCCAGGGACCACTTTTCAGCCATGGGTCCAGCCTACCGACCGGCCGGCGCGCCGCCGCCGCTACACGCGCGCCGCGCGGTCGCCGACACGCTGCCCCACCACGGCGGAGACGCCGTCCTGGCGCATGGAGACGCCGTACAGCGCGTCCGCGATCTCCATCGTCCGCTTCTGGTGCGTGATCACGATCAGCTGGCTGGACTCGCGCAACCGCTCGAAAACGCCGAGGAGCCTTCCCAGGTTCGCGTCATCCAGGGCCGCCTCGACCTCGTCGAGGATGTAGAAGGGGCTCGGGCGCGCCATGAAAATCGCGGTGAGCAGCGCCACGGCTGCCAGCGATCGCTCACCGCCGGACAGCAGGGACAGCCGCTCGATCTTCTTGCCCACCGGGCGCACCGACACCTCAATGCCAGTGGTCAGCATGTCACTCGGGTTGGTGAGCGTGATGGAGCCGGAGCCGCCCGGGAAGAGGATCGGGAACACCTCGTCGAAGGCCACACGGGTGTCCTCGAAGGCGCTCGCGAAGATGGTCTGCATGCGTTCGTCGAGTTCCGCGATGATCGTCATCAGGTCGGCACGCGTCTGGGTCAGGTCGTGGAGCTGCTCGGTGAGGAACTTGTGCCGTTGTTCGAGCGCGGCGAACTCCTCCAGCGCCAAGGGGTTCACCCGGCCGAGCTGTGCGAGCTTGCGCTCCGCCTCCTGCAGCCGCTTCTGCTGAGCACGTCGCTCGAACGGCACGGGTTCTGCCTCGTCGTCTGCCTCGTCGGGAATCGGCTGGTCCGGCCCGTACTCGGCGATCAGGACGTCCTCGTCCAATCCCAGCTCGCTCTGCACTCGTTCCAGGAGGCTCGTGACGTGCAGACGCTTCTCGTGCATCTGCAGTTCCAGGGAGTGGACGCTCTCCGTCAGCGCAGCCAGTCGATCGCGAACGCTCTTGTCCTGCGCACGGATCTCGATGAGCTCCTGTGACTGCGCCGCGCGCGCCGCCTCCGCCTCGGCGAGCGCGACCCGCGCTTCGGAGACCGAGCGGTCGACGGAGGACAGCACGTCGGGAAGTTCGTCGATCACCCCCTGCGCGGCCTCACGCTGTGCGCGCCGGATCACGGCGCGCCGCGCGGCTTCTGCCGCCGCTTCGCGCTCCTTCTCGCGTTGACGCTCCAGGCTGACCGCTCGCGTTTCGGCCGAGCGGACGCGCTCCCGGAGGGTCTCGATCTCCAGTCGCGTGCGCACCTCGTTCTCCCGGGCGGCATCCAGGGCGGCCAGCAGGCCGTCGCGCGCCGAGGCGTCGAGGATCGGACGGGGTGCCTCCAGGGCGCGGGTGAGCTCGGCGCTGGCCGTCTCCGACTTCGACTCGGCGTCCGCGACGGCGGCCTGCGCCTGCGCGAGCCCCGCCGCCAGGCGCTCCGTCTCGGCAGCAGCGGCCTCCAGGCGGGAAGTGACCTTGCTGATCCGTTCGGCGTGAGCCGCAACGGCCGCATCGAACTCCCGCAGCGTCTGGAGTGCGTCGCGGGAGGCACGACGCGCTCGTTCCAGCACGTCCAGGGCGTCCTCGCGTGCATCGCTGAGACTGTCGACGATCACGCGGACCTCCGCCAGGCGTTCCACCGCCGCGTCGCGCTCGGCGGCCAGCTCCAGGCGGCTGGTCTGCCCCGACCCCGCGCGCAGTGTGAACGGTGTCCACACCTCTCCGGCGCGGGTGACGATCGTCACCGGGATGTCGATGTCGGCCAGCGCCGGTGCGGCGGCGGCAGCGGCGTCCAGGTCATCGGCGATCAGAACGCTGCGCAGCAGCCCCACGATTCCCGGCGGCGCGGTGACGACCGTCACAGCCGGCACCGTTCCCGGCAGCTGCGGAAGCTCGAGAGCCGGCGCCGCGGCGTCCGCGATCGCGATGTCGACGACGCCGAGGTCCTCGCCGCGCACCGCGTCCGCCATGCGGAGCGCGTGGGAGCGCGACTCCACCAGCAGTCCCTCGGCCAGCGGCCCGAGAACCGCAGCGATCGCCGACTCGTACCCGGCCGTCACGCCGATGGCGTCGGAGACCAGTCCGCGCACACCGTCGCCCGCGGACTCGGCGAGCGCCCCGGCGGCGTTGCGCACGGCGAGCGCGGAACTCAGCGCGGACGCCTTCGCCGTCAGGGCCTCGGCCTCGCGCTCGGCGGCGTGCAGGCGCTCCCGGATGCCCTCCACCTCGCTCTCAGCGGCGGTGACGGCACGTTGCGCGTGTTCGTACGCCTCGGTGTGGGACGCCGTGGTCCCCTCTGGCGCCTCCTGATCGGCGAGCAGCTCCGCCGCCTCGGCTGCCTCGATGCGGCGGGCGTCGGCCGCATCCCAGGCGTTCTGCTGGCGAAGCACCGCACCTCGAACGGCAGCCAGCGCCGACGCGGCAGCCTCGGCCTGGCCACGCAGCTTAGTAATCCTCATATCGTGTTCGCTGACGAGGGCGCTCTGCTCGGCGATCTCCGCGTCCAGGGCATCCAGCTCCCCGCGCGCCCGCACGACGTCCGCCGCAGCCGCGGCCGCGGCTTCGCGGGCGTCGCCGAGGCCGGCGGCGATCTCGTCGATCTGGGACCGCGCCTCATCGATGTCGGCCTGGGTCACGCTCACACCGGGCTGAACATCATCGTCTGATCCGAGCAGCGCCAGTCGCTGGTTCGCCAGGGTGAACAGGCTCCGCAGTCGTTCCTGGGCTTGCTCGAGGCCGAACAGCACGCTGCGCGCGGCATCCACCTCCGTGGTGCTCTGCTGTTTCTCCAGCACCTCCATCCGGGCGCGAAGCCCGGCGGCCTGGTCCTGCAACAGCGCTCGCTCGGCGTGGCGTTCCTGCTCGTTCCGCGCGGCATCCGCGAGCGCCGTCCGCAGCCCCACCAGATCGTCCGCGAACAGCCGGGCCTTCGCATCACGCACCACCGCGGCGATCGTCGCGGCCTCGCGGGCGATCTCGGCCTGCTTGCCGAGCGGCTTCAGCTGGCGACGGATCTCTCCGGCCAGATCGCTGAGGCGGGTGAGGTTGGCTTCCATCGCGTCCAGCTTGCGAAGGGTCTTCTCCTTGCGGCGGCGGTGCTTGAGGATACCTGCCGCCTCCTCGATGAAGCCGCGCCGGTCCTCCGGCGTCGCCTGCAGCACCGTGTCCAGCCGGCCTTGCCCGACGATGACGTGCATCTCCCGGCCGAGGCCGGAATCGCTCAGCAGCTCCTGAACGTCCAGCAGACGTACGGACTCCCCGTTGATCGCGTACTCGCTGCTGCCGTTGCGAAACAGCGTGCGGGAGATGGTGACCTCGCTGTACTCGATGGGCAGGGCACCGTCGGCGTTGTCGATCGTGAGCGCGACCTCCGCTCGCCCCAGGGGGCCACGGGTCGAGGTCCCGGCGAAGATGACGTCCTCCATCTTCCCGCCGCGAAGGGTCTTCGCGCCCTGCTCCCCCATCACCCACGCGAGGGCGTCGACGACGTTGGACTTGCCCGAGCCGTTGGGGCCGACGATGGCAGTGACTCCGGGTTCGAGGGCGAAGGTGGTCGGTTGCGCGAACGACTTGAACCCCTTGAGCGTGAGGCTCTTCAGGTGCATCCGTGCCCTCCTGGCCGTTGACTTACCTGCCCACGTTACCGGATGCCCCCTCTCCCGCCCGAGAGGCGCGACACGCCGCGACACGCCCGGAATGTTGACTCGATCGCCGTTTCCGCGCTAGCGTCGCAACCCGAACGACGAAAGGAGGATGCCATGTTCATGAACAACCGTCTCGCAACCGCAGGCTACATCGCTGGCCGCGCCGCAGGCTTCAACGCATCCCTTCGTCGTGATCCCGGTCACGTCGGGGCGTAGCAGCGTCAGCCCGGAGTAGAGCCCCGCTCCTCCGATCGCCTCTTCCGACATCGCATCGACCCACGCATCAGCGCGGGTGAGCTGTCCCTCAGGACGCCCATCCGCACGCGTTCGCGACGTCTGGCTTCTCCGCCGCCCGACGAGTCATCGACTCGTCCGCTACTCATGCACCGCGCACCGGCGCCTGCCGAGCGCACTCAACGAAGGTCACTACCGTGAACACACTCCTCACCAGGCCCGACGGCCTGACCCACCCTCCTCAACAACTGCCGACGCCGCAGCGCCTGGCTCGTCTGGGGCTGGCCGACCGGCTCGCGTTGCGCATCGGCCTCTGGCTGATCCTGCGCGCCGAGACACCCAAGCCCACCAGCCGTCCGGGTGACCGCATCGACGCCATCCGCCAGGAGCACGAACTGCGCCTGCTGCGTGCTACCGCCTTCGGGCCGATCATCCGATAAGGAGCCGACATGACCACCATTCGCCAGATCCCCATCGCACCGGACGAGACCGCCGTCACCGGCGACATCGAAACCGCCACCGCGCTTCGCAATGCGGTGTACGCGATCCCGTCCGGCACCGATGAGGAAGACACCACGCCCGCGGCCTTCCTCCAGGAGTTCACCGGCACCACCCAGCTGCACCGCCTCTGGCTGTGCGAGCTGGGTGGCCGCCCGGTGGGCCTCGCGCGGATGCACGCTCCGGTCGAGGCGGGAGCGACATCGGTGTACACCGAGATCCTGCTGCTACCCGAGTTCGAAAGCCAGGGAATCGGGACCCTCGCGCTCCGCGTGATCGAGGACGAGGCTCGCAGCATGGGCCGTCTCACCCTGATCGGCGAGGCCGAGCACCTCCCTGATCCGACACTGCCACGGCTCACGCCCCCGACCGGTTTCGGATCGATCCCGGAGGACCACATCGCGAGGTTCCTCGCTGGGCGCGGCTGGAGTTTCGAGCAGGTCGAGCGCAAGAGCTCGTTCGACCTCACGGCGGACCTCGCCCCCGTGCGCGAGCACCAGGCGCGGGCTGCGACGGCCGCCGAGGGCTATGAGGTTCTCGCGTGGGACGACGCCACCCCGGCGGAGTTCCGCGAGCCGATGGCCCGGCTGCACGAGCGGATGTCTACCGACATCCCGACAGCAGCGCTCGAGCTGGTCCCCGAGAAGTGGAGTTCCGAGCGGATCATCCAGAAGGATGAACGGCGCGCGGCGTCGGGCGAGCGCACGCAAACGACCGTGGCGCGGCACATCGCCTCCGGCGAGCTCGTCGCGTTCAACGTGCTCTCCCGTGAGGCGTCCGACCCGGCGAGCACGACATTCCAGGGCGACACCCTGGTACATGGCGATCACCGCGGACACCGGCTCGGCATGCTCGTGAAGACGGCAGGCATCCTCCGCTGGCGCGAACAGAACCCGCACTCCACGCGCATCCTCACGTGGAACGCAGAGGAGAACCGGCCGATGCTCTCGATCAACGAAGAGCTCGGCTTCGTGCCGGCCGGCTACATCGGCGCGTGGCAGAAGCGGCTCACACCGTGAGGAAGCCCTCCGGCCCGTCTTTCGAGTACGAGCTCATCACCATCCCGGAATCGGTGGATGCACCCGACGCCGCCGGCTTCCTCGACTACTGCGACATCCGTATGCGGCAGCGTGTCGAGGAGGCCGGCGAGCGGGCGATCTCCCGCACTCCCGCGGAGGTGCTCGGCTGGTTCCTGGCGGACGCCGGCCGGGTCGCCTCCTTCACCTGGGTGATCCGTGAGGGCGCGGAGCTGATCGGTCGTGCCGGGCTCGCCATTGAGCTCGACACGGCCGAACGCGTTTCGCCCGTCGTCATCGAGATCTCCTCCGCGTATCGCGGTCGCGGTGCGGGGACGGAGATGGCGCGGATCATCCGCGACGCTGCGACCCGCGAAGGCGCCGGGACCCTCCGGGTCTGGAGCGAGCACGAAGCCGGATCGGGCGTCGATGCGGCCTCGGGGCACGGGTCCATCCCGTGCGACGACACAGCGCGCTTCATCCTCGCGCAGGGGTTCACTCTTCAGCAGGTGTACGTGCGCTCCGAACTGAACCTGCCGGAGTGCGTCGCCGCGATGTCGGCGATCCGCGCCGAGGCCGAGCGGCACACAGACGGATATCGCGTCGAGCAGTTCACCCTGCCGCTTCCCCGCGAGCGGGTCGCAGATTTTGCTCTGATGCGCGAGCGCATGAGCACCGATGCGCCGTACGGGAACCTCGCGGTCGGCGAACAGGTCTGGGACGAGCAGCGCGTGGCCGTCTGGGAGAGCATCCATCACGGCGACGGCTGGCAGACGCTGATCACGATGGCGATCGACGAATCCTCCGATCGCGCGGTTGCGATCAACGAACTGGGCTACCGCGAGGACTCGACCGAGGTGAGCCAGGGCGACACCCTCGTGCTCGCGGAGCACCGCGGTCATCGTCTCGGCACGCTCGTGAAGGCTGCAGGGGTGATGGGTCTGCATGAGCGGGCCCCGCACGCTGTCATCATCACCACTGAGAACGCCGCCGAGAACGTCCCGATGCTCGCGATCAACGACGTGCTGGGGTTCACACCGGTGAAGCTCAGCGCGGCCTGGGACCTCACGCTGAACTGACCGCCGACGCTCTCTCGCGCCCGTCAGCTCGGTGGGCACGCGTCCCGAGTGACATCGTCGAATCACCAGCGGCCGTGGATGTCACGCCAGGCCCACCTGCTGCGCACCCGCAGCGTGATCAGCCCTGCGGGATCTCTTCCCCGGTGACTGCGTCGAACACGCGGTAGGTGGACTGGTACTTCCCGGTGATGGACACGTTGAGTTCAAGCGCGCCGGCGCTCCTGCGCACCTGCACGTCGCTGATCTCCGCGTCCGGGGTCTCGCGGTAGATCCGCTGAGTGACCTCGCGGATGAGATCCGTGTCGATGTCGGCCGCGGAGAATCCTCCGTCGTCACTCCGCGTCGACGCCCACGGCTCATCCAGCCGCCCGTTGCGCACCGCATAGGTGTCCAAGCCGATCGGGTCGGTGTCGCTGTGGACGCCGAGGGAGATGAAGTCGGAGAAGACGACGATGTGCTGGAGCTCACGATCGCCCAGCTGCGCCTGGATGTCGGCCAGTTCGAGCGGCAGTCGTGCCGAGTCCCAGAGACCGTGCACTTGTCCCGACCAGCGCTGCGGCGTCTCGACGACGGCGACGGTGAGACGGTCCGCTCCGTTGAAGACGTACAGCAGCGATCCATACGCGCCTCCCGCAACGCACACCGCCACGAGGACAAGGTTCACGGCCCGGCGGGCCGGATGCATCGCGCGGCCCGCGCCCAGCACGACCTCCTCGCGGGTGTCTGCCGGAGGGGTATGCGTCGCAGCCAGGGCGGTGATCCGCCCGTACAGCTCCGGCGCGGTGCGGAGCGACTCGGCCCACTGGGGCGCCGGACGCAGATCGATCTTCGTCCCGGCATCGGTCGTGGCCGCGACGACGAAAGCGCCGGTCGCGAGATTCGGCAGGTCCCCCAGCGTGATGAACTGCGAGATGGTCTCCCGGTGCGGCTGCCCTGTGCGCGGGAACACCGTGATCTCGATCTCGAAGAGGTGGCGGAAGTTCTGCACCGTCACGCCGGCTTCACGCAGCGATTCGATCCGGGCGATCAGCCGCGGAGCATCCGCGGGAAGTGGTTCACCGGGCTTCGCCTTCGCCAGCTGGGCGATCGATTGGCCGGTGACGGTCTTCGCCCCCATCACCGCAGCGATCGGGCCGATCACGCTGGCGCCGATCGTGCCGGCGACGAACGGCAGCACGCTCGCTTCGCCCGCTCCCAGGATCAGCGAGATCCCGCCTGCGAGCAGGGCGCCCACGCTGCCCCAGAACAGCACGAGCAGAACGCGTCGCCCCCAACTCTTCATGCACTCAGCATAACGAGACGTCGTGTTCCCGCAGACGGGCCCTAGGGTGTGGGTATGGACGAGTACGAGGTCGACGCCGACGGATTCGTCTGCGTCGTTGCGCCCGATGGCTACAGCGGATTCGTGGACGAGGACTGGACGCTGCCAGATCTGCTGACGAAGTTCGCCGAGCAGATGAACGCCGGTTCACTGTTCGTGGCCTACCCGGGCGACGAGGCTGCGGATGCTGCGCTCACCGTCGACGCCGAGGAGGCGGAGAACGTGATCCGTCGCGCATACGGCGTCGTGCGCGTCGGCGACGGCGGACTGTGGCTCACCGACTACACGCAGCTCACGATGGCCGCGCAGTTCGCGGACGAGGGTCCGCTCGCCTCGTACGCGCATCGCCTCGACGTGGACCCCGGCACCTACCTGGTCGCGCTGGCGGAGACCGGTGACGGTGAGTACGCCCTCACCATCCGACCGCATCACGGGGAAGCCATCGTGCACGACGCCGTGCCCTGGTTCACGAACTGAGATCCCGAGTCTCGATACCCGTACCGGTTCCAGCGCGCGCTACGCTCACCGGATGGATGAGCAGTGGCGCGTCGAGTTCGATGCCGACGTCACCTTCGCGAACGGCGGTGGTCTGCAGACGCAGGGGTTCCGACTCGATATCGCGGGAGAGGACATCGATGACGCGGAGCTCACCGAGTACTTCGTGCACCGTCACCTGGGCCTCCTTCTCGTGGACACGGTGACGATCCGCCGCCGGCGCGTCTTCCGCGAAGCGCACACGGGCTCGCGCGGTGGTCCTTCCGATCCGGCACCGAAGGGTGAGACCGCCGCTTCGGGCTAGCATGGCCACAGGGGGAAGAATGACGGCTGATCACGATCGGCGCGCCGCGGGAGATCCGCGGACGCCACCACAACAGCTCGCAGACATCGCCACACGGCGCCGGGATCTGCACGCGGTCATCATGCGCAATCCTGCGGCGTATCCGCAGCTGCGGCAGTGGATCGCGTCGGTGAATCCGGCGGCGCTCTCATCACCGGGAACCCAGCCGAGGCCTGCGGACAGCCCACGACGGCCCGAACCGCGCCGAGCGCCGCAGATGCCGCCGTATGCGCGCCAGCCATCGCCCGCGCCGGTATCGCGTCCCGCGCAGCCCGGGCCGTATCCGCCCCCTGCAGCTGCGGCGGGATACCCCGCACCGCCGCCGCGCCGCCGACGCGGATGCTGGTTCGCCGGCTGCGGCTGTCTCGGCGTCGCCGGCTTCGTGATCGCGCTGGCGCTTGTGGTCAGCGGATTGGGCGGCGCGATCTCGGCCGGCGGATCACGCCCCACCGCTGCTCCCGCAATCACGACGACACCGCTTCCTCCGCCGGCCCCGTCTCCCACCCCGACGGCGGATCCCGAAGCGGATGCACTGGCCGAACAGCTCGCCGCGTTCGCCGCGGAGCGTGACGCCTACTACGCGCTGTACGGGGCCGTTGACGGCAATCCGGTCGCCGCGCTCGTTGCTCGCCCGAACGACTTCCGCTTCCTGGAACAGCGGGCGGCCGACCCCCTGCTCACCAGCACCGATGCTGCATCGCTCGTTCAGCAGGCCGTGCAACAGCGGCAGAATCTGCAGCAGCGCATCGATGCGGCCGCAGCCCGGCGCAATAACGACAGCGGCACGATCGCCGAGGACATCGTCGACAATGCCGGCAACGGCTTCATCGACATCCGGTGGGATGCCGGCGATGTCTGTCCCATTACCGACAACGGCGAATGGCGCACGCTCGGGTGCGTGAACGGCGATGACCTGCTGACGGTCCACCTCATGCCGGGCGATCAGTTCGCCAATGAGTGGTCGCTCCGGATGATCACCGTGCACGAACTGGCGCACGTCTATCAGGGCGCCGACGTCTACCGGTACGAGGACTACGTGGGAGAGACCGATCGCCTTCTCTCCGAGGGCTACTTCGAGGGTAGCCGCGAGAAGATGGCCGACTGCTACGCGCTGGACTACTACGGCGGATGGTCGCTGTGGTACGACAACTCGTACGTCGGATACGGCTATGTCTGTGGTGACGGCGAGCGCCAGGCGATTCGCGACTGGTTCGCGGCCCTCACCTCGCCGCTCCCCCGCGGTTAGTCGCCCGCCAGTCTCACACCGGACGACCGCGAGCGATGGAAGATCGATATCGCACCGTGGACGGCTCTCCCGCATGTGATTTCCATCTTTCACCGGCGGTCCCGCGTGCATGTCCGGCCGCGACGGCGCCCAATGAGACGTGACGGCAGAAGAATGGAGTCATGACCACAACCACAGTGAAGGCCTACGGTGCGGTGGATGCCACCGGCCCCCTCGTTGCACTGACGATCGAGCGGCGCGAAGTCGGCCCGCACGACGTGCTCATCGACATCGAGTACGCCGGTATCTGTCACTCCGACATCCATACGATCCGCGGGGACTGGGGGCCGATCACGTATCCACAGGTGGTGGGCCACGAGATCGTCGGGCGCGTCGCCGCGATCGGCAGCGCTGTCACTCGCCACCGCATCGGTGACCTCGTCGGCGTCGGATGCCAGTCCAACTCGTGTGGCGAATGCGCGCAGTGCGTGCAGGGCCACGACCAGTACTGCCTGGCCGGCAACACCCAGACCTACAACAGCATCGACCCGGCCGACGGCACGATCACCCAGGGCGGCTACTCGCAGGCCGTCGTCACCAACGAGGACTACGTGCTCGCGATCCCCGCCGGCCTCGACCCGGCGAAGACCGCCCCGCTGCTGTGCGCGGGGATCACGACCTACTCTCCGCTGCGCCACTGGAACGTTGGCCCCGGCACCCGGGTCGGAGTCGTGGGCATGGGCGGGCTCGGGCACATGGGTGTCAAGTTCGCCGCCGCGCTCGGTGCGGACGTCACGGTCCTCTCCCGCGGCACCGCCAAGCGCGAGGATGCCCTGGCCTTCGGCGCGCACCGATACGTCGACACGACGGATCGCGAGGCCATGCGGGAGCTGCGCGGCGGCCTCGACCTCATCATCAACACGGTCTCGGCAGGCATCGACATCCGGGTGTACCTCAGCCTCCTCGACGTCGACGGCACCCTGGTGGTCGTCGGCGCGCCGGCCGAGCCGTTCAGCGTTCCGGCATTCTCGCTGATCCCCGCGCGGCGTTCCATCGCCGGATCCACGACGGGAAGCATCACCGAGATCCAGGAGATGCTGGAGTTCTGCGCCGAGCACAGCATCCACCCCGAGACCGAGCTGGTCTCCGCCGATCAGATCAACGACGCCTGGGAGCGGGTGCTCTCCGCCGACGTGCGCTACCGCTTCGTCATCGACGCCAAGACGCTGTAAGCAGCCGTGGAAGACGGGGACGCCGCTCGGATTCGTTCCGGGCGGCGTTCCCGGCTCTCCGGTATTCAGCGCTTGCGCTGGCAGCGGGGGCAGAAGTGGCTGGAGCGATTGGTGAACGACACCCGCACGAGCGATGTGCCACAGCGATCGCACGGCTTGCCGTCGCGCCCGTATGCGTGCAGCGAGTGCGCGAAATAGCCCGCCTGCCCGTTCACGTTGACGTACTGGGCATCGAAGCTGGTGCCGCCCTCGGCGAGAGCCTTCTCCAGCACGGCGCGGACCTCGGCGAACAGGCGGTTCACGGCGCGGGTCGACAGAGCACTCGCGGGAGTCTCCGGGTGGATACGGGCGGCCCAGAGCGACTCGTCCGCATAGATGTTGCCGATTCCGCTGACCACGCCCTGGTCCAGGAGAACCCGCTTGATGGCCGAATCGGTACGGGCCAGACGCGCCCGCACCGGGGTGAGCGAGAATGCCTCGTCCATCGGATCCCGCGCGATATGCGAGACCTGCGTGGGAATCAGGGCGTCGTGTGCGCCCCAGCCGGCAGGAAGCGCGTCGGTCGTCGCCACGAGGTCATCGATGGCCAGCGAGCCGAACGTCCGCTGATCGGCGAACACCACGGCGAGTTCGCCGTGCTGCGGGTGATCCACGATGAGGCGGACCCGCTCGTGGCGTTCCGGGTGAGCATCGGGTTCGCGCAACAGCATCTGCCCGCTCATCCCGAGATGACCGACGACAGCCCGACCGGTCGCCAGCGGGAACCACAGGAACTTGCCCCGCCGCGCGGCACTCAGCACGGTGGCACCCCGCAGCTCCGCTTCGAAGGAGGCAGCGTCGCCGAGGTGACGAGTGAGCGCACGGTCATCCAGCACCGACACCCCGGTGATCGTCGCGCCCGTGAGCGCCGGCGACAGTCCGGCGCGGACGACCTCGACCTCGGGGAGCTCAGGCACGCTCGCTGAGGACGTGCCAGGCGGCGAGTGCCGCCGCCATCTCGGCCGTCTTCTTGCTGGTTCCGGTGCCGGTGGTGCAGATGTCATCGACGCACACCGTCGCGGTGAACCGGCGGTCGTGATCGGGGCCTTCGGCCTCGATGCTGTACACCGGCGCCGTCATGCCGAGCTTCGCGGCGACCTCCTGCAGGGCCGTCTTCGGATCCACCGCCGCGCCGTAGCGCTCGGGGTCAGCCAGCAGCGGCTCGATGATGCGGTGAACCAGTGCGGTCGCCTCGTCGGGACCTGCGGACAGGTACGTGGCGCCGATGATGGCCTCGGTGGTGTCGGCGAGGATCGAGTCCTTGTCGCGCCCGCCGGTCTGCTCCTCGCCGCGGCCGAGCTTCAGGAACTCGCCGATGCCCAGCGTGCGTGCGGCCTCCGCGAGAGCCACCGTCGAGACGACGCTCGCGCGTCGCTTCGCGAGGGAGCCCTCGTCGAGGTCGGGGTGGCGCGTGTACAGGAGTACGGTCGTCGCCTGACCCAGCACGGAGTCTCCGAGGAACTCCAGACGTTCGTTGTGCGGGATGCCCCCGCTCTCGTATGCATACGAGCGATGTGTCAGCGCAAGCGACAGAAGCTCGGCGTCGAGGACGACGCCGAGCTTCTGCATCAATGCGGTCAGTTCAGTCACTGTGCTTCCCGCGGTGAGGTGTCTCAGATGTCAGCGACCTTGCGGCCCTTGTACTCCAGGAACAGCTCGGTGCCCTGCGAGTCGGTGACGACCTTCGCCTGGTGCGGACGGCTGTAAACGACCTTGCCGTTCTCGATGGTCTTGACGAGCGTGGGGGCCTCGGCCTTCCACTGCGCGCGACGCGAACGGGTGTTGGAGCGGGAGACCTTCCGCTTCGGGGGGTTACCTGCCATGACTAGCTCTCTTCCGTGTTGCGCAGCTCGGAACCGGTCGTTCCGGCTGCCTGGTCTGTGAGTCCTTGAAGCGCAGCCCATCGGGGATCGATGGGGGCTGAGGAGTCTTCCGCCGACGCAGTCGTCAGCCGCTCGCCCGTGGCCGGATCAAGACCGGGGCAATCCGGCTGACACACCGGCTGAAATGGAAGCGACAGAACAATCGCATCCCTGACCGGAGTTTCAAGATCCACGTGGTTGTCTTGAACCTCGAAGTCAGTCTCTTCATCTCCAGAGTACGCGAAAAGCTCCTGGAACTCGACTTCGACACCCTGAGTGAACTCGGTGAGGCACCGGCTGCACTCCCCTTCCACGCTCGTGCGGATCTCCGCGGTCACGAGGATGCCCTCGTGGACGGACTCCAGACGCACGTCCAGGTCCAGCTCTTCACCCGCGGGGACGGCGATGAGTCCCTCCCCCCACTTCTCAGGGGCGGGAATGGTGAGCGTGAACTCGCGCATCTCTCCCGGCTGGTGCACGATATCGCGCACGGGAAGGGAGAACGGTCCGGGTCGGGTGGTCTTCACAACCGACCAGTCTACCGTGCGGGCAGGCCTCAGAGGTCGCGTGCGCCGGTGTCGAGGAACGCAGCGACGGCCGGCGGCACATACGCGGACACGTCGCCGCCGAGTCCTGCCACCTGGCGCACCAGCGAGCTGGACACCAGGGCATGCGCGGGGTCCGGGAGGAGGAACACCGTTTCGACGCCCGCGAGTCCGCGGTTCACGATCGCCATGGGCGTCTCGTACGCGACGTCGACCTGCGAGCGGATTCCCTTCACCAGCACTCCCGCATCGACCTCGACGCAGTAGTCCACCAGCAGCCCCATGCTCCACGAAGCCACCACGATGTTGCCCGCAAGCCCCGCGTCGCGAATCGACTGCTCCAGCAGACTCAGACGCTGTGCGATCGGCAGCATGGCGTGCTTCTCAGGGTTGTGGACGACGAGCACGTGAAGCTCGTCGTACAGCTCTGCGGCACGGGTGATCACATCGAGATGACCGAGCGTGGGCGGGTCGAAGGATCCGGGGACGACGGCGATCCTGCTGTTCATGCTCACAGCCTATGGGGTCAGCGCCGCGTGGCGGTCAGGATGCGAACGCCAGTTTCCCCCCGAGCGGACCGCGACGTCAGCTCTTGCCGAGCGCCGCGCGCTCCGCCTGAGTGACCCGGCGCGCGACCGCATCGGCGAGGGCCGGATGAGCGGCAAGCGTCGGATCCGCCTCCAGCAGCCGCTCTGCTTCTGCACGGGCGATGGCGATGGTGTCGGCGTCCTTCACCACGCGCAGCAGCTTCAGCGATGATCGGGCCCCGGATTGTGCGTCACCGAGCACGTCGCCCTCCCCGCGCAGCTCCAGGTCGACCTCGGCGAGCTCGAAGCCGTCGAGCGTCGCCGCAACCGCCTCCACGCGCGTGCGAGCGGGCGTACCGTCCTCCGCCTCCGTGACGAGCAGGCACAACCCCGGAACTCCCCCTCGTCCGACCCGTCCGCGCAACTGGTGCAACTGGGAGACGCCGAACCGGTCCGCCTCCAGGATGATCATGGTGGAGGCGTTGGGCACGTCCACGCCCACCTCGATGACGGTGGTGGCAACCAGCACGTCGATCTCGCCGGCGGCATAGGCCCGCATGATCGCGTCCTTCTCCTCGGAGTGCATCTTGCCGTGCAGCACCGCCACGCGGATGTCGGCGAACGACGGATGCACGGCGAGCATCTCGGCGACCTGCACCACGCCCCACCGCGGTCCGCTGGCTTCGCCCTCCACCGGAGGCGGCAGTTCGCCGTCCACCAGCTCCTTCTGGGCGTCGATCGCGGCGCACACGACGAAAACCTGGCGCCCCTGTGCCACCTCCTCGGCGGCACGCTCCCACACCCGGCCGAACCAGCTCGGTTTGTCGGCGAGCGGGGCGACGTGGGTGGTGATGCCCGCGCGGCCCGCGGGCATCGTGCGGATCGTCGAGACGTCGAGGTCGCCGAACACGGTCATCGCGACGGTGCGCGGGATCGGCGTGGCGGTGAGCACCAGCGCATGCGGCGCGGTGCCTTTCGCCCGCAGGGTCTCGCGCTGCTCGACGCCGAAGCGGTGCTGTTCGTCGACCACCACGAGTCCGAGCTCGGCGAACGTCGTGCTCTCGCTGAGCAGCGCGTGCGTTCCCACCACGATGCGCGCCTGGCCCGCCGCCACCCGCAACGCGGCCTTGCGGCGTTCGGCAGCCGGCATCTGACCGGTGAGGAGCGTGGGGATCAGCTCGGGCGCGAGCTGTGGCCCGAGCATCTTCGCGATGGAGCGGAGATGCTGGGCGGCCAGCACCTCCGTGGGCGCGATCAGGGCGGATTGCCCGCCGGTCTGTGCCACCTGCAGCATGGCTCGCAGCGCGACGAGCGTCTTTCCGGAGCCGACCTCGCCCTGCACGAGCCGGTTCATGGGCCACTCGCCCACGAGGTCCTCGGCGATGACGGCGCCCACCGCCTGCTGATCGGGGGTGAGCGTATACGGGAGCGCGGCGTCGAACCGCTCCAGCAGCGACCCCGCGGGCCGAGACACGGCGTGCAGCCGGCGGACCTCGGCGCGCTGCTGCAGAAGAGCGGTCTGCAGCAGGAGCGCCTCCTGCATCCGCAGCGTGTGGCGCGCGACGTGCGCCTGCGACACGGTCTCGGGCCGGTGCACGGCCTCGATCGCGTCGCGGGCGGGGATGCACTTGTGCGCCGCGGCGAACTCCGGCGGGAGCGGATCGGGTATCGGCCCGAGCCCATCGAGCACGGTCTCGATGGTCTTACGGATCTGCCAGCTGGGAAGCGCGGCCGTTGCCGGATAGATCGGGATGGGAGTGTTCGCCCAGCGGGCCGCGTCGACCGAGGCCGCGTCATCGAACAGCTCGTACTCGGGGTGCGCGAATTGCAGACCGCCCTTGTAGAGGCCCACCTTGCCGGCGAAGATCCCGCGCCTGCCGGGACGCAACTCGCCCTGGCGCCACGCCTGGTTGAAGAACGTGAGCGCCATCTCGCCGTTGCCGTCGCTGATCACGACTTCCAGAAGCGACCCGCGCCGGGCCTGCATCCGACGCTCGGAGACCTTTCGCACCTCCGCGACGATGGTCACCTGCTCGCCGATGGGGAGCGACCGGATGGGAGTCAGCTCGCCGTGACTGGCGTAGCGACGCGGATAGTGACCGATGAGGTCACCCACAGTGCGCATTTCGAACGCTTTCGCGAGCACGCCGGCGGTCTTGGCGCCGATCGCGCTGTCGAGGCTGGTGTCCACACCGAACTGCACCGCTCCAGCCTACTGTCGCCGTCGGACACCCCCGCCGCGTGAGCCGCGCGAGCGCGGATAGGCTGGAGCGGTGACACGGATCATCGCGGGTGCGGCCCGGGGCCTCGGACTGGCCGTTCCCGATGCAGGAACCCGGCCGACCAGTGATCGCGTCCGCGAATCGTTGTTCGGCAGTCTCGAGACGCACGGACTCATCGACGGTGCGCGCGTGCTCGACCTCTACGCCGGATCCGGAGCTTTGGGGCTGGAGTCCGCCAGCCGGGGTGCAAGCGCGGTGGATCTCGTCGAGAAGGCCCGGGCGGCGGCCGCGGTCGCGAGCCGGAACGCGGCGGGTGTCGCCAAGGCGACCGGCGTGGGCGCTCGGGTCCACCAGAGCGGGGTGCTGCCGTTCCTGCGGTCGACGTCGCTGGTCTGGGATCTCGTCTTCATCGACCCTCCCTACGATGTCGCCGAAGGGGAGATCGCGGAGGTGCTCGCCGCCCTCACTCCGCGGCTGTCCCCCGACGCTGTGGTCATCGTCGAGCGGGCGAAGCGCTCCCCAGCGCCGGACTGGTCGGCTGCGGGGATGTCCGCGATGCGCGACAAGACCTACGGCGACACCACCGTGTGGTGGGGCGAGCTCGCCTCCGCCTGACGCCATCGCCTCGACGGGATGGAGCGCGCCTGCTGCGCTTGCGCATCCTGATGCGCGTCCACGACTCAGCGAGATCGCTCAGCCCTGCGCCGCGTCCCAGTCCTGATACGGGTCCCACCCGCCGCGTGCGTCGTACACGGCGCCGTCGACGGTCACGTCACCGACGGGCGAGGCGAGAACCCGGCCGATCCTGCGGAACCCTGCGGGAAGCTCGCGGCCGGCGGGGAAGGCGGCCAGGAGGGTGTGGTCCTCTCCCCCCGCCAGCGCCGCCGCCGGGTCTGCGCCCAGCGCCGCCGCGTCGATATCGATGCGTACCCCCGACGCGCGTGCCATCCGTCGCGCGTCCATCACCAGTCCGTCGGAGACGTCCATCAGCGCGTGGGCTCCGCCGGCAGCGGCCTGCTCACCGAGCCTCACCGGAGGTTCCGGGCGCAGCTGACGCCCGACGTCGAACCGCTCGGCCTCGGTGAGGAGCGCATCGTCCACCGCCACGGGCCTGCCCTCCGCGTCGCGGAAGCGTGCAAACAGCACCTGCAGCCCACGGGCTGCGGGGCCCTGTTCGCCGGCGAGCGCGAGCACGTCGCCCGCGCGAGCCCCACTGCGCAGCACCGGGCCTGCTCCTCGCAGATCTCCCAATGCCGTCACAGCGATCGTCAGCGTGGGCGAGACGGTCACGTCGCCACCGACCACCTGGATGTCGTCTCCGAACCAGCGGCAGGCGCTCACGAGCCCGTCGTAGAAGTCCCCCACCCAGCCGAGGGGCAGGTCCGCGGGAAGCGTGAGGGCGATCAGGAGCGCCGTGGGTCGCGCCCCCATCGCGGCCACGTCGGCGAGGTTCACCGCCGCGGCTTTCCAGCCGAGTGAGGAAGCGTCCGACCAGGCCATGCGGAAGTCGGGTCCGTGCACGAGGGTGTCGGTGGTCACCACGGCGTCTCCGCCGAAGCGAAGCACGGCGGCATCGTCTCCGATTCCGAGGATCGTCGCGCCGTCGTGCCGCACATCCGGGACCCGCGCGGTGATCCAGGCCAGCAGCTCCCCTTCCGAGACCTGGGAGATCGGCGTCGCGGCATCGGGACGGAGGGGCGCCTGAGACATCCCTCCACGCTACCCGAGCACCAGGGGCGGCACGCGGCTGACGCGGAGGCGGGCGGGTTAGCCTGGAGGGGTGAGTCTCCTCCGTCGTATCGGCGCCCTCGTCGGCGCGTCCCTCGCATCCGCAGCCCTCGTGCTCTCACTGACGGGATGCTCGCAGACGATCTCCATGCAGGCGGCCCCGAACGCCGATGATCCCCAGTGCGCGGCGATGATGGCGCAGCTGAACAAGACCGGCTCGTACGACACGATCGCCGGCCTGCCGCGCGTGTGGACCGACGCGCAGTCGACGGCGGCCTGGGGCTCGAAGGCGGAGATCCTGATGGCCTGCGGCGTCGAGGTCCCGATGGCGTCGACCACCCCGTGCCAGACGATCGCCGGAATCGACTGGCTCGTGGATTCCACAGACGAAAACCACTACCGAGTCACAACGTTCGGCCGCCAGCCCGCGGTGCAGCTATTCATCTCGTCCCGCACGGACGGGCTCTCTCCCACGGAGGTGCTGGACCGGTTCGCGAAGCCGATGCTCGGCTCCCGCGTGCTCGCCACCTGCACCGAGCGCCCGACGAGCTGACCTCCGGGAACGCCACCCGGGACGCGACCGCGACATTCCTTGCCGGGGCACATCGCCGCCCAGCACCGCGCCGACGCCGGAACCCGACTCACCGCGCCGAACCCGACTCACCGCACCGAACCCGACTCACCCCACCGAACCCGACTCACCGCACCGAACCCGACTCACCGCACCGAACCCGACTCACCCCACCGAACCCGACTCACCCCACCGAACCCGACTCACCCCACCGAACCCGACTCACCGCACCGAACCCGACTCACCGCACCGAACCCGACTCACCGCACCGGAACGGTGAGCACCACCCGAGTCCCCTGACCCTGCTGGGATCGCAAGGACACGTCTCCACCGTGCCGTCGCGCGATCACCCGCACCACCGCGAGCCCGAGGCCCGTCCCCTCCACAGCCCGGGCGTTGGAGCCGCGCGCCAGATCGTCCCAGACGCCATCGACCTCCTCCGCGGGGATGCCCCACCCGGTGTCGGCCACCTCCACCGTGACGATCCCGTCGTGCTCGGTACCACGCACCTCGACCGTGGCACCGGGATCGGAGTACTTCGCGGCGTTGCCGACGAGGTTGTAGACCGCGACGGCCAGCAGATCGGGGTCACCCGACACCGCGGGCACCGGCCACGGGACGCGAGCGAACTCGACACGATAGCTGCGCTGGGGATGACGACCCGCCACGGCCTCCACCGCATCACGAGCCAGCGCCTCCAGGTCCACGCTCTCCCGCTCCAGGGGGCGGGTCTCCAGCTCGGCGAGCTTCGCCAGGTCGGCGACCAGGGAGCTGAGGCGTTCCGACTGCACGCGAGCGACGGTGAGAGCCGCCGCATCCCCGGTGGCGAGTCCGGTGCGGATCGCCGTGACGGGGTTCTTCACCTCGTGATCGAGGCGACGGAGAAATCGTGCTCGTTCGGCTCTCGAGGCCGCCTCCGCCTCGGATACCGCCCGTGCCACGATCGCCTTCCGCGCGCCGCGGGCCATGACCGCGGCCGCCCAGACGATCGACGCCACCACCGACAGCGCGAGGGCGAGCGTTGCAAACGGCAGCGACAGCACGAGGACCGCATTCGTGCGTGTCGCGATGAGCACGAGGGCCGCGAGCACCCCGATTCCCAGGGGAAGCAGTGCCCACCACAGCCGTGCGCGTGACGGCCGATGCGTCATGATCCGCTCACCGCCCCGACGAACCGGTATCCCGATGCCTGAACCGTCTCGATGTAGCGCGGCTCCTGCGGATCATCGCCCAGAACACGGCGGATCTCCGCGATGCGATGGTCGATGGCCCGTGTGGTCACGGCGAACTCGTAGCCCCAGAGCGTCGCCAGGAGCCGATCCCGCGTGTGCAGTTCGTCCGGATGGCTCATCAGGTACTCCAGCAGCGTGGTGGCGCGCGGCGTGAGGACGACGTCGCGGCCCCGCAACCGGACCCGGCGCGCGGTGCGATCGAATTCCAGCTCGCCCGCACGCAGCACCTGGGCGGAGGCGAGCGACCGCTCCCCCGGACGTGCTCTGCGCAGCACGGCCCGGATGCGGCTGACCAGCTCGGGCGGATCGAACGGCTTCCCCAGGTAGTCGTCCGCCCCCTCGTCCAGAGCGGCGGATCGCTCGAATGCCTGGTCCACACGCGTCAGGAGGATGAAGGGCGTCCAGTCTTCGCGCCCCCGCAGTTCACGCAGCAGCGAGCGGCCGTCGCGTCGCGGCATGATCACGTCGCTCACGATGATGTCGGTGCGCTCGGCCGCCAGCGCAGCCAGCGCCTCTTCACCGTCGGCGGCGGTCCGTACCCGGAACCCGCTGCGCTCCAGGTACGGTGCGAGCGTGGCGCGGATGGGCTCTTCGTCGTCCACGAGCAGGACCGTGGGCTCCGTCATCGTCTCCCCTCCTCGCGGCCGAGCTGTCCCGGGTTGCGGTGCCCGGTCATCGAGCGAACTCGCTGAGGCGGAGGTCCGAGGCGAATCCGGCGTCCTCGACGGACGGCGTACCGCTCTCCCAGCGAACCGTGGTGGAGCTGCCGTTGCTGGTGACGCGGACGGCGTCGACCGCTGCGACGAGGGCGTCGGTGGAGAAGCCGTCGACGACGAGGGTCTTCACGTTCTGTGCGAGCACCATCACGGAGCTGCCGGTCACCACGATGGTGTCGCAGTCGTCCGTCACCTCGACCCGCACCGCGAACTCCGTGATCTCCAGACTCCCCCCGCCGCAGGTGAGCTGCTGGTCCACCGTCTTCGCCAGTGCGGCACGATGTTCCTCAGCCGTGACCGAGCCCGTTGCGGACGTGGTGGTCTCCGCACCGGATCCGGCGGGGTCTTCGCCCGTCGCTGCGCCCGCCGAACCCTTGTCTGACGCCGTGGCCGGGGGCGTGCTCTCACCCGCGCGGGGCGCCTCCCCCGGCGCCGCGGCGTTCGGGTCCGGTGCGATCGTGGCGCTGCAGCCACTGACCAGCAGCATCACCGTCGCCGCGGCGACCATCAGCAGTGGCCTCCCCCGAAACGCGCTCATGTCCTTCACCGTATCCGACCCGGCCACTGCCGCCCCGCTCATGCCGTCGTCACCGCGTAGACGATGCCGCCGGCCAGCACGACCAGCAGGACGATGATCGCGATGAGTTCGAGATATCCGAGCACGAGGCCGATGACTGCGAAGGCCGTGCCGCTCTCACCGCGCCGACGGATCTGTCCGAGCGCGATGTGCCCGAGGATGACCGGGATGAGCGAGAAGCCGAGCAGCGAGAGGACGAAGGCGACCACCGCCAGGGAGTTCACGGGTGCCGGCGCGGCAGCGGGAACGGGGCGGATCTGGGTCATCGGCTGGTTCATACCCACAGACTAGAAACGGCCCCGCCGCACATGGTGGCGGGGCCGTCGCAGTGCTGTCGCAGATCTGCGACAGCACTGCGCCGACGTCGGCAGGCTCAGGCGCGAGCGAGTGCGTTGTCGACCAGGTAGGTGAGCAGGTCGGTGTAGCTGAGTCCCGTGGCGATCCAGCACTGCGGGAACATCGAGATGGGTGTGAAGCCCGGCATGGTGTTGAGCTCGTTCACGATCGGGCCGTCAGCCGTCACGAAGAAGTCCACGCGTGCAAGGCCCTGTCCGTCGACCGCATCGAAGGCGCGAACCGCCAGCTCACGCAGCTGGGCGGTGGTTGCGTCGTCCAGCTCGGCCGGGCACACCAGATCCACGCCCTCGCCGCCGAGGTACTTGCCCTCGAAGTCGTAGAAGTCGCGGGTGAGGACGATCTCCCCCGGAAGCGAGGCGCGCGAGGACTCGCCGGGCATCCCCTTCAGGACGGCGACCTCGATCTCACGCCCGGCCATGCCCTGTTCGATGAGCACCTTGTCGTCCTCATCGAAGGCCACCCGAAGCGCGGCGTCGAGCTCGTCGGCCGTGTGCACCTTGGAGACGCCCACGCTGGAGCCCGCGCGCGCCGGCTTCACGAACCACGGCAGCGGATACTGAGCGGCCGACGTGCGGACGTGCTCAGGCGAGGAGGCCCAGTCTGCGGAGGTCACCGTGAATCCCGGCGAGACCGGGATGCCCGCCGCCTGCAGCACGACCTTCATGAAGTGCTTGTCCATGCAGACAGCCGAATCCAGCACGCCGCATCCCGCATACGGCAGGCCGAGAATGTCGAGGAAGCCCTGCATGGTGCCGTCCTCGCCGTGCGGCCCGTGCAGGATCGGCAGGACGACATCGATCGGCATCGGCTCCGACACCGATCCGTCCGTCCGGCGGACGTGCAGCACACGCTCGCCGCCGGCCTCGGGCCACAGCACACGTGTGCCGTTGTCGCGCACCTCGGGCATGGCGTCCGCGACCATCGCGAACTTCTCCGGGCGGTCCTCCTCGAGCACGAAAGCGCCGTCTCGCGTGATCCCGACCGGAATCACATCGAACCGATCGCGGTCAATCGCGTGCAGAACCCCGCCCGCCGTGGCGGAACTGATCGAATGCTCGCTGGAGC
The DNA here is from genome assembly GCF_044769785.1 of Microbacterium sp. GXS0129. NCBI lineage: Bacteria > Bacillati > Actinomycetota > Actinomycetes > Micrococcales > Microbacteriaceae > Microbacterium > Microbacterium sp. GXS0129. The sequence goes on along the minus strand of NZ_JBIZVZ010000002.1, from coordinate 14,033 downwards.
GCCCGCCGAAGAGCACCACCACCCGCTGCTTGCCCATTGTCCGTCCTCTCCCCCTGCGGGGTGTCGTCGTCGGTGGTCAGGTGAGGGGCGATGTCCCGGGGGTGCATCGTGCCATCCAGCACCATCTTGACCTGTTGCACGATCGGCATCTCCACGCCGACCTCGGCCGCCAGCTGCAGCACCGGACCGACGGACGCGAGCCCCTCGGCGGTCTGCTGCATCTGCGTGACGACATCCTGGAAGCCGTACCCCTGCCCGAGCAGACGTCCGGCCGTGTTGTTCCGGCTCAGCGGAGACTGGCAGGTGGCGATGAGATCTCCGAGCCCTGCCAGGCCCTGCAGCGTGCCGGCCTGTGCGCCGTATGCCACGGCAAAATCCGTCATCTCGACGAGACCGCGCGTGATGATCGACGCCTTGGTGTTCTCGCCATAGCCCACGCCGTCGACGATGCCGATGGCCACGGCGATCAGGTTCTTCAGCACGCCGCCGAACTCTGTGCCGATGACGTCGGTGTTCGTGAACGTCCGGAAATACCGGTTGGACGCCAGCCGGGCGACGGCCTCCGCCGTCTCCAGCGAGGAGGAGGCCACGACGGCGGCAGTGGGCTGTTCGCGCGCGATCTCCAGGGCGAGGTTCGGACCGCTCGCCACGGCGATCCGGTCCGGGTCGCACTGCAGCTCCTGGGCGATGACCTGACTCATCCGCATGCCCGACTGCTTCTCGACGCCCTTCATCAAGCTGACGATCGGGACGTCGAGATTGCCGATCAGCGGACGCAGAGCCTTCAGGTTCTGTCGGGCGGACTGGCTGGGCACCGAGAGGAAGACGGCTTCTACGCCGTCCACGGCCGTGGACAGCTCAGAGCTGGCGGTCATGGTGCGCGGCAGGTTGATACCGGGAAGGTACTTGCTGTTGCGCTTGGCGCGGGAGATCTCCTCGGCCTGCTCCGGCCGACGCGCCCACATCACCACCTCGGAGCCCGCGTCGGCGAGCACCTTGCCGAAGGTCGTTCCCCAGCTGCCCGCACCGACCACTGCCACGCGAGATGCGCGTGCGGAGGGTCTAGGCGTCATAGCGGCCGGTCTCCTTCTGGTCGTGCTGTGCGGGATTCCACCGCTCGGCGGGCGGCTGCTCACCGCGCAGTTCGCCGAGCATCTCGGCGAGCCGGTCCATCACCAGGGTGGTGGCCTCGGTCAGGGCGGATTGCGAGTGCTCGCGCCCGGCGTAGTCGCTGAGGTCGATCGGGTCGCCGAATGCCATGGTCACGGGCTTGCGCCACGGGAACAACCGCAGCTTGCCGTAGCGCGGCATGATCTCCTGCGCACCCCACTGCACGGCCGGGATCACCGGGAGCCCGGCTTCGAGAGCCAGGCGGACGGCACCGGTCTTCCCACGCATCGGCCAGAGATCGGGGTCGCGAGTCAGCGTCCCTTCCGGGTAGACGATGACACCGCGACCGTGTTCGACGATGTCGTTCGAGGCCTTGAGGGTCTCCTTCGCGGATGCGGAGGTCGATCGGCGTGCTACTGGCACCATGCCGGTCGCGCGCAGTGCGGAACCGAGCACGGGAACCCGGAAGAGGGATTCCTTCGCCATGAAGCGCGGTGCACGCCCGAGACGCCAGACCCCCACCGCCACGATCAGCGGATCGATCTCGGAGTAGTGGTTGGCGACCATGACGTACGCGCCCTCGCGAGGGAGCTTCTCCGGATGCACGAAGCGGATCTTCGCGAGGAGGCTCATGAACGGGACGACGATCGCCCCCAGCGGCCAGAACCAGCTGGGACGCGACTTCTCCGCAGTGGCGCGCACGCGATCAGCCGATGACGTCGAAGTCCGCGCCGAGGCCGGACAGCTTCGGCAGGAGCTTCTCGTATCCGCGGCGGATGATGCCGATGTTACGGACCGTGGACTCGCCCGTCGCGGTGAGCGCCGCGATGACGTGGCTGTAGCCGCCGCGCAGGTCGGGCACCACGATGTCGGCACCGGTGAGGTGGGTCGGACCGTTGATGACCGCCGCCTGCTCCAGCTGACGACGCGGCACGCGGCGCGGGCCGTTCTGCAGACCATGCGGGTGCACCACGATGTCGGCGCCCATCTTCACCAGTGCATCGGTGAAGCCGAAGCGGTTCTCGTACACGGTCTCGTGCACGATCGACTGTCCCTCGGCCTGCGTGAGCGCCACGATCAACGGCTGCTGCCAGTCGGTCATGAAGCCGGGGTGGACGTCGGTCTCGACCGTCACGCCGCGCATCGCGCCGGCGCCGCGGCGGAAGACGATGCCGTCCTCGTGCACATCGAAGTCGCCGTTCATACGGCGAACCACGTTGAGGAACGTGAGCATCTCCTGCTGGCGGGCGCCCTCGACATAGATCTCACCGTCGGTCGCGAGCGCGGCGGCCGCCCAGCTCGCGGCCTCATTGCGGTCGAAGATCGCACGGTGATCGTAGCCCTTGAGCTCCGCGACCCCCTCGATGAGGATGACGCGGTTGGGCTCGTAGGAGATGATCGCGCCCATCTTCTGCAGCACGGCGATCAGGTCCATGATCTCCGGCTCGATGGCCGCGTTCTTCAGCTCGGTCTGTCCATCGGCACGGACCGCCGTCAGCAGCACCTGCTCGGTGGCGCCCACGCTCGGGTACGGCAGGTGGATGTTCGCGCCGTGGAGACCGTTCGGTGCGGAGAGGCGGATGCCGCTGGGCAGCTTCTCCACCACGGCACCGAACTTGCGGAGGGCGTCCAGGTGGAAGTCGATCGGGCGGTCGCCGATGCGGCAGCCGCCGAGGTCGGGGATGAAGGCCTCGCCCAGGCGGTGCAGCAGCGGACCGCAGAACAGGATCGGGATGCGAGAGGATCCGGCGTAGGCGTCGATCTCCTCCATGTGCGCCGACTCGACATCGCGCGGGTCCATGAGCAGCGAGCCGGGCTCGTCGCCCTCGACGACGCGCACGCCGTGCACCTCGAGCAGCGAGCGCACCACGGCCACGTCGCTGATGTCGGGAACGTCGCGCAGGGTGCTGGCGGTGTTGCCGAGCAGTGCCGCCACCATCGCCTTGGTGACCAGGTTCTTGGCGCCCTTCACGGACACGCGACCGGACAGCGGACGACCGCCGCGGATGGACAGGATCTCCCCCGCCCCTGGTGCGATTCCGCCGGTGCCGGTGATGTCGTTCAGGGTGATGCTCATGCGGTGGCCTTACTCTGCAGTGGACGTCTGCACCGGTAGGGTGCGCGGCTTCCAGGATTCGCGACGCGCCTCGTAGGCGGCGATCTTGTCTTCGTTCCGGAGGGTCAGACCGATGTCGTCCAGCCCCTCCAAGAGCCGCCAACCAGTGTAGTCGTCGATCTCGAACGGAACCGTGAGCTCGCCCAGTGTCGCTGTGCGCGCCGGCAGGTCGACGGTGATGGACACACCCGGCTCCGCGTCGATGGCCGCCCACAGCCGTTCCAGGTCAGCCTCGGAGATGATGCCGGTGAGCAGTCCCTGCTTGCCGGAGTTGCCGCGGAAGATGTCGGCGAAACGCGGCGAAAGCACGACACGGAAGCCGAAGTCCCGCAGGGCCCAGACGGCGTGTTCACGGCTGGATCCGGTGCCGAAGTCCGGACCTGCCACCAGCACCGATGCGCCCTGGAACTCGGGCTGGTTGAGGACGAAATCGGGGTCCTGGCGCCAGCCGGCGAACAGCGCGTCCTCGAAGCCGGTCTTGGTGACGCGCTTCAGATAGACCGCGGGGATGATCTGGTCGGTGTCGACGTTCGAGCGCTTCAGAGGCGCGGCGATACCGGTGTGGGTCGTGAACTTCTCCATGTCAGGCCACCTCTCCTGCGGTCTGCAGATCGCTCGGGCTGGACAGCGTGCCGCGGATCGCGGTGGCTGCGGCGACGAGCGGCGACACCAGGTGGGTGCGACCGCCCTTGCCCTGACGGCCCTCGAAGTTGCGGTTCGAGGTCGACGCACAGCGCTCCCCCGGTGCCAGCTGATCCGGGTTCATCCCCAGGCACATCGAGCAGCCCGCGAATCGCCACTCGGCGCCGAAGTCTGTCACGATCTTGTCGATGCCCTCGGCCTCGGCCTCCAGGCGCACCCGCGCGGACCCGGGAACCACCATGACGCGGACGCCGTCCGCCTTCTTCTGCCCCTGGATGATGGAGGCGAACGCGCGCAGATCCTCGATGCGGCTGTTGGTGCAGGAGCCCATGAACACGGCGTCCACGGGGACGTCCTTCAGCTTCGTGCCCGGGACCAGGTCCATGTACTCCAGCGCGCGCTCGGCGGCGGCGCGCTCGTTCGGGTCGGTGTAGTCCTCCGGCGAGGGCACCACATCGGACAGCGATACGCCCTGACCGGGGTTGGTGCCCCAGGTGACGAAAGGCTCGAGCGTGTCGGCGTCGATGAAGACCTCCGCGTCGAAGGTCGCGCCCTCATCCGTGGGGAGCGTGCGCCAGTATGCGACCGCGTCCTCCCAGTCCTGGCCCTTCGGGGCGTGCGGGCGCCCTTCGAGGTACGCGAACGTCGTCTCATCGGGTGCCACCATGCCGGCGCGGGCACCGGCCTCGATGGACATGTTGCAGATCGTCATGCGTCCCTCCATGGAGAGGGAGCGAATCGCGGAGCCACGGTATTCCAGCACGTAGCCCTGGCCGCCGCCGGTGCCGATCTTGGCGATCACGGCGAGGATGATGTCCTTGGCGGTGACCCCCGGCTTCAGCGCGCCGTCCACGTTGATCGCCATGGTCTTGAACGGCTTGAGCGGCAGCGTCTGCGTCGCCATGACGTGCTCGACCTCGCTGGTGCCGATGCCGAAGGCCATGGCGCCGAATGCACCGTGGGTCGAGGTGTGGGAATCTCCGCACACCACCGTGATGCCGGGCATGGTCAGGCCCAGCTGCGGGCCGACGACGTGCACGATGCCCTGCTCCGCGTCTCCGAGCGAGTGGATGCGAACGCCGAACTCGGCCGCGTTGCGGCGCAGCGTCTCGATCTGCGTGCGGCTGGTGAGGTCGGCGATCGGCTTGTCGATGTCCAGCGTCGGGGTGTTGTGATCCTCGGTCGCGATCGTGAGATCCAGCCGGCGCAACGGGCGGCCCTCCGAGCGGAGGCCGTCGAAGGCCTGCGGGCTCGTCACCTCGTGCACCAGATGCAGGTCGATGTAGATGAGGTCCGGCTCGTCGCCCTCCCCCTCGACGACGAGGTGGTTGTCCCAGACCTTCTCGGCCAGGGTCCGCGGACGGGCGGTGTCAGTGGTGGTCATTGCAGTCTCTCCAGAATCGGCGGATGGCCCAACGAAACGGCTCCGCGACGAGCAGGCCTAGAACGAGGGCTCGTCGCGGCGGAGAAGGAGAAGCAGTCCCGCGCGCATCTTTTGAGGCTACCACCGCCGTGAAGCACCACGGACCGCGCCCGTGCTCCGTGCGTAACGCAGAACCGGGCTGCCCAGATGACGTCTGGCCGTCACTTCCTGTCACGCGCTGTCACACGATGATCGGTTTGCGCGTCCCACCTGGAATCCTGGGCGTGCGTGCGATGAGACACGATCGATGAGAAGGAGCGCCAGTGAGCGATCAGCACGGGTTCTCGACCCGCCAGGTACACGCCGGATCCGACGTCGCCACGGCCACGCCGCGCGCCGTACCGATCCATCTCACCGCCGGCTTCCCCTTCGACTCCTTCGCGCAGGCCGAGCACCACTTCTCCACGGGCGCGGGGTTCGGATACACGCGCATCGGCAACCCGACCATCGACGCGGTGGAACGCAAGCTCGCCGCTCTCGACGGGGGCACCCAGGCGCTGCTGGTCTCCTCCGGACAGGCGGCGATGTCCACCGCGGTGCTCTCGGTGGCCGGCGCCGGCGATCACGTGGTCTGTTCGGATCACATCTACGAGGGATCGCGCGGCCTGTTCCTCGACTTCCTGGCCCGCCTCGGAATCTCCACCACGTTCGTCTCCGACATCCGTGACGCACAGACCTGGCGCGATGCCGTGCAGCCCAACACGGTGGCGTTCATCGGCGAGAGCATCTCCAACGCGGCGAACCTCCTGCTCGATGTCCCACTGGTCTCCTCGGTCGCCCGCGAATACGGCATCGCTCTCATCGTGGACAGCACCTTCTCCACCCCGTACCTGTCGCGGCCGCTGGAAGAAGGCGCCGACCTCGTGATCCACTCCGCGAGCAAGTTCCTCTCCGGACAGGGCTCGGTGCTCGGCGGCGTGGTGGTCGATGGCGGGCACTTCGACGCCGCACGCGACGGTGCACGCTCCCCGCACCTCGTCGCCGCGGGCCGTCATGGCGCGCCGAGCATCGCGGAGCGCGCCGGCGGCAGCGCCCGGATCACGTATGCCCGCGAGGTCGTCTCGTCTCGACTCGGCCCCACGATCTCCCCCCTCAACGCGTTCCTCATCGGCCAGGGCGCCGAGACGCTCTCGGTGCGCGTCCGCGCCCACAGTGCGGCGGCGGCAGAAGTGGCCGCATGGCTCGACGCCCACCCCGCCGTGGAGCGCGTCGACTACGTGGGCCTTCCCTCCCACCCCGACTACGAACTCGGACAGCGCATCCTCCCCCGTGGCGCCGGTTCCGTGTTCACGATCACGCTGCACGGCGGTCGCTCAGCGGCAGAGCACGTCGTCAACTCCGTCGGAGTGATCACGCACATGACCCACCTCGGAGATGTCCGGACCCTCGTGCTTCACCCCGCGACCACCAGCCACGTGCACAGCACCGCCGAGGAACGCGCGGCCGTGGGCGTGTTCGACGGTACCCTCCGCCTCTCGATCGGGCTCGAGGAGGTCGGGGACATCATCGCCGACCTCGAGCAGGCGCTCGCCGGCCTCTGACCTCTCGCACCGAGAGAACACGAACCGCCCCGGTGCCAGGCACCGGGGCGGTTCGTTATCGGTCATGGCGTCAGCGGCGAGCCATGCCGGGACGACGACAGACCGCAGACATCAGGTCCACCGTGCTGCCGTTGAGCCCACACGCGAACTCAGCCAGCGAGACCCTGGTCGGTGAGCCACGCCTTCGCGATGTCCGGAGCGGACTTCTGGTCCACCGTGCTCTCCTTGTTCAGCTCGCGCAGAGCGTCCGCCGTCAGCTTCGCGCTCACGGCGTTGATGGTGTCGGCGACCTTGTCAGCCACGTCCTTGTTCACGACGGGAACGACATGAGACGCGAGGAAGATGTTCTTCGTGTCCTTCAGCACCACGAGGTCGTCGGTCGCGATCCGCGGGTCGGCGGTGTAGACGTTGCCCACCTGGATACCGCCGGCGACGAGCTCGTCGACCGTGGTGTCGGCGGTCGGCGAGAACGTGACGTCCACACCGTAGATCGACTTGAGACCGGTCGGGCCGTAAGGACGCTCCTGCAGCTCCGGCGGGCCGCCGAGGGTGAGGTTCGGCACCTTCGCGAGATCCTCGATGCTGCTGAGCCCGTGCTCAGCAGCGAACGCGGCCGTCACCGTGTAGGAGTCCTGGTCGGTGGCCGGCGCCTGATCCAGCACGGTCAGCGAATCCGGCATGGCGGCCTGGAGAGCGGCATACACGTCGTCGTCACCGGTGGCCGTCGTGTCCTTGTCGAGCCACTGGAGCAGGTTTCCGGTGTACTCGGGGAAGAGTGTCACCTCTCCGCTTTCCAGAGCCGGCATGTAGGCGTCGCGCTGGCCGATGTTGAACTTGCGCTCCACGGTATTGCCTGCGCCTTCCAGCGCCTGCGCGTAGATCTCCGCGATGATCTCGTTCGAATAGTAGGCCTGCGAGCCGACCACGATCGCGCCGGACGGTGCGGCAGAACCCGAGGGGTCGCTTCCCGCCGTGGACGATGACCCGCCGAGCGGGTCTGAGGAGGCGCAGCCCGCGAGGGCGAGAGCTGCCGCGGTGAGGGCGGCGAGGGCGAATCGTCGTGTGAGGTTCATGATCGCTCCGATCTGTTGGACGATTTCTCGAAACTACTGGTGGACGGGACGTGCGTCAGGCGGTGGCCACGGCTGCGGCGCGTGCCTGGGTCAGGCGGATGCGAACACCCGCGGGGGTGACGACACGCTGCAGCAGGGCCAGCAGCGCGTCGATGGCAAGGGCGAGCACGACCACGACGATGGACGCACCCAGGATCTGATCGAACCGGCGGGTCTGGATTCCCTGCAGGATGAAGAAGCCCACGCCCCCGAGACCCACGTAGGCGGCGATGGCGACCGTGGCGACGACCTGCAGTGCAGCGGCGCGCAGGCCGCCGATCAACAGGGGAAGGCTGAGGGGCACTTCGACTCGGAACAGCACCTGCCAGGTGTTCATTCCCACGGCGCGTGCCGCATCGAGGGTGCGACGGTCGATCGCGTCGATTCCGGAGTACGCGCCCGCCAGGATCGACGGTATCGCGAGAACAACGAAGGCGACGATGGCGGCGGGCCCCTTCAGTGCGACACCCATCAGCATGACGAGCAGGATCACCAGTCCGAGGGACGGGATCGCCCGCGCCATCCCCGAGATGACGACGGCGACATTGCGTCCACGCCCGGTATGGCCGATCCACCAGCCCAGCGGGACGGCGATGATCGCGGCGATCACCACGCTCACCAGCGTGTACCAGAGGTGCAGCCCGATGTTGGCGGGCAGCGACAGCGCCCCGCCGTCCAGGCGATCCGGCGAGAAGATCCAGGCGAAGGCCTCCAGGAACAGGTTCATGCCGCTGCCACCACCCGCCGGGTACGCGCCGTCCGTGGCGCGGGCCTGTTCCACGGCAGCAGGAGGCGGCCGAGGGCGACGAGGAGGAGGTCGAACACCCAGGCCATCACCCCCACCGCCACCACGCCGGCGAGTACTTCGGCGATGATGCGGCGCTGGGATCCGTTGGTGAACAGATACCCGAGATTCTCCACGCCGATCAGGATCCCCACGGTGGCAAGGGCAACGGTGGAGACCGTGGCGACGCGGAGCCCGGCGAGGAGGACCGGGCCGGCCAGTGGCAGCTCGACGGTGAAGAAGCGGCGAACGCGGCTATAGCCGATGGCCGTGGCCGCCTGGCGCGCGTCATCGTCGACCGAGTCGAACGCGTCGGCCACCGACCGTGTCATGAGCGCGACGGCGTAGATGGTCAGCGCGACCACCAGGTTGGTGGGCGACAGGTACTCGATCCCGAACAGGCTGGCGAGAACGGCGAAGAGCCCGAAGGACGGGATCGCGTAGAGGACGCCGACCACGCTGAGCACGACGCCGCGGATTCGCGTGTACCGGTGCGCCACCCAGCCAACGGGAAGGGCGAGCAGGAAGCCCAGGATGATCGGTGGCGCACACTGGGCAACGTGCTTGAGCGTGAGAGACCAGATGAGACCGAGATTGTCGAGAACCCATGTCATGGTGTCACCCGGCCCGCCTCGTCATCGATGAGGCGGGCGTGAGCGCGTCCCGCTTCATCCACCAGCACGGTGCCGTCGGGGGTGTGTTTGGCGCGCAGGCTCCGGCGTCCGCCGTCGAGGCCGACGAACTGACGGACGAAGTCATCGGCGGGCGCCTCGATGATCTCGCTCGGCGACCCCAGCTGTGCCACGTCGGCGCCCTGACGCAGGATCACGACCTGGTCACCCAGGAGGAACGCCTCGTCGATGTCATGAGTGACGAACACCACGGTCTTGTCCAGTTCCTGCTGCAGGCGCATGGTCTCGCGTTGCAGGTCGGCGCGCACGATCGGGTCGACGGCGGCGAACGGCTCGTCCATCAGCAGGATGTTGGGATCCGAGGCCAGGGCGCGCGCCACCCCGACGCGCTGCTGCTGCCCTCCGGAGAGCTGGGCCGGGTAACGGGAACCGAGATCCGGGTCGAGCCCGACCAGTTCCAGCAGCTCGCCCGCCCGAAGCCGCGCCTGCGCGCGGGACGTCCCGTTCAGGATCGGCACGGTGGCCACGTTGTCTCGCACGGTGAGGTGCGGCATCAGCCCGCCGTTCTGCATGACGTACCCGATGCTGCGGCGCAGGCGCACCGGATCGGTCTGCCGGACGTCCTCGCCGTCGATGAGGATGGTGCCCGATTCAGGATCCACCATCCGGTTGATCATGCGCAGCAGAGTGGTCTTGCCGCACCCGGACGAGCCCACGAAGACGGTGGTGCGACGTGCCGGGATCACCAGAGAGAAGTCGACGACTGCCACGGTGCCGTCGGGATACTCCTTGTGGACTGCGCGGTATTCGATCACCGCTAAAGCCAATCACGGACCACCGACACGCACCAGGGCACTCGCCGCGGCGAGTGCCCTGGTGCGAAAGAACCGCGGGTCAGTCCAGCGATTCGACGTTACGCGCCGCGACACGACGCTCACGGCCCGACGCGATCAGGCTGGCGATCGTGGCGATGGCCATCGATGCGACGATCACGATGAGCGACGTCCACGTGCTGATCTCCGGCGCCCATTCGAAGGGCTGTCCGCCATTGAGGAACGGAACCGTGTTCTCGTGCATCGCGTGGAAGACGAGCTTCACGCCGATGAACGCCAGGATGGCCGCGATGCCGTAGTGCAGGTAACGCAGGCGCTCGAGGAGATCGCCCAGCAGGAAGTAGAGCTGGCGCAGGCCCATGAGCGCGAACAGGTTGGCCGTGAAGACGATGAACGGGCTCGTGGTGATACCGAAGATCGCGGGGATGGAGTCGATCGCGAACAGCAGGTCCGTCACGCCGATCGCGATGAAGACGATGATCATCGGCGTGAAGTACCGACGGCCGTCGATGCGGGTGGTGATCTTCGCACCGTCGAACTCGTCGGTGACGGGGATGACCCGGCGCACGAGGCGCACCACGAAGCTCTCCTTTTCCTCCTCGTCGTCGGAGGAGTTCTCCAGCGCCTGCTTGATGGCCGTGTAGAGGAGGAAGGCGCCGAAGATGTAGAAGATCCACGACCAGCGCTCGATCACGGCGGAGCCGAGCAGGATGAAGGCTGCGCGCAGGATCAGCGCGATGATGATGCCCACCATCAGCACCTCCTGCTGATAGCGGCGCGGCACCTTGAACTGCGTCATGATGAGCACGAAGACGAAGAGGTTGTCGATCGAGAGGCTGTACTCGGTGAGCCAGCCGGCGATGAACTGACCCGCGTGCTCGCCGTCGGCGAAGATCCAGATCAGCACCGCGAAGATCAGCGCCAAGGTCACATAGAAGACGACCCACAGGGTCGACTCCTTCGTCGAGGGGATGTGCGGGCGCTTGAGGACCAGCAGGAGATCCGCCACGAGGATCAGCACCAGGACGACGAGTGATCCGATCTCGAAGAGCGGCGGCAGTTCGAGCAGAACATTCTGCAGGGGAAGGAAGGTCGTGGAGATCACGGAGGCCTTTCGGAGGTTGACGAAATGACCGAAAGTCTCTCCCCCGCTCGATGAGCGGTGCGCAACCGGAGCCGGAGCTCGTGATGACGATGGCGCGTTTACGGGATACTCCCCCTCGCTTCGTCGATTCTAGCGTGTGATCCGCGTGCCGCCGCGACGCAGTGCACGGATCGGGACAGCGGAGTCTGAGACGATATCTGCCACCGGCACACTGTCAGGTGAGAGACAACAGAAGGAGGGCGCGTGGAGGCAGTACTCGACGATGCCGACCTCGTGGCTGCGGCCGCGGGAGGCAGCGAACACGCCTTTCAGCGGCTGTACCGGCAGTACGTCAGGCCGGTCTACTGGATCGCCTACGGGCTGCTGTCCAACGCGGCTGACGCGGAAGACGTCACCCAGGAGACGTTCGTGGTGGCGTGGCGGAAGCTCGCCGGCCTGGAACTGCAGGGTTCGTCCCTGCTGCCGTGGCTGGCGACCATCTGCCGCTTCCAGTCCGCGAACCGCCTCCGCTCCCGTCGGCGGGACCTCGCGAACCGCTCCGAGCTGATCGACGAGGCGGTGCCCGACACCGTGGACGTGGAGGACCAGGTGATCGGCGCCGACCTGGCGGAGCGCATCACCGAGGAGATCGCCTCGATGAGCGAGATCGACCGTGCGATCTTCCGCCTCTGCGTCGTCGAGGGCTACGGCTACCAGGCTGCGGCCGACTCGCTGTCGGTCGGCCATGGCGTCGTCCGAAACCGTCTCTCCCGCATTCGCACCCGCCTGCGGACCACCCTGACCGAATCGGAGAGCTGATGAAGGCCACACCGCCGCTCGCGAAGCCCGAACTTCCCGAGCTCGACGCATCCACCATCGACCGGATGGAGGACGCCGTCTTCGCCCGCATCGCGACGCAGACGCAGAAGGAGCGCGCCGCCGCCGCACGTCGCCATCGCCGTCGGCTGACGGCAGGATGGACGACCGCCGCGGCCACCGTCGCGGTTGTCGCCGCCGGCGCTGTCGTCGGTCCTCAACTGATCGCCTCGACGGTGGCGCAGGACAGTTCGGCGGGCTCGTCCGCGTGGAGCGAGCCGGCCGGAAACGCCGTCCCGGACCTCGCCGCGGTCGACGCGGGCAAGGCGTTCGAGGGCGCGCCGGAGGCGTCCTCGCTGCGCAGCGACGCCAGTGCCGCAGGGGGCGCGAACGCCGCCGTCACTCCCGTCGAACCTCAGATCATCACCACGGCGGACGTGGGCCTGCAGGTCGAGGACATCACCGCAGCCACCGCGCAGCTCACGATCTTCGCCCAGAATCACGACGGCTATGTGGCCTCCCAGAGCGTGGGCAGCGGTGGCGGAATGACCGAGCCCCTGGCGGCCGACGTGCGGGTGGACTACGGATACATCTCGCTGCGCATTCCGGAGTCCGATATCGATGCAGCCATCGCGGATCTCGCCGATCTCGGTACTGTCGTCTCGCAATCGGTCAACCGCACCGATGTCACGGCGCAGTCCGTGGATCTGCAAGCACGCGTGGACTCGCTGTCCACCTCGGTTGCACGGCTACAGGATCTGATGAAGGCCTCGGGATCGGTCGCCGATCTGGTCGCGGCGGAGAGCGCACTGGCGGAGCGTCAGGCGGAGCTCGAGTCGCTGCAGCAGCAGCTCGCGAGCCTGCAGGATCAGGTCGCGATGTCCACTCTCTCCGTGAACCTGAGCCTGAAGTCCACGTCCGTGGCGGCGGATCCCGCCGGCTTCGGGGACGGTTTCTGGAGCGGCTGGAACGGTCTCATCGCGGCAGGCAACGCGCTGTTGATCGCCCTCGGGTTCGCGGTTCCGTGGCTCGTGGTGATCGGAGTGGTCCTGCTCATCGTCCTGCCGATCATCCGTGCGGTGCAGAACCGGCGCCGTGCCCGACGAGAGGCCAGCGGTGAGGCAGAGGCGGAAGCCGACGACGCGGCCCTCGACGAGGCGCTGAAGGGCTGACGACAATCACCACTCCGGTGATCCCGGTTCGCCTCCTGGCGGCCGGGATCACGTCTGTCGCCGGCCGGGTTCCGCCGGCCGAGGACGGGGGTGGGAGCTCTCACCCGGGGTGGGAGCGGGAAAACGCACCGCCGGACTCGATGTCGGGAGCATTCTGGATCTTCCGTCCGGAGCCCACCCGGGCCGTGCATAACCAGGAAAACGACGATGCCCCCGGACGTTTGTCCGGGGGCTTCGTCACTCGGTGACCCCAGCGGGATTCGAACCCGCGTTACCGCCGTGAGAGGGGAATCGGCTTCCCCGGAACGGCGTAGTCAACCCCGTTTTGGCCTGTGTTTACAGGGGTTCCGCGTGCGTGGAGTGCGACGCAGAAGGTCTCGTCGCCAGCGTTTGTTGCCAGGATGTTGCCACGTTTACGCCCCCACGGAGGCGGGTATTCCTCGTGTCTCCGAGCGCCTGGCGAGTGTCACGAGAAACAGCGGCAGCGGGTGACCAGCCCGGCTGCAACGTCGGCGACGATATCGCGCGGTGCACCGGTGACGAAGCTCGACTACAACTAGCCAGACTAGAGCCAGTCCCAGTCCTAGATGTGATGTCCAGGGACGTTGTTCTGGCCCCCGCGCGCAATGACACCGTGCTGATTCAAGAAGCATCTGTCCAGACCGCTCACCATTGAAGGCATGTAGAGTTGGGGGCATGTCGAGTCCCGAATCAGACAGGTCAGGGGTTGTCGGTCACACCGCCAGCCCCTTGAACCACTAGTTACGA
>NZ_JBIZVZ010000015.1:0-1334 GCF_044769785.1 Microbacterium sp. GXS0129 | reverse complement strand
TCTCGGTCGAGCGGTGCATTCGCACCTCGGCCGTGCCTACTATATGTGGCACGGTCTGGGGGCTGGGATGGACGATGACTATGGGGTCGATACGGATCAGTTGCGGGTCATGGCGGCGGGGGCTGCGCAGGTTGCCGCGGGGTTCGGGAGTACGAGGGTCTCGCACCCGACGTCGTTGGGGCATGCGGGTATCGAGGAAGCGGTGGGCTTCTTCACGGAGAAGTGGGGGACGGGGCTTCAGTCGCGCGTCGACGAGCTGACGGAGTTCTCGGGCAAGCTCGCGAGCACCGCGCGCATTTTCGACGAGGGGCAGAATGCCGCCCAGCGTGAGCTGGACTCGCTGATCTGGGACTTCTGATGGAGCTCGGGCAGACGCAGAGCGCCATGGCCCTGATTCCGGGGTCGGTGTCCAACGCCCGGTCCGGGGCCACGGAATGGGCAAGGACGGCGGGGAAGGCGCTCGCCACGCGTGATGCGTTCGCGAAACTGGATGACGCGGGCACCTGGACCGGCGCCGCGTACGACCGGTATCTGGAGCGTTTCCACACGCAGCTGGCGTACTGGCAGGACACGAGTGACGTGTTCACGTCCGCGGCGAACGCACTCGGCAACTACGCGAACGCGCTGGAATGGGCCCAAGCCGAGGCGGCGCGCGCGATCGAGTTGTGGGACGCGGCTGAGGCGCAAGCAGCGGCGGCGCTCGTTCAGCATGAGGAGTATGTCCGCGAGCTTCGCCGCGGGCACGGGCTGCGGCACGTCGACGTCGATGTCCCGTTCGTCGATCCGTCCGGGCCGGCGCACCAGGAAGCACGCGCGGTACTGGCGAATGCCCGCTACCAGCTCGACGTGCTGGCAACCGGGTACGCGAACACGATCGGGGAAGCGAGCAACGCGGCCCCGCTCCCGCTGACACCACAACAGGCCCAGCAGGCAGCCATCGATGCCGCGGTCTATCTCACCGTGGACATGAGCGTGGTCCAGCCGTTTGTGTCCACCCTGAACTTTCTCGGCGGGATCGTCGAGACCGTCCTCGAGCATCCCGATATCGTGTTCGAGATCCTCGGCGGGATCCTCGGCATCGCCGGTGGCGTGGCCACCATCGTGGGAGGCGGGGGCCTGGAACTCGTCACCGTGGGTGGCGCTTCCCCCATCGCCGTTCCCGCGGTCATCGCCGGCGGGACGGTCGCTGCGGGCGGTGCGGGCATGCTGGGCAACGGCATCGACCGCTGGATGAACGAAAGCCGCCCCCGATCCCGACCGCCGACCGGGCATGGACCGCGGCGACGGACGGGACTACAAAGGCAATTTCACATCCCGAGACCCGGACGCGCCCC
>NZ_JBIZVZ010000014.1:0-2339 GCF_044769785.1 Microbacterium sp. GXS0129 | reverse complement strand
GGGGCATGTCGAGTCCCGAATCAGACAGGTCAGGGGTTGTCGGTCACACCGCCAGCCCCTTGAACCACTAGTTACGACGCCCACGATCTGTGTGGGCGTATGTCTGGCGTACCCGGGGCGCTGGCCGTGGTGACAAGAAGAACCATTTCTTGATCTCACACCTCGGAGTACTCGATGCCTTTTGCCCTCTACATGCTTGCCCTGGCGGTCTTCGTCATGGGCACTTCAGAATTCATGCTCGCGGGATTGCTCCCCGCGATCGCGACCGAACTTGACGTCTCGGTCGGCACTGCGGGCCTGCTGACCTCCGCATTCGCAGTCGGTATGGTCGTCGGCGCGCCAGTGATGGCGGCATTCGCTCGCCGTTGGCCACCGCGGCTCACATTGATCGTTTGCCTTCTCGTGTTCGCGGGAAGCCACGTCATCGGAGCGATGACACCAGTGTTCTCTCTCCTGCTCATCACCCGGGTGCTCAGCGCTCTCGCAAACGCAGGATTCCTCGCCGTAGCACTGAGCACGGCCACTACCCTCGTGCCAGCGAACCAGAAGGGGCGTGCACTGTCGATCCTGCTCTCCGGCACGACGATCGCAACCGTCGTGGGCGTCCCCGCCGGGGCACTGCTCGGCACAGCGCTGGGCTGGCGAACGACGTTCTGGGCGATCGCCATCCTCTGTATTCCCGCGGCCGTTGGAGTCATTCGGGGCGTCACGAACAATGTTGGTCGGAGCGCGACTAGCGCGACCTCACCAAGGCTCCGTGCCGAGCTCAGCCAGTTGGCGACGCCGCGGCTCATCCTGGCCATGGCACTCGGAGCGCTGATCAACGGAGGGACCTTTGCGGCATTCACCTTCCTGGCACCCGTCGTGACCGAGACCGCGGGCTTGGCCGAAGCGTGGGTGTCCGTCGCGCTGGTGATGTTCGGCATCGGATCGTTCCTTGGCGTTACGATCGCAGGACGACTATCAGATCAACGACCTGGCCTCGTGCTCGCAGTCGGCGGACCGCTGTTGCTGACGGGCTGGATCGTGTTGGCAGTGGTCGCATCTCATCCCGTTGCGCTTATCGTCCTCGTCCTCGTTCAGGGCTTCCTGTCGTTCGGCGTCGGCAGTACTCTGATCACGCGTGTGCTGTATGCAGCATCGGGTGCGCCAACGATGGGCGGTTCGTACGCAACCGCAGCATTGAATATCGGAGCTGCAGCGGGGCCCGTGCTTGGTGCGTTCGGGCTCGCGACCGGGCTGGGGCTGCTCGCGCCGGTTTGGGTCGCTTCGGTGCTGACAGCGATCGCTCTCGTCATCATGCTTCTCACCGGACGCGCGCTTACGAAGACCGCGGCGGAGGCCAATTGATGACCCATCCGAACGCTCTTCTCACTCCTCGTGCCCGTCTCCGGTTAGCCCGGCTGATTGTCGAAGACGGCTATCCGGCCACGATCGCCGCAAAGATGTTCATGGTCTCCCCGATCACTGCCCGGAAATGGGCAGGCCGCTACCGGGAAGAGGGTGAGTTTGGGATGCAGGATCGCTCCAGCAAGCCGCACCGGATCCCAGGCAGGACGCCCGAGCATGTCAAGAAGAAGATCATCAACCTGCGCTGGCGGCTTCGACTGGGGCCAGCCCAGATCGCTGCGCGACTTGGTCTCTCGACGTCGACTGTTCACGCGGTCCTCGTCCGTTGCCGCGTGAACCGCCTCTCGCATATCGATCGTGTCACTGGCGAGTCATTGCGGCGATATGAGCATCCTCATCCGGGATCGTTGATTCATGTCGATGTTACGAAGTTCGGCAACATCCCCGACGGCGGTGGACATCGTTACGTAGGTCGGAAGCAAGGCGCACGGAACAAGCTCGCGACTCCGGGATTACCACGAGGAAAAGATCACAAGCCGCGCACCGGAACGGCGTTCGTTCACACAGTCATCGACGACCACTCCCGCGTCGCATACGTAGAAATCTGGTCGGATGAGCAGGCGAGCACAGCGGTGGGAGTTCTCGAACGCGCCGTGGCCTGGTTCGCCGAACGAGGCGTGACCGTCGAGCGAGTCCTATCCGACAACGGGTCGGCCTACAGATCCCACGCATGGAGGGACTTCTGCGCTCGGCTCGGCATCCGACACAAGCGGACACGCCCCTACCGGCCGCAGACGAACGGGAAGATCGAGCGATTCCACCGCACGCTCGGGGACGGCTGGGCCTATGCCAGGTTTTACGGTTCAGAGGCCGAACGACGCCTGGCGCTGCCCGGCTGGCTCCACTTCTACAACCACCACCGACACCACTCTGCGATTGGCGGCGTACCCTTCGACCGACTCAACAACGTCCCTGGACATCACACCTAG
>NZ_JBIZVZ010000013.1:0-2868 GCF_044769785.1 Microbacterium sp. GXS0129 | reverse complement strand
ACCACCACCGACACCACTCTGCGATTGGCGGCGTACCCTTCGACCGACTCAACAACGTCCCTGGACATCACACCTAGCGCCCGCAGCGGCCGCAGCGCTGCGCACCAATGCCGCCGCAGAGGACGCTAGCGCCGTGCTCTGGCGCGTGCTGACCGGCGCGGCCGCCGCACACTGGCACTACAGCGACGTAGCCCGCGTGCTCGACACAGCCCCCGGCCTGGAACACGCACGCACCCGCAACGAAGACGGCCGACGCATCGCCCGTCGGCCTGACGAACGCGCGCGCGTGCTGCGCCGCCAATGGGATCGCGCCGTTGCCTACATCGCCAGCGGCCGCCGCATCGTCGGCCGCGATGAGACGTTCGACGCCCGCGCCGACGCTATCGCCGCGCATGTACTCGCCGTACAGAGCCGCGCAGACGCCGCCCCCGGCAGATGGAACCGCGGAGGCGGCCCCGCTGACCGTCGCGTGCTCGATGCGCTGAGCATCCTTGCCCTGCAAGCCCTCAGCGCCGATCTGGAGGCCGATACCCGACGCCTGGCACTCATGGCAGGCATCGGCCGTGAAACGGCGCGCACAGCGCTGCTGCGCCTCGCAGAAGACGACTGGATCATTCGCACCAACGAGGCCGAAGGCCGCAGCGCCGCACACTGGAAAATCGGCCCTCACGTCGTTATCCACAGCAACCCAGTAGATGCCCGGTCACAAGTCGCCCACCGCCCCCCCGGCAGCGGCGCAGCCGCACGAAACGCTCTGCTGCTCGAACTCACAAACCGGCTGGACGATGCGGCACATGACCTCTTCACTCTCGGAGCACTAGGGCTGCACGCTGGGAACGTCTATGCACGCTGCACTCACGATCCTCTCTCACTCGGAGAACTCGCCCAGCTCACCGGATCAGACGCAGCTCACACGGTACAGACACTTACCCGACTCATCGAAGCCGACGTGCTGCTGCTCAGTCGTGACGGCTGGCGCAAGCCCGCCGCCGACCGCCGCGACGCAGCGGCCGACGCCCGTGGCGTAACTGGACGCCTGGCAGCTCGCGCCGAGCGCTACGCCGTCGAGCGCGAACTGTGGGCTTGGTGGTGCGCCGAGCTGGACTGGATGAACACGCCCCGAGCTGAACGCCCGAAGCGCCCCGCACCAGGTCAGCTCGTGCTCGTGCCTGACCTTGGCCCAGCCCCTCACCCGATCCACCCTCGTACTGCTAACGGCCGCGCCGACTATCGCGCCGCCCGCTGCATCATCACCGGCACTACTCCCCCAGCTCGACCCCGACCCGTGCCCGTATCCGATGCCGAACGCCTCATCATGGACATACTCGGTGCCAAGCCGATTGCGACAATGCCGCTCCCCGGTTCCCACGACGAGACGCAACCAGATTCCCTCGAAGGCAAAGCGCAGCGCAGCGGAGCGCGGCAGCCCTATCGTGAGCGAACCGACCGCAATACCACTGTTCGCTTTGTCGGATGACACACAGGCCGCCCCCTGACGGAGCAGGCGGCAGCATGTGGACACCGACGCAGAGACTTACCTGCCCACAATGTGCACAGCCCAGCTATTGCGGGGCTGGCCTGCACACAGTGAGGACAGCTAAGCAGTAACACGAGGGTCACACCGCGACCCCGAAAGCAGTGCAGCTCGAAGAGCTGCACCAGGTGACGGCCGCAGCGCGGCCGCAGTGTTTGAACGCTTCGCATTTTTAGCCGTGAAGCCTTCGGCAGCATACGTTCGCTCCACCTCCGCGCAAGTGCTTTCGCGGCATATCCTCGCTCGCTGCGCTCGCTCCGGTATTCCACGGTCACTTGCACTCCGGCTGCGCTCTCTGCGCGGCACATTCGTGCCTTCACGGCAAAAAACGTGAGGGATAAGGGGAACTACCCCGACCCGCTCGGAAGGAGCACACCATGTCTGATCTGGCAACGCTTACCGCCCATTCGCACCCGGCATTCTTCGGCCGACTGAGCGCTATCGGCACCACCGCCCCAACGCGCATTTGGGCACGCGGCGACCTGTCGCTGCTCGACCAGCTCGACCAGACCGTGAACATCGACGGATCGCGCGCCAGCACCGCCTACGGCACGCAGATCACGGCCGAGTTCGTCGCTGACCTCGCACGCGATTACGTCACCATGACGGGCACCGCCTACGGCATCAACGCGGCCGCCGCCCGCGCAGCGCTCGCCCAGGGCGACCGACTCATAATCTGGCAGGCATCCGGCCACGGCCGACCCTACCCCGAGGCTCACCGGCAGCTCATCGACACCATCGAGGCCGCACCGAACACGCTGCTGCTCACCGCAGTTGAACCGGGCGCAGCACCCACCCGATTCCGGTTCATTGAGCGCTCGCGCCTGGCAGCCCTCGCCGCAGGAACAACGCTCATCACCGAGGCAGGCGCGCGCAGTGGCGCACTGCTCGGTGCACGCATCGCACACGCCGCAGGCCGCAACGTCGCAGCGATCCCCGGCCCGATCACCAGCGCCGCCAGCGCAGGATCACACCAGCTCATCAGCGACGGCGTAGCTCGACTCGCAGCCACCCCCAAGCAGGTGCGCCAGCTCATCCCGTGACCAGGCAAGCCCTAATAGGCCGATAAGACCTATTAGGGCCGCAGCTAGTCTGCGTATTGCATCAGATGAATCACCACGGTCCCCCGGGCGACATGGTGCTGCGAGACGTCTGGCGAGGGCTCTGACCTGCGCAGATGCCTCTCCGTACACGATGTCGAGCAGCGGTAAGGCGCCCGGGGCTGTGCGTGGACGCGTTTGAGCCGGTTACGCAGACAGGCTCTGTTGCAAAAATCGTGAAGCTTGAGCATGCTTGGCGGAGATTGGACGGACGGAACGATGACGGATTTCAAG
>NZ_JBIZVZ010000012.1:0-4648 GCF_044769785.1 Microbacterium sp. GXS0129 | reverse complement strand
ACTTGAAATCCGTCATCGTTCCGTCCGTCCAATCTCCGCCAAGCATGCTCAAGCTTCACGATTTTTGCAACAGAGCCATATCGACAACCTCTCGCGCAACCAAGACATCGCGGTCGGACTGCAAGTGATCTTGAAGCCACGGGCCCGTCCCACCCCGACATGGACCTCGATGCCCGAACGGACGTTAGATTTCGAGTTCTAGGCGTTCTGCGATGAAGGTTGGATCCCAGCCGGGATTGAAAGTGTCGACGTGGGTGAATCCGAGCCGCTCGTATAGGCCACGCAGGTTCGGGTGGCAGTCGAGCCGCAGCTTGGCGCACCCCTGCGTTCGCGCGGCATGGCGGCAAGCCTCGATCAGCGCGGAGCTGACACCCCGGCCCGCATGTGTCCGTCGCACCGCGAGCTTGTGCAGATATGCGGCCTCCCCCTTGAGGGCGTCGGGCCAGAACTCGGGATCCTCGGCCGACAAGGTGCAACAGCCGACGATGCCGTCGCTGCAACTCGCGACTAGGAGCTCGGATCTCAGGACGAAGGTCTCCGCGAATGTCCGGTCGATCCGCGCGACGTCCCAGGCGGGCGTTCCCTTGGCGGACATCCACGCCGCAGCGTCGTGCATCAGCCGCACAACCTCGTCGATATCACCCGAGCAGGCGACCCGAACGTTCGGAGGCTCCTCGCTGTCCATTCGCTCCCC
This sequence comes from Microbacterium sp. GXS0129, assembly GCF_044769785.1. NCBI lineage: Bacteria > Bacillati > Actinomycetota > Actinomycetes > Micrococcales > Microbacteriaceae > Microbacterium > Microbacterium sp. GXS0129. The sequence continues at coordinate 3,954 of NZ_JBIZVZ010000012.1, read as the reverse complement.
TGGCGCGGTATGAACCGCCGCCTCATAGTGCAGTTTGATCCTGACGAGCCCAGCATGTCTGCGCCCACCTTCGCGGAACCTGACCAGGGTCCGCTAGCGGGCGGCCGGAAGGTGAATGCTAGGCATGATCTAACCCTCGGTCTCTGGCGTCGCGACTGCGAAATTTCGCGAGGGTTTCCGAGAAGGTGATTGCGCTTCGCAGATCTCCAGGCGCGTGGGTGCGGACGTAGTCAGCGCCATTGCCGATCGCGTGAAGTTCCGCCGCAAGGCTCGCTGGACCCAGATCCTTTACAGGAAGGCCAACGGTGGCGCCCAAGAAGGATTTCCGCGACACCGAGACCAATAGCGGAAGCCCCAACGCCGACTTCAGCTTTTGAAGGTTCGACAGCACGTGCAGCGATGTTTCCGGTGCGGGGCTCAAGAAAAATCCCATCCCCGGATCGAGGATGAGCCGGTCGGCAGCGACCCCGCTCCGTCGCAAGGCGGAAACCCGCGCCTCGAAGAACCGCACAATCTCGTCGAGCGCGTCTTCGGGTCGAAGGTGACCGGTGCGGGTGGCGATGCCATCCCGCTGCGCTGAGTGCATAACCACCAGCCTGCAGTCCGCCTCAGCAATATCGGGATAGAGCGCAGGGTCAGGAAATCCTTGGATATCGTTCAGGTAGCCCACGCCGCGCTTGAGCGCATAGCGCTGGGTTTCCGGTTGGAAGCTGTCGATTGAAACACGGTGCATCTGATCGGACAGGGCGTCTAAGAGCGGCGCAATACGTCTGATCTCATCGGCCGGCGATACAGGCCTCGCGTCCGGATGGCTGGCGGCCGGTCCGACATCCACGACGTCTGATCCGACTCGCAGCATTTCGATCGCCGCGGTGACAGCGCCGGCGGGGTCTAGCCGCCGGCTCTCATCGAAGAAGGAGTCCTCGGTGAGATTCAGAATGCCGAACACCGTCACCATGGCGTCGGCCTCCGCAGCGACTTCCACGATGGGGATCGGGCGAGCAAAAAGGCAGCAATTATGAGCCCCATACCTACAAAGCCCCACGCATCAAGCTTTTGCCCATGAAGCAACCAGGCAATGGCTGTAATTATGACGACGCCGAGTCCCGACCAGACTGCATAAGCAACACCGACAGGGATGGATTTCAGAACCAGAGAAAGAAAATAAAATGCGATGCCATAACCGATTATGACAACGGCGGAAGGGGCAAGCTTAGTAAAGCCCTCGCTAGATTTTAATGCGGATGTTGCGATTACTTCGCCAACTATTGCGATAACAAGAAAAAGCCAGCCTTTCATGATATATCTCCCAATTTGTGTAGGGCTTATTATGCACGCTTAAAAATAATAAAAGCAGACTTGACCTGATAGTTTGGCTGTGAGCAATTATGTGCTTAGTGCATCTAACGCCTGGCACAGCGGATCGCAAACCTGGCGCGGCTTTTGGTACAAAAGGCGTGACAGGTTTGCGAATCCGTTGCTGCCACTTGTTAACCCTTTTTCCAGATTTGGTAACTATAATTTATGTTAGAGGCGAAGTCTTGGGTAAAAACTGGCCTAAAATTGCTGGGGATTTCAGGAAAGTAAACATCACCTTCCGGCTCGATGTCTATTGTAGATATATGTAGTGTATCTACTTGATCGATCAGGCTTTTGTATATCTCCCCACCACCTGAAACAATGACATGATCCGTTATTTTCTTTAGGTTGGTTAAAGCATCTTTAATTGATGGAAAGATCAATACGTTCTCATTGTCAGATGTAAAACTTGAACGTGTTACGACCGCATACTTTCGGTTGGGTAATGCTCCCATTGATTCAAAAGTCTTGCGTCCAACCAACAGCCATTGGTTATAGGTAATAGCTTTAAACAGGAGCTGTTCACCTTTGGCACTCCATGGAATATCAGGGCCATTCCCGATAACTCCATTCTTCGATATAGCTACCATTAGTGATAGTTTCACAATTCTTCCTCAGAGGTTAACGCCGGAGTTAAGCCGCCGCGCGTAGCGCGGTCGGCTTGAACGAATTGTTAGACATCATTTACCAACTGACTTGATGATCTCGCCTTTCACAAAGCGAATAAATTCTTCCAAGTGATCTGCGCGTGAGGCCAAGTGATCTTCTTTTTGTCCCAGATAAGCTTGCTTAGCTTCAAGTAAGACGGGCTGATACTGGGCAGGTAGGCGTTTTATTGCCCAGTCGGCAGCGACATCCTTCGGCGCGATTTTGCCGGTTATTGCGCTGTACCAAATGCGGGACAACGTAAGCACTACATTTCGCTCATCGCCGGCCCAGTCGGGCTGCGAGTTCCATAGCTTCAAGGTTTCCCTCAGCGCCTCGAATAGATCCTGTTCAGGAACCGGGTCAAAGAATTCCTCCGCTGCCGGACCTACCAAGGCAACGCTATGTTCTCTTGCTTTTGTAAGCAGGATAGCTAGATCAATGTCGATCATGGCTGGCTCGAAGATACCCGCAAGAATGTCATTGCGCTGCCATTCTCCAAATTGCAGCTCGCGCTTAGCCGGATAACGCCACGGGATGATGTCGTCATGCACGACAAGGGTGACTTCTATAGCGCGGAGCGTCTCGCTCTCGCCAGGGAAAGCCGAAGCCTCCATAAGGTCATTGAGCAATGCTCGCCGCGTCGTTTCATCAAGCTTTACGGCCACAGTAACCAACAAATCAATATCGCTGTATGGCTTCAGGCCGCCATCCACTGCGGAGCCGTACAAATGCACGGCCAGCAACGTTGATTCCAGATGGCGCTCAATGACGCTTAGCACCTCTGATAGTTGGTTCGAAATTTCGATGGTCACCGCTTCCCTCATGATGTCTAACTTTGTTTTAGGGCGACTGCCCTGCTGCGTAACATCGTTGCTGCTCCATAACATCAAACATCGACCCACGGCGTAACGCGCTTGCTGCTTGGATGCCCGAGGCATAGACTGTACAAAAAAACAGTCATAACAAGCCATGAAAACCGCCACTGCGCCGTTACCACCGCTGCGTTCGGTCAAGGTTCTGGACCAGTTGCGTGAGCGCATACGCTACTTGCATTATAGCTTACGAACCGAACAGGCTTATGTCCACTGGGTGGCTCTGTTGCAAAGATTGGCGGCAGTCAGAGGTAGGCTGTCGCTCTGCGCCGATCAGGCGGCTGCTGCGAAATGGTGGTTGAGCATGCCCATGGCCTCCGTCAGCGCCGAGGGCCCAATGCCAAAAGCTCTCTCCACAAGGCGCACCTCGCCCCTGATGCCGGGCTGCAGGCACCAGGGGCGAGCCTGTCCTTTGCGCAGGGCTCGCATGACTTCGAATCCCTTGATCGTGGCATAGGCCGTGGGGATCGATTTGAAACCGCGCACCGGCTTGATCAGTATCTTGAGCTTTCCGTGATCGGCTTCGATCACGTTATTGAGATACTTCACCTGCCGGTGGGCCGTCTCCCGGTCCAGCTTTCCTTCGCGCTTCAATTCGGTGATCGCTGCACCATAGCTCGGCGCTTTGTCGGTATTGAGCGTGGCAGGCTTTTCCCAGTGCTTCAGGCCTCGCAGGGCCTTGCCCAGGAACCGCTTCGCTGCCTTGGCGCTGCGGGTCGGCGACAGGTAGAAATCGATCGTGTCGCCCCGCTTGTCGACTGCCCGGTACAGGTAGGTCCACTTGCCCCGCACCTTGACGTAGGTTTCATCCAGGCGCCAGCTCGGATCAAAGCCACGCCGCCAGAACCAGCGCAGCCGCTTCTCCATCTCCGGGGCGTAGCACTGGACCCAGCGATAGATCGTCGTATGGTCGACCGAAATGCCGCGTTCCGCCAGCATTTCCTCAAGGTCGCGATAGCTGATCGGATAGCGACAATACCAGCGCACCGCCCACAGGATCACATCACCCTGGAAATGGCGCCACTTGAAATCCGTCATCGTTCCGTCCGTCCAATCTCCGCCAAGCATGCTCAAG
>NZ_JBIZVZ010000011.1:0-5489 GCF_044769785.1 Microbacterium sp. GXS0129 | reverse complement strand
GAGAAGTTGCCCCGCAGCTAAGCCCCGTGTGGGTGGTGTGTGGGAGCATCCGATCCTTGAGAACTCAACAGCGTGCACTTGTCAAATGCCAAATAACCTCGTCACCCCTTTTTGGGGTGGGAGATTCCTTTGGATCAATTTATGGTTGTCAGTTTTGACATCCTTTTTTGGTCAGTTTCAAACTCGCAATGCTTTCTGCCTATTCCGGTGGGGGTGTTGCAGCTGTTTTTTCACGGAGAGTTTGATCCTGGCTCAGGATGAACGCTGGCGGCGTGCTTAACACATGCAAGTCGAACGGTGAAGCAGAGCTTGCTCTGTGGATCAGTGGCGAACGGGTGAGTAACACGTGAGCAACCTGCCCCGGACTCTGGGATAAGCGCTGGAAACGGCGTCTAATACCGGATACGAGACAAGACGGCATCGTCATTGTCTGGAAAGATTTTTTGGTCTGGGATGGGCTCGCGGCCTATCAGCTTGTTGGTGAGGTAATGGCTCACCAAGGCGTCGACGGGTAGCCGGCCTGAGAGGGTGACCGGCCACACTGGGACTGAGACACGGCCCAGACTCCTACGGGAGGCAGCAGTGGGGAATATTGCACAATGGGCGAAAGCCTGATGCAGCAACGCCGCGTGAGGGATGACGGCCTTCGGGTTGTAAACCTCTTTTAGCAGGGAAGAAGCGAAAGTGACGGTACCTGCAGAAAAAGCGCCGGCTAACTACGTGCCAGCAGCCGCGGTAATACGTAGGGCGCAAGCGTTATCCGGAATTATTGGGCGTAAAGAGCTCGTAGGCGGTTTGTCGCGTCTGCTGTGAAATCCCGAGGCTCAACCTCGGGCCTGCAGTGGGTACGGGCAGACTAGAGTGCGGTAGGGGAGATTGGAATTCCTGGTGTAGCGGTGGAATGCGCAGATATCAGGAGGAACACCGATGGCGAAGGCAGATCTCTGGGCCGTAACTGACGCTGAGGAGCGAAAGGGTGGGGAGCAAACAGGCTTAGATACCCTGGTAGTCCACCCCGTAAACGTTGGGAACTAGTTGTGGGGTCCATTCCACGGATTCCGTGACGCAGCTAACGCATTAAGTTCCCCGCCTGGGGAGTACGGCCGCAAGGCTAAAACTCAAAGGAATTGACGGGGACCCGCACAAGCGGCGGAGCATGCGGATTAATTCGATGCAACGCGAAGAACCTTACCAAGGCTTGACATATACGAGAACACTCTGGAAACAGAGGACTCTTTGGACACTCGTATACAGGTGGTGCATGGTTGTCGTCAGCTCGTGTCGTGAGATGTTGGGTTAAGTCCCGCAACGAGCGCAACCCTCGTTCTATGTTGCCAGCACGTTATGGTGGGAACTCATGGGATACCGCCGGGGTCAACTCGGAGGAAGGTGGGGATGACGTCAAATCATCATGCCCCTTATGTCTTGGGCTTCACGCATGCTACAATGGCCGGTACAAAGGGCTGCAATACCGTGAGGTGGAGCGAATCCCAAAAAGCCGGTCCCAGTTCGGATTGAGGTCTGCAACTCGACCTCATGAAGTCGGAGTCGCTAGTAATCGCAGATCAGCAACGCTGCGGTGAATACGTTCCCGGGTCTTGTACACACCGCCCGTCAAGTCATGAAAGTCGGTAACACCTGAAGCCGGTGGCCTAACCCTTGTGGAGGGAGCCGTCGAAGGTGGGATCGGTAATTAGGACTAAGTCGTAACAAGGTAGCCGTACCGGAAGGTGCGGCTGGATCACCTCCTTTCTAAGGAGCACTGCGGTTCTTCGGGACCGACAGAGCCGGATTCAGACCGAATGTGTCTGACCGGAGCTCATGGGTGGAACATTTGACATGGCATTCAGGCCGAGAGTGGTTTCTAGTACGCAGCTTGCTGTTGGAACGGGACGCTGGAGGGTTGGGTGCCTGCACGCTGTTGGGTCCTGAGGGACCGGGTGTCGATCTTTCGGGATTGGCTTCTGTTCCTCTGGGCCTTCTGTTGTCTGCGGCTTTGCTGTGGGCGCGGGGGGTACCGCCCGTACTTTGAGAACTACACAGTGGACGCGAGCATCTTAAAGATGATTCGTATGGGCCTTCGGGTTCATGCGGGTGATCTGAAATTTTGATGATCATTAGATCTGATTATTTCTTAACTCATGTATTCAAGTCTTTAAGAGCAAACGGTGGATGCCTTGGCATCTGGAGCCGAAGAAGGACGTAGCAATCTGCGATAAGCCTCGGGGAACTGATAAGCAAGTTTTGATCCGAGGGTGTCCGAATGGGGAAACCCCGCTGGGCGTTTGTGCGACCTAGTGACTCCCGCCTGAATATATAGGGCGGGTAGAGGGAACGTGGGGAAGTGAAACATCTCAGTACCCACAGGAAGAGAAAGCAACCGCGATTCCGTTAGTAGTGGCGAGCGAAACCGGATCAGGCTAAACCTTGCGTGTGTGATAGCCGGCAGGCGTTGCACGTTGGGGGTTGTGGGACTCACCGGAAGTTTCTGCCGAGACTTCGACGTGACAGCAGCGTATAGACGAATGGTTTTGAAAGGCCAGTCATAGAGGGTGCCAACCCCGTAGTCGAAATGCGTGTGCTGGCGTGGAGAGTATCCCAAGTAGCACGGGGCCCGAGAAATCCCGTGTGAATCTGTCAGGACCACCTGATAAGCCTAAATACTCCCAGATGACCGATAGCGGACAAGTACCGTGAGGGAAAGGTGAAAAGTACCCCGGGAGGGGAGTGAAATAGTACCTGAAACCGTTTGCTTACAAACCGTTGGAGCACCCCTGGTAGGTGTGACAGCGTGCCTTTTGAAGAATGAGCCTGCGAGTTAGTGATACGTGGCGAGGTTAACCCGTGTGGGGTAGCCGTAGCGAAAGCGAGTCTGAATAGGGCGATTCAGTCGCGTGTCCTAGACCCGAAGCGAAGTGATCTATCCATGGCCAGGTTGAAGCGACGGTAAGACGTCGTGGAGGACCGAACCCACTTAGGTTGAAAACTGAGGGGATGAGCTGTGGATAGGGGTGAAAGGCCAATCAAACTTCGTGATAGCTGGTTCTCTCCGAAATGCATTTAGGTGCAGCGTTGCGTGTTTCTTGCCGGAGGTAGAGCTACTGGATGGCCGATGGGCCCTACAAGGTTACTGACGTCAGCCAAACTCCGAATGCCGGTAAGTGAGAGCGCAGCAGTGAGACTGTGGGGGATAAGCTTCATAGTCGAGAGGGAAACAACCCAGACCACCATCTAAGGTCCCTAAGCGCGTGCTAAGTGGAAAAGGATGTGGAGTTGCTGTGACAACCAGGAGGTTGGCTTAGAAGCAGCCACCCTTGAAAGAGTGCGTAATAGCTCACTGGTCAAGTGATTCCGCGCCGACAATGTAACGGGGCTCAAGCACGCCACCGAAGTTGTGGCATTGACATTTTTGGTAGGCCTTCGTGGTCCAGCCGTGTTGATGGGTAGGAGAGCGTCGTGTGGCGAGTGAAGCGGCGGAGTGATCCAGCCGTGGACGCTACACGAGTGAGAATGCAGGCATGAGTAGCGAATGACGTGTGAGAAACACGTCCTCCGAAAGACCAAGGGTTCCAGGGTCAAGCTAATCTTCCCTGGGTAAGTCGGGACCTAAGGCGAGGCCGACAGGCGTAGTCGATGGACAACGGGTTGATATTCCCGTACCGGCGAAGAACCGCCCAAGCTAATCCAGTAGTGCTAAGTATCTGAATCCTCATGACCGGATCCTTCGGGTGATGGCGTGAGGCCTAGCGTACGACCCCGTTCTGGTGCGGTTAGCGTATTAACAGGTGTGACGCAGGAAGGTAGCCCAGCAGCGCGATGGTTGTCGCTGTGCAAGTGCGTAGGCTGAGTGATAGGCAAATCCGTCACTCGTAGAGGCTGAGACACGATGCGTATCAAGTGGGTGATCCTATGCTGCCGAGAAAAGCATCGACGCGAGGTTCCAGCTGCCCGTACCCCAAACCGACTCAGGTGGTCAGGTAGAGAATACCAAGGAGATCGAGAGAATCGTGGTTAAGGAACTCGGCAAAATGCCCCCGTAACTTCGGGAGAAGGGGGGCCATCGGCGTATTAGGACTTGCTCCGAAAGCGTTTGGTGGCCGCAGAGACTAGTGGGTAGCGACTGTTTACTAAAAACACAGGTCCGTGCTAAGTCGCAAGACGATGTATACGGACTGACGCCTGCCCGGTGCTGGAAGGTTAAGAGGACCGGTTAGCCGTAAGGCGAAGCTGAGAATTTAAGCCCCAGTAAACGGCGGTGGTAACTATAACCATCCTAAGGTAGCGAAATTCCTTGTCGGGTAAGTTCCGACCTGCACGAATGGCGTAACGACTTCCCAACTGTCTCAACCGCGAACTCGGCGAAATTGCAATACGAGTAAAGATGCTCGTTACGCGCAGCAGGACGGAAAGACCCCGTGACCTTTACTACAGCTTGGTATTGGTGTTTGGTGTGGCTTGTGTAGGATAGGTGGGAGACTGTGAAGCATTCACGCTAGTGGGTGTGGAGTCGTTGTTGAAATACCACTCTGGTCACTCTGGATATCTAACTTCGGACCGTAATCCGGTTCAGGGACAGTGCCTGGTGGGTAGTTTAACTGGGGCGGTTGCCTCCCAAAAAGTAACGGAGGCGCCCAAAGGTTCCCTCAACCTGGTTGGCAATCAGGTGTCGAGTGTAAGTGCACAAGGGAGCTTGACTGTGAGACTGACAAGTCGAGCAGGGACGAAAGTCGGGACTAGTGATCCGGCAGTGGCTTGTGGAAGCGCTGTCGCTCAACGGATAAAAGGTACCTCGGGGATAACAGGCTGATCTTGCCCAAGAGTCCATATCGACGGCATGGTTTGGCACCTCGATGTCGGCTCGTCGCATCCTGGGGCTGGAGTAGGTCCCAAGGGTTGGGCTGTTCGCCCATTAAAGCGGTACGCGAGCTGGGTTTAGAACGTCGTGAGACAGTTCGGTCCCTATCCGCTGCGCGCGTAGGAAATTTGAGAGGATCTGACCCTAGTACGAGAGGACCGGGTTGGACGAACCTCTGGTGTGCCAGTTGTTCTGCCAAGAGCACCGCTGGTTAGCTACGTTCGGGATGGATAACCGCTGAAAGCATCTAAGCGGGAAGCCGGCCTCAAGATGAGATTTCCATACCTTCGGGTGAGAGGCTCCCAGCCAGACTACTGGGTTGATAGGCCAGATGTGGAAGCGCAGTAATGCGTGTAGCTGACTGGTACTAATAAGCCGATGACTTGATAAACACCCCCCCCTTTTTTGGGGTGGGTGACATGAACTTTTGCTTGCGTCCACTGAGTGGTTCTCGATGTACGGTCGAGAACACACGACGATCAATGCTCGTTGTGCTGATTGAAACATCAATAGTGTTTCGGCGGCCATAGCGAGAGGGAAACGCCTGGTCACATTCCGAACCCAGAAGCTAAGCCTCTCAGCGCCGATGGTACTGCAGGGGGGACCCTGTGGGAGAGTAGGACACCGCCGGACT
>NZ_JBIZVZ010000010.1:0-6055 GCF_044769785.1 Microbacterium sp. GXS0129 | reverse complement strand
AAATGTCGTTCCTGGTGTGCCTTTTTTTATAAAAAAGTACCTTCCAGGTGTGTCATATTGATAGTTAATGGTGATGTGTATTTGACTTTTAAGACTATTCATCGGTAACCGTCCGCTTGCGGATGGTTAAGCACCGCCGTACGAGGACGCTTGCCGCCCGCAGTAGGATGTTTCGGAGAAACATGAGTATAGGAACACACAGAAAGCGGAACGTAGTGTAGCGGTGCTATACACCTAAAAAAAAGTTAAGTTTACGTTATAATTTTGATTTTACAATTGTATATATTTCTTTTGTGATGTTTTCATATTCTATGTGCTGATAATTATAAAATTTAACTAAATGAAAAAAAATAAAGATCCTGTTCATTGTGCTGTTATAGTTCAATTCCTAACGTCAGAGATGCGTTATATTCGTAGGAAATTTACTTTTTGTTCTATTCAGCAAGCTTTAGATGTTGCTTTTGTATTTGCAAAGATTTATAATTGATTTCTAATTGGTTATTATGTTAAAGATTGATTTAAAAGATTATGTCTACTCTGATTGTGCGGTTTCTCACAACCTTGATAACTCTTTACCTGAGTGTTATAGAGAAAATGCAGAAAGAACGATCGAACGTTTCAATGCCTTGCAAACTTTATTTGGTGGGTTTAGGCTTACTTCTGGTTATCGTTGCCCTATTGTCAATGACCTTGTTGGCGGAGTGATTCACTCTAAACATATGGAAGCCTTAGCTGTTGATTTTGTTCCTTTGGAAACGCCTCCTCAACTTGTTTTGTCTTTTGTTAAGCTTCTTCCTTGTGTTACCTATGCTTATACAAGTAATGGTTATATACATGTTTCATTTTCATAATTATAATTATTATGTGGAATAAGATTTTGAAAGCTCTTAAAATGATTTTGGACTTTATCGCTACTATAGTTAAGAAATAATATGGCTACACCTACAGTTTTATCACGTTGTTTAAATCCTCAAAGGATTGTAAATCCCTATACCCACCAGACTATGTTTGTGCCTTGTGGTCGTTGCCAAGCTTGTTCGCTTACTAGGAATAATCATTTGTCATTGCTTTGTGATTTAGAAGCTAAATGTCATAAATACTGCATGTTTATAACACTTACGTATGCAAACAGATATATTCCCCGAGCTAAGTTTGTCGATAGTATTGACCGTCCTTTTGGTTGTGATTTAGTTGACGCCGATGGTGAAATTATTGCCCCTGTTGAAATGTCGCCTATTCAGCGTGAAAAATTGTTGGAAAAGTTTTATTTATTTGGTGATGTACCTTATTTAAGAAAGTCAGATTTACAGAAATTTTTTAAAAGATTTAGATTTTATGCGAGAAAAATTACCGATGCAAAAGTGCGTTACTTTGCCTGTGGTGAATATGGACCAGTACACTTTAGGCCACATTTCCATATCCTATTATATTTCTCCGATGAAACCCTCTTTCAAGCATGTGAACAAATTGTACTTGAGAGCTGGCCGTTTGGTCGTGTTGATGTCCAAGCCAGTCGAGGTAACTGCTCTAGTTACGTTGCGTCGTATGTTAATAGCTCTGTGTTTGTACCCCAAGTTTTTAAAACACGTTCCATCCGTCCGTTCTGCGTACATTCTCAAAAGCTGGGTCAAGGCATTTTGCAAGGTCAACGTAAAGAAATATATGCGTTATCCGCTGAACAAGTTATCAAAAGAGGCATTATTGTCAATGAGAAATATAGAGAGTTCGATATGTGGCGGTCGTATTATGCTTACTACTTTCCGAAATGTCGAGGATATTTTGATAAATCTTCACATGAGCGTACTTACTCTTACAGAATATATGGTTATGCGCGGCAAGTTTTCCCCGACTGTCAAAGCGCATTAGATTTAGCTAGACGTATAGCTTATTGTTGTTATTATTTTCCTTTTTCAAATAAGGAGAATGATTTATCTTATACTGAAAAGGTTACACGTGATTTGCTTCGTTATTTCTATGACGCTGATGTCCTTAAATTGACATTTGCTGAAATTGACGGTTCTGTTAGATCTATTTCAATTTACGATGATTGCTTTGATCTTTATGTCCATCGTATTTATGTTGAGTTGCTCTTGTCTAAACATTTTTTATATTTTGTTTGTGATAATCAGTCAGTACATGAAATAATGCGCAAAGTAAAGATTATTGAGGAGTTTTATAAGCAATTGGATTATATGAATTTAAAGTCATTCTTTGAAAATCAATCTGCTTTCTTTGAGAGTGATCTCATTGGTGGTGATGATCTTATGAAGGATGACTTTGATAATAATTTTTATCCTTATTTTTATGACAATGTATTTTTTAATCTTGCCGATTATAAGGCCACCCCCGCATTTAAAGTAATGGCATCTAAATCTTTATCTGATTTTGAAGCCCGTTGTAAACACAAGAAATTAAATGATATTAATAAACTTTTATTTGTAGATTGATATGGCTAATATTATGTCATTAAAAACCATTATGAATAGACCTTCCCGTAATGGTTTTGATTTGTCAACCAAACGAAATTTTACTGCCAAGTGTGGTGAGCTTCTTCCTGTTTGGAGTTCTGAGGTCATTCCAGGTGATAAATTCACTATTGATTTGAAAGCGTTTACACGTACTGCTCCGATAAATACGGCTGCGTATGCACGTGTTCGTGAATATTTCGATTTTTATTATGTTCCTTATCACCTTCTTTGGAATAGGGCAAATGAAGTCCTTTCACAAATGGATTTTAATCAGCAACATGCCACTTCATTAAATCAGATGCCCCCTGCTTTCAGTGGTGAGTTGCCTTATGTTACTACTGAACAAATTGGTACTTATCTTAAGACTTTGCACGGTCTTCCTGCTCCTAAATCTGTTAACTATTTTGGCTATGACCGTGCTCAGCTTTCTGTTAAGCTTTTGGAATATCTTCAATATGGTAACTTTGAGTCTTATATTGCTGATGCACCACAATCTCTTAATTATAATTTGGATGTAAACATTATGGGTCTTTTGGCTTATCAAAAGATTTATTCTGATTATTTCCGTAATCAACAGTGGGAAAAACCTAACCCCTCTACTTTTAATTGTGATTATATGACTGGTAGTTCTGATATGAATGTCCAGATACCCGTTTCATCTTCTGATTCATTCTTTGCTAATTATAATATGTTTGATTTGCGCTATTGTAATTGGCAAAAAGATTTGTACCATGGTGTGTTGCCTCAAGCTCAATATGGTGACACTGCTGTTGTTCCGTTGGATATGCCTTCTATTTCTGGATCTGTAAAACTTACTGAGTCTCTTGGATCTACAGGTGATGTGGGTGTTTTGTATGGAACTTTTTCTGGTGGTAATAATTCACTTTCTTCTTCTCCTCTTGAAGGTGCTCCTGATGCTAAGCCTAATGCTATTGTTGGTCCTGCTGCTAATACCTACACTTTAGGTTCTTTTGTTTCTGCTGGTACTTATCCTGTTGAGTTGTCATCTTCTAGTTCTTCTCTTTCTATTCTTGCTCTTCGTCAGTATGAATTTCTTCAGAAATGGAAAGAAATAGCACAATCTGGTGATCAAGATTATAAAGGTATAACTAAACGTATCTTTGGCGTTGATGTACCAAACGGTCTTTCTGATAAATGTCAGTATCTTGGTGGTACATCTTCTTCGCTAGATATCAATGAAGTAGTTAATCAGAATATTACAGGTGATAATGGTGCAGCTATTGCTGGCAAGGGTGTTGGTCTTTCTGATGGTAAAATTAACTTCCAGTCTGATGGACAATACGGCATTGTGATGTGCATTTATCATTGTGTTCCGCTTGTTGATTATACGGTCGATTACATTTCTCCTGCATTTACCCGTGTGAATGCTGAGGATTTTGCAAACCCTGTTTTTGACCGTGTGGGTATGCAAGGTGTTTCCTCGGTGAACATTATGAATTCTGCCCCTGTTGGTAAGCCTTTCCCAGATGGTGCTACGCCTTTCTTCTTTGGCTATGCTCCAAGATATATTGATTATAAGACTGCTATTGATTTGAGTTTCGGTGCTTTTAAGCGTGATTTGAGGAATTGGGTTCTGTCTTATAATGCTCAATCAATTCTTAATGCTCTTACTCCTGACGGTGTTGCTGATGCTTCATTACCTCAGGATGGAACTGCTGAAAGTGGTATGAATTATACTTTCTTTAAAGTTAATCCTAATCTGGTCGATCCTATTTTTGCTGTTCAAGCTGATAGTACGATGAATACTGATCAATTTTGGGTGTCTTCTTTCTTTGATGTGAAGGTTGTTCGTAACCTTGATGTTGATGGTTTACCTTATTAATTTTATTAATTTGTGCTCTTATGAATGAACAATTTGAAAAACGTATTTTTTCCGATGGTAGAAGTGTACAGCCTGTTGTTTCTTCTAAGGATTTACAGCTGACTTCCTTTTATTCTTCCTCTCCTATTGATGATTTTCTTCATCGTAAGCATAAAGCACCCTTTTCGGATAACAAGTCAATTAGATTGACTTCTGATATTTATATGCTGTTTAATCAACAGAGATTGGATAAAATGACATTGCAGGCTCTTACTGCTCATATTGCCGAAATGCGTATTAGTGAGCCTTCTTTGAATTCTTTGAAGTCTAAGCTTACTGATGATCAATTGGCATCTATTGTAAAATCGAGATACATTCAGACGCCTTCTGAGTTGATCAATTATTCTAAGTATCTGAATTCTCTCGCAGATAGTGAAATCCAGGCTTTAGTTGCTGCACAGAAGTCTTCAGTTGATGATAAATCGATTGAAAAACCGAGTGATGCTTCTGAAGGGCAAGAGCCTGCTAATACTTAATATTATGTCTGATGGTGTTAACCCTATTTTAGGAGGAATTATGTCAGTATTGGGCGGTGCTACAACCATCGCCCAGATTGATTCTAATGAACATATGGCTAATAAAACTAATAGGTTTAATGAGCGTATGTTACAGAAACAAATGGACTATAATTCTGCGATGTATGAGCGTCAACTATCTGATAATTTGAAATATAGTGATCCGCAGTTTCTTCGTGCTCGTCTTGAAAATGCTGGTTATAATGCTGGTGTTTTGGCTAGTGGTGGAAACGTTGGTCAGGCTGTTAATTCGCCCCAAGCACAAGGAGTAACGCCGCCTCGTGGAACTGCAATACCTCTTGATTATTCAGGTTTTGCAGATACGATTGGTGCTGCTACTGATTTTGCTTTGCGTGCTCGTATGAATCAGTCTGAGATTGCTAAGATTAACGCTGAAACCGATCAGCTTCGCATTGAAAATAAATATCGTGCGCAAAAGTTGTTATCAGAAATTGGCGAAAAGCTTGCTACTACTAAGGATGCTAACGCCCGTGCGGCTACTGAAGATCTTCTCCGTAGTATTCGTAAGGACATGCTTACGCAGGAGGTAGCTACAAGCCAGGAACAAGCTCGTAAGATTGCTGTTGAGCGTCGTGGTATTATTATTGAGAATGCTATGAAGTCTGCTCAACTTCAAGTGTTGCCCCAGCAACTTCGTATTTCCTTGGCGAATGGTGTTGCCGATTTAGCTTTGAAGAAAGCTAATAAGCAATTGACATCTGCACAGGCTTCGCATGAGCTTCGTAAGCTTGTTGAAACTAACATCCGTTCTGAGATTGCTCGAAAGCAATTACAGTGGGATTCTAGAACTCTTGAAAAGCGTGTTAAGATGGTTACAGCTGAGCTTGAACGTTTACTTAATAACCGTGGTGCTCAGGGGTCCTTAGGTAGTATTGCATCTAGTTTTGGAGTTTCTTTAGGTGATTTGTTTAGATAAGTGAAACCCATGTCATTTTCCCGTAGGGCGGCCGATTAATCATTCGGCCGTCCTATTTTCTTGTCCTTATATACGAAAAATGACAGTGGTATTTTATAGTTGACAAAATGTTGTACCTGGCGTGCCTTTTTTTATAAAAAAGTACCTTCCAGGTGTGTCACATTGATAGTTAATGATGATGTATAGTGGTACTGTAAATGGTAGTTGACAAAATGTCGTTCCTGGTGTGCCTTTTTTTATAAAAAAGTACCTT